>NZ_JBHXSQ010000002.1:0-1705238 GCF_042715335.1 Kribbella sp. NPDC058693
CTCGCCGCACGGGTGCAAAGGCCACGATGCTCCGCATCGAGACCTTCGCCCCCGCGCGCCGATGCACCGCACCGAGCACCTGCTCGCTACGGCGCTGGAGCCTCGGACGCACTCTGACCGCTGATCGAATTCGAAGGGCATACCCGCGTGGCAACGACGAACGACCTCAAGAACGGCATGGTGCTCGACCTGGACGGACAGCTGTGGTCCGTCGTGTGGTTCCAGCATCACAAGCCGGGCAAGGGCGGCGCCATCGTCCGGACGAAGCTCAAGAACGTGCTGTCCGGCAAGGTGGTGGACAAGACCTTCAACGCCGACGTCAAGGTCGAGGTGGCCACGGTCGACAAGCGTGACATGACGTACCTGTACAACGACGGGTCGGCGTTCGTGTTCATGGACAAGTCGACGTACGACCAGCTGCAGCTGCAGCCTGAGGTGGTCGGCGACGCCGTCCACTTCCTGCTGGAGAACCAGGACGCCATCGTCGCCGTGCACGACGACCTCCCGCTGTACGTCGAGCTGCCGGCCTCGGTCGAGCTGACGGTGGAGTACACCGAGCCCGGTCTGCAGGGCGACCGCTCCAGCGGCGGCACCAAGCCGGCCAAGCTGGAGACCGGCTACGACATCCAGGTCCCGTTGTTCCTGACCACTGGTGAGAAGGTCAAGGTGGACACCCGCACCGGGGACTACCTCGGCCGCGTCACCTCCTGAGGCCCTGACAGACCCTGAGAGAGCTGACAACAGAACATGTCTGCCCGTAGCAAGGCCCGCAAGCGCGCACTGGACGTGCTGTTCGAGTCCGAGGTCAGGGGGCTGCCGGTCGGCGGCACCCTGGCCGACCGGGTGGCCGACAACGACCCGCCGGTGAACGAGTTCACCGTGGCGCTGGTCGAAGGTGTCGCGAAGCACATCGAGCAGATCGACGACCTGCTCGAGACGCATTCGGTGGGCTGGACGCTCGACCGGATGCCGGCCGTCGACCGGAACATCCTCCGGATCGGCGCCTACGAGCTGTTGTTCGACGACCAGGTCCCGGATGTGGTCGCGGTGAGCGAAGCGGTCGCGATGGCGCGCGATCTGTCCACGGACGAGTCGCCGGTCTTCGTGAACGGGCTGCTGGCGAGACTGCTGCAGCTGAAGCCGACACTGGGCGTCTGAGAAGCCCTGCGGCTGGGAAATTCTGGTTGAGGAACGAGGGGGGCGAGCCCTCTCCGAGTCCCTCTCTGTATCTGGCCCGGTGACCGTCTCGGTACGGTCCCGGGCCGCCGATGCGTCCCCGTACGCGGCTGGTGAGGTGGTACCTGCCGCTGGTGCTGCTCTGTTGGGTCAGATGGAGAAGGCGGGCGGCCGCGGGCCAGCTGCTACAAGCCCCGACCGTCTAGTGCCTTCGATTGACGCTATGCGTCAGGCGCCGGCTGCCTCGGACGATTCCTCGACCTCACCCTTCGCCTCCGGGTTCAGCACGCCCCAGGAGATGAAACGCTCGGTCAGCGTCGTCGGCGACTCGTCGTAGATCACGGCGAGCGTCCGCATGTCGTCCTGCCGGATCGACAGCACCTTTCCGTTGTAGTCCCCACGCTGAGCCTGGATCGTGGCGGCATACCGCGTCAGCGGACCCGCCTCGCTCGCGTCGAGGTGTTGCAGGGCCTCCAGGTCGAGGATCAACCGGGGCGGAGCGGCAGCAGCTGCGGCCGCGCTGGCGGAACCAGGGAGCAGTTCACGGATCGGCACGCCGTAGAAATCGGCGAGCTCCGCGAGCTTCTGGACCGTGACGGCTCGATCGCCACGCTCGTAAGAGCCGACGACGACCGCCTTCCAGCGACCCTTGGACTTCTCTTCCACACCATGCAGCGACAACCCTTGCTGCTGGCGGATGGCGCGTAGCTTGCCACCCAGTGTCTTCGCGTATTCGCTAGGCACGCTGGTCTTCCCTCCGACTAGTTTCGTCATGTCCGGCCCGCAGGGAACGGGCCGGATGGTGAAACCCCCCTCGATTACACAGAGTAACAATATTCTGGGTGCGAGGCCAGCGTCAAGACGGCGTGTCACATCCGATACCATGTCAAGCGGTCCGAACGTCCTTTAAAGACCCGTCCAGAGAGGCGGGAAAGGAGGAACGGTAGCGATGAGCCCTGCCCAGAGTGCAGAGACTCCGGACGTCGCGCAGCCGCTGGAACGCAGTAGCCGCGAGGTCCTCGATGCTTCCGACATTTCCCGGGCACTGACCCGGATCGCCCACGAGATTCTCGAGCGGAACCGCGGCGCCGACCCGGTCGTCCTGCTCGGCATCCCCACCCGCGGTGTCCCGCTGGCCCAGCGCGTCTCCGCCCGGATCCAGGCGGTTGAGGGGCAGAGCGTACCCACGGGGTCACTCGACGTGACCATGTACCGCGACGACATCGGTCTGAAGCCACCCCGTGGCCTGGAACACACCGACATCCCCGCGGGCGGGATCGACGGCAAGGTCGTCGTACTCGTCGACGACGTGCTGTTCTCCGGCCGGACGATCCGCGCGGCGCTCGACGCGCTCGGCGACATCGGCCGCCCGCGTGCGGTCCAGCTCGCCGTGCTGGTCGACCGCGGCCACCGCGAGTTGCCGATCCGCGCCGACTACGTCGGCAAGAACCTGCCGACCTCGCTGGTGGAGCGGGTCACGGTCCACCTGACCGAGTTCGACGGCGAGGACGCTGTGCTGATCGCCGACAAGGGGGCGAAGTGAAACATCTGCTGAGTGCCGGCGACCTGAGTCGCGACGAGGCCAATCTGATCCTCGACACCGCCGAGGAGATGCGGTCGCTGGCCGACCGCCCGATCAAGAAGCTGCCCGCGCTGCGCGGGCGAACCGTGGTGAACCTGTTCTTCGAGGACTCGACCCGGACCCGGATCTCGTTCGAGGCGGCCGCCAAGCGGCTGTCGGCGGATGTGATCAACTTCTCCGCCAAGGGCTCGAGCGTGAGCAAGGGCGAGAGCCTCAAGGACACCGCGCTGACGCTGCAGGCGATGGGTGCGGACGGTGTGGTCTGCCGGCACGGTTCGTCCGGCGCGCCGCATCTGCTGGCGAAGTCCGGCTGGATGACCGGCTCGGTGGTGAACGCCGGTGACGGGACCCACGAGCACCCGACCCAGGCGCTGCTCGACGCGTTCACGATGCGCCGCCACCTCGGCTCGCTCGACGGGCGCCGAGTCACGATCGTCGGCGACGTCCTGCACTCGCGGGTCGCCCGGTCGAACGTGCTGCTGCTCGCGACGCTCGGCGCCGAGGTGACCGTGGTCGCGCCGCCGACGCTGCTGCCCGTCGACATGACGAGCTGGCCGTGCGCGACGTCGTACGACCTGGACGGTGCGCTGGCGAAGAGCGACGCGGTGATGATGCTGCGGGTGCAGCGGGAGCGGATGAACGACGCGTTCTTCCCGAGCGCCCGCGAGTACACCCGGCGGTACGGCCTGGACAAGTACCGGATGGCGCAGCTGCCGGACGACGCGATCGTGCTGCACCCCGGCCCGATGAACCGCGGGATGGAGATCAGCGCCGAGGTCGCCGACTCGACCCGCTCGGTGATCGTCGAGCAGGTCACGAACGGCGTGGCGATCCGCATGGCCGTCCTGTACCTGCTGCTATCTGGAAGCAACGAAGAGGAGACCACAGCATGACCGCGTACCTGATCACCGGAGCGAGCATCGTCGGCGGTGAGGTGGCGGATCTGCTGATCGACAACGGCGAGATCGTTGCTGTCGGCACCAACCTCGACGCGCCGGCCGACGTACAGACCATCGACGCGCAGGGCCTGGTCGCGCTGCCGGGTCTGGTCGACCTGCACACGCACCTGCGCGAGCCGGGCCGGGAGGACGCCGAGACCGTGCTGACCGGCACCCGGGCCGCGGCCGTTGGCGGCTTCACCGCGGTGTTCGCGATGGCCAACACCGACCCCGTCGCCGACACCGCCGGCGTCGTCGAGCAGGTCTGGCGCCTCGGCCGCGACGCCGGGTACGCCGATGTGTACCCGATCGGCGCGGTCACCGTCGGCCGGAAGGGCACGCAGCTCGCGGAGCTCGGCGCGATGGCGGACTCGGCAGCCCGCGTCCGGGTGTTCTCCGACGACGGCGACTGCGTCTGGGACGCCGCGCTGATGCGGCGCGCGCTCGAGTACGTGAAGGCGTTCGACGGGGTGATCGCCCAGCACGCGCAGGAGCCGCGGCTGACCCAGGGCGCGCAGATGAACGAGGGCGCGCTGTCCGGCGTACTCGGGCTGACCGGCTGGCCGAGTGTCGCCGAGGAGGCGATCATCGCCCGGGACATCCTGCTCAACGCGCACGTCGGATCGAAGCTGCACATCTGCCACCTGTCGACCAAGGGCTCGGTGGAGATCGTCCGCGCCGCCAAGCGCCGCGGGCTGGAGGTCACCGCCGAGGTCACGCCGCACCACCTGCTGCTGACCGAGGACCTGGCCGCCTCCTACAACCCGGTGTACAAGGTGAACCCGCCGCTGCGTACCAAGGAGGACGTCGAGGCGGTCCGCGAGGGCCTGGCCGACGGGACGATCGACATCGTCGCCACCGACCACGCGCCGCACCCCGTGGAGGACAAGGACTGCGAGTGGAGTGCGGCCGCGTTCGGCATGACCGGGCTGGAGACGGCGCTCAGCGTCGTACAGCACGCGATGATCGACACCAAGCTGCTGACCTGGTCCGACGTCGCCGACCGGATGAGCTACCGGCCTTCCGCGATCGGGCAGATCTCGGAGCACGGCCGCCCGCTGGAGGTCGGTGCGCCGGCGAACGTCGTCCTGTACGACCCGCGCGTCGAGCGGACCGTAGTACCGGACGAGTCGGTGTCGCTGTCGCGGAACACGCCGTTCGAGGGGATGACGCTGCCGGGCAAGGTGGTCGCGACGTTCCTCCGCGGTACGCCGGTCGTGCTGGACGGTGAGCTGACCCGGTGAAGGCCTTCCTGGGCATTCTCGGCACGCTGCTGGTGCTGGCGGCTGGCTACTTCGGCATGTACCGGGGCTGGCGGAACCGCCAGTCCCGGCAGTCCGACCTGGCGCCGCTGCCCGCGGCGCCGGCGGACAAGCTTCGCGGCGTAGAAGGGGTGTACGTCGCAACCACGAGTGCCGGCGACTGGATGGACCGGATCGCCGTGCACGAACTGGGAGTCCGCAGTATCGCGGACCTGGCCGTCAGTGAGGCCGGCCTGATCTTCCACCGGCAGGGCGCGACAGATGTGTTCATCCCCGTCGACCAGCTGACCGGCGTACGGACCGACCGCGGGATCGCCGGCAAGGTGACCGCGGAGAAGTCCGGCCTGGTCGTGGTCACCTGGACGCACGACGGCCGCGAGCTCGACACCGGGTTCCGCCCGCGTCGCAAGGCCGACACCGCCGCCCTGACCGAATCCATCGCAACACTGATCGGAGCCGAGCAAAGATGAGCCAGCCCGCGCTACTGGTCCTCGAGGACGGCCGGTCGTTCGCCGGCACGTCGTACGGGGCGACCGGCGAGACGTACGGCGAGGCGGTGTTCACCACCGGCATGACCGGGTACCAGGAGACGCTGACCGACCCGTCGTACCACCGGCAGATCGTCACCCAGACCGCGCCGCACATCGGCAACACCGGGATCAACGACGAGGACGACGAGTCGGAGCGGATCTGGGTCGCCGGGTACGTCGTCCGCGACCCGGCCCGCGTGCCGTCGAACTGGCGCGCGAAGCGGTCTCTCGACGACCAGCTGAAGAGCCAGGGGATCGTCGGGATCTCCGGCATCGACACCCGCGCACTGACCCGCCACCTGCGTGAGCGCGGCGCGATGCGGGCGGGCATCTCCACCGAGATCCTCGACCCGTCCGCGCTGCTGGAGAAGGTGCTGCAGCAGGCGCCGATGGTGGGCGCGGACCTCGCCGACGAGGTCACCACCGCCGAGACATACGTCGTACCCGCTGTCGGCGAGCGCCGCTTCACCGTGGTCGCGCTCGACCTCGGGATCAAGTCGATGACACCGAAGCGGATGGCCGAGCGTGGCATCGAGGTCCACGTGATGCCGGCGACCGCATCGCTGGACGAGGTCCTCGCCGTCAACCCGGACGGCATCTTCATGAGCAACGGCCCGGGCGACCCGGAGACCACCGAGCACCCGACCACGCTCCTCAAGGAGCTGCTGCAGCGGGGCAAGCCGTACTTCGGGATCTGCTTCGGCAACCAGGTGTTCGGGCGCGCGCTCGGACTCGGGACGTTCAAGCTGAAGTACGGGCACCGCGGGATCAACCAGCCGGTGCTCGACCGGGCGACCGGGAAGGTCGAGATCACCGCGCAGAACCACGGCTTCGCCGTGGACGCGCCGATCGAGGAGACGGTGGAGACGCCGTACGGCACGGCCGAGGTGTCGCACGTGTCGTTGAAC
Source organism: Kribbella sp. NPDC058693 (assembly GCF_042715335.1). Lineage (NCBI taxonomy): Bacteria > Bacillati > Actinomycetota > Actinomycetes > Propionibacteriales > Kribbellaceae > Kribbella > Kribbella sp. NPDC058693. Next base: position 6,397 of record NZ_JBHXSQ010000002.1, read on the forward strand.
GACAACGTGGTCGAGGGGCTCAGGCTGACCGGCCGCGACGGCCGGGTGCTGGCCTTCTCGGTGCAGTACCACCCCGAGGCGGCGGCCGGTCCGCACGACTCGGCGTACCTGTTCGACCGGTTCGTTGAGTTGATGGAGGGGAGGGCCTGATGCCGCGGCGTACAGATATCGAGTCGGTGCTGGTGATCGGCTCCGGCCCGATCGTGATCGGTCAGGCCTGCGAGTTCGACTACTCCGGCACGCAGGCCTGCCGGGTGCTGCGCGAGGAGGGCTTCCGGGTCGTCCTGGTGAACTCGAACCCGGCCACGATCATGACCGACCCGGAGTTCGCCGACGCCACGTACGTCGAGCCGATCACGCCGGAGTTCGTCGAGAAGGTGATCGAGAAGGAGCGCCCGAACGCGCTGCTCGCCACCCTCGGCGGCCAGACCGCGCTGAACGCGGCGATCGCCCTGCACGAGAACGGCGTACTCGAGAAGTACGGCGTGGAGCTGATCGGCGCGTCCGTCGACGCGATCCAGCGCGGCGAGAACCGGGAGTCGTTCAAGCACATCGTCGAGAAGCTCGGTGCGGAGACCGCGCGGTCGGTGATCTGCCACACGCTCGACGACGTGATGGGTGCCGCGGACCAGCTCGGGTACCCGCTGGTCGTGCGGCCGTCGTTCACGATGGGCGGCGTCGGCTCCGGGATGGCGTACGACGAGGCCGACCTGCGCCGGATCGCCGGCGCCGGGCTGCACGCCTCGCCGACGACCGAGGTCCTGATCGAGGAGTCGATCCTCGGCTGGAAGGAGTACGAGCTGGAGGTGATGCGCGACAAGGCCGACAACGTCGTGATCATCTGCTCGATCGAGAACGTCGACCCGATGGGCGTGCACACCGGCGACTCGGTCACGGTCGCGCCGGCGATGACGCTGACCGACCGCGAGTACCAGGTCATGCGAGACCTTGCCATCGGCATCATCCGCGAGGTCGGCGTCGACACCGGCGGCTGCAACATCCAGTTCGCGGTGAACCCGGCCGACGGCCGGCTGATCGTGATCGAGATGAACCCGCGGGTCTCGCGGTCGTCCGCACTGGCCTCGAAGGCGACCGGCTTCCCGATCGCGAAGATCGCCGCGAAGGTCGCCATCGGCTACACGCTGGACGAGATCCCGAACGACATCACCAAGCAGACGCCGGCCAGCTTCGAGCCCACGCTGGACTACGTGGTGGTGAAGGTACCGCGGTTCGCGTTCGAGAAGTTCCCGGCCGCGGACGCCACGCTGACCACGCACATGAAGAGCGTCGGCGAGGCGATGGCGATCGGCCGCAACTACACCGAGGCGCTGCAGAAGGCGCTGCGGTCGCTGGAGAAGCCGGAGGCCCGGTTCTCCTGGGCCGGCCATCCGGCGAGCGAGCTGGAGCCGTTGCTGGAGGCAATCAAGACGCCGCAGGACGGACGGCTGCGGATCATCATGGATGCGATCCGGGCGGGTGCGACGCCGGACGAGATCTTCGACGCGACCAAGATCGACCCGTGGTTCGTGGACCAGCTGTACCTGCTGCACGAGACCGCGCTGCAGGTGGCCGCCGCACCGCGGCTCACGCCTGAGGTCATCAAGCTGGCCAAGCGGCACGGGTTCTCGGACCTGCAGCTGGCCGAGATCCGCGGGCTGACCGAGGACGTCGTACGTGGTGTCCGGCAGGCGCTCGGGATCCGGCCGGTCTACAAGACGGTCGACACCTGTGCGGCCGAGTTCAAGGCCGAGACGCCGTACCACTACTCGTCGTACGACGAGGAGAGCGAGGTCGCACCGCGCGAGACTCCGGCCGTGCTGATCCTGGGCTCGGGGCCGAACCGGATCGGCCAGGGGATCGAGTTCGACTACTCCTGCGTGCACGCGTCGATGGCGCTGCGCGAGGCCGGCTACTGCACGGTGATGGTGAACTGCAACCCGGAGACGGTCTCGACCGACTACGACACCTCCGACCGGCTGTACTTCGAGCCGCTCACCTGCGAGGACGTGCTCGAGATCGTGTACGCCGAGCAGCAGGCCGGCCCGGTCGCCGGCGTGATCGTGCAGCTCGGCGGCCAGACGCCGCTGGGGTTGGCGCAGCGGCTCGCGGATGCCGGCGTACCGATCGTCGGGACGTCGCCGGAGGCCATTCACCTGGCCGAGGAGCGGGGCGCGTTCGGGAAGGTGCTCGCGGAGGCACAGCTGCCGGCGCCGAAGCACGGTACGGCGCTGTCCGCCGACGAGGCGCAGGCGGTGGCCGAGGAGATCGGGTTCCCGGTCCTGGTGCGGCCGTCGTACGTGCTGGGTGGACGCGGGATGGAGATCGTCTACAGCGCGGCCGAGCTGTCGGCTGCACTGGAGCGGCTCGGCGGCGGGAATGCTTTCGAGCACCCGGTGCTGATCGACCGGTTCCTGGACGACGCGGTCGAGATCGACGTGGACGGGTTGTACGACGGGAACGAGCTGTTCCTCGGCGGCGTGATGGAGCACATCGAGGAGGCCGGGGTCCACTCCGGCGACTCGTCCTGCGCGCTGCCGCCGATCACGCTCGGGAACGCGGACATCGAGAAGCTCCGGACGTCGACCGAGGCGATCGCGCGCGGGGTCGGCGTACGCGGGCTGATCAACATCCAGTACGCGCTGGCCGGCGACGTCCTCTACGTACTGGAGGCGAACCCGCGGGCCTCGCGGACCGTGCCGTTCGTGTCGAAGGCGACCGCGACACCGCTGGCCAAGGCCGCGGCCCGGGTGATGCTCGGGGCAACGATCGCCGAGCTGCGGACCGAGGGGTTGCTGCCGGCCACCGGTGACGGCGGCACGCTGCCGACGACGACGCCGATCGCGGTGAAGGAAGCCGTGATGCCGTTCAACCGGTTCCGGACCATCGACGGCTCGTCGGTCGACACCGTGCTCGGGCCGGAGATGAAGTCCACCGGCGAGGTGATGGGCATCGACGACACCTTCGGTACGGCGTTCGCGAAGTCGCAGGCGGGTGCGTCGCAGCCGCTGCCGATCGACGGCAAGGTGTTCGTCTCGGTCGCGAACCGGGACAAGCGGCACATGATCTTCCCGGTCAAGCGGCTGGCGGATCTCGGCTTCCAGATCTACGCGACCGAAGGTACGGCGGACGTCCTGCGGCGCAACGGGGTCGAAGCGGTCACGGTCCGCAAGAGCAGCCAGGGCCCCGGCCCGAACGGCGAGCCGACGATCGTGCAGATGGTCCAGGACGGCGAGCTGAACCTGATCGTCAACACCCCGATCGGGATCACGCAGGGCGGTTCGCCGCGGTTGGACGGCTACGAGATCCGCAGTGCGGCGGTGGCGCGGAACATCCCGTGCATCACCACGGTGCAGGGGCTGGCGGCCGCCGTACAGGGCATCGAGGCGCAGCGGGCGGGGGACATCGGCGTACGGTCGCTGCAGGACTGGGTGCCGAGGATCCACGGTGTATAGGAAGGTCGTGCGGCCGGTCCTGTATCGCCTGGGCAAGGGCGACGCGGAGACCGCACACGACCAGACACTGAACGGGATGCGCCTCCTCGGGCGCATCCCGGGCGCTGCCGCGGCCGGGGCCCGCTTGTTCGGGGTCCCGGGGCAAGGCGGTCGTGCGGCCTCGGCCCGCACGGTCTTCGGGGTCCGGTTCCCGTCGCCGGTCGGGCTGGCGGCGGGTATGGACAAGAGCGGGATCGCGCTGCGCGCCTGGCCGGCGATCGGGTTCGGTTTCGTCGAGGTCGGCACGGTCACCGCGCACCCGCAGCCCGGGAACCCTCGGCCGCGGTTGTTCCGGTTGGTCGAGCACGAAGCGGTCATCAACCGGATGGGCTTCAACAACCTCGGCTCGGAGGCCCTGGCCGCCCGGCTCAAGGCTTATGGCCCGCTCGGCTATCCGCTCGGCGTCTCGATCGGCAAGTCGAAGGTCACCCCGCTCGAAGAGGCGGTCGAGGACTACGTGGCCTCCCTCCGCCGCCTCTACCGCTACGGCGACTACTTCGCGGTCAACGTCTCCTCGCCGAACACCCCCGGACTGCGCGCACTGCAGGACGCGGGCCATCTCCGGGAGCTGCTGACCGCCCTGCACACCGAGGCAGCCGGCCTGACCGTCGCCGGGCTGACGCCGAAACCGATCCTGGTGAAGATCGCGCCGGACCTCACCACGTCGGCGATCGACGAACTGCTCCAGGTCTGCACCGACGTCGGCGTCGCCGGCATCATCGCCACCAACACCACCATCACCCGCCCCGGCGTCGAGTCCGACCCGCTGTCCGGCGAGACCGGCGGTCTGTCCGGCCGTCCGCTCGGCGAGATCGCAGCGAAGACCGTCGCCCATATCCACAACGAGACCGGGGGAGCGCTGCCGATCATCGGAGTCGGAGGGATCGTCGAACCGTCCGACGCGACCCGCCTCTTCGACGCCGGCGCGAGTCTCGTCCAGGTCTACACCGGCCTGATCTACCGAGGCCCCGGTCTGATCCGGAAGATCAACAGGAGCTTGCCGTGAGCAACGAAATCTTGGAGAGCGAGATGCGCAACCAGCCTTTCGGGACGCGGCTGCGGGCCGCCATGGATGCCCGCGGACCACTCTGCGTCGGCATCGACCCGCACCAGCACCTGCTGGATTCGTGGGGTCTGCCGGACACCGCCGAGGGCCTGGCCTCGTTCACGTACGGCGTCGTCGACGCGCTCGCGGACCGGGTCGCGGTGTTCAAGCCGCAGTCCGCGTTCTTCGAGCGGTTCGGGTCGGCCGGCATCGCCGTACTCGAGCAGGCCACGATCCGGCTGCGGGACGCCGGTGCGCTGGTGATCATCGACGCGAAGCGCGGTGACATCGGCAGCACGATGGGCGGGTACGCGGCGGCGTACCTGGCCGAGAAGGGTCCGCTGGCGTGCGACGCGCTGACGGTCAGCCCGTACCTCGGCTTCGGTTCGCTGCAGCCGGCCATCGACGTGGCGCGCGAGTCCGGCGCCGGGTTGTTCGTGCTGGCCCTGACATCGAACCCGGAAGGTCCGCAGTTCCAAACGGCCCGCACCGCCGACGGCCCGACCGTCGCCGGCGCAGTGCTCGACGGCCTGCGCGGGTTGAACGCCGACTCCGACGGCCTCGGCTCGTTCGGTGCAGTCGTTGGCGCGACCATCAGTTCCACCAACGAGAACCTCGACATCAACGGCCCGCTGCTCGCCCCCGGCCTCGGCGCCCAGGGCGGCACGGCCGAGGGCTTGACGAAGGTCTTCGGCACCGCGGTCCGCAACGTCGTACCCTCCAGCTCCCGCGAGATCCTCGGAGCCGGCCCCACCGGCCTACAGTCCGCCGCCGACCGCGCCAACGACGCCTATCGGACAGTCCTGGGCTACTGATCGGCGCTACCCTCCTCGGATGGGTGCAGGGCTGGAGTTGTGCAGTCGGTTCTACGACGACGTGGTGCGGCAGGCCATCGACCTGCCGCACAGCGCCGCGCTGCTGGGGCGCGGCTCGGAGGTGCTCGGGTACGACGACGAGATGTCGACCGACCACAACTGCGAGGCTCGCGCGCTGGTGTTCGTACCTGAAGGCGTGGAGCTCCACCTGCAGGTCCCGCAGACCTTCGAGGGACGGACGGCACTGGTCGAGGTCCACACGATCCGCAGGTACTTCCTGGACCAACTGACCTTCGACCCCGACGCCGAGTTGACGATCCGGGACTGGCTGACCTTCCCCGAGTCGATCCTGCTGCAGATGACGACGGGTGGCGTGTTTCACGACGAGCTCGGTCTTCAGGCCGTGCGCGATCGATTGGTGTACTACCCCGACGACGTCTGGCGGTACCTGATGATCACCGCCTGGTGGCGCGTGCATCCGGAGATGAACCTGGTCGGGCGTTCGGGGTACGTCGGTGACGAGCTCGGCTCGGCGGTGATCGGTTCGCAGCTCGTGTGGAACCTGATGCGGTTGTGCTTCCTGCTCGAGCGGCAGTACGCGCCGTACTCGAAGTGGTTCGGTACTGCGTTCAGCCGGTTGTCGTGCGGTCCGTCGATCGGGCCGCTGCTGCGTACCGTGCTGCAGACGTCGAGCTGGCAGGAGCGTGAGGAGGCGCTCGGAGCGGCGTACCGGGCTGTGGGGGAGTTGCACAACCGGCTCGGCATCACCGAGCCGGTCGAGCTCGGGGTCGAGCATCTGGTCGGCCGGCCGTTCAAGGTCGTGTGGGGTGACTTCATCGGCGCTCTGTGGGACGGCATCCGGGACCCCGAGGTGCGGCAGGTCGCCGAGCGGTGGCCGGTTGGTGGACTCGACGAGATTCGCAACCTGCTGTGGAAGGCCCGGGATCGCCGTCAGGCGGTGGATTCCTTGTAGAGCGTCGTGAGGAGCCCTACGGCCGCCTGGGTGGCTGGATGTGGGTCCTCGCGGTGCCAGATCAGGTGTACGTCGACCGGTGGCGCGTCACGCAGCGGGCGATAGACGACACCGTCCCGCCGGTACTGCGTGGTCGTGGCCTGCGGCGTCACGCCGATGCAGCGGCCGGACGCGATGGCGGCGAGCCAGTCGTCGACGTCGTGGGTCAGCTCGATCCGCGGTCGCGCGTCCTCCGGCCAGAGGTCGATCGTGGTGCTCCCGGTACGGCGGTCGATCACGATCGTCCGGTCGGCGATCTGCGCGAGCGTGAGCGATCGTTTGCGCGCCAGTGCGTCGTCGGCGGGCAGGACGGCGTACCGCGGCTCCTGGGTCAGCAGCACGTGCCCGAACCTGCTCAGGTCGAGGTGGCTCCGGATCACGGCCAGATCGCACAGCCCCTCGGTCAGGCCGCCGGTGCCGGTGTTCGTGCGGATCAGCTGCAGCTCGATCTCGGGGTGCGCGGCAGCCCAGCGGCGCTGGAACTCCGTCGTATGCCTACCGAACGCCGACCACGCATGCCCGACCCGGAGCCGGGTGTGGCCGCTGGTCGCCTCACTCACCAGCACCTCGACCTCGGCCAGCACCTGCCGAGCGCGTGCGAGCACCTGGATACCCGCGGTCGTCGGCGTGATCGACCGGCTGGTCCGGTGCAGCAGGCGTACGCCGAGCCGCTGCTCGAGAGCCAGCAGGCTCCGTGACACGGCGGCCTGGGAGATCCCGAGCTCGATCGCCGCGTCGGTGAACGTCCCGTTGTCGACGATCGCGACCAGGCAGCGCAGGTGCCGCAGCTCGAGATCCATGACTCCAGCGTATAGATCGCCGCGCGCTCGCATTTTGTGGCGGGCGCTGACAGGACGACTCTCGTCAGTGTGAGGCGAGAACGGTTGGTCGGAGTGGCGATGATGCTCGGGAGCGGGCTGTCGACGCAGGTCGGTGCGTCGGTGGCGGCGCTCGCGTTCCCGGTGATCGGTCCGGCGGGCGTGGTGGCGATCCGGCAATGGGTCGCCGCGATCGTCCTGCTCGCCGTCGGTCGCCCGCGCCTGCGGTCCATCACCGCCCGCCAATGGCGCCCGGTGATCGGCCTGGCGATGGTCTTCGCGGTCATGAACCTGTCCCTCTACACCGCCATCGACCGGGTCGGACTGGGCCTGGCCGTCACCCTCGAGTTCTTGGGCCCGCTAGCAGTTGCGTTGCTGGGCTCGCGGCGTTTGCTCGACCTGGTGTGCGCGTTGGTAGCCGCGCCGGCGGTGGTGCTGCTGGCCAGGCCGCAGGCGACAACTGACTACCTGGGGATCGGGCTGGGTCTGCTTGCCGCGATGTGCTGGGCCTTCTACATCCTCCTCAACCGCAAGGTCGGCCGAGAGTTGCCGGGGGCAACGGGTTCGGCCGTCGCGGCCGGATTGTCCGGACTCGCCTACGTTCCGGTCGGCGTGGTCGTCCTGCTGCACCATCCGGCGACGCTCGCCGCGGTGTCGTACGCGCTGGTGGCGGGCGTGCTGTCGTCCGCCGTACCGTTTCTCGTTGATCTGTTGACGTTGCGGCGGGTGCCTGCGCAGTTCTTCGGCGTCTTCATGAGTGTGAATCCGGTGCTCGCGGCAATGGTCGGCCTGGTGGTTCTCCATCAGAGGCTGGCGATCCTCGACTGGGCAGCGATCCTGGTGATCGTCGGGGCGAACGCGGTCGCGATCTCGTTCGGCGGCCGTGACGACGCGGCACATCACAACCCGGTTCCAGTCGAGCCGTGCGATCTTGTTCACGGCGTGCCGGAGCTCGCGGTGACCCCGGCGTTCGGAAAGGTGTCGGCGGACGGGGAGCCACGGTCTTCCCGCACGACTCAGTGAAGGAACAGGATGCGGAAGCTGGCAGCCCTCGCGGCCGTTGTGACGATGAGTGTTGGCACCCTGACGGCATGCTCGGGTGGCAACTACTGCGACAACCTCAAGGGCTACGTCGACTCCTCGAAGGACCTCGACATCAAGAACGCCGACGCGGTCGGCAAGATGCTGGACCAGGCCAAGAAGGTGTCGAAGTCGGCGCCGGACGACCTGAAGGACGACTGGAAGGTCGTCATCGACTACGCCGAGAAGGCGCAGGACGCGAACGGCGACACGAACAAGCTGCTCGAGCTCGCCAAGGCCGACGGCGACAAGATCCAGCCCGCCATGACGGCGATCACCAAGCAGGCCAAGGACAGCTGCAAGATCGACCTCCCGGGCGCGGGTAACGCCAACTGACGCCCGCGGTGCCGGCCGGGCGGCGTCGCATCGCCGTCCCGCCGGCGCCACGGAGCAGCAGCGGAACGTATTCGTTTCCGATCGTTTGGTGACTCCCGGTAGCGTCGGTCGCACACGACCTCCCGACCCCCGAGGATGAAGCCGTGAAGCGTGTTCTCGCCATCGTTGCGACTCTGACTGCCACCGCAGGTCTGCTGACCGCCTGCACCGACGAGCAGGCGTACTGCGTCGACCTCGCCAAGTACGCCGCGAAGGCCGTCGACGTCGATCCGCAGAAGCCGGTCGACTACGTGAAGATCCTGGACGAGGCGAAGAAGCTCCAGGAGTCCGCACCCAAGGACGTCAAGGACGACTGGGGTGTCGTCGTGACGTTCGCGGAGAAGGCCAAGAAGGCCGGCTCGGACCGGGTCGAGCTCGCGAAGCTGAGCAAGGAGACCGGCGCGGTGATGACGGCGTACAAGAACATCAGCAGCCAGGCCAAGGACAGCTGCAAGGTCGACCTTCCCGCGATGAATTGATCAACTGATCGTTCCAATCCGCGCGCTCATCCGCGACTCAGGCAACCACGCCCTGATCGCGGGCTGCACCCGTGTTAGGTTCCCTTGCGAAGCCATACAACGGGACAGGTGAAACGGTGCCACTTCCTTCTTTGACCCCGGAGCAGCGTGCGGCTGCCCTGGACAAGGCCGCGGCGGCGCGGCGTGAACGAGCCGAGATCAAGAACCGGATCCGGCACTCGGGAGCGTCTCCGACGGAGGTGCTCCACGAGGGGCAGACGAACGAGGTCATCGGCAAGATGCGGGTGAGCCAACTGCTGCAGTGCATCCCGGGCGTCGGCAAGGTCCGCGCCCAGCAGATCATGGAGCGGGCGGGGATCTCGGAGACGCGGCGGGTGCGCGGCCTCGGCTCCAACCAGATCGCCGCGCTCGAGCGCGAATTCGCCGAGTGACACTGGGTGATTCAGTGTGAGCCAGACCGAAATCCATCCCGGCTCGTTGGACACTGGTGTGACGATGACCACGCACCCTGACAATGTTGCGAACGAGCCGATGGCCGCTGCTCCCGGCCCGGCGCGGTTGACCGTGCTGGCCGGGCCCACTGCCGTGGGGAAGGGGACGGTCGCGGCGGAGATCCGCGAGCGGTACCCCGACATCTGGATCTCGGTCTCGGCGACCACCCGCAAACCCCGGCCGAACGAGGTGCACGGCGTGCACTACCTGTTCGTCTCCGACACGGAGTTCGACCGGATGATCGCGGACGGTGAGCTGCTGGAGTGGGCGGTCGTGCACAAGGCGGCCCGCTACGGGACTCCGAAGCAGCCCGTGCTCGACAAACTCGCCGCGGGCCGGCCGGCCCTGCTGGAGATCGACCTGCAGGGCGCCCGTCAGGTCCGCGAGACGATGCCGGAGGCACAGTTCGTGTTCCTGGCGCCCCCGACCTGGGACGAGCTGGTACGCCGTCTGGTCGGCCGGGGCACCGAGACCAAGGAAGAACGCGAGCGCCGGCTCGAGACCGCCGTACTGGAACTGGCGGCCGAGAAGGAGTTCGACGTGACGATCGTGAACGCCTCGGTTCGGGAGGCTGCCGATCAGTTGGTAAAGTTGATTCGATCACCCTCCATCTCTGGAAAGAGCTGACTTTGTCTGGCAACCAGCCCGTCGCCATCGGCATCACCTCGCCGCCGATCGACGACCTGCTCACCCGCACCGACTCGAAGTACAAGCTGGTGCTGTACTCGGCCAAGCGCGCGCGGCAGATCAACGCCTACTACTCACAGCTCGGCGAGGGCCTGCTGGAGTACGTCGGACCGCTGGTCGAGACGCACGTCCAGGAGAAGCCGCTTTCGATCGCCATGCGCGAGATCAACGAGGGCGTGCTGACCTGCACCGACATCGACCCCGAGGCCGAGGCGGAAGCCGCTGCCGCGGAGAAGTCCGAGTAACCCACTCGCAATGACGACCGGGAACGGGGTCAGCTGATGTCCGGATCCGGTGAAGTGCAAACCCCTGGGACCAACGCCGTCCCGGGGGCCTCTGTCGTACCCAAGCACAAGCCGAACGTGGTGCTGGGCGTCGGCGGCGGCATCGCGGCGTACAAGGTCTGCGATCTGCTCCGGCGGCTGACCGAGTCCGGGCACAGCGTGCGGGTGGTGCCGACGGCGGCCGCGCTGGAGTTCGTCGGCGCGGCGACCTGGGCGGCGCTGTCCGGGCAGCCTGTGACCGCAGACCCCTTCGACCACGTCGAGGAAGTGCCGCACGTCCGGATCGGCAAGGCCGCCGAACTGGTCGTCGTTGCGCCCGCGACTGCGAACCTGATCGCCAAGGCCGCCCACGGGCTGGCCGACGACCTACTGACGAACACCCTGCTCACAGCGCGCTGCCCGATCCTGTTCGCGGCCGCGATGCACACCGAGATGTGGGAACACCCGGCCACCCAGGCGAACGTCGCGACCCTGCGGTCGCGCGGGATCACGGTCCTCGAGCCGGCTGTCGGCCGGCTGACCGGCGCCGATACCGGCCGCGGACGGCTCCCGGAGCCGTCGGAGATCTTCGCGATCAGCCAGCTGATGCTCGCCGACGAGGCCGCCCGCGCCGCCGGGCAATCGGTCGCCGACCTGACCGGCAAGCACGTGCTGGTCAGCGCGGGCGGCACGCGGGAACACCTCGACCCGGTCCGGTTCCTCGGCAACTCGTCGTCCGGCAAGCAGGGCTATGCGCTCGCCCGGATCGCCGCTGCCCGCGGCGCCAAGGTCACGCTGGTCGCGGCCAACTCCGAGCTGCCCGACCCGGCCGGAGTACAGGTGGTCCCGGTCGTCTCGGCGCGCGATCTGTACGACGAGATCACCGGCCGTGCCGCCGATGCCGACGCGATCGTGATGGCCGCGGCCGTCGCCGACTTCCGGCCGCTGGACGTGGTCGAGCACAAGATCAAGAAGACCGCGGACGGCGCCGTGCCCGCCGTCAACCTGGTGCAGAACCCGGACATCCTGCACACCATCTCGCACGACCGTGCCCGCGCCGGCCAGGTGATCGTCGGCTTCGCCGCGGAGACCGGCGACGCCGACCACACCGTGCTCGAGCTCGGCCGGGCCAAGCTGGAGCGCAAGGGCTGCGACCTGCTCGTCATCAACGACGTCTCCGGCGGCAAGGTCTTCGGCAGCGACGTCAACGAGGCAGTCATCCTCGACCGCGAAGGCAACGCCCTACCGGTCCCGTCCGGCAGCAAGGACGCCCTCGCCGGCGTCATCTGGAACCTGGTCGCCACCCACTGGGTCTAGTCCGGCAACGGCAGCGGTGCCCGCATCGTGAGGCTGACGATGCCGTAGGTGAAGCCGAGGTGCTCGTTCAGGCGGCGCATCGACTCGTTGCCGCGCTGCGTCCAGGTGTAGATCTCGGTGATTCCGTGGTCGGCGGCCCACGCCATGCTGGTCCGTTTGAGGGTCGACGCGACCGACTTGCCGCGCCACTCCCGGCGTACGGCGGTGTACCCGACCTCCGCGCGCTCGGGACGATCCGAGTCGAGCTTCAGACCGGCCACGCCGATCGGCTGCCCATCGGCGACCGCCACGAACATGGCGGCCAGGTCGTTGATCCACTCTTTCTCCCACTCCTCCGCCGAGACCTTCAGCGCGACCGAGTGGTCCATGTCCGGGATCGTCGGCACCGCGACCTGGTGATAGGCCGCCGGCCACAGCTCCGGGCGTTCGGCGACCGAGACGATCTCGTACTCCGTCGGCGAGGTCGGCCACGGCTCGTCCCCGATCTGCCGGACTTGTTCGACCTCCCGATTCGCTTCCTGGAAGCCGAACCGCTCGGCGAACAGCCTGGCCTCGTCGTCGTCGACACTGGTCCCCGCCGTGTCGAACCCCTGGGCAACGCCGTGGTCGGCGAGAACCCGGAGCAGAGCGGTGCCCACTCCGCGCCGGCGGTGATCCGGGTGGACCCGCGGCATCAACGAGGCTCGCGTACCGTCGCCAGAACGATCTGCCAGCCCGCTGCCGACGACCTCGCCGTCGAGCTCTGCCAGCACCAGCAGCCGGCCCGGGCGATCGAGATCGCGCATCTCGGCGACGGTGGGGCAGCGCTCGTACGGCAGGACCGCGATCCGCACCGCTCGCCAGGCTTCGTAGTCGGCGTCGGTGGTCGCCGTCCGGATAGTCGTGGTCATGGGCGTCAGCTTGCCGCAACTCACCGGAAACGGCTCGGGATTTGATGGCGCATAGAGGTCAGGAGTTGTCCGCTTCGGCGCCTAGGGTCGTCGGCATGGAGATCACCTGGGAAGCGGTCGTTGCCCGGCGGATGCGCCGGCACGGTCTGATGGAGCCGTTCGGTACGCCGGTCGACGCCGTACGGGCGATGTGCGGCGCGCACGCGCAGATCGCGACGGCGGGGGAGCTGTCGGTGGCGATCCGCGTCGCCGGGGCGACTCGGCGGACGATCCAGGAGGACGAGGAGCTGGTGAAGACGTTCGGGCCGCGGGGGACCGTACATCTGCTGCCGCTAGACGACCTGCCGATGTGGACCGGCGCGTTATCTGCCCTGCCGTCGGTCGGCAGCCAACCGGATCCGATCAGGATGTCCCCGGACGAGATCGACCAGGTCATCGTCGCGATCGGCGATGCGCTCGCGCACGATGACCTCACCGTCGACGAGCTGACCGAAGAGGTCGTACGGCGGACCGGCGCCTGGGCCCGGGAGCCCACGATCCCCGCCTTCCAGGGCGCCTGGGCACGGTGGCGGCAGGCGACTTCGGTCGCGGCCAACGCGGGTGTCCTCTGCCACGGGCCGATGCGCGGCCGGCTGATGACATACGCGAACCCGCACCGCCTCCGCCCGTTCGAGCCGATGCCCGCGGAGAAGGCCCTCACCGAACTCCTGCATCGCTACCTATACTTCTACGGACCCGCGACCCCGCAGCAGTTCGCCCGCTGGCTCAAAACCACGCCGACCTTCGTCAAGCCGTACTTCGACGACCTGCCGCGCGCAGAGCTGGCAGACCATACGGTTTGGTATGCCCCGGGTGACGGTGACTTCCCGGACGACCGCGCCGAGGGTGTGCGGCTGCTGCCGTACTTCGATGCGTACGGCGTCGGCAGCTACCCGAGGGAGCTGCTCTTCCCCGGCAAGGCCTTCACCCGGGCGACCGCCCGTGGGCAGGCCGGCAACTATCCGCTGCTGCTCGTCGACGGCATCGTCGCGGGCGTCTGGCACCAGAAGAAGTCAGGCCGGACACTGCACGTCACCGTCGAGGCGCTCACCCCGCTGAACCGTCGCCGGCGCAAGCTGCTGGACGCCGAGGTGGACCGGCTGGGAGCGATCCTCGGTGGTGCGCCGTCGCTCACACTCGGCGACGTCACGGTCGGCGCGCACGCCTGAAATCCAACCCTCAGTCCAGAATGTGATCACCAATCCCGTATGCTGGATGAATCCGGAGGGTTACCGGGATTCCGGTGGAAACTGCTGGCATACTGCCCAAGATGCATCGCCAACCGTCGGTGCATGGGGGGACCGTGCGACTGTGGGGAACAGTCGTGCGGCACGAGAGGAATCCGAGGGAGAACTGTGGCGAGGCGCCTATTCACGTCCGAGTCCGTGACCGAAGGTCACCCGGACAAGATCGCTGACCAGATCAGCGACTCCATCCTCGACGCGTTGCTGGCCGAGGACCCGAAGAGCCGCGTGGCGGTCGAGACCCTGATCACCACGGGTCTGGTCGTCGTCGCCGGCGAGGTCACCACGACGGCGTACGTCGACATTCCCGGGATCGTGCGATCGCGCATCCTGGAGATCGGCTACGACTCGTCCTTGAAGGGCTTCGACGGTGCGTCCTGTGGGGTGCAGGTCGCCATCGGCAGCCAGTCGCCGGACATCGCGCAGGGTGTCGACACGGCGTACGAGACGCGCTCGGACGCGTCCGTGGACGTCCTGGACCTGCAGGGGGCAGGCGACCAGGGACTGATGTTCGGCTACGCGTCCAACGAGACGCCGGAGTTGATGCCGCTGCCGATCACGATCGCGCACCGGCTGTCCGAGCGGCTGTCCGAGGTCCGCAAGAACGGCACGCTGGCCTACCTGCGGCCGGACGGCAAGACCCAGGTCACGGTCGAGTACGACGGTGACAAGGCGATCCGGATCGACACCGTGGTGGTGTCCAGCCAGCACGCGGCGGACATCAACCTGGACTCGATGCTGACCCCGGACATCAAGAAGCACGTCGTCGACCCGGTGCTCGAGCAGTTCGACATCGACTCGACCGACTACAAGCTGCTGGTGAACCCGACCGGCCGGTTCGAGATCGGCGGCCCGATGGGCGACGCCGGGCTGACCGGGCGGAAGATCATCATCGACACGTACGGCGGGATGGCGCGGCACGGTGGTGGCGCGTTCTCCGGCAAGGACCCGTCCAAGGTGGACCGGTCGGCGGCGTACGCGATGCGCTGGGTGGCGAAGAACATCGTCGCCGCGGGGCTCGCGGACCGGGTCGAGTGCCAGGTCGCGTACGCGATCGGCAAGGCGGCGCCGGTCGGCTTCTACGTCGACACGTTCGGGACCGAGAAGGTGCCGGTGAGCAAGATCGCCGACGCTGCCCGTGAGGTCTTCGACCTGCGGCCGGCCGCGATCATCCGCGACCTGGAGCTGCTCCGGCCGATCTACGCCCAGACCGCCCGCAACGGCCACTTCGGCCGGACCGGCGAGGACTTCACCTGGGAGCGCACCGACCGCGTCGAGGCTCTGAAGGCCGCGGTCAACAAGTAGTAGCTGCGTTTCGCGTACGGCCCGGCTGCCGGTCACGGCGGCCGGGCCGTCGCTTGTCCACAGGCCGGCGGTCGACCTCCGACGGAGAGTCGTCGCGGCCGACTACAGTTTCCCGGTGACATCGGACTCGCCGGAGCAACTCACGCTGCTGCGGGACACCGTGCGCAAATCCCGGACCAAAGAGCCGGCCGAGATCACCGGGACGTTGCCTGTCGCGCGGATCGCGGTCGATGTCTCCCTCCCGCATCTGGACCGGCCGTTCGACTACCTCGTCCCGGAGGACATGGCCGAGGCGGCGCAGCCGGGCGCCCGGGTGAAGGTTCGGTTTGCCGGCAAGGACCTGGACGGGTTCGTGCTGGAGCGGCTTGCCGAGTCGGATCACGACGGCAAGCTGATGCGGCTCCGCAAGGTGGTCTCACCCGAGCGGGTGCTAACGCCGGAGATCTCGGACCTGTGCCGTGCGGTCGCCGATCGGTACGCCGGGGTGCTCGCGGATGTCACCCGGCTGGCCGTCCCGCCGCGGCACGCGAAGGTGGAAGCCGAGCCGCTGCGGTGCGATCAGCCGCCGCGTCCGCCGGTGTCGACCTCGCGGTCCGAGTGGTCGCCGTACCCGGTTGGTTTTCTCGATGCGATCGCGCGAGGCGAGGCGCCGCGGGCCGTCTGGACCGCCGTACCGGGGGCTGATTGGGCGTTGGCGTTCGCCCAGGCCGCGGCGGTTTGTGCTGCGTCAGGTCGGGGTGCTCTCCTGCTTGCCCCCGACGCGCGTGACCTCGAGCGGTTGGCCGCGGCCTGTCGAGCGGTCCTCGGCGAGGACGGCTTCGTCACGCTCTCGGCGGACCTCGGCCCGACGGCGCGTTATCGCGCCTTCCTCGCGGCGCTCCGCGGCTGCGCCCGAGTGGTGATCGGGACTCGCGCGGCAGCCTTCGCGCCGGTGGCAGATCTCGGGTTGGTGGCGATGTGGGACGACGGCGACGAGTCGTACGCCGAGCCGCGCGCGCCGTACCCGCATGCGCGTGAAGTCCTGCTGTTGCGGGCGTTCCGGCAGAACTGTGCGGCCCTTCTCGGCGGGTTCGCGAGGTCCGCGGAGGCTGCGGCCTTGATCGAGTCCGGGTTCGCACATGAGCTGATCGCGGACCGGAAGGTGATCCGGGCAGCGGCGCCGTCGGTGCACATCGCGGGGGAGTCGGATATCGAGCTGGCGCGGGATCCGAGCGCGCGGGCGGCGCGGTTGCCGCACCGGGTGTTCGAGATCGCGCGCGACGGGCTGCGGTCGGGGCCGGTGTTGGTGCAGGTTCCACGGGCCGGGTACTTGCCGAGCCTCGTGTGTCAGACGTGCCGTGCGCCGTCGCGGTGTTCGACCTGCGGCGGGACGTTGCGTCGTACCGGAGGATCCGGGCCGGCGAGCTGCAGTGTGTGCGGGCGGCCGGCGGTCGATCACCGGTGCCCGGAGTGCGGCGACACCCGGATGCGGGCAGCGATCATCGGCGCCCGCCGTACGGCGGAGGAGTTGGGGCGGGCGTTCCCCGGGGTGGTGGTGCGTACGTCGGGCGGCGACAACATGCTCGACGTCGTGTCCGACGCGCCCGCGCTGATTGTCAGCACGCCTGGAGCCGAGCCGGTCGCCGAGGGCGGGTATGCCGCAGCCGTCCTGCTCGACACGTGGTTGATGCTCGCCCGCCCCGATCTCCGCGCTCCTGAGGAAGCGGTACGCCGATGGTTCAACGCGGCCGCCCTGGTCCGATCGGCCGGCGACGGCGGCACCGTGATCCTCGTCGGCGACCCGTCCGCCCTTCCACTGCAGGCGATCGTCCGCTGGAGCCCCGAGGGCTACGCGACCCGCGAGATCGAGGAACGCCGTACCGCCCGCCTCGCCCCCGCCGCCAAACTCGCCGAACTCACCGGCCCCTCGGAGTCGGTCAACGACCTGATCACCCGCCTCCGCGACCTGGTCCCACCATCCGCGGGCCTGGAAGTCCTAGGCCCGGTAGACCTCGACGAAGAAACCGTCCGAGCCGTGGTCCGCACCCCCCGCCAACACGGCCCCACCCTCGTCCGCTCCCTCAAAGAATCCCAATCAGCCCGCACGACCAAGAAAAACCCCGGCACAGTCCGAATCCAGATAGACCCACCCAGCTTCGGCTGAGGGTCAGGCGGAGGATGCCAGCGGAGTTGAGGCGGACAGGAGTTGGTGGCCCAGGGGAGTGCGGTGGTACAGGACTGTGCGGCCGTCGCGGCGGGAGGCGACTACGCCGGCGTTGCGGAGGATGCTCAGGTGGACGCTCAGGGTCGGGGCCGAGACGCCTAGCTGGTGGGCGAGGTGGGTGGTTGACATCGGGAGGTCTAGGTGGCTGACGATTGCGGCTCGGGTGCGGCCGACGAGGTCTGCGAGGGGTGAGTCTGTGGTGTCCTGGCGGTCCTCCCACAGGCGTCCGAGGCCGCGGGGTGGGTAGGTGATCGTGGGGACGTGGGGCGCGCCGGTCACGGCCAGCCCGGCGGGCCACGTGAACACGCACGGTACGAGGAGCAGGCCCTGGCCGGCCATCGGTTCGCCGTCGCAGGTGTACGGGCGGTCGATCTCGACGCGGTCGCCGCGGTAGCAGATCGACGGATGCAGGTTGCGGAACAGCCGCTCGATCCCGCCGCTCGCCAGCTCGTCTAGGCGGAACGCGAGGTCCTCCTGCAGCAGCGACCGCATCCGCCGCCACTCGGGCTCGATCGCGCGTCGCCAGTACGTCTCCAGCGCCGACGTGATCAGATCCAGCGCCTTCGCCGGATTCGCGATCAGCTCCGGCAGCAGGGGATGCGGGGTGTCGTGGTGCAGCTTCCCGATCTCGTCCGCCACGATCTCGTGCGGCGTCGCGGCGATCGCGGCCAGACCGGACTCGAAACTCGTCGACCGCCGCGGCGGCGCAGGCGTCATGAAGTCGGGGATATAGCCGTACGGCGGAATGAGGGCCCTGAGCAACGTCAGGTCGTCGCCCGCGATCGTCGGCCGCACCTTCCGCAGCCACGGACCGTGCACGCTCTGCGC
The DNA here is from genome assembly GCF_042715335.1 of Kribbella sp. NPDC058693. Classification (NCBI taxonomy): domain Bacteria; kingdom Bacillati; phylum Actinomycetota; class Actinomycetes; order Propionibacteriales; family Kribbellaceae; genus Kribbella; species Kribbella sp. NPDC058693. Next base: position 24,780 of record NZ_JBHXSQ010000002.1, read on the forward strand.
GGTGTTGTTGCTCAACGCCCGCACACTCGTCATCGCCTCCCAGACCGGCGACAGCGCGAACCGGATCCGCCCGACGTCCTCGGCGTTCAGCCTGATCGTGATCACCCGGCCAAGATTAGTCCTCACCCTAATCATCGACAACACCTCGCGCCGCCCCGAGAGTTGATCCCATGAGTGCAGTAGCCATCGACACCGCGACCCCCACCGCCCTGCCGCGGGCGTTCTGGGCGCTGTGGGTGTGCCAGCTGGTCAACCGGCTCGGCAGCTTCGTGCAACCGTTCCTCGTCCTCTACCTGACCCACGACCGCCACCTCTCGGCCGGTACGGCGGGAGCCGTCGCGGCCGCCGTCGGCGCCGGATCCGTCTGCGCGCAACTCGTCGGCGGCTGGCTGGCCGACCGGGTCGGCCGCCGGGTCACGATGCTGATCTGCTTCTTCGGCACCGGCGCCGCGCTGATCCTGCTCGGATCCGCCCGCTCAATGGCGCTGATCTGGGTGACCGCCTTCCTCGTCGGCCTGCTCAGCGACCTGTTCCGCCCAGCTGTCCAGGCGACGGTCGCGGACCTGTTGCAGCCGACCGAGCGGGTCCGCGCGTACGGCCTACTGTTCTGGGCGATCAACCTCGGCTTCTCCGTCTCGACGGTCAGCGCCGGCGTGCTCGCCTCGTTCGGCTACGGCCTGCTGTTCTGGGTCAACGCCGCTACGTCGGTCGTCGCCGGCCTGGTCATCTGGATGATGGTGCCGGAGAGCCGCCCGGCTCCCGAGGAGGATTCGGTACGCCGAGCGCTGCTGCCAGTCGTCGTACGCGACACCGTGTTCCTGATGATGATCCTGATCCAGATCGGCTACGCGACCATCTACATGCAGGGCTATTCGACCCTGCCACTGGCGATGTCGGACGACGGCCTCTCGTCCCGGACGTACGGTCTGGTGATCGCGCTCAACGGTGTCGTGATCGTGCTCGTCCAGCCGTTCCTCGGCAAGTGGTACGCCAAGCTCGACCGGCCGAAACTGCTCGCGGCCTCGATGCTCGTGGTCGGACTCGGCTTCGGGGTCGGCGCTGTCGTGCACAGCTGGTGGGGTTACGCCTTGTCGGTTGTGGTGTGGACGATCGGGGAGATCGGGTTCGCCGCGGTGATCGGCGCGGTGTTCGCCGACCTCGCGCCGATCGACCTGCGCGGCCGCTACATGGGTCTGTCCGGGATGGCGTTCGGCGTCGGCACCGTGATCGGTCCACTGGCCGGTACGAATGCGCTCGAGCATCTCGGCCCGACAGCCACCTGGCTCGGCTGCGCCGTACTCGGTGTGGTGATCTTCATCGGCCAGTACTCGCTGGCTCCGGCGCTCCACGCCCGAGCCGCAGCCAACGCGGCGACCGCATGAGGTGAGCGGTCGCGACCGTCACGACGACGACCGCGACCGCAACCCACGCAGCACGGTCGAGCGAGGCTGGGTGGTGCAGAAAGATCGTGCCGAACGCCGCAACACCGAGCGTCCCGCCGAATTGCTGTACTGCGTTGAGCAGCCCCGCCGCGGACCCGGTCTCGTGCGGTTCCACCCGATGCAACGCCTCCGTGAAGAACGCCGTCGTGAACAGTCCGACCCCGACACCCCCGACGGCCAACGCAGGCAGGAGCGCGTACGGCGCAGCTGCCAGGCCGACGAGCATTACGCCGAGACCGGCATACATCAGCCGTGATCCGAAGCGGCCGACCAACCACTGACCCGCAACCAGTGAGGCGATCCCGGTCGCCGCGGACCAGGGGAGCAACGCGAGGCTGGCGCGCATGACGCTGTGGTGCAGCGTGAGTTGCTGATGCAGTACGACGACCAACGTCAGCCCGCTCGTCACCGCGAAGAACAGTGTGGAGGTCGCGAGCGCCGGAGCGAACCCGCGGTGCGCGAACAGACTCGTCTCGATCAGATTGCCCCGCAACAGGCACAGCCCGAGCAACACCACGCCACCGACCAACAGGAACCAGCCGCGCGACTGCAGAATCGGGTAGACGAGCAGCGCGGTCCCACCGGTCAGCAACATCGTTCCGACTACGTCGATGCGCGGTCGATGTGGTGCCGCCGACTCGGGCAGTAGATGCGAGAGGGCGAGTACGCCGAGGCCCAGCGGCACGTTGACGAGGAAGACCGCTCGCCACGTGCTGACCTCGGTGATGAACCCTCCGAGCAGCGGCCCTGAGATGCCGGCCAGCCCCATCACGGGACCGATCGTGCCGAGCGCCTTTGCAAGAGCCGGACCGCTGAAGCCGGCCCTGATCGACCCGATCGTCTGCGGAATCACCAGGGCAGCTGCCGCGCCCTGCACCGCTCGCGAGGCGATCAGCACGCCGGGGTTCATCGCCAACGCGCAAGTCGTCGAGGTGATCACGAAGGCGGCAACGCCGATGCGGAAGACTCGCCTCCGGCCATACCGATCGCCGAGTCGGCCTCCGGTGATCAGCAGAGCCGCAAACGGCAGGGTGTACGCCGCGCTGAACCACTGGATGTCGGAGGCCCGGCCGCCGAGATCACCGTGGATGACCGGCGCCGCAACCTGCACGATCGTCGCGTCCAACAGATTCATGGCCTCGGCCACGAGCAGGGCGATCAGCCCGATCCATCGCTTCATCCCACTACGATCAGATCCGACCGCCTGATGTTCCACATCTGCTCTGGAACCTGAATGAATCTTCCATTCCTGGATGCCGTGGACGAGAATCGTCACATGCTGGATGAGATCGACCGAGCCCTGATCCACGCGCTGCAGCTCGACGGGCGAGCGCCGTACAGCCGGATCGGGGAGGTCCTCGGCGTCTCGACGCAGACGGTTGCCCGCCGCTTCAACCGGCTGCGAGCCGAGGCCGGTCTGCGGGTCATCGGCCTGCCGGATCCGCAGACGGCCGGGCGGGCGTTGTGGCTGGTACGCCTCACGGCGACCCCGCACGTGGCGCAGGACCTCGCCGCCGCGCTCGCTCGTCGCCCCGACACCAGCTGGATCAAGTTCGCCGCCGGCGGGACCGAGATCGTGTCGATCGTCAACAGCACCCCGACCGACGGCAGCGCGCTCCTGCTGAACGACCTCCCGCGAACAACCGGCATCACATCGGTCTCGGCGCAGTACCTGCTGCACATGTACGTCGGCGGTCCGACCGCCTGGCGTGGTCGGGCCAAGAGCCTGACGGCAGCGCAGGCGGCAGCCTTCATCGCTACGCCAACTGATCGAGGACCCAGCAAGCCACTCGGCGACGGTGACGCGAAGTTGCTGACCGCGCTCGGCGAGGACGGCCGCGCCACGCACGCGGACCTCGCCGTACGCACGGGCTGGTCGACGGCGACCGTCGCCCGCCGGCTGGACGAACTGCACCAGGCCGGCGCGATTTACTTTGATGTCGACGTCGATCCGACGGCCCTCGGCTACACAACCAGCGCGATGTTGTGGCTGTCCGTCCCGCCCGCGCATCTGGACGCGGTCGGTCGGGCCTTGGCCGAGCACGACGAGCTCGGCTTCGTTGCGGCGACCACCGGCCGGACGAACCTCGTCACCCAAGCACTCTGCGCGAGCCCCGACGCTTTGCACACCTACCTGACCGAGCGCGTCGGAGCCATCGAGCACATCACGGCTATCGAGACCGTCCCGGTGCTCCGGACGGTAAAGGCTGCGGCGCCGTTCTCGCCGAGTCTCGTAGGGTTGCGGACATGACGATCGATGCGGTGGTGTTCGACATCGGCGGGGTGCTGCTGGATTGGAGCCCCAACTACCTGTACGCCGACCTGATCCCGGACGAGGAGCAGCGGTCGCACTTCCTGACCAATGTGGCCACGCCGGCCTGGAACCACAAGCAGGACGAGGGCCGTGCCTGGGCCGAGGCGGTTGCGGAGCTGAAGGGTCTGCACCCGGAGCATGCCGAATGGATCGAGGCGTACGACACCGGCTGGCTGAAGATGGTCAAGGGCGTGTTCGAGGACACTGCCGCAGTACTCACCGAGATCAAGGCGCTCGGCGTGCCGACGTACGCGTTGACGAACTTCTCCGGTGAGAAGTGGGAGGTGGCGAAGGACGCGTTCCCGATCCTCAGGCAGTTCGACGGAGAGGTCGTGTCGGGCGTCGAGCAGACGGTGAAGCCGGACGAGAAGATCTACCGGATCCTCATCGACCGCTTCGGTCTGGACCCGGCGCGCACCTTCTACACCGACGACATGGTGTACAACGTCGACGGTGCCCGGGCGGTCGGTCTCGACGCCGAGGTCTTCACCGGCGCGGCCGACCTTCGTGCGCAACTCCGGGCCCGTGGTCTGGCCGTGTAGCGGTACTACAGTGGATTGGTGACGTTCGTACCTGGAGACCGCTCGCCCGCCATCGGGGACGTGGATCGCGATACCGCTGTGCGACGCGTGCAGGAGGCTTACACGGACGGGATCCTCACCCACGAGGAGATGGACGCCCGGCTGCACCAGGTGCTCAGTGCCCGGACCAGGCGCGACCTCGAGCTGGCGCTCAAGTCGCTGCCGGCTCCGGACCCCGGTCGCTCGGCGACGATCGGCGCGGCGTCCGGGCGGATCAGCCGTGTCGGTGTCTGGCGGGTGCCGCGGAAGCTGAAGGTGCATTCCGCGTTCGGCCGGGTCCGGCTCGATCTGACCCGGGCGATCTTCGAGCATCCAGAGGTCGATATCGAGCTCAAGCTCGGCACCGGCGGCGCGAAGATCCGGGTACCGCGTAACGCGATCGTCGAGCTCGAGGGTCTGCACACGACCTGGAAGGACTCGCAGTACAAGCCGCCGCGCGGGTCGACCGGGACCGGTCCGCGGATCCGGATCACCGGTGCGGTCGGGTTCGGCAAGGTGCGGATCCGGCACGCGCGCTGGTAATCAGACTGCCGCCGAGATCGTTTCCGTGTACGTCGGTGTGCTCGCGAGGTACGCCGCTTCGACGTACACCGTGTTGTCCTGGCAGGTCATCGGGGTGAGTGCGACGCCGGGTTTCGCGGCGTACATGCGTTGCGGTTTCGCGAGACCGGGGCGCCAGCGGATGATCTGGTAGGTCTCCTCGCCGGTCGGGCTGACGCTTCGGACCTCCCAGAGGATCCAGTTGCCGCAGGCAAGGATCGTGTCGGTGACGACGACGCCGAGCGGGCGGGCGGGGGAGTCGCCGGACTCACGGACGTACGCCTTGCTCTGGTACTGGTCGGGGTCCGCGGCAGCGACCTCGGACCAGACCGTTGCGCCGCCGATCGTCGCGCCGCTCCACTGGATGCAGTTGGTTGCTGCAGGCACCGGTTTCGCCGTGCCGTTGGAGAGGGAAGCGGAGAGGATGCGTTTGCAGCGGCGGGCGGTCTCGGGAGCGGTGATCTCGCTGAAGGTGACGGTGTCGGCGGAGACGACCGGATCGGCGACGTACCCGGGAGCGTCTACGCAGGTGACGGCGCGGGATTTGAGCGTGGCCAGGTCGGCGACGATCAGGCAGGAGCGGTTCTTCGCGTCGGTCGAGCTGTAGGCGAAGGTGCCGTTGTAGGCGCCGATCTCGGGCTCGGAGACGGGTGGGAGTCCGGTTGGTGGTGCGGCCTTGCCGGTGCTCAGGTCGTAGCGGATGACCGTGATCTGTGGATCGGGGCCGTCGGAGCGGATGTCCTCGATCAGCGCCCAGTGGTCGTCGATGACGACGGGGGATTGGGCAACGAAGCCGGTTGCGGGGATGTGGCGGACGACGGGCCTCTTGGAGGTGCGGTTGGTGATCGTCGTCGTACCGGCCTCGTCGCTTCCGCGGGTCACGACGTACTTGTGTTGCTGGGTGACGAGGTGCTGGCCGTCGACCGGTTGCCGCAGGACATTCGCCCAGACCGGGATCGCCGTACCGCTGTCCGTCGGTCTTGTTGGGGTGACCGACGGTTTCGGCGTTGGTGTGGGGGTTGGCGTTGTGGTCGGCTCAGTTGACGAGCAGCCGGCCACGAACAGGACGAGAAGGGTGCCTGCGGCAACCGTACGACGACGCATCTACAACCCGATGTTCTTGAAGGAGTTGGCCAGGGTGGCGTTGAACAGCGCGCTGGCCGGGATGTTCCGCGGGCCGTCGGTGACGTTGCCGCGGCTGTTGAACCGGCGCTCGTTGAACACCTCGAAGATCGCGATCGTGCCGTTCGCCTTGTCGTAGCCGCGGCCGACCTGGTAGTGGCCGCTGTGGTTGAAGGCGAGGTACGGGAAGTACCGCTTGAGCAGCTGCACGTGCTCGATCACCGGGGCCTTGTACACGCCGAGGTGCTTCTGGTGGACGGTGAAGAACGTCTGCGCGTTCCAGTCCGAGACGTTCTGCACGATGTACGTGTCCGCGGACTTGGGCCAGGCGGTCTTCGCGTTGGTCTGCTTCACCATCGAGGAGATCGCCGTACCGCCGGTCGTCGAGCCGAGGTCCTTGGCCCAGGACGCCTGGGTGTCCTTCTGGTTGTCATCGGCCCAGTCGATCGACTGGAACGTCGCCGGCCCACACCAGTACCCCTTCTCCTGCGAGGTCTGGAACCCCTTCATGATGTACGCCGAAGCCGGCACCTTCACCGGAGCGGCCGGCGTCGTCGGTGCGGACGGGACCGGCTTGGAGGGCGCCACCGTGGGAGCACTTCGAGTCGGCGTTGCGGTCGGAGTGGCAGTCGGCGCAGTCGCCGTCGTCCCGGTCCCGGGCGTGGCGGGCGCCGCTTCGCGGTTCGGCTCCTGCGGGTTCACCGGTGGGGTGCCGGCGGCAACCAGTTCGCGGAGTTCGCGGGCTTTCTCGCGGCCGTTCCACGCCGCCTGCATCTCGTCCAGCTCGGCGCTGACTCGGGTGCTCTTCGGCATCGCGGCGCGCTGGGCGACGAAGTCGGCAGGGGCGAGGTCGCCGGTGGGGATGTCCTGCTCGACTCCGACGTCGCCTGCCGCGCGCAGGGTCGGCGGGCTGACGAGCGACTGCAGCTGCGCGCCGGTCGGGAGCTTGTCGACGAAGCCGAGGCCGAGGCAGTAGTTCTCGGTGTCGAGCTTGAAACACCGGAGTATGGACTCGGCCTGCTCGGACTTGTCCGCGGACCGCACCTGCAGATCACCCGGCGACGTCTCGGTCACCTGCTTCACCACCTCGCTCCACGACCGCGCAGCCGGCTCCGCGACCGGCGTATTCGGCGTCGGCGTCGCGGAGGGCTCCCCGGTGGGAACTGAGGTAGGAGCAGAGGTGGGAACTGAGGTAGGAGCTGAGGTCGGCACCGGGGTAGGCGCGACCGTGGGTGTCGCGGTGGACGGCGGCCCGGAGTACTCGGGCTCGCGGGGTTGGTAGGCCTGGGCTGTGAGGGGTGCCTGCGCAAGCAGTGCACCCAGGAGGATCAGAGTTGCCCCCCGTGCTGCAGTGAGCATTGGGTCTCCCGAGCGGCGTGTGACGGCAGTGACTGAGGGTACGCCTGAGACCACAGTACGTGCTTGTGGCAACAAACGGGAGGCCCCTCCCGCCGGATTCCGTCCGCCCGGCCCACTAGACTTGCTCGGTCCCGGTCCGGTGAAAGCTGTGGAGAATCTGTGTCGGTCCAACCCATCCGCCTGTTCGGCGACCCTGTGCTGATCACCAAGGCCGAGCCGGTCGTCGACTTCGACGCCGAGCTGCGCCGCCTGGTCGCGGACCTCACCGACACCATGCAGGACGCGCCCGGATCCGGCCTGGCCGCGCCGCAGATCGGCGTCGGGCTGCGGGTGTTCACGTACCACGTCGAAGGCGAGCTCGGGCACCTGATCAACCCCGAGCTGTCGCTCTCGACCGACGACCAGTTCGGTCCCGAGGGCTGCCTGTCGATCCCCGGCCTGACCTTCGACTGCCGCCGCGCCCAGTCAGTGATCGCCAAGGGCTTCAACATGTACGGCGATCCGGTGGTGATCGAGGGCTCGGACCTGCTCGCCCGCTGCATCCAGCACGAGACCGACCACCTGGACGGCATCCTGTTCGTCGACCGCCTCGACCGGGAGACCCGCAAGCTGGCGATGAAGGCGATCCGCGAGTCCGAGTGGTCCGGCCTGGCCGGCCCGCCGCAGATCAAGGTCTCACCCCACCCGACGAATGGTTTTGGCCTGTGAGAGTCGTCTTTGCCGGTACGCCGGAACCAGCCGTCACCGCCCTCGAGGCGATCGTTGCCAGCCGCCACGAACTCGTCGGCGTCGTCACCCGGCCCGACGCACCGGCCGGCCGCGGGCGCAAGCTCGTCGCCTCCCCGGTCGCGCAGTACGCCGAGGAGCTCGGCGGGATCGAGATCCTCAAGCCGGTGAAGCCGAGCGACCCGGCGTTCCTGGAGCGGATGCGAGAGATCGCGCCGGACTGCTGCCCGGTCGTCGCGTATGGCGGTCTGCTGCCGCAGGCCGCGCTCGACATCCCGCAGCACGGCTGGATCAACCTGCACTTCTCGGTCCTGCCCGCCTGGCGTGGGGCTGCGCCGGTGCAGCACTCGATCATCTCGGGCGACGACGTCACCGGCGCGAGCACGTTCCGGATCGTCAAGGCGCTCGACGCGGGGCCGGTGTTCGGCGTACTGACCGAGCCGATCGGCCCTTCGGACACGTCGGGCGATCTGCTGCACCGCCTGGCCGTGTCCGGGTCGAAGCTCCTGGTCGACACGCTGGACGGGATCGAGGCCGGCGTACTGGAGGCCCGGGAGCAGCCGGCCGACGGAGTGACGCTCGCGCCGAAGATCACGGTCGAGGACGCCGAGCTGGATCTGAGCGCTCCGGCGCAGCGGGTGGACCGGCTGGTGCGTGGGTGCAACCCGGCGCCGGGGGCGTGGACGACGTTCCGGGGCGAGCGGCTGAAGGTGCTCGCCGTACGGCTGACCGACGAAGAGCTGAAGCCCGGCGAGCTGCAGGCGACGAAGTCGAGCGTGAAGGTCGGCACCGGGAGCCGCGCGGTCGAGCTCGTGACGGTCCAGCCGCAGGGCAAGAAGCCGATGGCCGCGGCCGACTGGGCGCGCGGCATCCGTCTCACCGATGAGGACGTTCTGGGGTGAGTGATCGGTCGCCGCGTAATCGCGCACCGCAGGTCCGGCCGGATCGGGTCCGGGTGGTCGCGTTCCAGGTCATCCGGCAGGTGACGGCCGAGGCCGCGTACGCGAACCTCGCCCTCAACAAGGCGCTCCGCGAGGCGCACCTGTCGGGCCGCGATGCCGCGTTCTGCACCGAGCTCGTCCACGGAACGCTGCGCTGGCAGGGCACGTACGACGCCTTCCTCGCCCGCAGCGTCTCCCGCCCCCTCGCCGACCTCGACCCCGAACTCCTCGACCTGCTCCGCCTCGGCACGCACCAGCTACTCAACATGCGCGTCGACTCGTACGCCGCGGTCAACGAGATGGTCACCCTCACCCGCTCGGAGCTGGGCCAGAAACGCACCGGCCTCGTCAACGCCGTACTCCGGAAGATCAGCCAGCGCTCGCTGGACCAGTGGATCGCAACCGTGGCCCCGGCCGCCGACAGCGACCCGATCGGCTACCTCGCGCTTGCCGAAGCCCACCCGCGCTGGGTCGTCGAGGCCTTCAACCGGGCCCTCGATCGTGGCGCGGCGGCTGGTCAGGCGGTGGCCGGTGGCGTGCTGGAGCGGCTGCTTGTCGCGGACAACGAGCCTGCGCGGGTGAGCTTGGTGGTGCGACCCGGGCTGGCGACGGTGGATGAGTTGGTGGCGGGCGGTGCGACGCCCGCGCGGTGGTCGCCGTACGGAGCTGTGCTCGAAGGCGGGGGTGACCCGGGGCGGATCGAGGCGGTGGCAACTGGTCGGGCCGGGGTGCAGGACGAGGGCTCACAGCTTGTCGCGATCGTGCTGGCATCTGCGAAGGTCGACGGAGACGACGCCAACTGGCTCGACCTCTGCGCGGGACCGGGTGGAAAGTCGGCACTGCTCGCGTCGCTGGTGGGGGATGGCCAGCTGACCGCGGTCGAGCCGCTCAAGCACCGGGCCGAGTTGGTCCGCGCCAACCTGCGCGCGATTCCCGGCAACCACAAGGTGCTGGTCGGCGATGGCACCAAGCCGACCTGGCCGGCCGGCTCGTTCGATCGGGTGCTGGCCGACGTCCCCTGCAGTGGGCTCGGCGCTCTCCGGCGTCGACCCGAGGCACGCTGGCGTCGTACGCCGGAAGACGTCGTTGAACTGCGCCCGCTCCAGGAGGCCCTGCTCGACTCGGCGATCACCTCGGTCCGGCCGGGTGGCGTGGTTGCGTACGTGACCTGCTCACCCCACCCGGACGAGACCCGCGCGGTCGTCGACGCCGTCCTGGGTCGCCGCGATGACGCGTCCCTCGAAGACGCACGGCCGCTGTTCCCCGGCGTACCGGACCTCGGCGACGGACCGGATGTGCAGCTCTGGCCGCATCTGCACGGCACCGACGCGATGTACCTGGCGCTGATCCGCCGGTCATAATGCGGACCTGCTGTCAGGCGCTATAAGCCGGACGGTCATGATGGTGAGGTGACAACAACCGCCACGCCTTCCGCCGCTTCGACCCGGCAGCACCACCTTGTCGGCCTCGTCTCGGCGTTCGGGATCGGCATGCTGGTGGCGGTGCAGTCGCGGCTGAACGGCGAGCTCGGCGGCATCCTCGGCGACGGGATTCCGGCGGCACTGATCTCATTCGGCACCGGCCTGCTGATCCTGCTGGTCGCGACCGCCGTGGTGCCGCCGGTCCGGCGCGCACTCGGCAACGTCTGGCGCACGATTCGTACGCCGATGCGCGGGTACGGCGGTCTGCGCTGGTGGCAATGTCTCGGTGGACTCGCCGGCGCGTTCCTCGTCGCGACGCAGTCCATCACCGTCTCCATCATCGGCGTCGCGGTGTTCCTGGTGGCCGGTGTGGCCGGCCAGGCGATCAGCAGCCTGGTCGTCGACCGCCTCGGCTTCGGCCCGGCCGGCCCGCAGCCGCTGACCGCCATCCGGATCGTCGGCGCGATGATCGCGCTGGTCGCGGTCGGCCTGGCGGTGTCGGATCAGCTGAGTCACCCCGACGGCCTGCTCCTCGCAGTACTGCCCGCGCTCGGCGGCGTCGGCACCGCCGTACAGCAGGCCATCAACGGCCGGGTCGCGCGGACCGCTTCCACCGACGCGTACGGCGCAGTTGCCGCCGGCGTCGTCAACTTCCTGGTCGGATTCGCCGCGCTGCTGCTCGTCTTCCTCGTCGACCTCGCACTCCGCGGCGCACCACGACACCTCCCGAGCGAACCCTGGCTGTACTTCGGTGGCGCCTGCGGCGTGATCTTCATCAGCGCCGCTGCCGCCGTGGTCCGGGTCGTCGGCGTCTTCGTCCTCGGCCTCGGCACGATCGCGGGTCAGCTCATCGCGAGCCTGTTCATCGACGTCTTCTTCCCGGTCGCCGACAAGCCGGTCTCGGCCCCGGTCGTCGTCGGCACGCTCCTCGCGCTCGCCGCGGTGGCGGTCGCGGCCGTCCCCAACCTCCGACGCCAGAGGTAGCTACACCGCGGGCGCTTCTGCGGGGATGGGTTGCTTGCGGCGAACGGTCAGCACGCCCTGGGATACGGCCACGCCGAGCAGGACGATTAGGCCGCCGACCGGCTGGTACCAGGTGATGTGCTCGTGCAGCACGATCACGCCGACCAGGATCGAGAAGACCGGCATCAGGTACGTGACCATCGACGAGCGGCTCGCACCGATCATCCGGATGTTGCGCATGTTGAGCACGAACGCCAGCCCACTACCGAGGGCACCGAGCGCCAGAACGCTCAGCACGACCTCGGCCGACAACGACCACGGCGCGGGCGGCGCCTGCCGGGTGACCAGCGGCGCGACGATCGCCAGCTGAACGGTTGCGCACAGCAACAACGCCGCCGACAGCGAGGTACCGGACAACGTCGTCCCGGCCAGGAACTTCTTCTGGTAGGGGATCGCGAGCCCGTAGAACACCGCCGCGAGCATGCACAGCCCCTGCCCGACCAGGTCGGCTCCGCTGTCCACCCGCCAGGCACCGAGCACCACGAGCATCCCGGTGAACCCGATCAGCAGCCCGAGACCGCGCTGCATCGAGAACACCTCGGTCCGGAAGATCAGCACGGCGATCGGGAGCACGACCAGCGGGGTGATCCCGTTCCAGATGCCGGCCAGCAGCGACGGGATCCGCTCCTCGCCGTACCCGAACAGCGTCCACGGGATTGCGGACCCGATCGCACCGGCGACGAACGAGTGCGCCCACAGCCGCGGATCGCGCGGCAGCGACTCCCGCTTCACGACGAGGATCGCGAGCAGTACGACGGATCCCGCGATCACCCGCCCGAGCGCCAGGTAGAGCGGCGGTAGCTCCCGCACACCGATCGAGATGAACAGGAAGCTGCAGCCCCAGATGGCGGCCAGGGCCAGCATCACCGGGAGCCAGGCCCGCACCGGAGCCTTGTCAGGAGTCGTAACGGTACTCACTCCTGACATCCTGCACTAAGTAACCGACATTCCGGAGATTTTTATCCGCATTCGGGCACGTGGTAGCGGCGGATGTCAGGAGTGAGCGAGGATGACGCTCATGTGTGCCTTCGATGTGGTGGCGGTCCGGAAGCAGTTCCCCGCACTCGACGAGGGAGCGGCCCATTTCGACGGTCCGGGCGGCTCGCAGACGCCGCAGGTCGTCGCCGATGCGGTCTCGAGAACGATGACCTCGGCGCTCGCGAACCGCGGCCAACTCACGGCCGCCGAGCGTCGCGCCGACGAGATCGTCGCCGGGGCGCGGGAAGCGATGGCCGATCTGCTCGGGACGACCGCGCAGGGGATCGTCTTCGGCCGCAGCATGACCCAGCTGACGTACGACTTCTCGCGCACGCTCGCCAAGAACTGGTCCGAGGGCGACGAGGTGATCGTCACCCAGCTCGACCATGACGCGAACGTCCGTCCCTGGGTGCAGGCTGCCGAAGCTGCCGGCGCCACGATCAAATGGCTCGGCTTCGACCCCGAGACGTCCGAGCTCGACGACGTCGCGCCACTGCTCACCGACCGCACCCGCCTGGTCGCGGTCACCGGCGCTTCCAACCTCCTCGGTACCCGTCCTGACACGCGCAAGCTGGCCGATCAGGTCCACGAGGCGGGCGCGCTCATCTATGTCGACGGCGTCCACCTCACCGCCCACGTCCCGGTCGACGCCGAGTACGCCGACTTCTACGTGTGTTCGCCGTACAAGTTCTTCGGGCCGCACCTGGGCGCGCTGACCGCCGCGCCGGAGCTGCTCGAGACGCTCAAACCTGACAAGCTCATGCCGTCGTCGAACGTCGTACCGGAGCGCTTCGAGTTCGGCACGCTGCCGTACGAGCTGCTGGCCGGCGCGACTGCTGCCGTCGACTTCCTGGCCGGCCTGGGCGGTACGGGCGCGACTCGGCGGGAGCGGCTGGTCAGCTCGCTCGAGCTGGTCGAGGAGTACGAGGACAGCCTCCGCGACGATCTCGAGACCCGCCTCGCCGCGATGCCCGGCATCACCCTCTACGGCCACGCCGCCAACCGGACGCCGACCCTGCTCTTCAACCTCGAGGGCCACGCTCCCACAGCTGTTGCCGAGCACCTGGCGAAGGCCGGCGTGAACGCTCCGGCCGGCTCGTTCTACGCGTACGAGCCTGCTCGCGTCCTCGGCCTCGGTCCGGCCGGAGCCGTCCGCGCGGGCCTCGCGCCATACACGGATCAGTCGGATGTCGACCGTCTCGTCACCGCGGTGGCCGCCTTGACCGGTTCGTGACGCACTAACTAAAGTCTGTGGGGAAAGTAATTCCGCCCCGAGGGAGTCTGGTGAGAGAACCGAGTGCTGTTTTCGTCCAGTCGGATCTCTCGGACGGACTGACCACCGCGGTCAGATCCGGCTCGACCTGGTCGGCCGCGGGTGCTGAGGTCAGCTGGAACGACGGGACCGTCGACGTCACCGCGACGACGATCTCTCGCGTCGCGCTCCGCTGGTCCGAGCGGCTCCCGGCCGATGCGCTGATCCTCGGCGATGCCTGGGAGCGTTCGTACGGCGACCTCCAGTGGCGTCACGTGCGACCTGAGCGCCTGCTGCCGTGGTACTTCCTCGTCCACGATCCGCAGACCGGCAGCACGACCGGTGCCGGCGTTGATGTCCAGCCGAGTGCGTTCTGCGCCTGGACGGTCGACGACGACGGCTTCACGCTCTGGCTTGACCTGCGCAACGGTGGCGGTCCTACACACTTGAGGGGCCGGACGCTGACTGCGGCGACCGTGCGACTATTCAATGACGGCGGCACACCTTGGCAGACCCTGAACGCAGCGGTCGCCACCATGAGCACCCGACTACCGGCGCGACCTGAGCCCGCGCCGGTGGTCGGGGCCAACAACTGGTACTACGCGTACGGCGAGAACTTCGACGAGAAGGCCGTCCTGCAGGACGCGACCACGATCGTCGAACTTGCCGACGGTCACCCGGTGAAACCGTTCAGCGTCGTCGACGACGGCTGGTACCCGGGCGGCGTCTGCTCCGGCGGCCCCTGGGACCGCGGGACACCGGGCGTCTTCGACGACATGGCCGGTACGGCGGCCGCGATCAAGGCGATCGGCGCCCGGCCGGGCCTCTGGTTCCGCCCGCTCCTCGTCCGCGAGCCCGGTCGCTGGGCGTCGACGGGACCCCATGACAAGCCGGGGCGCGCGCTCGATCCGTCGTACCCCGAGGTCCTGGACGGAGTGCGAGCCGACCTCCAGCGTTTCCGGTCCTGGGGCTTCGAGCTCGTGAAGCACGACTTCAGCACGTACGACGTCTTCGGCGCCTTCGGGCCGGCGATGGGATCGCGGTTGACGCGCGGCGGCTGGCAGCTGCACGACACGTCGCGGACGACCGCCGAGATCATCCTCGCGTTCTACCGGGAGATCCGGTCCGCGGCGGAGGACGTCGTTGTGATCGGCTGCAACACCGTCGGCCACCTCGCCGCCGGGCTGGTCGACGTACAGCGGACCGGTGACGACACCTCAGGCCGCGACTGGGAGCGGACCCGGAAGATGGGTGTCAACACGCTCGCGTTCCGGCTCCCGCAGCACAACCGGTTCTTCGCCGTCGACGCGGACTGTGTTCCGTGCACGCCGCAGACGCCGTGGGAGCTCAACGAGCGCTTCCTCGACCTGGTCGCCCGATCCGGTACGGCACTGTTCCTGTCGATCGATCCAGCCGCCCGGACGGAGCGGTCCGACCGGGCGTTGCGGAACGGTATACATTTGGCGCTCAGTGGTGGTGCGGCGGCTGAGAACACGGCGATCGAGCCGACCGACTGGCTGGTGAACACCACGCCCAACGCCTGGCGGGCGGGTGACGAGATCCTCCACTACGACTGGTCTCGTCCGTGGGGTGCGGACCCGACCGCCAACTGACCTGGGGGCCTTTGTGAGCGTACGGCGGGGCACGAATCTCGATCGGGTCGGCGGCTTCAACGATGCCGTCGTACTCGACGCGATCCGCCGCAGCGAACAACTCAGCCGCGTCGAGCTCGCCGAAGCCACCGGACTGTCCGGCCAGGCCATCTCCAACATCGCCCGCCGTCTTCTGGACGCCGGTCTCGTCCGGGAAGCCGGGCGACTGCGCGGTGCCGGCCTCGGCAAGCCGCGGACGTTGCTCGAGCTCGAGCCCACCGGCCAGTACGCCGTCGGCGTGCATCTCGACCCGTCCGTGGTCACCGTCGTACTGCTCGATCTCACCGGCGAGGTGGTCGCGCGGCGACCGGTCGACCAGTACGCCGACGATCCCGACGTACTCATCGACGGCATCGCGAAGACGATCGAGGAAGTGATCGCCGCGTCCGGCGCACCGCGCGACCGCGTCACCGGCGTGGGCATCGCTGCGCCGGGGCCGATCGATGTCGAGCGCGGTGTGGTCGTCGACCCGCCGAACCTGTCGGCCTGGCACCTGGTCCCGCTCCGCGACGAGCTGCGGGAGCGGACCGGTCTGCCGATCGTGCTCGACAAGGACGTGACTGCGGCCGCGTCCGCCGAGAAATGGGCCGGGCAGGGCGGCAGCTTCTTGTTCTTCTACCTCGGCACGGGCGTCGGTGCGGGGCTGGTGATCGGTGATGAGATCGTCCGCGGATCGTCCAGCAACGTCGGCGAGATCGGTCATGTGATCGTGGATCCGGACGGACCGGTCTGCTACTGCGGGCGGCGTGGGTGCGTGGGCGAGACCAGCCAGCCGCGGTACTTGGTGCAGCAGGCGGTCGAGGCCGGAGTACTTGCCCAAGGCATCGATATCGAGGATCGGCCGGCGGTGGACGCGGCGTTCGCCCAGCTGTGTGCGTCGGCGGCGGACAGTCCTGGGGCTGCTCAGGAGATCATCGTCGCTCTCGCCGGGCGGATCGCCAAGGTCGTCGAGGACATCGCGAACCTGCTCGATCTGGAGCGGGTCGTCTTCGGCGGCCCGCACTGGGAGCAGCTCGCGCCGGTGCTCGGTGGCGCAGTACGCGATGCGCTGGACGATCGCTTCCTGGTGCGCGCCGTCCACCCGTTCGAGGTCGCCGGTACGGCGCTCGGCCAAGACGTCGGCGCGATCGGCGCCGCCAGTCTGGTCCTCGACCAGACGTTCTCGCCAAACCCTTCCTTGTTGTTGCAGAGCACTGCGGTTGTCGCTGAAAGGTGATTGTGTTGATGATCGACCCCGAGGTCCTCGCCCGAGCCGTTGCGGCTGTTCAGCAGGCGACCGGCGACGAGGTGATCGCGGAGATGTTCCGGCGCTCGATGGCCGGGAACCTGCCCGCGGTCGCCGAGCAGTTGCCGGACGGGACGACGTTCGTGCTCACCGGCGACATCCCGGCGATGTGGCTGCGCGACTCCGCGGCCCAGATGCGCCCGTACCTGCTGCTGTGCAAGGACGACCCGGGCCTGCAGGACACGCTGATCGGGGTGCTGCACCGGCAGTTGGAGTACGTCGTACTGGATCCGTACGCGAACGCCTTCAACAAATCGGCCAACGGGGCGGGGCATGTCACCGACGAGACGGAGATGTCGCCGTGGGTGTGGGAACGCAAGTACGAGATCGACTCGCTCTGTTTCCCTCTTGAGTTGGCGTACCGGCTGTGGCGGATCACGGGTCGGGCGGACGTGATCGACGAGCGGTTCCGCGCGGCGGCGGAGGCTGTCGTCGAGCTGTGGACCGTGGAGCAGGACCACGAGGCTCGGTCGCCGTACCGGTTCCAGCGTCTTGACGACCGGCCGTCGGACACGCTGGTGCGCGAGGGGCGTGGTCGGTTGACGCAGCCGACCGGGATGTCGTGGAGCGCGTTCCGGCCGAGCGACGACGCTACCGAGCTGGGCTTCAACGTGCCGGGGAACATGTTCGCGTCGGTGGTGCTCGGGTATCTGCAGGAGATCGCTACCGAGGTACTGCGGGATGCGGACCTGGCCGATCGCGCGAAGGCGTTGAAGGCGGACATCGACGAGGGGATTTCTTCCTACGCGGTTGTGGAGCACCCGGAGCACGGACAGGTGTACGCGTATGAGGTCGACGGGCTGGGCGAGACGTTGCTGATGGACGACGCGAACATGCCTAGCCTGCTGTCGATCCCGCTGACTGGGTATGCAGCGCCGGACGATCCGACGTACCTGGCTACTCGTCGGCTGTTGCTCAGTCCCGAGAACCCGTACTACTACAGCGGGACTGCTGCGGCGGGGATCGGGAGTCCGCATACGCCGCCGCGGTACATCTGGCACATCGCCCTTGCCGTGCAGGGCATCTCCAGCACGTCACCCGAGGAACGCCAGCAGTTGTTGGAACTCCTCCGCGACACGACGGGCGGCACCGGCCAGATGCACGAAGGCTTCAACGTAGACGACCCCACCCAATACACCCGCGACTGGTTCTCCTGGGCCAACGCCATGTTCTGCGAACTAGCCCTAGTCCACGCCGGCATCAAGAGCTAGCCCGAGCACACCGAAAGGACACCGGCCAAAGGACACCGCTCCGCGGCGACTGTCCTATTGGCCGCCTCCGGCGGCGTGCGGGCTGTTTCTCGCTCAACTGCATCGGCCGCGGCAGCTGCTCGTCTGGTTGGACCGAGGAAACGGACACCGCCTCGCGGCGGCTGTTCTGTTGCCCGCCTCCCGCGCGCGGCCTGTCCCGAGTGCGCGCCAGAGTATTGAGGACGAGCCAAGGAATACATCGGTCAGCCTGACCTCTAGCCAGGCGACCGACGGTCGCGATAGTCGAGACGTGCAGTGAGGGTCTCCCTTGAATGCTCGCCTCCGCGGGGTGGGAAGACGCTTCAACATTCGGCATGACTGGGGCGAGAGGCGGAACCTGCATGACGACAGCATTGTGGCTTGCCTTGATCTCGAGCCTTTCGGGCTTGGCTGGGGTGACGCTGGGCGCCGTACTTGCCAGTCGGTCGCAGAGCCGTCAGTGGACGAGAGACAGACAGGTCGGCGCCTGTGTTGCGATTGTCGTGCAGTCGACGCGGGTGCAGCTCGCGCTGAGGCAGCAATGGCGCCGCGCTCAACGCGTGGACTGGGCACCCTGGAACGAGGCGTTGGCTGAAATCAGCCTGATCGCTACCACTGCGGAGGTCGTCGACGCAGCCGGCGAGATAGATCAATTGTTCTGGCAGACCACCGAACTGGACCGAGGCGAGCTGAACAACGAGATTGCTTGGGAAGCCGCCGTCCAAGGTATGGAGGCGGCCCGACTCAACTTCATCAACGTTGCGAAGAAGCATGTGATCGGATCACGCGGCCGGCTCGAACGCCTGCCGGTTCGCCGCCCCCAGTCGTCGGAGGCTTGGCCCGCCGGTCCATCACCGGCCACTTCAGGCCCTGCGTCTGGCTAGAGCCGAAGATCATGAGTGCTACGCCACAGCCCACCGTTGGCCAACTTCAGACTGCCGGACATCGGCATCTGACCTCTCTAGCAACCTCTGACCCCTCCTGCTTGACGCGAGTTCATGACACGAACCATGGCATGCTGCGCGACGGGTTGTCCCTGAGCGCTGTGCTGGTCCGAGGTGCTGCCGGATGCTTGCTCATTCACCAGCGTCCTTCAGTGGGTGCGGCATGCTACGCGCTCGGAGGCGGTGAGTGGTCGGTGGTCGATGGTGCCCGAACTGTCGGCCCGATCGGCTGAGCCGGGCCGAGGCCCAACGCCCGGCGCGCCGCTGTAATCAGATGTTCGCGTGCTTGGTGTTGTGCGTCCTCTGCAGCGGACCATTGGGCAGCGTCCGGTGGGTCGGCCTTAAGTAGAACGTCGACGTAGACCGTATTCTCAGTGTTATGCAGTCGCTCGGCCGCTCTCACGACATCGGCCGCCGCGAGGAGTCTGAGCCTGGTCAATGCGTCGATTCGCCGATGATGCGACTCTTCCGCTGTCCGGCGGAAGGCCATCATGTCTTGCCCGCTTATGCGAGCTTCATAGGCTGTGTAATTGACTGCGCCGAAGCTAGCGCCCAGGAACGCGACCAGCGTGTCAGTCATCGCTTCGCGGCGCCATCGTCGCTCGTCTCTCCTCCCGGCAACGACCAGCGCAGCGCCCGAAAGGACGGCCGCGGCGGAGGCCGCAACTGCGGCGACAACTTCCGGCATGTTTGCCATCTGCACCCCGCTCCGGGTTCGCGACGGCGAACCTCGAACTAACTTGCACTCCTATTTAGCGCAAGCCGCATCTGATCGCAAGCCCTCAGAATCGACGTCCGGTCCGGAAAACCGACCCGGCTGCTCAGCGTTTCGCCCGATAAAGAAGGGAATCACCAGGTAATAGACGAGTTGGAGTGCACGGCTAAGACCGACCTGATACGACCTGATGTGCGGTCGCCAAGTGGGTCTCAGTCTAGGGACGTTGCCCCGATTGACGCACTTACGCGGTGTGTTGGACTGAGCCTGGCACCGCGATTGCCGCGATGTTCGCGAGAACGCCGCTGATGACCGACGCAGTGGCCGAGGCGCCAGTGCGGAACTTGTCCTTGGCGGTCATGGCGACTATCTCCCGCCCGTTACCTTCGTGGTGTGTCTTGTGTCGACGGAGCGCGTTTGAGGTCAGGTAGTAGACGACAGCCAGTACGAGTAGCGCCAGTGCCAGACCCGGGGTTACCGGGCTCAATCCAGCTCCTTGAGTTTGACCGTAGGTCGCGAGACGGTCACCTGTCGAGTTGATGGCGTCGCTTGAAGGCGATGCTGATCAGATCCTCGATGAATGCACTGACCCTCTTGTGTCCAGGTCGATAGTTCGATGGATGACCGCATTGATTACGGAGGTCGAGTGCCTGCTGCATCACAGTCCACTCGCCCTTGTCTAGTATCGCAAGGTCGCGCGCCGCTAGGAGAAACGTCTTGTCCTTCACCTGTGCGAAGTCTTCGATCTTCCCAACTGCCTTGACTCGGGCGTCGTGCTTCTGAATAGCAGATGTAACGGCCGGCCAGCCGAGGATCGAGGCGCTGTCATGGAGCGTTCGGATAGCGCCAGTCCACGCGAAGACTACAGCGGCCTTCATCGCCCCGACCTGAAGACAGGTGATCGCCTCCTCGACGAACTCGCGCGCGAGAGAGTCAGAGATGTTCTTCGCGGCCTTTTCGAGGGTGGCGACATCTACGGCGATCTCGGGTTGCCCGTCCGGCAAGCCGAGCGCGGATCTGATCTCCTTCGACCCCGTCTCCGTAAGGTGCCACAACTTGTGGCCCTTCTCGTTGATATCTGCTGAGTCAACGAGCGCACCGGCGCTTGCGAACACCTGCGCAACATTCATGCTCCTGGCCCGCGGTAGTCGAGCATGGGTCAGCGCGGCCTTAACCTCGCCGGTCGTCATCGCCGGAACATTTCGGTAGTGTGAGTAGTAATATAATGCCGCAAGGCACTTTATTCTTTGAGGCGTGTTCTTGACTGGATGTAGGAACTCGACTAGCGAGATCATCCCTCGCTAAGTTCCTTCGCCAACGTCTTCAGGTGCTCGCGCCCAGGGTACTTGAGCTTGTAGGTCGCGCTCCGGCCAATGCCATTGATATTGAACCAAGCGCCGAGGTCCTTCATGTGCTTGCTGTAGTTGGTATTGTCGTAGAGTCCCAGGCGGTCGATCTCAGCGCGAATCGGATTATCAGAGGTTGGTCCCTCGTCCCAACCTCCCAATTGCCGACCGGCTGCGACCAGAAGTCCGACGGCGCCTGCGCGCTTGTGGGTACTGTTACCAAGCCGACCGGGGTCGGCGGCGACCTGCAGATCTCCATCGTGCTCGACGTAGATCATTTCGATTCGCTCGTGCGGGACTGAGAGTGCATCTGCGAGCTTCTTGAGCCGATCCGACTCTGTCGCAGTTCCGTCGCCCTGGTCGCCTTCCTGGTCCTGCTTGTCGGTGGACCGTTCGACCATCTCTCCTGCTCCAGACAGGATGTCGATCGCTTTGGTGAATGCGATCTCCTTGAGGTCATCCGGGACCTGTGCGTCTTTGACCGCCCTCAGTGCCGTCCTCAGTACTTCATCGACGTCCATCTGGTCTCCTGTGACGCTGCTCCACTGCTGCTGTTCGTGAGCATACTCAGACAGTGACGAAAGTCCATCTCAGGTGAACCAAGCTAGTGACCGCATCAGTGGCGTGCTAAGTAAAGGACAGTAGATCCGGATCTCATCCGTTCGACCGGATCGTAAGTGTCTTATTTCGGGGATTCGAACGTTTAATTGTCGCGGCCTTGACGACCTCACGGGACCTACTGCTCCAGTGAGTCTGGTGCCCTCGGCGCTATCTCGTCCGGCAGAAGTTCCGCAACATCAAGCGTCGGTGTGGAACTGTCACGTCAAGCACTGCTGCACACGTGGGCTGGTGTCGATTGTGGCTACCGACTGGTCACGCCTAGAACGCCGAACGCGGCGTGTCTGGAGTTTGGCTCAGCTTGGGCCCGTCTGGGGCCCAGATCGGCGTACGGCGCCGAGCAGGTCGGGAGAGAGGGCCCGTACAGAAGTGTGCCCAAGCGGAGCAGGCTTGGCGCCTTGCCTGCGGATCCGTCGAGCGATGACCACCGCTGGCGACCACTGCCGTGGAGGGTTAGTGGGAAAGGCCCGGACGACGAACAGCCTGGTCAGGGTCAAGGATCGGGGCTGTTCGTCCGCAGACCGCCTGCCTACGTGGTGGCCGGGAAAGGCGCCCGCATAGCGTCGAACCAGTCGATGAACTCCTTGACTGTGCCGATCTGCCGGATACGGTCGTGCAGGGCGGTGTGGTCGTGTCCGATAACGAACGGATTGGTGCCCTTCGTTGGCTCGCCGCACCCGCAGGCGCACATCAGCTTATCCTCCGGAGCGTCGGGCCAGTAGTTAATCGGGTTCTGACTCTGTACGGCGAACGGGAGAGGCTTGCCGACGTACTTGTCCACAATCGAGCCGGAGAGAACCGGCTGACCACGAAGCAACGTGCGCATGCCGCCAGCCTTGTGCGGTACCTCTTCTGCGCCATCCAGCTCGACCACCTGCCGAACGATGCCGCCAGACGCCACGAGCGCGTAACGTTCCTTCGCGGCCTTGCCCGCCTTGGTGTGCCATGTTCCGCGGGCCGCGTCCCAGAGCGCGAACGCTCCCATGGTCGGGCTGTAGCCAGTGCGGTCCCGGCCGAGGTCGTCTTCGGTCGGATTGGTCAGTCCGGTCTGGGGCTGCAACTTGATGATGAGCACCTGAGCCTCCTATTATCCTGATACTCCGTCGTTCCTGATGTACCGAGTATTGCAGGAAAAGCGATACTCTGCAACCAGGGATAGCAAGGTATACCCGGAGGTCCAGAAGAGCCGGCCTCGGTGTGACGGGTCGCCAGCCGTTGTGGGGTTGCTGTAATCAGGTCTGCTCGGGATGGTCGTAGTGCTCCCGGGCGGGGCCGACGCGGGAACCAGATCCGGTGTCGAGCCAGCCGCGTAGCATGTCGATCTTCAGCGACCGGCGCACGCCCGCTGCAGGCGAGCGTTCGCCTCACGCGGTGCTTCGAGGGTGCCTACGTGACGTCGCGGCGGCGGGTGGTCCAGAGGGATAGGGCGGCGAAGAGGGCGCAGTACGCGAAGAGGGTTAGTAGGGCTCGGCTGCCGCCTACGGCGTCGCGGACGCCGGGTGGGGCGTCTGTGGTTGACATGCCGGTGACTGCGACGACCAGGGAGCCGGCGTTGGTGCCGGGGAGGGTGTTGGTTAGCCAGTCGAGGCCTGGGAGGAGGCTGCTGACGACGCCGGCCAGGAGGGTTTCGATGCCTAGGATCCAGACGACGCCTAGGCCGATGGGGAGGGCTACGTTGCGGAAGGCAACGGCTAGGACGGCGCCGGCTAGGCACCAGGTCATCAGGACCAGCCAGCCGCCGGCTAGGCCTTGCAGCAATGTGACGATGCTTGGCCAGGTCATGGCGCCGCTTTCAGCTGCGGCGATGCCGATGCTGCACAGGCTGCAGGCGATGAAGATTCCGACGACCCAGAGGGCGATCATCGTGGCCAGGGCTAGGAACTGCGCGCCCAGAATTGTGCCGCGGCCGGGGCGTTGGGTGAGGACGGTTTTCAGCGTGCCCCAGGTGTACTCGCCACCGATCACGATTGCGCCGAGGACCAGTGCCAATGCGCCGGCGAAGATCGGGTAGCCGCCGATGGTGTTGTCGATGACGCGTTCGGGGAGCATGCCGCGGAGGACCTCCACGCGAGGGATTCCGTCGGTTGACGGAGTGTCGTCGCCGGTCGTGTAGGCGAGGTACGGCAGGAGGTAGCCGAAGATCAGGCTCAGGATCAGGCCTGCGCCGAACAGCACCCAGACCGCGGATCGTTTGCGGAGTTTGAGGATCTCCGCGCGGTAGCTACCCAACATCGGCCTTCTCCTCCGTGGTCAGCTCGAAGAAGATGTCCTCGAGCGCTCGTTCAGTCATGTGCAGTTCGGAGACGGCGATCCCGGCGCCGACCAGCACGCTGTTGACCTCCGCGGCCCGCGCCGGATCGACGGCGACCCGGAGTGTGTCGTCGTACTGGTGCACGCTGCCGAAGCGGGCCAGGATCGCCTGCGCCTGGTCCTTCGGGTCGGCGCGGACGACCAGCTCCTGTTCGCCGCGAAGTTCGTCGACGTTGTGCTCGGCAACCATCCGGCCGAAGTTGATGATCCCGACCCGGTCGCAGATCTGCTGTACCTCGCCGAGCAGATGGCTCGACAGCAGTACGGTCCTGCCGCCGGTGCCGAGCTCGCGGATCAGCCGGCGCATGTCGCGCATCCCGGCCGGGTCGAGCCCATTGGTCGGCTCGTCGAGGATCACCAGCTCCGGATCCTTCAACAGCGCGGCCGCGACCCCGAGCCGCTGCTTCATCCCCAGGGAGTACGTCGAGAACCGGTCCTTGGCGCGATCGGCCAGGTCGACGAGCTCGAGTACTTCGTCGATCCGCTGCCGCGCCACCCCGGCGTACTCGGCCAGCAGCCGCAGATTGTCCAACCCCGACAGGTACGGGTAGAACGCCGGCGACTCGATCATCGACCCGGTCCGCCCCAGTACGTCGGACTGCCCGGGCTTCCCGCCGAGTACGCGAACGCTGCCGCTCGTCGGCGCGATCAGCCCGGTGAGAATCCGGAGCGTGGTTGTCTTGCCTGCGCCGTTCGGCCCGAGGAATCCGTAGACCTCGCCCGGCAGCACTGTCAGATCGACACCATCGACCGCAAGGGTGTCGCCGTACCTCTTCGTCAGTCCACTGACCTCAACTAGCGCATCCATACCAAGAGCGTGCCGTTCACGCCCCGGCTGCCGCGTCGCCTCGGGGGAGTGACCGTGCCTACCCCCGGCGGAGTAGTGCGCTAACGACAGGAGGTACGTGTCCGACGAGCCCGTTCTGCGGTGTGCTCAGGCGTCGGACTGCCGATAGTCGAGCTATACCTCCTGTCGTTAGCTCCACTCAGGTGCTGGGGTTCGAGGAAAGGCGGTCGGTGTTTCCGGTGGCGAGTGCTTCGGTGACGTGGTCGACAGCGGACCGGATCACTTCGCCGTAGCCGTCAGCGGGCAGCAGATGAAGGTGCTCGTGCGCCAACTGCAGGTGCTCCTCCGCCTGTAGCGGATGTGCCAGCCGGCGGTAGTCGTCAGCGAGGTTCAGGTGGAGGGACGGGAGCCAGGCGGTGTCCTCGACGACTTCCAACGCACGGAGATCCCAGGTCAACTCATCTGAGGTTTCGTCCTGCAGGTCCGCCAGGTAATGCGCGATCGCACACCGCGTCTGCCGGTCGTCAACCGCGTCCCACAGAGCCGCCAGCTGAGCACGGGCTGCGTCACGATCTCCGGCCTGACCCAGCGAGACGGCGGCCGTGATCTCCTCGAGGTGCATCATGCGAGCAGCCTCGGGCTTCGAGTAGCTGGAAGGTCAACCCAGCCAGCCGGGACGCACCAACCCGGTCTGGTACGCGACGACAACCAGCTGCGCCCGGTCGCGGACCCCGAGCTTGATCATCGCGCGACTGACATGCGTCTTCGCGGTCGCCGGACTCAGAACGAGCCGCTCCGCGATCTCGTCGTTCGACAACCCTTCACCGACCAGCGCGACGATCTCCTTCTCGCGTTCGGTGAGTACGTCGAGTTCCTTGCTCGCATGTGGTTGCCGACTGCGGGACGCGAACTCGGCCACCAGCCGCCGCGTGACGCCGGGGGAGAGGAGCGCGTCGCCGCGAGCGACCACCCGCACCGCCTGGAGCAGCTCGACCGGCTCGGTGTCCTTCACCAGGAACCCGCTCGCCCCGACCCGCAGCGCCTCGAACACGTACTCGTCCAGGTCGAACGTCGTCAGGATCACCACATGTACGTCGGCCAGCTCCGGATCCGCGCCGATCTGCCGCGTCGCCTCGAGCCCGTCCGTACCGGGCATCCGGATGTCCATCAACACCACGTCGGGCTTCTCGGCCCGCGCGACAGCGACCGCCTCCGCGCCGTCGGCAACCTCACCGACCACCGTGATGTCGTCCTCGGCGTTCAGCAACGACCGGAACCCGGCCCGCACCAACGCCTGATCATCCGCCAGCAACACCCTGATCATGCGCTGGAGCTTATGCGAGCCCGGCGTCATGGGCGAGGAGGGCGATCTGGGTGCGGTTCCCCAGCTCCAGCTTGGTGAGGATGTGCGAGATGTGCGCCTTGACCGTCGCGAGGCTCATGAACAGCTCGGCGCCGATCTGCGCGTTCGCCTTACCCTGCGCGACCGCGAGCATCACGTCGTACTCGCGGGGCGACAGCCGCTGCAGCTTGTCCTGCGCGATCGTGTGGGCGTCGGCCTGCGTCGCGGCGCGGTCCATCAGGCGGCGCGTGATCGCCGGCGACAAGATCGGGTCGCCGGCCGCGACCCGCCGTACTGCCTCGACGATCTGGGCCGGCGGCGTGTCCTTCAGCAGGAATCCGCTCGCCCCGGCGCGGAGCGCGTGCAGCACGTTCTCGTCGGTGTCGAACGTGGTGAGTACGACGACCTCGGGCGGATTCGTCCGCGCCCGCAACCGCCGGGTCGCGACGATGCCGTCGACCCGGGGCATCCGCAGGTCCATCAGCACGATGTCGGGGAAGTGTGCGTCGACCGCGGCCGGTACTTCGTCGCCATCGGCGGCCTGACCGACCACCGAGATCCCGTTCGTCCCGTCGAGCATCATCTCCAGGCTGGCCCGGACCAACGCGTCGTCGTCCACGACGAGTACGCGGATCGGCGCCGCTGCGGTTTCGCTCATGCGGGCCACGGTAGCGAGGCCTCGAGCCGGAAGCCGCCACCGGGCTCCTGCCCGTGGTCCAGCGTCCCGCCGGCCAGCTGCACCCGTTCGGTCAGCCCGACCAAGCCGGTCCCGCTCCCGGGCGTGACCGTGGTCCCGTTCGACGCCGGGTTGGTCAGCTCGATCCGCAAGCCGTCGCCCGGCCGCCCGTCCAGCGTGACGGTCACCGGCCGTCCGGCGGCGTGTTTGCGCGCGTTGGTCAGTCCCTCCTGGACGATCCGGTACGCCGTACGTCCCGTTGCCGGGGGCAATGAAGTGGAATCCGCGACATGGTCCTCGTACGCGACCGTCGTACCCGCCTCGCGCGACTCGTCCACCAACGCGCGGACGTCGTCGAAGGTGGGTTGCGGCCGTCCTTCGTACACATCCTCGTCGCGGAGGACGTTAATGACCTCGCGCAGTTCGTCGAGCGCCTGGTGTACGCCGGTGCGGATCACGCCGGCCGCCTTCGCGAGCCGCTCGGGCGAGGAGTCGGGGCGGTACTCGAGGGCACCGGCGTACGTCGCGAGCAGGGACAGGCGATGGGCCAGTACGTCGTGCATCTCGCGGGCCATCTTGGTGCGTTCGAGGGTGCGTGCCTCGGCGACGCGGCGGCCCTGCTCGGCCTCGGCGCGGCGGGCGCGTTCGCGGAGCGACTCCAGGAGTTGGCGGCGGGCCTGGGCGCCTTGGCCCCAGCCGAGCAGGGCGGCGTGTACGACGACGTCCAGTACGGCGAACCAGAGGTAGGGGAGCCCGTGGATTGGTTGCCAGAGGCCCTGGATCAGGTGCGCGACGGTGCCGGCGATCGCGACGAGCAGCGCCGTACGGAAGGGGCGGCGGAGGGCGACGGTCAGCGTGCCGACGGTGGACGGCGGCGTACCGGCGGGGGAGAAGATCGCGAGTACGGCGAGCGCGATCGCGCCCTGGACGGGCCAGCGGATCAACGTCGGGATCACTGCGACGGAGAGGATCCCGACCACGATGTCGAGCACCAGGAACTTCTGATGCTCCGGATCCGACCACCGCCCGACGATCGTCCCCGCAACCATCGCCGCCACCAGCGCCCACGCCACCAGCGCAGCCACCAGCCCGGACTTCCGCGGCACACACAACTCCTCCATGCCGCCGAGACTAAGCCGCCCCGCCCGTCCCCACCACCGACCAAAGTAGAACCCACCCCGTCCACCCGACCGATGCCAACCGCACCGAACCTCCCGCACTGTGTTCCCACCAACCACCCCAGGGAGCCACAATGCCAACCCCCAACCCCACCACCCCGAACAGCACCACCCGCCTATCCACCACATCCGCGAACGCCTCGTCCGCCACCACCAACCCGGCTGACCCGGCCTCGGGTCCGCGGCGCGTTCCTGGGCGTAGTCGACTCGTGGTGGTTGGTGTGACTGCAGCCGCGGCTCTTGCTGACTGGGCGATCCTCGCCAAACTCGCCGGTCTCACCCTCACCGCACGCCAAGGCGGCACCCAGCACATCGGCGCCGCAGCCGTCCTAGCCGCCTCGATCGTGGTCGCCTTCGCCGGCTGGGGTCTCCTAGCCATCCTCGAACGCCGCACCACGAAAGCCCGCGACACCTGGACCATCATCGCGGCGATCGTCTGCATCCTCTCCCTAGGCAGCCCACTCACCAACGGCATCGGCCTAGGCGCGAAGCTCGGCCTCGCCTCACTCCACCTGATCGTCGGCGCGACCGTGATCCTCGGCCTCCGCCGTACCAGCGCTCCCACCGAACGGTGCTAACTGCGCCGCCTGGTAGAACCCCCGGATATGCGCGGTCACCAACGAGGCCGCGCGCTCCGGCTCCCCACCCCGCACGGCCGCCAGGATCCCGCGATGCTCGGCCCGCAGTCCAACAGCAACCGCCTCCCAATCAGGCAGATTAGGTACGGCGGCCAGCACATACCCATGAATCGCCGACCGCAACGAAGTCATCACCGCCGCGATCAACACGTTCCCCGCCAACCCCGACAACGCAACATGGAACTCAGCATCCAGCTGATGGAACTCCTCCGGCGACAACCCGGCATCATCCATCCGATCCAGCAGCTCCTCCGCAACCTTCAGCTCATCCGCCCCCAGCTCCCGCCCCGCAGCCTCCCGCGCCGCCCACGACTCCAGCAGCAGACGCGTCTGTACGACGTCCCCCATCGGCAGGTGATTCGTTGCCAGATGCAACCGCAGTACGGCGGTCAGCGGCGACACCGGCTCCGCCACGATCACCGCACCCGCCTCCGGCCCGGATCCGGTCGCGGTCCGTACCACTCCCATCGCCTCGAGCACCCGGACCGCCTCCCGCACCGACGGCCGGCTGATCCCGAGCTGCTCGGCCAGCGTCCGCTCCCCGGGCAACCGCCCGCCGATCCGCAGCCGTCCTGCGGCCAGATCGGCCTCCACCCGGTGCAGGACCAGCTCGTAGTTCTTCATGTGGACGAGCCTACCGGTGTGGTCGGACCACAGGGTAGGGTGTGGTCCGACCACAGATTGAGCCGGGAGTTGTGATGACCGATCGCCAGATGCCCAAATGGTCCGAGCTGAAGCCGCTGCTCCGGCCGAAGCCGATCACGGCGAACCCGACCGAGCGGCGGTTGGAGAAGGCGCTGACGATCGCGGACCTGCGCAGTATCGCGAAACGCCGTACGCCGCGTTCGGTCTTCGACTACACCGACGGCGCCGCCGAGGCCGAGATCAGCCTGCGCCGCGCCCGCCGGCTGTTCGCCGAGATGGAGCTGCAGCCGTCGATCCTGCGTGACGTCTCCGAGATCGACCTCGGTACGTCGATCCTCGGCGGCCGCTCCGAGCTGCCGTTCGCGTTCGCGCCGACCGGCTTCACCCGGATGATGAACCACGAGGGCGAGAGCGCGGTCGTCAAGGTCGCCGAGCAGATCGGCATCCCGTACGCGCTGTCGACAATGGGCACCACCTCGATCGAGGACGTCGCAGCCGCCGCGCCGGATGCGCGCAAGTGGTTCCAGCTGTACGTGTGGAAGGACCGCGACGCCGGCGAGGACCTGGTGAAGCGATCTGCCGCTGCCGGATTCGAGGCGCTGATGCTGACGGTCGACGTACCGGTCGCGGGCGCGCGGCTTCGCGACGTACGCAACGGCTTCACGATCCCGCCATCGCTCACCGCGAAGACTGTGCTGGACGCGTCACTGCATCCGGCCTGGTGGGCCAACCTGCTCACCACCCGGCCGTTGACGTTCGCGTCGCTGTCCACCTGGGACGGCACCGTCGCTGAGCTGCTCGACAAACTCTTCGACCCGACGATGACGATCGACGACCTCAGCTGGCTGCGCTCGATCTGGGACGGCCCGCTGATCGTCAAGGGCATCCAGACCGTCGCAGATGCTCGCCGCGTGGTCGACGCCGGCGCGGACGCGGTCGTGCTGTCCAACCACGGCGGCCGGCAGCTCGACCGGGCGCCGACACCGCTACGCATCCTCCCCGACGTACGGAAGGCCATCGGCAGCGACGCAGAGATCTACCTCGACACCGGCATCATGTCCGGCGCGGACATCGTCGCGGCGATCGCCCTCGGGGCCGACGCCTGCCTGGTCGGCCGCGCGTACCTGTACGGCCTGATGGCCGGCGGTCAGCGCGGTGTCGCCCGCGCCGCCGAGATCCTGACCAAGGAGGTACGCCGCACGATGGCGCTACTCGGCGTGTCCAGCGTGGCCGACCTCAACCCGTCCCACGTCCGCCTGCCGTAGTACGGCGGACACTACAGCGGCAGGGTCGCCGTGATCCTCAGCCCGCCGGAGGGTGTGCGGTTGGCGGTGAGCGAGCCGCCGAGGGCGGTGGCCCGCTCGCGCATGCCGCCGATGCCGTTGCCTTCCGTCGGCGGCGCGCTGAGCGACTGGCCGTTGTCGTCGATCTGCAGCACGAGCGCCTGTTCGCCGTACTGGATCCGGACCGTTGCGGACGTGGCCTTGGCATGGCGTACGACGTTTGTCAGCGACTCCTGGATGATCCGGAACGCGGCGCGGTCGAGTCCGGTCGGTAGTGGACGCGGCTCGCCGTGGACGATGCGGTGCACCTCCAGACCGGCCCGCGACGTACGAGTGACCAGATGATCCAGATGGTCGAGACCGGCGACCGGTTGGCGCGGCGCGGACTCGTCGGACTGGCGCAGGATGCCGACGATCGAGCGCAGCTCCACCAGGGCGTCTTTGCTCGCGTCCTTGATCGCGGAGAGCGCTGGAGCGGCCTGCTCGGGTTGCCGGTCGACGAGGTGCAGCGCGGTGGCGGCCTGGACGTTGATGAGCGAGATGTGGTGCGCCACGACGTCGTGGAGTTCCTGCGCGATCCGCAGCCGCTCCTCACCAGCTCGGCGCAGCTCCTCCTCCTTGCGGGTGCGAGCGGCCGCGTTGACCCGGTCGCGGTGCGCGCGGAACAGTTCGGCCAGGAAGCCGAGGACGACGAAGCAGGTGCCGACCAGGAGGGTCTGGTACAGGCCGAACTCGGTGAGCCCGAACACGAACCGACCGCCGATGTGACCGATGTACAGCGCGGCCAGCGCCGACCAGCCGGACACCCGGTAGCCGAGCCGGATAGTGGTGAACACCGCGATGACGAACGCGAAGATCACCGGACCGTAGGCGTACCCCATCAGCATGTAGACGAGGGTCGACCCGACAGTTGCCCACAGCACCGGCACGGGCCGGGTCCGGAGCCAGTACAGCGAGAGCGATCCGATCAGGATCAGCAGCACCATGAACCAGTCCGGCCGACGGGCATCCGGCTCACCGTGGACCGCCGCGCCGATCGAACCGACCACCGCGATGATCGAGATCACCACGGGCAGGCCGATGCGTCGCGCCCAGTACCCGAAGGCAGGCGCGTCGATCGGCTCAGTAGTGGTCACAGTACGAAACCGTAGAGGGCAGCGGACCGGGTGTCATCGTCGCCACGGAGTACTTCGGCCTGCTCCTCCTGCGGTAGTTCAGTACTTGACCTTGTAGATCTTCTCCTCGTACTGCGGGCCGTAGTACTCGTCGAGCGTCGTCAGCTCCTCGTCCGGACGCTCCAGCGTCTGGGAGATGACCGCTCGGCGCGGGACCGCGTCCGGGTTCCAGGTCTCGGGCTTCCAGAGCTTCGAGCGCATGAACGACTTCGAGCAGTGGTGGAAGATCTGCTCGATCTCGACCAGCAGGGCCAGCTGCGGACGATTGCCCTTGACGATCATGTCGTCGAAGAACGGCGCGTCCTTGACGATCCGGGCTCGGCCGTTGATCCGCAGCGTGTCGGTGCGGCCGGGGACGAAGTAGATCAGGCCGACGTGCGGATTGCTGAGGATGTTCGTGAAACCGTCGACGCGGCGGTTGCCGGCGCGATCCGGGATCGCGATCGTCGAACGGTCCAGGACCTTCGTGAACCCGGCCGGGTCGCCCTTGGGGGAGACGTCGCAGTTGCCGTCGGCGTCGGCGGTGGCGACCAGGCAGAACGGGGAGGCATCGAGCCACTGCAGGTCCAGGTCGTGGAGCTCCTTGCGCTCCTTGGCCGCAGCGGCAGCCATTGGCGACGGGACAAGCTCGCGCAGCTCGTCGTACGACGTGATCTCGACCAGTCCGGGAATCTCCATCAGGCGACGTTCTCCTCTACCAGCGACGGCGTGGCGTCCTCCTTGACGGCCCTCGTCCGCGCAGCCCATCGTACGGCGGGACCAGTTGCGCAACTGGTCCCCAGGAACAGGGCGCCGATGACGATCCAGCCGATCGGACCCCAGCCGAGGATGACCGTGGTGAGCAGCGCGGGACCGAGCATCCTGGCGACCGCGGGGCCGGTGCCGAAGAAGCCTTGGTACTGACCCTGCTTGTCCGCGGGGGCGAGCCCAAAGCTGATCTCCCAGGCGCCGGAGGCCAGTTTCATCTCGCCGAGGGTGAGCAGTGCGGCGGCGATCACCAGGACGACGGCGGTCATCGCGGGGCTCAGGTGGGCGGCGGTGGTGGCGAAGACGCCGCAGGCGGCCAGCATGGCGAGCCCGGCGTACCGGACGGAGCGGGCGGCGGTGCGGAGATCCTTGACCCGCTTGGCGATGTGGACCTGGAAGAACGTGACGCCGAGGGTGTTGACGATCATCAGCGAGGCGACGACCCAGCTCGGTGCGCTGGTCCGGGTGACGATCCACAGCGGGCCGACGAGACTGATCAGCGGCATGAAGAGCAGCATGATCGCGTTGAGCAGCGCGAGAACCGCGTACGGGCGGTCGTGGAGGACGGCGAGGCGCGGTTCGCCCTTCACGCGGATCGTGGTCGAGATGGACGGGACCCGGCGGATCAGAGCGGCAGCGATCAGGAAGCTGAGCGCGTCGATCGCGAAGACGGTCAGGTACGCCGTTTCGGTGTCGAAGCGGAGCGCGATACCGCCGAGGAGCGCGCCGACGGCGAGACCGGCGTTGACCGTGGACTGAAGGAAGGCGCGGATGCGGGTGCGCTCGGCCGGCTGCACCAGGCCCGCGAGGAGTGCTTGGCGGGCCGCGGTGAGCCCGGTCTGGCTGCAGGCGTAGACGACGGCTGCGATCAGGAAGCCCGCGAAGCTCCGGACGAACAGGAAGGCTCCCACGCCGCTGGCTGTCAGAAGGGCCAGGAGTACTGCGGTGCCGCGCGCTCCACGCCGGTCGGCGAGGTTGCCGAGCGGTACGCCGGTCAGGAAGCCGACCAGCCACGCGACCGTCAGCCCGAGGCCGACCTCCGCGGTCGACAGGCCGACCACCCGGGTGAAGAACAACGCCGAGGTGACGACGAACGCGCCGTCGCCGACCGAGTTGGCCAACTGCGCCATCGCCAGGTCCCGCGGCGCTCCGGCCGGGGGAAGCATCTGTCCAAGTCTGCTGCTCATGAGTTGAGCCTAGGTACTCAGCGGCCCAGCAGGCAGGTCCACTCCGGCCGTGGAATGTTGGGCCACTTTTGTCTGTGGACAACCCGGATCGGAGAGTCGAACCACGGCACTTTCTAGGCATGAGCTTCCTCGACCTGACTCTCACCTGGACCGACCACCCACTCACCGCCCCCGACGTCGCCGCCAACGTCGTCGACCTGATGCTCACCCTCGGCGACCGCCACCGCGGCACCTTCTCGATCCTCCTCTGCGACCCCGACGACCACTACCGAGCCACAATCTCCGTCGACCTACCCCAAGACCACCCCTGGCCACCCCACCCCGCCCCACCCGACCGACCGATCCGACGTACGCGGCCCGGCGCCGCCCTCGACCCCAGCGCCGCCCTCGACCCCAGCGCCGCCCTCGATCCCAGCACCGCCCTCGATCCCAGCGCGGCCCCCGATCCCGGCTCGCTCTGCGCGAACGCGCTCCACCCACTCGTCCCCGCCATCCAGACCGCCCCCGACACAGGCGTCATCCTCGCCCTCGGCCGCCCCGGCCCCGCCCGCTCACCCGCCCTGGACAACCAATGGGCCCAAGCCGCCACCACCATCTGCCAAGCCGCCGACCTACGCCTCCTCGGCTTCTACATAGCCACCCGCGACGGCATCTACCAACCACTCACCGACCAACCACTCGCCGGCCGGGCTGCTGTCGGGGAGCCTGCTGTTGATCGCCCGCGTGTCGGGCGACCTTCCGCCGCGTGAGCTGCACCGGCCGTGACGCGTCTTGCTAGCGCACGCCGCGTGGGCGGAACTGGATGCTGATGCGCGGCCCGATCCGACCGGACGCCTTGGGGATCGCATGTTCCCAGGTGCGCTGACACGATCCACCCATCACGATGAGGTCCCCATGTCCCAGCGGATACCGAACCGTTGAACCCACCGGCCCACTCGCCCCACCCGATCCACCCGGCCGCGGCCGGAGCGCGAGCACACGCGGCTCGCCGACCGACAGGATCGCGACCATCGTGTCCTCACGATCCCCGCGCCCGATCCGATCCCCGTGCCAAGCGACGCTGTCCCGCCCGTCCCGGTAGAAGCACAGCCCCGCCGTACGGAAAGGCTCACCCAACTCCTCGGCGTACCGCTCGCTCAACGCATCTCGAGCTTCCTCGAGGATCGGCAGCGGCAGGTCGACGGTCTCGCCGTAGAAGCAGAGCAGTCGCGGTACGTCGACCACGCGGTCGTACATCTGCCGCCGCTCCGCCTGCCACGGCACATCCCGCGCCAGCCGCTCGTACACCTGATCGCCCCCGGTCAACCACCCCGGCAACACGTCAATCCAGGCCCCACGCCCCAACTCGGTCCGCGTCAGCCCGCCCAACGACCCCAACGCCGGATCCGCAAAAGCATCCAGCAACGAGCCCTGGAGATCAGCACCCATACCCCCACCATACCCGACATTCGAACACCTGTTCCCCTGGATCCTCGTGACGACGTCTTCAGGAGGACCTGCTGGAAGCCTCGTCGGCTGTCGACGAGGTCCAGCAGGCCGTTGGGTCCGTTGTCGATCGCATTGGCGATGCGAGCGACATGGTCGTGGATCTGTGTACTGCTCAGCGGTTGGTCGTCACCTGGTCGCGCGCGCGGCGTCGACGATTACGCCGGTCACCGTGTCCGGGTCGGAGATCATCGACAGGTGGGGCGCGTTGACCTTGGTGATGTGCGCGCCGGCGCGGTGCGCCATGATCTGCTGCTCCGCCGGGGGAAGCACCTTGTCCGCCGTACCGATGACGTCCCAGGACGGAATCGTCTTCCACGCCGGAACTCCGGCGAGGGTCTCACTGAGCGTGGTGGCGGTCAGTGGCCGCTGGGCGGCGGCCAGGATGGCTGCCTGCCTGGCCGGGATGCCGCCCGCGAAGAGGCCCGCGAACTGACTCGGCTTGATGTAGACGTCGGCGTTGATGACGTTTCCGCCGGCGTCGTGGATCGGCACCGTGTTGATCGAGCTGTTCGGGTCCAGTTCGGAGCCGGGCTGTGCGGCGGCGAGCGCGCCCAGGCTGTCGCCCTGGTCGGGGATGAAGGCATCCACGTAGACGAGGGCCTTGACGTTGGGGTTGCCGGTGGCAGCGCTGGTGGTCACCATGCCGCCGTAGGAGTGCCCGACCAGCACGACCGGACCGGGGATGGTGGCCAGCAGATCACGCAGGTACTGGGCGTCGGTGGCGAGGCCGCGCAACGGATTTGCCTCGACATCGACGGTGTATCCGGCGCTCTGCAGCTTCGAGGTGACGGCAGACCAGCTCGAGCCGTCGGCCCACGCGCCGTGCACGAGCACGATCGTCGGTTTGGGCTGCGCGTCGTTCTGCGTGGTTTGCGCGCTGCTGGCGGCGGCACTGCCGACGCCCAGCGCGAGCACGCCGGCGGTGAGAGCCGCGACGGCCAGGGGTAATGACTTCTTCGACGTACGCATGCATGTCCTTTGCAGGGGTTCGTAGTCCGCTCAGCGGGCTCGCCGGGCGGGGTTCAGCGGCGGAGCCGAGCTCGGAGGGGAGCTTCAGCAACGCGGCGTGAACGGCTCGGCGTGCGTCCAGAAGGTGGCGTGTGCGCCCGCCCGTCGAGGACACCGTCTGTGGTGTCGGAATCGACGCTAGGGTCCGATGCAGCCGCCGGCCCCGTCGCGCGCGTTAACCTGCACGCCGTGCAGATACCCGTGCACGAATCGTCCACCGCGATCTTCGCGGCGTCCGAGATGACCACAGGGCAGTGGCGAGAACTCGACCAGCCCGCCACCACGTCCGACCGAAGACCGCGCACCTAGCGCGGGCCTAGCGCGGACCCAGCGCGCACCCAGCGCGGACGCAGCGCGGACGCAGCGCGGACGCAGCGCGGACGCAGCGCGCACGGAGCGCGCACGGAGCGCGCACGGAGCGCGCACGTCGGCGGTCGGCGGGCGTTTCAGCGGCTACTCCGGCGCCGGGATCAGGCTCGAGACCCCGGTGGCACCTACCGGATCGCGGTCTCCCAGGGTTCGCCACTCGCGTGGCGAGAGCCCGTAGGCAGCACGGAAGAGGCGGCCGAAGCTGGACGGATCGGTGAATCCCCAACGCCGGGCGACCGTTGCTATCGTCAACGATCGCAACCCGGGCCGGGCAAGGTCTTCGCGGCATCCCTCCAGCCGCTGACTGCGGATCCAGTCACCGAGTGAAATCCCGCCCGCGGCAAGGACGTTGTAAAGGTGCCGCACCGAGATGTGGTGCTCGGCGGCGATCTGGCCCGCGTGCAGCCCGGGGTCGCCCAGATGCGCGCGGACGTACTCCATGATCCGCACCAGCAAAGTCGCGTGCGGTGGTTCCTTCTCCAGCGCACCGGCATCCAGGTGGGTGGTGATCAGCGCACGGACCAGCTCGACACTCGGGTGGCTCACCGCGTCGGCAGCCGGGTGGGTGTAGATGTCCGGGTGGCTTGCCAGCCGATACAGGTAAGGCGCGACCAGATCGGCGATCGGATGTCCGGGGCTGAGAGTCGTGGCGCAGATCTGTCTAATCGCGTCGTGCGGCAGGCGCAGAGCGGCCATGGGGATCCGGAAGAAGTGCTGGCGGATGCCGTCGGTATCGACCAGCGTGTACGGCGCGGTCGAGTCGTAGATGACCAGATCCCGTGGTTTGAGGACCGCTTCCCGGCCACCCTGGACGACCAGGCTCGAACCGGCCAGTTGAAGACCGAGGAAGATGCTCGGCGGAAGCTCGTCCCGGGCCAGGGCCGGGGTCCGCTCCACACTGAGCGCGTTCGAGCGGACCGAACACAACGTCAGTTGTCCGAGCTGACTGATGGCGCCG
Organism: Kribbella sp. NPDC058693; assembly: GCF_042715335.1. NCBI lineage: Bacteria > Bacillati > Actinomycetota > Actinomycetes > Propionibacteriales > Kribbellaceae > Kribbella > Kribbella sp. NPDC058693. Next base: position 62,059 of record NZ_JBHXSQ010000002.1, read on the forward strand.
TACGCAGCCGCAGGCCCAGCCTCGGCCGGGAAGTCGATCTCGACCCGGACTTTCCTGCTGCCGATCGTCTCCCGTACCACCTCGGCGCGATCGGCGGCAGGCACGCTCCGCGTATCAAGAATGTCTGTCATCCCCGCCCACCTTCTATCCGCAGCACCAGCTCATACCCCTCGATCAGGCGGCCGTCTGTCCGACGCGGCGGCAGGCGTCTGTTCGCCTAGCTGACTTTCGTTAATGTCAGTCAGCGTACGGCGCAGGCTGTTGTCGACGCAAGTCAGCCCCTACACTCGCGAACATGACAGATCTGCTCAGCCAGCGGGAGACCTGGTCGATGGCGAACTGCTCGGTCGCTGCTTCGATCGACGTCGTCGGTACGCGTTCGGCGATCCTGATCCTGCGGGAGGCGATCTTCGGTACCCGCCGATTCGAGGACTTTGTCCGCCGGGTCGGGATCGGTGAGCCCGCGGCGGCAGCCAGGCTCAAGGAACTGACCGCCGCCGGACTGCTGGAGCGGGTGCCTTACCGGGAGCCCGGTCAGCGGACACGGCACGAATACCAACTGACCGCCAAGGGAATGGACTTCCAGCCCGTTGTCTATGCCCTGCTCCAATGGGGTTCGAAATGGGAGACGGACGAAGCAGGCCCGCCCTTGCGTGCGACCCACCGTGATTGCGGTGCCGCCGTCGGAGTCCGCATCCGCTGCGACGCGGGCCACGATGTGGATCCAGACGACGTCGCAATCGAGGCAGGGCCGGGGTTGATCACAGTTCCCTGACGGCCGCGGGCTCGTAGTACACCCTCGTCGTAGTTTGGTGACCTCGACGATCCGCGAGCCGACCTGGAGGCCGGGCAATGACCAGTAAGTTCACGGAGCTGGCGATCGACTGTGCCGATCCGTACAGGCTTGCGCAGTTCTGGTGTGCGGTCCTCGGTTACGAGGTGCGGGACGAGGAGGAGGAAGGCGTTGTCACGATCGGGTCGCCGCTGGTGCCTGAAGGCAGGAGCCGGCCCGGGCCTGTGCCGCCGACGTTGACGTTCGCGCGGGTGCCGGAGGGCAAGACGATCAAGAACCGGCTGCATCTGGACCTCAACCCGACCGACACGGATCAGGAAGCCGAGGTACGCCGAGTGCTCGCGCTGGGCGCACGCCCCGCCGACGTAGGCCAGACCGGCGAGGAAAGCTGGGTCACCCTGGCCGACCCCGAGGGCAACGAGTTCTGCATCCTCGCAAGTCGCCAGCCCTGATCGCCCATTGACGGTTGGAGTACGGATGACTCGCATGCTGATCCGGAACGTTGCCGTGCTGGTGGTGCCCGAGCAGGGCGAGTGCCGGGTGGAGGAGGCACAAGACATCCACATCCAGGACAACCTCATCACCGCAATCACCCCAACCACCCCGCCGACCGCGGACGCTGCGCGTGGTGCGAGTGCCGCGGGTGGGCCGGGCGCCATGGGCGGCGCGGGTGACATGGGTGGGCCGGGTGCCGTGGGTGGCGTGGGTGGGCCGGGTGCCGTGGGTGGTGCGGGTGGCGTGGGTGGCGTTGGTGGTGCGGGTGCCGCGGGTGGCGTGGGTGGCGTGGGTGGTGCGGGTGGCGCGGGTGGCGCGGGTGGATCGGGTGGGGAGCTTGGCGTGGGGGAGGTGGAGGTGGTTGATGGGACGGGGCTGGTTGCGGTGCCGGGGTTGGTTAACTCGCATACGCATAGTCCGATGGTGATGATGCGTGGGGCGGCGGAGGATCTTTCGATCGAGGACTGGTTCAACCAGCGGATCTGGCCGATGGAGGTGAACCTGACGCCGGAGCGGGTGCGGGTAGGAGCGCGGCTGGCGTGTGCGGAGATGCTGCTCGCCGGTGTCACCACGTTCGTCGACCATTACTTCCACGCCGACCAGATCGCAGCAGCCGCGATCGAGTCGGGCATCCGCGCCGACCTCGCGCCGACGTACTTCTCCTCCGCAGGCCAGGACGGCATCGACGCAGCCATCGACACGACCCGCGAGCTCAGTCAGCTCCATCCACGCATCACCGCAAGCCTCGGCCCACACGCGACGTACACGGTCTCGGACGATGACCTGAAGCGTACGGCGGAGATTGCGCGGGCGGAGGGTCTCCGCATCCATCTGCACGCCGCGGAGACTGATGAGCAGACCCAAGCGTCTCTGGACAACCACGGCGTCACACCGATACAGGTGCTCGAGAGGACGGGCGTGTTGGACGCTGGCGCGCTGATTGCTCACGGGTGCGGCATCCGTGAGTCCGATCTTCCGATCCTTGAGCGGTACGCCGATCGCACCAGCGTCGCATCCTGCCCGAAGGTCTATCTCAAGCTGGCGATGGGCGAGGTCACGCCGATCAAGGGCCTCCGATCGGCCGGCGTACACGTTGGGGTCGGCACCGACGGAGCCGCTGTGCACAACACGCTCGACGTCTGGGAGGCGATCCGCATGGTCGCCCTGACCCAGAAACAACGCGAGCACGACGCCGAGTGGATGACTCTGTCCGACACTTTCCGCCTCGCCACCCGAGGCAGCGCCGCAGCCGCCGGCCTCGCCGACCAGGTAGGCGTTCTCGAGCCAGGCCGCCAAGCGGACGTCGCCCTCGTCGACCTCAGCGCTCCCCACAACCAACCCGTCCACGATCCACGAGCCGCGCTCGTGTACTCCGTCCGAGCCTCCGACGTCGTCACCGTCCTCGTCGCCGGCAAGGTCGTGGTCCGCGACCGTCACCTCACCACGATGGACGTCCAAGAGGTTCTCGCCGACGCGAGGTCCTTGGCACACACCCTCGTAGACCTCTCGAAGGGCGGCGCGATCCAACACTACGCACCCTGAGCCGCGCCTACCCCAGCCGAAGCGACCAGGGCATGCACGCGACCAGGGCATGCACGCGACCAGAGCATGTACGACGGGAGTGCGCGGGCGGAAGCGGCCGGGGCGTGTACGACGCGAGTGCCCCGGCCGATGCGGCCGGGGCACGCGCGACGCGAGGTTCAGCTGATGGTGACGATCTTGGTTGCGGAGAATGCCTGTGCATGGTCGGCGTCGGCCGGGAACCAGATGCGGTAGGCGATCTGGCCTCGTGTTGCTGGTCTGATGCCGAAGGCGTACTTGCCTGAGGAGGTCAGCTTCAGCGAGGCGAGCGACTTCCAGATCTTGTTGCCGTACTGCTGCAGGTAGACCGACTGGCCGGCGTGTGCCGGAGTGACGTAGCCGCTGATCGCCGTGGTGCTGCCTAGCTTGATCGATGTCGGTGTCATCGTGGCCGAGATCGTCGGCGCTACGTTGACGGTGATGTCCGGTGTGCGCGTCCCCATCAGGTCGGTGTTGCCCGGGAACGTCATCATGAACACCGACGACACCAACGGCTTGTACGCGAAGCTGACCGTCCCGGTGGCCGACGTCTTCAGCGCCGCGAGCAGCGTGAACTTCGGCGAGTTCTTCGGCCGCACGTAGAGGTTGGTCGGCAGACCGGCGTACGCCTTGTTGTCGATCCGGAGCGTGCTTCCGCGCAGCGTGATCGTCCCGCCGTAGTTGATCGACGTCGACGTCGTCGAGATCCCGGTCTTCATGCCGAGCAACTGCGTCGTCGCCATCGGGCTCACCTTGCCGCCGCGATCCTTGACCCAGGCGGCGTACGTGTACGTCACGCCCTGCGCGAGCCCGGTGTCCTTCACCGCAGAACCCGTGCCCGCGTAGACGAGCGTCCCGGTCGTCGACGTAGGTGGTTTGCTCGTCGGGTTCCGCCGCACGATCACCTGGTCGAGGTCGCCCGTCGGCGGCACCTTCCAGCTGAGGTTCGCGGCCAGATAGGCGCCCGTCGCATCAAACGCACCAACAGCAGCCGGCACCTGGTCCACCGTCGAGAACACACTGGTGAACGGCGCGAGCGTCCCACCGTCCCCCTGCACTCCGTTGACCACGATCCGGTACGGCGTGTTGTCGAGCAACGGCACCGTCGGCTTGATCGTGGCCAGTCGGGTCCCGGCGTCGAAGGCGACCGTCGCGCCGACAGCCGTACCGGTCCTGCCGTTCAGCAGCCGGACCGTCGTCGGGTTGACGCTGTCGGCAACGACAGCCCGCGCGAACATCACGACCGGCGTCGTTGTGAGCGGAGCAGCAGCGGACAGATCGTTCGGCTTGACGTCCACGACCGGGTAGGCGGTCCCGCTCGGCGTCGAGCCGGCACCTTCCTCGGAGACGGTCAACGTGTACTTCCGCGTGTCCCTGGACCCGTTGTCGTTGCGCACGGCAATGAAGGTCACGTCGGACGCGCTGACGTTGACCGACGCCGTGAGCGTCGTCGCGGTTGGACAGCCGGTGGCGGGATCGGTCGGCGTGGACGGGTACGGGTTCACCGCGTGCCCCAACGGGAGCAGGCTGCCGTTGTAGACGTCGACGCGGGGACCGAAGTTCACCGAATAGGCACAGCTGAACAGCGGCCCGGTCACCGACACCTTGAGGTTGCGGTTGGTTGCCGACGTCACCTGGTACCAGTCGACGTCGCCCTCGACGCTGATCGTCGAGGTGACCGACTTGGAACCTCCGGCCGGCACCGCCACCGGGAAGGAGCGGGACGGCTGGTCGAGATTGTCCTCGGGGTTGACCGGGAAGTCTGGGGCGAAGCGGCCGCCGAGGGCGGCGTAGGCGTCCACGATCCCGTGGCCGTAGTACGGATCGATGCCGCGCGGACCCGCATCCCGCGCGAGTACCTCGAGCCGCTGGGCGACCTGGGCCGGCGTGAACGACGGCCACTTGTTCTTCACCAGCGCCGCGATCCCTGTCACGATCGGCGCCGAGCAGGAGGTCCCGGTGCAATACCAGTACGGCGAGTACTGCGGCGGAGTCAGGTTCCGCGCGCCGGTGCTGAGAATGTTCCACCCCGGTGCCGCGACGTCGACCCAGTCGCCGTACGAACTGAAGTCGGTCAGCACACCGCCGGCGTTGGTCGCGGCCACGGCGATCGCCTCGGGGTACGCCGCCGGGTACTGCAGCTCGTCGGTGCCACTGTTGCCAGCGGCAACCACAACGGTCACGCCGCCGGCGACGGCGCGCTTGACCGCGTCGTGCAGGATCGGGTTGTCGCCCGGTCCGCCGAGCGACATGTTGATCACCTTCGCGCCGTGAGCAGCCGCCCAGTCGATGCCCTCGGCAATGTCGACGTCGTACCCGCCGCCGTTGGAGTCCAGCACCTTGACCGGCATCGCCTTCACGTTCCAGCCGACGCCGGCAACGCCGACACCGTTGTTCGCCGCGGCGGCGATGATGCCCAGCGTCATGGTGCCGTGGCCGTTGTCGTCGATCGGCCCGCGGTTCGGAGACGTGGCGTTGTAGCCCGCGACCAGGTGCCCGACGAGATCCGGATGGCCGGCGTCGACACCGGTATCGAGGACGGCGACGATCTGGTTGCCGGTCGACTTCGAGAGATCCCAGGCCTGCGGTACCCGGGCAGTGCCGAGGTACGTCTTCTGATCGGTGTTGTAGTACTCGTCGTTCGGGACCGCTGAGATGTAGCGCTTGTAGTTCAGCGAGGCCAGCTCGACGTTCGGGTCGGCCTTCAGCTTCTTCAGCAGGTCGGGCGCGGACAGCTCGCCTTTGATCTTCACGACGTTCGAGGCGATCGAGTCCTCGGTGCTGCCGCCGGCCTTCGCCACGGCGGCCCGTCGCGCCGAGGTCGTTGCCTTGGGCTTGAATTTCACCATCACCGCGTTCGGCTCGAACTCGGCCGCCGCCGACGGGTGGGCGGTGAACGGCGGACGGTACGGCGAAAGCCCGGCAGCCGAACCGGACGAGCCGGTCAGAATGATCAGCGAGCCGGCGATCAGGGCAGCAGGCAGCCCGAGGCGCAGCAAATGAGCAGGGCGGAGACTCACAGGACCCCCCACGGGTCAAAGTGGTAGACGTCCGGAGTATTTCAGACAGTGCAGACCAGAACCCATGTACAAAGCTGCAATCCGGCAACGACGTCCCGTTGAAGCTCCGACGATTCCAACGGAGGGTAAATCCGTGAAGTATCTGCTGCTGATCCGTCCCGACCACGACTATCCCGACGGCGTTCCCGACGAGACGATCCGCAAGACCGAGGCCTGGGTCGCTGACGTGAAGGCGCGCGGCGTCCACCTGACCGGCGGTGCTTTGCAACCGCCGGCGCAGTCGACCGCCGTACGACGCAGCGGCGCCATGGTCGTCACGACCGACGGTCCGTTCGCCGAGTCCAAGGAACAGATGGGCGGTTTCGACCTGATCGAGTGCGACACGCTCGAAGAGGCGATCGAGATCGCGGCCGGTCATCCGGTCACCGAGGTCGGGATGGTCGAGATTCGCCCGATGGTCGAGGAATTCAGATCACTCGGACGACAGGCTGTTGCCGACCGCACACTCTAAGCTGCGGAGCATGACTGTGGACCTGAGCTCCTGGCGGAGGGCGCCGTTCACCGGTGCCGGCCTGACGTACGACTGCTTCGAGAAGGGCCAGGGACCCGGCGTCGTGCTGATCCCGGAGATCCCCGGCCTGAGTCCCGAGGTGGCCGAGTTCGGCGAGCACCTCGTCAATGAGGGCTTCACGGTCGTGATCCCATCACCCTTCGGTACGCCGGGACGCCCGGCCACAATGGGCTACACGCTCGGAACCGTTGCGCGGCTGTGCGTTTCGAAGGAGTTCCGCAGCTTCGCGGTGAACGCCGAGCGGCCGATCACGAAGTACCTGCGTGCCGTCGCGAGGGACCTGGCCGCGCGTACGCCGGGCCGCGGCGTCGGCGTGATCGGCATGTGTTTCACCGGGGGATTCGCCCTCGCAGCCGCCGTCGAGGACGTCGTCAACGCGCCGGTGCTCAGTCAGCCGTCAGTGCCGTTCCCGGTGAGCGCGAGAATGCGTCGCGACCCCGGCTTGTCGCAGGAAGAGTTCGAGGTCGTCAAGGAGCGGACGCGGACCGACGGGCTGTGCGTGCTGGGGCTGCGGTTCAGCGGTGACCGAGCCGCGCCGCCGGAGCGATTCAACACGCTCCGTACGCACCTCGGCGACGCGTTCGAGGTGATCGAGCTCGACTCCTCGCCGGGCAACCCCGACGGGTACGCCAAGGGCGCGCATGCGGTGCTGACGGCCGAGGTTCGCGACAACCCGCCGAATTCGGCCTTCAAGGCCCGCGCCCGGACAGTGGAATTCCTCAAAGAACACCTCACAGCGACCGCCTGACGACAGTCAGTGCGGAAATGTCAAAACCACGTTGAGTAACTCATCCGGTGTGATTCGGTGGCGTTTACGTGGGGGAATCTGCTCATGCCTGGGGGTTGGTGGTTGCGGTCTGCAAGTACGGGGGAGCGGTGGGTGACGCCGTTCGTTTTCCTCTGGTCGTGGGTACCTGAGACATGGCACGATCGGCCACCGAGGGCACAACAGGGGACGCATCGCGTATGGCGGGTGCCAGGCACCGGACAGTGAGGCTGTATGAACGGGCGGACAGCGCAGGAGAGCCGGATACCGGTGAACGGGTCGGCCAACGGGACCAACGGTCACGGTCCGCAACCATCCGCACACCTCGAAGCATCGGCAGCGGATCAGTCCGACGGGCCGACCGGCCGTCGTCCGGAGGCGAAGCCGCTTCCTGAGCCACGTCCTGGCCAGCAGCCGGGCCAGTCGGGCCAGCAGCCCGGCGCGAAGCCACCGACCTGGCAGCCAGGGGAGCAGGTGGCGGAGATCCGGACCGAAGAGCCATCGCGCTCGGACTGGCTGTCCGAGGTACGCGACCGGCCACGGGTGCAGAACGGTACGACGTTGCGTCAGTTCAACACCCCGGTCCGGGTCGACGAGATCGCGGTCGCGGCGATGACGCTGGCCGAGGATCTGCAGGCCGCGACGCAGAGCATGCCCGATTCCAGCGAGCTGCGGCGGTTCCGGCAGGAGCTCGACCAGGCCGCCACCACGTTCCGCGAGATGGCGACCAAGCTCGAGGCAACTGCCGGCAAGCTCGTCCGCCTGGCCGCGAACGAGGGCCAGGTCTGCGGTGTCGGCTGGGGCGTCTGCCCCGAGCACGGCCTGACGCTGATGAACATCGGCGACACCGCGACCTGCCACGTCCTCGGTTGCGGCCGGCAGAACGAGGGCGAGGTCGAGCGCTGCGAGCACCCGGTCGCCTACAAGGTCGTCGACGCGGCCGGACCGGCCCTGCTCACCTGCTCCGGCCACGCCATCGCCTGCCGGATGTACTTCGACAACCCGGTCATCACCGCGACCGCGGACAGCATGGAGCTGTTCTAGGAGATCCGGCAGGACGTCAGCCGGTCGTTCGCGTTCGGGGAGAGCGCGATGAAGTTGGGTGTGTCTGCCGTGCGTGTCCACGTCTGCCCGGTGAAGTTGTCGCCGGCGTAGATCGTCACTGTCCACCCGGACGGCACGCGCACCGACGACGCCCAGTTGTCCTGTACGCCGGCCGCCTGCAACTGCGCGCGGGTGTAGTTGCCCTTGGCAAGCGCTGTGCCGGCCGCGCCGCCGTAATCGACGTGCTCGTAGAAGATCACGCCACCTGAGCCCTGGCTCGGCATTGGAACGGTAGGCCGTGTCGCACTCAACGGTGCCTGGCCCTTGAACATCCGGCCGCCGTCGTTCGTCAGCCGGAGGTAGTAGTCCGACGAGCACGCCGTACCGTCCTCGTCGAGCGCGCGGATGCCCGTGCCGGACGGGACCCACGCGGACGACTCCGCGGTCTTCGCGATCTGGTTGCCCTCGTTGAACTCGTCGAACATCGAGATGTACATGCCCTGCACGCCGACCCGCGTCAAGTTGTAGAACTGCCGCCACATCAGCTCGCCGTGCGCACGGTGCCCGGACTGCAGGTCGCCGGGGATCACACACGGCTGGTAGTCGATCCCGTGAGCGTTGCAGTCGGCCTGGTCCTGCTGGTTCACGTTGTTGTAGTAGTGATCCGCGCCGGCGATGTCACTGATCCGGCCGACCATCCACGGCGACAGCATGTTGAACGCGTGGTACACGTCCAGGTACCCGGGCCGCGAGTCCTCGTTCCCAGGCAGCCAATGCGTCGGCACGCCACCGATCACGTAGCAGCCCTGACCCTTGAACCAGTTGATGACATCGAGGCACACCGACGCCGGAAAGTCCTTGTTCGCCTCGTTGAACCCGAAGCCCCAGATGCACACCACGGGCTTCCCGTTCTGCCGCGCGTACGCCGGTGACGACGTGTAGGCGCTCATCTTCGAGGTCCAGTCGGCCTTCATCTCCGACTGCATGTTCGTCCAGCCGGTCGCGTCGTACATGATGTAGAACTTCCGCCCGTACTGCTCCGCGGCCTGCCGCACCTTCGCGGCCATCGCGTCGCGCGTCGGTCCTTCGCCGCCGGTCGGGTTGAACCGCTGCAGCGCGGCCGTGTCGCAGCCGTTCTGCTGCATCCACTGGAAGTGCGTGTTCACGGTCTGCTGGTCGTACGACGAGAACAGCTTGGCGGGCTGCCCGTTGACGAGGTTCGCGTACGTCGTGCTGAAGTCGCGGACGTCCGGCCAGCTCACGATCGCGGTGTTCGTCGGCGAGGGCGGCTGGCCCCAGTTGTTGCTCCAGTGCCACCACCCGTTGATCGGGGCGCCGTCGCCGGGGCAGGCGAACCAGCCCTGGTATCCGACGGTGATCTTGCCGACCACATCTCCGGGCGGACTGGCGGCGAAGGCGGTCTCGAGTTGAGTGGCGGCGACTGCGGTTGCGGCGGTCGCAGCAAGGAAGGTACGGCGGGAGAGCGTCATGGGGTGCTCCTGGTGGGGGCGGACAGGAGAGTGCGCGGCGAGCGTACAAAGCTGAACAAATTCCTGCAAGAACTCGACTGTTACGAAGTCTTGACGACCCACCCGTGTGAACTTAGTTTGTTGGTTCAACAGACAAAGTCTGCGGAGGGGTGGACAGATGACGCTGACGGACGGCCGCCGCCCGGGCAGCCGGGGCGTTGCCGCCGATCATGTCTCGCTCCGGCGGAACAACCTCTCCGTGGTACTGCGGCATGTCCGCGACCTCGGCCCGCGCTCGCGGGCGCGGATCGCCGACGACACCGGACTGAACAAAGCGACCGTCAGCAGCCTCGTCGCCGAGCTCGTCGAGCGCGGCCTGCTCCGCGAAGGACGGGCCGACTCGAGCCGGGCTCTCGGCCGCCCGGGTCTGCTCGTCGAGCTCGACGGCACCGGGGTGTGCGGCGTCGGGGCCGAGATCAACGTGGACTACCTGGCCGTCGCTGCCCTCGACCTGACCGGCGCGGTCGTGCTCGAGAAGCGCGTCCCGGTCGATGTCGCACACCTCGATCCCAGTACGACGCTGGACCGTTTCGCGGACCTGGTCAAGGAAGCGGTCGCGGCCGTGGAGACGCGCGGCGGACAGTTGGCCGGGGTCACCCTGGCCGTGCCCGGCCTGGTCCAGGGCGAGACCGGAGAGTTGAAGCTCGCGCCGAACCTGGGGTGGGGCGAGCTGTCGGTCGCCCAGGAGATGCGGACGCGGCTCGGCGAGCCGACGTACCCGCTGCACGTCGACAACGAGGCGAACCTGGCGGCGCTGGCGGCGTACGCCGATCTGCGCCAGACCGAGGACGAGCCGGTGCACGATCTCGTGCTGCTGACCGGTGCGGTCGGTGTCGGCGGTGGTGTGGTGGCCGGCGGACAGCTGTTGCGCGGCGGGCACGGGTACAGCGGCGAGGTCGGGCACATGCCGGTCGCACCGCCCGGGCGGACCTGCGGCTGCGGCCGGACCGGCTGCTGGGAGACCGTCGTCGGGCTGACCGCACTGTTGCACAAGGCAACGGACAGGGACGACCCGGTACGGGATCCGTCGCTGGACGTGGAGCAACGGCTGGCCGGGATCACCCGGCGGGCCGAAGCGGGGGAGGCGCGGACGCTGTCCGCCCTGAAGGACGTCGGTACCTGGCTGGGGATTGGGGGAGCGATCCTGGTGAACATCCTGAACCCGGACGTGCTCGTACTCGGTGGCTACTTCGCCGTGCTCGGGCCATGGCTGAAAGAGCCACTGGAGAAGGCGATCCGCGACCGCGTGATCGCACCGAACGGCGGCGGCTGCCGCGTGGTCCGGTCGGAGCTCGGTTTCGCGGCGGCCGTCCGAGGCGGCGCGCAGATCTCGCTCGACCAGGTCTTCGTCGACCCGACCAGAATCGGAGTCGCGCGATGACCGATCTACTGACGATGACCGGCATCGTGAAGGAGTTTCCCGGTGTACGGGCGCTCGACGGTGTCGACCTCGACGTTCGTGCCGGCGAGGTGCACTGCCTGCTCGGGCAGAACGGCGCCGGCAAGTCCACGCTGATCCGGGTGCTGACCGGTGCGCACCAACCGGATGCGGGCTCGATCCAGCTGAACGGCGAGCCGGTCCAGCTGAACAGTCCGACCGCGGCGATCCAGCGCGGGATCGCCGCGATCTACCAAGAACTCGACCTGGTCCCCGACCTGACCGTTGCCGAGAACATCTTTCTCGGCCACGAGCCGGCCCGGTTCGGCTTCAGCCGCACGCATGAGGCGACCGTCCGGGCACGCGAGATCCTGCGTGGCCTCGGACACGCCGAGATCCCCACCCACCGGGCCGTCGGTTTGTTGCCGGCCGCCGGTCAGCAGGTCGTGAGTATGGCCCGGGCGCTGTCCCGTGACGCCCGGCTGATCGTGATGGACGAGCCGTCCGCGGTCCTCGACTCCGAAGAGGTGTCGAACCTGTTCCGGGTGATCCGCGGCCTGACCGAGCGCGGCGTCGCGGTCGTCTACATCTCGCACCGGCTCGAGGAGATTCGCCAGATCGGCAACCGGGTCACGGTCCTGAAGGACGGCGCGACCGTCGCGACCGGACTCGACGCCCGGGAGACCCCGACGAAGGAACTCATCCGGCTGATGACCGGACGCTCGATCGAGTACGTCTTCCCGCCGCGCAACGAGATCCCGGGTACGGCGCCGGTCGTGCTCGAGGTCGACGACCTGACCAGGCCGGGCGAGTTCGCCGGGATCGGCTTCACGGTCCGGGCCGGCGAGATCCTCGGGCTCGCGGGCCTCGTCGGCTCCGGCCGTTCCGAAGTACTCGAGACTGTGTACGGCGCTCGTCGCGCGGCGAGCGGGTCCGTCCGCGTCAACGGCGCCGTCCTGCGGCCGGGCCGGGTGCAGTCGGCCGTCAAGGCCGGGGTCGGGCTCGCCCCGGAGGAACGTAAGAGCCAGGCGCTGCTGATGGACGAAGCGGTGTACAAGAACATCACCGTCTCGACGATGCAGCGGTTCGCCAGCGGGGGATTCCTGAACAACCGGGCCGAGCGGGAGGCAGCGGCCGGCCTGGCCAGGTCGCTGGATCTGCGGCCGGCCGGGGTGGACCATCCGGTCCGCAACCTGTCCGGCGGCAACCAGCAGAAGGTCGTGCTGGCGCGCTGGTTGCTGCGGGACTGCCGGGTGCTGCTGCTCGACGAGCCGACGCGTGGCGTCGACGTCGGCGCGCGCTCGGAGATCTACGCGCTGATCCGCACGCTGGCGGCCAACGGGGTCGCGATCGTGCTGGTCTCCAGCGAGGTCGAGGAAGTGCTCGGTCTGTCGGACCGGGTCGTCGTACTGCGGGAGGGGCGTGCTGTCCACACGGGACCCGCGCAAGCCATCGACGAACACCAGGTCCTGGACCTGGTGATGGAGGGAAGTGCCGTGTGATGAGTGAGGACATCACGACACCAGATACACAGAAACCAGATAGACAGGCACCAGAAACGACAGCGTCTACACAGGCGACTGTGACCCAGCCGGCGGCGCAACGATCGGCCAACCTGCTGAGGTCCGGCTTCGGCCGCAACCTCGGCCTGGTGATCGCGCTCGTCGTACTGTGCATCGTCGGCGTGATCACCGCCGGCGACACGTTCGCCACCGGCGCCAACGTGCTGACGATCCTGCGACTGGCAGCCGTCATCGGTGTCGTCAGCGTCGGTATGACGTTCGTCATCACCGGCGGCGGGATCGACCTGAGTGTCGGCGCGATGGTCGCGCTGGCCTCGGTCTGGGCGACCACGCTGGCCACCCAGCAGCTGGCCGCCGACTACCACTGGCTGTTCATGGTCACCACGGCACTCGTGGTCGGCGCCGCGTGCGGTCTGGTCAACGGGCTGTTGGTTGCCTACGGCAAGATCGTGCCGTTCATCGCGACACTGGCGATGCTGGCGGCGGCGCGCGGTCTGGCCGAGATCATCTCGGACCGGAAGACCCAGATCATCACGGTCAACTCGTTCGTCGACTTCTTCGGCGGCTCGCTGATCGGCGTACCGGTGCTGGTCTGGATCTTCCTGCTGGTCGCCGCGGCCGGCTGGGTGGTGCTGAACCGGACCACCTTCGGCCGTCGTACGTTCGCCGTCGGCGGCAACGCCGAGGCCGCCCGCCTGGCGGGTATCAAGGTCCAGCGTCACACCGTGGCGCTGTACGTCCTGGCCGGGCTGTGCTGCGGGATCGCCGCGGTGATGCTGATGGCCCGGACGACAACGGGAAGCTCCACCCACGGTCAGTTGTACGAGCTGGACGCGATCGCGGCGGTGGTGATCGGCGGCACGCTGCTGTCCGGCGGCCGCGGCACGATCGTCGGCACGGTCATCGGCGTACTGATCTTCACGACGTTGAACAACGTCTTCACGCTCAACAACCTGAGCATCTCCGCCCAGTCTGTGGCCAAGGGCGCGATCATCGTGGTCGCCGTCCTGCTGCAGCAACGTCTGGCCGCCCGCACGACGAGTTCATAGGAGGACAACGATGTCCAAACGTTCCGCCCGAAGTCTGGTGGTCGCAGGTCTCGCTGCGGTCGCGTTGACTGCGTGTACCAGTAACACCCCGAAGGCCGAGGACAACGCCGACAAGGCGCCGGCCAACCAGGCCGCGGTCAAGAACGACGAGCCCGGCAAGAAGGTCAAGATCGGCTTCTCCGCGCCGGCCGCCGACCATGGCTGGATGGGTGCCATCACCAAGGCGACCCAGGCCGAGGCCAAGAAGTACTCCGACGTCGAACTGGTCGTCGCCGAGGGTACGAACGACGTCAACCTGCAGATCAGCCAGGTCGAGACGTTCATCAACCAGAAGGTCGACGCCATCGTTCTGCTTCCTTTCGACGGGGCCGCGCTCACCCCGGTCGCAACGAAGGCGATGGAGGCCGGCATCACGGTGATCAACGTCGACCGCGAGTTCGACAGCCCGTTCGCGGCCCGGACGACGGTGCTCGGTGACAACCACGGGATGGGCGTGTCGGCCGGCACGTACATCTGCGACCAGCTGAAGGGCAAGAAGGACGCGGTGGTCGCGGAGATCGCCGGCATCGACTCGCTGCCGTTGACTCAGGACCGCAGCCGGGGCTTCAAGGAAGCGCTCGCGGACTGCGGGCTGAAGGTCAGCAACCGGGTGGCCGCGGAGTTCACCGTGGAGTCGGGGGAGAAGGCCGCCGCCAACCTGTTGCAGGCGGCACCGAAGATCGACGCGATCTGGAACCACGACGACGACCAGGGCGTCGGCGTGATGGCCGCGATCAAGAACTCCGGCCGCAAGGAGTTCTTCGTGGTCGGCGGGGCCGGCTCGGCGAACGTGATGCGGGACATCAAGTCCGGCAACTCGTTGCTCAAGGCCACCGTCATCTACCCGTCCACGCAGGGTGCCGACGGCATCCGGCTGGCCCGTCTGCTGGTGCAGAAGAAGGCTCTCGGCGACCTGGTGGAGGTCGAGGTGCCGCGCACGGTGCAGCTGTACGCGCCGGTGGTCACGAAGGACAACGTGGACCAGTACATGCCTACCGCCTTCGAAAGCTAATCAACACCGCGAGAGCTAAGAGGAGAGCTATGACGAACCTGGGCATCGGCCTGATCGGCTACGCGTTCATGGGTGCGGCCCATTCGCAGGCCTGGCGGAGCGCGCCGCGCTTCTTCGACCTGCCGCTGGACCCCGCCATGAACGTGCTCTGCGGCCGCAACGCCGAGGCTGTACAGGCGGCCGCGACGAAACTCGGCTGGAAGGACACCGAGACCGACTGGCGCAAGCTGCTCGGCCGCGACGACGTCCAGCTTGTCGACGTGTGTACGCCGGGCGACAGCCACGCCGAGATCGCGATCGCAGCCCTGGAGGCCGGTAAGCACGTCCTGTGCGAGAAGCCGCTGGCCAACACGGTCGAGGAGGCCGAGGCGATGACCGCCGCGGCCGAGGCGGCCAGGGCCAAGGGGATCAGGTCGATGGTCGGGTTCACCTACCGCCGGGTGCCGGCGATCGCGCTGGCCCGCCAGCTCGTTGCCGAGGGCAAGCTCGGGACGATCCGGCACGTCCGCGCGCAGTACCTGCAGGACTGGATCGCCGACCCGGAGGCGCCGCTGTCCTGGCGGCTGGACAAGTCCAAGGCCGGCTCCGGCGCGCTCGGCGACATCGGCGCGCACATCATCGACATGACGCAGTACATCACCGGTGACACGATCGGCGAGGTCAGCGCGCGACTGGAGACGTTCGTGAAGGAGCGCCCGGTCGCGGCCGAGCACTCCGGTCTGGCCGGTACGGCGGGGACCGAGCGCGGACCGGTCACGGTCGACGACGCGGCCGTGTTCCTGGCCACGTTCCGGTCCGGTGCGCTCGGCGTGTTCGAGGCGACCCGGTTCGCCACCGGACGCAAGAACGCGATCCGGATCGAGATCAACGGAAGCCTCGGAAGTCTGGCGTTCGACTTCGAGGACATGAATCTCCTGCACTACTACGACGCCACCGAAGACTCGAGGACTGCCGGTTTCCGCCGCATCCTCGCGACCGAACCCGCCCACCCGTACGTCGCCGCGTGGTGGCCGCCGGGCCACCTGCTCGGCTACGAGCACGGGTTCACCCATCAGGTCGTCGACCTGGTCACCGCGATCGCCGAAGGAGTCGATCCGGCACCGTCGTTCGCCGACGGGCTGCAGGTCCAGCGAGTGCTGGCCGCGGTCGAGACCAGCTCGACGTCACGACAATGGCAGGAGATTCCGCAATGAATAGCTACACCCCGACCAAGGACGACAAGTTCTCCTTCGGTCTGTGGACCGTCGGCTGGCAGGGCGTCGACGTGTTCGGTACGGCGGTCCGCCCCGCAATGGACCCGGTCCACGCGGTCGAGAAGCTCGCCGAACTGGGCGCCGCGGCGGTCACGTTCCACGACGACGACGTCGTCCCCGACGACGCCACCCGCAAGCAGACGCTGGACCGGTTCCAGAAGGCGCTGGCCGACACCGGCATGGCCGTCGAGATGATGACCACCAACCTGTTCGCCCACCCGGTCTTCAAGGACGGCGGTCTGACCGCCAACGACCGGCAGGTACGGCGGTACGCGCTGGCCAAGGTGCTCCGCAACGTCGACCTCGCCGCCGAGCTGGGCGCGACGACGTACGTGCTCTGGGGCGGTCGTGAAGGCGCCGAGTCGGGCGGCTCGAAGGACGTCCGGGCCGCGCTCGACCGGTACAAGGAGTCGATGGACCTGCTCTGCGCGTACGTCCGCGAGCAGGGCTACGACATCCGCTTCGCGATCGAGCCGAAGCCGAACGAGCCGCGCGGTGACATCCTGCTGCCGTCGATCGGCCACGCGATCGCCTTCATCAACGACCTGGCGGATCCCGAGCTGGTCGGCATCAACCCCGAGGTCGGCCACGAGCAGATGGCCAGCCTGAACTACGCGCACGGGATCGCGCAGGCGTTGTGGCACGGGAAGCTGTACCACATCGACCTCAACGGGCAGCACGGTCCGCGGTTCGACCAGGACCTGCGGTTCGGTGCCGGCAACCTGCGGGAGGCCTTCTGGACGGTCGACGTCCTGCAGGGTTCCGGCAGCTACCCGGCGTACGAGGGCCACATCCACTTCGACTACAAGCCGCCGCGGACCGAGGACGAGGAAGGCGTCTGGGAGACCGCGCGGGGCTGTATGCGGAACTATCTGATCCTTCGCGAGAAGGTCCAGGCGTTCCGTGCCGACCCCGAGGTTGCGGAGGCACTCGCCGCCGCACGGGTCGCGGAGTTGTCAGAGCCCACCCTGGCCGAGGGTGAGTCGCTGGCCGATCTCCGCGCCGCGAAGTACGACCCGGACGCGCTGGCCGAGCGCGGTCTCGGGTTCGAACGGCTGGACCAGCTGGCGATGGAGCACCTGCTCGGCGTCCGTTGAGCTAGCCGGTAAGTAGTCCCGCGCAGGGCAGAGCACGGGATTCGTAGTGATGGAGCGCGCACCCCTTGTCCGTCCCCATGAGGAGCTCCGCATGATCCAGCTACGCAGACCTGGCACGTTGGTGTGCCTTCTCGTGCTCGCCCTGATCGCGGCCCTGTTGGCACCGTTACCTGCCCGGGCCCATCCCGGTCACGGTGACGAGACGTTCAACGCCCTGATCTTCAGCAAGACCGCAGGATTCCGGCACGACTCGATCCCGGCCGGGATCCAGGCGATCAAGGACCTGGCCACCGAGAACGGCTTCACCGTCACCGCGACGGAGGACGCGTCGATGTTCAACGACACCGAGTTGGCGAAGTACGAGGTCGTCATCTGGCTGTCCACGACCGGCGACGTCCTGAACGCGGACCAGCAGGCCGCCTTCGAGCGATACATCCGCGGCGGCGGCGGGTACGCCGGTATCCACGCCGCGTCCGACACGGAGTACGACTGGCCCTGGTACGGCCAGCTCGTCGGCAGCTACTTCGACAGTCACCCGGCCGGCACGCCGACCGCGACGGTGAAGGTGGAGGACCACGCCCATCCGTCCACCGCCGATGCGCCGACGCTGTGGCAGCGCACCGACGAGTGGTACAACTACCGGACCAATCCCCGCGGCACCGTCCACGTGCTCGCCTCGCTCGACGAGTCGTCGTACACGGGCGGCAACATGGGTCCCGAGCACCCGATCACCTGGTGCCAGGACTACGACGGCGGCCGTGCCTGGTACACGGGCATGGGCCACACGATCGAGTCGTACGCCGACCGGACGTTCCGCAAACAACTGCTCGGCGGCATCAAGACCGCGGCCGGTGTCGAGCCGGCGGACTGTGGTGCGTCGCTGAGCGACAGCTACGAGAAGGTCACGCTGGACGACGACACCTCGAACCCGATGGAGTTGTCCATCGCCGATGACGGCCGGGTGTTCTACATCGACCGGAACGGCGCGGTGAAGATCATCAAGACCGACGGTTCGGTGGTTACCGCGGGGACGCTGGATGTCTACACGGGCCAGGAGTTCGGGCTTCTCGGCATCGCTCTGGATCCTGCCTTCGCCCAGAACGGCTTCCTGTACCTCTACTACTCGCCGGTGAGCTCTGAGCCGTTCGACCGGGTCTCGCGGTTCAAGGTGACTGGTGACACCCTCGACCTCGCCAGCGAGCAGCAGGTACTGCGGGTGGACACTCAGCGCGACCAGTGCTGCCACGCGGGCGGTGCGCTCGAGTTCGATGGCAACGGCAACTTGTTTGTTGCCACTGGCGACAACAGCAACCCGTTCGACTCCGATGGCTACGCGCCGCTGGACGAGCGGGCCGGCCGGGCCGCGTGGGACTCGCAGCGGTCCGCGGCCAACAGCAATGTGCTGAACGGCAAGGTCCTACGGATCCATCCCGAAGCGGACGGCTCGTACACGATCCCGGCCGGGAACCTGTTCCCGCCAGGTACGGCGAAGACGCGGCCTGAGATCTATGCGATGGGCTTCCGTAACCCGTTCCGGATCGGGATCGACCCGACCACCAACCACCTGTTCGTCGCGGACTACGGGCCGGACGCCGGTGCGGTGTCGCCGACCCGTGGTCCGGACGGTCGCGTCGAGTGGAACATCCTCACCCAGCCCGGCTTCTACGGCTGGCCGTATTGCGTCGGTGCGAACACGCCGTACAACGACTACGACTTCGCGACCGGTACGTCGGGAGCGACGTTCAACTGCAACGCGCCGGTCAACGAGTCGCCGAACAACACCGGGCTGACGCAGCTGCCGGCCGCGATCCCGGCGACGATGTGGCAGGGCAAGTCGACGACCGGCGTACCGGAGATCGGCGGCAGCGGCGCGCCGATGACCAGTGGCGCCTACAAGTACGACGCCGCGAACCCCTCGGATCGCAAGTGGCCGGCGTACTTCGACGGTAAGGCGGTGTGGGCGGACTGGAACGACAGCCGCCTGTTCTCGGTGCAGCTGAACGACGATCGCACCGGCATCGCCGACGTGTCACGGATGCTGCAGAAGATGAACTTCATCCGGCCGCATGCGCTGCAGTTCGGACCGGACGGCGCGTTGTACGTGATCGAGTGGGGGAGCGGGTTCGGCGGCAACAACGCCGACTCCGGCGTCTACCGGATCGACTACGTGCAAGGGAATCGGGCGCCGATCGCGCAGTTCACGACCGACAAGACGTCCGGCCCGGTGCCGTTGACAGTGGCGTTCGACTCGACCGGCTCGCGAGATCCGGATGGGCAACCGGTCACGTTGGCCTGGGACTTCGACGGCAACGGTACGACGGACAGCACCGACGCCAAACCGTCGTACACCTATGCGACCGCGGGCGTGTTCACGGCGCGGTTGACGGTGACCGATCCGGACGGCCGTACTGCGGTCTCCAACCGGACGATCACGGCCGGGAACACCGCGCCGACGATCACCGTGCAGACGCCCGTCGACGGCGGGTTCTTCGACTTCGGCGACACGATCCACTACAAGGTGACGGTCACCGACCCCGAGGACGGCGTGATCGACTGCAATGATGTGATCACCCAGCCGGCGCTCGGGCACGACGAGCACGCGCATCCGTACGAGCAGTACCACGGCTGCGAGGGCGAGTTCCCGTTGCCGGGCGACCAGGGCCATGTCGGCGCGAACATCTTCGGCATCGTCACCGTGACCTACACGGACAAGGGCGCGCCGGGAACGGGCAAGATCACCAGCCAGAAGGTGGTCCAGCTGCAGCCGAAGACCCGCGAGGCGGAGTTCTTCAGCGAGACCGGTGGGCCTGGCTCGGCGCCCGGCGTACAGGTCGAGGACACCGGTGACACCGCGGGCGGTGGCAAGAACATCGGGTTCATCGAGGACGGTGACTGGTGGGGCTGGAAGCCGACCAACCTGACCAACATCAACCAGCTCCAGCTGCGTGCTGCCTCACCCGACGCGGGTGCGACGGTTCAGGTCCGACAGGGGTCGCCGACGGACGGTCCGGTCGTTGCCATCATCCAGGTGACGCCGACCGGCGGATGGCAGACGTACGGCGACTTCACCGGTGACGTGAGCGGTGCGTCGCTGGACAGTGGGCCGCTGTACTTCGTGAAGACGACCGGCCAGCTGAACGTCAACTGGGTCAAGTTCATCGGCAAGGGCGTGACGGAGAACCAGCGCCCGGCAGTGACGGTGACGGCATCGGCGACCCAGGGCAAGGCTCCTTTGGCAGTCGACTTCACAGCTGCTGCAACGGATCCTGAGGGCGATCTGCCGCTCACCTACGCGTGGAGCTTCGGCGACGGGGGCACGGCCACCGGCTCGACTGCGTCCCACACCTTCACGGTCCCGGGCAAGCACACGGTGACGGCGACAGTCACGGATTCGCGCGGAGCTGTTGGCACCGCAAAGGTCGACGTGACGGTCGACTCGCCATCCGCCCCGACCTGTCTGACCGGCCGTTCCGACGGCTTCGACGGCACGGCGCTCGACACAGCCCGTTGGTCATCAGTTGTCCGCGGCAACCAAGAGCTGTCGGTCGGGAACGGTGCGTTGTCGATCCCGTTGACGGCAACGGATATCTACGGCACCGGCAACACCGGTACTCCGAACCTCGTCCTGCAACCGCTCCCCGCAGGTGCCTGGTCGGCGACCACGAAGGTGACCCTGCCGGCTCGCCTGGCCTACCAGCAGGCCGGGCTGATCGTGTACGGCGACGACGACAACTACGCCAAGATGGTGATCCAGGGTCGATCCACGGGCGCGCCCTCGGCGGCCGATCGGATCTTCCAGTTCATCCGCGAGGAGAACGGCGTACCGAACGAGGTTGCCGCGTCGAACACGGCCAACCTCGGTGTCGCGTACCCGGATACGGTCTGGGTGCGGTTCACGTCGGACGGCGCGAACCTGAAGGCGGCGTACAGCGCGGACGGCGCGACCTTCACCGAGATGCCGGAGACGAAGCAGCTCGCCGGGATCACCAACCCGCGGATCGGTCTGTTCGGACTGGCCAACCGGACCGAGGCGTTGCCGATCGCGGCGTCGTTCGACTACTTCAGCATCACGCCCGACGACACCGCTGAGCAGCCGACCCCGGACGACGAGTTCACCGGGACGACGCTCGACGCGTGCCGCTGGACGGACGTCGTACGGCCTGATCCTGCCGCCTACCGAGTCAGCGGTGGCGGGCTGGAGATCGACACCAGCAAGGGCGACATCTACGGCGGTACGGCGACGAACCCGCGCAACCTCATGCTCCAGCCGGCGCCCGACGGCGACTGGACGATTGAGACCAAGGTGGACGCCTCGACGTTCGACGAGGCCTTCCAGCAGGCGGGTCTGATGGTCTACGCCGACGATGCGAACTACGTGAAACTCGACTACCTCACCACCAACCCGGCGGGTTCGACCGTTGCGCGCGGCATCGAACTCCGCAGCGAGGTGGCCGATGTGGTCCAGTCTCCGCAGCCCAACGCCCCGAGTCCGTCTCAGGGTGTTTGGTACCTCCGGTTGTCCAAGACCGGCTCGACCTACACCGGCTCCTACAGCTCGGACGGCACAACCTGGACGGCGCTGCCACCTGTCACCAACACGGCGCTCGCCAACGCGAAGTTCGGCATCTACGCCTTCGGTGTCGATCAGGCGGCTTCGAAGACAGCGAAGTTCGAGTACTTCAAGCGAGTCACCGACACGACGGCGCCGACCGTCAACCTGTCGCTGAACCCGTCCACGCCTTCGGGACAAGCGGGTTGGTGGACGAGTCCCGTCACGGCGACTGCCATGGGAACGGATGACCAAGGTGGTCAGGTGTATCTGGAACAGAAGGTTGGTGACGGCAACTGGTCCGAATACACAGCACCGATCGCGTTGTCGGCCGACGGCACCCACACGCTGTCGGTCCGCGCCAGTGACACGGCCGGAAACGTGTCGGAGCCGGCGACGGTGACGGTGAAGCTCGACCAGACGCCGCCAACAGCAACAGTCGCCGGCTTACCTGCGGCGCTGGGCGTCGCGTCGACTGCGTCGGTGACAGCGACCGCCGCGGACGCGCTCTCCGGACCAGGGTCTGTGGTGATGACCTTGGACGGTAAGGCGACCACGGGCAGTCTCGACGGCGTGGTGCTGGGGCTCGGCGCACACACGCTGACGGCGACGGCAACCGACAAGGCCGGCAACACTTCGGTAAAGAACGTCCCGTTCACCGTCGTCGCGTCGTACCCGGAAGCGGTCAAGCTGGTCGATCGCTACCGGGTCGCCGGAAAGGTGCCGTTGGCAACCGCCACGGTGATGAAGATCCAGCTCGGCCTGGCCGAGCGTGCCGTCAAGCGCAACCAGTCGGTGGTCGCCGCGGTGGCGCTCAACCTGTACCTGGCCCAGGCCCGGACGGTCCGGGACGTGCCCGCCAGAACCCTGCTGACCGCGGTCGGTCAGGACCTGAAGGCACGGCTGGCCTGATGACGTCGCCGTGGGAACTCGCCGCCGTACACCTGCCGCCGCCCCGGCTGGTTCGGCCCCGGACGGGCGACGGCCCGGCGAGTCCTACGGTGACCGTCCCCGGCGGCGGCCTCGCGCTCCGGACGCCGCCGGGGACACCCCTGCAGTAACACGACAAGGAGAGACGAATGGCTCGACCGATCACGTTGTTCACCGGCCAGTGGGCCGACCTGCCGTTCGAGGAGGTGGCGCGGCTGGCGGCCTCGTGGGGCTACGAAGGACTCGAGATCGCCTGCTGGGGCGACCATCTCGACGTACGGCGTGCTGCCGGGGATCCGGCGTACGTCCAGGATCGTCTCGACATCCTGGAGAAGAACAACCTGAAGGTGTGGACGATCTCGAACCACCTGCTCGGGCAGGCGGTCTGCGACGACCCGATCGACCAGCGGCACCAGGCGATCCTGCCCGCGCACATCTGGGGCGACGGTGATCCGGAGGGCGTCCGGCAGCGGGCGGCGGAGGAGATGAAGACCACCGCCCGGGCCGCGCGGGCGCTCGGGGTCGACGTGGTGGTCGGGTTCACCGGGTCGTCGATCTGGAAGACGGTCGCGATGTTCCCGCCGGTGCCGCCGGCGATGCTCGAGGCCGGGTACCAGGACTTCGCGGATCGGTGGAACCCGATCCTGGACGTGTTCGACGAGGTGGGTGTGAAGTTCGCCCACGAGGTGCATCCTTCGGAGATCGCGTACGACTACTGGACGACGACCGCGACGCTCGAGGCGATCGGGCACCGGCCGGCCTTCGGGCTGAACTGGGACCCGTCGCACTTCGTCTGGCAGGACCTGGACCCGGTCGGCTTCCTGTGGGACTTCAAGGACCGGATCTACCACGTCGACTGCAAGGACGCGAAGCGCCAGGTCGGCAACGGCCGCAACGGGCGGATGGGCTCGCACCTCGCCTGGGGCGACCCGCGGCGCGGCTGGGACTTCGTCTCGACCGGCCACGGGGACGTCCCGTGGGAGGCGTGCTTCCGGATGCTCAACACGATCGGGTACGACGGCCCGATCTCGATCGAGTGGGAAGACGCCGGCATGGACCGCCTGGTCGGCGCCGCCGAAGCGATCCAGTTCGTCCGCACCCTCGCCTTCGACGCCCCGACCGCATCCTTCGACGCGGCCTTCTCGTCCTAGAGCTTGCCGAAGAAATCCTGGAGGTCCCCGATCACCAACTCGGGGACCTCCAGTGCGGCGAAATGCCCACCGCGGTCGAACTCGGTGTAGTGCACGACATCGAACTCGCGCTCGACCAGCTTGCGAACGGTGCTGTCGTTGGGGAACACCGCGAGCCCTGTCGGCACAGCGCAGTACTCGACCTCTGTGCTCCACGACGACTGACCTTCGCGGTACAGCCGGGCCTGTGAGCCCGCGGTCCCGGTCAGCCAGGTCAGCGTCACGCCGTCCAGGATCTTGTCGTTGCTGATGGCACCGATCCGGTGGCCGTAGTCGTCGTACCACTCCAGGTTCCAGGCCAGCTGACCGATGGGGGAGTCGACCAGGGCGTAGGCCAACGTCTGCGGCCGGGTGCCCTGGATCGAGGCGTACCCGGACCGTTCCGCCTGCCACCTGTCCAACCCGCCCAACCGCTGCTGCTCGTCCTCCGTCAGCTCCTCGCCCTGCGGGAACGCCAGGTAGCCATCCAAGTGCAGCCCGATCACGCGCTCCGGCGCCAACCGCGCGAGCGCCGGCCCGATCCGCGCACCCCAGTCGTACCCGTGGACGCCGTACCGCTCGTACCCGAGCTCCTCCATCAAACTGATCCACGCCCGCGCGATGCGCTCCACACCCCACCCGGTCGCGCTGGTCGGTCCGGAGAACCCGAAGCCGGGCATGGTCGGAATCACCAGGTCGAAGTCCTGCGAGAGCGGCTCGATAAGCTCTAGGTAGTCGGAGCCAGCTCCGGGCCAGCCGTGCAGCAGTAGCAGCGGCATTCCCGACGACTTCGTGTGGAGGTAGTGCACCCGCTGCCCGTCGACCTCGGTCACATACTGCGGGTGCGCGTTGAGCCGCTTCTCGAACCGCCGCCAGTCGTACGCCGTACGCCAGTACTCCGTGACGTCCCGCAGCCGCTCGCGTTCGACGCCGTACGACCACTCGACGTCCGGCAACTGGTCCGGCCAGCGCGCCATGTCCAGGCGACGGTGCAACTCGTCCAGCTCTGTCTGCGGTACCTCTACCCGAAACTCCATGCGTCCGACACTAGAAGGCGTAGCGGACAGCGGCTGACCGCTACGGCTACGCTCGGCCTATGAGTGCTGGAAAGTACGCCGCGCAGATCGTGGAGGTCCCGGACCACGGCATCAAGCTGGAGCCGGTGGAGGGGACGACCGTCCCGGACGGGGCGAACGAGGTGAATCTGCTCGGGATGTCGATCGCGTTGGCGTTGGGGGCGGCGGGGTACCACCATCACGCCGAGCAGCGCGACCCTGAGCTGCAGACGCTGGATGCGTTGCTCGCGGGCGATGCGGTGATGCCGTGGAAGCCGACCGAGGCCGGGAGTACGGCGTACATCGTGTGTGAGCTGAACGACGGCAGGCCGAGGTGCGAGGTCCGGCCGACGGCGGAGTGACCTGGCCGGCGGCGCCGGCGCTGCGGCGACCGCGGATCCTGCGGCAGCGGTGGCTCGACCTGACGTTCCTGCACTGGGCGGTCGAGCCGGCCGAGGTCGCGCGGTTCTTCCCGCCGGGCACGCGTCCGGACACCTTCGAGGGACGCACGTACGTCGGTCTCGTGCCGTTCCGGATGGTCGACACCGGGCTGCCGCATGGTCCGGGTGTGCCGTACTTCGGCTCGTTCCTGGAGACGAACATCCGGCTCTACTCGATCGACGAGACCGGTCGGCGCGGGGTGGTGTTCCTCAGCCTCGATGCGAACCGGCTCGCCGTGGTCACCGCGGCGCGGACGGTCTTCGGGCTCCCGTACCGGTGGGCTCGTATGACCCACACCCGCGACGGCGACCGCCACAGCTACACGTCGAGACTGCGCGGGATCGAGGCCGCCGTTGGGATCTTGGTGGGGGAGCGCATCCCAGTCGGCGCGCTCGAAGACTTCCTGACCGCACGTTGGGGTTTGCACATCCAGCGGGCGGCACGGACTTGGTATCTGCCCAACGAGCATCCGCCGTGGATCCTGCACTCCGCGACGCTCACCGAACTGAACGCCGACGCGCTGCTGACCTCAGTCGGCCTCACCCCGCCCGGCCGCCCGCCGGATCATGTCGCCTTCAGCGCTGGGGTTCCGGCTGCGTTTGGTCTGCCATCAGGGCAGCTGTCTCCCGGACGATGAACTTCAGGTCGACCTGACCAGCCCACCGGTTGACCTCGGTCGCCAGTGCGCGTGAGCCGGCCGCGTCGCCTTCGTCGCGCAGGAGTACGGCGAGCAGGGTCTGCTGGGCCAGCGCGCCGAGCAGGTGACCGACCGTCTGCCGCAGTTCGGTCGACCGTTCCCAGTGCTGTCTGGCCAGCACGAGATCGCCTGCGGTGTGCGCGTGGTCGCCGAGATGCCGGAGTGCGTAGGACATCACCAGGTCGTCGCCGGATTTCTCACCCAGCTGGTACGCCGTCGTGTAGTGCGCGAACGCCTCCTGGGGCTGCTGGTAGACGTTGTCGGCCATCACACCGGCAGAGAAGGCAACTGCTCCCCGGCGGGCATCGTCCGGAGCTTCCTCGATCAGCTGCTGCGCACGTTCCGCGAGCCCTCCGTCGTCGGCGCGTGATCCGAAGAGGACGGTCGAATAGTCCTTCCGGAGCTTCAGCATCGCGAGATCCCAGGACTGCTCGGGGGAGGGGACCGAGATGATTGCCTCGACGGCGGCGATCGCGGCGGGCGCGTGATCGGTCTGCTGAGCGAAATCCTGGTCAGCGGCCACCTCAGCGCGGGCCAGGGCGAGGGCCAGGTGTTCACCAGGTTCGGTGGCTCGGCGGCGTTCAGGAGGGCGGTGGCGGCGGGCCACTGGCCGGCGCGCATGAGGTGAGTGGCGGCGGTGACGACTGCGGTGGCAGCTAGCTGGGTCATGTCCTGAGGGTATTTCGATGTCGAAATATTTGACAACTAACCTTCAATGGCTGAAAAGTTAGTCGGGTGAAGGACTTTGTGGATGCTCATGTCGACCTGTGGACCGGTCAGTTGCCCGGGCTGGATCCGGACGTCGAAGGGATCACGGTCCGCATGCAGGTCCTGACGCGGTACCTCGAGCGGCGGCGGGAGGCCGTGCTCGCGGAGTACGGACTGCAGTTGTGGGAGTTCAAGACGCTCCACATGCTGCGCCGCGGCGGTACGCCGTACCGCGAAACACCGGGTGGTTTGGCCAAGCAGCTCGGGATGTCCGCAGCGGCGCTGACCAATCGGCTGGATGCGCTGGAGCGGCGTGGGTTCATCGAGCGCGCGCACGACCGCGACGACCGGCGCAAGGTCGTCGCCACGCTGACGCCGACCGGGAGCGACCTCTGGGAACGCGCGATCGGGCAGATCGTCAAGGTCGAGGAGGAGCTGATCCACCAGCTGCCGGCCGCGGATCGCACGCGGCTCGACGACCTGCTCCGGCAGCTGGTTCTCGTCACTGAGAAAGATTCCTAGCTGCGGCATGTCAATCCCGGCCGGTCGGGTCCGACGTATGGGTGTAAGCGCCAAGACCCTGGAGGACCGACCGATGGAACCGCTGAACCTGATGGTGTCGCTCAGCCACTTCGCCAACGACAAGCGTGACGACAAGCACGGCCTGAGTGAGCGCGTCGGCCGTACGCGGCGTCGCCGTACGGAGAAGAGCCCTAGGAGTGGCTGGTGGGTGATCCGATCGCGTGTCAGAGTCGCTCCGTGACCGATGACTCGAAGCGCGAGCAATTGCTTGCTGTATACGACGACCAACTGCGCGGTACGGGTGAGAGCGCGGACGTGCCGACGAGCCTGGACGGCCCGGTGATCCGGGTCGAGTACCCGAGCCGCGGGTTCGTCAGCTACCGCACGCTCGACGGTCTCGACAGCGCCGAGATCGACGCGCTGATCGCCCGCCAGCGGGACTACTTCGCGGCGAAGGGCCAGGCGGTCGAGTGGAAACTGCGCGGCCACGACCAGCCGGCCGATCTACCGGATCGGCTGCGGGCCGCCGGGTTCGAGCCCGAGGAGCAGGAGACTGTGCTCGTTGCCGAGAGCGCCGACATCGCCGAGCGCCTCCGCGGCCGCGACTCGGTCGACGGCGTGACGATCCGCCTGGTCTCCGACCGGGCCGACTTCGAGCGGATCGCGGCGATGGAGTCGACCGTCTGGAACGACGACTGGTCCTGGCTCACCGACGACCTGGTGCGCCGGCATGCATCCGGCACCGACATCTTCGTCGCCGAGGTCGACGGTCAGGTCGTGTCCGCCGCGTGGGCCGTGTACAAGAAGGGCACCGAGTTCACCGGTCTGTGGGGCGGATCAACGCTCGCCGAGTGGCGCGGCAAAGGCATCTACAAGGCGCTCGTCGCGGTCCGCGCAGCCCGTGCGGTCTCGCTCGGCTACAAGTACCTGCATGTCGACGCGTCGGACGACAGCTCGCCGATCCTGCAGCGGCTCGGCTTCCTGGCGGTCACCACCACCACGCCGTACGTGCACAAGCCTGCTTAACGGGCGGCGCGGTACATCGAGTAGTGGGTCGGGCCGTGGTGGGGGAGCTCTAGTTCGGCGATCGTGGTGAAGCCGAAGGACTCGTAGAAGCCCACGTTTGCTGGGTCCTGGGTCTCGACGAACGCGGGGGAGTGGGCAGCGTCGGCCGTGGCGAGACCCGGCTCGATGACGGCGTGGCCGAGGCCCTGGCGTTGGTGATCGGGATCGACCGCGGCAAGCGCGAGCAGCCAGACCGGGTCGCGTGGATGGAAGATCCCGATCGCCTGGCCGTACTCCGCATTCAGCGCGGCCCGGGATCCGGTGACCTCCTGGAACGCGGCGGCATGTGGCGCGAACACGTCGGCCGGCATGTCCGGCGGGAACCAGACCGCGACCGCGCTCACATCGTCGGTGACCCAGATCCGCCCGTGCGGCAGCCCGATACCTTCGACGAACAAGCGGTGGTACTGCGTGAGTCGTTCCTCGTACCCGTCCGGGTCGAGGCAGGCCCGGGACATCGGATAGTCGAACAACGCGCGGGTGAGCGTGCCGACCGCCGCGTCGACGTCCGAGGTCGTTGCCTCACGCACCTTCACGTCCGGAGTACCTCGATGATGAGGTCGGCGACGCCACGCATGCCTGCCGCGTTCGGGTGGTACGGAACGAAGCCACCGAGGGTCGGCGGCAGCAGCGTGAACCCGGTTGTCCACGGCTCGGCCGAACCGATCGCGTGATCGCGGCTGGCCGCCGACGCCGCGATCAGGTCGGCACCCGTTGCCGCCGCGGCCTTCGCGAACGCACCCGCGAGCCCGTCTGCCATCATCGCGATGCTCGGCAGCTGCTCCTCGTTCAGCGGTACGTCGAGGCGCGGCCGCGTGGCCGGTCCGACCAGGCTGAGGTAGTCGACCAGGAGGATGCGCGCGTCCGGCGAACGCTCCTGCGCCTGCTCAACCACCTTCGTCAACGAGTCCGCGACAGCCTGGTACGACGCTTCGTCCTTGAGGTAGCTGACCCGCGCCCGGATCCGGTTCGCGACCCGGCGGCCGAAGATCGTGGCGGGCTTGGCGATCGTGTTGAGGAAGCTCCCGCGCAGGAACGTTCCGACGTACTCGAGATCGTTGCCGCCGACGGTGATCGTGACGAGCTTGGTGTCCGGGGTGAGGGCGTCGAGTTGCGGTGGCGCGTCGTCCTGTGGGGTGTCGAGCAGGTGGGCGGTGGTTGCGCCGGAGTACGACACATCGGTGAGGTCGAGGCCGAGTTCGGCGGCGACCAGGTGTGCGTAGTTGTTGCCCGAACGGCCGGCCGGCGGGTGCACGATCGGGCTGATCCCCGGTCCGGCCGCGAACGAACTACCGAGGGCGACGTACCGGCTGCCGGATGCGATCACCGGACCACGATAGTTGACCTACCACAAACCTGCTTCAGGAAAGGTCGCTCTCATGCATCGATTCACACGGGGAGTCCTCGCTGCGGTCGCCGGCGGTGGACTGGCGATCGGGTTGCTCCCGTCCGCGGCGGACGCGACTCCGGGGTCGGGGGTCACCGGGACGATCCTGTCCCAGAGCACGATCGGGCGGACCGACTACGTACTGCGCGAGATCACGATCCAGCCGGGCGGTACGACGGGATGGCACTTCCACGACGGCACGCTGTACGCGTTCGTGAAGGCGGGCACGCTGACCCACTCCGACCACGACTGCAAGACCGACGGCGTGTACCGCGCCGGCGCTGCGTTCACCGAGCCGAGCGGGCCTGGGCATGTGCACGTCGGGCGGAATCTTGGCCCGAAGCCGATCGTGCTCGAGGTGCTGTACGTCCTCCCGCACGGCAAACCGCTGTCCGAGGACGCACCCAACCCGGGCTGCCCGTTCCAGTAAACGTCATACTTCCCCGGTGACTGATGACGTGTTCGGTACGGCGGGAGTCCGCGAGCGAGTGCTGGCCGGATGGGCGGCCGCACCCGTGCGCTTCCGCGAAGACGCGAACGCCGAGGAAGAACTGGCGCTGGGCGGGTACGTCGACCGCCTGGTCGTCGAGTTGGCGCAGAACGCCGCCGATGCGGCAGCCCGCGCCGGGGTGCGAGGTCGCGTGTTGTTCGAGTTCAGAAACAACACGCTGGTCGTAGCCAACACCGGCGCGCCGCTCGACGCCGAAGGCGTGCAGTCACTGGCAACCCTCCGCGCATCAGCCAAGCGAGCCGATCCGGCCGGGGAGGAAGGGGCGCCCTCGGCCCCCACGTCGTCCCCGGCGGAGGTCGGTGGCGGGCGGGCTGGTGTCTTGACGGTTGGGCGGTTCGGGGTCGGCTTTTCAGCTGTGCTTGCGGTGACGGATGAGCCAGTGGTTCTCTCGCGCAGCGGTGGGGTGCGGTTCTCGAAGGCGGATACGGCGGCTGCGATTGCGGGGCTTGCGGGGGAGCTTGACACCGAAGTACGGCGGCGGGATGGGCAGGTGCCTGTGTTGCGGTTGCCGTTCGAAGCCGATGGCGAACCACCCGCCGACTACGACACCGCGGTCATCCTCCCGCTTCGCGACGAGGCTGCGGCTGCCCTCGTCCGTCGGCTGCTTGCCGAAGCCGACGACGCGCTCCTGCTCGCCCTCCCCGGTCTCGAGCGCATCGAGATCGAAACAGCCGACGACCATCGAGTCCTGCAGGACGTCGAGTCCCGCTGGCACATCCACCGCGCAGCCGGCACCTTCACCACCGCAGAACGCGACCAGCTCTTGGCCGACCGCCCAACAGAGGAACGCTCCCGCCCGAACTGGTCGGTCGTCTGGGCACTGCCCCGCGCCGAGATCCAGCCGCAGTCAGGGGCTGCGGCGGCTGCGGTGGTTGCGGCGGCCTCGACGACGGAGGTGCCTGCGGTCGTCCATGCCCCGACCCCGACGGACGAGCCGCTCTCGCTCGGAGCGTTGCTGTTGGCAAGCTTCCCGCTCGACTCGACGCGACGGCATGTAGCTAAAGGCCCATTGACCGACCGGCTCGTGAAGGAAGCGGCGACGGCGTACGGCGAGCTCCTGCGAGCGCGGGTCGCCGACGGCGACGACGTCCTGCACCTGGTGCCCACCGGGCTTGCAGCCGGAGCGCTCGATCGGGTGCTACGCGACGAGATCCTCCAGGTGCTACCCGGCGTGGAGCTCCTCCACGCAGTCGAGGACGGCGTACTGCGACCGCGGGATGCCGTGGTGGTGGAAGGTGCCGACGATGCCTTCAACACAGTCCTCGCACCGATCGTCCCGGGCTTGATCCCCGCACGCCGAGAGGATCGCCTGGCACTGGATGCCTTGCAGGTAAGGCGTCTGGAGCTAGCCGAAGTGGTGGATCAGCTCGGCGGAGACGAGCCACCGGCCTGGTGGCGTCACCTCTACAGCTCCCTCACCGCCATGGTCACCGACCCGCTCATCCGCGAGTCTCTCGGCACCCTCCCAGTCCCGCTAGCCGACGGCCGCCTGGTCCGAGGCGCCCGAGGTCTCCTGCTCCCCGGCCCCGAGATCCCTGTCGACATCCTCGCAGCCTTCGGCGAGTACGGCGTCCGCGTAGTCCACCCCGACGCGGTAGACCCCGCCCTGGAACGCCTAGGCGCCATCCCAGCCACCCCGCGATCCCTCCTCGAGGACAGCTCCGTCCGCACCGCCGTCGAGCATTCCGCCGACGCAGACGACCCCGACGCAGTCGCCCACGCCGTACTCAGCCTCGTCGCCGCCGACCCAGCCCAAGCCGAG
This sequence comes from Kribbella sp. NPDC058693, assembly GCF_042715335.1. NCBI lineage: Bacteria > Bacillati > Actinomycetota > Actinomycetes > Propionibacteriales > Kribbellaceae > Kribbella > Kribbella sp. NPDC058693. The sequence continues at coordinate 93,984 of NZ_JBHXSQ010000002.1, forward strand.
GGCCTCTGGTGGCTCAACGACCTCGTACTGCGCGACGCCGAAGGCGAGCTCGTCCCCGCAAACGCCTTGGTTGTCGAGGGTTCTGACGCACAAGCCATCCTCGACCCCGACGAGGTCGCACCCATCGCCCGCGACATCCTCGACCGCTACGGCCTGCCCGCCCTGGAAGCCGTCGGCGTCCTCGCGACCCTCGGCGTCGTCGCCGCGTCCGATGTCGCCCTCGACCAACTCCCCGAAGCCGTCCAGGACCTCGACGCGATCGAGGACTGGGCGTACGACGTAGCCCCCGACGGCTCCCGGTACGGCGCCACCGTCGGCGAGCTCGAGGCGATCCGCGACCTCGACTGGATCACCGACGACAACTGGCCGAAAGCCCTGCAAATCATGGGTTCTGAGCCCGATCTCCGCCGCGCGCTCGTCACCCAGGTCCGCATCGTCGGCCCCGACGACCGCCCGCTCGGCGTCCCGTCGTACGCCGCCTGGTGGATCCGCGAACACGTCCTGCTCGACGACGGCGAACCGCTCGCCGGACGCGCCGACCCTGAAGCCGAACCGGTGCTCGCCACCTTCCTCGACGAAGCACCCACTTGGACGACCGATCTCGATCCAGAGGTCCGTACGGCGGTCGGCCTGGTCCGCGACGTCGGCGACCTCGATGCCGACGGAATCAGCCTGGTCCTCGACCGACTGGCCGACCCCGAGCGCGACGTCGACGCCGCTTCGATCCTCCGCCTGTGGACCCGGCTCGGCACCCTCGCCCTGTTCCCCGGCGATGCGCCGGAGCAAACCCGCGTACTGGACGCCGACGGCGCGACTCGCGTGATCGACGCGGATCAGGCCGTCGTGATCGACGGCCCGATGTGGGTCCAGCGGGAGGACCTCGGCGGGTTCGTGATCGGCTCGGGCGCAGCCGCCGACGGTCTGAGCGATCTCCTCGACGTACCGATGGCGCAGGAGATTGCCGAGGGCAAGATCGACGGCGAGGGTACGGCGGCCGACGTACCGCCGATCGTTCGTGAACTCGTTCCCGAAGTGCCGGCGACGTGGTGGGAGCACGAGGAGCTCACCGTCGACGGCGTCGAGGTCTCGTGGTGGGTCGACGCCGACGGCGCCCCGCACGCGGCAACCTTCGACGGCCTCGCGAAGGCCCTGGCGTGGTCGGCCGGCCGGTGGGACCGGCGGCACGTGATCCGGGCGGTTCTCAACGAACCGGACCGCAGTACCGAACTTCTGGTCGACGCCGTCTACGACTGACCGGAATCGGCCGCCGGGCCGAATCTGCACGCCCTGTGACCATCTTTGGAAGCGTTTCCGCCTCCGGGCGTCACGCAGAGCGAACCAACGTTGTCAAAGGTTGGTATATCGACTGATCTGCGGATATGACGTCATATTTCCAACGTGGCAACGAACTCTTGCCAACGTTGTCAACGCTACTTATAGTCCGTGGCACCTCTCGGTCGGTGATGAGCCTGTCCGCGCAACGGAAACGGAGGTGACTTTCGTCATGAACGAAGCGCCGCGGCCCCAATTCGAAGACGTCCAAGATGTCGTCCGGTACCAGCTAAGTCGACGGAGTCTGGTCGGAGGAGGTGCCGCGGCTGCGATGACGGCCTTCCTCGCGGCCTGCTCCGGCGGAGGCTCGTACTCCGACAAGCCAGCCAACAACAACAAGCCGGTCGCGACCAAGTCGATCCAGATCGGCAAGGCCAACATCCCGGTCCCGCGGGATCAGTCGGTGATCGTCGGCCAGGTCGAGTACACCGTCTTCGACAGCTTCAACGGGATGATCCCGAACGGTTCGCCCTCGGGCGCCGGCGTTGAGCTGAGCACGGAGCCGTTGTTCTACTTGAGTTTCGCCACCGGCGAGATGCGTCCTTGGCTGGCGACCGAGTACAAGTACAACGACGACCACACCGAGGTCACCTTCAAGTTCGACCCGAAGGCGCACTGGAACGACGGGCAGCCGCTGGGGGCGGCCGACTTCAAGTTCACGATGCTGCTGCTGCGCGACCGGCCCGATCTGTTCGGCGGCGGCGGTGAGCTGAAGGAGTTCGTCAAGGACATCGAGGTTCCGGACCCGCAGACCGCCGTGGTCAAGATGCTGAAGCCGGGACCGCGGTTCCACTACAACTTCATCTCCGCGATCGCGGGTCCGCCGCTCGGCATCATGCCCGAGCACATCTGGAAGTCGCAGGACCCGACGAAGTTCAAGGACAACCCGCCGGTGCACAGCGGTCCGTACAAGCTGAAGCAGGCGATCCGGAACCAGAAGATGTTCATCTGGGAGAAGGACCCGAACTACTGGAACAAGGACAAGCTCGACGTCAAGCCGCAGTACGTCGTCTACCAGAGCACGTCGAAGCAGCTCGACCAGGCGTCGCTGGCGTTCGAGCGGGCGGAGTTCGACGTCGGCTCGGTGGACGAGCAGCACGCCAAGCAGCTGCGCAACACCGGCTACCCGGCCTTGCAGACAACGCAGTTCCACGACCCGAACCCACGGGTGCTGTGGCTGAACTGCGACCCGTCGCGGGGCGTCATCTCGGAGCCGAAGATGCGCTGGGCGATCAACTACTGCCTCGACCGGGAGAAGATCGGCAAGTCGATCTGGCCGGTCCCGGTGCCGCCGGCGCAGTACCCGTGGGCGGACTACCCGACCAACGACAAGTGGAAGAACGACGAGCTGGCGAACAAGTACAAGTTCGAGTTCAACCCGGACAAGGCGACCCAGCTGCTCGACGAGATCGCGCCGAAGAACGCCGCCGGCAAGCGGACGTACAAGGGCAAGGAGATCAACCTCGAGATCATCACGCCCTCGCCGGTCGACGGCGGCGAGTACGCGATCGCGAACGTGCTGAAGACCGAGCTCGCCAAGGTCGGCGTCCCGGCCACCCTGCGCAGCCTGGCCGGCAACGTGCACGACGAGAAGTTCCAGCGCGGTCAGTACGACATCGACTCGAGCTGGGCCGGTATCGCGATCGACCCCGAGCAGCTGTACTCGGACTGGACCAGCGACAAGTACCAGCCGGTCGGCAAGAACGCGGCCGGTAAGAACAAGCTGCGGTACCGGAACCCGAAGTTCGACGCGATCTCGGAGAAGCTCGCCCAGCTCGACCCGAACAGCGAAGAGGCCAAGCCGCTGCTGAACCAGGCGCTGGAGATCTACTTCCAGGACCTGCCGATGCTGTCGGTGATCCAGACCGGCTACCCGTCGTACTTCAACACCACGTTCTGGAAGGGCTGGCCGACCGACGACGACCTGTACGAAGTGCCGTTGAACTGGTGGCAGCACTTCATCTTCGTGCTGGGCAAGATCGAGCCCACCGGGCAGAAGGGACCGGCGTGACGGCGGAAGCCCCGCCTGCGGTCGCTGTCGACAAGAGCCAGGACTCCGCACCCGTCTCGGGGGTGCGGGCCTGGCTGTCGCGGCATCCGCTGGCGGCGTACGCGCTCCGCCGGTTCGGGTTGTACCTGATCGAGCTGTGGGGCGCGCTGACGATCGCGTTCTTCTTCTTCCGGCTGATGCCGGGTGACCCGATCCAGACGCTGATCCAGACCCTGCAACAGAACTACATCTACAACGCCCAGGCGAGCGCCGAGATCATCGCCCGCTACAAGCACGAGTTCGGCCTGGACGGGAACCTGCTGACCCAGTACGTCGTGTACATGGAGAAGCTGGTCCTGCACGGCGATCTGGGGCCGAGCCTGATCAACTATCCGACGCCGGCCCAGACCGTGATCCTGCGGGCGTTGCCGTGGACGATCGGCCTGCTGGGTATCTCCTCGGTACTGGCCTGGATCCTCGGTGTGCTGATCGGCGCGATCGCCGGCTGGCGACGCGGCAAGCTCGGCTCGGCGATCGCGACCAACCTGTCGATCGCGCTGTCGCACGTGCCGTACTTCTTCGTCGCGCTGATCCTGGTGTACATCTTCTCGTACTCGATGGGGTTACTGCCGGCCAGATCGGCGTACGACTCGAACATCGAACCGGCGATCAGTCTCGAGTTCATCGGCAGTGTGCTGAAGTACGGATTGTTGCCCGGTCTGTCCATCGTGGTGATCGGGACGTTCAGCTGGATCCTGTCCACCCGGATGCTGATGGTTCCGATTCTCGGCGAGGACTACCTGGTGTACGCCGAGGCAAAGGGCCTGAAGAGCTGGCGGATCCTGACCCGGTACGCACTGCGGAACTGCTACCTGCCGCAGATCACCGCGTTCGGGATCTCGCTCGGCTTCATCTTCAACGGCAACGTGCTGGTCGAGCAGCTGTTCAACTATCCGGGTCTCGGGACCACGCTGGTGACCGCGATCCAGCAGCTCGACTTCAACACGATCCTCGGCGTCACCGACATGGCGATCTTCTCGGTGCTGACCGCCGTCCTGCTCCTCGACCTCCTGCTCCCGCTGCTTGACCCGCGGGTCAAGTACTGGAAGTGATGACGATGAGAATCCTGACGGCGGTACTGCGGACGATCCGGAACAGCCGGCGGCTGGCGACCGGACTGGTCATCCTCGGGGTGCTGGTCCTGCTCGCGCTGTTCAGCCCGTTGATCGCGAAGGCGATCGGCGGCGGCCAGGACCCGATCGAGCTGGCGGCGTACGACAAGTGGCTGGTGCCCGGGCCGGGGCACCTGCTCGGCACCGACCAGTTCGGCCGGGACGTGTTCGCGATGGTGGTGAAGGCGCTGGCCGTCTCGCTGCAGATCGGCGCGATCGCCGGTGTCATCTCGACGGTCGTGGGCGTGATCGTGGCGTTCGTGGCCGGGTACAAGGGCGGCTGGATCGACGGGATCCTGTCCACGTTCACCGGCATCCTGCTGGTCATCCCGACGTTCCCGTTGCTGATCGCGCTGTCGGCGTACGCGAAGAACGTCAGCCTGTTCCAGGTCGGCGTGATGATCTCGATCTTCGCCTGGCCGTTCGCCGCGAAGACGATCCGCTCCCAGGTGCTGAGCCTGCGGACCCGGCCGTACGTCGATCTGGCCCGGGTGAGCAAGGCCCGCGACCTGGAGATCATCACTACCGAACTGCTGCCGAACCTGCTGCCGTTCATCGGCGTCGGGTTTGCGTCCTCGGCACTCGGCGCGATCTTCGGACTGGTCGGTCTGGAGATCATCGGGCTCGGGCCCGGTGGCGTGATCGACCTCGGTCAGATCATCTACAGCGCGATCAGTACCGGTGCGCTGACGCTGGGAGCCTGGCCGATGTTCGTCGTACCGGTCGGACTGCTGACGTTGCTGTTCGCGGCGCTGAACATGGTGAACATCGGCCTCGAAGAGGTCTACAACCCGCGGCTGAGGGGAGTGGCCGGTGAATAACGTGCCAGCCAATGTTCTGGAAGTGAAGGGTCTCGAGGTCGTCTACTCCACGAACCGCGGCGATGTGCAGGCGGTTCGCGCGATCGACCTCGACGTCCGCCGCGGCGAGATCCTCGGGATCGCGGGCGAGTCGGGCAGCGGGAAGAGCACGCTCGCGGTCGCACTGCTCCGGCTCCTGAAGGCGCCGGGCAAGGTGACCGGCGGCTCGGTGATGTTCCATCCCGCCGGACGATCGCCGGTGGACCTGCTGAAGGTGCAGGGCGAAGAGCTCCGGGTACTGCGGTGGAGCGCGCTCTCGTATCTCCCACAGGGATCGATGAGCTCGCTGAACCCGGTGATGCGGGTGCACGACCAGTTCAAGGACGTGATCGTCGAGCACGCACCGAACCGCAAGGAAGCGGTCGGCGACATGATCCCGCGGCTGCTCGCGCAGGTCGGCCTGGAGCCACGGGTCGCCCGGATGTATCCGCACGAGCTGTCCGGTGGGATGAAGCAGCGGGTGCTGATGGCGATCGCGGTCGCACTCGAACCCGACCTGGTGATCGCGGACGAGCCGACCACCGCGCTCGACGTGACGATCCAGCGGGTGATCCTGCAGTCGCTCGCCGACCTGCGTACCGATTTCGGCGTGACGCTGATGGTGATCTCGCACGACATGGGTGTGCATGCGCAGCTCGCGGACCGGGTCGCGGTGATGTACGAGGGCAGGCTGGTCGAGGTCGGCGGCGTACGCCAGGTGTTCAAGGATCCGCAGGATCCCTACACCCGGCAGCTGATCGAGTCGATCCCGCGCTTGGGAAGGAAGGCATCGTGAAGTCCGAGCTCGAACTTCGTGGCGTACAGCAACGATTCCACGCCCGTGGGGTCGCCGACGGCTACGTGACCGCGGTCGACGACGTCAGCTTCAGCCTGCTCGCGTCACCGCCGCAGATCGTCAGCCTGGTCGGTCAGAGCGGCAGCGGGAAGAGCACGATCGCCCGCAACGTCCTCGGCCTGCAGAAGCCGACGGCCGGATCGGTACTGTACGGCGGCAAGGACATCTTCAAGCTGAGCCGGGCGGAGTACGACGCCTACCGGCGCGACGTGCAGCCGGTGTTCCAGGACCCGTACGCGATCTTCAACCCGTTCTACCGGGTGGATCGCGCGTTGTGGAAGGCGGTCAAGAAGTTCAAACTCGCCGACACCCGCGCGGCCGGCCTGAAGCTGATCGAGGAATCGCTGCAGGCCGTCCGGCTGGAGCCGGAGAACGTGCTCGGACGGTACCCGCACCAGCTGTCCGGCGGGCAACGGCAGCGGATCATGCTGGCCCGCGTCCACATGCTCCGCCCGTCGTTCATCATCGCCGACGAGCCGGTGTCGATGCTGGACGCCCAGGTCCGCAAGCACTTCCTGGACATCCTGCTCGACTTCCAGCGCGAGCACGGCATGACCACGCTGTTCATCACCCATGACCTGTCCACGGTCTACTACCTCGGCGGCGAGGTCATGGTCATCACCAAGGGCCAGATCGTCGAGCGCGGCTCGGTCGCGACGGTCATGCACGAGCCCAGCCACCCGTACACGAAACTCCTCCTCGACTCGATCCCCCAACCCGACCCCGACCAACGCTGGACGTCCCGCATCCAGGTCGACGAACTCGACCACCTCGACGACAACACGCCAGCCGACACCACCAAGCCGGAAGCCCCGATCATTTAACGAGCCAGTCACCGCTGAACGGCGCGCCGAGTCAACTCGCCGCGCCGTTCGGTGCGCCAGAAAATAGTTCAAGGTCTGCGCTGACGTGAGGTGCCATTGAACGTTTGAAACAACTGGGGGACTGATGCCTCGGTCGAATGCTGTTCAGAAGCCGGCACAAGCGGCGATCGATCTCGCGATCGCGCGCTTCGGCCGAGAGGTGTCCCGCAAGCTTCGGACCGGCGAGGGCTCGAGTGAGGACCATCTACGGGGACCATTCGAACGGATGATCAGATCGGTTGCGGAAAGTCGCGGTCTGACGGTCACGATGATCGGCGAGACGCGTCTGCCGGATCTCTCCATTCGGCCTGATTATGCTGTGGATGTCGCCGATGCCCGGGTGGGTTACGTCGAGCTGAAACGCCCAGGGCACGGCGTTCCGGAGACCTGGCAACGCCCCGGGAAACACGATCTCGAGCAGTGGCGGCGATTCCAGCAACTTCCGAATGTTCTGTACTCCGATGGCGAGCAGTTTGCTCGCTTCAGTTTCGGCAAGCTCCAAGGCAAGGTTGCTCGGCTTGAGCCCGGCTTGGTGCACGCGGCAGGAAATCTGCATGCAGCAGGCAGCGAGTTCGAGAGTGTGATCGACGGGTTCCTGTTGTGGAAGCCTGAGCGTCCTCGCACTCTCGACGACTTGGTTCGACTGGTCGCCAATCTGTGCCGGCTGCTTCGCGACGACATAGCGACTGAGCTCGACCGCGAGAAGCGAGGACAGGCAACTCCCAACTTCACCAGGCTCGCAACTGACTGGCGGCAGGTGTTGTTTCCGAACCTCACCGACGCCGAGTTCGCCGATCAGTATGCCCAGACGGTGACCTTTGCTCTCCTGCTCGCACGGGTCGAGGAAGTCAGCTTCGACCACCAGTCGATCGGTGAGATTGCGCGTCTGCTCGGGAAGAAGCACTCCCTGATGGGTCGTGCGTTGACAGTGCTCACGGACCAGCCGGAGGAGGAACACAGCGTCGCGCTGACAACGATGATCCGCGTGCTCAGTGTCGTGGACTGGAGCTTCTTCCCGGACGATTCGTATGCGCTGCTCTACGAGAACTTCCTGGCCAAGTACGATCCCGAGCTGCGCAAGAAGAGTGGTGTCTACTACACCCCCGCCGCACTCGTCGGATTCATGACGAGATTCGTCGACGAGATATTGCGAGAGCGGCTCGATCGACCACTTGGGTTCGCTCAGTCGGATGTCATCGTCGTGGATCCCGCGATGGGTACGGGCAGCTTCCTGGCGGACGTCGTGAACACGGTCGCGGAGACCATTTCGCAGGAGGAGGGGCCGGGGGCGGTGGTTCCGCACCTCCGCGAACTCTCAAACCGGCTGATTGGATTCGAGAACCAGGCGGCTCCGTACGCGGTCGCGGAGTTGCGGATTCACACACTGCTGAAGAAGCGTCACAGGGCAGAGATCCCGATCCGTGAGCGCAGGTTTCTCACCGACACACTGGACGACCCAGATCTTCAGATCCTCCCGCTCGGGAGGATGTACGAGGCGATTGAACAGTCGCGGCACGGCGCCAACCAGGTCAAGCGCGACGACCCGGTGATGGTCGTGATCGGCAACCCGCCGTACAAGGACAAGGCAAAGGGTTCATCAAGCTGGATCGAGAAACCCGGGGACACCTTCACATCGCCCAGCCTGTCCGCGTTCCGTAAGCCGGGCAACGGCAAGCTCGAGTACGTCCTCTCGAACAAGTACGTCTACTTCTGGCGCTGGGCGACCTGGAAGGCTTTCGACGCGCATCCCGCGGATCCGGCCGGCATCGTGGCGATGGTGTGCTCAGCCGGCTTCACGACCGGACCTGGCTTCGCCGGGATGCGCGAGTACCTGCGGCGTACTGCCGACGAGGGCTGGCTGATCGACCTGACGCCGGAAGGCCACCAGCCACCTGTCTCGACCCGCTTCTTCAAGGCGAATCAACAGCCCATCTGTGTGGCGATCTTCATCCGAAAGGGACATGCTGATCCGACGGTGCCAGCTCGGATCCATCGATTGAGTTTGAGTGGCACAGTCGAGGAAAAGGAAGCCGCACTCGGGGAGGTTGGACTGGAGTCACCTCGGTGGACGGTGTGCACAACTGGTTGGGGGAAGCCATTCGAGGCGGAGTCTGGCGCGAGGTGGAACTCGATGCCAGCAATGATCGATCTGGTGCCGTGGGTCGTCCCGGGGGTCAAACCGAACCGTACCTGGGTCTATGCGCCAGAGATCGAGTCTTTAGAGCGCCGTTGGGCTTGTTTAGTGACAGCATCGGCGGACGAAAAGCGGTCCTTGATGAAGGAAACGTCATCGACGATCGATTCTCTGGTGCGACCCGTGCCGGGCTTGCCAACTCATGTTGGGACCTTGCGTACCGAAAGGCGAATGGCGCCGGAGGTACAAAGAATCGCTCACCGATCCTTTGATAGGAAGTGGCTGATCGCAGACGCACGCGTGTTGGATCGACCTCGGGCCCCGCTTTGGTGGACGATGTCGGATCACCAGCTCTACATGGTCGAGCAGCACGCGCACCCGATCACGGCGGGTCCAGCATTGGTGTTCTCCGCGCTGATACCCGACATGCATTATTTCATGGGGCGTGGCGGACGCGTTCTGCCGCTCTACCGGGACGCTTTGGCAGTCTCTCCCAACGTCGCTCCGGGTCTTCTGGAATTCCTTTCCGACCGCTTCGGGCACAATGTTGACGCGGATCAGTTGGTCGCTTACTTCGCAGCGATAGCCTCGCACAGTGGGTACCTCTCGAGGTTCGCTGAGTTTCTTACGTCGCCTGGTATCAGGATGCCCCTCACCGCTGACCCGACCTATTGGAACGACGCGGTCTGTCTAGGTCGGGAGGTGTTGTGGTTGCACACCTATGGTGAACGTGCGGTGAGTCGGACTGAAGGTCGTCCATTCGGTCCACCTCGGCTGCAGGTCGAGCGGCCGACGGTGCGCGTGAGCATCCCGGACGGTGAAGCCGACATGCCGACGCAGCTTCGGTACTCACCGGCAAGCCGAACCCTCCACATCGGAAAAGGAGAGATCGCACCGGTTCCGCAGGAGGTCGTGGACTACCAGGTGTCCGGGATGTTCGTACTCAGGCATTGGTTCGACTACCGGAAGAAGGCGCCGACTGGAAAGAGCGGTTCGCCGCTGAATGACATCATCTCTACTCGCTGGACACCAGCCATGACCACAGAGCTCCTGGAGCTCCTCAACGTGATCGGTCGGTGCGTGGCGCTCGAGCCAGCACAGGGTGAGTTGCTTGCCCGGATCATGGACGGTCGATTGATCACCGTCCCAGATCTCGAGGCCGCACAAGTGCTACCCGTGCCGTCGTGGGCCACGAAGGCGCCGAGGCCACCTGCGAACGGTGACCTGTTCAGCGACTGATCTGGTCGGTCGGTGGCTTCGTCTGGCGGTGGGTGCTGCCCCACCGCCAGACATTCGCCCTGGTTTCAGGCCGTCTTGATGGCCGGGTCGCTGGTACCGGGGGCGCCGGTTTCGACGTGGCCGGCGTAGCGGCGCAGGTACGTCGTGTCGGTCGTGGTGGTGACCGAGATGTCGTACCAGCGGCTGGTGGTGGTGACGGTGTACGTCGTCTTGCCCTTGCGGACGTCGAGGTTCTTGCTCTTGCCGGTGTAGGCGTCCTTGATCGTCACCCGGCGGGCGGCGTCGGAGGTGATGGTCAGGGTGAGGTTGCCGGCGTTGTCGCGGGCGGTGATCTCCAGGCCGGTCGCGGGCTTGCCCTTGAAGGTGCGGAGGAAGCCGTTCGGGCCGTGGACGGTGAGGTCGGTGACGCCGCCGGAGTAGATCGGATTCCAGATGTCGGCGACGGTCTTGCCGGCCTCGGCGGTGTACGTCCACGGGCCGTCGGTGCGGTTCGCGGACGTGATCAGGAACTGCGCGCCGGCGTGCGGCCCGGAGCTGAAGGTCAGCTTGTACTTGCCGTCGGCAACGGCTCCGTCGACGACCGGTGCGTAGGGCAACGGCCGGGTACGGCGGCAGCCGCGCTCCTGCACCGGCACCTGACCGACCGCGGGCGGCGTCGGCACGTAGTCCGGGTGCCGCTTGTTGTCCGGCGGCTGGTACGCGGTGGTGTCGGGAAGCTTGGCCGGCCGGGTGGCCGTCGTACCGAAGTCGAACGCGGACGACAGGTCGCCGCAGACCGCGCGGCGCCACGGCGAGATGTTCGGTTCGTGGACGCCGAACCGCGACTCCATGAACCGGATGATCGAGGTGTGGTCGAACGTCTCCGAGCAGGTGTAGCCGCCGGTGCTCCACGGCGACACGACGAGCATCGGCACCCGCTGACCCAGACCGTACGCGCCGTGCGCGGCCTTCGTACCCGTGTACAGGTCCGGGCCGGGGTCGACCGTAGACAGGCCTTGTGATGCGGACAGCGGCGGGAACGGCGGTACGACGTGGTCGAAGAAGCCGTCGTTCTCGTCGTACGTGATGAACAGCGCGGTCTTGCTCCATACCTCCGGGTTCGAGGTGAGCGCGTCGAGGACCTGGGAGATGTACCAGGCGCCGTAGTTGGCCGGCCAGTTCGGGTGCTCGGTGAACGCCTCGGGCGCCGCGATCCAGGAGATCTTCGGCAGCCTGTTCGCCTTGACGTCGGCGGTGAGCTGCCCGAAGAGGCTCTCGCCGGCCTTCGCGTTCGTGCCGGTGCGGGCCTTGTCGTACAAGGGGTTCCCGGCCGAGGCGTTGCGGTAGTTGTTGAAGTACAGCAGCGAGTTGTCGCCGTAGTTCCCGCGGTACGCGTCGTCGATCCAGCCCCAGCCGCCGGCCGCGTCCAGGCCGTCACCGATGTCCTGGTAGATCTTCCAGGAGACGCCGGCCTGCTCGAGCCGCTCGGGGTACGTCGTCCAGCCGTAGCCGGCCTCGTCGTTGCCGAGGACCGGGCCGCCGCCGGTGCCGTCGTTCCCGGTGTAGCCGGTCCACATGTAGTACCGGTTCGGGTCGGTGGAGCCCATGAACGAGCAGTGGTACGCGTCGCAGAGCGTGAACTTGTCGGCGAGCGCGTAGTGGAACGGGATGTCCTTGCGGGTCAGGTACGCCATCGTGGTCGACGTCTTCGCCGGGATCCACTGGTCGTACTTGCCGCCGTTCACCGCCTGGTGCGCGTCGCCCCAGCTGTGGGCGAGGTCCTGGATGAACTGCATGCCCAGGTCGTCGGCGTCCGGGTGGAACGGCAGGATCTCCTTGCCGAGCGCGTTCTTCTGGTGCCACACCGGCTGACCGCTCGGCAACGTCACCGGCCGCGGGTCACCGAACCCGCGGACACCGTTCAGCGTGCCGAAATAGTGGTCGAACGACCGGTTCTCCTGCATGAGTACGACGATGTGCTCGACGTCCTGGATGGTGCCGTACCGACGGTGCGCCGGGATGGCGGCCGCCTGCTCGATACTGTTCGCCATCGCGGCGAACGCGGCCGAGGCTCCGGCCAGTTGGAGGAACCTCCGGCGATTGATGTCTGGCATGCAAGTCTCCTGACAGGCGGTGGGGCGGATGGAGTCTGAATCACCAGCACTGCGACGGAGGCACCCTAATCTGAACGTTTAAACGATGGAAGATGAATTGCTCGCTTTCCACTTTGGCGCAAGACTGGACTAGTGCGGCCTGGGGGTTGGGGGAGGCTGCGATGGGTGGGCGGGCGCTTTTCGGCGCCAGGGAATCCGGGGTGGAACGGCTCCAGGCGGAGCTCGCGGCGCTGAACGACCAGTTCGCCGCGGCCAACGAGGTCCTGTCCGCGGTCGGCCGCTCGGCCGGAGACCCGGACACCGTCCTGACCACCATCGTCGAAAGCGCCCGCCGCCTCTGCCGCTCACAAGCCGCTCACCTGTACCTGTTCGAAGACGGCCACTTCCAGTTGAGCAAGGCAGTAGGTCTGACGGACGTGACGATCCAGTACCTGATCGAGCATCCGACGCCGCTGGACCGGACGACACTGATCGGCCGGGTCGGCCTCGACCGCACCACGCAGCAGATCCCCGACGTTCTCGCCGACCCTGCGTTCGGACGGCAGGATCTGCAACGCATGGCCGGGTTCCGGACCACGATGGGTGCGCCGATGCTGATCGACGACGAGGTGGTCGGTGCGCTGGCGGTCTGGCGCAACGAGGTCAGTCCGTTCGGGCAGGGCGAGCAGGACCTCGTCACCGCCTTCGCCGGCCAGGCCGCGATGGCGCTCAACAGCGTGAAGCTGGTCCAGCAGCTCGAGGCGCGCGGCGCCGAGCTGGCCCGCAAGCTCGGTGAGCTGGAGGCGCTGCGCGAGGTCGGCGAGGCGGTGAACTCCAGCCTCGATGTCTCCAACGTGCTCTCGACCGTCGCGAAGCACGCGGTCCGGATCTCGGCGACCGACGGCGGCTCGATCATGGAGTACGACGAGGACCAGCAGTGTTTCCTGGTGCGTAGCGTGTACCGGACCGACCCGGGAGTGATCGAACAGCTGCGCACGACCCGGATCCATCTCGACGAGACACTGGTCGGTCGCGCCGCCAAGCTCGGCCGGCCGCTGGCGGTCCCCGATCTCGGCGAGGTCGAGCTCGATCCGCACCTGGCCGTCCTGTACGACGCCGGCTGGCGCTCGCTCGTCGCGGTACCTCTCTTGCGGGAGGGCCAGATCGTCGGCTCACTCGTCGTACGGCGCAAACGGCCCGGTGAGTTCTCGGCGGAGACGCTCGCGCTGCTGGAGATGTTCGCCGATCAGTCGACCCTCGCGCTGCTCAACGCCCAGCTGTATCGCGAGCTCAAGCAGCAGAGTGCAGAGCTGGAGGTGGCGAGCCGGCACAAGTCCGAATTCCTGGCGAGCATGTCGCACGAGCTGCGTACGCCGCTGAACGCCGTACTGGGATTCTCCGAGGTCCTGCTGGAGCGGATGTTCGGGGATCTGAACGAGCGGCAGGAGGAGTACCTGCGCGACATCCACGGCTCCGGCCAGCACCTGCTCGAACTGCTGAACGAGATTCTCGACCTGTCGAAGGTCGAAGCCGGCCGGATGGAGCTGGAGTACACGACGTTCCCGCTGCGACGGCTGCTCGACAACACGGTGGCGATGCTGCGTGAGCGGGCGACCGTCCACGGTCTCGAGCTGCGGGTCGAGATCGGACCCGGCATCGACGAGGTGTACGCCGACGAGCTCCGGCTGAAGCAGGTGGTGCTGAACCTGATGACGAACGCCGTCAAGTTCACCGACGACGGCGGTTCGGTCGTGGTCCGCGCGACGCGGTCCGGGGCCGAGGTCCACATCACCGTGACCGACACCGGCCGCGGCATCCCTCCGGAGGATCGCGAGCGGATCTTCGAGTCGTTCCAGCAGGGAGGTCGCGGTCCGTCCCGGGAGGAGGGGACCGGGCTCGGCCTGACGCTCTCGCGGCGGATCGTCGAACTGCTCGGTGGGCGGATGTGGCTGGAGAGCGAGGTCGGCGTCGGGAGCACCTTCGGATTCTCCTTGCGCAGCAGGGAGAAGGAGGTCCGGCCGGATCCGGCCCGGGCGGTCACGGACGTCGTGGTGATCGAGGACGACAGGCCGTCGCTCGAGCTGATCACCGCGTACCTGTCCGGCCCGGTCGTGCGGGTCACCGTCGCGGGCGACGGTCAGTCCGGGCTGGACGCAGTACGACGGGTTCGGCCGGCCGCCGTACTGCTGGACATCCGGCTGCCCGGGATCGACGGGTGGGCGGTGCTGCAGGCACTGAAGGCCGAGGAGGCGACCCGCGACATCCCGGTGGTCATCGTGTCGATCGTCGACGAACGGGGTCGCGGCGCGGCCCTCGGCGCGGCCGCCTACCTGGTCAAGCCGGTCAGCCGGGACGCGTTGCTGCAGGCATTGCGGGCGGTCGGAGCGCTCGCCCACGACGAGGGGGAGAATCGATGAATCCAGGCCGGATCCTGGTGGTGGAGGACAATCCGAAGAATCTCAAACTGCTGCGGGACGTACTACGGTTCTCCGGCTACGAGGTGATCGAGGCGACGTCGGGTGAGGACGGGGTGCGGCTCGCGGCGTCCGAGCATCCCGATCTGATCCTGATGGACCTGCAGCTGCCGGGTATCGACGGCGCCGAGGCCCTGCGCCGGATCCGGGCCGGCGAGCGCGAGCACGCCGTACCGGTGGTGGCGGTGACGGCGTTCGCGATGGACAACGACCGGCATGACGCGTTCGAATCGGGCTTCACCGGGTACGTCGAGAAGCCGATCAGCATCCGCCGGCTGCCGCAGCAGGTGCGCGACTTTCTCCAGCTCGGCGGTGCGACGACATGACCAGAGTCCTCGTCGTCGACGACCAGCCGCCGAACGTCCGGTTGCTGGAGGCAATCCTCAGCCCGCGAGGGTACGACGTACTGACCGCATCCTCGGGTGAGCAGGCGCTGGAGGTCATCGGTGCCGACGACGTCGACCTCGTCCTGCTGGACATCCTGATGCCGGGGATCGACGGGTACGAGGTGTGCCGGCGGATCCGGGACCAGGTGGACACGGCGTACCTGCCGGTGGTGATGGTGACGGCCAGCGGCGACGAGCAGAAGGTGAAGGCGCTCGAGGCCGGTGCAGACGACTTCCTGACCAAGCCGATCAACCAGAGCGAACTGCTGGCCAGGGTCGCATCGCTCGCGCGGATCAAGCAGTACCAGGACACCATCAAACGACAGGCGACCGAGCTGGCGGGATGGAACCAGGAGCTGGAATCGCGGGTCGAGCACCAGGTCTCGCAGCTGCAGCGGATGGGTCGGCTGCGGCGTTTCCTCAGTCCGCAACTCGCCGAGCTGATCGTCGATTCCGGCGACGAGTCGTTCCTGGCCAGTCACCGGCGCGAGATCGTCGTCGTGTTCTGTGACCTGCGTGGCTTCACAACGTTCGCGGAGGCGAGCGAGCCGGAGGAGGTGATGGGTGTGCTGGAGGAGTACCACCACGCGCTCGGTGACCTGATCTTCCGCTTCGAGGGAACGCTCGAGCGGTTCGCCGGCGACGGCTTGATGGTGTTCTTCAACGATCCGGTCCGGTGCGAGGACGGTCCGCTGCGTGCGTTGCGGATGAGTGTCGCGATGCGCACCAGAGTCCGTGGTTTGGCCGAGGCCTGGAGCCGGCGCGGCCACGATCTGTCGCTGCGCATCGGGGCCGCGCAGGGCTACGCGACGCTGGGCACGATCGGATTCGACGGGCGACTCGACTACGCGGCGATCGGCAGCGTGACCAACCTCGCCGCACGGCTGTGCGCGGATGCCGACCCCTGGCAGATCCTCGCGACCGAACGAGTCTTCAGCGCCGCCGGGGACGGGGTCCTGGGCGAGGACGCGGGACTCCGGGAGGTTCGCGGCTTCAGCCGGACCGTGCATGCCTACAGCATCCGTGGGCTCGACAACTCGAGGATTGCGTCATGACCGGTGATCTGTGGACGGCGCCCGACCGGACGGAGCGCGTGCTTTCGGCATTGACCGAGGCGGAGCGGTACGAGCGGTTCGATCTGCTGCAGGAGCGGATGGCCGGCGTGTGGGACGCGATGCGGCGCAACCATGACGACGAGTCGGTGATCGTCGTACCGTCGCTGACGCTGGACAAGACCGAGGCTGAGACCGGGACCTTGATGCAGGCGTACGAGGAGCGGTTCTTGTTCCTGCTGATTCTGTTGCGGGAGCCGCGGTTGCGGATGGTTTATGTGACGTCGATGCCGATCGCGCCGGAGATCATCGAGTACTACCTGTCGTTGTTGCCGGGGGTGATTCCGAGTCATGCTCGGGCGCGGTTGTCGTTGATCTCGGTGGATGATGCGTCGGCGGTGTCGCTGAGTGAGAAGTTGTTGGCTCGGCCGCGGTTGTTGCAGCGGATTGCTGATCTGATTCCGAATCGGATGCGGTCGCATCTGGTTCCGTACAACACGACCGAGCTCGAGCGGGACGTCGCGATCAGCCTCGGGATCCCGATGTACGCCGCTGATCCGCGGCTCGCGCCGTTGGGGTCGAAGTCCGGGTGCCGGCGGTTGTTCGCGGAGCTCGGCGTACCGCATCCGCTGGGCAAGGAGGACCTGCGGAGTCTGGATGAGCTCGCTGACGCGCTGCTGACGATGCGGGCCGAGCGGCCGACGATGGACAGCGTGATCGTGAAGCTCAACGAAGGTGTGTCCGGTGAAGGCAATGCGGTGGTCCGGTTGAAGGGGCTGCCGGCGCCCGGCGCGGTGGGGGAGCGGGACGAGGTGTTGCAGCGACTTCGCGAGATGGAGCTGGAGTCCGTGACGACGCCGTTCGACGTGTACATCGCGAAGTTCGCGGAGAACGGTGGAATCGTCGAGGAGCGGATCGTCGGGGACGAGTTGCGGAGTCCCAGTGTGCAGCTGCGGGTCGTGCCGGGCGGCAAGGTCGAGTTGCTGTCGACCCACGATCAGCTGCTCGGCGGGGCGAGTGGGCAGAGCTATCTCGGGTGTGTGTTCCCGGCGGCGCCGGAGTACGCGCGGATGATCACCGAGCATGCGGCGACGATCGGGCAGCGGCTGGCGGACGAGGGCGCGCTCGGGCGGTTCGCGGTCGACTTCGTCGTGGTGCGCGGTGCGGTCGGCTGGTCGGCGTACGCGATCGAACTCAACCTGCGCAAGGGCGGTACGACGCATCCGTTCCTGACGCTGCAGTTCCTCACCGATGGGCGCTACGACCCGCAGACGGCGTTGTTCCTGACACCGAGTGGGCAGGAGAAGCACTTGGTCGCGACGGATCACCTCGAGTCGGAGCTGCTGACCGGGCTCGGGCCGGCGGACCTGTTCGACATCGTCGCCCGCAACGGGCTGCACTTCGACCAGTCGCGGCAGGTGGGGATCGTGTTCCACATGATCAGCTGCCTGACCGAGCGCGGCCGGCTCGGGCTGACGGCGGTGGGGGACAGCCCGGCGGACGCGGATCGCCGCTACCGTGATGCTTCCCGGATCGTGCTGGCCGAAGCCGAGCAGGCCTTCGCGGAACGCCCGCTCCCGCTCTGAAGGGGTTTCATGCAGCGAGTTTGGTACGTCGCCTACGGATCCAATCTCGCACTCGACCGATTCCGCTGCTACCTGGCCGGCGGCCGCCCCGAAGGCGGAGCGCGCGTCTATCCGGGCTGCCGCGACCACAGCGACCCGGAAGCGATCGCCGGCGTCGAGTTCCCCGGCGGCCTCGTCTTCGCCGGTACGTCGAAGGTATGGGGCGGCGGCTCCGCCTTCTACGACGCGAGCGCCGACGGGGTCGTTGCCGGCCGGGCGTACCTCCTCACGCCTGACCAACTCGGCGACGTCGCCGCCCAGGAGATGCGCCGCGAGCCCGGCGGCGAGTTCGCCGTGGACCTCGCCGGCCTGCTGCCCATGGTCGACTCACTCCACACGATGGGCCCGGGCCGCTACGAAACCGTGGCCCGCCTCGGCGAACGCGACGGCGTACCGATGTTCACCGTCACCCACGGAACCGTCGCCGACCTCGACCCCTCCGCCCCGGCCGCGCCGTACCTGCGCTGGATCGCTACCGGCCTGGTGGAAGCGCACGGCTGGGGGATCGACCGCGTGGTCGACTATCTGCTCGCGGCGCCGGGCGTCAGGTCAGGTTGGACGCCCGGCGCCTTGCGGTCAGTGCTTGATGGCGATGCAGGTCGCGGTTGAGGTTTTGGTCGGGTCGCTTTCGGAGGTGGCGGTGAGGGTGATCTTGCCGATCGGGCCGGTGCCGGGCTTGGTGTAGACGGGGACGGTTACCTGCTGCCCGGCGTTGGCGGTCGCGAGGGCGTTGGGGAGGGCGACCGGCCAGCCGCTGGCCTTGGCGGACAGGCGGTAGACGTCGCCCTTCAGGTACTGCGTGATGTCCTCGGGGCCGGACGTCGTACCGGCCTTGCCGGTGTTGGTCAGGCGGAAGGTGCAGGTCTGTACGCCGCTGCGGTCCGGCTTCGCGACCGTGGGCAGGACGCGTACGCCGCGCTTCTGCGCGCCCGAGCCGTCGAGCGAGCGGATGGCGACCGTGTACGACAGCACGCCCTTGCGGTCGCGGTGGACGTTGGTGATGTAGAAGTGCAGACGGTTCGCGGTGTCGGTGTACTCGTACTCGCTGCCGGAGTTCGTACCGGCGTGGAAGAGCGCGTCCGACAGCTGGCGGTAGTCGCCGATCGTGATCGGGACCTTCGTGCCGTCGGGCAGGACATAGTCGGTCAGGTTGATGTCCTGCGGGTTCGCGTCGATCACCCACTCGAACGGCGCCCGGTCCTGGTTCTTGGTCTTCGTCAGCAGTACGCCGGAATCGGGCGTGAACGAGTCCGTGCCCATCCGGTCGACCACCTCGACCGTGTAGTTCTGGTACCCGCGGCCGTCGCACATCGGGTCCGTGTTCACGTCGCACGGCGCGTCGAGATCGCCCGCGCCGCCGAGCTCGACGTTGACGCCGGACAGGTCCTTAGCGCCCGGGTTCACGCTGCGCGCGGTGACGTTCGCGATCACGACACCCGACGACGCGAGCGCCTCGCGGGACAACCGCAGTACGTTCTGCTCGTCGACCATCTGCAGCTTGACCTTGTTGCGGAGCATGTGTTGCGCGCCCATCGAGGCGCCGCCGGTCGCCGGGATCATCCAGCGGCTGTGTGGACCGCCCGGGCCGTTGAAGCTGCCGCGGCTGAGCATCTCCCACGGACCGGTGTAGTCGCGCCGGGCCGGGATGCTGTACGGGTTGTTGTAGTTGTCGCCGATCCCGAGGATGTGGCTGAACTCGTGGGCGAACACGCCCATCCCGGAGCTCTCCGCCTGCGTTGACGAGCCGCCGCCCGCGTTCGGCCAGATCGACGCGCCGGCGGCCCACGACGTCCAGTCGACGTACCGGGTGTCCGACCAGTTCGGCAGCGCCGGGTCCGGCGGGCCGAAGTCGTCGGTGACGTCCTCCTTGGTCGGGAACTTCATCATCCCGAACTCCTGCCAGGTGGACGATTCGTCCTGCCCGGCGCTGAGGAAGAACACGAAGTCGAAGCCGGCCGGTACTTCGGTCCCTTGGTCGGCGACCCACGCGGCCTTGCCGTCGGTCCGGATGTCACGGTCGCAATCGTCGCCGGCCGGGCACTCCGCGGGGCTCTGGAACTCCATGCCGTACTCGTGCGACTTGCCCGGCAGCCGGTACGGGCCGAACGCGGAGAGGTCGACGCCGTACCGGCCGCCGGAGTCCTCCATCCAATACTCGTGCAGCGTGTGCCCGTGGTTGAGCGGCTCGGGCTTGTTGAGGAAGTCGTGGTAGAACGCCGGGACCTGGTCCCGCGGTACGCCGTTCGCCGCGGCGCTCGGGTTGCCGAACACGGTCGAGCCCTTCGGCTTGGTGATCACGAAGTCCTGGTTCGGGTAGTCGAGCAATACGAGCGCACCCTTGAACGTCCGCTGCGATCCCTTCACCGCAGGGTCGGCCCAGTTCGTCCCCGGCGGTTTGACGTAGTCGGCCCACGTCATGTGATCCGGGTTCTCCCAGTTCTGCGGGTCGATCGGCCCCGGCAGCCCGGTCGCCGTCGTCTTCGCGACCCGCAAGTCCGGCCCCGACTGCTGCCAGGGCTGCTGCTGCGGCCAGTGCGGGTACTGCCAGGCATTCGCAGGATCCGGGGGAGCCGCACCGGGCGACGCAAGTGCCATCGACGGCACCGAGATGGCGGCCAGCACTGCAACCAGCCGCAGGACACGACGAACTTTCCGTTGCTCAGACACGGGCGGGCATCCGATCGACGAAGTGGGCGGAACATCGAGCATGCCTGCTGAGACGCCGGACTACAACAGATCGGCTCACTGTATACAGTATGGTGAGCAGGTCCCGGCTCTGGATGGAGGAAGCGATGTACTCAGTCACCGACCCGGCAAGTGGGCAGTTGGTGGAGGAAGTGGCCAACTCGACGGAGGAGGAGGTGCGGGCGGCGATCGGGCGGGTGTACGACGCCTACCCGGACTGGCGACGTCGACCGGTGGATGGGCGGGCGGCAATCGTGGACCGGGCGGCGGATCTGTTCGAGGAGCGGGCGAACGAGCTGGCGCGGATCATGACGCTGGAGATGGGCAAGCGGATCAACGAGGGCCGTGGTGAGGTCGGCATCGTGGTCGACATCTTCCGGTACTACGCGGAGCACGGTCCGGCGTTGCTCGCGGACGAGCCGATCGACATCAAGGGCGGCCGGGCCGTCATCACCAAGGGCCCGATCGGCGCGCTGCTCGGGATCATGCCGTGGAACTTCCCGTGCTACCAGGTCGCCCGGTTCGTCGCGCCGAACCTCGTGCTCGGCAACACGATCCTGCTCAAACACGCCTCGATCTGCCCGCGGTCCGCGCGCGCGATCGAGGAGATCCTGGACGCGGCCGGCGTACCGGCAGACGTCTACGTGAACACGTTCGCGTCGAGCCGGCAGATCCCCGGGATCCTTGCGGACACGCGGATCGCGGGCGTCTCTTTGACCGGCAGCGAGCAGGCCGGGATCTCGGTGGCAGCCGAGGCCGGCAAGAACCTCAAGAAGACCGTGCTCGAGCTCGGCGGCTCCGACCCCCTCGTCATCCTCGACACCGACGACATGGACGAGACGGTCAACGCCACCGCGACCGCGCGGATGCGGAACTGCGGCCAGTCGTGCAACGCCCCGAAGCGGATGATCGTCCTCGCGGACATCTACGACGAGTACGTCGACCGCCTGACCCAACGCGTCGCGGAGTACTACGTCCCCGGCGACCCGTCCGACCCGGCGACGAAGCTCCCGCCGCTCGCGTCGACCGCAGCCGCCGACGAGGTCGCCGCCCAGGTCGCCAAGGCGATCGAACAGGGCGCGACGCTGCGCGCCGGCGGTCGCCGCATCACGCCCGGCGCGTACCTCGAAGCGACCGTCCTCACCGACGTCACCCCGGACATGGACGCGTACTACGAGGAGATCTTCGGCCCGGTCGTCATCGTCTTCAAGGCAGACGACGAGGACGACGCGATCCGGCTGGCCAACGACACGCCGTTCGGTCTCGGCGCGTCCGTTTGGGGCACCGACACCGACCGCAACCGCCGTGTCGCCGACCAGATCGACGCAGGCATGGTCTACCTCAACCGTGCCGGCGGTTCGCAGGCCGACCTCCCGTTCGGCGGCATCAAACGCTCCGGCCTCGGCCGCGAACTCGGCCCGGCCGGCATCGAGGAATTCATGAACAAGAAGTCGATCCGGCTCTGATGTCAGGAACCGGTCATCGGGGTGCGACCGCGGGTGGATCTCGCTCACACTTGGTGTGACGCCCCGTGACCGAGAGCGATGGATATGAGCTACCAGCAGTTTCCGCCCCCGCAAGGTACGCCGTACCCGGGACCGCCGCCGAAGCCGCTCAGCCCGCACGACCCACTGGCCGTTGCCCTAGGCAACGCCTCGTTCCTCGGCCTCGGCTATTTCCTGATCCGCCGCCGGCTCTTCGGCATCCTCGGTCTCGCGGGTACGGCGATCCTCCTGGTGCTGCTGTGCACCCAACGGAAGACCGGCTATGAGTTGGCGCTGCTCGGATGGGGCGTACTCCAGGTCGTCCACGGCTGGTTCCTGGCCCGGAGTCAGCGCCTGCAGGCGGCCAATCTCACCAAGCGGCTGGTCGCCGGCGGTGTCGCGCTCGTCGTGCTGGGCGGTGTCGCCTTCGAGCGGTACGACGCGCAGCGGATCGACAAGCAGGCGATCACGGCGCGCGCGGCCGGCGACTGCGGCGGCGTACGGACGGCGCAGGCGAAGTATGGGCTCGGGCATCGGATCGGGGACGCGCCGCGGACCGTTCGCGTCGAGGGTGATGTCGCGGCGTGCGACCGGATCGACGATGCCGCGGACGGGCTGGCGAGCGCGATCAAGCTGGTCGACGTACCCAGGATGAAGGCGGGGTTCGACCAGCTGTCGGCTGTGGCTGCGGATCCGAACCAGTTGCCGCCTGTAGGTAAGGCGGTTGACAACTTCGTGGCCGGGTTTCCGCTGAAGGACTCGTGCGGGAGTCTCGAGGTGACCAACTGGTTGCGGACCCGGAAGCCGGTCGGCAACGTTCTCGACCGGCCGAACGCGCTCGTCCCGAAGCTCGAGCCGAACGCGCTGCTCGGCTGCGCAGACGCCCAAATGGCGAAGGCGGACTGGGCGAGTGCGCGGAGCACCTACCAGCTGCTGGTGAGCCGCTACCCGCGCGCGAAGCAGGCGGTCAGGGCGCGGGCCGGCGTACAGAGCGCGAACTATCAGATCCTGCAGGCGAAGATCCGCGCGGAGCTGGCACGGGTGCGCGGGCTCGTCTCGTCCGGCGGCTACTGCTCGACGCCCGCGAAGTACAGCCCCGCGCCGCGGCTTCGCAACGGCGTCAACCGCGCGGTGTTCTCCGGCGCCAGTGAATACACGAGCAAGCTGCCGTCGCAGTGGAAGGGGACCACGGCCGACAACGCTGCGCTGGTTGTCTGCGCGGGGGAGGAGACCCAAGGGGCGGCGGTGCGGACGTGCCGGTACACGCCGTTCATCGGCTCGGGTGGATCGGATACGTGGGTGACGTTCTACAAGATCCAGGTCCCGGTCCGCGTGTACGAGCTGCGCACCGGGCGGCTGATCCGGACCGGCAAGCTGCAGATCAGCGGGTCGGTCTGTCCGGCGACGATCTCGTACACGACGTACAACGGCGTCGGTTTCCCGGACACGCAGCAGGACGTGAGGCCGACCGCGAGCACGATCCGGGCTGCGTTCCAACCTCTCGTCGTCAGGCCCTGAACCGCGCATACTGCGACCATGACCGTGCCGGGTGAGTACTCGATCAAGACCTACCGCTACTTGCGGATGGCAATGGTGGCGATGATCGTCCTGCTCGGCGCTGCGCTGGTGATCGAGTGGTCCAAGACCGATCCGCGCTGCCTGCAGACGTCGATCAGCGCGTACTACTACACGCCGGTGCGGGCGATCTTTGTCGGCGCGCTGATCACGATCGGCGTCTGCATGGTGGTGCTGAAAGGCAACACCGAGCCCGAGGACATCCTGCTGAACGTGGCCGGCATCCTCGCGCCGGCCGTCGCGCTGGTGCCGACGCCGGGGCAGGGCCCGTGCCACTCGGTGCAGTTGGCGCTGGGTGACGCGGCGGCGAACGTCTCGAACAACATGCTCGCGTTGTTCATCGTCGGCGTACCGTGCCTGATCCTGACCGCGGTCTTCATCGTCCGGGACCGGGCGAAGGACCCGGGTCGCTGGACGCCGATGTACCTGCTCGGCCTCGGCGTCGCCGTACTGATCTTCGGCGGCGGGCTGGCGTGGTTCTTCGCCGACCGTTCCGGGTTCATCGGTCACGCACACTACGCGGCCGCGATCGTGATGTTCGTCTGCATCGTCGCGGTCGTGCTGCTGAACGCGGAGGAGTTCCGGCGCAAGCAACGCAAGCACGCGGTCCCGCACTCGCCGGCGAACAGGTACTCCGTGATCGCGATCCTGATGGTGGTCGTGCCGCTGCTGATGTTCGTGTGGAAGAAACTCTTCGGCTGGGACCACGCGGTGTTGTGGATCGAGGGCACGCTGATCGTGCTGTTCGCGGCCTTCTGGATCAGTCAGACGCAGGAGCTGTGGAACGACGGGATCCGTCAGGAGCTTCCACGGACAACGGGCGGGCAGGCGAGCCCGTCGCCGTCGGGATCGAGCGCGCGGGAGTAGCCCGGTTCGCCCCGGCGCAACGGCGCCTTCCCGGCGGCACGGACCTGTGCACAACTCCGGTACGTCACTATCGCGGCCGCCGTACGCTCCGCGCGGGCCGGCTTCGCGCTGCGCTCGATCGGCGGCTGCGTGACCGGTGCGGTCGGTCCCAGGTTGGGCGCGGTGTCCTCCGAGTCGCTGCTGAACGGGTTCAGCAGCACGAGCGCCATCAGCGCCGTCGGTACGACGACCATGATCGCGGTCGTGATCCGGCGCGGTCCGCCGTACCGCCCGATCGGTCCGCGAACTCCTCGGCCGTACTCGTCGACCCAGAACACCCAACGGTCCGGCGCCTTCGGCCAGGACTTGGGTGGCTGCCACCGTCGTGGTGGTCGCCAATCCGGCGTCGGTGGATCAGGCCACTCTGGTGGTGTGTTGAACTGCCGCACTTTCCGTCCTCCCCGGATGGCAGCCTAACCACTGCGGGCCGCGAAGAAACAGCCCTGTCCACCGAAAACCCTTTGTCTTATACGTTTGCCCGCCGTCGGGCACCCGGCCCGGGACGCGGTACGGCGTCGCGCGGCGTCGTCAACCGGTGACCGGACTCGCAGTACAGCTCGGTGTGGACAGGCGCTCCGCAGTCGCGGTGCTCGATCGTGAGCGGTGAACCTTCGGGGCCGGCGAGGTACTTGTCGCCCCAGTCGCGGATCGCGATCAGGACCGGGTACAGATCGAGGCCCTGCTCGGTGAGGCGGTACTCGTACCGTTGCCGCGCGCCCGGTTCGCGGTACGGCGTCCGCCGGAGGATGCCGTGCTCGACGAGTTTGGCGAGCCGGTTGGACAGCACCTGGCGGGGGATGTCGGTGCGGACCCGCAGATCGTCGAACCGGCGGATGCCGTTGAACACCTCGCGCAGCACGATGACCGTCCAGCGTTCGCCGAGGATCTCCATGGTGCGGCCGATCGGGCAGTTCGCCACCGACCAGTCGAGCGCGTTGTAGGTCGTCAAGCCACTCATCCGGCCATCGTAGTGAGCTCTAGGTCTCGTTGACAGACCCAGCTGGGTGATGTGAGGCTCGATCCATGACGGAGACTCAGCAGGCGAGCCGGAGCCGGACCTTCACCTGGACCGATCCGGCCGAGACCGCGGCGCGGGTCGGCAGCTCGACCGGGCTCGAGATGCTGCAGGCGATGCGCGACGGGCTGATCCCGGCGCCGCCGATCCTGCAGCTGGTCGGGGCGACCGGGTTCGAGGCCGAGGAAGGCAAGGTCACCGTGTACATGCCGGCGGCCGAGTTCCACTACAACCCGCTCGGTTCGGTGCACGGCGGCGTCATCGCCACCTTGCTCGACACGGCCGCCGGCTGCACCGTCCACTCGACGCTGCCGGCCGGCGTCGGCTACACCTCGCTCGACCTGATGACCCGCTTCATCAAGCCGGTCACGGTCAACTCCGGCGTACTTCGTTGCGAGGGCGCGATCATCAGCCGCGGTCGTCGTACGGCGGTCGCCGAGTCCCACCTGTACGACGAACGCGGCAAACTCCTCGCCCACGCAACGTCGACCTGCCTGCTCTTCGAGCTACCGCCTCAGGCCTGATCGGCGAGAAGCTTCTCACCCGCGACCAGGCGGACGCAGGTGGCGAGGCCGGTGATGGCTGCCTCGACCTCGGGGAGTTCGGGGTACGTCGGGGCGATGCGGATCACCTGGTCCGTCGGGTCGTCGCCGTACGGGTGTGTGGCGCCGGCCGGGGTGATGGCGATGCCGGCCGCCTTCGCCTTGGCGACGACCTCCTTGGCGCAGCCCTCCGGGACCTCCAGGCTGATGAAGTAGCCGCCGGCCGGAGCGGTCCAGGACGCGAGCCCGGTGCCGCCGAGCTCCGCGGTGAGGATCTTGTCGACGGCGTCGAACTTCGGCCGGATCAGCTCGGCCAGCGTCCGCATGTGCTCCCGCAGTCCGTCGGCGTCGCGCAGGAACTGCACGTGCCGGAGCTGGTTGATCTTGTCCGGTCCGATGCTCCGCTTGACCGTGTGGCTCAGCCACCACTCGAGGTTCGCCGGCGACGACCCGAAGAACGCGACGCCGGCGCCGGCGAACGTGATCTTCGAGCTCGACCCGAACACGAACGCCCGGTCCGGGTGGCCGTTCTCCGCACAGAGCGCGAGTACGTCGGCGATCTTCGCGGGGGAGTCGGTCAGGTGGTGGACGGCGTACGCGTTGTCCCAGAAGATCCGGAAGTCCGGGGCGGCGGTCTCCATCGCGGCCAGCCGCCGTACCGTCTCGTCGGAGTACACGGTGCCGTCCGGGTTGCTGTACTTCGGCACGCACCAGATGCCCTTGATCGCGGCGTCCTCCGCGACCAGCCGCTCGACGACGTCCATGTCCGGACCCTCTGGCGTCATCGGCACCGGGATCATCTTGATCCCGTACCGCTCACAGATCCCGAAGTGCCGGTCGTACCCCGGCACCGGGCACAGGAACGCGAGACCCTCGACGTCGGCCCACCGCTTCTCGGCGCCCGGCACCTTCCCGAGCAGCGCGAACACGACCGCGTCGTGCATCAGCTCGAGGCTCGAGTTCCCCGCGGCCAGCAGTTGCTCGACCGGCACCTGCAGGTCCTCGGCGAAGATCGCCCGCACCTCCGGCAGGCCGTGCAGGCCGCCGTAGTTCCGCAGGTCGGTCCCGTCCGCAGCCACCGGCTCGCCGCTCAGGCCCAGTACGCCGTTCGCCGCGTCCAACTGCTTGGGTGAGGGCTTCCCCCGCGTCAGATCAAGCTTGAGCCCCTTGGCCACCAGCGCCTCGTAGTCCTTGCGCGCCTGCTCAACCTGACCGGCCAACTCATCGACACTCACGGGGGGAGTCCTTTCACAAAAGCTAGGTGTTGCCCCCAGCCTAGTGATCCCCGGCGCGTGTCCTACTTCGGGGCGTCAGCCTCCTCGGCGGGGGTGGCACTTGGGGTCCCACGGCATGCAGGTCGGGATGTTGGGCGGCGGTTTGATCGTGGGCGGCACCACCGGTGGGATGACCGGGGGTGTGACCGGGGGCTGGGCCCGGCTGCCGTTGGAGATGATCAGCGTGACCATCGAGCCGGCCGGTGCGCCGTCCTCCTGGCGTGGGTTGGTCCAGGCGACGGTGCCGGCAGGGGCGTCGGAGTCGACCCGATCGCCGTGCGACATCACGACCTTGAAGCCCATCGACAACAGCTTGGCACCGGCCTCCGCGGGCGTCATGCCCTTCAGGTACGGCAGGTCCTTCACGTCACCGCGGATGATCTTGTCGTCCGGCTTGGTGAACTTACTGGTCGGGATGCCCTGCAGCGCCATCTGCATGGCCGTCTCCCAGACCGGTCCGGCGGTACCCGAACCGGATGCGTCGCCGATCTTCTTGCCATTCAGCGTCAGTCGAGCCAGGTCCTCGTACTTCGGGTCGGCGTCGGCAACCACCGCTGCGGCGGCGAGTTTGGACGAGTAGCCGGAGAACCAGACGGCGAAGTTGTTCTGGATGGTACCGGTCTTGCCGGCGAGGTCGCTCTTGCCGAAGTTCAGCTTCGCGCCGGTTCCGCCGCTCTCCATCACCTGGTGCAGGACGTAGCTGACACCGTCCGCGACACCCGGCGACAGGACCCGGTGGCAGTTCGGGCCCGGCGTGGGGATCGCCTTCTTCGTCTTGATCATCGTGATCGACGTGATGATCTGCGGGGTGCAGTACATGCCACGGGCGGCGAACGTCGCGTACGCGTTGGACAGCATCAGCGGCGTGATCAGACCGACCGAGCCGAGCGTGAACGACGGCACCTGCTGGAGCGGCTTCAGCGTCTGTGCGTCGTACATGCCGAGCTTCGAGGCGACGGTCGCGATCGGGCAGAGCCCGATCTGCTCGGACAACTGCAGGAAGTAGGTGTTGGTCGAGGCGCGCGCCGCGTCGACCATCGACGGGTCCGCGATCGTCTTGGTCGAGTTGCTCGGGTTGTAGTTCGGCGACGATATCGGTCCGTTGCAGGTGCTGAACGTCTTGCCGCTCAGGTCGATCGTCTGCGGCGAGTTGATCCGGTATGTCGTCGGCACGCCCTTGCCGATCGCCGCGGCGATCGTGAACGCCTTCATCGTCGACCCGTTCTGGAACCCGCCGTACCCGCCGGCGTAGGTCTTCTCAACGTTGTAGTTGTACGACGTCTGGCCCTTCTTGCTGCCGTACTGACGGCTCTGGGCCATGGCCTTCACCAGTCCGGTACCGGGTTCGACCATTGTG
Organism: Kribbella sp. NPDC058693; assembly: GCF_042715335.1. Taxonomy (NCBI): domain Bacteria; kingdom Bacillati; phylum Actinomycetota; class Actinomycetes; order Propionibacteriales; family Kribbellaceae; genus Kribbella; species Kribbella sp. NPDC058693. The sequence continues at coordinate 122,856 of NZ_JBHXSQ010000002.1, forward strand.
ATCGCGGCCACAGCCTGGTCCCCGGCCTTGGAGTGCTGGTTGATCGAGGTCTGTGCGGCCGCCTGGATCTTCTGGTCCAGCGAGGTCTTGATCACCAAGCCGGCCGTCTCGATGTAGTTCTCGCGCTCTTCGGGCGACTTGCCGAAGGCGCTGTTCGCCTTCAGCTTCGAGACGACGTACTCGCAGAAGAACGGGTACTTCGAGTTCGCGCAGCCGCTCGGGGCGACCCGGACCTTCGTGGGGTCGATCACCGGGGTCCTGATCGCGTCCGCCGCCTGCTTGGCGGTGATGATGTTCAGCTCCTGCATGCGGCGCAGGACGACGTCGCGACGCGCCTTGGCCCGGGTCGGGCTGTCGATCGGGTCGTACCCGGTCGGGTTCTTCACCAGGCCGGCCAGCATCGCGGCCTGCGGCAGGTTCAGCTTCGCGGCGTGGACGCCGAAGTAGTGCATGGCCGCGGCCTCGACGCCGTACGAGCGGTCGCCGAAGAAGGCCAGGTTCAGGTAGCCGTTGAGGATCTGGTTCTTGCTCAGTTCCTTCTCGACGGCGATGGCGTAGCGCAGTTCGGCGATCTTGCGCTCGTACGTCTCGGCGGTGGCCTCCTTGACCTCCTCCGGCGTGCGGGCCTTGTTGATCAGGTTCAGCTTCACGTACTGCTGGGTGATGCTCGAACCGCCCTGCTGCACCCCGCCCGACGACTGGTTGCGCAGCATCGCGCGCAGCGTGCCCTTGGCATCGATCGCACCGTGCTCGTAGAACCGGTCGTCCTCGATCGCGACGATCGCCTTGAGCATGACCGGGCTGATCTGCTTCAGCGTCACCGGCGTCCGGTTCTGCTGGTACAGCCTCGCGATGGTCTTGCCGTCCGCGTCCTGGATCACGGTGGTCTCGGCCTGCGGCGCGGTCTTCAGATCCTGGGGCAGGTACTGCACGGTGTCGTGTGCGGTGGCCGTCGTCACGCCGACCAGACCGGCGAAGGGGAGGGCCAGTCCGGCGAACAGTGCTCCGGCGAGAACACTGACCAGCAGGAACACGAACACCGACATCACGACATTGGGCCGCTTGGCCCGCCGTTCGCCTCTGTGCATGGTTGGGCAGATTACGTCAGGTGGAGTACCTCAGGCACTCTCCCTGTTACGGAATTTACACATTTGCCCAGCGATCTCACCAACAGTGACCGCACTATCACTGCCGGGCGATCACCGAGGCCCCCTCGACGACCACTTCGAGGCAGTCCCGGAACAGGTCGTCGACGTCCCGGCCGGGCGTGAAGTACTCCGCGATCGCGCGCATCGACACCGGGTACGCCGCCCTGTAGTGCTCGAGATCGAAATCGGCGGCGTCGGGCCGGGGTGACTGCTCCTCGAGCGCGTGACCGACCGTGAAGCGCTCGACCGTGAGCACGATGATGCGCGCGTTGTGCAGGGGGATGCCGCGGTCGGCGAGCGTACTCATCGCAAGCTCGGACCACGCCGCCGTCTGCCGGGAGAGCTGCGCCATCGAGACGACCCGGGCGCCGTCCGGATGAGCGAGCAGCGCGCCGCGCAACTGCAGGGCGAAGTCGGTCAGCCACTCCTGCCACGGCTGGTCCGGCGCCGCCGGGGTGGGGTCGGGAACGATCGCCTCCGCGATCGCCAAGGCTGCTGTGCTGCACGAGGTGGGCGGGGTCCCGCGGTACGAGGAGTTCCCTGATCCGGTGCCGGCGGAGGGTGAGGTGGTGATCGAGGTGCTCGCGGCCGCGGTCGAGAACGTCGACAAGGCGGTTGCCGCCGGCAAGCATTATGCGAGCGGGAAGTATCTCGAGGAGCTGCCGATGATCCCGGTCTTCGACGGGATCGGCCGGTTGCCGGACGGGACGGTGGTCGGTTTCGGCAACGTGCGTTCGCCGTACGGCGCGCTCGCGGAGAAGACCGTCGTACCGGAGGGGGCGTACGCGCCGATCCCCGACGGGATCGACCCGGCCGTCGCGACCGTGATGGCGTCGGCGATCACCGCGCTGACGATGAAGACCGCGGCCGGCCTGCAGCCGGGGGAGACAGTCCTGGTCCAAGGCGCAACGGGTGTCGCCGGTCGGTTGGCCATCCAGGTCGCACGCCTGCTCGGCGCGGGACGCATCGTGGCAACCGGCCGCGACGACACCCAACTCGCCGAGCTCGTCGCCGATGCTGTCATCAATACACCTGACGAGGACCTGCAGCAGGCGTACGCCGACGCCGGCGGGTACGACGTGGTCCTCGACTTCCTGTGGGGCCGCCCGACCGAGCTCCTCCTTCGCGCCCTCACCCCGGACACGTTCGCCTTCACCACCCCGACCCGCATCGTCCAGATCGGCGAGGTCGCCGGCCCCGACCTCGCCGTACCCGCATCAGCCCTCCGCACCTCCGGCGTCGAGCTCTACGGCGCCGCCCGCAACCTGACACCGGAGGCGATGGGTGAGTCCTATCAACAGGTCGTCGATTGGACCCGCTCCGGCGACCTCACCTTCAGAATCGACCGCGTGCCGCTGACCGAGATCGAATCCGCCTGGCAACGCTCAAGCTCACGCGGTAGCCGACTGGTTGTAATCCCTTGAAAACAAGGCGTCCGGGAGGTCGCCGAGGATGGTGAGGTGTTTGGTGGCTCGGGTGGTGGCGACGTAGAGATCAGAGAGGCCGCGGGAAGAGCCGGCGACGATCGTGGCTGGGTCGGCGATGATGACGGCGTCGAACTCGAGGCCTTTGGATTGGGCTACGTCGAGGAGGGCGACGTCTGCGTCCAGGACGGACGGGTCGTGGGTGTGGGCGATGTCGGGGAGGGCATTGGCGAACTCGTCGTAGCGGGAGGTTGGGACGATGACTGCTAGATGACCGTCGTCGATTGCTTCGCGCGAGGTCTTGATTGCTGCGGCCAGGGCGTCGGTGAGTTCTTCGGTGGAGATGCTGCGGATGGTCGGCTCGGTGCCGGTGCGGCGGACTGAGGTTGGCGGGGTGAGGGTTGGGTCGATGGTGGCGAGGATGTTGGCGGCGACCGTCATGATCTCCGCGGGTGTGCGGTAGTTGACGGTCAGCTCGGCGGTGCGCCAGCGGCGTGGGGCGTAGCGGTCCAGGAGGTCTGACCAGGAGCGGACGCCGGCGGCCGAGCCGGTTTGGGCGATGTCGCCGACCAGGGTCATCGAGCGGCGTGGGCAGCGGCGCATCAGCATGCGCCAGTCCATCGCGGACAGTTCCTGCGCCTCGTCGACGATGACGTGGCCGAAGACCCAGGTGCGGTCCGACGCGGCGCGCTCGGCCAGGGTGAAGGGGTTCTCGATCAGGCGCGTGCGTTGGGCGATCAGGTCCTTGAACTGCTCGATCTCCCAGGGCATGATCTCGATCCGCTCGGCGGTCAGCTCGATATCGATCACGCCATGTGCGTACTCACGGTTGGCCTCGACCGCAGCGGCCTCCTCGGCGGCCTGGCGGTTGCGTCCGGCAACGACTCCGCTGGTTTCCCCGAGCAGCTCGGCGGCCTCGTCGAGCAGCGCGACATCGGACGGAGCCCAGTCGGCCGTCGCAGGCCGCAGTACGGCGGTGCGCTCGTCGTCGGTGAGCTGTGGTGCGGCGGCGGCCAATCGGTCCGCCGAGGAGAACAGCACCGAGATGAGGAGCTGCGGCGTGAGCTCCGGCCAGAGCCGGTCGAGCAGCTCCAGGACGCGGTCGTCCTCGGACAGCTCCTTCTCGATGTCCTCGATGTCGACGGCTCCGACGTACTGGCGTCCGATCTGTTCGACGATCTGGTTCGTCAGCGTCTTCAGGATCCGTCGTACGAAGAGCGGGCGGGCCCGGTTGTGCTGCTCCCGCGCCGTCAGCGCGCTCTGCTGCGCCTTGCGGATCGCGCTCGGCCGCAACACCAGCTCGTGCTGGTCGACCTTCAGCTTGATCGGCGCGGTCGGTACGACGCGGAACCGGCTGATCGCCTCCGCGAGTACGTCGGCCATCGCCAGGTCGCCCTTGATCCGCGCGGCCTCGGCCGACTCCGGCGCGGTCGCCGAGACACCTGGGTACAGCTCGCTGATCGTGGCGAGCACGACGTCGGTCTCGCCGAGCGACGGGAGCACCTGGTCGATGTAGCGCAGGAACGTGCTGTTCGGCCCGACCACGAGTACGCCGCTGCGCCCGAGCTGCTCGCGATGCGTGTACAGCAGATACGCCGCGCGATGCAGCGCGACCACGGTCTTGCCGGTCCCCGGACCGCCCTGTACGACGAGGACGCCGGGCAGGCTGGCCCGGATGATCCGGTCCTGCTCGGACTGGATCGTCGCGACGATCTCGTTCATCCGGCCGGTGCGGCTCGCGGTCAACGACGAGAGCAACGCGGCCTCGCCGATCAACGTACTGCGTTCGCCGTCGCCCAACGCCTCGAGATCGAGCAGGTCGTCGTCCACCCCGACCACGGTCCGGCCGTGCAGCCGGATGTGCCGGCGGCGTTTGACGCCGAGCGGCTCGGCGGCGGTGGCGCTGTAGAACACCTGCGCGACCGGCGTCCGCCAGTCGACCAGGATCGGTTCGTAGTCGTCGTCGAACAATCCGATCCGGCCGATGTGGAACTGTTCTCCGGCGGTTTCGTCGATCCGACCGAAACACAATCCGCGTTCGACCGACGACAACTGCGAGAATCGCCCGGAAAACAGGTCGGTGAACGATTCGCGTTCGGTGTAGGACTGGTCGGTGCCGGTGGTTTCCTCGAGCTGTACCCGGTCGAGTTCGCTCTTGGCTCGTTCGCGCAGGATGTCCAGCCGGTCGTACATCCGGTCCACTTCTCCTTGTTCTGCGGTGATCTCGTCCGCGAGTAGCTGATCCGTCACGCTGCCCCCATGCTCTTGCGAACCCCCGATCGCATCTGCTAATCTATAAACAGATGCCCCGAAAGGGCGTCTTTTTTATTGCCCGTACAAACACCCAACAATAGCCATTTCCTTGGCCGCGGGCAACACCGAACGGCTTTCCTTAAACGGCCGCTTCACAGCAGGCTCACAGCCAAGCCGAAGGATGCGCTCAGCAGGCGACTCGACACTGGGATGCAGTCATCCCCGAGGAGTCGCCATGTTCGAAGCGCTGGGTCGGCGGGCTCACGCCGACGACACGGTGCGCACCTGTGCGTTCGTGGTCCTGTGGCTGAGCCTGCTGCTGGTCACGTACTGGTGGGTGGCGGACGGCGGCGTCCAGGAGCTGGGCGGCTGGGCGACCGGCCTCACGTCGCTCGGCCGGCTCACCGGGCTGCTCGCCGCTGTCCTGCTACTCGCGCAGGTCCTGCTGATGGCTCGGGTGCCGCTGCTCGAGGCGGCGTACGGGCAGGATCGGCTCGCGCGGATCCACCGCCTGACCGGGTTCACGTCGTTCAACCTGATGCTGGCGCATATCGTCACCATCACCTGGGGGTACGCGGCGGGGGAGCTGGTCCGCACGCCCGCGACGCTGTGGGACCTGACGGTCGACTACCCGGGCATGTTGCTCGCGGTGGCCGGCACCATCTGCCTGTGTCTGACCGTGGTGACGAGCATCAAGGCCGCGCGGCGACGGATCCGGTACGAGTCGTGGCATCTGCTGCACCTGTACGCGTACCTCGGCGTCGGACTCGCGCTGCCGCACCAGCTCTGGACCGGCCAGGACTTCCTCTCGTCGACCAGCCGGACCGTCTTCTGGTGGACCGCCTGGGCTCTGACAGCCGCGGCGATCCTGGTGTTCCGGATCGGGATGCCGGTCTGGCGAAATGCCCGGCACCGGCTGCGAGTGACGGCCGTCGTCCGCGAGGCCGATCGCATCGTCTCGGTGTACGTCGAGGGACGGCGGCTGGACCGGCTGCAGACCGAAGCCGGTCAGTTCTTCTCCTGGCGGTTCCTCGGCCGGCCAGGCTGGACCCGGGCCAACCCGTACTCGTTGTCGGCCGCGCCGGACGGCCGCAGTCTGCGGATCACAGTCCAGGAAGCCGGCGACGGAAGCGCGGCGCTCGGCGGCGTACGTCCGGGTACGCGCGTTCTGGTCGAAGGACCGTACGGACGGTTGAGCGCGCGGGCCCGGACCACACGGCGGATCGCGCTCATCGGCGCCGGGGTCGGCATCACCCCGCTGCGTGCGTTGGCCGAAGGACTCGACTACGCGCCGGGCGACGCGGTCCTGATCCAGCGGTACACCGATCATCAGCTCTTCAGGAACGAACTGCAGGCGCTCCATCGCGATCGCGGACTGTCCCTGCTGTCGCTGCCAGGTCATCGGCGCGGCCTCGGCTCGTGGTTCGGCCCGGGGCCGGGCGAGCTCGACGACCTGCAAGCGCTTCGGCACTGGATCCCGGACATCGCCGAACGCGATGTCTACCTGTGCGGACCGGACGCGTGGACGCAGCTGGTGAAGCAGACCCTCGACGCCGCCGGTCTCCCGGCCGAGCGGCTCCATCTGGAAACGTTCAAGTGGTGATCTCGTGAAACGCATCGTGCTCTGGTTCCTCGGTACGGTCTCGGCCGTCGTCCTGCTGTTCGGCTACCGCACGTCGACCTCCGGTCCGGAGGCTGCCACACCGCTTGCCAGCGGCAACGAAACCGGACCTGGTGCGTCCGCTCCGTCGACGGCGCCCTCATCTGTGCCCTCGTCGGCGCCCGGTTCGTCGACAGTCACGGGTGACGTCGCGCAGACGCAATGGGGTCCGGTCCAGGTACAGCTCACCGTGCAGAGCGGCAAGATCACGGCCGTCAGCGTTCCGCAGTACCCGAACGGGAATCGCCGCGACGCCGAGATCAACGAGTACGCGCTGCCGATCCTGATCAACGAGACCGTGCAGGCGCAGAGTGCCGATATCGACATGGTCAGCGGGGCGACCGTGACCAGCGACGGCTACATCCGTTCCCTGCAAAGCGTTCTGGACCAGGTCAAATGACCACGCGGTACGTCGAGCACGTGATGGGGATGCCGATCAGCCTGGCGCTGCGCGGGCGGCACGCGGCCGACGACCGCGCGACCGAGGCGTGGGCCAACGCCCTCGACGTACTGCGGGATGCCGACCGGATCTTCAGCACCTACCGGCCCGATTCTTACGTGTCCCGCCTCGACCGCGGCGAGCTGGCTGTTGCGGACTGTCCGCCGGAGGTCGCCGAGGTCCTCGCGCTCGGCGAACACGCCCGGGTCGAGACCGGCGGCGCGTTCGACGTACGACGTAACGGGGTGCTGGACCCGAGCGGTGTGGTGAAGGGTTGGGCCGTCGAGCGGGCCGCACAGGCCTTCGACAGACTGCCTGGCACGGACTACTGCCTCTCGGCCGGCGGCGACCTGACCTGCCGGGTCAGCGGTCCGCACTCGGTCGGCTGGCGGATCGGGATCGAGGACCCCCATGCGCCGGAGAAGGTGGTCGCCGTGGTGCCGATCCGGAACGGCGCGATCGCTACCTCCGGGCTGCACCGGCGTGGCGACCACATCACCGATGCTCGCACCGGTACGACGCCGGCCGTGCTCGCGTCGGTGACCGTGGTCCATCGGTCGCTGACCCAGGCCGATATCGACGCGACCGCGGCCTTCGCGCTCGGCGCGGATGGTCTCGAGTGGATGCGCTCCCGCACCGGTCTGGTCGTCCTGGCCGACGGGACCCGTCAGGTCTTCGGCGTCAGCACCCGTTCGACGACTTCGGCGACCATTCCGCGTGGAATGGGGCGGTGGGCAACGAAGTGACGGTAGAAGAACGGACTGGTGAGCAGGTCCGTGGTCAGCTCGGGATCGGTGTCCGGGCCGAGTTCGCCGCGCTCGCGACCGCGGGCCAGTACGACGAGCATCGGCTCGCGGCGGCGGTTGGTGAGATCGGTGTGCAGTTTCGACAGCGCCGGGTCGCGCTCGGCGGCGTCGATGAACGCGGCCAGCAGGCGAGGGAACGGCGTCCGCTCGAGCAGCGTCACGAACGCGGTCAGGATCTCCGTGGCATCGGAAACCACCGACCCCGTGTCCGGCGTCGGCAACGGGCGGAAGGTGGCGTCCATCGCGTCGACCAGCAGCGCCCCGGTGGTCGGCCAGCGCCGGTACAGCGTCGCCTTGCTCGCGCCGGCCCGCCGCGCGACCGCCTCCATCGTGAACCCGACCAGCCCCGACTCGTCGAGCACGCCGAGCGCAGCCGTGAGCATCCGCTGCCGGGCACCGTCACCACGCGAGACCATTGATCCACCTCCATCGAAACGCTATCGTACCGTTAGCGTAAGAGTACGGTACCGTTTCGATAGAAGGTGATCCCGATGAGGTCCGGGACGTACTGGGCAGTGACCACAGTCGTCGTGGGGGAGTGTGCTGTCGGCGGCGCGATGGATCTGCTCCGGATGCCGCCGTTCTACCCGATGATGATCGACCTGGGATATCCGAGTTATCTCGCGACGATCCTCGGTCTCGCCAAGCTGGCGGCCGCGGTCGTCCTGCTGGCACCCCGCCTGCCGCGGTTGAAGGAGTGGGCGTACGCCGGGGTGCTGATCAACATGACCGGTGCTGCCGCCTCGAACGCGGCCGAGCACGTGTACTCCGGGATGATCGCCCCGGCGGCGTTCGCCGTACTGGCGCTCGCGTCGTGGGCGATCAGACCCGGAAGCAGACGTCTCTAGCGGCTGAAGCCCGCGGTCAGGCCGCTGAGCAGCTGGCGGCGGCTGACGGCGTACAGGATGACGATTGGCAGCGTGGTGAGGACGACGGACGCGAGGACCGCCGGGACGTTCACGCTGTACTGGCCCTGGAACGTCCACAGTGCCAACGGCAGCGTGCGCTTGTCCGGGCTCTGGGTCAGGATCAGCGGCAGCAGGAACCCGTTCCACACGGCCAGACCGTTGTAGATGCTGACGGTTACCAGCGCCGGCCGGGTCAGCGGGAACGCAAGCGTGCGGAGCATGCCCCACTCGGTCGCGCCGTCCACCCGCATCGACTCGAACAGTTCCTTGGGTACGTCGCGGATGAAGTTCGACAGCACCAGCACCGACAGTGGGATCGAGAACGCGACCGACGGCAGGATCAGCGCCAGCAGGCTGTCGTACAGGTGCATCTTGATGATCAGCAGGTAGACCGGGATGATCGTCGCCTGCAGCGGGATCGCCAGCCCCATCAGGAACATACCGTTGACCCCGGCAAGGAACCTGCTGCCGGCGCCGCGGATGATCGCGTACGCCGCCATGAACGAGATCCCGACCGCGGGGATGATCGTGCCGATCGTGACGATCACGCTGTTGATGAAGTACCGCGGAAAGTCGGACTCGATGACCAGCTTGTAGTTCTCCGACGTCGGTGCGGACGGCAGGGCGAACGGGTTCTGGGTGAAGTAGTCGCTCTGGTCCTTGAAGCTGGTGACCACGATCCAGTACAGCGGGATCACCACGATCGCGAGCCAGATCCAGCCGGCCAGGCCGCCGAACCAGTTCAGCTGGAGCAGCTTGTGTGCGCGCACCGGTCCGCCACGGGCGCGGCGGGTCGACGTACTCGAGGTGGTTGCGATCGCCATCTCAGGCACCTTCCTGCTGGCTGGCCGTCGTACTGCCGCCGAGCCGCCGCAGCAGCAGTGCGAGCACCAGGCCGAGCAGCACGATGATGGACGCGATCACGCTGGCGGGACCCATCTGGTTGGACATGAAGCCGCGCTTGTACATGTCGAGCGCGAGGACCCGGGTGGCGTCACCGGGGCCGCCCGCGGTGAGCACGAAGATCAGGTCGAAGAAGGTCAGCGAACCGACCACCATCAACGTCGACGACGTGATGATCGTGTACTTGAGCTGCGGCACGGTGATGCTGAAGAACTGCCGGATCCTGCCGGCGCCGTCGATCGAGGCGGCCTCGTACATCGTGGTCGGGATCTGCCGGACGCCGCCTTGGTAGATCAGCGAGTGGAACGGGATGAACTGCCAGGACACGATGAAGATCACTACGCCGATGGCGAGGTTGCTCTTGCCGAGCCAGTCCTGGGTGAGGAAGCCGATGTGCAGGCCCGCGCCGAGGCCGAAGTTCGGATCGAGCAGGGCCTTGTACGTGATCGCGATCGCGGCCGAGCTGAGCAGCAGCGGGATGAAGTACAGCACGGCCAGGAACGCGCGGTACCGCTGCCGGCCGGCCAGGAACGTGCCGAGCAGCAGGCTCATCGGGGTCTGCACGGCCCAGGACAGGATCATGATCTCGAAGGTCACCAGGACGCTGTGCCACGTCTGCGGATCGGACAGCACCGAGCGCCAGTTCGCGAGCCCGTTCGCATGGATCGCGCCGAGGCCGTCCCACTGGGTGAAGCTGAGCACGACCACGCCGACCAGCGGCACGACCCCGAACACGACGAACAGCACCAGCGCGGGCAGCACCATCCAGGCGACCGGACCGCTCCGCCCGACGCCGGCCCCCCCGGCGCCGGACGAGACATTGCGGCCGGTCGCCGGGACGACGGGCGGAGCGGTCACGGTCATGGAGTCTCCTGGCCTTCGATGTTCAACAGGTTCACTGGCCGATCACCGCGTTCATGTTGTCGGCGAACTGCTGCGGCGAGATGGACAGCTGGAACAGCTTGGCGATGTTGTCGAGCAGGGTCTCGGCCTGCGTCGGGCTGAGGGCCTGGTCCCACGACTGGGCGAAGTTCTTCGCGTTCGCCGCGGTGTCGTAGACGAAGTTCAGCCACTCGGAGTCGTTCTTGTCGGTGATCGACGAGAGCTTGTCCTTCGCGCTCTTCACCACGGGGATGTTGCCGGACTTCACCCAGGCGTCCACTGTCGCGTCGTCGAGGGTGTTGTTGGCGATGAACTTCTTCGCGGTGTCCTTGTCGCCCGAGCTCGCCTTGGACGAGATCGACATGTACTGACCCGGGTTGCCGACGGTGTCGCTCGGGTCGCCCTTGCCGCCGTCGACCGGCGGGAAGTTCATGTAGCCGAGGTGCCCGCCGGTGACGAAGTCCTTGCCGGACGACTTCATGTTGCCGTAGGTCCAGGCGCCGTGCAGCATCATCGCGGCCTTGCCGGTGTAGAGCAGCGCCTGGTCGGCGTTCGAGTCGGCGGTGATCGAGGAGAAGCCCTTGATGAAGCCGTTCGCCTTGATCAGCTTCTGCATCTCGTCGAGCGCCTTCAGTGCCGACGGGTCGGACCAGCCGTCCTTCTTGCCGTCGTAGATGTTCTGGAAGACCTCGCTGCCGCCGATCCGGTCGAACAGGAACTCCAGCCACATCATGTTGGTCCAGCGGGACTGGCCGCCGAGCGAGAACGGCGCGATGCCCTTCTCGTTGAACTTCGGCACCAGGTCCATGATGTCGCCCCACGACTGCGGGGGCTGGGCGCCGATCTTCTCGAACGAGCGCTTGTCGTAGAACAGCACGATCGGCGTGACCGTCTCGCCAGGCACGGCGTAGAGCTTGCCGTTGACGGTCGCCGCCGTGAAGGCGGACGGGAAGATCGAGTTCTTCAGGTCGGTCTGCCCGTTGAACCAGTCGGTCAGGTCCTCGACCTGGCCGGCTTCGACGTAGGCCTTCAGGCCGCCGCCGCCCCAGCCCCAGATCAGCGTCGGGCCCTGGCCGGCGCCGATCGCGGTCTTGATCTTGGCCTTGAACGCGTCGTTCTGGAACTCGGTGGTCTTGATCTTGGTGTTCGGGTTCGCGTCGTTGAACGCCTTGACCTGCGCCTCCCGGATCGCCTGCTGCGGCTGTCCGGTGAGGAACCAGTACGTCGTGCCGCTGCCGGCCGCTGCTCCGGTGGTGGAACCGGGCGTGCTACTCGGGCCGGAGCTGCCGCAGGCCGCGAGGCCGGCCGCCAGTGCGCCGCCGCCGACCATGCCTAAGAAGGTACGACGGGATGTCGTCATCGGATCCACTGTGATCTCCGTACTCCGTGCTGCCCCCACAGGTTGCGGAAGGCACCTGTCGATATGACTTGTTTTCGAAACATAGATTTCGGAGATAGTGCTGTCAAGACTTGAACTAAGGGCAGTTTGGGGTCACAGTGAGGTCACGTAAACGCCTGCTGTCACAGGCGATTCACAGACCCGGGGCGGATCGCCGGGGTCGGCGGGAGAGCTTCGAAACTTTTTCGATAATTGCTCACCGAAATGAATGATCATCAAGGGAGATTTTCTTGTCCATCTCGACTGACCGGCCCTGGCGCGACCCTGCGCTGCCTGCCGCCGAGCGGGTCGGCCTGCTGTTGCGGGCGATGACGTTGGAGGAGAAGGTCGCGCAGCTGGGCAGTCGCTGGGCCGGTAACGACATGGCCGACACCGAGGTGCCGCCGGACGAGGCGATGAACGTGGCGCCGATGGAGGACGTCTTCTCCGCCGGCGGATCGTCGTCGCTGGAGGACGCGAGCCGCGACGGTCTCGGTCATCTCACCCGGGTCTGGGGCAGCTACCCGCTGTCGGTCGAGCAGGGCATCGCCGAGGTGATCCGGCAACACGAGGTCGTGCTGAAGAACTCCCGGCTCGGCGTCCCCGCGCTGGTCCACGAGGAGTGCCTGACCGGCTTCACGACGTACGGCGCGACCGTCTACCCGGCGTCGATCGCCTGGGGCGCGACGTTCGACCCGTCACTGGTCGAGCGGATGGCAGCCGCGATCGGGCGGGACATGGCCGCGGTCGGGGTGCATCAAGGCCTGTCGCCGGTGCTGGACGTCGTACGCGACTATCGGTGGGGTCGCGTCGAGGAGACGATCGGCGAAGATCCTTACCTGGTGGGGATCCTGGGCTCGGCGTACGTGCGCGGTCTGCAGAGTGCCGGCGTCATCGCGACGCTGAAGCACTTCGCCGGGTACTCCGCGTCGCGCGCCGGCCGGAACCACGGCCCGGTGTCGATGGGTAAGCGCGAGCTGCTCGACATCATCCTGCCGACGTTCGAGACCGCGATCGCGACGGCCGCCGCCGGATCGGTGATGAGCTCGTACGCCGACCTGGACGGACTGCCCGCGAGTGCGGATCCGTGGTTGTTCACCGACGTACTGCGGGACGAGTGGGGCTTCGACGGGACGGTCGTCTCGGACTACTGGGCGGTGCCGTTCCTGGCGTCGATGCATCGGGTCGCGGCGGACAACGCGGACGCGGGCGCGCTGGCGTTGACGGCCGGGACCGATGTGGAGCTGCCCGACACGATCGGGTTCGCCGGGCTGGTGGACAAGGTGAAGTCGGGCGAGGTGTCCGAGGATCTCGTCGATCGGGCGGCGCGGAGGTTGCTGCTGCAGAAGATCGAGCTCGGTCTGCTCGACGAGGACTGGACGCCCGAGGGGTCGGTGCGGACGGGCGTCGAGCTCGACTCGGCGGACAACCGATCGATCGCCGCTGAGCTGGCGGAGAAGTCCGTTGTGCTGCTGGATGCGGGCACGGCTCTGCCGCTGAACAACCTGGGCAAGATCGCCGTCGTCGGTCCGACCGCGCATGACCCGCGCACCTTGATGGGCTGCTACGCGTTCCCGAACCACGTGCTTCCGCGGTACCCCGAGCGAGGGCTGGGGATCGACATTGCCACGCCGCTCGATGCCTTGCGCAACGAGTTGGCCGGCGTAGAGGTGTCGTACGCCAAGGGTTGTGACGTCATGGGTGACGATCGCTCCGGGTTCGACGATGCTGTTGCGACGGCCCAGGACTGTGATGCGGTGGTGGCGTTCGTCGGCGACCTGTCCGGGTTGTTCGGGCACGGGACGTCCGGTGAGGGCTGTGACGCCGAGGATCTTCGGCTTCCGGGCGTGCAGGGGCAACTGCTGGATGCGCTGCTCGGCACCGGGAAGCCGGTTGTGCTGGTGGTGGTGTCGGGGCGGCCGTACGCGCTGGGTGAGTTCGCGGAGCGGATCGCCGGGCTGGTGCAGGCGTTCATCCCGGGCCAGCAAGGTGCGGCCGCGATCGCCGGTGTGTTGAGCGGGCGGATCGTGCCGAGTGGGAAGTTGCCGGTGCAGATCCCGCGGCATGTCGGTGGGCAGCCCGGTACGTACCTGCAGCCGGCGCTCGGCAGTGTCGAGAGCGCCGGGATCAGCGGGCTCGAGGTCCGCCCGTTGTACCCGTTCGGCTACGGGGCGTCGTACACGACCTTCACGATCGCCGATCTCCGGTTGAGCGCGCCGGAGATCGGCAGCAACGGCGAGTTCACTGCAACGGTGCGGGTGCAGAACACGGGCGACCGGCCCGGCGACGAGGTCGTGCAACTGTATCTGCGGGACGTCGTCGCCCGGGTCGCCCGGCCGTTGAAGCTGCTGACCGGGTTCGCGCGGGTGTCGCTCGAGCCGGGACAGGCGGTCGATGTCACGTTCCGGGTGCACGCCGATCGCACGGCATACACCGGCCCGGATTTGAGACGGATCGTCGAGCCCGGCGAGTTCGAAGTGATGATGGGCACGTCGTCACAAGACCTGCCGTGTCGCGCTTCGGTGCGGATCACCGGGGATGTGAGGGTGGTCGGACACGACCGGGTCCTGACGACGCCGGTGACGATCGCAGAGGATCCAGGAGGAGGGTGACGAGATGACTCGGTTGAAGGGTCGCGTCACCTTGGCGACGGTGGCCGGGTCCGCCGGTGTCTCGGTCGCCACGGTCTCCAAGGTGCTCAACGGGCGCAGCGACGTCTCGGCGGTCACCCGCGCGCGGGTCCAGGAGATCCTGGAGAAGCACGGGTACGTCGGCCGCCGCCCGGACCCCGTGCACCGGGACACGGTCGAGCTGTTCTACCAGGGCGTGCTGAACGCGTACTCGGTCCAGGTCATCCAAGGAGTCGTCGAGGCAGGTCAGGCCGAGGGCGTCGACGTCATCCTGAACGCCCACCCGCCGCACCCGCAGGCGTCGAGCAGCGGGCGTGCCGCGCGCTGGATCCGCACCCTGATCGGCAACGGCCGCCGGGCCGCGATCGGGCTCACCAGTCAGCTGGCCGACGCCGACCTGGCCGCGCTGGCGCGAGCGCGGCTGCCGCTCGTGGTGATCGACCCGGCGAACATCCCGCAGCCGGACGTCACGAGTGTGGGTTCAACGAACTTCGCCGGCGGGATGGCCGCTGCCCAGCACCTGCTGTCCCTCGGCCACCGCCGGATCGGGTACGTCGGCGGCCAGCCGACCTCGGGCTGCAACCAGGCCAGGATGAGCGGCTTCCGCAGCGCGATGGACGCCGTCGGCGCGACGGTGCCGTCGGAGTACATCTGGCTGAGCGACTTCCTGTACGACGACGGCGTTGCCGGCGGCTCCTCGTTGCTGGACCTGCGGGACCGGCCGACCGCGATCTTCGCCGGTAGCGACGAGGTCGCGCTCGGGATCCTGGAGGCAGCGCGCGCGCGTGGCCTGCGGGTGCCCGAGGACCTCAGCCTGGTCGGCTTCGACGACACCGAGGTCGCCCGGCTCGCCTCGCCACCGCTCACCACGGTGCGGCAGCCGCTGCGCGAGATGGGCGCGGTCGCACTCCGTACGGCGTTGCAGTTGGCCGCAGGAGAGCAGGTCGCCTCACACCACGTCGAGCTGGCAACGACCCTGATCGTCCGCGGCTCGGCCGCACCGCTCGAGCTGTCGTCGGTCGCGGCCTCCTGATCATTCCTTCCGGTCCGCGAGGGCCTTCGTCACGAACACCGCGGCGACCAGCAGCACCACGGACAGCGCCGCCAGCAGAGTGAGCGGTACGGCGTTGGTGCCGGCCGACTTGTCGTCCGACAGCACGGTCATGATCGAGCGGATCGGGGAGATCCAGCGCAGCAGCAGGACGGCGATGATCGCGGCAGCCGCGGTCAGCATCGCGATCCCGATCCGCCGGATCACCAGTCGCGAGCACAACAGCCCGATCGTCGCGCCGACCAGCGCCGCCCCGAGCTGGGCGGCCGCGCCGACCGCGAGATCTCCCGCGGTGACGACATGTTTGCCGGTGACGATCGGGTAGATCAGCCCGATGATCAGCAGCGGCACGCACCACGTCACCACGACAGCGACCGTCGTCGCGAGAACTCGTAACGAGCTCCCCACCGTCACGACCGTGATCTGCCGCTGCGTCGGGTCCTCGTGGTTGACGATGCTGACGGTCAACCACGTCGTACAGACGAGCATCGCGAGCACGCAGAACGCGTACGACGACTGCAGCGGGCCGTTGTCCGACGTCGTACCGACAGCCATCGCGGCGAGGAAGATCAGGGTCGGCGGGAGGTAACGCTGGGAGAGCAGGACGCTCGTGAGCAGGTACCGGTAGAGGGCAGTCACTCGGACCTCACCTGGCGGACCGTCGTGACCGACCAGCCGTGTTGCAGGGCGGTCAGCAGCGTCGCATCGTGCCGGCCGGTCGGCACCATCAGCGTGACACCTGCCTCGTGCGGTCGTACCTCGACCACGTCCGGGTACCGCGACCAATCGATCTCGGCGCCGGGAACCATCGAGATCTCGGTCAGACTCGCCTGATGGGTCAGGGCGGTCAGCCGGCCGTGCTCGATCTCGCAGACCCGCGTCGCCGTCGACCGGACGACCTGGGCGGAGTGCTCCGTGAAGGCGACCGCGGCGCCTTGTGCGGCGGTCTCGGTGAGGAGCTCGCGCAGGGTGGTGTGAGCGGTTGCGTCGAGACCGGCCCACGGTTCGTCGAGGACGAGGAGCTCAGGTTGTCTGAGGAGTGCCTGGGCCAGCGCGACCTTCTGTGCGTTGCCCTTGGACAGCTTCCGCATCGGGGTGTCCGCGCCGCCCGAGAGCGCGAGCCGGTCGAGCAGTTCGTGGGCGCGGGCTTGCGCCGTACGTGTGCTGAGTCCGCGGATCCGGCCCATATGCCTCAGATACGCCGACGCGGAGAGACGATCGTGCGACGCGAAGACGTCGGGGACGTAGCTGACGATGCCGGCGTTGCGTTGCACTGATCCCGTCGACGGCCGGGACAGGCCGACCATCAGTTTGAGGACAGTGGACTTGCCGGAGCCGTTCGCGCCGACCAGTGCCACCAGTTCACCCGCGTTCACCTGCAGGTCGACGTCCGCCAGGATCTCCCGTCGCCCGTACCGTTTCGAGACTTGCCGCAGCCGGACCACTTCCATGCGGCGAGCCTATCCACCCGGCGGGCCGCATCACCCGGGAGAGCGGGCGGGTGAGGATCGCAGAGACCAGCAGGGACGCCGCCGCGAACGCTGTCATCGTCGGAGCGGTCGAGGTCAGATCGGCCAGTGCGCCGGCGAGGATCGCCGCCACGCCGAAGGTCGTCATGCGCAGCGCGGACTCCAGCCCGAGCACCTGTCCGCGCAGCTGCGCCGGAGTCAGATCGACGAGAACCTCCTGCTGGGCAAGGGAAGCCGAGTAGCCGAAGCTGCCGACGGCGACGAGTACGCAGAGCACGGCGATCGGCAGGTGGAACGCAAAGCCCAGGAACGGTACGGCGAGCACGAACCGGAGCCACCGTCCGGCGACCCGGCGGCCGTTCCGGCTCAGGAAGCGGCCGACGATCAGATCACCGCTCATCATCCCGGCGGCTCCCGCGGCCAGCAGCCAGCCGGCGCGAGGTCCGGCGTACGGGACGAAGAGGGCTTCGCAGCCGACGATCAGGCCATTGGGAAGGGTCAGCGCGAGCAGGAGCGGACGGGTGCGTTTCTGGGACAGCAGCACGCGGTTGCCGCGCCAGGTCTCGGCGAGCCCGGTCCGCGCGACCCGGCGTGGCGGACGGTCCTGCAGCCCGAACCGGACGACCGGTACGGCGAGGGTGGCGAAGCCGGTCGCGATCCAGAGGACGGTCGACGGACTGACCGCCTGCAACAGGATGCCGGCGATGCCGAAGCCGGCGATCTGCATCGCGCCGACCGACAGGTTCATCGCGGACCGGCCGAGGATGAACTGGCCGTCGTGCACCACCTCGCCGAGCAGCCCGTAGCGGACGCCGGCGCCGATCGACAGGCCGTACGCGAGCGTGAGCGACAGAACCAGCCGCAGGCCGGGGGAGAGGTCGAGGGCGGCTTGGATGCCGACCGCAACGGCCGAACCGGCCGCGAGCAGCGTGAGGATCTGCCGGGGCCGGGCGGTGTCCGCGGCCGACATCAGCGTGGAGACGCCGAGCACCTGTGCGAGCGAGGGCCCGAACATGATCATCGCCGCGAGCAGCGCGGACCCGGTCGTCGCGTCGACCACGATGGCCAGCGTCAGGCTGGTCATCGTCGAGGACGCGTTGCCCAGCGCGCTGCCGATCCACAGGTTGCGGAACTCGCGGTTGGCGAAGATCTGCGTGTAGGTGCTCATGGCATGGAGCATCGACCGCGGCCCGCTCGCCGCCTACAGTTTCGGGTGGAGGCGAAACGTTGTCCGAGTTCCTGGTCGATGCCGACACCCTGGTGAACGCCCGGTTCGGTACGTCGCAGCTCACCGAGACCGTGTCGGCGCTGAAGCTGCTGAGCAGCCCGGTCGAGCCGTGGTACCGGCCGTGGAAGGACCAGCATGTCGCTGACTACCAGGCTGCGCTGGCGGCGAACCCGGTCTGGGCCGCGATCGTCGAGAGCGCGTTCGGGACGAGCTGGGCCGCCGACTTCTTCACCGTCCCGCCGCTCGAACCGGACCTCGCGCTGGAGGAGGAGCTCGGGCCGCTGCTGACCCTTTCCGATGACGACATCCGCGCAGACCTGAGCGTCGTACGTACGCCGTTGCCGTCGATCCTGCTCGAGACCCGCGGGCTCGCCGCCGAGGCTGCTGGATTGTTGCGGTGGATCTGGAGCGCGACGATCGAGCCGGAGTGGCCGCGGCGGTTGCGGGTGTTGCAGGCAGACATCGTGTCGCGGACGTCGCGGCTCAGCGAGCAAGGGTGGTCGGGTGTGCTCCGCGGGCTGGGGCCGGATGTGCGGTGGCTGGGCGACGGGCGGATCCAGGTCAACCGGTGGGACTATCCGCCGACGGACGTTCGCGGACGGGATCTGATGTTCATCGCGGCGCACACCCAGCGCGTGAACGTGAGCTGGCGGTTGCCGGATCGGTTCGCGCTGGCCTACCCGGTCACCGGCATCTTCGCGACGACCGCGACGCCGGACGAGCCGTTGGTACAGCTGCTCGGCCGCAACCGTGCGCGCATCCTGGTCGAGGCCGCGTCGCCGGTGAGTACGACGCTGCTGGTCGCGACGACCGGTCTGTCACTCGCGACAGTCTCCGACCATCTCCGGGTGCTGACCGACAGCGGACTGCTCGAACGCCGCCGGTCCGGGCGGTCGGTCTTGTACTGGCAGTCCGACACCGGCCGCCGAGTGGTCGGACGGCCGGTGTCGGGCTGAAGGCGTCCGTCGGACGAACGCCGGGGCTCGCCCAGCTGGGCAGCTAGCGCAGGATCTCCAGTTCGGCGGTGAGTGCGAGATCCGACACGGACGAGCCGGCTCGGAGGGTGAAGGTGCCGGGCTCGGTGGTCCAGCCGTCGCTCCAGTGTTCAAAGGCGTGCTCGTGCAGGGCGACCGTGATCTCGCGGGCCTGCCCGGCGTCGAGGCGTACGACGGCGAAGCCGGCCAGCCAGCGGACCGGGCGATCGACCGTGCTGTCGGGGCGCTCGACGTACACCTGGACGACGTGCTTGCCGGCGCGGTCGCCGGTGTTGCGGACGGTCAGCGCGACCGAGGTCGGGTCGTTGGCACGCAGGTCGGACAGCTCCCACGTGGTGTACCCGAGACCGTGGCCGAACTCGTACGCCGGTTCGGTGCCCGCCTTGAGCCAAGCGCGGTAGCCGATGTGGATGCCCTCGTCGTACCGGACGACGCCGTCCTTCGGGGTGACGTCGATGACCGGTACGTCGTCCTGTTCGCGCGGCCACGTCGTCGGGAGGCGACCGCCTGGCTCGGTCCGGCCGAGGAGTACGTCGGCTAGCGCGTCGCCGTACTCCTGGCCGCCGAAGTACGTCGCGAGCGTGGCGGCGACGTCGTCCCGCCAGGGGAGGAGCACGGGCGAGCCCGCGTTGACCACGACGACCGTACGCGGGTTGGCAGCCGCGACGGCGCGGACAAGATCGTCCTGGCGGCCGGGGAGTGCGAGTGAGGTGCGGTCGTAGCCTTCGGACTCGACCTTCGAGTTGGTGCCCACGACAACCAGTGCCACGTCCGCCGCACGGGCTGCCGCGACGGCCTCGTCGATCAGGGCCTGCGGGTCGTCGTTGCTGGGCTCGACGCCGACGACGATTCCGAACGCGTTGCTCAGACCGCCTTCCAGCTTGGGCAGATCGAGCTCGACGCGAACGTCGATCGGCGTACCGGCGGTCACCTCGAGCGGTGTCGAGATCGACGGCGGTGAGAGCAGCGCGGCACCGAGATCGGTGCCGACCGGGATCGCAGTGTCCTCGCGGAGGAGCGTGCCGTCGGCAAAGATCCGGCCGCGGCCGACCGAGGCGAAGCCGAGTTTGACCGCGCCGGATTCGGCCGGGGTCCAGGTGGTGCGGAACTCGAAGACCGTGGACTCGGCGATCGGTGCGTCACCGCCGAGGTAGACGAGTGCGCTGGAGAACCGGTCCTCGGCGTACAGCTCGGTGCCGTCGGCGTCCAGGAAGCGCACGCGACCGCCGCGTTCGCTGGTCTGCGAGTTGGTCATGGTTGCCGGGGGCAACTCGGCGACACCCTCCTGGACGACGGCGCCGATCGAGTACGTGACCTCGGCGTTCGGGAGTGCCTTGCGGATGCCGTCGAGCGGGGAGACGACGGCCGACGGGATGACGGTCGCGCTGCCGCCGCCCTGCGTACGGGCGTCGCGGGCGTTGTGGCCGATGACGGCGACGCGCCGGAGGTCCGCCCAGGGGAGTTCGTTGTTGTTGGTGAGCAGGACGGTGCCTTCGGCAGCCGCTGTACGGGCGAACGCGACGCCGTCGACCTGCGGTACGTCGGTCGGCTTCTCGTAGCCTTCGAGGGCGCCGACGCGGGCGGCGAGGGCGAGGATGCGGAGGACCTTGCGGTCGATCGCATCCTCCTTGACCTCGCCGGACCGGACGGCCTCGACGAGTGCGTCGCCCCAGGCGCCGATCGGGCCGGGCATCGCGAGGTCCTGGGAGTGCTTGGCGCTCTCCACGCTGCGTACGGCGGTCCAGTCGCTGACCACGACGCCGTCGAATCCCCAGTCGGTGTTGAGCGGGGTCTCGAGCAGGTCGTTCTCCGAGGCCGTCGCGCCGTTGATCGAGTTGTAGGCGCTCATGACGAGCCACGCCTTCGACTCGGTCACGGCCTTCTCGAACGCGAGCAGGTAGACCTCGCGGAGCGTGCGCTCGTCGACCACGACGTTCGCGGTGAAGCGGTCGGTCTCGAAGTCGTTCGCCACGTAGTGCTTCGGGGTCGCGCCGACGCCGAGCTCCTGGACGCCGGCGACGTATGCCGCCGCGAGCTCCGCGGTCAGGACCGGGTCCTCGCTGAACGCCTCGAAGTGCCGGCCGCCGAGCGGGGAACGGTGCAGGTTGATGGTCGGGCCGAGGACGACGTCGACGTTCTTGCGGCGGGCCTCGAGCGCCGACACCACGCCGTACCGATGGGCGATGTCGACGTCCCAGGAGGACGAGAGCGCGGTGGCGGACGGGAGGTTGAGCGACGGGTCGCGCTCGTCCCAGACCGGGCCGCGGACGCCGCTCGGGCCGTCGGACAGCACCATCGAGCGCAGACCGATCGACGGGAGGGCGTACGTCGACCAGAAATCCTGGCCGGTGAGGATCCGGACCTTGTCCTCGAGGGTGAGCCGGCCGAGCAGGTCGTCGAAGTTCATGCCGAAGACTGTACGTCTGAAAACCGAGTGATGCTAGGTTTTGGGTATGGCTGGTTCTCGAGGTCCGTATGCGAAGGGTGTCGCCAAGCGCGCCGAGATCCTGCGGACCGCGCTCGAGGTGATCGCGCGGCACGGCTACCGGAAGACGTCGACACGGGAGCTGGCCGCCGCGGTCGGCCTCAGCGAGGCCGGGCTGCTGCACTACTTCGGCTCGAAGGAGAAGCTCTTCGAGGCGGTACTGCGAGCCCGCGACGAGGCCGACCGGTCGCGGTTCGCCGACGCCGCCGATCCGATCGAACTCCTGGCCGCTGCCGTCCGGCACAACGGATCGGTACCAGGCCTCGTCGAGCTCTACTCCACCTTCTCCGCCGAGGCCGGCGACCCCGATCACAACTCCCACACGTACTTCGTCGACCGCTACGCCGCCATCCGCGTTTCCCTGGCCGACGCAATCCGAGCCCGCCAGTCCGCCGGCACGTTCAACCCGTCAGCCGACCCGGAATCCGTCGCCACCATCCTGATCGCGCTCTCCGACGGCCTCCAGGTCCAATCCCAGTACGCCCTACCCGCCGACCCGGCCGACCTCTTCGACAACCTGCTGGATCTACTGCGCGATAGTTGAACCATGACGAGTCCCGCCGAAGACTCCACCACCCCGGCCGAGCCGTCCGCACCGTCAGCACCCGTCGGTGTCAGCCGTCGGATGCTCACCCGAGAGATCTGGCTTGTGCTGGCCCTGTCCTTGGGGGCGTCCGGGGTGGCGGCGGTCATTTCGTTTGCGGGGGTGTTGACGTCCTCGAAGCCGATCAGTGGGCAGACCGCGGTGATTGTGGGGTCTCGGGCTCCGGGGCGGCCCTGGCTGGATCTGAGTTGGCAGGTGTTTGCGATCGTGACCGCGCTGGTGCCGGTCGCACTGGTCGGGCATTTTCTCGCGCGTGGCGGGGAGACCCTGCGGACGATCGGCTTCGACCTGCGCGACCGGCTCCGGGACCTCGGACGCGGTACGGCGATCGCGGCGATCATCGGCGGCGCCGGCCTGGTGTTCTACATCGGTGCACACGCCACCGGCGCGAACCTGACCGTCGACCCGTCGCAGCTGCCCGACTACTGGTGGCGGATCCCGATCCTGGTCGCGGTCTCCGCACAGAACGCCGTACTCGAGGAAGTCATCGTGCTCGGCTACCTCAACCACCGGCTCGACCAACTCGGGTGGTCCGTCCGCCGCGCGACCGCGACCAGCGCGCTCATCCGCGGCTCGTACCACCTCTACCAGGGCCTCGGCGGATTCGCCGGCAACGTGATCATGGGCGTGATCTTCACCTGGCTGTACCGGCGCTGGGGCCGGGTGATGCCGCTGGTGGTCGCGCACACCCTGATCGACACCGGCGCGCTGATCGGCGCGACGTACCTGCTGGGCAAGGTCTCCTGGCTACCCAGTTGAAAACTGGACAAGTGTAAAGACTGACACGTAACCGATCGGGGCCCGAACGGGTTGAGCTTGTCGTGACAGTCAACGGGGAAATCACCAGTCCGCCTGAGATCGATGCCGGTCTGGCCGCCGCGGCGCTCGCCGTGTTCGCGCACCGGCACGAGGTCGTCCATCTGCTGTACGCCGCCACCGACGAGCCGGACGCGCTCGCCCGGATCGGCGGCCTGCTCCGGGTTGACGAGGCAACCATCGCGCGCGTCCTGGACCAGCCGCTGCGCTGGATGCTGCCGCAGTTCCGCACCGAGCTGGAGACGATCGCCTCCACACCGGACCCCACGATCACCGCGCCCGCGGTGGATCCGGCGGACCTAGAGCCGGCACCGACCAGCTGAGAGCTGCTCGTTCCTGCAACCCGGTCGCAGGAAGCACCGCTCCGACGTTAGGTTGGAGCGGTGCAGACGTATGGGCGGGACGTGCTGGAGATCGCGGACGAACTGACGACGGCGTACGTCGAGGTGTTCACCGCACCGCCGTTCGAGCACCGGGACCCCGAGCAGACCAGGATCGCGTTCCGGAAGCGGCTCGAGGGCGACGTGGAGCGGGACGGCTTCCAGGCGTGGATCGAGCGGACGGACGACGGGCGGATCGCCGGGTTCGTGACCGGCTGGACGACGCCCGCGCCGTTCCGGACCGACCGGTCGTACGGCGCCGTCCTCGACCGGCTCGGTGCTGAGCAGGTCGAGGAACTGCTCGTCGGGGCGTTCGAGGTGGACGAGCTCGGCGTACTCGAGCACGCCCGCGGCACCGGCCTGGCCCGCCGGCTGCTCGAGACCGCCACCCGTGAGCGCTCCCGCGCCTGGCTCCTCGCCTGGAACCAGAACCACGACGCGATCGCGTTCTACCGCCACCTCGGCTGGCAGGAGCCCGAGGTCCGCGGCCCCGAGCACGACATCCTCGTCTTCGTCAACGCGTCATAGGGCGAACAGTTCCGTCGCGTTCCGGTGGGTGATCGCGGCGTGCTCCTCCGGCGTGAGGTCGGCGGCTTCCAGCGCGCCCAGTGCGATCGACGGGTCGATCAACGTGGCGTCGGTGCCGAACATCATCCGGCTCGGCCCGATCCGGTCCAGGATCCAGCGGATCCGGTTCGCCTCCGGCGCGGACCAGCACGGCTCGAACCAGATCCGGTCGGACCGGTCGGCGGCCTCGGGCACCCGCGGCCAGCCGTTCGCGCCCATGTGACCGGCGAGCACCCGTGCCTCTGGCACCCGCGCGGCGACGTCGGCGAGATCGACGACCGTGTCGCCCCAGGTGTGCACGAGCGTCGGCAGGCCGTACTCCGTGGTGAGCTCTATCGCGGCCTGCATCGCGGGCGAACTGATCCGCGTACGGCTGTATTCGCTGTGGATCTTCGCGCCGACCCACCGCGTCCGCCCGTCCCCGGCAAGCAGTTCGTCGAGGTCGGTCCGGGCCTCGTCGAGGCGGCGCGGGTCGACGACGATCATCCCGCGCAGCCGCTCGTCGACGGGTAGCTGTTCGGCCAGCGACCGGTTGCCGAGCGGGGCGTCGTACACGATGCCCTCGATCGACGAGACCAGCTGGAGGTCGATGCCGAAGCGGTCGATCAGGTCGAGGTTGACGTCGATGCTCGCGGTGTCCATCGAGAAGAACCACGGGCCCCAATGGGCGTGTACGTCGATCAGCATGCGGGCTCCAGGAGGGTCTCGAGGCTGCGGCTGCCGGCCTGCGCGATCTCGTCCGGGCTGAGCTTGGACGTGAGCAGCCGACGGACCACCGAACGGGTCTCGTGGAACGGCGTCCGGCAGCCGAGCACGAGCCGCTCCGCGCCGACCTCCGCGGCCACGATCTCGAGCGAGTCGGGTCCGGTCAGCATCCGGGTCGAGGTGTGGAACCCGGGCTCCGAGCGGGCCAGGATCACGAAGTCGCCGAGGTAGTAGAAATGCGTGTCGAGGAAGACCACCCGCGCGCCGAGCCCGCGCAACGCCGGTCCGACCTTCCGTACGTCGCCCTCGGTGAAGATCGTCACGCCGGCGTCGACCAGCAGCTGCACGATATGACCGAACGACGGGTAGCTCGGCTCCACGCTCTGCGCGGTCGGCGCCAACCGGATCGCCCGCGGCGGCGCCTCACCCGCCAGCAGCCGCTCCAACTCCTTCTCGGCGCCGAGCGGATCGCGCAGATCCAGCACCGGGCACAGCGTCCATCCGTTGCCATCAGCAACCTTGCGCGCCTCGTCGTTCCCGGACGGTACGTCGAAGTGCACGGCCCGCAGCGCGGACACGACGCCGCCGGAGATGCCGCTCGCGTCGAGCACCTCCCGCACCTTCTCGGGCTTGCTCCATCGTCCCGTCGTCACCTCGTGCCCGACGAGGATGTCGCAGTCGAGCAGCAGGGGAGTGTCGGTCATGAGGCCTCCTGCGCAAGGGCTTTGTGCACCTTGCGGATCGCCGTGACGATGTCGTCGACGTCGGATTCGGTGTAGTTCTCGTTCCAGGGCAGGACGAGGAGGCGGTTGTTGATCAGTTCCTCCGCGTTCGGGCACAGGCCGACCGGGTACGACACGTCCCGCAGCGGGAACCCGGAGTCGCCGTACGTGATCCGCTCTCGGACGGCGGGTGCGGCGTACAGCGGGTTGGTCAGGTACCCGCCGTTCGCGGGGATGCCCTCGGCGGTCAGCGCGGCGGCCCATTCGCGCATGTCGCCGGCCGCCTCGGAGATGATCAGCGGGTACTGCCAGTACACGTGATCGTGTCCGTCGGGTGGCGGCGTGATGCCGGCCAGGTCCTCGATGGCGGCGGTCGCGCGGAGAGCCGCCGTACGACGGTCGTCGATGACGCCGCGGAGGCGGTTGAGCTGGGCTCGCGTGACTGAGGCGACGAGCTCGGTCATGCGGTAGTTCAGCGCGAGGAACAAGTAGGTGCGCTCGTCGGTGTCGCGCGGCCAGCCCTTGTCGGCGAACAGCCGCATCCGCCGGGCCTTCTGCGCGTCGTCGGTGACCGTGAGGCCGCCGTCGCCGGCGCTGATGTGCTTGGTCTGCTGCAGGCTGAAGCAGCCGATGTGGCCGATCCGGCCGACGTACGAATCGCCGACCGGCGCGAGGTACGCCTGCGCGCAGTCCTCGATCAGCAGGATCCCGTGCTGGTCACACAACTCCCGCAGCTCCCGCACCCGCGCAGGCTTGCCGAACAGGTGCACCACGATCACCGCCTTGGTCCGCGGCGTGATCGCGGCCGCGACCGACTCGGGCGTCAGGTTGCCGGTGATCGGGTCGACGTCCGCGAACACCGGTACGGCGTTCTGCATCATGATCGGGAACACCGTGCCCATGTCGCTGATCGGCGTGGTGATGATCTCGTCACCGGGCTCCGGGTTCACCGCGGCGACGGCCAGGTGCAGGGCCGCCGTACCGGAGCTGCAGGTGACCGCGTACCCGGCGCCGAGCAGGTCGGCGAACTCCACTTCCAGTGCGGGCACCTCGGTGCCCCACGTGGCTGACAGCATGCCGCTGCGGAGCACCCGCTCGACCGCCTTGACCTCGTCGTCACCGAAGCGCCGGCCGCTGGCGTTCATCACCGACGGCAGCGGCTCTGTGCGTACCGGCGTACCGCCGTCGCGAGCGAGCTGGTCGTTCTGCATCACAAGAATCCTTTGCTTACGGCAACGGTAGTTGGACGAGGTCACGCTCGGCGAGGCCCCACACCGAGTGCCGCGCGCCGCGGACCGGGGTCAGCTGGGGCACGGTGTACCAGCCGTCGCCGAGCTTGTCGACGAGCAGCTTGGCCGGCCCGGCTCCCAGCTGGTACAGGTTCCCGCCGAAGTTCGTCTCACAGTAGACGCCGGTCCGGTCAGTGTGGATCTGGCCGTAGCCGGACAGCTTGTTCTCACCGCGTACGACGGTCCTGGTGCGCAGGTCGTACCGGAACCAGCCGCCGCTGGTGCGTTTCAGTACGCCGTACAGGATGCCGTTGTGGACTGCGACGCTCTGGATGGAGCGTTCGCCGGCGAGCGGTTCGACGGTCCAGAGCAGCTTGCGCCGGCGGAGATCGAAGGCGGCGATCGCTGCCGAGGTGCGCGTCGGGGTGATGCCTCCGCCGCCGACCACGTCGCCGCCGACGTACGCGATACCGTCGACGATCGAGACCGTCATCACGCTCTGGTCGGGCAGGATCCCGTAGTGCACGTCCAGCTCGCCGGTGCGCACATCCAGGAGCGTGAGGGCGCCGGTGAGTTTCCCCGTGCCCGGTGCTGACGCGATCGCGAGCAGCTTCGACCTCTCGTCGTACGCCGCTTGCCAGGGGCGGATCTGCTGGTGGTCGATTGTGCCGAAGCTGTGGACCTCCTTGGTCCGCGGGTTGACGCGGACGACCTCGGTGCTCGGGTACAGCGCGGAGTACAGCTCGCCGCGGACCCAGGTGAGTGTCTTGGCCTCGCCGGCGACGCGGATCCTTCGGGTGGTCGCTCCGGCGTGCTCGGTGATCACCCAGTGGCCGCCGACGTACAGGTGCGGGTCGCCGAGCACGATCGATTGCGGCAGGTCCGGTGCGGGGACGAACCCGGCGTCGATCAGGTCGAGCAGCTCGAAGGAACCCGTGGTGACGTCCAGCCACCAGAGCACGCCGGATCCGGTCGCGCCGAGCAGCGTCGTCGCATCGAGGAACTCGAGCTTGCGGTGCTCATCCTGCGGCGCCGGTGTCGCCACCGCGACGAGTCCCTCAGGTCCAACCTTCCACACGGTTCCGGACGTCCTCGTCGTCAAGTACGCCGTCCCATCCACTGCGATCGCGATCGCGTCCACGCCCGTCTCGCCGTCGGGCAAAGGTGTGGTGCGGACATCGGATCCATCCAGCGCCATGCTGAGCACCGCCTGGCTGCTGCCGACAAAGATCCGGTCGTCCGTCGCCGCGAACGGGCCGAAGTTCTGCCCGCGGGACGCCTCCGGGGTGAGATCCCGAAAGGTCTTCGTACTCCGGTCGTACCCGACCAGCTGCGACGGCGTGTAGATCCCGGCGTACACGTAGTTGCCTGCGGCACCGACGTACCGGCCGTACTGTGCTCCGGGCACCGGTGCGCCGAGCTGCGTTGGAGTGTTCGTCGCCGGGTCGATCTGCCAGACGGCGCCGTTCGGGTAGCTGACCGCGAACACCTGGCCGTCGGGTGCCGTCGTCATGTCCCAGACGAAGCCGCCGGCGCCGGCCAGAGTCCCGACGTGGGTCACGGATCCGTCGGCCGGATCGAAGCAGTAGACGTCGGCGACCGGGTAGAGCCCGGCGTACACCTTGCCTCCGGCAACGGTGATGCCCCAGCCGCCTTCGCCGGTCGGGAGCTCGACGGTCCTGGTGACCTTGCGGGTGGTCAGGTCGATCTCGGTCAGCCGGGGCGGCACGATGCCACGGCTGATCAGGTAGGCGTGTCCGTCGTGTACCGCCATCGCGACGACGGCAGCCGTCACGACTGCGGGACCGGACGTGGGCAGCGTGGAACCGTCGATGGGACTGTCCTCCGCGTGGGCGGTGGTGGGCAGAGCGGTAACTGCGCCGGTGGCGAGCGCGCCGGCGAGCGCCGTACGGCGGGAGATGATCATCGGAGCCCTCCGATACGGATCAGATCGCGGCCCTTGATCGTGTAGAGGGCGGCGCCGTTGTGGGAGGTCGTGATCAGCGGATAGCTGTAGATCTCGGCGCCGAGGTTGTCGACGACGGTGGTGATCGTCAGGTCGGGCGTGGTCTTGAAGATGCGTTTGTTGTCGGTGCCGTACAGGCCGGAGCGGGCGATCGTGAGGCGGCTCTGGCCGGTGCCGATCGTGGCGGTGCCGGTGAGCTTGCCGTTGTGGGGATCGAGGACGGCGAGCCGTCCGTCGTCGGTGGTCGCATACAGGCGGCCGCGGTAGAGGACGAGATCGCTGTAGCTCTGTGCCTTGGGCAACGGAGCGGTTGTCCAGAGCACCTTGTTGCGGCGCAGGTCGTAGGCGACGACGGTTGCCTCGGGCAAGATCGGATCGGTGCCCAGGCTGTTGCGGGTCGCTCCGCCGAGGTAGGCGATGCCGTCGGCCGTGGTCACCGAGCGGACCGATTGCTGCGGTACGACGCCGCGGTGGACCTCGCGCTGGCCGGTGGCGAGGTGCTGCTCGACGAGTGTGCCGTCGTACTTGCCGTAGTCGGGCTCGGTGGAGATCAGCCAGCTGCGCGAGCGGGCGTCGTACGCGGCGTCGGTCGGGCGGGTCTGCTCGTTGCCGATCTGGCCGAGCTCGTGCAGGTCGGAGCCGTCGGGTTTCATCTGCCAGAGGCGTGCGAGTGTGTAAACCCCGAGGTAGATGTCGCGGCCGATCGGGGTCAGGGTCTTCGCCTCGCCGGGGAGGAACGTGCGTGTACTGGCGCCGGTGACGAGGTCGTGGACCTGGATGCCGGCCTTGCCGCTGACGAGCACGGAGGTCGGGGTCGCGGTGATCGCCATCGCCTGCTCTGGTGCGGGCGGCAGACCGGCCTGGCCGAGATCGGTGCCGGTGAACTCGCCGGTGGCCTCGTCGAAGTCGACGACCTGGCTGGTCAGCTCGGCCCGGATCGTCGAGCCGTCGACGAAGATCCGGTTGAAGTACGCCCCGTCGTACGGCGAACCGAGGCGGGTCAGCGTGCTGTCGCGGTACCGGTAGAGGGTGCCGGACGGTCGCGTGCCGAGGTAGATGTCGGCGCCGTCGATCGTGATCGCGGTGATGTACTGGTCGCCGCCTGGGGTCTGGACCTCGACCGGGTTGCCGAGGTCGGTGGTGTCGTAGACGAGCATCGTCCCGGTGGGGGAGAGGCTCGCGGCGAGCTTCGTGCCGTCGAGGGCGAGGGTCGCGACGAACGTGCGGTCGGCGTACTTGGTCGGGAGTACGTCGCGGCGGTCGCCGGTGGCGCGGTCGATGGCGATCAGGTGTGCCTTCGTGCCGACGCCTGCGTAGATCGTGGTCGCGTCGGCGGCGATGCTGCGGACGTACTGCTCGCCGGCGACGGCAGCGCCGTACGACCTGGTGGCGCCGGTGGCGGGGTCGTATTCGTGGACGGCGCCGTCGGGGTAGGTGCCCGCGACGATCTTGCCGTCGGGCGTCGCGGCGATCGACCAGATGAACGAGCCGAACTGCGTCACCTTGGTCGCGGCGCCGGTCGTCGTGTCGATCCGGTAGACGTCGCCGGGGGTGTACAGGCCGACGTACAGATCGGTGCCGATGTGGGTCATCGCCCAGGCGCCGGCGCCGGTGGGCAGTGAGAACTTGCGGTCGACGGTCTTGGTGGCCGGGTCGAAGGCGCCGACCTGGACGGGGGAGACGCCGGAGGTGATGGTCCAGATCCGGTCGCCGACCTGCTCGGCGACACTCGTCGAGGTCACGGCGGATGCCGGCCCGAGATTGGTGACCGTTGGGCTTTCGGTCACCTCCGGAACTGAGGCTGTTGCTGGTGCCGAAACGCTCACCAGTCCTGCGCAGATGACCAGAGCAGCGATCAATCCCCGTGCGATTCGCTTGTCCACAAGGCCTCCCGGGACAGTACGCACTGAATTACGGTCATGGCTGAAATTAGCCGGACGTGCGTCAGTGCGTCAACCGCTGGGAAACAATCAGAGATGAACGCGGTAGACGACGAGGGGGCGGCCGCTGCCGGTTCCGAGTTGGGTGCCGGTGGCGTCGGCGAGGCCGGCGCGCTCGAGGCGGTTGAGGACGCGGCGCGCCGTACGCGGCTGGATGCCGAGGTAGTCGGCGACCGAGCGGGTTGTGAGGCCGTCGTCCGGAGTTGCGTGGACGAGCTCCTGCAGGCGCTCGAGGGTTGCCTTCGAGAGGCCGGCGCGTTGGGCGAGCAGTTGCAGCTTCGATCGCTGCTGGGCTCGTGGTGCGGCTCCGCCGACGAGCACGAGGTCGATGTCGTTGCGTAGCGAGACGACTGCCGCCGTACGGCCTGCGGTCCTGGCCCGCCCGAGTGCGCGGCGTGCCAGCGCCTCGGTCTCGGTGCCGGAGCCGCCGATGCCGAAGCCGATCCGGACCGGTCCGAATTGTTCCTTCAAGCGGGTCAGCATGCCGAGTTCGGTGAACGCGGCGGTCGCCTGCTCGAGCGGTCCGCGGGTCGCGATGACGAGCCAGCGCTTGTCGTCGTACCGGATGACGCTGCCGCCGAGCGAGCCGGCCTCGCGGCGGAGCGCGCTCTCGGCGTCCGGGGAGATCTCGACCAGGCCGAGGGCGATCTGCGCATCGTCACTGCGCAAAGCGTCATGAACGAGCAGGAGACTGTTCACCGCGCTGCGCACCGAGTGGACAGACGGGGCGAGCCGCAGCGTGGTCTGCTCGGTCCGGAGCTTCTCGTACGCCGATCGCAGACAGGTGATCGCGACAGTCGCGCGCGCCTCGTGGTGGAACGCGAGGATCTCCTCGAGGCTCAACCCGGGGCGGTACGGCAGGACGCGTACGCCGCTCGTCGGCAGCCCGACCTCGTCGAAGGTCTCCCGCACCTCGGCCTCGTCGAGTACGTCGATGCTGATCGAGGTGACGTCACGGCCCTCGCTGAGCAGTTGCACGAGGGCGCGCATCAGCGTGGCGCCGGTGTACTCGACGTGCGCCGCGGGGCGGTCGAGCAGGCCTTGCGCGGCGGCCATCTGGTACGGGACGACACCGGTGAACAGCCACGCGTCGACGCTTCCCGGCGCGTTCGCCATCACCTTCGGCGTATCGGTCTCCCGGCGGTAGCGCAGCGGGACGATCTCGACCCCACGCAGTCCCTTCAGGATCCGGCTGGTGGAGGTGACCAGGTCCGACGGTCCCACCACCCCGATCGACGTCACCATGGCGGGGCCCCCTCCTTCATCGGCTCAGTCTCACCAGAACACCCCACCGCTGCAAGAACCCGCGCCGTCGTCGGCTACGTTCCACTCATGGCTCGGGTTGATGAGTGGATCGACGAGGGTACGGCGAAGTGCCGCGAGGCACTGGTTGACCTGGACGCGCCATCGGCGCTGCCAGGTTGGAAACGGCGGCACGTGGCAGCCCATCTGTCGCTCAATGCCGAGGCCCTGGGCAACCTCGTCCACTGGGCCCGCACCGGCGAAGAACGCCCGATGTACCCGTCCGCAGAGGCCCGCAACGCCGACATAGAATCCGCCGCCCTCCGCCCCGAGCACGAACTACGCTCCTGGTACGACGAGTCCGCCGCCCGGCTCGCGGATGCCATGTCGGCCCTCACGCCCGACCAATGGCAGGCATCTGTCCGCACCGCCCAAGGCGCAACCATCCCCGCTACCCGAATCCCCTGGATGCGCTCCCGCGAAGTCCTCATCCACGCCGTAGACCTCTCCACCGGCCTGACCTTCGCCGACCTCCCGACGGACTTCCTCGAAGCCCTCTGCAAAGACATCCGCACCCAACGCCCCGACGTCCCCGACGTCAACGGCCCCCTCCCCGACCTAGCCGCCTACC
Organism: Kribbella sp. NPDC058693; assembly: GCF_042715335.1. Lineage (NCBI taxonomy): Bacteria > Bacillati > Actinomycetota > Actinomycetes > Propionibacteriales > Kribbellaceae > Kribbella > Kribbella sp. NPDC058693. Next base: position 155,317 of record NZ_JBHXSQ010000002.1, read on the forward strand.
TAGCCGGCCGCCCCTACACAAACATCACCTCAAACGGTCACCCCGCCGCCCCACTCCCACCCTGGCTCTGATCGGTGAGTGAAGCCCGGTACTCGGGGGCTGGGAAGGGGTCGGCGAAGTACTGGGTTTCGTGGGTGACCTTGTTGTTGGTGAATTCCATGATGGAGACGGAGTGGGTTGGTGCGCCGTCGTAGGTGATGGTGCACTCGGTGATCCAGAGGTCGTCGGTGCCGAGGATGCGGCGGACGGTGAAGTGGCGGTCGGCGGGGTGGGTGTTGCGTTGGGCGGCGATGGTGGAGCGGCCGCGGAAGCGTTCGCCGGATTGGGGGTACTCGAGTACGGCGTCGTCCGCGTAGATCGCGTGTTCTGCGTCGATGTCGCCGCTCTCGGATGCGCGCCAGTGGGCTTCGATGGCTGACTTCTTCGAGAGTGTCATCTACTTCAGGACCTTGTAGTGGAGGTGGGTTACGTCGCGGGTGGGGAGTTGGCGGACTTGTTCTAGTTCGACGAGGTTGGCGGGGAGGTTGTCGAAGAGGCGGCGGCCTTGGCCCAGGAGGACTGGGACGACGTGGAGTTCCAGTTCGTCCAGTTCGCCGGCGGCGAGGAGGGACTGGGCGGCGCCGGCTCCGTGGACCAGGACGTTGCGGTCGCCGGCGGCGGCGCGGGCTTGGGCGGCGCACTCGCCGACGTCGGTGACGAAGCGAGCGCTTCCGGGTGGTACGTCGTTGTCGTCGACGTGGTGGGTGAGGATGAAGATCGGTACGCCGTCGTGGTGGTCGCCGCCCCACCGGCCCGCGTGTTCGAAGGTGCGGCGGCCGGCGATGACGGCGCCGGTTGCCTGGGCTTCGCCGTACACCTGGCCGCTCGGTCCGTCGGAGTTGCGGTCGTCGAGCCAGTTGAAGAGCCGGAACCCGCTCCGGCCCATCGGCTCTTCCATGCTGTCGTCCGGTCCGACGACGTACCCGTCGACGGACATGGTCATGTAGAGCACGATCATCTGATGCCTCCGAAGATGTGGTCTGGATCGTATGCCTGCTTGATGGCGAGCAGGCGCTCGTAGTTGGGGCCGTGGTACGCGATGGGGTCGGTGAGGTCGCGGTCGGGGAAGTTGGGGTAGAGGCGGCCGGAGGCGTGTGGGTGGGCGATGGACCAGGAGCGTCGTACTGCGGTTTGGTCGGTGCCCGTGTGTTCGAGGAGGAAACGTTCGCCGCGGTGGGCGAAGGCGGTGGCGTCGGCGGGGACGCGGTTGCAGGCGCCGCCCATCGGGGTGAAGCTCAGCTCACAGCCGGCGGCTAGTAGTTGGGCGATGGTGTCGCGGGGGAGCGGGGAGCTGAAGAACTCGGACTTGCTGTGGATGACGCTGTCGCCCGGGGTGTCTTCGTCGGAGAAGCTGCGTTTGAGGTCGGGCCAGGTGAGGCCGTCGCGGAGTTCGACCTCGCCGGTGAGGGGGCCGGGGTCGAAGGGTGCGAGGGTTGCGCCGAAGACGCGCACCTCGTCGGCGGTCACGGCGAGGCTGGCGGTGATGGTGTCCGGAGCGTCGGGGGCCCAGGTCTGCCACGCGGCGATCACGTCGGCGGCGTGGGTGCGGGGCCAGGTGATGGTGAAGCGGGTGGCGGTCGGGGATGGTACGGCGGCGAACCCGAGCGCCGTGACTACGCCGAACTGACCACCTCCGGCACCACGGAGTGCCCAGAACAGATCCGGCTCACGCTCCTGCGAGCACTCCACAACTCGACCATCCGCGAGCACAACCGTCGCCCCGACGAGCCGATCGCAGGTCAACCCGTACCGCCGCCCCAGCAGGCCAAGTCCGCCGCCAAGCGTCAACCCAGCGATCCCGACCGTGGGTCCACATCCCGCCGGAATCGTCAGCCCGTGCTCATGCAGCCCGCGATACACGGCCGCCAGCCGAACCCCAGCACCGATCGTTGCCTGGTGATCCGCAACTGACACCGAGTTCATTCCCGACAGCTCCAGCAGGAGGCCGGTGGTTGAGGAGTGGCCTGCGAAGCAGTGGCCTCCGCCTCGGAGGGCGAAGGGGAGGGCGTGGGTGCGGGCGTAGGCGAGGGCCTCGGCTACATCTGCAGGGGAGGTGCAGCGGGCGATGAGGGCCGGGCGGATGGCGCGGTAGTGCGGGAGGGCGGGACGACGGAGTACGTCGTACTGCGGGTGGTCAGGTGCGATCAGCTCCATGGGCCGACGGTAGACGGCGGCGGGATGTCTGGGCTTGAAGGAAACGGTCGTACCAGCCGGCGAGGAACGGGCGGTACGACGCGGAGTGGTCGTGGCCGCAGTCGCAGCGATCGGCCTTGTCCCCGAGAAGCTCCCGTGGAGTCACCCCCGTCAACCGCACACACTCCCGGGTCAGATGCGCATGATCCGCATACCCGGTCTCGGCAGCGAGATCCGCGAGCCCGTTACCGTAGCCGGCCTGGGCAAGCGCCAGATATCCCTGGAACCGCAACGTCCGCTGCAAGGTCTTCGGCCCGACGCCGGTCGCCGACAGACACCGGCGTCGCAGCTGGCTCTCCGACAACGCGAGATCGTCGGCCAACGACGCGATCCCGGTCGGATCCCACGGCATCAGCCGGCGCACCAGCTCCGCGACCAGCGGATCTGGCCGCAGCCGCTGACGAGCCAGATACCGCTGCACCTCGAGCAACGCGACCTCCGGATCAGCCGAAGCCACGACCGACCCGATCTCTTCCGCAACCGGCCTCCACAGATCAACCGCACAATCAACCAGCTCATCAGCCGGTACGCCGAGCAGCGCCGTGCCCGCGCCCGGCATGAACCGCACCCCGACGATCGTCGTCCGCGGCGCGATCACCTGCACCTGAGCGTGCGTCAACGGCCCGATCAACCGCGGCACACCACCCACCGGGCAGTGCAGCTCGACCCCACCTGTCGGCAGGTCACGCTGCACATACGCGACAGATCCCGTCCGCTGGATCCAGACCGTACGAACGAGCCCCGACAGCTGCGGCAGCGGGTGGCTCTCGTCGTACGACTGGTCCATGCGCTACAACTCGATATGCGATCCGATGATGACGGTCCGGTCGCGCGGGAGACCGAAGTACTCGGCGGCGTCCGCGGTGATGTGGGACGTGGCGAGGAACAGTTGTTTGCGCCAGCCCGCCATCGTCGGTGCGTCGCCCCGGCGGAGCTCGATCTTCGACAGGAAGTAGGACGCGTGCTCGAGATCGATCGGGCCCTCGGTGGCGTCCGGGTCCAGCAGGGCCAGAGCGCTCGGGACGTCCGACGACTCCATGTACCCGAACTTGATCGTGACGTGGGTGATCCCGTCGTCGCCGTACCCGAGATCGTTGACCATCACCCGCTGGTCCTCGGGGACGCGCGGCACCTCCGCGGTCTCGATCGCCACGATCACCACGTGCTCGTGGCGCACCTGGTTGTGCTCGACGTTCGCCCGCAGCGCGAGCGGGGTGCTGACGCCGCCGCGGTTCAGGAAGATCGCCGTACCGGGCACTGTGCGGATCGGCATGTCGCCGGAGCCGAGCTGGTTGATGAACTCCTGCAGCGAACCCTCGGCCCGCTCCCGCTCGGCCGTGACGACCTGGCGGCCGCGTTGCCACGTCGTCATGATCGTGAACGCGGTGAGCGCGATCAGCAGCGGCAGCCAGGCGCCGTGGATGAGCTTGGTCAGGTTGGCCCCGACGAACAGCAGGTCCACCGAGAGCAGCAACGCTGCGCCGACGCCGATCAGCCACCACGAGATGTTCCAGCGGTAGCGGGCGACGTAGAAGAACAGCGTCGTGGTGATCGTGATCGTGCCGGTGACCGCCATACCGAACGCGTAGGCCAGCGCGGCCGAACTGCGGAACGCGAAGACCAGCGTCAGCACCGACACCAGCAGCAGCCAGTTGATCCACGGCACGTAGATCTGACCCACCGTGGTCGCCGACGTGTGCGCGACCCGCAGTCGCGGCAGGTAGCCGAGTTTCGCGGCCTGCGAGGCGACGGAGTACGCGCCGGTGATCACGGCCTGCGACGCGATCACGGTGGCCGCGGTCGCGAGGAGTACGAGCGGTAGCCGGCCCCAGTCCGGGATCAGCAGGAAGAACGGCCCGCTGATATTGGACTGGTCCTTGAGGATCAGCGCGCCCTGGCCCAGGTAGCTCAGCACACACGCGGGCAGTACGAGGAACAGCCAGCCGCGGGTGATCGCCTTCCGGCCGAAGTGCCCCATATCGGCGTACAGCGCCTCGGCTCCGGTGACCGACAGCACGATCGCGGCCAGCGCGAAGAACGCGATGTGGAAGTGCCCGGCGAGGAAGCTGATCGCGTACGTCGGCGACAGCGCCTTCAGGATCTCCGGATGTCCGGCGATCCCGCTGATCCCGCACGCGCCGATGGCGGCGAACCAGAGGATCATGATCGGCCCGAACACCCGGCCGACCGCCTCGGTCCCGCGCCGCTGGACCATGAACAGCACGATGATGATCACCGCGGTGATCGGTACGACGTACTCGCCGAGGGAGGGCTCGACGAGTTTCAGGCCTTCGACCGCGGAGAGTACCGAGATGGCTGGCGTGATCATGCTGTCGCCGAAGAACAGCGACGCTCCGAACAGCCCGAGCCCGGCCAGTACGACGGCGCCCTTGCGTTCCGGGTGCCGACGGGCCCAGCCGCGCAGGATCGTGATCAGCGCCATCAGGCCGCCCTCGCCGTCGTTGTCGGCGCGCAGCGCGAGCAGGATGTACGTGACGGTGACGATGATCATCACCGACCAGAAGATCAGCGAGACCACACCGAACACGTTCGCGTCGCTGACCGGCACCGGGTGCGGGTCCTCGGGGTTGAACACGGTCTGGATCGTGTAGATCGGACTGGTCCCGATATCACCGAACACCACACCGAGTGCCCCGATGACCACCGCGAGTTTGACGGTGTCGTGGACATTCCGCTCATGGGTCGTGGCGCCGTCCTGCTGAATCGTCACGGCCCGGACGATACCCGCCCCAGGAGCTACCGGGGTGCATGTCGAGACAGTTAGAGCGACTCCGACGTACCTCACATGACACAGGAGATGACGCCGGAGCGGGTACTGCGGACCTACGTGACGCTGGTCGTGGTCTCGACAGGTGCCTCGTCGATGATCTGGGGCATCAACACGCTGTTCCTGCTCGACGCGGGACTGAGCATCGGCAAGGCCTTCGCCGCCAACGCGTTCTTCACCGCCGGCATGGTGCTGTTCGAGGTCCCGACCGGTGTGGTCGCGGACACGGTCGGCCGGCGTACGTCATACCTCCTGGGGACAGCCACCCTGTTCGGATCCACGCTGCTCTACCTGCTGCTGTGGCGGGCGCACGCGCCGTTCGTGCTGTGGGCGGTGGTGTCGGTGCTGCTCGGGCTCGGGTTCACGTTCTTCAGCGGCGCGACCGAGGCCTGGCTGGTGGACGGGCTGCACGCGACCGGGTACCGCGGGACGCTCGACGCGGCGTTCGCGAAGGGGCAGGTGGCGAGCGGGATCGCGATGATGGGCGGCTCGATCGGCGGCGGGTTCCTGGCCCAGGTGACGAATCTCGGTGCGCCGTACGTCGTCCGTGCGTTGTTGCTCGGGGCCACCTTCGTGGTGGCGTGGCGGGCGATGCGCGACCTCGGGTTCACGCCGAAGCCGCGGGTCTCGGTGCGCGGCGAGATGGGCGGGATCGTCCGGGCGTCGCTGCGGCACGGGCTGCTGAATCCGCCGGTGCGGTGGGTGATGCTGGCTGGTCCGTTCACCGCGGGTGTGAGCGTGTACGGGTTCTACGCTGCGCAGCCGTACCTGCTGCAGCTGTACGGACACGCCGATTCGTACTGGATCGCGGGTCTGTCGGCCGGGATCGTGGCCGGTGCGCAGATCGCCGGCGGCGCGTCGGCGTCGTACGTCGCACGCATCTTCCGGGACCGGATCCTCATCCTGATCGGGGCGATCGCCATCTCCGCGGCCGTGGTCGCGTTGATCGGTCTGGTGACGTCGTTCTGGGCCGCGCTCGTTCTGTTGATGGTGTGGGGCACGATGTTCGCCGCGATGACGCCGGTGCGACAGGCGTACCTGAACAGCCACATCCCGTCGGAGCAGCGCGCGACCGTGCTGTCGTTCGACAACCTGCTCGGCTCGGCCGGTGGCGTCGTGATCCAGCCGGGGCTCGGCCGGTCCGCGGATCTGTGGGGCTACGGCCAGACGTATCTGCTGGCGGCGGGTCTCCAGGTGCTCGCGCTTCCGTTCCTCGGGTTGGCCCGCCGTAAAACCGTCGAGCTGACGCCCGACAAGCCTCTAGCCTTGCAGGCGTGACGGCTCGATTGATCATCCTGAACGGCGGATCCAGCTCCGGGAAGACCGCGCTCGTGCGGGCTCTGCAGGAGGTGCTGGACGAGCCGTGGCTCGGGTTCAGCGTGGACGACTTCGTCGACGCGCTACCGGCCAAGCTGGAGGGTTCGCCGGACGGGATCGTGATCGGATCCGATGGCGAGGTGTCGGTCGGACCGGTGTTCCGCGCGTTGGAGGCGGGCTGGACCGCCGGGATCGTCGCGATGTGCCGGGCCGGCGGCCGCGTGCTCATGGACGACGTATTCCTCGGCGGCCCGTCCTCGCAGCAGCGCTGGCGGAACGCGATCGGCGACCTCGAGACGCTCTGGGTCGGCGTCCACTGCGACCCTGCGATCTCAGCTCAGAGGGAGGCTGCGCGCGGTGACCGGCCGACCGGCATGGCCGAGGGGCAGGCTTTGATCGTCCATGAAGGCATCACGTACGACGTGGAGGTCGACACCTCGCACGCCACGTCGATCGAGTGCGCGCGGACGATCGCGGACTACGTGAAGGCCTGATCGACGACGGCGAGCGCGCTGATGATCCGCTCGCGGTGTTCCGCGGCCACGACAGCGGGGTCGTCGCCGGCGAAGATCCGGCGTACGGACTCCAGATGGACGACGCGGTAGGCGGCGACCGTGAGCGCGGCGGTCAGCTGAGGATCGGGTACGCCGGTGCGCTCCATCGCGCCCGCGATCGCCTGCTCGATCTGCTGCAGTAACTCACGGGCGCGGTTCTGCAGCGCCCGGGACTCGGCGACGACCTCCCAGAAGCGGCGGAACCTGCCGCGGATCGTGGACAACGGGTTCCCCTCGTCGGCCAGCGCGACCAGCAGATCGGACAGCGCCTTGACCGCGGACGTGCCGGCCGGGCGGTCGTTGATCGCGGCAACGACCAGGGCCTCCGCCTCGGGGTAACGGTCGAAGAGCAGATCCTCCTTGCGGGCGAAATGCGCGAACACCGTCGGCCGCGCGACATCCGCCGCCTCGGCGACCTCGGACACCGACACCGCGTCGAAGCCGCGCTCGAGGAAGAGCGCGGTCGCGACCTCCGAGATCCGGGTCCGGAGCTCGGCCTTCTTCCGCTCCCGGCGGCCCTGTTGGTTCACGGGTTAACCATACCGGATAAAAAGATGTACCGAGTATGAGTTCAGTTGCTAAGCTGGAGGTCATGCGATCAATCGGGGTGAACTACGACACCGGCCTGCAGTACGAAGGCCGCAGTACGCGCGACCGTTTCGATGCCGACGCGGTGCGCCACGAGATGGCGGTGATCGCCGACGAGCTGCACGCTCCCGCGGTGCGGGTGGTCGGCACGGAGCTCGACCGGCTGGTGGTGGCAGGCGAGGCGGCGCTGGCGGCCGGGCTGGAGCTGTGGTTCTCGCCGATGCCGATGAACCTCGAGCCGGCCGAGTTCATCGCGTTCCTCACCGACTGCGCCGTGCAGGCCGAGGTACTGCGGCAGTCCGCGCGCGGCGACGTCGTGCTCGTGCTCGGGTGCGAGCTGTCCGTGTTCTGCAAGGGTTTCGTGCCGGGTGACACGTCAGGGGAGCGGCTCGCGCTGATGGGCGACCCGGCGACCTGGACCGACCCGGCCAAGTTGATGGAGCTGCAGGCCGGGCTCGAGCGCTGGGGTTCGGTGCAGGAGGAGCTGGCGAACGCCGCGAGGGGTGCGTTCGGCGGCCGGATCACGTACGCCGCCGGCCTGTGGGAGGACGTGAACTGGGAGCTGTTCGACATCGTCAGCGTCGACGCGTATCGGGACGCGGCGAATGCGGCGACCTTCGCCGACGAGCTGGCGGCGCGGTCGAAGTGGGGCAAGCCGGTGATCGCCACCGAGTTCGGCTGCTGCGCGTATCGCGGTGCGGCCGAGCGGGGCGGGAGCGGCTGGATGATCGTGGACCGCAGCGTCACCCCGCCGGTCATCAACGGTTCGTACGAGCGGGACGAGGAGGAACAAGTGGAGTATCTGTTCGAGCTCGTCGAGGAATTCGACCGGATCGAACTGGCAGCGGCGTTCTGGTTCAGTTTCGCGGGCTTCGAGCTGCCGCACCGCGAGAACGATCCACAGCACGATCTCGACCTCTCGTCGTACGGGCTGGTGGCGGTCGGGGACGACGGGCAGTGGCGGCCGAAGAAGGTGTTCGGCAAGCTCGCGGAGCTGAACGCCGGCCGGAGCTGATGGACCGGCGGGTACATTTGACCGCGTGCTGACAGCGAAGGGTGCGGCGACCCGGGACCGGATCGTGGCGGCGGCCGCCGCCGAGATCCGCGAGCGCGGGATCAGTGCGGTGAAGCTGGACGACATCGGCCGGCGCAGCCGGACCGGGAAGAGCCAGCTGTTCCACTACTTCCCCGACGGCAAGGAGCAGTTGCTGCTCGCCGTCGCCGAGCGCGAGGCCGAGCAGGTGCTCGAGGACCAGGAGCCACACCTCGGGCAGCTGACCAGCTGGGACGCGTGGGCCGAGTGGCGTGATGCCGTCGTGGAGAAGTACCGGCGGCAGGGCGTGCACTGCCCGCTCGGCGTACTGATCACCGAGATCGGACGGCACACCCCGGCCGCGCAGGCGGTGACGGGTCAGCTGCTCGCGCAATGGCAGCAGCGGCTCGAGAGCGGTATCGAAGAGATGCAGGCCGCGGGCGAGATCCGTGCCGACGTAGATCCCGCCCGCGCCGCGGCCGCGCTGATCGCCGCGATCCAAGGTGGCGTGGCGATCCTGATGTCGTCAGGCTCGTCGACCCATCTGGAGTACGCGCTCGACCTCTGCCTGGACTACCTCCAGTTGAGCACCGGCGGGCGGTAGCCGACCGGCTTGTCGGCTACCTTCGCCCCGGCGTTGACCAGCCAGCCCTGGTACTCGGGCGTGAACATCCGGTACACCGACTCCGGCGGTACGGCGCTGGCGTCGTCGAGAGCGGCCCGCACTTCGCTCGGCAACTCGAAGCTCAGCGCCTCGATGCTCGACTCGAGCTGCTCCGGCCGGCTCGCCCCGACAATCGCCGACGCGATGCCGGGCTGAGTGGCCGCCCAGTTCACCGCGACCTGGGCCAGCGTCATCCCGAGCTTGTCCGCCACGTGTTGGAGCGTCTTCAAGAGGTCCCAGTGCCGGTCTCCCCAGGTCCGCACGGGTGAGCCGTCGCCGGTGAGACGACCCTCACCGGCCACACCTCGAGCATCGTCGCGCTGGTACTTCCCGGTGAGGAAGCCGCTGGCGAGCGGGCTCCACGCGGTGATGCCGAGCCCGAGTTGCTGCGCCATCGGGACGTGTTCGGTCTCGATCGTCCGCTCGGCCAACGAATACGGGAGTTGCAGGCTGACCATCGGGGTCAGCGAGTGCGCGTCGGCCAGCGTCTGCGCGCGAGCGGCGTACCAGGACGGTACGTCGGAGAGTCCGGCGTACCGGATCTTGCCGGCGCGGGCGAGGTCGTCGAGGGTCCGCAGTACCTCGTCGATCGGGGTGATGCGGTCCCAGGTGTGCAGCAGGAACAGGTCGACGTAGTCGGTGCCGAGCCGGCGCAGGGACTCGTCGAGCGCGCGGATCAGATGCTTGCGGCTGTTGCCGCCGGCGTTCGGGTCGCCGGCGTCGACGCTGTTGGTCGCCTTGGTGGTGAGCACCATCCGCTCCCGCACGCCCGCCTCGGCGATCAGCCGGCCGAGGATCCGCTCGCTCTCACCGGCGGTGTAGAAGTCGGCGGTGTCGATGAAGTTGCCGCCGGCATCGATATAGGTACGGAAGATCGCCCGCGCCTCGTCCTCGGTCTTGCCGTACGGCGCGTGGAAGCCCGCCTGTCCGAAGTTCATCGTCCCCAAAGCCAGCCGGCTGACCCGCAGCCCCGACCGCCCGAGCAGGTAATAGTCGTCAAGTGCCATGCCCACAGCGTCGCTCGGCAAGAATGGACCGGCAAGTACAAACCATGCGAACCGGCCGAGTGCGTGAAAGGATTTGCCCGTGGCCCTTTCTGAACAGCAACGGATCGTGCTCGAGCGGCTGGCGGAGCTGGTCGTACCGGCGGATGAGTTTCCGTCCGCGGCGGGCGGAGTGGTCGGGTTCGTCGAGCGGGTGCTGGTGGGGGACCGGCCGGATTGGCTGCCGCGGGTGGAGCGCGGGCTGGCGGTTGCTGAGGCTGCTGGGCTTGAGGGCGCCTTGGCGGACGCCGACGGTGCGTGGCTCGTTCGGCTGGTGGCGCAGGGGTACTACGCGGAGCCGGCGGCGTGGGGGATGGTCGGGTGGCAGACCGGCGACTTCGCGACGGAGCAGACCGAGTTGGCGATCACGCCGCGGTCGGAGTTGGCCGATCGGTACGACGCGATCGTGATCGGCTCGGGCGCCGGCGGGGGAGCGGCGGCGCAGGTGCTGGCGGAGTCGGGGCGGTCGGTGCTCGTGGTGGAGTTGGGTCGCTATCCGTCGACGGAGTCGCTCGCGCGCGATCACCTGCGGAATCCGCGGTCGGTCGCCGGACTGCCCGCGCTGACAGATCCGGATCCGGCAGGGCGGCCTCGGATCTCGGTGGTGGACGGGGTGCGGAGTCATGTGCTGCCGCCCGATGGCGGGTGGGGGAACAACGCGTTCACGGTCGGTGGCGGGACGCGCGTGTACGGCGCGCAGGCGTGGCGGTTCGTGCCGCGGGACTTCCGGATGGCGACGACGTACGGCGTACCGGAAGGCAGCGCGCTCGCCGACTGGCCGATTTCGTACGACGACCTGGAGCCGTACTACTCGTTGGCCGAGCAGCGGTTCGGGGTGAGTGGTGGCGGGGTGGATCCGTGGCACGAGCCGCGGTCGATCCCGTTGCCGATGCCTCCGATGCCGCGGACCGGTCCGGCTGAGCTGTTGTCCGCGGCGGCGGAGCGGTTGGGGTGGGGGATTCTCGACGTACCGCTGCTGATCAACTCGGTCGACTACCAAGGCCGCTCAGGTTGCGTGCGGTGTGGGCAGTGCGTCGGGTTCGCTTGTCCGGTCGACGCGAAGAACGGGACGCACAACACCGCGCTCCCGGCCGCGCTCGCGACCGGCAACTGCACGTTGGTCACCGAGACGACGGCCGAGCGGCTCGTCACCTCAGTCGGCCGGGTCACCGGCGTCGCGCTGGTCGCAAGCGACGGGTACGGCGGGATCTGGCGCCGGACCGTTTCCTGCGACGAGGTCGTCGTCGCCGCGGGTGCATCGGAGACGCCGCGGCTGCTGCTGAACAGCGCGCACGACGGTGAGCCTGATGGGATCGGGAACAACCAGGACCAGATCGGGCGGCATCTGCAGGCGCATGTGTATGCCGGCGCGATCGGGCTGTTCGAGGACGAGGTGGTCGATCTCGTCGGGCCGGGCGCGTCGATCGCGACCTGCGACTTCCGCCACGGGAACGACGGGATCGTCGGCGGCGGGATGCTCGCGAACGAGTTCGTGCCGACGCCGGCGGCGACGTACGACTATCTGACCGGGGCTGGGTTGATCCCGCGGGCCGGGGCGGCGAGCAAGCAGGCGATGCGACATGAGGTACGGCGGATGCTGCGCGTCGTCGGACCGATCCAGGAGGTGTCGTCGGCCGAGTCGCGGGTCCGGGTGGATCCGTCGGTGGTCGACCGGTTCGGCAATCCCGTCGTGGTGACGAGTGGATCGATCCACCCGGAGGACGTCCGTGCGCACGGATTCATGAGCGCGAAGGCCAAGGCGTGGCTGGAGGAGGCCGGCGCGATCCGGACGGCGGTCGGTGGCGTCGGCACGCTGGGCCGGGCAAGCAGCGGACAACATCAGGCCGGCTCGTGCCGCATGGGCACCGACCCAGCTCACTCGGCAACAGACCCCCAAGGCCGCATCTGGGGCCACGACAACCTCTGGATCGCCGACGCTTCCCTCCACGTCACCAACGGAGGCGTCAACCCAGTCCTCACCGTCCTCGCCAACTCCCTGCGGATCGCCGGCCAGATCGTGAAGTGAAGGTCAGCCCAGCACGCGGGAGATTCCTACGCCGCTGCGAGCATCTCGACCGTACTTCTCGATCTCGGCGGGGAGGTTGAGGCGCGCGATGCCGGTCTTGTTGCGGTCGTCGTCGGTGAGCAGGTCGGCGGGGATGATCCAGACGATCTCGAACTCGAGTCCGTCGGGGTCCTTGCCGTACAGCGACTTCGTCGTGCCGTGGTCCGAGGCGCCGACCAGCGCGTCGTGCTCGCTCAGCTTGGCGGCGAGGTCCTCGAGGTCGCCGAGGGTGTCGACCTCCCAGGCCAGGTGGTAGAGCCCGACCGTCGTCCGCCCGGCGCCGGACGAACCCGCCTGCGACCCGATCTGGAACAGCCCGAGGTCGTGGTCGTTGCTCGACCCCGGCGCCCGCAGGAACGCCGCGCCCGGAATCGTGTCACCGGTCTCGGTGTACCCGAAGCCGAGGACGTCTCGGTAGAACGCGACGCTGGCCGCAACGTCGCGCACATACAGGACCGCGTGGTTCAACCGGAAGATCGCCATGTACCGATGGTAGTTGAGAACTCAACTTGGGACTAGCGACGGCGCCGTGGCTTCTGCCGGCTTCTGTCCGGGATCTGCTTCTTCGGCTTGACCGTCTTGGTCTTGGGAGCCGGTCCACGAGTGCTGTTCATCGTCCGCCCCCGGACGATCCCGATGAAGTGCTCCACCAGCTCACTCGTCTCGTCAGCTTCCGCCCAGCTGAGCGCAACCTGCGACTCCGGTACGCCGCTCACGGGCCGGTACGTCAGATCCTTCCGATGATGCAACCGAGCCAACGACTGCGGCACGACGAGCAACCCGGTGCCCATAGCAACCAACTCGACCGCGTCCCCGGTCCGCACCGGCCGCTCCTCGATCACCCGCCCCGGCGGCCGCTCCCAGTCCAGTACGTCGTCCTGCGCGTGCAGCATCAGCTCGTCCGACAGGTCGTCGACGGTGATCTCGTCGGCGGCCGTAATCAGGTGATCCTTGGGCACCACGACGACGGTCTGCTCGACGTACAGCGGGATGGCGTGGAGGCCGGTCCGATCGATCGGCAACCGCAGTAGCACGGCGTCGGCCTCGCCACGACGTACCAGCTCCGGCGCGTCGGCGGCAGACACCTGGATCAGCTCGAGCGGGACGCGGGGGAGGCGCTCGGCCCAGATCCGGACCCACTTGGCTGGGGTCACGCCGGGAACGTAGCCCAGCCGGAATCCGGTCACGTCGTCAGGTTACCGGGCGTTACGCTGCTCCCATGACGGCGCGCAAGACATCCCAGACCATGAAGCCCGCGACAGCGGCCAAGAAGCTCGGGGTGTACCTCGAGGCCACGCCCGCGGAGTTCCAGGACGGCGTTGTGTCGCGCGACGAGCTGAACGCACTGCAGACGGACCCGCCGGAGTGGCTGCAGGAGCTCAGGCGGACCGGCCCCCACCCACGCGCTGTGGTGGCGGCCAGACTCGGTGTCTCGATCAGCGGCCTGGCCCGTGCCGGGATCACGGAGGCGCTGACCACGGACGACATCGAGGCCATCCGCGACGAGAACCCGGACTGGCTGGAGCACGAACGCGCCACTCAGGCGGAGGTGCGTCGGCAAGAGGCCGAGCTCAAGAAGAAGCCACGCTCGTAACGACCGCGTCAGCTGATCCGCACTCGTAGTCGGCGGAAGCCTTTGCCCTTGCTTTCCATTTTGACGACTTCGAGTTGACCGATCAGCGCGGTGGAGGCGACGTGGGTGCCGCCGTCGGCTTGGGTGTCCAGGCCGGCTATGTCGACGATGCGGACGATCTCGATGTCGGGTGGGAGCAGGTTGGTCGCGGTGCGGATGATGTCGGGGATCGCGAATGCCTCGTCCCGCGGGAGGTTGCTGACCGTGATCCGGCGGTCGGTGCGGATCTCCGCGTTCACCGCCTCGGCGACGCGCTCCTTGAAGTCCGGCGGTACTTCGGCCAGGTCGAAGTCCATCCGCGCCGACAACGGCTCCATGTTCCCGCCCGTGACGAGCGCCCCGAAGTCGCGGAACACCACTCCGGTCAGCACGTGCAGCCCGGAGTGGGTGCGCATCAGCTGAGTACGCCGTTCGTCGTCCAGCGCCCCACGCACCGCCGTACCAACTGCAGGCACCGGGTCGCCGTCGTGCGGCACCAGATACAGGTCGTCGCCGCGAACCGTCCCGACGATCCGCGTCCGTACGCCGCCCCACAGCAGCACGCCCTCGTCCGGCGGCTGCCCGCCGCCACCGGGATAGAACGCGGACCGGTCGAGCACGATCCCACGCTCCGGATCCACCCCGACGACCGTCGCATCCCACTCCCGCACCGACGCATCGTCCAGATCCAGCCGATGCGTATGCCCGTGCTGATTCCCCTCGCCGCTCATGGTCCCCGAATCTAGCTCAGTCCGATGTGACGAGTTCCGTGAATGCGTCCAACGCACGGCGGATGTTCTCCACCGAGTTCGCGTACGAGAACCGCAGGTGGTTCTCGCCGTACACCCCGAACGACGTGCCCGGGAGGCAAGCGACGCCGGCCTCGTCGAGCAGGCGATCAGCCAACGCTGACGCCGACAGGCCGAGCTCGCTGATGTTCGGGAACGCGTAGAACGCTCCGCCCGGCTCGACACAGGACACACCCGGTACGGCGTTCAGCCCGGACACGATCACCTCGCGCCGCTCGCGGAACGCGGCCAGCATCCGGTCGACGTCGTCCCACGGACCTTCCAGCGCGGCGATCGCGGCGTACTGGCTGAAGGCCGACGTACAGGAGACCGAGTTGATCATCAGTCGCGTCACCGGCTCGACCAGCGGCTCCGGGAACACGCCGAAGCCCAACCGCCAACCCGTCATCGCGAACGTCTTCGACCAGCCGTCGAGCAGGATCGTCCGCTCGCGCATCCCGTCGACATCCAGCACGCTGTGGTGCTCCCCGTCGTACCGCAACGCCCAGTAGACCTCGTCGCTGAGTACGACGAGATCGTGCTCGATCGCGATCTCGGCGATCGCCTGCAACTGCTCCGGGGTGGACGCGCTGCCGCAGGGGTTGTGCGGCGAGTTGAGAATCAGCAGCTTGGTCCGGTCGGTGACCAGCGAGCGCAACTCCTCGGGGTCGATGACGAACCCGTTCTCCTCCCGCAGCGGCACCGGCACCGCCTTCGCGCCGGCGAACGACGCGATCGACTCGTACATCGGGAAACCGGGGTCCGGGAACAACACCTCGTCACCCTCCTCGCACAACGCGAGGATCGTGAAGAACATGATCGGCTTCGCACCCGGCGTGATCAGCACCCGGTCCGGCGACGTCTGCAGCCGGCCGGTGCGCTCGAGGAACTCCGTCACCGCGGTCCGCAGCTCCGGGATCCCGGGCGCCGGCACGTAGTGCGTGAAGCCCTTGTCCAGCGCCTGCTGCGCGGCGGCGATCACGTGCGCCGGGGTGTCGAAGTCGGGTTCACCGATCTCGAGGTGCACGATCTCGCGCCCCTGCGCCTCCAGCGCCTTCGCCTTGGCCAGCACCTCGAAGGCCGATTCGGTCCCGAGCCGTTCCATCCGCTGAGCAAGTTTCACGACACCAACTTTAATCTGCAACGATGAAGAACATGGCACGGGTAGCGGTGACAGGAAGCAGCGGCAAGCTCGGCCGCGCGGTGGTCGATCACCTCAACGACAACGGCTGGGATGTGGTCGCGCTCGACCAGGCTCCGCCGGCGCGCACCGACGTGACGTCGACCCGGCTCGATCTGACCGATTTCGGGCAGACGTACGAGGCGATCGCGGGGATCGACGACCGGCACGACGGGGTCGACGCGGTCGTGCACCTGGCCGCGATCCCCGCCCCGGGCCTGCGGCCGAACGCGGCGACGTTCCACAACAACATGACCGCGACGTACAACGTGTTCTCCGCGGCGCTGCGGGCCGGCGTCCGGAACATCGTCTGGGCGTCGAGCGAGACCGTGCTCGGTCTGCCGTTCGACGAGTTCCCGCCGTACGTGCCGGTGGACGAGGACTATCCGCCGCGGCCGAACAGCACGTACTCGCTGGTGAAGA
Organism: Kribbella sp. NPDC058693; assembly: GCF_042715335.1. Classification (NCBI taxonomy): domain Bacteria; kingdom Bacillati; phylum Actinomycetota; class Actinomycetes; order Propionibacteriales; family Kribbellaceae; genus Kribbella; species Kribbella sp. NPDC058693. Next base: position 171,604 of record NZ_JBHXSQ010000002.1, read on the forward strand.
CGCTCGAGGAGGAGCTGGCCCGCCAGCTGTGCCGGTGGCACCCGGACCTGAAGCTGATCGGGCTGCGCTTCTCCAACGTCATGTACCCCGAGGACTACGCCCGCTTCCCGTCGTTCGACGTCGACGCCCAGGCCCGCAAGTGGAACCTCTGGGGTTACATCGACGCCCGCGACGGGGCACAGGCGGTCCGCAAGGCACTTGAGTACGACGTAACCGGGACCGATGTCTTCATCGTCGCGAACGCCGACACCGTGATGTCCCGGCCCAACGAGGAACTCCTCGCCGAGGTGTTCCCCGGCGTGGAGGTGAATCGGCCGTTCGGGCCGAACGAGACGCTGCTGTCGATCGACAAGGCGCGGCGTCTGCTCGGCTACGAGCCCGAGTTCTCCTGGCGAGGTCCGAACGGGAAGAGCGTGTCCGGGTCGTAGTCCGCACGTACTTCGGCCAGCCGCGCGAATGTGTCCGCCGGCCAGGACGCCTCGTACGATCCGGGCAGCGCGAACCCGCCCGCGAAGTTCACCGTGGTCTGCTCACTGATCCACGGCCCGAGCTTCGCGATCAGCCCGTCGACCGTTGCCGGAAGCACCTTTTCGAACAGGCTCGGGTCCGGTACGCCGATCAGCGTCATCGTGCCCGCCCCGCCACGGCCGCCGACCGCACTGCCCTCGGGTACGTCGCGTGCCGTCGCGCCGCCGAGATGCCGGACCTCGACCGCGATCAACGGAAGTTGCTGCTCCGGACCGGCCGCCTCGAGGAAGGCCGCGACGAAGTCGGGATCGATCCTGTCGAGCATCATCCCGCGGTCCCACGACGGCGTCGGGTCCTTCGGGTCGTTGTGGATCAGCGCGATGTCGCTGGCCGGCATCTCGCCGACCGCGTCGATCAGCGTCGTACCGGCGTCGCGGATCGGCTGGAACAGTTGCTTGCCCTCGGCCACATCTCCGACGTACGCGAAGCGCACGTTGAGCACGGTCTTGCCACGCAGCGGTTCCGGGATGAACTCGAGCGGCGGGAGACGCAGGATCACGACCGACGAGTTCGCGTTCTCCGGCAACGTCCTGGTCCACTCGGTCCAGGTGTTCAGCACGGGAGTAATGTGCTCCGCGTCGAAGAACACCGAACCGCCGTACAGCGTGCTCAGCTCGACGAGCTCGAAGTCCATCGACGTGACGATGCCGAAGCCGCCCTTGCCGCCGCGCAACGCCCAGAACAGGTCTGCGTGCTCGTCGGCGTTGGCCGTGACGACCTCGCCGGCCGCGGTCACGACGCGGAACCCGCGCGCCCAGTCGGACGAGAAGCCGTAGGTCCGGGCCAGCGGGCCGAGTCCACCGCCGAGCGTGTACCCGATGCAGCCGACGACGTCGGACGCGCCCGCGATCGGTGCGAGTCCGTGCGGCGCGGCGGCGCTGATGACGTCGGCCCACACCGAGCCGGCGTTGATCTGCGCGATCCTGGTCTGCGGGTCGACCGTCACGCCCTTGAGCCGCGAGGTCGTCACCACGATCCCGTCCTGGATCGGGTTCGGTACGCCGTGCACCGTCGCCAGCACGCGAACCGGCGTACCGGTCTCGGCCGCCGCCCGGACCACAGCTACCGCGTCGTCCTCGGACGTCAGCCCGACAACCGCCTCAGGACTGTGTGTAACCGCGAGGTTGAATCCCGCGAGCTCTTCCGCGAAGCCGTCGTCCCCGCGCGCCAGCACAGGTCCCGCGACCGCTCCCCGCAGCCGGCCGATCAATTCATCCGACACGATGCTTCCCCTCCGTCGACTGCCCGGAAGTCTTTCACCAGGCCGGGGTCAGGCTCGATCCGAGCCACAAACACGCCTGAACGGGGGGCCGACTCGACGGTAACGGCCATGGACTGAAAACCTGTGCCAGCAGAGGGCGATCCCTTCTGTACAAGCAGGGTGAGACACGGAGGCGGTCGATGTTCAAGCGTATCGCAGTAGTGAACCGGGGCGAGGCCGCGATGCGGCTGATCAACGCGGTCCGGGAAGTCAACGCCGAAGGCGGTGACCCGATCGAGACCGTGGCCTTGTTCACTGACGGCGAGCGGACCGCGACCTTCGTACGCGCGGCGGACATCACCTATCCGCTCGGCCCGGCGTCGGCCCGGCCGTACCTGGATCTCGCCGTCCTCGAACGTGCGCTGCGCGAGACCGGCGCCGACGCGGCCTGGGTCGGCTGGGGCTTTGTTGCCGAGGACCCCGCGTTCGCGGAGCTGTGCGACCGGATCGGCGTGACCTTCATCGGCCCGTCGGCCGAGGCGATGCGCAAGCTCGGCGACAAGATCGGTTCGAAGCTGATCGCCGAGGAGGTCGGCGTACCGGTTGCGCCGTGGAGCCGGGGCGCGGTCGAGTCGCTGGACGCCGCGCTGGCGGCGGCCGAGCAGATCGGCTACCCATTGATGCTCAAGGCAACGGCCGGCGGCGGTGGCCGCGGTATCCGGGTGGTCCGCTCAGCAGACGAGTTGTCCGACGCGTACGCGCGGACCAGTGACGAGGCCGCCCGCGCTTTCGGTAGCGGCGTCGTGTTCCTGGAGCGGCTCGTCACCGGCGCGCGGCACGTCGAGGTGCAGGTCATCGCAGACGGCCAGGGCACGGCGTGGGCGCTCGGCGTACGGGACTGCTCAGTGCAGCGCCGCAACCAGAAGGTGATCGAGGAGTCGGCGTCCCCGCTGTTGTCGGCCTCGCAGGTCGAGGATCTGAAGGCATCCGCCGAGCGGTTGGCGCTCGCGGTCGGGTACAGGGGCGCCGCGACGGTCGAGTTCCTGTACCACCCGGGCGAGAAGTCGTTCGCGTTCCTCGAGGTGAACACGCGACTCCAGGTCGAACACCCGATCACCGAGCTGACCACCGGGTTCGACCTGGTGAAGGCCCAGCTGCACGTCGCTTCCGGCGGCCGGCTCGAGGGCGTCAAGCCGGTCGAGAGCGGTCACGCGGTCGAGGCCCGGTTGAACGCCGAGGACCCGGATCGCGATTTCGCGCCGTCGCCCGGGCGCATCGCCGTACTCGATCTGCCGGCCGGGCCCGGGATCCGGGTGGACACCGGGGTGAGCGCGGGCGACAGCATCCCCGCGGACTTCGACTCGATGATCGCGAAGATCATCGGGTACGGGCGGACCCGCGAGGAGGCGCTCGCCCGGCTGCGGCGGGCCATGCAGGCGACGACCGTGCTGATCGAGGGCGGCGCGACCAACAAGAGCTTCATCCTCGAGCTGCTCGACCAGCCCGAGGTGATCGACGGCAGTGCGGACACCGGCTGGATCGACCGGGTCCGCGGCGAGGGCCGGCTGATCTCGCACCGGCATTCCGGGATCGCGCTGGTCGCGGCGGCGATCGAGGGATACGAGGACGCCGAGGCCGTCGAGCGGACCCGGCTGCTGGAGACCGCGCACGGCGGTCGCCCGCAGGTGCAGCACGAGGTCGGCCGCGCGATTGATCTGAAGCTGCGCGGCGCGAGCTACCGGGTGACGGTGGCGCGGATCGGTCCGGAGCGGTTCCGGGTCGGCGTGGGCAACGGCAACGGCCACCTGAAGATGGTGGACGCCGAGCTGGAGCGGCTGGACGACTACACGAGCCGCCTGGTCGTCGGCGGGCAGCGGTTCCGCCTGGTGACCGCGACGCACGGCCCGGTGCACCTGATCGAGGTCGACGGCGTGACCCACCGCGTCAGTCGCGACGAGGGCGGCGTACTGCGTTCGCCCGCGCCCGCGCTCGTGGTGGCGACGCCGGTGCAGACGGGTGCCGAGATCGAGGCCGGCGCGCCGGTACTCGTGCTCGAGAGCATGAAGATGGAGACGGTGCTGTACGCGCCGTTCAAGGCGACCGTGAAGGAGCTGCTGGTCTCGACCGGCAGCCAGGTGGAGACGGGTGCGCCGCTGCTCCGGCTGGAGCCGGTGGCGGACGAGTCCGGTGCGGAGGCGGTCGCTCCGACGACCAACGGCGTACAGCTGGATCTGCCGAACGGGACCGGGGAGAAGTCCGCGGCGGAGCGGGTTGAGCGTGGGCTCGATGATCTGCGGAGCATGCTGCTCGGGTTCGACATCGACCCGCAGGACGAGGGCGGCATGCTGGCCGACTACCTCGCGGCGCGGTCCGAGCTCGCGCATCAGCAGGCCGGGCCTCCGGTAGGGCCGGAGATCGAGCTGCTCAGCGTGTTCGCCGACTTCGCCGAGCTGAGCCGGAACCGTCCGGCCGGTACTGACACGAGCATCGAGAACCGGGTGCACAGCCCGCGCGAGTACTTCTACACGTACCTGCAGAGTCTGGATCCGGACCGTGGCGGGTTGCCGGCCGAGTTCCAGGCCCGGCTCACGCGGGTGCTGAGCAACTACGGCGTGACCGGGCTCGAGCGGAGCCCTGAGCTGGAGGAGGCGGTCTTCCGGATCTTCCTGGCCCAGCTGCGCTCGAATCCCGACGTACTGCTGGTGACGTCCGTGCTTCAGCGGTGGATCGCCGAGCCGCTGCCGGAGTCGCCGCTCGACGAGTCGGTGCACGAGCTGCTGGACCGGCTGGTGCCGGCCACGCAGCTGCGGTTCCCGGTGGTCGGTGACCTGGCCCGGAGCGTTCGCTTCCGTTGGTTCGACCAACCGCAGGTCGACGCCGAGCGCGCATCGATCATCGCCGGCGTGAGCGACGAGGTCGCCGACCTCGCCGCGAATCCGGATGCGCCGGACCGGCAGCAGCGGATCGACGCGCTGGCCGCCATCCCGGAGCCGATCGTCCGGTTCCTCGCGCAGCGGCTGGAAGGCGGCTGGGGCGAGCGTGAGCCGATGCTGGAGGTGCTCGTACGGCGGCACTACCGCGAGTACGAGCTGCACGACCTGCGCGAGTTCGCCGTCGACGGCCGGCCGGTCGCGACCGCCGACTACTCGATCGACGACCGCCCGAGCCACCTGGTCACGACGGTCGGGACGGTGGCCGAGCTCGCCGACCGCGACAGCGCCCTGTCCCGCGTACTGACCGCGCAGGTCGACGCCCGTACAGCCGGCCACGAGGCCGTCGTCGAGCTGTACCTCTACGGCCCTGACCTGCCTGAGTCGCAGCAGGAGGCCTCCGACCTGTACCGCCGGATGGTCGCCGAACTCCCGGTCGCGCAGCGGGTACGGCGGATCTCGGTCGCCGTCGCGCCGGGACACGGCCGACCGGTCTCGTACTTCACGTACCGTCCGGCCGGTGGGTCGATGACCGAGGACGACAACGTCCGCGGCGTACACCCGATGGTCGGCCGCCGCCTGAACCTGTGGCGGCTGCGCGACTTCCGGATCACCCGCCTCGAAGCGCCCGAGGACGTTCTCCTCTATTACTGCGTCGCGCGGGACAACCCGGCCGACCGACGGCTCGTCGCGCTGGCCCAGGTCCGCCAGTTCGCCGTGGTCCGGGACGAGGACGGCCAGGTCACGTCGCTGCCGCACGCCGAGCGGGCGATCGCGAACTGCCTGGAAGCGATCCGCCGGGCTCGCTCCGCGCGCGGTGCGGCAGGCGCCAAGCTGGACATGAACCACGTCTGGGTGCAGATCTGGCCGGTGGTCGAGGCCCAGGTCGACGAGGTGACCGCGCTGCAGCGCAACATCGCCCCGATGACCGCGGGCGCCGGGATCGAGGAGGTCCTGGTCCAGGGCCAGGTCCCCGGCCCGGACGGTACGACGAACCCGGTCGCGGCCCGGTTCTACTACCAGCACGGCGCGGGTGTCGTCACGTCGATCGAGCAGCCGCCGACCGGACGGCTGCTGCCGCTGGACGACTACGCGCAGAAGGTGCAGCGGTCGCGGCGGCGCAACACGATCTACCCGTACGAGGTCAGCGGGATGGTCGCCGGTCAGGGCGGCTCGTTCGTCGAGCACGACCTCGACGACGCCGGCAACCTGGTCCCGGTCGAGCGGCCGAAGGGGCTGAACAAGGCCGGCATCATCGTCGGCATCGTCACCACGCCCAGTGAGCGGTACCCCGAGGGCGTCACCCGGGTCGCGATGAGCGGCGACCCGACGATGGCGCTCGGTGCGGTCGCCGAGGGGGAGTGTGCGCGAATCATCGCCGCGCTCGACCTGGCCGAGCGGATGCAGGTCCCGGTCGAGTGGTACTCGCTGTCGGCCGGCGCCCGGATCTCGATGGACTCCGGTACCGAGAACATGGACTGGGTCGCGAAGGCGCTGAAGCGGATCGTCGAGTTCACCCAGGACGGCGGCGAGATCAACGTCGTGGTCGCGGGGATCAACGTCGGCGCGCAGCCGTACTGGAACGCCGAGGCGACGATGCTGATGCACACCAAGGGCATCCTGGTGATGACGCCGGACAGCGCGATGGTGCTGACCGGCAAGCAGACGCTGGACTTCTCCGGCAGCGTGTCGGCCGAGGACAACTTCGGCATCGGCGGGTACGACCGGGTGATGGGCCCGAACGGCCAGGCGCAGTACTGGGCGCCCGACCTGAAGGCGGCCCGGGACGTGTTGATGACGCACTACGACCACACGTACGTCGTACCGGGGGAGCGCGGTCCGCGCCGGGCCGTCACGTCGGACCCGGTGGATCGCGACGTCACGCCGTACCCGCACGAGGTGGCCGGAAGCGATTTCAAGACGATCGGTGAGATTTTCTCGCCTGCGACGAACCCGGACCGGAAGAAGGCGTTCGACATCCGCACGCTGATGCGGGCCGTCACCGACCAGGACCACCCGGTGCTGGAGCGCTGGGCCGGGATGGCCGACGCCGACACCGCGGTCGTGCAGGACGCGCGGCTCGGCGGGTTCCCGGTCTGTCTGGTCGGGATCGAGTCCAAGTCGGTGCCGCGGCGGGGCTTCCCGCCCACCGACGGCCCGGACACCTACACCGCGGGCACGCTGTTCCCGCGGTCGTCGAAGAAGGTGGCGCGGGCGATCAACTCGGCCAGCGGCAACCGACCGCTGGTCGTGCTGGCGAACCTGTCCGGCTTCGACGGATCACCGGACTCGATGCGGAACCTGCAGCTCGAGTACGGCGCCGAGATCGGCCGCGCGATCGTGAACTTCCGGGGACCGATCGTTTTCTGCGTCGTCTCGCGGTACCACGGCGGCGCGTTCGTGGTGTTCTCGAAGTCGCTGAATCCGTCAATGACCGTGCTCGCGGTCGAGGGATCGTTCGCCTCGGTGCTCGGCGGCGCGCCGGCCGCCGCGGTTGTCTTCGCGGGTGAGGTCGACGCGCGGACCGCCGCGGATCCGCGGGTCGCGACGCTGGCCGAACGGGTCGGCGAGGCGACCGGGGCGGAGCGGGCTGCGTTGGCCACCGAGCTTGCGGATGTGCGAACCGTCGTACGGGCGGAGAAGCTCGGCGAGGTCGCGACCGAGTTCGATCGGGTGCACAGTATCGAGCGGGCGCGCGACGTCGGATCGGTCGATGCGGTCATCACTGCAAGGGAATTGAGACCAAAGTTGATCGAGGCAATCAATTCCGGGGTACCCGCGGAGTGATCTCTCGCCTACTCTGTAGAGGTGGTGCGAACCGACAGGGGCGGTCGCGGTTGGGCTCGGTCGTTGATCTTGTTCATCGGCGTGAGCGTGTTGTCGGGCGCCCTGGCGGCGGGCCTCGCGGTCCCGTTCGCCGGATTCGCCGGGCAGGGTGCTGCTGACGTCGCAGCGACCGTCGAGAATCTGCCGGTCGAGTTCCAGACCGATCCGCTGGCCGTCCGCAGCCGCATCCTGGCGGCGGACGGCACGCTGATCGCCACGCTGTACGAGCAGAACCGGGTCCCGGTCCCGCTCGGCAGCGTGAGTCCGATCATGCGCAAGGCGATCGTCGCGATCGAGGACTCGCGCTTCTACGAGCACGGCGCGCTCGACCTGAAAGGCACGCTGCGGGCGATGGTGCGCAACCAGACCGGCGGCGAGGTGCAGCAGGGCGGGTCGAGCATCACCCAGCAGTTCGTGAAGATGAGCCTGGTCGAGAAGGCGCGGACGGCCTCCGACCGGGCGAAGGCCACCGAGGTCTCGTACCAGCGGAAGCTGACCGAGCTGCGGTACGCGATCGCGGTCGAGAGCCAGCTGTCCAAGGACGAGATCCTCGAGCGGTACCTGAACCTGGCGAACTTCGGCGACGGCTCGTACGGCGTCCAGGCCGCCGCGCAGCACTACTTCCGGACCACCGCCGAGAAACTCACGCTCCCGCAGGCGGCGCTGCTGGCCGGGCTGGTGAAGAACCCGACCGGGTACGACCCGACGAACGACCTGACCCGCTCGAAGGCGCGCCGCGACGTGGTGATCAAGCGGATGCTCGAACTCGGCGTGATCACGGTCCACCAGGCCAACCAGGCGCTGCGGACGCCGGTGATCGACCTGGCCACCGTCGAGCCGGTGCCGAACGGCTGCGCCAACTCGCGGTACCCGTTCTACTGCGACTACGTGGTCTCGAAGCTGCTGGCCAACCCGGCGCTCGGCGTGACCCCGAAGGACCGCGACCACTACCTGAAGACCGGCGGCCTGCTGATCCGGACCTCGATCGACCCGCAGCTCCAGGCGGCCGCGCAGGCGTCGATCGACAAGCACAGCAAGCGCACCGACACGTCCGCGGCCGCGATCACAATCGTCGAACCGGGCACCGGGCTGGTCAAGGCGATGGTGCAGAGCAAGCCGTACGGCAACGGGCGCAACCACACCAACTACAACTACAACGTCGAGAAGTCGTACGCCGGCGGGTTCGGCGGGTTCCAGAACGGCTCGACGATGAAGGCGTTCACGATCGCGGCGGCCCTGTCGCGAGGCATCCCGATGGACTACCGGATCAACTCGCCGGAGCAGATCGACCTGCGGAACAAGAAGTTCAAGACCTGTACCGGGTACACGCGCGATCCGACGTACCAGCCGAGGAACTCGACGCACAGCGGTGACCTGACCATGGTCGAGGCGGCGCGGTTCTCGACCAACACCTACTTCCTGCAGCTGTCGCAGCGGACCGGGCTGTGCCCGATCGCGAAGATCGCGGCCAAGCTCGGGATGTACAACGGCCAGACCGGCGAGCCGCTCGACCAGGTGGCGTCGATGACGCTGGGCGTCGGGTACGTGACACCGCTGATGCTGTCGAACGCGTACGCGACGTTCGCGGCGCGCGGGAAGTACTGCAAGCCGCTCGTCGTCACGTCGATCCGGGACAAGGCCGGCAAGGCGATCCCCGGGCCGGGCTTCGCCTGCAAGCAGGTGTTGCCGCGGGCGGTGGCGGACGGGGTCAACCGGGTCCTCAGCCAGGTGATGATGCCGGGCGGCACCGGTGGTCGGCTGCGCTTCGGCAGCCGCGACATGGCCGGCAAGACCGGCACGATCCAGCAGAACCTGGCGGTCTGGTTCGCCGGCTACACCCCGAACCTCGCCGCGGCGGCCGTCGTCGCGGACGCCAGCCTGCCGTACACGAACCTGATGTTCCACCACACGCTGAACGGCGTGGACATCGCCGACCCGACCGGCTCCGGCACGGCCGGCCCGCTCTGGGAGAGCGCCATGCAGGGTGCCATCCGCGGGTTCCCGGTCGAACGCTTCGTGAATCCGCCGAAGAAGATGATCGGCAACCCGAACCCCAAGCCGCCCGACTCGAAGAAGCCGGGGACGAAACCGGTAAAGCCCAGGCCGAACACGTAGGCGCTTCAGTCGTGGTGGCAGACCTTGCCGTCGGCCTTGATCGAGGGCGGGACGTCGATGGACGGATTCCGGTCGAAGAAACCGAACGGTTTGAGCCAGAACGAGACGGTGTCGGCGGGCATCACCGGCCAGTCCTCGACCCGGGTGATGTGGTGGATGCCGAAGACGTACCAGAGCACGAGGTCGGTGTTCTCCAGTGACTCGTCGTCGGCGATCCAGCGGCTCATGCCGTCGTCGGTGCTGGACTGGGTCGGGTAGTCACCGCACGGCCAGCGTTCCTCGTCATGGTGGCGGGTGACCCAGAGCGTGTGCCCGATGACGGGCGCGCGGAGGAACTGCGGCGTACCCGGATCCATCAGCGGCGGGATCGACGCGCTCGGGACGAGTTTGTACGCCGGATGCGTGCCGAGCGCGTTCACCCGGTTCGGGTTCGCCACCTTCCAGGACCGTTGGGTCGACCAATTGAAGTCCCGGCCGGCCTCGGACTCGGACCGGATCGGCGTCGCGTCGGTGACGACGGCCAGCCCGTACGGATTGCTCTCCGACACCGGCAGCGCACGCGAGTCCACCTCGTACGCCGTGTTGCCGTCGCCGTCCACGTCGAGGTCGAGCCGGGCGACCAGGAAGTGCTGGTGGAACGGCGCGTACGTCTGCTTGTCGACCACGGTCCCGGTCGCGGGCGCGGGACCGGCGTACGGCGTCGTCACCATCAGCCCGGTGGCCCGGACCTCGCACTCGATATTGCCGTCCTGGTAGAAGCGCCAGTAAACGAGGTACTCGTAGTTCGCGACCGTCACGTGGCACGACACGACCAGCCGGCGCATCCGGCGTACCTCGGCGCCGTTGGTGTGGTCCACGTGCTTCCACAGCACGGCGTTGTCCTCTTCGTGCAGGCAGATCGCGTTCTTGATCGTGTACGGCTCGCCGCGGGTGTCGTGCAGCACGGCGTCCAGGTAGCGGATCTCGCCGAGGCAGTCGCAGCCCAGCTCGAGCGACGTGGTCATGAACCCGAGACCCCATTCGCCGATGTCGAACGCAGTACGCCGGTAGTGGTCGAACGACGCGTCGCGGTACGGGACCATCAGCTCGGCGAACGACATCCGGTAGGCGATGTCGCGGCCGCCGTACCCGACCTGGTAGATCACCGGGCCCTCGCGGTGGTTGAAACCGAGTCGCAGGTTCCAGTTCTGCCAGCGCAGCTCGGTGCCGTCGAGCGTGAACGAGACGCCCTCGGGCTGACTGATCTCCAGCGGCTTCAGGTCGGTGCGCAGCGCCCCGGTCCACGGTCCTGGGACGTACTCCGCGGTGACGTCCGGCTGGCCGTGATTGTGGTCGTCCTCGAGCTCGAGCAGCTCGAGGGTGTTCATGTCGACGACGACCTTGAGACCGGACACCGGATGCGCGTACGCATTGCTCTCCGGCGTCTCGCGGTACCAGATGTCACACCAGCCGAGCCTGCGGTCACGGTACTTCTCCGGCATCAGCGCCTTGCCGTACGTCCAGACCTCGATCAGGACCAGGGACAGGTCGGTGATGCCGCGCACGGCCAGCGCGGCGGCGACGTCCGGGTGCGCCCGCATCGCCGCGTCGACCTCGTAGTACTCGTCGGTGGTGAAGTTCGGCGTCACGCCGGGGACGTGCGTCCAGGAGACCACCCGGTCGCCGGTCAGGTCGACGACCGCCTCCCAGGTCTGGTTGTCGGCCCGGTTCCACAGCACGGCGAACGCGGTCCGCGGTACGGCGTCACCGGACCGCCAGGCTTTGACCGCCGCCTTGTCCGGCTCGAGCAGCTCGATCCCGGCGAACCGCCAGGACCCGTCGAGCTCCTCGTCCCGCCGCAGGATCGCGGCCGTCTGCCGGAACTCGTGCTCGTCCAGCGGCTCGAGTGGATGGGTCGCCATGGCCTTCTCCTCGTCGGCTAGTCGACGTCCCGGGCCATCAGGTCGTCCCAGGTCTCCCGGCGGACGACGAGACGCGGGACGCCCTCGTTCGCGAAGACGACCGGGATCCGGCGGTTGCCGTTGTAGTTGTTCGCCATCGTGTAGCAGTACGCCCCGGTCGCCGGGATCGCGAGCAGATCCCCGACCGCCGGCGCGGACAGCGGTACGCCGTCGACCAGCACGTCACCGCTCTCGCAGTGCCGCCCGACCACGGTCACGCTCTCCAGGCCGGGCCCGTCGAAGCGCCCGACGATACCGGCCTCGAACCGCTGCTCGAACAACGCGACCTCCAGGTTGTCGCCCATCCCGCCGTCGACGGCGACGAAGGTGATCGCGCCGCGTTTCACCGTGGTGACGCGGTAGATCGTGGTCGCCGCCGTACAGACCATGCTGCGTCCAGGTTCGATGATCAGCTGCGCGGATGCGGGGAGGTGCTGCTTCGCCGCGCCGATCAGAGCGTCCAGGTACGCCGCCACACTCGGCGGCTTGTCCGCCCAGGTGTAGCGCGCCCCCAGCCCACCGCCCAGGTCGTAGATCTCGAACTCGCCGAGCCGCGCGATCGGCGCGACGGACTCCGCGAACGGCTCGACGTCGAGGATCTGCGAACCGACATGAACGTGCAGACCGCGCATTCGCAGCCGTGGGCTGTGCTCGATCCGCCGGATCAGCGCAGCCGCGTCCGCCGGGGCGAGACCGAACTTGGAGCCCGCGTGCCCGGTCAGCACATGTGCGTGGGTGTCCGCGGTCACGCCCGGGATGATCCGCACCAGCACGTCCTGCGGCCGCCCGGTCGCTTCCAGCCGGTCCACGTCATCGGCGTTGTCGACCACGACCAGGCCGATACCGTGCTCGACGGCGAGCGCGATCTCCTCGTCGCTCTTCGCGTTGCCGTGCAGCACGATCAGGCCCGGATCGACCCCGGCCTTGAGCGCGGTCAGGATCTCGCCGCCGCCCGCGACGTCGAGGCCGAGTCCTTCCTCGACCATGACCCGCTGGACCGCCGTACACGGGAACGCCTTCGACGCGAAGACGACGCGCGAGCCGGGCCGGCGGGCGGCCAGCTCGTCGCGGTACTCGCGGGCGCGGGCCCGGAGCGCCTGCTCGGCGACGACGAGAACCGGCGTACCGAACTCGGCCGCCAGGTCGTCCGCACGGCACCCGCCGACCACAACTGTGCCGTCGACATCGAGCCGGCTCCCGGGTGGGAACAGCGAGAGCAGATCACTCATGATCGAGTGGTCAGTTCTCGCCGGCCTGCTCGGCCAGCTGTTCGGCCCGCCGGCGCGGGATCACCAGCACCGGGACAGGGGAGTGGCGCAGGATCTTGGTCGCCCGTGACCCCAGGAAGACGCGGGCGATCGGTCCCAGCTCGCTCGACCCGACCACCAGGACGTCGCCTGCCTCCCAGCCGATCTCGTCGATCGCCTCGGCCCACGTCGTACCGGACCCGACCACCGTCTCGATCGTGCGCGGGCGCTCGGGCAGCTCCTGCACCTGCGCGAGCGTGGCGCTCACCGTCTTGTCCAGCTCGGACCGCCATTCCTGCATCACCAGGTCCTCGGAGTCCGTGCCCAGCGTGGTCGTGTACGCGGGCCGGTTCCAGACCGCGAACGTTGCTATCCGCAACGATGCGTGGACGTCGGCGCTGACCGAGGCAGCGGCCAGGACCAGGTCCTCGGCGCTCTCGGTGCCGCCGAAGGCCGCGGTCACCCGGGACACCGTGCGGTCGGCCGGGCAGCGGAAGCCCCGGGTGGCCAGTGCGAGTGAGACGTGCGAGCTGTGCAGCAGCCGGTCGGTGACACTGCCGAGCGCGATGTGGCCGAACACGCCGGCCGACGACGACCCGAGCACGATCAGCCGGGCGTCGTTCTGCTCGGCCAGCTCGAGCAGCCCGGCCGGCGCCGACCGCGCGCTGTGCCGGACGTACGTCGCCGGAACGTCCCCGGGCAGAAAGCTCCGGGCCCGCTCCAGCGCCTGGTCGGCGCCCTGCGTCAGGAACTCCTGGTACTCCGCGTCCACCCGCGCCATCCCGGGCACCCACGGCGCGGGTACGACGCTGCACACGATCAGGTTGTCGCCCGCCGACCTGGCCAGCATGCCGGCCAGGTGCAGCGCTGCCTTTCCACGCTCGTCGGGGGCGTAGCCGACGATCATCGTCATGGCTGCGGTCCGTCCTCGTCGTGGATCAGCCCGACGTGCTCGTTCCGGCCGAGATGCGAGTGCTTGAAGCCGTAGACGAAGTACCAGATCAAGGCGACGGCCAGCCAGATCAGGAACACGTAGATCGTCACCGCGCGCAGGTCCTTGATGATCCACAGACAGCCCAGGATCGACAGGACCGGCGTGACCGGATAGCCCGGCACCTTGAAGCCGCGCGGCAGTTCAGGGTGCGTACGGCGCAGTACCATCACGCCGATCGACACGACCAGGAACGCGACCAGCGTGCCGATGCTGGTCATCTCGGCGAGGAAGTTGATCGGGATCAGCCCGGCCAGCAGCGCGATCAGCACCGCGACGATCAGCGTGTTCGGTACCGGGGTGTGCGTGCGCGGGTTCACCTTGTGGAACAGCTCGGGGATCATCCCGTCGCGCGCCATCGCGAACAGGATGCGGGTCTGGCCGTAGATGACGATCAGCGTGACGCTGAAGATCGAGATCACCGCGCCCGCGGCCAGGACCGTGGCCGGCCAGGACGATCCGGTCACCTTCTCCAGGATCGCGGACAGCCCGGCCTCCTGGTCCTTGAACTGGTCTGCCGGCTGGGCCGCGACCGCGACCAGCGTGACCACGATGTAGAGCCCGGTGACCGTGACGAGCGCGATCAGGATTGCCAGCGGCATCGTCCGCCGCGGGTTCTTGACCTCCTCACCGGCGGTCGAGACGGCATCCAGACCGATGTAGGAGAAGAAGATGATGCCGGCGGCCGAGGTGATCCCGGTGATGCCGAACGGCGCGAAGTTCGACAGGTTGTCGGAGTTCCAGCCCTTCAGCCCGAGCACGATGAACAGGATCAGCACGCCGATCTTCAGGCACACCATCACCGCGTTGGTCTTGGCCGACTCGCTCGCGCCGCGGATCAGCAGCAGCGTGCAGAGCGCGACCAGGATGACCGCGGGCAGGTTGAACACGCCGCCCTGTTCAGGCGCCTGGGACAGCTTGTCCGGCAGCGTGAAGCCGAAGAGGTTGTCGAACAATTCGTTCAGGTACTGCGACCAGCCGACCGCGACGGCCGCGGCCGACACGCCGTACTCCAGCAGCAGACACGCGGCCACGCCGATCGCGGGCAGCTCGCCCAGCGTCGCGTAGGCGTACGAGTACGACGAACCCGACACCGGGACCGCGCTGGCCAGCTCGGCGTAGCAGATCGCGGTCAGTCCGGCGACCACACCGGCGATCACGAACGACCAGATCACCGCCGGTCCGGCCACGGGGACGGCCTGCGCGAGAACGAAGAAGATACCGGTACCGATGGTGGCGCCGATACCGAACATGGAGAGCTGGAACAACCCGATCGATCGGACCAGCTCGCTCTGGCCGGAGTCGCTCCCGCTCTCCTGCGACATCTCCGGAACCGGCTTGCGGCGGAACAGCTGCCGCGCGGTCATCGCCATGCTGCCTCCCCTCGATGGAGGTGCCCGCAATTCCCCACCCTCTTCGGAGTGTGGCACCCGGCCGCCTGTGCTGGGAACAGGTCAGCCCGGCGTGGGCCGGCCACCCAGCAGCGGCCGGCCGGGATCCCAGCGGGTCCCGTCGCGTTCGTCCTGACGCTTGCGGGCGATCGCCGACACGGCCTCCAGCACCACGCGATTGGCCAGCGCGGCGGTGATGTCGGCGTGGTCGTACGGCGGGCTGACCTCGACCACGTCCATCCCGGCGACAGGCAGTTCGAGGCAGATCCGGCGTACGGCGTCCAGCAACTGGCGCGCGGTCAGACCGCCCGGCTCGGGCGTGCCGGTGCCGGGAGCGTGACCGGGATCGCACACGTCGATGTCGACGGACAGGAACACGCCGTCGCACTCGTCGGTCGCGATCGTGAACGCCTCGGTCAGGCACTCGTCCAGCCCGCGGTGCACGATCTCGGTCATCTCGTAGGACCGCATGTTCTGTTCGGCCATCCAGTCGAGCGTGTCCGGCGGCGGCCAGTAACCGCGCAGACCGATCTGCAGGAACCGGTCACCGCGCAACGCACCGGACTCGATCAGCCGGCGCATCGGTTGCCCGTGACCCCACAACGACCCGAACTCGATGTCGCCGGTGTCGGCGTGCGCGTCGAAGTGCAGCATCGACACCCGGCCGTGGCCGAGCACGTTCGCGACCCCCTTCGCGTCCGGGAACGCGATCGAGTGGTCGCCGCCGAGCACGATCGGGATCGCGCCCGACCGGGTCACCTTCTCGACCGCTGCTTCGAGCGCGGGCAGGGCGACCTCGATGTCACCGGAGTACATCTCCACGTCACCGGCGTCGACCACGTTCAGGTCGACCAGGCCGTCGGTACGCAGCGCCAGGCTGGGCCGGGACCCGTCGTGGCCGAGGTAGTCGCGCATCCGGATCGCCATCGGGCCGAAGCGCGCCCCCGGGCGGTGCGACGTACCGCCGTCGAAGGGCGCGCCGAGGATGACCACTTGAGCATCCGCGTACGACGCCGGGTCGTCCAGGTCGCAGGCCGGGACGCCGAGGAAGGTGAAGTCCGGGCCGAACTGCTGACCGTAGCGGCTCATCTCCGGAGTCTGGCACCCCGGCCCTCGAGCGTCCAGGGCGGTCTAGAGCGGACGCAGGTTGCCGCCGGGGACCCAGGTGATGTGGCCGTCCTTGTCGCGGACCCGCCCGAGCCACTCGCCGTTGTCGCGGATCCACACGTCGAGCTTGCCGGTCGACCAGCTGGCTTGCTGGACGTCCTGGGCAGGCTCGACGTGACGGATCGCGTCGGCCGGGCGTGGCCCGTGCGCGTCGTACTGCACGTCGAGATCGGAGGCTAACTCGTAGGCTTTCTCCTCGTCGTCGAGACCTGTCGCACGCCACCCGTTGACCGCACCGTCCCAGACGCCGAACCCGTTGGATCCGTCGTCGGACGGGCGAACCGTGAACCGACCAAGCATGTTTTCAGATTACCGCTTGATCGAACACATGTTCTAGTCTTGATCCCGACGGGAGGTGTGTGAGATGGATCAGGTTCGGTAGCGGAAGATGATCCGGCCCCGGTTCAGGTCGTAGGGGCTGAGCTCGACCAGGACGTGGTCCTCGGGGAGGATCTTGATGTAGTTCTTCCGGATCTTCCCGCTGATGTGCGCCAGCACCTTGTGGCCGTTGGTGAGCTCGACCCGGAAGTTGGCGTTGCGGAGGCACTCGACGACCGTGCCCTCGACCTCGATGGCGCCTGCTTTCCTGGGCATGGTCAGGCCTTCCCGCTGATCAGTTCGAGACTGCCGCCGGTGCGTTCGGCGCCGATCTCTTCGAACAGCGCCAGTGCGGCCGTGTTGGTCTCGTCGACCTCCGTCGTGGCGGCCTCGAAACCGGCCTGATGCAGCCGGCTGAGCGCTTGGGTCAGCACGGCGCGGCCGATGCCGTGCCGCTGTTCGGCGGCCAGTACTGCGACCAGCCCGATCCGCGGGCGCCGAGTCCTGGTCGCGACGCGGACCAGTCCGACGTACCGGCCGTCCTTTGTCGCGACCGTGTACTTCGACGGGTCGAGCGGTCTCGTCCCGCCTTGCCACGGCAGCACCTCGGCGGGCATGGTCTGCCAGCCGACGGTCGCCTCGACCTCTGCGCGGATCGCACGGTCGAGTTCGCGCAGCTCGGCCTCGGTCGGGGCGGTCTCGATGACCACTCCTGACGGCGGGTCGGCCGGTGTGAGGTTTGTGGGTACGACGAACTCCGACTCGCGGCGCTCGCGGGTGAAGCCGGCGCGTTCCCACTTGGCTGTGAGGTCGTGGTCGGTCTCGTCGACCACGGTGTAGAGCGGTGCCGACTGGTCGGCGAGCATCGCGGTGGCGAGCTGGTCGAAGACCGAGTCGCGCCAGGTGTCGATGCTGAGGAAGGTCCTGCCGTCGAGCCGCCGTGAGGCGTGCCCACGGCCGACGACCAGGTCGTTCTCGATCGCGTGCCACTGGTTCTCGGCGACACGCGAGAGCGTCAAAGTGTTCATAGGTGTTTCCTTCCGGGAGCTTCTCGAGGCGCTCCCGACCGACACCTACGTCAGTCGCCCGCCCGTGACCACGAGGGGGTGAGCACCCGCTGCGCTACAGCGTTCATGGGGGCCTCACCTCCGGGTGTGATGTCACGGACCACGGCAAGGTATCCAATCCCTCACCCGGCTGCCACTCATTTTGCGTGCTGTCGAACATATGTTCTAGTCTTGATCCCAACGGGAGGTGAGTGCGATGGGCTACAACAATCCGCCGATCAAGTGGTCGGAGCTGGAGCGCAAGCTGTCGGACCGCTCCCGCCCGGGCAGCCACGGCGGCCGGCCGGTGACGGGCGACGGCGGTGACAGCCCGGCGTGGTCGCAGCACCGCGGGCCGTATGTCCCCGACGTCGTGCGACGCCCCGAGCACGCGGTGCCGTATGCCGAGCTCCACGCCCATTCGAACTTCTCCTTCCTGGACGGCGCCTCCCAGCCCGAGGACCTGGTCGAGGCGGCGGTCCGCCAAGGGCTGCATGCGCTGGCGCTGACCGATCACGACGGGTTCTACGGCGCGGCCCGGTTCGCCGAGGCCGCCGCGGCGTACTCGTTGCCCACTGTCTTCGGAGCCGAGCTGTCGCTGGGGCTGACCGGCCCGCAGAACGGCGTGGCCGATCCGGAGGGCAGTCACCTGCTGGTGCTGGCGGAGGGGCAGGACGGGTATCACACATTGGCCGGTGCGATCACCGAGGCGCAGTTGGCCGGAGGGGAGAAGGGGAAGCCGGTCTATGTGCTGGAGAAGCTGGCTGCTGTCGGCCGCGACCAGTGGGTGATCCTCACCGGCTGCCGTAAAGGCCTGGTCCGGCAGGCGCTGGAGCTCGGTGGGCATGCCGACGGTCCGGCCGCCGCGGCCCGTGAGCTCGACCGGTTGACCGCGTTGTTCGGTAAGGACCGCGTGGTCGTCGAGCTGATCGACCACCATCTGCCCGCGGACACCACACGGAACCGGATCCTGGCCGACCTCGCCGCCGACCGCGGCCTCCCGGTAGTTGCCACAAACAACGTTCATTACGCGGTCCCGGCCAAGCACAAGCTCGCCGCCGCGCTGGCCGCGGTGCGAGCCAGGCGCGACCTGGACTCGATGGACGGCTGGCTGCCACCGAGCGGGATGGCGTTCGTGCGCTCGGGGGAGGAGATGGCGGCCCGCTTCCGGCGGTACGACGGGGCCGTGGCGCGCTCGGTGACGCTGGCCGACCAGCTCGCGTTCGACCTCGCGCGGGCGAAGCCGAAGCTGCCGCTCCGCGACGTACCTGATGGTCATGATCCGATGTCGTGGTTGCGGGAGCTGACGTTCGCCGGCGCCGCCAGCCGGTACGGGACTCGTGCGCAGCGGCCGGATGCCTATGAGCGGCTGGAGCGGGAGCTCGATGTCATCGAGGAGAAGGGCTTCCCGGGGTACTTCCTGATCGTCGAGGACATCGTCCGGTTCGCGCACGACAACGGGATCCTCTGCCAGGGTCGCGGCTCGGCGGCGAACTCGGCGGTCTGCTACGCGCTCGGGATCACCGCGGTCGACAGCATCCTCTACAACCTGCCGTTCGAGCGGTTCCTGGCCACCACCCGGGCCGAGGAGCCGGATATCGACGTCGACTTCGACTCGGGCCGGCGGGAAGAGGTGATCCAGCACGTCTACGAGAAGTACGGACGCCACAACGCCGCCCAGGTGGCGAACGTGATCTCCTACCGTCCGAAGTCCGCCGTCCGCGACATGGCGAAGGCCCTGGGGTACTCCGTCGGTCAGCAGGACGCGTGGTCGAAGCAGGTGGACGGCTGGAGTCCGGAGGTCACCTCGACCGAGCACGACATCCCGCCGCAGGTGGTGTCGATGGCGACCGAGCTGCTGAAGTTCCCGCGGCATCTCGGGATCCACTCCGGCGGGATGGTGCTGACCGAGCGCCCGGTCGGCGAGGTGGTGCCGATCGAGCATGCCCGGATGGAGAAGCGGACCGTCCTGCAATGGGACAAGGACGACTGTGCGTGGATGGGGCTGGTGAAGTTCGACCTGCTCGGGCTCGGCATGCTGGCCGCGCTGCAGTACTGCCTGGACATGGTCCGCGAGCAGATCGGCGAGTCGTGGGAGCTGCACACGATCCCGCGGGAGGAGGCAGGCGTCTATGACCAGCTCTGCCGGGCGGACTCGGTGGGCGTGTTCCAGGTCGAGTCCCGCGCACAGATGGCGACCCTGCCGCGACTGAAACCGCGACGCTTCTACGACCTGGTCACCGAGATCGCGCTGATCCGCCCAGGCCCGATCCAGGGCGGCGCCGTCCACCCGTACATCCGCCGCCGGACCGGGGAGGAGCCGATCACCTACCTGCACCCGAAGCTGCGACCAGTGCTGGAGCGGACGATGGGCGTGCCGCTGTTCCAGGAGCAGCTGATGCAGATGGCGATGGCGGTCGGCGAGATCGACGGCGACGAGGCCGACCTGCTCCGCCGCGCGATGGGGTCCAAACGCGGCATCGAGAAGATCTCGTCGCTGAAGGACAAGCTGTACGCCGGGATGGCCGGCAACGGGATCACCGGAGACCTGGCCGACGAGATCTACGAGAAGATCGAAGCGTTCGCGAACTTCGGATTCGCCGAATCGCACTCGATCAGCTTCGCGCTGCTCGTCTACTCCAGCACGTGGCTGCGGCTGCACTACCCGGCCGCGTTCCTGGCCGCACTGCTGCGAGCCCAGCCGATGGGGTTCTATTCGCCGCAGTCCCTGGTGGCCGACGCCCGCCGCCACGGCGTCGAAGTACGCCGTCCGCACCTGCATCTCTCGGGTGTCGACGCGGGGCTCGAGCTGCTGGTCGACGGGCAGGAGCGCACCGGGCCGACCGGTTCGCCGGACTGTCTGGCGGACCCGCAGCCGTTGGTGGGTCCGTTCGACCCGAAGGCTCCGTTCGACAACACCGCGCATCGCCGGGACGGTGTGTTCGCGGTCCGGCTCGGGTTGTCCGAAGTACGCACGGTGGGGGAGAAGGGCGCGAAGCTGATCGTCGAGGAGCGGGAGCGGGGTGGGCCGTTCAGCGAGATGGCCGACCTGGTCCGGCGTACCGGGATCAGTGCGGCTCAGGTCGAGGCGCTCGCGACGGCCGGCGCGTTCGACTGCTTCGGACTCGACCGGCGGCAGGCGTTGTGGGAGGCAGGGCGCGCGGCCGAGGAGCGTCCCGGTCAGCTGGCCGGCATCACCGCCGTCGGCCCGCCGCCGACGCTGCCCGGGATGAGCGACATCGAGGCCGACATGGCCGACCTGTGGTCCACCTCGATCACCACCACCAGCCACCCGATGGAGCGCGTCCGCGAAAGACTCCGCGCCGAAGGCATCCTGTCCGCCGCCCAACTCCGCGAAGCCCCCAACGGCTCCCGCGTCCGGGTAGCCGGCGTCGTCACCCACCGCCAACGGCCCGCCACCGCCTCCGGCGTCACCTTCATGAACCTCGAAGACGAGACCGGCATGGCCAACATCGTCATCACCGTAGGCTGCTGGCACCACCACGCCGCCGTAGCCCGCAACGCCGCCGCCCTCATCATCCGAGGCCGGGTAGAACGCGCCGGCGAAGTAACCAACCTCTCCGCCGAACACCTAGAACGCCTCCCCCTAGCCGCCCGCACCAAATCCCGCGACTTCCGCTAACCCCACCCCGGACACCCGCGAATCGGTCACCGCTTCGCGGCGGCTGTTTTGTTGGCCGCTTCGCGGCGTACGCGGATGTTCCTCCGGCGACTGCGCTTTGCGGCAACTGGTCCCGCGGAATCGGTCACCGCTTCGCGGCGGCTGTTTTGTTGGCCGCTTCGCGGCGGGCGTGGATGTTCCCTGGGCGACTGATCTTGCCGGGACGACTGGTCCCGCGGAATCCGACGCCGTTCGGGGTGGCTCATCATCTGCTGCCTCTGGCGGCGCGTGAGTGTTGCCGTGGGTGGGTGGTGGGTAGGTTCGGGGGATGGGTGAGGGTGAGCGGGTGGGGCTTGGGTCGGGGTTTGGGCAGGTGGCGGGGGCTTATGCGGAGCATCGGCCGGATTATGCGCGGGCGGCGGTGGGGTGGGTGTTGGAGGTGGCGCCGGGCTCGCGGGTGCTTGATCTTGGGGCTGGGACCGGGAAGTTGACGGCGACGTTGGTTGAGATGGGGGTCGACGTTGTTGCCGTTGAACCTGATCCGGGGATGTTGAGGGAGTTGCGGCGGGGGTTGCCCGGGGTACGCGCCTTGGCGGGTGGAGCCGAGGGGATACCACTCGCGGATGGGGCGGTGGATGTCGTGGTCGCCGGGAACGCTATGCACTGGTTCGACATGGCGGTGGCAGGGCCGGAGATTGCCAGGGTGCTTGTGCCTGGTGGGGTTCTGGCGGGGCTGTGGAATGTTGTGGACGACCGGGTGGAATGGGTCGACGGGCTGGCGCGGGTGAGTGGGAGTGCGGCGATCGGTCCGCGTGATACGCCTGGGAGTTGGCGGGTGGAGGCGGCCGGCATGCACTTTCCGGAGGCGTGGTTCGGCCCGGCTGAGCAGGCTGAGTTTGCGCACGGGCAGCGGCGTACTGCGGACTCTCTTGTCGCGACCCTCGCCACCCGCGCGGGCATGTTGGTCATGCCAGACGACGAACGAGACGCCACGCTGACCCGCATCCACGCCTACCTGGCGAGCCGCCCGGAGACCGCTCGCGGTGAGTTCACTCTGCCGATGTTGACCAGCGTTCTGCGGCTTCGGCGGGTGTGAGGTCAGGTGCGGGGTGGGCGGTTGAAGATTCGGCGGAGGCGGGCTAGGGCCTGGTCGGTGAAGAGGCCGGTTAGGGCGCCGGTTAGGACCAGGACGGCTACGCCGGCGCTGGAGGTGGATTCGTCGCCGATGCTGATCAGGCCGGTGTTGACGGCGATCACCGAGACGGAGGCGAGTAGGGCCGACCAGAGTGGACGCATGATGTACCACGCGACCTGGTGATTCGCGCCGGTCGTGCGGGCGAACGTCATGCTCTGCTGGATGACGCTGCCGACCGCGCCGGCGGCGGCGCCGACGATGAGCAGGCTCATGTTCAGTGTGATCGCGAAGTCGACCGGCCAATGGGCTGATCGGCTTGCGACCTGGTGCGGGCCGACGGCCTCCTGGGCTGCGACCAGGTGTTCGGCCAGCCCGTACGCCGCAACGAGACACGGCAGCGCGACGAGAGCCTGGGCGATGTTGATCGTGACGATCAGCCGACGGTGCGAGCGCCGTACGGTCCTGGTCCGCCTCCGGTGTGGTTCGAGTGTGTTGCTCATGACAGTTCCTCCCCTTATTCAGACGGAGGCACCGGCAACCCGCGGCGATACACCCAGCTCCGACGCCAGATATTCTCGGCGGACGGCGACTTGAGGGTGGTGGGTTACGTGTTCGGGTGTGTGGTGCATGCCGCGGGGGATCTGCGGATCGAGGAGCGCGGTACGACAGAGCCCGGGCCGGGGCAAGTTGCCGTCGGCATCGAGTACGGCGGGATCTGCGGCTCGGACCT
The DNA here is from genome assembly GCF_042715335.1 of Kribbella sp. NPDC058693. Lineage (NCBI taxonomy): Bacteria > Bacillati > Actinomycetota > Actinomycetes > Propionibacteriales > Kribbellaceae > Kribbella > Kribbella sp. NPDC058693. The sequence continues at coordinate 194,791 of NZ_JBHXSQ010000002.1, forward strand.
GCACTACTACCACGACGGCGGCGTCGGGGACTTCCGGATCCGCGAGCCGCTCGTCCTCGGGCACGAAGTGGTCGGGCGGATCAGCGGCGGCGTGGACGGGCTGCCCGAAGGTACGCCGGTCGGGATCCATCCGGCGACGCCGTGCGGCAAATGCTCCGAGTGCCTCAACGACCGGCGCAATATCTGTGCCTACAGCAACTACCTGGGCAGTGCGGCGAGGAACCCGCACATCCAAGGCGGTTTCGTCCAGCAACTGATCGTCCGAACCGACCAGGTGCGGGTCTTGCCGGCTGGACTGGACCTTCGTACGGCGGTGCTCGCCGAGCCGTTGTCGGTCGCGATCCACGCCGTCCGCCAGGCAGGCGACGTCGACGGCAAACGAGCGATGGTCACCGGCTCGGGACCGATCGGCCTCTTGGTGGTGGCCGCGCTACGACAGGCCGGCGCGGTCGAGGTGATCGTCACCGATCTGCACGAGACGCCGTTGGCGCTGGCGACTCAGGTGGGTGCGACGCAGACGATCAAGGTTGGCGACACTGACTGGCCGGATGAGATCGACGTTGCGATCGAGGCGTCCGGTACGGCGGCTGGCCTGCGTACCTGTCTGGAGCGAGTACGCCGCGGAGGCACCGTCGTACAGGTCGGAACCCTGCCGCCCGGCGACACCCCGTTCGCAGGCAATGTGCTCATGACGCGGGAGCTGACGCTGCGAGGCGCGTTCCGGTTCGACCACGAGTTCGACAGTGCGATCGCGCTGCTGGCCAATGGGTTGAACGTCGCGCCGATCGTCACGCACACGTTCCCGCTCGGCGATGCAACCACCGCGTTCGACCTCGCAAGTGATCGCACCGTCGCGTCGAAGGTGCTGCTCGACCTCAGCGCCGATACACGTCGCTGAGGTTGCCCTCCGGGTCGACCGACTCGAGGATCGCGCCGGTGATGTCGGCGAGCTGCGAGATCTGCTCGGGCGTGAGTACGTCGATGACGTGCTGCCGGACGGTTGCGACATGCCCGGGAGCGGTGGCGCGGATCTTCTTCCAGCCATCGGCAGTCAGACGGGCGTTCGTCGCGCGTGCGTCTTCCGGGCAGGGGAAGCGCTCGATCAGACCGCGATCCTCCAGACGCTTCACGACGTGTGACAGCCGGGGGAGTGTCGCGTTGGTTCGCTGCGCGAGCGCGGTCATCCGGAGCGTGCGCTTCGGCGCCTCGGACAGCATCGCCATCACGTAGTAGTCGTAGTGCGTCAGCTCCGCGTCCCGCCGGAGCTGGGAGTCGAGGACACCGGGCAGCAGCTCGAGTACGGCAGCCAGCCGCACCCACGCGGTCATCTCCGCGTCGTCCAGCCATCGAGTACTCATCCCAACATTCTGGCAGCAAAAGGTTGTAGCTACAACTTTCCTGCGCTACCGTGATGGTTGAACGCACAACTAAAAGGAGCTTGAGCATGACGCACGTCAGCATCATCGGCAGCGGCAACATGGGGCAGGCGATCTCGTCGGTCGTCGCCAAGGGCGGCAACACCGTCGAACTGTTCGACTCCACCGACAAGGGCAAGCCGGTCACCGGCGACGTCGTGATCCTCGCGGTGCCGTACCCGGCGATCGACCAGGTCCTCGCCGACCGCGCCGACCAGTTGAGCGGCAAGGTCGTCGTCGACATCACCAACCCGCTGAACTTCGAGACGTTCGACTCGCTGGTCGTCGCGGCGGACGGTTCGGCGGCGGCCGAGTTGGCCGAGAAGCTGCCGGAATCCAAGGTTCTGAAGGCTTTCAACACCACGTTCGCGGCGACGGTCGCGTCGGGTCAGGCGGGTCAGGTTCCGACCACGGTGCTGATCGCGGGTGATGACGCCGACGCCAAGGCGCAGTTCGCCGGGATCGTGTCCGACGGCGGTCTGAAGACGGTCGACGCGGGGTCGTTGAAGCGTGCGCGTGAGCTCGAGGCGCTCGGGTTCTTGCAGCTCACCCTCGCGGTCGGCGAGAAGGTCGAGTGGACCGGCGGCTTCGGCCTGGTCTGAGGATTACCGCAGTAACGCGAGCCGTACGCCGAGGCCGATGAAGATCCCGCCCGTCGCCGTGTCGATCCGGCGGCGGGCGGTACGCCGGGAGCGCAGCCAGCCCCCGATCCGCCCGGACAGCAGCCCGACCGTCCCGTCGACAATGAACTCCAGCACGATCAGGATCGCCCCGAGCACCGCGAACTGCAGCCAGACCCGACCGTGCTCCGGCACCACGAACTGCGGCAGGAACGCGATCGTGAACGTCACCATTTTCGGGTTCAGCAGATTCGTGGTCAGCCCGGTCAGATACGCCTTCCGCCCCGACATCGCGGCCCCGGCCGGCCCGTCATCGACGGCATCATTCCGGTGCCGGATCATCTGCACCCCGAGATAGATCAGGTACGCCGCACCAACAATCCGTACTGCGGTGAATGCGACCGGCACCGCCGCGAACAACGCAGCCAAACCAGCCGCCGCCACCGCAACATGCACCGCCTCGCTCGTCGCAACCCCGGCCGTCGCGAGCAACCCGGCCCGCGGTCCGCTGCGCATCCCGCACCCGAGGATGAACAACATGTCCGGCCCGGGCGTGATCATCGCGACGGTCGTCGTGAGCAGGAACGCGAGCAAGAGGTGCTGGTCGATCGGCATAACCCGATCGTCGCACGACCATCGGACACTTCTGGCCGGATGCGGGCAAACGCTTACCCACATCGCACTAGCGATGGAACACTGGGTGACCATGGATGCGCCTCGAGTGATCAATGACAACGGTGCTTGGTGCTGGTTCCAGGACGAGCGGGCCTTGATCGATCCGGAGAACGGCGTGCTGGCCGTCGGTTCGATCGCTGCGCCGGAGGGTCCCGGCGGAGACGAACGGGCCGGCAACGTCGAGTTGACCGTGGTCGACCTGCGGTCCGGCTCGACCGAGGTCGTCGTGCTTCACGAGCGGTTCGAAGCGGACGATCACGACGTACCCGCGCTGTGGCGACGGCGGGACGGTCGGTGGCTGGCGGTGTACACGAAGCACAAGACCGATGACCTGACCCGTTCGCGGATCAGCGAGCCCGGCGATCCGCGCAAGTGGGGACCGGAGCAGACGTTCGACTGGAGCGAGTTCACCGGCGGGCGAGGCGTCACATACTCGAACCTGCATGAGCTCGACGGCCGCCTCTACTGCTTCGCCCGCGCGGTGAATGACGACCCGTGCGCACTCGTGTCCGACGACGAGGGTGACACCTGGGAGTACGCCGGCAAGCTGTTCACCCGCCCGAAGGTCGGATACGTCAACGGCTACACGCGCTACGTCTCGACGCCCACGCGCGTCGACCTCATCACCACCGACCACCACCCGCGCGACTACAACAACTCGATCTACCACGGCTATCTCGAGGGCGGTGGGCTGCATCGGACCGACGGCACGGTCGTGGACCACACAGCGCTCGATGCCGATGCCCCGTCGCAGGTGGAGCTGACCAAGGTCCTCGCCGCGGACTCGGTCTGGGACGGCGAACCGATGACGCACTGCTGGACCGTCGACATCCGTCGCGGCGACGACGGCTCGCTCGCGGCGGTGATGCTCGCCCGCCACGACGTACCGGAGAAACCGGAAGATGCGTTCGCGCGACAGCATCCGGTGCCGGATCACCGCTTCTTCTACGGGCGTCTCGCGCCCGGCGGCACGTGGCGGGTGCAGCAGCTGGCGAAGGCCGGGCACGGTCTGTTGGTGCACGAGAACGACTACACCGGCCTGGTCGCGATCGACCCGTACGACCTCGACTCGCTCTACGTCTCGACACCGATCGACCCGCGCGACGGCGCCACGCTGAAGCATCACGAGATCTTCCACGCCCAGGTCAACGACGGCGGTACGACGTGGACGCCGGTGACCGAGAACTCCACCGTCGACAACCTCCGCCCGATCGTCGCGCCCGGCGATCCCGGCCGGATACCGCTGCTCTGGTTCCGCGGCGAGATGACCGCCTCGCAGCACTACACGTGTGAGGTCGTTCTCCTGGACCGCCTGCGACAGAGATAGTAACAAGCGGTACTATCCCATCCATGAGCGTTCCGGTACGGCGGTTGTGGGTGGCGGTGCTGGCTGGGTACCTCGCGTTCGGAGCCACGTTGCAGGCGCTGCCGTCGTACGTTCCGGACAAGTTCGGCGGCGGCGCGCTGGCGAGCGGGACCGCGGTCGGGATCGCGTTCCTGGCAACGGCGTGCGGCCGGCCGTTCGCCGGCTGGCTGGCAGATGCGGGCTGGTCGCGCCCGGTCGTGGTGACCGGGGGAGTACTGGCGGCGGTTGGGGGCCTTGGGCAACTGCTTGCGCCTGACCTGGCCCTCCTGCTGGTCGCGAGGCTGGTGATGGGTGCCGGTGAGGCGGCGCTGTTCTCCGCGGCCTTGCCGTGGGTGCTGTCGGGTACGCAAGCCGCGCGGCGCGGGCGATTGGCCGGCTGGTTCGGGTTGTCGATGTGGGGTGGACTGGCCGCCGGCCCGGTGATCGCGACACTCGTCGGCGACCAGGTCTGGTGGGTGGTCGTCGGGCTGGCGCTCGCGTCGGCGGCACTCGTGCTGACGACCGGGTCCGACCCAGGTCAGATCGGGAGGCCGGGAGGTGAGCGACGCCAGCGCGAGTCCGTGCGCATCCGTCGGCCGCGGCGCCTCTTGCCGGCCGGAGTGCGGTTGCCTGGGGCAACCATCGGGCTGGCTGCGTACTGCTACGGGACGGTGGCCGCTTTGCTGGTGCTGCGGTTACGTGCCGGTGGGATCGGCGTCGACAACATCGTCCTCGCGGTCTTCGCGGTTGCGTTCCTGGTTGCGCGGTTCGTGGGCAGCCCGTTGGTCGATCGGTTCGGCGGTCGCGCGGTGGCAGCCTCGACCGTCCCGCTCGCAATCATTGCGCTGGTGGGTCTCGCATTGGCCGAGGGGCCGGTCACCGCAGTCGTGTGTACTGCGTTGGCCGGGGTCGGACTGGCGCTGGTCTATCCGGCCTGCATCTCGATGACGCTGGACCGGGTCCGTGGGCTGCGGCCGGGCGTGTCGATCGGCGTGATGACGTCGTTCTGGGATCTCGGGGTGATGGCCGCAGGTCCGCTCGGAGGGCTGATCGCCCAGCAGGCCGGATACCAACAAGCGTTCCTCGTGGCGGCCGCAGCCGGCCTGGCGTGTGTCCTCGTGGCTCTCAGAGTGCCGACGCGAGCAACGTCTCTACGATCGCCCGAGCCTCCGCGCCGAGTCCCGGATCCTGGTCGACCGCGCTGATCAGCGTGGCACCTTCCAGTACGACGACCAGTTGCCGCGCCGTCCGCTCCGGATCATGAGCTCCAGCACTCGTCAGCAACCGCTCGAAAAGCTCGCGATAGAAGGCCAGATGCTCGCGCGCGAGCCGTCGCGGTGCGCCGTCCTGGCCACGGTCCTCGGTCGCGGCGTTCATCATCGCGCAACCGCGGAACCCGGCTTCGGCGTACCAGCTTGCGACCAGGTCGAAGACGGCCAGGATCTGATCCCGGCCGGGCGGTGCTTCTTCGACCGCCGCGTTGTGCCACGCGCGGACGCGTTGGGTGCGATCGGCAAGCACCGCTTCGACCAGGCCGTCCTTGGATCCGAAGTTCTTGTAGATGGTGAGCTTGGACGCGCCGGCGGCCTCGACGATCTCGTTGATCCCGGTCGCGTGGATCCCGCGCCGGCCGAACACGTCCGCCGCCGCCTTCAGGATCCGGGCCTTCGTAGCCTCCGGATCCAACCGCTCCCCAGCCTTGACCGGCATCGTGCAACCACCTCCGCGTCCCAGAGTACCGAGCTGGACCAAGATAAGAATGATCGGTACTATCAACGGCATGTGGACAGCACCAGGATTCGAGCACGTGGCCGAAGCCTTCGACCGGAACTTCACCCAGCGCGGTGAGCTCGGCGCAGCGTTCGCGGCGTACCACCAAGGCGAGTTGGTCGTCGATCTGTGGGGTGGGATCGCCGACCCGGAGACGGGCCGGGCCTGGGACCAGGACACGATCCACCTGATGTTCTCCGGCACCAAAGGCCTCACCAGCGCGTGCATCCTGCTGCTGGTGCAACGCGGTCAGCTCGAGCTGGAGGATCCGCTGTCCCGCTACTGGCCCGAATTCGGTGCCGAGGGCAAGGATCGGATCACGATCGCCGAGGTGTTGTCCCACCAGGCCCGCCTGCCCTGGGTCGAGGCCGGGTACGCCGACCTGCTCGACCACGACCTGATGGCAGCGCATCTCGCCGCGCAGGCGCCGGCGTCCGATCCGCGCGCCGGGTTCATGTACCACGCGGTGACCTGGGGCTGGCTGCTCGACGAGCTGGTACGGCGGGTCGACGGCCGCACCGTGGGACAGTTCTTTGCCGACGAGTTCGCCGTACCGCTGGAGCTCGAGGTGTGGATCGGCCTGCCGGAGGAACTGCATTGGCGGGTGGCGACGATGGTCGCGCCGGAAGGTGTTCTCGTCGACGGGCCTTGGTCGGAGCTGAATCGGCCGAACCCGCTGTGGGTGCCTGGCTCGGAGAAGATCTGGAACAGCGAGGAGTACCGCAAAGCCGGGTTGGCGGCGGTCGGTGGCTACGCGACGGCGCGCGGGATGGCGAAGTTCTACGCGTCATTACTAGGAGGCGGTGTGCTGTCGCCGGAGATCGTCGAGCTCGGTCGCCGGGAGATCCAGCGTGGCATCGAGCCGACGTGGGGCAGTCCGATGGTTTACGCCGCCGGGTTCGAGTTGCAGGACGATGCGTTCGGTCACCCCGGAGCCGGCGGCTCGCGGCACGGCGCTTGGCCGGGTCGCGAGACCGCCTACTCCTATCTGATGAACGAGGTCCGGGTCGGACCGGACGAACGCTCGCTCAGCCTGCTCGAAGCACTCAGCCGAGGTAGTCGCGCCACGGGCCGGTGATGGCCAGCGTGATACCCGGCGTCTGGATGTTGACGAACAGCACCTTGCCGTCCGCGGAGATCGTCGGGCCGGTGAACTCGGAGTCGTTCAGCATGTTCCGGGCGATCGCGTACGTCGGGCCGCCCGGCGTCGCGCTGAGGACGTGGCTCGCGGCGTTGCCGTCCTCGGCGAGGATCAGCGAACCCCACGGGGTGACGGTGACGTTGTCCGGGCCGTCGAAGTTGAGGTCCTGGTACTTCGAGTCCAGTGAGAGCGCGGCGGCGTTCTCCGGGAAGTAGGTGACCAGCTGGATGGTCCTGTCGTCGTAGTTGTAGAACCAGACCATCCCGTCGTGCGGAACGGCGTCGGCCGGCAGGTCGGCCGTGCCGCCCTCGGCGAACGAGTTCACGACGTACACGCCCTTGCTGGTGCCGTAGACGCCCTCGAACTTCTTGCCGCGGGTGATCTGGCCGTCGGTGAACTGCTTGCGCACCGAGGTCGTCGCGCCGTCGCGGTCCGGCACCGGCACCCAGGTGGTGCGGAACGGACGGAGCAGCTGGGCCGAGGTCAGGTACGCGACATCCGGGATCGGCTTGCCGTCGTCACCGAGGATCGCGAGCGCCTCGAGCGTGCCGAAGTCCTTGTTCTGCAGGTCCTGCCAGCTGCGCGAGCTGAGCCGGTAGCCGCGCGGCGCCGACCAGCGGTAGAAGGTGCCGTTGGGGCCCGACGCGTCCTCGGACAGGTAGATGTGCGTGCGGTCCTCGTCGATCGCCAGCGCCTCGTGCGCGTAGCGGCCGAGTGCCTTCAGCGGCACCGGGTGGGCCGTCTTGCCGTCGGCCCAGACCTCGAAGACGTAGCCGTGGTCCTTCAGCCGGGTGGTGCCGTTGGCCTTGTTCTCGGTCTCCTCGCACGTCATCCAGGTGCCCCACGGCGTCGGGCCGCCGGCGCAGTTGGTGATCGTGCCGGAGATGCCGACCCATTCGCCGAGGTTCTTGCCGTCGCGGTCGACCGAGATGACCGTGCAGCCGCCGGCCGCGCCGACGCCGCTGTCGTAGACGGTGCCTTCGATCGGCGGTACGCCGAGCGGGTCCGCGGCGCCGATCTCGTGGTTCTGGATCAGCGTGTAGGTGCCGTGCCGGCTGCCGTCGAAGACCGCGGTGCCGTCGTGCAGGGTCGGCGTCGGCTGACCGCTCTTCAGCTTGGTCTCGCCGGCCTTGGTGACGACCCGGTACTTGAACCCGGCCGGCAGCGCGAGCAGGCCCTTCGGGTCGTCGAGCAGCGGCGGGAAGGGCCGGTGCTGCGGGAACGGCGTGTGGCCGCCACGCGAAGCGGGCGTGGCCTCGGCCAGGGTCGGTACGGCGCCGACTGCGGTGAAACCGACTCCGGCCGCGCCCACGGCGGCTCCACGGAGGACGGAACGACGATCGACAGACATGCAATGCTCCTTGGAGAGACTGTTCCCGAGTTGCCCTGATCCTTCAGTGCGCCGGGTCACGCGCGGGAAACAGCACCTGAACAGCATTTGTCCGATATATCTGCAACGAATACAGCTGTCCCGCCGTCTACTGTGGGAGGTGATGGTGATGCGGACAGTGAGCGTCGCACTCGCGACAGCCTGCCTTTTGGTTGCTTGCGGCAATGACACCGGAACGGGAGAGACTCCTTCGATGACACCCAGTCCCACGAGCAGCAGCAGTAGTGGCAGCAGCAGTACACCGGCCGGCGGCCCTGTCGAGCAAGCCAAGGCTGACCTTAGTAAGCGGCTGGGGATCGATCCCGCGCAGGTGACCGTGGTCAGCTCGGAGGAGGTCACCTGGTCCGACGGCAGCCTCGGCTGCCCGGAGCCGGACATGCTCTACACCCAGGCACTGGTGCCGGGGAACCGGACGATCCTCGAGGTCGCCGGTACGCAGTACAACTACCACTCCGGCGCGGGCCGGGCGCCGTTCCTCTGTGAGCATCCGCGGTAGCAGTCGCGTTGGAAACTTTCCTGATGACCGGGTGTATCAATCGGCACCGAGGGTGACTCCGCACAAATGGGGGATGCCTTCAAGTTGTTGCAGGGGGGAGGACAACGCGAGGGCGCGCAGAGGGGGAGGCTGAGGCGGTGCGGGAGAACCGGCGGTCAGGCCGGTGGGTCCCGCACCGCGTCAGTGCGTCACCTGACTGATCCGGCTGATCTAGCCGATTGACGTAATCGCATCCCCGGCCCGCAGGACCGGACCGACACCCGGCTCGGACTGGGTCAGCGCGAAGGCCAGCAACGCGTCGGCGGCCTGCTTGGCGTTCTCGCCGGTGATCGACATCCGCCCGGCGATCAGACCCGCCACGAGCGGCGTCGCGAACGACGTACCGCTCCAGCGCGCCATGCCGGCGAACGAGCGCAACTGGCCGGTGTTCGGCGGTTCGGTGCACAGGTAGTCGCCGGTGAGGAACGCGTTCACCAGATTCTCGCCCGGGGCATAGACGTCGACCCAGCTGCCGAAGTTGCTGAACGACGCCCGGTCCCGTCCGTTCTCCGCGAGCGCTCCGACGCCGACGGTCTCCGGGAAGGCGGCCGGCCAGAAGTAGTCACGGCTCGCTTCGTTACCGGCCGCGGCGACCAGCGTGAGGCCGTTGACACGGTTCAGTCGGGTCTGGATGAACACGTCGAGCCCGAGCGCCGGCAGGTCGAACCGCGTCCGGGTGCCGGCCGACAGGCTGATGATGTCCGGCGCGAGATCGAGTACCTCGTCCAGCGCCGCGGCGAGATCGAACTCCCAGATCGCTCCGGCCGAGGTGAAGTAGCTCTTCACCACGATCTCGACGTTGCGGGCGATCGCGCGCATCACACCGGCGATGAACGTGCCGTGCCCGGCGTACGGCCGGATCCGCCCCGAGCCGTCGAACGCGTTCTCCGGGTCACCGGTCACCCCGTTCAGCCAGTACGCCGCCGGCGCGTCCGACCAACCGACGTCGAGTACGACGACCTTCACGCCACGGCCGTCGGGGTTGTCCGCGGACGGGAACGGCTCCGGCAGCATCGGGTCCGGCGCGATCCCGGGCGGCACCTCCTCCGGTTCGGTGGCCGGACACGGGCTGACGCTGGGCGACACATAGAACAAATGCTCGGGCGTGACCACGCCACGTCCGAGTCGCAGATCGGCGTACTTCAGGAATCGCTGGGTGACCGACCGGTCCTCCGGCGCGTCACCCGGAACCTTTTCCGGCAGCAGCAGCCGGGTGACGCCGCCGATCCCACCCTCGGCCGGGCGCCCGCCCTGGAACAGTTCGATCACCCGGGTGAGGTCCTCGTCCCGGACCAGGACGACTCCGGTGCGGTACAGATAGTCGGCCCCTTCCGGCCGCTTCTGCCAGTCCTCGGGATAGATCTCGACCTCGCGCCCGAACGCGGCCAGAATCAGTTCGATCTGGGCGACGTATTTTCGGTCGCCGGTTTGATCCGCCATTTCTTTCCTTCCCCCCTCGATCAATGAATGGCCGTTATCATTTCAGAATGCCGACGGCTGGGGGGAGTGCCGGGGCGGTAGAAAATCTGCTGCCCCTGGCTTTGTCGCGTCCGCACGACGCGATCGCCTCCGCGCGCACGGTGCTCTCCCTGGACCCGTTGGCTGTCGATGCCTCGATCGCGCATCAGGCCTGGGGCATCAGTCTGCGGCAGCTCGGCGATATCCCGGCGGCGGTCCGCGAATTGCGTACCGCACTGCGTCTCGCGGAGCAGTCCGGACGGTCGGAGCGTGAGGCGGATGTCCTTGCCACATTGGGCGCAACGCTCGGTCGGGCCGGCCGGAGTCGCGAAGGTCTGGCGCGCCTCGATCGTGCGGTCGAGCTCAGTCGCGGCGCGTTGACCGGGCGCGTGCTGGTGCGGCGTGCCGACGTACTGCTGGTGCTCGGGCGGCATCGCGAGGCGCTGGACGATCTGCGGTTGGCGATCGCGCGGTTGCGGCGTTCGGGCGATCAGGTCTGGGAGGCCCGGTCGCGGAACTATCGCGGATTCATCCAGTTGGCGTTAGGTGGAACGAAGCGCGCGGATGCGGATTTTGCCGTTGCCGAGAAGTTGTACGCCGCAACCGGTCAGGAGTTCGAATACGCGGAAGCGCGACAGAATCGCGGATTGGTCGCGTACTCGCGGGGAGATCTGCCGTCGGCGTTGCGCTACCTCGACGAAGCCGGGCGACGGTTCGCCGCGGTCGGTGTCGTCTGGCCGGACCTCGCGATCGACCGCTGCGGCGTACTGCTCGCTGCCGGGCTCAGCGCCGAGGCGTTGGCCGAGATGGATCAGGCGATCGCCCAGATGGAAGCAGAAGGCGGTACGGCGACCAAGCGGGGCGAGCTGTGGTTCGCGGCGGCGACGGCCGCGCTCGCGGCGGGCGATCCGCAGGCCGCGCAGGACCGCGCGGATCGGGCGAGGCGGCTGTTCTCCGCGCAGCACCGGGAGTGGTGGTCGGTGCGGTCGTCGATGGTGCAGTTGGAGGCGCGCTACCAGGCCGGCGAGCGGGGTGAGCCGTTGCTGCGTCGGGTGAGTGCGGCGGCTCGGCGGCTGGATGCGTTGGGTGCGTCCGAAGCGTCGGCGGCGCATCTGCTGGCCGGTCGCCTTGCGTTGGCCGATGGGCGGTCGCGGACCGCGGATCGTGAACTGGAGTTGGCCGGGCAGCACAGCAAGGACACGCCGCCGATGGCTCGGAGCGCGGCCTGGCTGGGGAAGGCGTTGCGCGCGGAGGCTCGGTCCGATGTGCGCGGGATGTTGTCGGCGTGTGGTCGCGGGCTCGATGCGTTGGACGAGCACCGGCTGACGATGGGCGCGACCGAGCTGCGGGCGTTGGCGACGGGTCAGGGCGCGGAGTTGGCGGAGTTGGCGCTGCGGGATGCGTTGCGGCGGGATGATCCGCGGCGGTTGTTGGTCTGGGGCGAGCGGTGGCGGGCGACGGCGTTGGGTGTTCCGCCGGTCCGGCCGTCGGATGACGAGCAGTTGGGTGCTGACCTGGCGGCGTTGCGGGACGTCGTACGGCGGTTGGATGCGTCGCCGGATCCTTCGTTGGAGAAGGAACGTCGGCGGCTGGAGAAGGCTGTCCGGGATCGGGCGCTGCGGGCACAAGGTGGTGCGCTGGGTGGTGCGGCGTCACGGTTCGACGTTGATGCTCTGGTGGACGCGTTGGGCGAGACGGTGCTCGTCGAGCTGATCGAGGTCGACGGCGTGCTGCATGCGGTGGTCGTGTGCGACGGGCGGATCACTCGGCATGAGGTCGGTCCGATGGCATCAGCGGCCGTCGAGGTCGAGCGATCACGGTTCCGCCTTCGCTGGCTGGCTCATGGTCGAGGGGCACGCGGGCAGGTACAACGAGGACCATCGCTGGACGTGCTGGGCGAGCGGTTGGGCGGTGCGATTCTCGGGTCCGCCGTTGAGCGGCTGGGGGATCGAGCCGTGGTGATGGTGCCGCCGAGTCGTTTGCAGGCGTTGCCCTGGGGTTTGATGCCGGCGTTGGCCGAGCGGCCGGTCAACGTGGTGCCGTCGGCGGCGACGTGGTTGCGGGCGCGGCGGCTGCGACCGCCGGCCGATCGACGCGTCGTACTGGTCCTCGGTCCGGGGTTGTCGGCCGGGCGGGCCGAGGTGATGCGGTTGGCCGAGAAGTACCCGGACGCGACTGTGCTCGCCAACGGTGACGCGACCGCGGAGAAGGTACTGCGTGAGCTCGACGGCGCATGGATCGCGCACATCGCGGCGCACGGGACATTCCGCGCGGACAGTCCGCTGTTCTCGTCATTGCGGCTCGACGACGGGCCGCTGACCGTGTACGACTTCGAGCGGCTGCGCAGAGCGCCGTACCGGATGGTCTTGTCGAGTTGCGATTCCGGGCTGGCGAAGCCTGTTGGTGCGGATGAGCTGTTGGGTTTGAGCAGCAGTCTGATCCCGTTGGGGGCGGCGGGGATCCTGGCCAGCGTCGTACCGGTGAACGATCCGGCGACGGCGCCGTTGATGCTCGCGTTGCACGACAACCTGCAGGCCGGACAGTCGCTGGCGACCGCGTTCGCCGGTGCGCAGACCGAGGCGCGCGGCGATCCGGTGACGGTCGCCGCGGCGCGATCCTTCGTCGCCCTCGGCGCCTAGTGCCCAGATGTATCAGCGGTGGTCCGGACCGACTCTGTACTAGTGAGAGCGGTCCGGTGAGAGAGGGGGCGGCATGCGGGACGACCCGACAGTCGTCGACCTGGTCACCCGGGCCAGGGACGGCGAGAAGAGTGCCTGGGACGAGCTGGTGGAGCGCTACGCGCCACTGGTTTTCTCGGTCTGCCGACGGTATCGGCTGGCACAGCCTGATATCGACGATGTCGGACAGAGCGTCTGGTTGCGGTTGGTCGAGCATCTGCCCGGCCTGCGCGAACCGGCCGCGTTGCCGGGCTGGATCGCGACCACGACGCAGCGGGAGTGCTTCCGGCTGATCCGAGCGACCAGCCGGGTCGAGCCGATCGACCTGGCGGAGTCGCCCGAAGTACCCGAGCAGGCGATCGCCGAGGAAGAAGTGCTGCGGCACGAACGCCGGACGATCCTGCGGACCGCGTTCGCCGAGTTGTCCCGGCGGTGCCAGGTGCTGCTGGCGTTGCTGGTCCAGGACCCGCCGGCGCCGTACGACGAGATCAGCCGGCGACTGCATGTGCCGATCGGCAGTATCGGGCCGAACCGGGCCCGCTGTCTGACCAAGCTGCGGCAGACACCCGCGCTGGCGTTGCTGGCCGCGGACGGACCCGATGGTTTTGATCAAGGGACGAGGGGGTGAGAACCGTGATGAATCCGGACTGGAACGACGACGAGAAGTTGATCGACGCCCTGCGGGACGCGCTGGCGTCTTCCGACGAGGTGCCGGCCGCGTTCGTCGACGCTGGTAAGGCCGCCTTTTCGTGGCGAACCATCGACGCCGAACTGGCCGCACTGACCTACGACTCGGCCTGGGATTCGCTGGACGCGCTGGCGATCCGGTCCGAGAGCGCGATCCTGCGGTCGCTCACGTTCGCCTCGGACGGCTGGACCGTCGAGCTCGAACTGACCCCCGACGCCGTACTCGGTCAGCTGGATCCGCCCGAAGCCGGCGTGGTCAGTGCCCGCGGCGAAAGTGGCAAGCTGGCCACCACGGATATCGACGATCTCGGCTTCTTCGTCCTCCACCCGCCGCCGAACGTTCCATACCGTTTGGTATGCACGACCACCTCGGGCACCACGATCCTTACCGGATGGATCACGCCATAAAGACCTGCGAATCGTCCGCGAACGCCTTGAATTCAAGGGCATTCCCGGCCGGGTCGAGGAAGAACATCGTCCACTGCTCGCCGGTCTGACCCTGGAACCGCACGTACGGCTCGATGACGAACTCGGTGCCGGCCGCCTTCAACCGCTCCGCGAACGCCTGGAACTGCTCGACGGTCAGGATCAGCCCGAAATGCGGCACGGGTACGTCGTGACCGTCGACGGGATTGTGGATCCGCTGCTGGCGCTCCGGTGCGACGTGCGTGACGAACTGGTGGCCGCGCAGGTTCCAGTCGATCCAGGTCTCGGAGCTGCGGCCCTGCTCGAGGCCGAGGACCTCGCCGTAGAAATGCCGCGCCGCGTCGAGGTCGTCGACCGGCATCGCGAGGTGGAAGCGGGGGATGGGGGAGTCGAGAACGGTCATGCAGTCATTCAAGCAGTCGTCTGGTGCCGCTGCTCGATCTCGACATGAGGACGAGATTGCCACAGCGCCCACTCCGCGCTGACGTCGCCCGCGGTACGCAGCAGCAGCGGAAGATGGTCGTGCAGCAGCGTGTCGACGGTGGTCTCGGCGGCATGGACGGTCACGTTCATCGCCGCCCGGACCGTGCCGGTGCCGTCGCGGACCGGTGCCGCGACCGAGCGGACGCCGGGCGCGAGCTCCTCGTCGGCCAGCGCCCATCCGCGGGCCCGGATCTCGGTCAGTTCGTCGCGCAACTGATCAGCCGTCCGGCCGATGTACGCCGGGAGGCCGGCGCGGCTCGGCAACGCGAGGACGTCGGCGAGCTGGGCGGGAGAGAGCGCCGAGAGCAGCACCTTGCCCTGTGAAGTCTGTGCGGCCGGGAACCGGGTGCCGATGTCGACGCGCAGCGCGATCAGCTTCGGCACCGAGACCCGGGCCACATAGACGATGTCCGAGCCGTCGAGTTGTGCCATCGACGACGATTCACCGGTCCGCGCGACGAGTGACTCGAGGTGCGGTTTCGCGATGTCCCACAGTCCGAGCGAACCGACGTACGCCATCCCGAGGGTGAGGACCTTCGGGGTGAGCTGGAACGCGCCGTCAGCGGAGCGGACGAAGCCGAGCTCTTCGAGCGTGAGCAGGAGGCGGCGCGCCGTCGGCCGGGCCAGGCCGGCCGCGGTCGCCACCTCGCTGAGGGACATGGTCCGGTGGCCGGCATCGAAACAGGTCAGCACATCCAGCCCGCGAGCCAGCGACTCGACGAAATCCGGTCCTGCACCACGCCCTGCCATGAGTTGATCCTCCGGTCCTCGGCTATCGCTCACCGAAGATGGTGCCACGAGCCTCGCGGGTCGAGTCGGACTTGTAGTCGGTGTACTGGTACGGGTTGTCGAGCACCTCGCCCTCCGGCAGCTCCGGATTCATCCCGCTCCGCCACGCCTCCTCGCCGAGCGCCTCGCGCAGGTACTCCACGGTCGACTCGACCTCGCGTCGTACGGCGGTCAGGTCGCAGCCGACGAGTTGGTGGTCGTACTTCACGACGCGACCGTCGACGATCACCGTGTGTACGTCGCCGCGTTGGGACTGGAACGCCACCTGGCCGTACGGGTTGATCAGCGGGAACGACACCGGCGACGAATCGTTCTTGATCAGGATGACGTCGGCCTTCTTACCCGGTTCGAGACTGCCGAGGTCGTCGCGACCGAGTGCCTTCGCGCCACCGCGGGTCGCCCAGTCGACGACATGCTCGGCGCGCAGATGGCTGTGGGTCACGGTCGCGCCCTTCATGTGCGCCTCGAGGTGTTCGCGCGCCCGGTCGGCGCCGAGCGTGGTCCGCATCGAGCTGAACAGGTCGCCGCTCCACCACACGCTGGTGTCCATCGACAGCGACACCGGGATGTTGTGCCGGCGGACCTGCCAGGTGGGCGGGTAGCCCTGGCCGGCGCTCTGCTCGGACTCGGTGGAGACCGAGATCGAGCCGCCGGTCGCGGCGATCCGCTGGTACGAGTCCGTGGTCAGGGTGGCCGCGTGGACGTAGATGTTCTGCGGCGTCATGAACTCGTTCTCGTGCATCAGCTTGATGCCGTTGTCGTTGGTCGCACCCCAGACCCCGGCATGCGTGGTCACTCCGAGCCCGAGTTCTCTTGCGACCTCGAACGCGGCCCGCTCCGGGAACGCCGGATCGCCGGTCACGTCGAAGGCCAGCTGGAGACCGAGCTGCGAGTCGTCCCGCATCCGTTCCAGGAACGACCGCACCGCCGGGTCCGCGGTCCACTCCCACGGTCCGGCCTGAATGTTGCCGTAGGCAAGAACAAACCGCCCGGGTACGGCGCGCAACGCGTCCGCGGCCGCTTCGGCGTGGTCGACGCTCTGCAACCCGTGCGACCAGTCGACGGTCGTGGTGACACCGGCCTCGAGCGACTCCCAGGCCGAGGTCAGGTTGCCGGCGTGGATGTCCTCCGGCCGGAACGTCTTGCCGTGCTCGAGGTAGTACCAGACGAAGTACTGCGTCAGGGTCCAGTCGGCGCCGTACGCGCGCATCGCGGTCTGCCACATGTGCCGATGGGTGTCGATCATCCCCGGCATCACGATCCCGCCGGACGCGTCGACCACCTGGGTGTTCTCGGGGACGTCGAGCGCCGGTCCGACGGCCGCGATCCGGTCGTCGACGATCAGGACATCGCCGTTGTCGACGATCGTGTGGGCGTCGTCCATGGTCAGCACGGTCCCGCCGCGCAGCAGGATCGGCCGGCCCGCCAGCGGCGTCTCGGCAATGGTCATGATTCCCCTCCAGCAGAGTGTCCGGACATACGTCCGTATGGCGGTCATCGGGGCGATGAGACTCACTATCTGAGGGCCGGTACAGGGTGTCAAGGGTTCAGATGAGTGGTTGACAGGCGCGAGAGGGCGGCTGAGACTGAAGTGGTCTAGCCGCGCGGACAAATGTCCGAAATGTTTCGGGAGGTCGTGTGACGGGTCCGCTCTCGGGACTGCTGGTGGCCGACTTCTCCCGGATCCTGGCCGGGCCGTACGCGACCATGCTGCTGGCCGACCTCGGGGCCGACGTGGTCAAGGTCGAGGCGCCCGGCGGTGACGACACGCGGTCCTGGCAGCCGCCGGTCCGCGACGGCATCTCGACGTACTACCTCGCGGTGAACCGGAACAAGCGGTCGATCGCGCTCGACCTGAAGGATCCCGAGGATCTCGCGGCCGCGCAGGAGCTGGCGCGCCGGGCGGACGTGCTGGTGGAGAACTTCCGGCCCGGCGGACTGGCCCGGTTCGGGCTGGACTACGAGACCGTTGCCGAGGGCAATTCCAAGCTGATCTACGCCTCGATCAGCGGGTTCGGCTCCGGGCCGAAGGGCGCCGAGCTGCCCGGGTACGACCTGATCGTGCAGGCGATCTCCGGGTTGATGAGCCTGACCGGCGACCCGAAGGGCGAGCCGTTCCGGGCCGGGATCTCGGTCTTCGACGTGATGGCGGGACTGCATGCCACCATCGGCGTCCTGTCGGCGCTCAACGCGCGGCACGAGACCGGTCGCGGTCAGCATGTCGAGGTCAACCTGATGTCATCGGCGCTGTCCGGGCTGGTCAACCAGTCGAGTGCGTACGTCGCGGGCGGCGTCATACCGCTGCGGATGGGGAACAGCCATCCGAGCCTGTTCCCGTACGAGCCGCTGCCGTGTGCGGACGGGGAACTGATCATCACAGCCGGCAACAACGGGCAGTTCCGCAAGCTGGTCGAGGTTCTCGGCGTACCGGAGCTGGCCGATGATCCGCGGTTCGACCGGAACGAGAAGCGGACCGCGAACCGCGAGGAACTGCGGCCGCTGTTGGTCGAGCGGTTGTCGACGCGGACGAAGCTGGAGTGGTTCCGGGACATCATCGCGGCCGGGGTGCCGTGCGGACCGATCAACACCGTCGACGGCGGCGTCGCGTTCGCGGAGGACATCGGGCTGGATCCGGTGGTGACGGTGGGCGGGATCCCGACCATCCGGAACCCGATCACCTTCACCGGCGACAAGGACGAGGCGGCGTCGTACCGGCTCCCGCCGCCGTCGCTGGACGAACACGGCGCCGAGCTGAGGAAATGGCTGGAGGCTGAGGCATGAGCGACGACCAGGTGGCTCCGCCGTCGTTCCCGACCTCGCTCGGTACGTCGACTGCCGACGAGATCCGGCTCCTCGGGCAGGACCTGACCGCAGACCTGATGGGGAAGGTCGGGTTCGGCGAGTTGGCGTTCTGGCTGGTGACGTTGCGCCGGCCGACACCGTCCGAGACCCGCGTCTTCGAGGCGGTGCTGGTCGCGCTGGCGGACCACGGGTTCACACCGACCGCGATCGCCGCGCGGGTTACCTACTTGTCGGCACCGGATTCCCTGCAGGGGGCGCTCGCCGCCGGACTGCTCGGTGGCGGATCCCGCTTCCTCGGCGTGACCGAGGACTGCGGGATGTTCCTCCACCAGGCATTGGCCGGCGGCGAGCCGCCGACGGACGAGGCGGGCTGGGACTCGCTCGCCCTGGATGTCGTCAAGCAGTCCCGGGCCAACGGAACCTTCATCCCCGGCCTGGGACATCCGGTCCACAAGGTGCAGGACCCTCGAACGCCCGTACTCATCGACCTCGCCCGCGAGGAGGGCCTCGAAGGCCCGCATCTCAAGCTCTTCCAGGCGATCGGTCGCGTGCACGAGCAGGTCCTCGGCCGCAAGCTGCCGTTGAACGGCGCTGGCGTCTGTGGCGCGGCGCTCGCCGACCTCGGGTTGCCGGTCGAGTTGCTGCGCGGATTCGCCTTGCTGGCAAGGGCCGCCGGGCTCCTTGGGCAGCTGGCCGAGGAGCGTCGCCGGCCGATCGGCATGGACATCTACTCCACTGTCGACCGCAACGCCGTCTACGTCGATCCGGAAAGCTGAAGGAGACCATATGGCAACGGTCGCCGCGGTGATCGCCTCCACCCACCATCCGTTCTACTACCGCGCGAGCACCGCCACCGGCGCGGACCGGCCACCGTTCGCCGACGAGTGGGTGGCGAAGATCGAGGCGTTCCGCGAGACGCTGACGAAGGCCCGGCCGGACATCCTGGTGATGGTCGGCAGCGATCATTTCCACCAGTTGTGGCTGGACAACATGCCGCAGTTCCTGGTCGGCAAGGCGCCGTACTTCGACGCGAACTGGTACAACGAGGAACGCGAGTTCGGGCTGCCGCGGATGCGGCTGGCCGGGGACGAGCAGCTGGCGTCGCACATCCTGCGGAACGGGCTGGACGCCGGCTTCGATCTTGCCTTCAGCAACGAACTGCGGATCGACCACAGCATCACCTGCCCGATCATCACGCTGCGCCCGGACGCGGACCTGCCGATCGTGCCGATCTACACGAACATCTTCGCGCCGCCGCTGCCGCGTCCTGGACGCTTCGTCGAGCTGGGCCGGACGATCCGGCAGCTGGTCGAGTCGTGGCCGATCGACAAGCGGGTGGCGATCATCGGCACCGGGCATCTGTCGCTCGAGCTCGGCGGGCCGCGGCAGTTCGGCGAGCACGGGCCGGATCCGGAGTTCGACCGGAAGGCAGTGGACTGGATCGCGAGCGGTGATCTCGACGGATGCCTGTCCGAGGTGACGCTGGACAGCTTGCACCAGCCGGGCAACGCGACGCACGGCTTCATGGATTTCATGTTGATGATGGGCGTCGCGGGTGCGGGCGCGAAGGCGGATCACGTCGATTCGCTCGACCTGTTCCACACGATGGAGGCGTACTTCACCTGGTACCCGAACGGGGTGCCGGCATGAGTAAGTACCTGCTGAACAAGTTCCTCTACACCGTCGATCGGGATCCTGAGCTGGTCGAGCGTTACCGCGAGGATGCCGCCGGGACGGTGAACTGGTGGGAGCAGGAGATGGCGAACCAGCTGCTGAACTGTGCGGTGGCGGAGAAGTCGACCTGGCTCGAGTTCACCGACGAGGAGCGGCGTGCATTGCGGGAGCACGATCACGTCGCACTGTTCGGGCTGGGTGCGCATCCGTTCCTGACGCTGACGTTGTTCATCGCGATGTTCGAGCGTGATCACGGGCCGCTCGAATATCAGAAGGCGTACGGGCGGGCCTTGCAGGTGCACTCGTTGCCGTACCCCGACATCGCTACCTGAGGAGGGCGCGTGCGAGCCGCAGTACTGCACACTCACGGCGAGCCGCCGAAGCACGTCGAGCATCCGGATCCGGTTGCCGGGGAGGGCGTGTCGATCGTGCGCGTGACGGCTGCTCCGGTCGTGCCGCTGGACTTGTTGTGCGCTTCCGGTACGTCGTACTTCGGGCCGCCGGCATTGCCGTACGTGCCTGGTGTGCAGGGCGTCGGCGTGGTCGAGCAGTCCGAGGTGGTGGCGCCGGGGACGCGGGTGTTCTTCGCGACGTCGGCCGGGATGGCGTCGGGCGACGGGAGCTTCGCCGAGCGGGCCGCCGTACCTGACGATGACCTGATTGCGTTGGACACACCGGTCGCGGACGCGGCGGTGGCGGCGATCGGGTTGTCGGGAGTGGCTGGCTGGATGGCGTTGACCTGGCGGGCGCAGTTGCAGCCGGGGGAGCAGGTGCTCGTGCTCGGTGGTGGCGGTGCGGTCGGGCAGGTGGCGATCGGTGCGGCGCGGGTTCTCGGGGCGTCGCGGGTGGTGGCGGTCGCGCGGTCCGAGGCGGCGCAGGAGCGTGCGCGGACGGCCGGTGCGGACGAGGTTGTTGCCGCGAGCACCGATGTGGACGAGCTGACGGGTCGGCTCGGCTCGGCGTCGTACGACGTGGTGGTTGATCCGGTGTTCGGTGTGGCGGCGACGGCCGCGGCGCGGGTGCTGGCTCCGGGTGGGCGGCTGGTCAATCTCGGTGGGTCGTCGGGGGACGAGGCGGTGTTCTCCTCGGCGGTACTGCGGAGCCGGACGGCGAGCGTGCTCGGGTACACGAACAACGCGCTGACGTCGGATCAGCGGCGGGATGCGTTGACCGCCGTACTGCAGCATGCGGCTTTCGGTGCGATCGCGGTGGCTCACGAGACGGTCACGCTCGACGAGGTCGCCGACGCGTGGAAGCGTCAGACGACCGGCGATACCACCGGCCGCCTGGTGCTCACGATCACAGCAGCCGGGTGATCAGACCGTAGTCCTTCGCCTCCTCGGCGCTCAGGACGCGACCCGGATCCAGGTCGTCGGCCACCTCGTCGGCAGATCGCCCGGTTGCGGCGGCGATCAGCTCCCGAAGGCGCGCGAGCTGCCGCTGGTGCTCGTCGGCGAATGCGGCGAGCTGGTCGGCCGTGCCGTCGGCCGTGATCTTGGGCGTCGACAGGACGAACACCGTGTGCCGATGGGCCTCCCGCTGCGCTGCGGCCGCGAGTACGGCGATCGCCGGACCGCGGACGGTGCCCCGGGCAACGACATGGACCGGAGCGCTGATCAGGTCGATCGCGCCGACGAGTGCGAGCGCGGCGTCCAGCTCGGATTCCGCCGAGGACAGATGCAGCACGATCGGATCGTTGCTGCGAGCATCGAGCAGCAGCAGTTGCGCCGCCACATGACTGGCCAGCAGCTCATCCAGCCGTCCGTCGACCAGGATCGTCCGCTGCGCAAGCAGCCGATCAGCCAGCTCCCGCTCGAGACTGATCGAGGTCGGCTCGTACCAGGACGGGAGGATGGGCTGGGGAGCTCCAGGGGCCGGAGCCGGCACCCCAGGCCTTTGCGGGACTCCTGGGCTCGGGATCTCCGGGCCGGGTGGCCAGGTTGCGGCGGGCTTCTCCAGGTACATGCTTTCCTCCGGTTGCTTCGTCCTCTCCACCTTGCGGCATGGCGGCCGACCGCAGAAGGGTCTTCCGCTGTCAGCAGACGAACGAGGCCACGGCACCGACCATGCGATCCCAGAACGCGTCGCGGTCGAGCTCGATTGCGATCCGCGCGTTGGGTGGGCGGCCCGTGTAGCCATCCAGGTCTACGACGGTTGCGCCCGCAGTCCACTCGCCTTGGGTTTCGATGACGAGGTTTGCCTCGACGCAGCCGACGATCGCCGGGTCGATCACCCGCGCGACCGCGACCGGATCATGCAGCGGCGGCGCCTCGAAGCCGAACAAGTCGCGGTACGTCGACGCGAAGAACGTCATCCACTCCATACAGACCCGCGCCAACGGCGTCCCCATCTGCTCGAAGCGGGCGAGGACGTCGGCCGTCACCAGCGCTTGATGCGTCACGTTCAACCCGCACATCGTGAACGGCACCCCGGACCGTACGACGAGGTCGGCCGCCTCGGGGTCGACGTACGCGTTGGCCTCGGCGAGTGGGGCGATGTTGCCGCGGTCGGTGGATCCGCCCATCCAGACGATCTCGGTGATGTTCGCCGCGAGCCCAGGCTCCTCCGAGAGCAGTCGCGCGATGTTCGTCAGCGCCCCGGTCGCAACGATCGTCGCCGGGGTTGTCCGCAGTACGTCGACCAGCAGCTCGTGCGCGGAGTACGGCGACTCCGGTACCGATGGCTCGTCGTCGAAGAGCGGCCCGTCGAGACCGGTCTGCCCGTGTACGTCGTCCGCGATACGCAACCGCCGTACCAACGGCCGATCCGCGCCGCGTGCGACCGGGATGTCGGACACACCGGCGAGGGACAGGACCCGGCGAGCGTTCACCGTGCACTTGTCGACGGTCTGGTTGCCGGCCACGGTCGTCACCGCGACCAGGTCCACCGCCGGATCAGCCACCGCCAGCAGGATCGCCATCGCGTCGTCGTGCCCGGGATCGCAGTCGAGGATGAGACGTCTGACCATGCGCCAGGGTACGACGCTGGAGTTGTTGCTGTTTCCCGGGCGATTCAGGTCCTATGTTGGCTTCATGAGCGAGAAGGATCAGCCGCCGGCGCAGGATCAGTCCACGGCCGACCGCGGGCCGGGCTCCGGTCGGGACCAAGGCTCCGGTCAAGGCTCCGGGCAGGGCTCTGGTCAGGGCGACGGATCGCAGCGGCCTCCGCACAAGCCGTGGCGGACCGAGGGACTGCCGCCCGGGCACGGTGACGGCGACAAGCCGCGCCGTCCGAAATGGTGGAAGTGGGCCGCGTGGATCGTCGGCGGCTACCTCGTGCTGTTCCTGCTCACGACGATGCAGGACCAGCTGGCCGGCGGCGAGCAGACCATCGCGTACACCGACTTCACCGCGCAGGTGCAGAAGCAGAACGTCGCCGAGATCTTCGCCCGGGGTGACACCATCCAGGGCCGGCTGAAGGCGGCTGCGCCGGTGCCGGGCAAGACCGACCAGACCTTCACGAAGTTCACCACCGAGCGGCCGACGTTCGCGAACGACAACCTGTACGGCGACCTGCAGAAGGGCGGCGCCACGGTCCGGGCGACGCCGGTGGTCGCGCAGCGTGGCGTGCTGGTGAACCTGCTGATCTCGCTCGGCCCGTTCATCCTGATCGCGGCGTTCTACTGGTGGCTGTTCCGGCGGCAGCGGGCCGCGGGCGGGCTCGGCGGCGTCGGTGGGCTGTTCGGCGGCGGCGGTCAGCAGAAGAAGCCGGTCGACCCGAGCACGGTCCGGGTGACGTTCGCCGACGTCGCGGGGATCGACGAGGTCGAGGCCGAGATCGAGGAGGTCGTCGACTACCTCAAGGATCCGGACAAGTACCGGCGGCTCGGGGCACGCGCGCCGAAGGGCGTGCTGCTGGAGGGTGCGCCCGGTACCGGGAAGACCTTGCTGGCGCGGGCGACCGCGGGTGAGGCCGGCGTACCGTTCTTCTCCGCGAGCGCGTCGGAGTTCATCGAGATGATCGTGGGTGTCGGTGCGAGCCGGGTCCGCGAGCTGTTCGGTGAGGCGCGCAAGGTGGCCCCGGCGATCATCTTCATCGACGAGATCGACACCATCGGCCGCGCCCGCGGCGGTGCCCGCTCGATCGGCGGCCACGACGAGGGCGAGCAGACGCTGAACCAGATCCTCACCGAGATGGACGGCTTCTCCGGCACCGAGGGCGTCGTCACGCTCGCGGCCACGAACCGTGCCGACGTCCTCGACCCGGCGCTGCTGCGGCCCGGGCGGTTCGACCGGACGATCACCGTGAACGCGCCGGACCAGCCGGGCCGCGAGGCGATCCTGAAGGTGCACGCGCGTGGCAAGCCGCTCGCGTCGGACGCCGACCTGAACGCGCTGTCGAAGTCCACGCCGGGGATGACCGGTGCCGATCTCGCCAACCTGCTGAACGAGGCGGCGCTGGCGGCCGCGCGGCAGGGCGAGTCGCAGATCACCCAGCGAGATCTCACCGACGCGCTCGAGAAGATCCAGCTCGGCGCGGCGCGGAACGTGGTCATGCCGGAGGAGGAGCGCCGGCGGACGGCGTACCACGAAGGCGGGCACGCGCTGCTCGGGATGATCCAGAAGGGCGCGGACCCGGTCCGCAAGGTGTCGATCATCCCGCGCGGCCGTGCGCTGGGCGTGACGCTGTCGACGCCGGACACCGACCGCTACGGGTACGACGTGGAGTACCTGCGCGGCCGGATCATCGGCGCACTCGGCGGGATGGCGGCCGAGCAGGAGGTCCTCGGCGTGGTCACGACCGGCGCCGAGAGCGACCTCGAGACGGCGACCCGGATCGCTCGCTCGATGGTCGGGCGGTGGGGCATGTCCGACGCGATCGGGCCGGTGTCGATCCTTCCGTCCGAGGGCGACGCGCGTACGGCGGGTGTGTCGGACGAGCTGCTCAACACCGTCGACTCGGAGGTCCGCAGCCTGATCGAACAGTGCTACGCCGAGGCCCGCCGCCTGCTCCGTGACAACCGCCCGCGCCTCGACTCCATCGCCGAGCAACTCCTCCTGCACGAGACGCTCGACGAGGCGGACGCGTACGCCGCGGCGGGAATCCCGCACAACAACCGACCCGAGCTGACCCCGGAACCGCAGACGTCGGCCCGCGACGACACGGCTGGCTGACGTTCGCCGGAAGATAGTTTCCGAATGAATGGTGACGACGGGAACCGTTCACCTGCGCGTTCCCTGAGGACCACCTGAGAGGGGTGGTTCGTTACCTGGGCGTTGACAGAGTCCGGCGCGGTTACGTGTGGCGCGTGTCTTGGGGGACCGCGAGTGCTCGGAGCGTTGACGGTTGCCCAGGTTCGGACGGCTGTTGCTGGGGATCGCTGTTGCGGCCGTGGCGATGGCCGGTGGAGTGCTGCCGGCGGCTGCGCATCCGTTCGGGGATCCGCAGACCGTGGTCATCGCGGGTGACGGTGCGGTCGTTCATCTGCGCTGGAAGGTCGGCGGGCTCGACGACCTGACGTTGCTCGGGGTCGCGCTCGGTGTACTGCCGCGGGACCGGGTGATGATGGACGGCGCGGTGATCTACCAGCCGGCCGACGCGATCGCGATGGGTCCGTCGCCGAAGCTGAGCGAGTACCTGCTCCGGCAGATCACGGTTGCCAGCCGGGGCAAGGAGTGCGCGGGGTCGGTGCAGCCCGCGGCTGATCTCGCGAAGGGCGGCGTGTCCATCGACTACACCTGCCCGGCCGCGGTCGGCGAGGTGTCGGTGACCGTGAAGACGCTGACGGATCTCAACCCGGCGTACAAGACGCTTGCGACCGGGCCGAACGGTGCGCGTGCGGTGTACGGCGACGGGAATGATCGGCACGACTGGACGCTGGGTGCTGTCGAGGAGTCGCATCTCGGGCGCAGCGCGGCTGTTCAGCTGGGAGCTGTTGCCGGTGCGGTTCTGCTGGTTGCCCTGGGCGTGTTCGGCGTACGGCGGCGGCGCTCATGAGTCTTGCTGATCAGCTCGAGGGGTTCATTCATTCGCCGGGAGTCCCGCCGGTTGCGTTTCTGCTGGCGTTCGCGGCGGGGGCGGGGCACGCGGTGATGCCGGGGCATGGGAAGAGTCTGGCGGCGGCGTATCTGGCGGGGGAGCGCGGGCGGGTGCGGGATGCCGCCTGGCTGGGTGGGTCGGTTGCGGTCATGCATACGTTGTCGGTGCTGATCATCGGGATTGCTTGGACGTTCTTGTCGTTGGCGGATGTTGTGCAGATGGAGCAGTTGACGACTGGGCTGCAACTGGTCGGTGGCTTGTTGGTAGTTGCTACGGGCATCTGGTTGTTCAGACGGCACAGGCGCCAACGTGGACACGGTCATGGGCATGGACATGGGCATGAGGTGTCCCGGCCGGGGTTGTTCATGCTGGGGATCTCGGGTGGATTGACGCCGTCGCCCTCGGCTTTCCTCGTGCTGGTGGCCGGGTTGTTCCTCGGCCGGGCCGGCTTCGCCTTGTTGCTCGTCATCACGTTCGGAATCGGTATGGCCGTCGTGCTGTTCGGCGTCGGGTTGCTGGCTGTTGCCGGTAGCAACGTCGTCGTCCGCGGCGGTCGCTCGCATCACCTCTTGTACGTCGCCACGCGTGTGGCACCACTGCTCGCCGCCGCCGGCATCACGCTGGCCGGCGTCGTCATGACCGCGTACGCCGCAACGCAGCTCGCGGCCCGCCTGTAAAAGGAGATCCCTGCCATGACGTTCCGATTCAGACGGTGGCGAGCCGCCGTAGCGATGCTCGCGGCCGCACTGGTCGCCGGCTCCGGCGCCGCGATCGTCTCGACGACATCAGGCGCGGAGGCTGCCGCCGCGGCGGAGTCGACCGGTGCGCCGACGCTGAACCTTCGTGACGGCCAGACCCTCGAGGGTACGACCACCGTGACGGCCGAGCCGAGCGCCGAGAACGACTCGGTGGTCGCGCTGAAGGTCGACGGTCAGCAGATCGACGCCGACAAGACCGCCGGTACGGCGCACTTCGCGTTCGACATGGGTGGGAACGGCACCGAGGCGCGGTACCACAACTACCTCACGGTCAACGGCCGCACGGACAAGGTCTTCTTCCCGGACATCGCCGGCGGTCAGAGTGGCAAGCTCGACCTGCCCGGCGAGTGGCTGCACACCGGCGTCAACACGGTCACCGTGCACGCCGGCGCGGCCTGGGTCGACACCACCAACACCGCCGCGGTCGGCTACGAGGTCCTGCCGTACGGCGAGGGCGGTCGCTGCCCGAACTACGACGACTTCCCGCTGAGCAGCATCAGCCTGAGCCTGCTCGGGATCGCGATCGACGGCGAGCAGAACGACTTCAGCTACAGCTTCGGCGACGGCACCTGCGGTACGGCGAAGCACCTGCTCGCCCAGGACCTGACCTTCGTCATCTCCGGCGAGCCCGGCAGTACGGCGGGACTCCGCAATGACCTCGACACCACCCAGCTGAGCAACGGCGAACACACGATCGCCGCGACGACCACCTCCGGCGCGACCACCGTCGCGACCGTCCAGGTCAACAACGCTCCGGCCGGTGCCCCGAAGATCACCCCGGCCGACGGCACGGTCGTGAAGGGCGAGCAGCCGGTGATCGCCGCCGTACCGACCGGCGGCCAGTCCGGCGTCGAGTCGCTCGCGATCGACGGCAGCCCCGCGCAGAACGACGAGACCCTGGCCGCCGGTACGGCGACGTTCGGCGTGACCGTCGAGGCGGGGAACTCGGTCGAGGCCCGCTACCAGAACTACTTGCTTGTCAACGGCAACCGTGTCGATCTCGGTGGCGACTACGGCGTGAGCGGCGCGGAGACCGCAGCGGTCAAGTTCCCGCAGCGCTATCTGAAGCTCGGTGACAACACCGTTCAGGTGAAGACCGGCGACTACAACGGCACCTTGAACGGCGCGACCTGCGCCAACCACGACGACTTCAAGCTCAGTGCGCCCAGCCTCGCCGCCGCTGGTGCGGTCACCCGCGGTACGACGTACCTGCTGACGACGACCGGTTCGACCACCACGAAGACCGAGACGACTGACGCGATCCTTGCCCTGGGCGACGGTACCTGTGGCCCGAACAAGGAGGCCGAGTTCCACTTCACGGTTGCCGACGCGCCGACCACGAGGACCGTGGACACGCTCGGCAGTGGTGGCGACGCGCACCTGAAGCTGTTTGTCGGCGGCAACGGTTCGGACAACGGGTACGACAACAAGGTGCTGATCAACGGCATCCCGCTGGACTTCGGTGTCTGGGAGAAGGAGACCGCCGAGCTGACGTTCCCGAATGAGTGGCTCGTGCCGGGCGTCAACGTGCTCGAGTTCGTGGCCGGCAACGACCGGGGAAGCGCGAAGCCCGCCGGCTGTGACAATTACGACGACTTCACGATGCGCGACTTCGAGCTCACGCCGAACGGCGCCAAGGCGACCCAGCTGAGCAAGGAGATTGCCGAGAGCAACGTCACGATCGGCTC
Organism: Kribbella sp. NPDC058693; assembly: GCF_042715335.1. Lineage (NCBI taxonomy): Bacteria > Bacillati > Actinomycetota > Actinomycetes > Propionibacteriales > Kribbellaceae > Kribbella > Kribbella sp. NPDC058693. Next base: position 223,104 of record NZ_JBHXSQ010000002.1, read on the forward strand.
GGCGACGTACCCGGTCGGTACGCCGGTGACCGTCTACATCGGCGACGGCACCTGCGGCAGTAGCCACAACGCCGAGCTGCGGAAGACGATCACCTTCGGCGTCACCGCCGAGGACGGGACGCCACTGCCGGCGCTCGGCCGCCGCGCCGATGTCGACACCACCGCGATCGCGGACGGCGCGCACACGATCGAGGCGGTCGTCGCGGACAAGACCGCGACCCGCCACTTCACCGTTGACAACTCGGCGCCGACGGTCGACAGCAGCGTCCCGGCCGAGGGCCAGCGGATCACGTCGACCATCGCGCTGATGGTGAATGTCGAGGACGCGACGGGGCTCGCTGGTACGCCGTTGATCACGCTGGACGGCACACCGGTGAAGCAGGGCGACCAGATCGGCCACGGTCTGCCCGCCGGCGCGCACACGATCGCGGTGACGGCCGCGGACACGCTGGGCAACACGGCCACTCGCCAGATCCATTTCACCAGCGCGAGCATCCCCGATGTACCCACGGATCTTGGTGCTTCAGTTGCCGGTGTCAACGAGCAGACCGCCACGCTGTCGGCGAAGATCCCCGGCGAAGCAGGTGTCCCGCTGACCGCGACCTTCACGAAGGCTGACGTGGTTACCCCGTCCCAGGGGTATCAGGGCGAGGCTGCCGACGTGCCGACCGCGCTCGACGTCGCGCACGACAAGGTCGTCGATGTGAACTCGCTCAAGCCGTTGGACGGGAAGACGGTCGACACGGCGTCGAGCCGGGACGTGGTCTTCCAGCGGTACGACCTGAGCGTGGCGAAGGACAGCACGCTGCGGTGGGAGGGGACGATCGACCCGAAGCGAGTTGTTGCGCTGAGGGCGTGGGACCCGACTGCGAAGAAGTGGGTCGTGCTGACCAGCGGACGGGGCGTGGCCGGGGAGACTGCGGTGCTGACCGCGCCGGTGCCTGCGCAGTACCGCGATGGTGGTGTCGTGCATGTGCTGCTGACGGGGGAGGATCCGTTCGCGGATGACCTGTCGCCGCGCGATGCGTCGGCGCAGGACGACAAGGATCACTTCGAGGACCCCGCGTCGTACGACTTCTCGATCGCGCACTTCACCGACACGCAGTACCTGACCGAGGGTGCGGCGGGCGGGACGTACGACGACTGGGACGGCGCCAAGGAACCCAGCGACGTGATGACGGCCGAGGAGCAGGCGATCTGGGCCGCCGCGTACCGGAACGAGGTGCAGTGGATCGCGGACAACAGTGCCGGCCGCAAGATCCAGTACGCCGCGCACACCGGCGACGTGATCGAGAACGACTACTACGACCCGCTGGCGAAGAACCCGGACGGCTCGCTGCAGCGGCCGGGCCTCAACGAGGAGGTCGAGAAGGAGCTCGCGCTCGCGTCGTCGTACCAGGACATCCTCGACAAGAAGGGCGTCGTCAACCAGGTCATCGCCGGCAACCACGACAACCAGCTCGGCGCGGAGACCGGGCCGGCGTCCCGGTTCAGCAAGACCTTCAGCGCGGAGCGGTACCAGGAGGTCGCGAAGGGCTGGCCGGCCGGCTCGGAGTACCACGCCTGGGACGAGAAGGTGAATCCGGACGGATCGGTCACGCCGGGCAAGGACAACCAGAACAACTACGTGCTGTTCTCGGCCGGCGGTCTGGACTTCGTCGCGGTCGGCCTGTCGTACGGCGTGACGCCGCAGGAAGCCAACTGGGCGGACTCGATCTTCAAGCGGTACAAGGACCGCAACGGGATCCTGCTGTCGCACGACTACCTGCGTCCCTCGACGAACCCCGACGGCCGGGACACGGGCTTCTCGGCACCGGACGGCTCGCCGCTGTACAAGCAGGTTGTCGAGAGCAACCCGAACGTGTTCCTGGTGCTGGCCGGTCACGAGCACGGCGTCGGCACCAACCTCAAGACGAAGGTCGGCGTGACGGTCGCGCACGACGTGGTCGAGTTGCTCGCGGACTACCAGTTCTACACGGTGCCCGCCGGTGAGCTCTGGCCTGCGCTGGTCGATGCTGCGGGCAACATTGATGTGAATGGCGATGGTACGCCGGACCACAAGGCGACCGATCGGCTGCAGTTCGGGGCGAGCTTCCTCCGGCTGCTGCAGTTCGACGTCAAGCGCGCCGAGATGCACATCGACACGTACTCGCCGTTCTTGAACAACTTCGGGGCGACCGAGTACGACATCCGCCAGGACGGCAGCCAGACCAAGCCGCGGTACAACGGCGCCGAGGACAACCTCACGCTGCCGGTCGACCTGACCACGCGGAAGACGTCGTTCACCACCGACTCGCTGGCGGCGTACGTGCCGAACGGTGTGATCGGCACAGCGAGCGTGGTCGCCAACGGTACGGCGACGACGACGTGGAACGGCCTGGCGCCTGCGACGTCGTACGGCTGGGTCGTCACCGCGACGAGTGCGGACGACGGGATCGCGGTCGCACAGCCGGCTGTGTTCCGGACCCGCAAGGGTCAGCCGACGCTGACCGCTCCGGCCGTTGCCGCTCAATGGGGTAATGCGGCCAAGGTCGTCGTGAACGTTGCGGCAGGCAAGTTCCCGGTCACCGGGACGGTCGAGCTCCGTGAAGGCACGAAGGTGCGCGGTACGGCGCCGGTGACGAACGGGAAGGCGACGTTCACGCTGCCGGTCGGGCTCGCGGCGGGGGCGCACGCGCTGACCGCGTCGTACACCGGTAGCGACACCTTCGAGCCGGCGCAGGCCACGGTCGGGGTGACCGTGAACCTGCCGCAGGCGTGGAACGCGAAGACGCTGTACAAGGCCGGCGCGAAGGTGTCCTACAAGGGCAAGCCGTACGAGGCGGCCTGGGCGAGCATCCTGCTCCCGCCGGGCGACGCGTACGGCGCCTGGCAGGAGCTCGCGATGACCGAAGACGGGACGACGCTGTGGACGCCGTCCCGCATCTTCGAGAAGGGTGACGTGGTGCTCTACAAGGACAAGCGCTATCAGGCCAAGTGGTGGACCCGGAACCAGGCTCCGGGCGACCAGTACGGGCCTTGGGCGCCTATCCGATAGTCACCGTCTGCTGTAGATCGTTGTAACCAGTGCTCGACTGCCAGGTTCCGTTATTGGCCAACTGCACCGCATACACGGCGTTGTAGGTCTCGGTGGAACCTGGCAGGTGGGCCTGGGACTGCAGCTTCGGGTCCGCGATGTTGAGCAGGACCTTGTACTTGCCCTTGGGCAGCTTGACGCTCCAGTTCAGGCTCACCGTCTGGCCGGCGCCCCAACGACGCGGATCGGCCGGCACGTTCACCCGGTAGGTGTGCTTGGAGTTCTGGAACACCAGCTGCACCTGCCGCGGGTTGTACGGCGCCGCCCACCCGTCGTTCCGGATCTTCACACCGACCTGGGCCTTGCCGTGCGACTCGCTCACCGTCGACTGGGTCAGCGCGAACCGGTAGCCCAGTTTCTGCTTGGCGATGTTGATGTTGTCGCCCCAGCTGGCCAGCACGTCCGGGTGGTACTCGATGTTCAGGAACGAGAAGTGCAGCGCGGCCATCTCGGCCGACGCCGACGGCCACTCCGACCGCGGCGCGTCAACGCCACAGGTCTCGCCGCCCTCCGGCACGTAGTTGGTGTCCTGGGCAACGAAGTCCTTGTCGAGCTGGATCGGGTCGCTCAGGTACGTCCCGAAATCGTCCGGGCTCGCCAGGAAGCAGTCGTTGTGCTGCCCGATCCGCGCCACCGCCGAGCCGTTGTACGCCTGCTGCGCGGTCAGTCCGCCGGCGGTCCCGGTCGGCACGCCGTACATCCGTTGCTTCATGTACGGCGTCCGCACCTGGACCATCTTGTCCTTCGGCAACGCCTGCAGCAGTGCGTCGATGACGGCCTTGCGGTCGGCCCAGTTCTGGTCCGAAACCTGGCTCGGGTCGGCCGGGTTCGAGAAGTAGTCGGTGTAGTAGCCCTCGCCCCAGAGGCCGACGAAGCCGGACTGGACGACCGCGATCATGTCGGCGTTCTTGCGCAGGATCGGGGTCAGCTGCTTGATCTGCTTGACGACGCGGGCCACCGGCGCATCGCCGTACGGCGTGGGCGGCGGCCAGCCGTCACCGGGGAGCGCGTAGGCGAACCGGACGATCATCTTCACGCCGGCTGTGCGGGCGGTGTTGAAGTCGGCCTGCATCAGGTCGAGGTAGTGCTTGTCGATGACGTCCTGCTTGGAGAACTTCTCCAGGTAGAACAGCCGGAGGATCTGGGTGATGTGCTCCTGGGTGCGGAAGTTGCGTAGCTTGGTGACGTCGAGCGGGACGTAGCCGGAGTTGTCGGCGTAGTAGTGCGTCTCGGCGTGGTGGTAGAAACCCCGCTCCTGGTTGGAAATCACCTCGTCGGAGGTCGTGTAGGTGACAGTGCTGGCAGGCGGAGCGTGGTGTGCCATCGCGGTCTGGGTCGGTAGCAGTAACCCAACCACCGCGAGGCTTGCGGCAAGCCGTCTCATGCGTGTGTCTCCTCGAGCTAGCTGACGGTGAGCGTGTGCAGGAGCGAGTTCATCCCGGTGCCTGCGTCCCAGGTGCCCTGGTTCGCGAGGTGGATGGAGTACTCGGGGCGGGTGGACAGGAGAGGATCCGGCAGGTTCAGCAGCAGGGAGTACGAACCTGCCGGAAGATTCGTGGGCAGCGTGAGCGTCTGCGAGACGGTCGTCGACGTACCGGCGGTCCAGCGGCGCGGGTCGGAGCTCATCGCGAGCTTGTACGTCGAGCCGGTCGACGTGTTCCGCAGTACCAGCTCGAGGTTGCGGGGGTTGAAGGGCGTCGCGTAGCCGTCGTTGTGGACGGTGAACGAGATCGGCAGGCTGCCGCCGACCGAGGCGGTGGCGGGGTAGGTGCCGGACTCGAGGCGGAAGCGGTAGCCGAGGTTCTTGCTGATGTCGGCGAGGCAGCCGCCGGTGTTCCACGAGTTGAGGACGGTCGGCTCGTAGTCGGTGTTGATGAACGACCAGTGGAACTGCGCGAGCTCGCCGGTCGCGGTCGGGCAGCTGGAGCGCGGCGGGTTCGAGCCGCAGGTCTCGCCGCCCATCGGGACGTACGTCGTGTCGGCCTGCAGGTACGGGTACTCGACGGACGTGTTCTCGTACGTGCCGAAGTCGTCGGGGCTGGCGAGGAAGCAGTCGTTGTGGTGACCGATCCGCGACAGGGCCGAGCCGTTGTAGGCGTTACCCGGTTGTACGGCGGTCGTCGAGTACATGGTGCGCTTGAACTTCGGCGTACGGAGCTGGATCATCCGGGGCGACGGGACGACGCTCAGCAGCTTGTCGGTGACGGCCTTGCGGTTGGCCCAGTCGGTCGAGGTGACCGTGCCGGCGTTGCCGAAGTTCTGCGTGTAGTACCACTCACCCCACGCGCCGATGAGACCTGCCTGGACCACGGCGATGACGTCCTTGCCGGAGTTCAGGTACGGCGCCAGCTGGTCGAGGTGGGCCAGGATCCGGTCCTTCGTGGTGTCGTCGCCGGCCGTCGAGGTCGTGTACGCGAAGCGGAGGACCATCTTCAGACCGGCCGCTCGCACGGTGTTGATCTGTTGCTGGAGCTGGTCGAGGGCGGCCTGGGCGATCGGGCCGTTCTTGTACTCGGCCAGGTAGAAGACGCACATCACGAGCGAGATGCCCTGACTGGTGCGGTAGCTCTGCAGGGTGCTCTGGGAGAAGTCGGCTTTGTCGCAGTCGCCGGTGTGGTGGTAGAAGCCGCGCTCGGGGTTGGCGAAGTTCTCGGTCGACGGCGTGTAGGTGATGGAACCACCGCCGGACGAATAGGTCTGTGTGAGCTTCGTGGAGGTCTCCAGCGGTGACTCGACCTGGAAGATCAGGTCGGCATCACCGGGGGTCGCGGTCTCGCTGAGATCCGCGCGGTTCACCGTCCACTGGGCGACGTTGCTCGCGTTGGAGAACGTGACTGTGCGGATCAGCGTCCAGCTCCAGCCGGTGCCGGTGTGCTGGTAGAGGCTGCCGTTCTCGAGCAGGTAGTCGGCGCCGGTGCCGGCCTGTGCGTAGCCGGTCGAGGCGTTGCGGTCGGTGTCGACGTACACGCGGAGGAACTGCGGGGCGCCGGTGTAGGAGAAGCGGTAGGTGACGGTCGTGGCGGTGTTGGTCGCGGAGGTGCCACTGATCGTCGCCTGGGCGGGGGAGACCAGGAGGGCGGCGAGCAGCGCACCGATGACGAGTGCGCTGAGCAGACGGAACGGACGCATCATGATGCTTCCTCTCGCTGGGCGGGGCGATGGAATAATCATGGAGTCCAGGAAAATTATGTCAAGGTCTCAGGCCGGTCCTGATCGTCGCCTCCACCTCATCCAGCGCGAGCCGGACCGCCCCCAGCGCGACCCCTTCGTCGGCAAACGCGGACACACGGATTTCCGGTGTGCGCAGACACCACCGGTCCAACTCCCGCCGCAACGGCTCCACCATCACGTCAGCCGACCGCGAAAACCCACCCCCGATCACCACCAACTGCGGATCCAGAGTCAGCACGAGAGCTGAAGCCCCAACCGCAAGATCGCGAACGTAGTCACCAACCGCCTGCACAGCCTCCGGATCCCCGCCCCGGGCGGCGAGGAACACACGCTCGAACCCAGCCGTGGTGGGGGAGGCGGGCGCCGCCTGAGTGGTGGTCTCGAGCCAGTTGGTGAGGTGTTCGGGGGCTCTTAGCCAGCCTGCGGCAGGGAGGGCGCCTATTTCGCCGGACCAGTTGGCGAAGCCTCGGTGGAGTTTGCCGTCGATGATGAGGCCGGCGCCGGTGCGGAGGCCGGCCAGGAGGAAGACGACGTCTTTCGCGTAGCGGGCGACGCCTCGCCAGGTTTCCGCGAGGGCGGCGAGCTTGCAGTCGTTCTCCACGCGGACGGGACCCGGCACCAACCGGCGTACATGAGCGGTCAGGTCCACGCCGCTCCATTCCGGCAGGGAGTCCGACAGCATGACCTTGCCGGAGGCGTCGACGAGGCCGGTGGTGGCTACGCCGGTGGACCAGATCTGGCTCGCCTCGACGCCCGCGCCGGCCAGCGCCTTCGCCACGCAGCGGTCGAGTACGGCGAGCCGCTCGCGCCGCCCCGCCTCGGGATCGACCGCGATGCGGGTCTGGTTGAGGACCTCGCCGTCGAGGTCGGTGACCAGCGCGAGCGCCTTGTGTCCGCCGATGTCCACCCCGAGCAACCGCCCCGCCCCGGCGTTGAACCGGTACCGCCGCGCCGGCCGCCCGACCGACCCCAGCGCGGGCGCAACCTCGGCCAGCCACCCGCGTCCGAGCAAGTCGCGTGCAACATCCTCGGTCGACGCGCGCGACAGCCCCGTGCGCTTCGACAACTCGGTCAGGGTGAGCGGCTGATCGCCCCGCAACTCCCGCAGTACGGCGGATGCGTTGAGCTGACGCAACCGCGAGAGATCCCCGCCGATCGGCTCCTCACTCATCGCGGCTCCTCAGTTATCCAGGACTCCCGGATAACTATAAGCACTCCGACTGCGCACGGATCTCACCGTGTGAAAGGGCGCGCCGCACCCCTGTCCAGACCTCCTGACAACGTTGTACCGTCGTCTGCTGACGGTCGATCCGAAACGTTTTCGCCTCAGGAGGACCAGGTGTCCAACCCACTGAAGATCGCGACCCTCAGCTTCTGGCACGTGCATGCCGGCGACTATTCGAGGCAGGCCCAGGCGCACCCCGGGACGGACCTGGTGGCCGTCTGGGACGACGATGCCGACCGGGGCAAATCCGCTGCCGAACAGTTCGGCGTCGAGTTCACCGGCGACCTCGATGCACTGCTCGCGCGCGACGACCTCGACGGCGTGGTGATCACGACGCCGACCGACGTGCACCGCGACGTGATGGTCAAGGCGGCCCAAGCCGGCAAGCACATCTTCACCGAGAAAGTGCTCGCCCCGACGGTCGCCGAGGCCGAGGAGATCGTTGCCGCGACCGACGCGGCCGGCGTGAAGCTGACGGTGTCGCTGCCGCGGCTCTACCACGGCTACACGCAGGCGATCAGCGAGGTCATCGACGACGGCACGCTCGGCACGATCACGTACGGCCGGGTCCGGCTCTCGCATGACGGCGCCATCCCGCGCGACGGTGTCGAGGGCTGGCTGCCGCAGCGGTTCTTCGAGCCGTCGACCGCGATCGGCGGCGCGCTGACCGACCTCGGCTGCCACCCGGTCTACCTGACCCAGCTGTTCCTCGGCGCGCAGCCCGACACGGTCAGTGCGACGTACCGTTCGATCGCCGAGCGCGGTCTGGAAGACAACGCTGTCGTGGTCGTCGGGTACCCGGACCAGAAGATCGGCGTGATCGAGGCCGGGTTCGCGAGCAACAACCCGTTCACGATCGAGCTGTTCGGTACGGACGGGACGCTCACGTACACCGATGCCGGCAACGTCCTGCTGGTCAACGGCGAGCAGGTGGACGTGCCGGAGCACGGTACGGACGCGTTCGCGCAGTGGGTCGATCACATCAACAACGGGACCCGCGCGGACGAGAACATCGCGCGCGCAGTCGAGTTGACCCGTTTGGTGGTGGCTGCGAACGAGGCCGCCAAGACCGGCAACGCCATCGCCTACAAGTGAGGAGAGTTCGATGATCAAGGTTGGACTCATCGGCGCCGGCGGGATCGCTTCGGCGCACATCAAGGGTTACCGGGCGCACGCCGACAAGATCGGCGTGACGGCGGTTGCGGATGCGGTCGAGGAGACGGCGAAGAAGCGCGGCGAGGAGCTGGGCGCAACGCCGTACACCGATTATCGCGAGATGCTCGCCAACGAGGAGCTGGACGCGGTCGACATCTGTCTGCCGCACCACCTCCACCGCGACGCGATCGTCGCGGCGGCCGAGGCGGGTAAGCACATCCTGTGCGAGAAGCCGCTGTGCCTGTCGGCCGAGGAAGCAGCCGATGTGCGCAAAGCGGTGGTGAAGAACGGCGTGACGCTGATGTGCGCGCACAACCAGCTGTTCATGCCGGCGGTCGCGAAGGCCAAGGAGTTGCTCGAGGCCGGCACGATCGGCACGGTCTACGAAGTACGGACCACCGACAGCTTCTACAACGACTTCGACCCCAGCTCGATGGGCTGGCGCGCGAGCAGCAAGACGAGCGGCGGTGGCGAGCTCATTGACACCGGGTACCACCCCACCTATCTGATGCTGCACCTCGCCGGCGGGCTGCCGGTCGAGGCGACCGCGATGCTCTCCACGCACCGGTTGAAGTTCATGGAGGGCGAGGACTCCGCGCAGGTCCTGATCAAGTTCGACAACGGGGTCGTCGGTCAGCTCGTGACCAGCTGGGCCTACCAGCCGGCCGCGTCGACCGAACGCTTCTCCGCCGTCGGCGAGCTCGGCTCACTGACCAGCGACGGTACGACCTTGTCCTACCGCCTCCGGTCCGGCGAGACCGAGACCTTCGACTTCGAACCGGTCGACACCTTCGTCGCCGAGGTCGGCCACTTCGCCGACTCCCTGCTCGGCAAGACCCGTCCGCTGCACACCGAGGAGGAAGGGATCGCCGTCCTCGGCATCCTGCTCGCGGCGTACGAAGGCTCACGCTCGAAGACGATCGCGCCCGTACTGAAGGTCTAGGCGAAGTAGAACCCTTCCGCCATGTCCGCGAGCAGACCCGGGTGCGTGGGCTGCCAACCGAGCAGCTCACGCGTCCGGGCGGAGGACGTCGGACTGTTCATGCCGGCGAAGCGGGCGAGGAAACTGAGGTACTGCGGTGCCTCGTCCGCCGTCACCGAGCGGGCCTGAAGACCGAGACCCGCGCCGATGGCCTCGGCAATCGCCCGGAACTCGATGCCTTCGTCCTGGACGGCGTGCAGGCGGCTGCCCGCAGGTGCCGACTCGAGGGCCAAACGGTAGAGCCGCGCGGCGTCGAGGGTGTGCACGGACGGCCAGCGGTTCGACCCGTCACCGACGTACGCCGAGAAGCCGTTCTGCCGGGCGAATCCGATCAGCGAGGGCGCGAAGCCGTGGTGGTCTAGCCGGCTATGGGTGATCTGCGGTAGCCGGACGATCGAGGAGCGAACGCCCTTGGCCGCCAGGTCGATCACGAAGTTCTCCGCGTCGATGCGGTAGCCGCCGGACGGGTCGAAGTCGTCCTCGGTCCCGGTCCGGTCCTTGACGATGCCGGCGAGCATGCCGGTGCCCGACGTACTGACCAGGGGCTTGTCGGTGCCGGCAAGAGTGTCGCCGATCGCCTGTAGTGCGGCGAGATCGGACGCGGCCGCGCCGGCCAGATCGCCCGCCTGCATGGCGTCGTGGCGGAACGCGAGGTGCACGACTCCGTCCGCGGCGGCGGCCGCTGCCTGCAGGCGATCGAGGTCGTCGAGGTCACCGCGGACGGCCTCGGCGCCCCAGTCCGTCAGCCGTTTCGCCGACTCGTCGGAGCGGGCCAGGCCGAGGACCGAGTGGCCGTTGTGCAGGAGTTCCGGGACGAGCGCCGAACCGACGTGCCCGGATGCTCCGGTGATGAACACGCGCATGGGAGATTCCCTCCAGAGAGTGATGTCATTGACTGACATCACCATGCTACACACTCTGATGTCAGTCAATGACATCAGCTAGGATCGACCCATGGGACGGTGGGAACCGGATGCGGCCGGGCGGCTGCGTGAGGCGGCGATGGCGCTGTACGCCGAGCGCGGGTACGACGGCACGACCGTTGCCGATATCGCCGACCGGGCCGGGGTCACCGCCCGCACGTTCTTCCGGCACTTCGCCGACAAGCGCGAGGTGCTGTTCGCCGGATCCGAGCTCCTCGAGCAGTTGATGGTCAAGGCGCTGGCGGATGCGCCGGCGGACGCGACGCCGATGGAGGCGGTCGCGGCCGCCGTCCTCACGTCGGCCGAGTTCTTCGACGACATCCGCCGGGAGTACTCGCGGCGCCGTCAGGGCGTGATCAACGCCACCCCCGAGCTGCGCGAGCGCGAGCTGATCAAGATGGCTGCGCTGACAACCGCGCTGACCAAGGGGTTGCTCGAGCGCGGGGTCGCTCCCGACGTCGCGCCGCTGGCGGCCGAGACCGGGGTTGCGGTGTTCCGGGTGTCGTTCGAGCGGTGGATCAACGACCCCGAGGGCGAGCCGATCGTGGATGTCATTCGGTCGACGTTGAAGACACTGTCCGGTCTGACTGCCTGACGCCTTCGTCCCAGGAGGCGACCGCGACGAGTGCGACACAGGTGGCCCCGATCAGGGCAAGGTCTGCCAGCGAGCCGACCAGCGGGGTCGCGAGCGGCAGGAGCAGCAGGATCACCACGCCGGCGAACGACGTACCGAGGTGGACGCGGGACGGCTCCGAGATGATTCGGTGCACGCCCCAGAGCAGCCCGACGAAGCAGGCGGCCGGGATGGCGACGGAGTAGCTCGCGGCGGTCGGGGAGATGTGCAGTTCGTGGCTGGTCTGCTCGACGACGACCTCCAGCCCGGCGCCGAGCGCGGCGAGCGACGCGAAGATCCCGTAGTGGCCGTAGCCCCAGCGGTACGAGCGATCCCGGCGTTCCTCGAGCCGCGGACCGGCCGGACGCAGGAAGTACAGCCACCACAACGCGAACAGGATCACCAGACCGCAGGCGGCGACCGCGATCAGCTCGGCACTCACGTTGATCTCCTCGACGGCCCGCCGTACTGCGTTGGACGCCGCCAGGACGGCCTCGCCGAGCAGGATGATCGTGAACAGCCCGTACCGCTCGGCGATGTGATGCGGGTGCCAGTGCGTCGCCCGCGGCCGCTCGGCCCACAGCGGCACGGACAGCTCGAGGATCGCGAGGGCGACGAACGCGACCAGCAGCACGGTGTCGGACGCGCCGGCGTCGGCCAGATACAACCGCCCGAACCAGCCCAGCTGCAACACCCCGATGCCGAACGCGTAGCGGAACGCCGTACGTCGTGAGTCCGGATCCTCGATGCCCGCACGCAACCAGAGCGAGATCAGCCCGAGCCGCATGATCAGGTAGCCGATCGTGATCATCAGGTAGTCGCCGTGGTCCGCGGCCGCCGGGACGCCCGCGGCGAGCAGCAGCACGCCGGCCATCTGCACCATCGTCAGGATCCGGTACGTGACGTCGTCGGTGTCGTACGACGAGGCGAACCAGGTGAAGTTCATCCACGCCCACCAGATCGCGAAGAACACCTGCAGGAACGGCAGGACGCCGTCGCCGCCGTGGCCCTCGGCGATCGTGTGCGCGAACTGCTCGGTGACCGCGGCGACCGCGACCACGAAGGTCAGGTCGAACAGCAGCTCCAGCTGGCTGGAGACGCGGTTCGGCTCGTCGATCGGCCGCGCGGTCATCCGCACGCGGATCCGGACCGTGGCGTTCGGCACGGGGTGTCCCTTCGTCAGGTGTCAATCAGTGAGACAGGACACAAGCATCGGCTGTGACTGTCACAGCCGGGAGAGGTGCCCTGTCTTACCTGTGACAGCCAAAGACAATCGAAGGGGTTCTGCGATGAAGATCGTCGTGATCGGCGGCACCGGCATGATCGGCACGAAGCTGGTGGCGAAGCTCACCGAGCACGGCCACGAGGCGGTGCCGGCGGCACCGAGCACCGGTGTCAACACGATCACCGGAGAGGGTCTGGCCGATGCGCTGAAGGGCGTCGACGTCGTCGTCGACGTGGCCAACTCGCCGTCGTTCGAGGCCGGGCCGGTGATGGAGTTCTTCAAGACCTCGACCAGCAACGTGCTGCAGGCCGAGGACGCGGCCGGCGTCCGGCACCACGTCGGGATCTCGATCGTCGGCACCGAGCGGATGCCGGAGAACGCGTACTTCGCCGCGAAGATCGCCCAGGAAGAGCTGATCAAGGCCTCCGGTCTGCCGTACTCGCTGGTGCACTCGACCCAGTTCTTCGAGTTCGTCGGGCCGACCGCGGACTCGGGCACCGGCGACGACGGCAAGGTGCACATCGCGCCGGTCGCGTGGGCGCCGATCGCCGGTGAGGACGTCGCGAAGAACCTCGGGAAGGTCGCGGTGGGGGAGCCGCTGAACGCGCGGATCGACATCGCCGGTCCGGACGAGTACCGGATGGACGAGTTCTTCCGGAAGGCGCTGGCGCAGCGCGGCGACGCCCGCGAGGTCGTCTCCGACCCCCACGCCCTGTACTTCGGCGCCGAGCTGAAGGAGCGCAGCCTGGTCCCCGTCGGCCCCGCCACCCTCGGCGAGCTGCACTACGACGAGTGGTATGCCGCGCAGGCCGGTCGATGACCATGGGCACGAACGACGAGTTGCAGGAGCTCGAGGTCGAGGTCGAGGCCGACATCGAGCTGGACGCGGCGGGAGCACCTTCCGAGGACGACGAGCTCGACTGGGCGCTCGATCCGTACGAGGCGCAGGCCGAGACCGCCGATCTGAACAGCCTGCACGGCGCCATCGAGGCGCTCGAAGGCGACGAACCACCGTATTCTCCGGCAGGAGAGTGACAGAAGGGTGTCGATGGAGCTCGACGATCTTGACGGGGCGGTCGCGGTCTTCAACGAGGTGCGGCCGCGCCTGATGGGGATCGCGTACCGGATGCTGGGTAGCCACACCGAGGCCGAGGACCTGGTCCAGGAGGTCTGGCTGCGCTGGCAGGCCGCGGACCGCAGTGCGGTCCAGAGCCCGGTGGCGTACCTGTCGACGGCGGTGACCAGGCTCGCGATCAACGCGAGCCAGTCCGCGCGTGCCCGGCGGGAGACCTACATCGGGCCGTGGCTGCCGGAGCCGGTCGACACCAGCGCTGATCCGTACCTCGGTGCCGAGCGCGGGGAGGCGCTGAGTTTCGCCGTCCTGCTCGTGCTCGAGCGGCTGTCACCCACCGAGCGGGCGGCGTACATCCTGCGTGAGGCGTTCGACTATCCGTACGACGAGCTGGCCACGATGCTGCAGTCGACCGAGCCGGCGGTGCGGCAGCTCGTCAGCCGGGCCCGGAAGCGGATCCGCGCGGAACGCCGTACCGAGGTCAGCGGGGGCCAGCAGAAGAAGTTGCTCTCGGCATTCGTCGAGGCGGCGCGGTCGGGTGATCTCCAGGTGCTGGAGCAGTTGCTGGCGAAGGACGCGATCAGCTACTCCGACGGCGGCGGGGCGGCGCGCGCGTCGAAGTTCCCGGTCGTCGGGCGGGATCGGGTGGCGAAGTACCACCGGGCGTTCCACGACCGCTTCTGGGTCGGCGTCACGGTGGAGTTCGGCCGGGCGAACGGTCGCGCGATCGCGATGCTGGAGCGCGACGGCGTGATGTTCGCGGTCTGCACGGTGATCGCGTCGGACGACGGCATCGACGAGGTGCTGTGGATGATGAACCCGGCCAAGATCACCCACGCCACCGCTGTCGCTTGAGCTGGAGGAGCTGTGTTCAAGCGGGGCGATCATGCCGTCGTACACCGGTTCGCGACGGCGTGCCGGGCCGGCAGTGCGGGCGCGATCCGGAGCTTGCTGACGCCTGACGTGGTCGCGGTCAGCGACGGCGGCGGGCAGGTGTTCGCGGCGCCGGGACCGGTGCGGGGCATCGCGCAGGTCGCGGAGTCGGTGTGCAACGTGCTCGGCCTGCACCCGGACATGGCGCCGACCGTGGAAGCGGTCAACGGCCAGCCCGGTGTCGTACTGCGTGCCGCCGGCCGGGTCGTCGCCGTGGTGAGCCTGAAGGTGACGGGTGCGAAGGTTGCCGCAGTCTGGATCGTGCTGAACCCGGACAAGCTGCGGCACTGGGTGTGACCCCTCTCCGGGGAATGAACACCCCCTGGTCTGGTGTTGACGTGTCAACCTAGACTTAACGGGTGAGCGGACAGGAGAGTGGAGACATGGCCGAGTTGGCCACGTTGGATTTCGGGCTGGATTCCTTCGGGGACATCCCGGTGGACGACAGCGGCGCGCCGGTCACGGACGCGGCGGCGATCCGGCAGGTCGTCGAGGAGGCGGTGCTGGCCGACCAGATCGGCGTGAACGCGATCGCCCTCGGCGAGCACCATCGGCCGGAGTACTCGATCTCCTCGCCGGAGACGGTGCTGGCCGGTATCGCGACCAAGACGTCGAACCTCAAGCTCGGCTCCGGTGTCACCGTGCTGAGCTCGGACGACCCGGTGCGGGTGTTCCAGCGCTTCTCCACCGTCGACGCGCTGTCGAACGGGCGGGCCGAGGTGATCCTCGGGCGCGGGTCGTTCACCGAGTCGTTCCCGCTGTTCGGGTACGACCTGGCCGACTACGACAAGCTGTTCGAGGAGAAGCTGCAGCTGTTCGTGCAGCTGCTCGACGAGAAGCCGGTCACCTGGGAGGGCACGGTTCGCGCCGCGCTCGACAACGCCGATGTCTATCCGAAGACCGAGTCCGGGCGGCTGAAGACCTGGGTCGGGGTCGGTGGCTCGCCGCAGTCCGTCGTACGTACGGCGTACTACGGGTTGCCGCTGATGCTCGCGATCATCGGCGGGGCACCGGACCGGTTCGCGCCGTACCTGGATCTGTACAAGCGGGCGGCCGAGCAGTTCGGGACCGTCGCGCATCCGGTCGGCATGCACTCGCCGGGGTTCGTCGCGGAGACCGACGAGCAGGCGAAGGAGATCTTCTACGCGCCGTACAAGGTGATGCGGGACCGGATCGGCGCGCTGCGCGGCTGGCCGCCGTTGAAGCGCGAGGAGTTCGAGTCCGAAGTACTGCACGGATCGATGTACGTCGGGTCGCCGGAGACGGTGGCTCGTCGGATCGCGGATGCTGTCGGGACGCTCGGGGTCTCGCGGTTCGACCTGATCTACTCGGGTGGTCCGCTGCCGGTGAGCGCTCGGCTGAAGGCTGTCGAGCTGTACGGCACGAAGGTGATCCCGCTGGTGCGCGACATGCTGGCGGACTCGAAGTGACGACGATCGGGATCCTGGGAGCCGGGAAGGTCGGGACCGTCCTGGCCCGGCTCGCGATCGCCGCTGGGTATCGCGTGCTGATCGCGGGGTCGGGTGACGTCTCGAAGATCGCGCTGATCGTGGAGGTTGTCACGCCGGGCGCCGTGGCCACGACTGCTGCCGAGGCGGCGGCCGAGGCCGATGTGGTGATCCTGGCGCTGCCGCTCGGGAAGTACCAGACGATCCCGGTCGACGCGTTGCGCGGGAAGCTTGTCATCGACGCCATGAACTATTGGTGGGAGGTCGACGGCATCCGCTCCGACCTGACCGACCCGCGGACCTCGTCGTCGGAGCTCGTGCAGGAGTTCCTGCCCGGGTCCCGTGTCGTGAAGGCCTTCAACCACATGGGTTACCACGACCTCGACGAAGGCGCCCGTCCGGCCGGATCGGCCGACCGCAAGGCCATCGCGGTCGCGGGTGAGGCCGCCGACGCGGCTGAGGCGGCGGCCATCGTCGACGCTCTCGGCTTCGACCCGGTTCTCGCCGGTCCGCTTGCCGAGGGCAAGAGCCTGGAGCCCGGCGCCGAGTCCTTCGGCGCCAACGTCGGCGCGGACGAACTCCGCGACATGCTGGCCCGGTACCCCGAAACCGTCAGAGGCCAAGAGGTAGCCGAAGCCCGCTCCGCCGCTTAGTTACACGGACACCCGGTCCACGTCGCCGCTGAGCCGGTCGGTTTGTTTGACCGACCGCTCGGCGCCGACGCCTGCGGCCACCACCGAGGCGATGCCGACCACCTGCAGGAGCCCCGGCGCCTGGCTGAGGAAGATCCAGCCGACCAGCAGCGCAAGCGCCGGCTCGAGGCTCATCAGGGTGCCGAACACGCCGGCGTCGAGCCTGCGGAGAGCCAGGTACTCGAGGCTGAACGGGATCACCGGGAGCAGCAGCGCCAGCCCGAAACCGATCGCGACCAGCTGCCACGTCATCACCGGGATCGTGCTCGGCCCGGCGACCGCGGTGGCGACGACGGCAGCCACCGGCAGCGATACGCCCATGCCTTGCAGACCGGTCACATTCCCGCCGACGTGCTGGGTGAGGACGATGTACGCCGCCCAGCAGGCGGCAGCGCCGAGCGCGAACAGCACGCCGAGTCCGTCGACCGAACCGTGCCACGGCTGGGTCAGCAGCATCACCCCGACGAACGCCAACCCGGGCCAGATCAGCCGGCCGCGACTCCGCAGTACTGCGACTGTGAGCGGGCCGAGGAACTCGAGCGCGCTCGCCGTACCGAGTGGCAGCCGGGCCGCGGCGGCCATGAACAGGAGCGTCACGCCGGCGGTTGCGATGCCGAGACCGACCGCGGCCAGGAATGACTTGCGGTCGAACGAGCTGGGTCGCGGGCGGAACAGCACGAGCACGATCAAGCCGGCGCAGGCCAGCCGCAGCCAGGCCGCGCCCTCCGGGCCGACCCGGTCGAAGAGCCCGACGGAGGCGGCCAGTCCGAGCTGGACCATCGTCATCGACAGGACCGCGAACGCTACGCCGGTCTGCCTGTCTCGTGTGCGCATGCTTTCCAGTGAAGCTCGCGATTTTATTCGCGTCCACGTGTTAATCCTGGACAAATCGTTCATGATTCATGAATGGATGTACGGCGTCTGGAACTGCTGCTCGCCCTGTCCCGATTGGGCTCGATGCAGGCGGTCTCGGCGACGCTCGGCGTCACCACGTCGACCGTCTCGCAACAGATCGCCGCGCTCGCCCGGGAGGTCGGTACGCCGCTGATCGAGCCCGACGGCCGCCGCGTCCGGCTCACCCCGGCGGGTCGGCGACTGGCCGGGCACGCGGTCGAGATCCTCGCGGCCCACGAGGCTGCGCGCGCCGACCTCGATCCGTCGGCCGAGCCGGCCGGTACGGTTCGCGTGGCGGCGTTCCATACGGTCATCCGGGACAGCCTGCTGCCCGTCGTACACCGGCTCGCCGCGGAGCACCCCGCCGTACGGCTCGAGATCCAGGAGCAGGAGCCACCCGAGGCGCTCGCGCTGCTGGAGCGGGACCTGGTCGACCTCGTGCTGAGCTACGACTACAACCTCGCACCCGCCGCGGTCGATCCGGCGCTCGAATCCACTCCGCTCTGGGAGTCCACCTGGGGCCTCGCCGTACCGTCCCAGTCCCGCCGCACCAGCGGTACGTCGGCCGAAGTACTAGCCGCCTTCGCCGACAGCGACTGGATCGTGAACTCCCGCCACACCGCCGACGAGCACGTCGTCCGTACCCTGGCCGCCCTCGCCGGCTTCGAACCTCAGATCACCCAACGCGCCGACACCCTCCAACTGGTCCAGGAAATGATCATCGCCGGCCTGGGCGTAGCCCTGATGCCCGCCGCCTACCCCAAAACCACCGGCATCTCCCTCCGCCGCCTCCGCACCCCCGAACCCCGGATGCGCGCCTACGCGCTCACCCGCCGGGGCCGCACCAACTGGTCCCCGCTGTCTCTCGTCCTCAAGCTGCTGCACTGACCCCGGATCACGCGCCGAAGAATTGGGCGACCATCTCGGCCCGGCTGGAGACGTCGAGTTTGGCGAAGATGCGGCGCATGTGGGTGGAGACTGTCCAGGGGCTGATCTCGAGTGAGCTGGCGATGGCGCGATTGGTGGCGCCGTCGGCGACCAGGCGGGCGATCTGGAGTTCGCGTGGGCTCAGGCTGTGGCGGGGAACCTGAGCCGAGACGACCAGCACGCAGCGCACGTTGTCGTGCTCGAGCATGACCGAGACCGTGCCGTCGCTGGTCGTCGTCTCCACGACGGTCAGTTCGACGTGATCGATCATCGCCCGGAGCGCGGCCACGATGCACTGCTGCAACTCCGCGTCGGCAGTCTCCTCCGAGGTGGTGCGGGGTGGGGGAGGGGAGTGCGCCAAGGTCGCGGACCCCCGGGTCGACGCAGGCGTAGCGGTAGCGGTCATCGTCCCTCCCCCTCGAGCTGCACCGGCAATCCGCCGCAACGAAACTGCCGGATCTCACCATGGTGATCCTTTCGCCGCAATACCGGTACCGGCTCGGCTCTAATAGGCCGGGTCAATGCCGACAGCAATGCCGCGGAGAGTTGTACTCCGGCGGCCCATCCGGCGATGTCCATCGCCTCATCCGGCCCGTGTGCGTTCCCCGCCGGCGGCCCGAATCCCAGCAGCAGCGGGCGAATCCGCAACGCCCGCGCGAGGATGCCGACCGCCGGGATGGTGCCACCGGACCGTACGTCGACCGCCGGCCGGCCGACGATCGCGGTACACGCCTGATCGACCGCCCGCCGGACAAAATCGTCCGGCACGGTCTCGATCGCCGGCACGCCGCCGGTGAATCGGAGCCGGACGTGCGGCGCGAAGGATGCGAGCAGACGACGGGCACGCAGTACGACGTCTGCTGGGTCTGATCGTGGTGGCAGCCGGAGGTCCAGCGTCGCGACCGCGCGCGATGGCAGCGACGCACCGCCGGTGCCGGCGACGAGCTGCGTGACTCCGACCGATCCGCGCAGCGTGACCCGCTTGTCGAGACCGCGACCGACCGTGGCCCGGCCAGGCGCGGCTCGTTTGATGGAGTCGTCGGTCCTCGTCGTCGCGGTGGAGCGGACGGCGATCGTGTCCGCGAAGAGTTCTGTCTGCAAGATGCGCAGCGCGTCGGCGAGGACGAGGCTCGGGTCGACGACGGCGCCGCCGAGTCGCCCCGCGTGTACCGCCGTACCGCCGGTGTCGACGGTGAGCGAGGCGGCGAGGCGGCCGCGTTGGCTGATCGTCACCGTCGGCGTGCCGTCGTCGTACCGCTCGGTGTCGGACACGATCACGGCCGTCGGGCGGAGGCCGCGGAGTTCGCCGATGACCTGCGCGAAGCCCGGGCTGCCGACCTCTTCGGCTCCCTCCGCGATCACGATGACCTCGGCGGGCAGTACGCCGGGCCACGCGTCCAGGGCGCACAGGTGCGCAAACAGCTGCCCCTTGTCGTCGTTGGCGCCGCGGGCGTAGATGACGCCGTCACGAATGACCGGGCGGAACGGGTGCGACGACCAGCCAGGGCCGGCCGGCTGTACGTCGTAGTGCCCGTAGATGACCACCTGCCTGGCGCCCGGCGCGGCCGGCCAACGGGCGACGACGACGTCGCGTCCGTTGCGCGTCGGCCGCAGGTCCACCGTCGCGCCGCGAGCGCGCTGCCAGGACGCGAGCCAGCGGGCGGCCCGGCGTACGTCGTCGGTGTGGCGCGGGTCCGCACTGACCGAGGGGATGGCAAGCCAGTCCAGCAGCTCGGTCAGACGTCGTGCTTGCCGCTGCTTGGCAGCGGCAAGCACCTGCGCAGGGATCATCGTTCAGTCACGGGCGGGTCCGGACGGGCACGCCGCCTTGGCCACCCCGATAGGTACCGGTGCCCCCGCGCTGCGGGTACATCGGCCCGCGGGCGCTCGGCGGCATCTGCGCCGGCGTACGTTCGCTGTACCGCGCGGCGACGCCGGACTGTCCCAGCTGCTCCCACGGCATGACCCGGTCGGTCCCGGAACGCCGGGCGAGGCTCATTGCCTGCGCCGAGGTCAGCCATTCCTCGGACGGCTCGGCGATCTCCATCAGCAACGCCTCGAACTGGCCGCGCCCGGTTTCCATCACGTGGTTGCCGGACAGCCACCGCAGTACGTCGCGGCCGTTGACCGCCATCCGTTGCCGCGGACTGCTCTGCAGGCGTACGTCGAAGTACCTGATCAGCACCTCGTCGACGACGTCCCACGCGTTGGCGGCGCCGAACAGGTCCTTGACGTCGTCGGAGCCGAGAATCGCGAAGCATTCCTCGAGCAGCTGCATGACTTCGACCCGCAGTACGTTGAGGTGACCGTACGACGTGAACTTCAGGTTGTTGCGCAGATCGAGCCCGGCCCGGCGGACGACCGCGATCGACCCGAAGCTCGGATCCAGTGCCCGTTCCCGGATCACGTCGCTGATCCGCTTGTCGCGCCAGAACAGCGTGACCTGGTTGATGAAGTGCGAGAACAGCATGTGGAAGTCGGTGTTCGGCCGGCTCTGCCCGGCGCCGAGTCCGCGGCCGTAGCCGAGCACCCGCCGGTACGCCGCCAGCCGGTCTTTCGCGGTGTAGCGCAGTACGTCACGACGGTCGAACTGGTAGAGCCGGTACGCGCCCTCGCCGCCCGACAGCCGGATCGCGCCGCCCTCGAAGAGCTGCTTCAGCCGCTGCACGACCTTGAAGACGCCGATCTTCTCGTGCTGATAGATGTAGTACAGATCGCCGACCGCGACGACGCGCTCGGAGTTGACGTTCTCGTCGTACTCCGCGACACCCTGCGGAATCTTGACGTCGCCGAACTCCTGCGCCGCATCCGGCCCGACCCCGACCAACTCCGCCAGCCCCCGGTCCGGCGGCCGCGGCCCCGCCGCATCCGCCTCCCGAGCCGCCGTGACCAGATCGTCGAGCTGCTTGTTGATCTCCTCGGCCAACGCCGGATTGGAAACCAAACTCCCCGACAACCGCTCCGCCACCTGACTCCGCAGCGCCTGCATCCGATCCAGCAAGTCCTGATAATCCCGCTCGGAAAGCATGTCAGCTCCCTCCTCCGCGCGAACCTGGGGCCTTCTTGGCCGGCGCCTTCTTCGCAGCCTTCTTGGCCGCGGCCTTCTTCGCCGGCGGCACTGCCGGGGCCTTCTTGGCTGCGGCCTTCTTGGCCGGCGCCGCCGGCGCCGCTGGAGCCGGCTGGCTGCTCAGGACCAGGAACGGCGCCGGACCGACGCGCATCGCTGCCGCCTGCTGCGCCCGTTCCAGCGCGCGTCGTGCCTGGATCGCGCTGTACGTCAAGGCGTTCGCGCGGGCCTCGAGTTCCTTGATCCGCTGCCTGGTCCTTGCCCCGGCGCGCTCGGCACGTTCAGCGGCGGCCTCGTCCTCGGTACGACGTGTGTTCGCGGCATCGACCGACGTCAGGAGATCGCCGAGCTCGTCGCTTCCGAGCGTCTTCACGAGCTTGGCGAAGGTCGGCCAGTCCTGCCTGAGTTTCCGGGCCTGCTCCTGGACCTCGTCGTCCGCCAGAATCGCCCGGAACCGCGCCAGCGCCGAGTGCGACACCTTGTATCCGTGGCACCCGCAACCGCAGTCCTCGCAGTCGTCGTCACAGTCGTCCAGGCAGTCCTCTTCGGGTTCGAGCTCGATCGGGTCGAGCGGGGACTGGGGGACGAACCGCTGGTTCGGCGGAATGTCGTCCCACGCGTCCGGAGCGCTGTCGGGATCCACGTCGTACGCCGGCCGCAGCCGTGGCCAGGTGGTGACGCTCGGGCCCTGGATGATCCGGCCGAGCTCGCCGTCGACGATCGCCATCGGCACCTCGCTGGCAGCCAGTAGGACTCCTCGGCCGCCGGCGGTGTCGAGCAGTTGCTGCAGAGAGAGCGGCAACGCACCGCGCTGGAAGATTCCGCCGAGGTGGTCGTCGTCGGCACTGGCGCTGCCCTGGAGCGGCAGCACGAGTGTCGAGAGGTCGACGGGTTGCAGGCCGTCGGCGACGAAGGCCGGGACGTACGTCGGACGCAGGTGCAGACCCCGAACCTCGACTCGGACGAAATCCTGCCCCGAGAGCAGGGCATCGTTCTCGAACGGCATGACCGCGATGTCGAGGAGGACCACGCCGGAGAAGCGGCCGATGCGGATCGCCTTCGCGGTCAACCGCTCGATCAGCCCGCACAGGGTCGACACCGCGATCTTGACGCGGCCGGAGTACATGCCGGGCGGCAACGGCGTACAGCAACCGAGCGGGATGCAGGTGACCTTGCCGCGAGAACCGCAGTGGCAACCGCCCGCACACCCAGAGCTTCCACACGGGATCAGCCGTCGGACGAGCTTGTCGCGAAGGGTGACGAGCAGGTCGATGGCAGTCGGCGTGAAGCTCGACACCAGGCCGTCGCGGCCGGTGTCGCGGATGATGTTCGGCCCGTCCTCGGTGACGAACACGCGCAGCCACTGGGTCAGGTCGTCGAGCGTCAGCCCGGTGCCGCGGTCGAGGATCACGGTCTGCCGCTCGGCACCCGACACGAGCACGGAGTCCAGCACCGCCTCGAACTCGTCGACCTGTTCGGAGGCCGCCGCGAGCAACCTGCTGATCTGTACGAGGTCCGTGCCGAGGAACCCGCTACCGGCGCCGAGGGTGAAGTCGGTACGCCGCAACGCCCATGAGCGTTGGAGGTCGGTGACCAGCTCGACCAGCGTCCAGAAACTCGTCCGCTGCTTCTCCTCATCCACCGTGTTGACGTGATCGTCGTCGAGCCCGAACCGATCGCGCAGCGCGCCGAGCTGACCGGGCACGCTGTCCGGGTCGACCTCGGCGACGGCGGCCAGCACCACGGGCGGCGCAGGCGGCGAGCCGCCGAACGGCGCCATAGGCTGCGCCACGACGCCGGGCTGCTTGCTGCCCATGCCCGGCAGGGCGCCGACGGATCCTGTGATCGTGTTCGGGCTGAAGCCGGTCAGCACTCCGAACGCCGAGTCGACCAAAGCGACGCGGGGACCGCCTTCGCGGCCGAATTCCAGGACGATGCGGCGGACCGAGTCTCGGACGAGGGTTCGGTAGGC
Source organism: Kribbella sp. NPDC058693 (assembly GCF_042715335.1). NCBI lineage: Bacteria > Bacillati > Actinomycetota > Actinomycetes > Propionibacteriales > Kribbellaceae > Kribbella > Kribbella sp. NPDC058693. The sequence continues at coordinate 246,479 of NZ_JBHXSQ010000002.1, forward strand.
CTCGCAGTCCTGGGGGTCGGCGTCGGTTCGGAGGGGTTGGAGGCTGTCGAGCATGCGGGTGATCTGTTCGTGGGCGGCTTTGGCGCGGAGGTAGAGGGAGGCCTGGCCGCCGGTGACGCCGCCGAGGTCGGCCTGGACCGCTACGCCGCGGGGGACGTACTTGGTGACGACGTGGTCCTCGAAGGTGGAGAGTTCGAAGGAGGCGGAGAGGGCGGCGGTGAAGGCCTTCGGGTCCTGGACGCGGGGGCGCCAGCCCAGGACGTCGCGGATGGCTGCGCTCACCACCGGGCCCTGGTCGCCGGTGCCGGAGGTGGCCGTCGGGCGGGCGACCGAGTCCGTGGTCATCAGCGGGAAGGCCTGGTCGACCTCGACGACCGGGAGTCCTGGCTGCAACTTGTCATTGGTCACGACGACCTCCTGGAGGTATTCGTCCCGGTCCCCGTCAGGGACGATCCGGTGACGAGCTCATGCCACGCGTCGCCGATCGCGAGACCGGCGGCGACGAGCGGTTCTTCACAGCGTTCGAGGCTCTGCTCGACGCCCGACCACCACGACGGCCAGGGACCACCCCGGCGTCTCGTGGAGCCGCGCAGTCGCGAGACCGCCTCGTGGGCGCGCAGATCGCGCCAGTAGATGAGACTTGCTTCCCGTACCAGCCGGTCGACCTCGGCCAGTTCGACGGCGGTCGGCTCCTTCTGAGCAGCGATCGCCTCGGCCAGCCGGCCCTGGATCTCGACGGTGAGCTGGGCGGCGTGTTCAGCCGATGCCAGGTCGCTCTCGTCCGGCTGGTCGTCGTTCGCGTTCAGGACCAGCTCGGCGACCGCGAGCCACAAAGCCCGTAGCGCCTGGTGCAACGCCGTACGGCGGTCTTCGATCGTCATCGCGGTCACCGCCTCGCCAGCTGCGCGTAGAAGTTGCGCATCAGGCGATCCGGCTCGGCGCGATGGTGGTCGAGCGCGGAACGGACGGCGCCGATCAGGAACCGTTCCGGGACGACGCCGGGATCGACACCCTTGGCGAGGCGTACGCCGGCCTCGTCGATCATCGCCTGGTGCCGCGGCTCGAAGAAGATCACCTCGCGCAGCGACTTCCCGCCGAGCCCCTGGAACGGCGTGTAGCAGACGGCCTCGACGACAGCGGGGATCGCGGTCCGGGCGGTGGCGAGCAGCTTCGGCGGCATCGTCGACTCGCGCGGCGCCGGGTACAGCTGCGACCACGCACGCCGGAACTCCGCGGCCCGCTCCGGGAACCCCATCCGGCGCAACAGCTCGCACGACAGGAACGTCCGCAGGTACGGCGTCGGATGCACCGACCGCGGCGAGTAGCCGAAACTCTGCGCCGGCCCGCGCCCGATCACGTCCATCAACGACGACACGAACGCCTCGCCGCCGAGCAGACCGCCGACCATGTCGCCGAAGATCTCCCGGTTCCACCTGACCCAAATGTTGCTAATGGCAACAGGTACGCCGGCGTCGCGCAACCGCCGCCCGATCGACGACGGAATCGCCTGCTCGAGCTGCAACTCGTTCTGCAGGTTGTGCGACACCTCGTGCAGGATCGCGCCGATCGTCCACGGATTGACGAGCCGGTGATACGGCAACTGCACAAGGGGAAACGGGTTGAGCTGCCGTCCGAGCCGGCGCAGCGGGATGCCACGCCGGAACGTCGCCGGCGAGAACCCGGTCCGCATGTAGCAGAATGGCGGGGGCGCCGGAATGCTGCGCTCGTTGCCCAGGTGCATGAATACGTGCTGATAGCAATCAAGTGTGATCCGGTCGCAGGCGTCGAGCCATTCGCCGAACGCGCTCTGCCGTTGCCCGAACAGCTCGAAGTAGAAGTCCCAGACGCGTTCGGTGGCGCGTACCAGGTCGTGGGCCTGTGACTTCAGGTCCAGGGCCAGGCCGACGCGGTGCGGCGACGGGTTGGTCTGCGCGGCGTCGGTGGCGCGATCCAGCCGCTCGACGATCGTGTTCAGCGGTCCGCGCAACGTCGCCAGCAAAGCGTTGACCGCCTGCACGTGTCCTTCGCTGGGACGCGCGGGCTGGCCGCCGAACTCGTCGCGGCTGAAGTCGCGGAGCGCGGTCAGGTGCCGGCGGACGTTGAGCGCCTGTCCCGATAGGTACGCCGGAAGCACGTCACGCGCCGGCCGCGTCGAGGCGATGGGCGTCGCGGCCGCCTCGCCTTCGAACCACGGGAACGACGGCAACCAGGACAACCAGGACGATGTAGGGGGAGCCGGAGCCGGAGTAGGGGCAGGTGTGGAGGGCGCAGGCGGCGGGGGAGTGATGCCGCTGAGTGAACTGATGCGGGTGCGGAAGGCGTCCATGTCGAAGTTCGGGTCGATCTTCCGCTTCGGTGGATCCGCGACCTCCTTGTGCCCGAGCACCGCGCTGACGTTCAACCCGAAGTGATCGATCAGCACCCGGCACAGCTGCGCGTACGCCGCCATCTGCACCTCGGGCCAGGTCGCGTCCGTACCGGTCGCCTCGGCCTCGATCCCGATCGAGTGGCTGTTGCCCCACGACGGATCCCGCACCGTCCCCGCGTGATTGCAGCGCCCGGCCGCGATCACGTAGACCTTGCCGGACCGCGACAACCCGAAGTGCGACAACGGACCGGTCAGATCCGGTCGCCCGTTGATCAGGGTGTCCAGCGACGGCATGTCGGCGGTCTTGTTCAGCGTCGCGGTGTGATGGCACACCACCGCGCGGACGTCGCTCATCTCGTCCCGGCCGCGGGTCTGCCAGCCGGGCACCTCGATCACCTCGAGGCTGGTCTTACGGGCGACGCCCGCGAGGTCCGTCAGGTACGGCATCGTCCCTCCCCACCACAGGTCAGCGTCGGGCCCGGCGACGCCGGGTCGGCTGCGGCCGGCGCGTCCGCCGTATGCCGGACGTCGCCGGGGTGCGGCTGCGACGGCGGTAGCGGCGGTCGAACGTGCTGACGGCACGCATCGCGCGGTTGCGTTCGGGCGCCTGGCGGAACATCCGCCCGGCGATCCGCGTCATCGTCGAGATCGCGGTCTCGGGGGAGACGCTGCGTCCGGCGGCGGCTTGGTCCGCGAGACTCTGCGCCGTCCGTTGCAGGATCACCGGCATCGCCATCACGTACTTGCGGGTGGCCGGGTTCCGGCGCAGTCGCCGACCGAGGGCCGACGTACCGCGGATCAGGGCCGGTGCGTTGCGGGCCAGGACGCCCGCGGCGCGCGGGATGAGCTTGGACGCGATCGGGACGAGCGCTCCGAGGAACGCCTCCGCCTCGGCCTCGCTGGAGGTCTGCGCGGCCTTCGCCGACAGGTGCGCCATCAGCTCGGCGTCCGGGTAGATCCGCCGGATCGGGTTCACGAAGTCCTCGTCCTCGTACTCCTCCTCGGCTTCGTCCTCCGTCTCCGCCTCGGCTTCGAACTCGAACTCGGCTTCGTACTCGCCGTCGCCTCCGCCGCTCAGCAGCCCGCCCAGGGCCTTGCCGATCCCGCCGATCGCACCGAGGAAGTCCTCGTCCTCGTCTTCGGCCTCGAACTCGAGTTCCTGCTCGTCCTCGGCCTCGACCTCAACTTCTTCCTCGAACTCGTCCTCGAGTTCGAACTCGCCCTGGATCTCGGGATAGCTACGGTTCAACGCGGATGCCATGGTCCTTGCCCCTCCAAGTCGGGTGTGCGATCAGCGCCGCGGCCGGCGCCCGGCGGTACTGGTCGGCCGGCCAGCAGGTACGGCGCCACGCGGCACCCGGACGTCGCTCACGACCCGGACCACGCGTGCGGGCCGACCGCCCTTCGGCGGGATGCGCACCGGTGTGGTGATCCGTACCATCCCGGGACGCGGCCGCGGCACGCGTCCCGTGCCGACGGTCCGGCTGCGGACCGGCTGACGACGTACGGTCAGGCCTCGGCCCCGCCCGCTGCTGCGGTAGCTCGGACGCCCACGACGGGAGCCGGTACGGCGCCAGGCGCTGCTACCGCGACGACCGTGGTAGCGCCGGCGGCTGCGGCCGAGCCCGCGGGCGTGCCGCCGCAGTACTGCTTGCCGGACACGACCGGGCATCAAGGCCTTGGTGGTCGCGGCACCCATGACCTGGCCGAGCTCGACCGGACCGACCGGCTCACCGGCGGCGATCCGCCGGGCGATCGTCCGGGCGGCACCATCGGCGATCCCGGGGACCAGACGTACGGCGGGACGGGTGCTGCGGTTGCCATGCAGCATCCGCGTGATCGTGGCCGCGCCGCGCAACAGGTGCGGCAGCAGGCGCTCGAGCTCACGCCGGTCCGACGGGTTGATGGCGGAGTACGCCGCCGCGCCGCCGAGGGCCTCTGCCTCGGACTCGGACTCGGTGGCCGCGGCCTGTGCCGCGAGGTACTCGGCGAAGGACTGCGAGGGTGCGAGCGGAGCAGCGGCCATCTCTTCGAACTCGGCCTCGAACTCCTCCTCGTACTCACCTTCGAGCTGCGAGGTGACGGCTCGGGCGACGGCACCCGCGGCCGGCCCGCCGATGGCGGTCGCGACCAGCGGCCCGGCCGTCTTCGCCAGGGTCTTCAGGAACGGCGCGGCCTTGCGGAACACGCCCTTCAGCCGCTTGAAGAACTCCTCGGCCTCTTCTTCGGCCTCGAGCTCGTCCTCGGCTTCGTCCTCGTACTCACCATCACCGCCGCCCCCGCCACCGCCGCCGAGCAGTCCGCCGGCGATCTTGGCGATCGGGCCGAGCAGACCGAGGAAGGCCTCGTCCTCGGTCTCCTCCTCGCCCTCCTCTTCCCACTCGTACTCTTCCTCGCCGAGCAGTCCGCCGATGGCGTTCACGACGCCGCCGAGGCCGGGGAAGAAGTCCTCGTCCTCGTACTCATCCTCGAGCTCGGACTCGCCTTCGAGCTCGTCCTCCCACTCGGCTTCGTCCTCGGACTCGTACTCGTCCTCCCACTCGGATTCGTACTCGTACTCGTCCTCGAGGTCCGTGGTCTGACGCGCCATGGTGGCCCTCCTCGCTCGGCCGGGACAGCTTGCGCTTCCATGGCAGCCCGAATCCGGCCGGCGGGTCAGTCACCTCTCGGGGTGACGCACATCCACGGTCCACCGACCGTGCGACCCGAACCGAAGTACCCCATCAGAGCGACACGGCATGCAGGAGCTGCAGCGAGAGGTGACCGTGGTCGAAGAGAGCAGCAAGGCGAGTGTCCTGGCGATTGGCCAATGTGTAGGCGGGATGCGTGCGATAGCGGGCCGAGATGAGGGCGGTCACCTCCTGCGCGCGACGCGTCCACGACAGGGGTACGGCGGCCGGCCGCTCGATCTGCTCGACCACGTCGAAACCGCTCGTCTCGAGGAGGTCGATGAGCTCGGACTGCGTCGGGAAATGGTTGCCATCGGGAGGATCGGTGATGGGGCGGTCGGCGACCACGACGAGCAGTCCGAGTGATGCCCGCGGGACGAGCACGCGGTGGATCTCTCGCAGGACGGCGGCTTTGTCCTCGACCGTGCACAGGACGCCGAGGCACCAGGCGACATCGACCGAGTCGGTCCGCAACGGGATGCGCTGACCGTCGGCAGTCAGGACCGGGAGGCCGAACAGCTTGGACGCGGCCCGGCCCGCGGCCGGCATCGGCTCCAGCAGGATCGGTCGTACGCCGAAGCGCTTGGCCGCCCAGGCCGCGGGACCGCCGCTGCCCGCGCCGACGTCGAGCAGCCGATCGCCCGCGGACAGCTCGCAGGCCTCGGCCAGCCAGGCGAGCGCGGCCGGACTGGCGCTGCCGCGGCAGGCTGCCGGAATCGCGTGCTCGTCACCCAGATCTTCGACGGCTTCCGCCGTCCATGCGGCGACGTCGTCGAACTCGGCGACCATCGCCGCTGCGGTCACGTCACTCGACCAGCTTGCCGTCGCTCGAGACGTGCCGCATCAGCCGCCGGAACTCGTCCGGGATCGGCGGGATCTGCTCGGCCTGGATGTCACCCGGCCCGGACCAGACGAAGTTCACCTGCAACGAGTCGTCGAGCTCGGGGTAGTCGGAGCGGTTGTGGCAGCCACGCGTCTCCCGCCGTACCAGAGCTGCATCGAGCGTCGCCCGCGCGGCCATCGCCGACGCCTTCAGGTCGAACGCGTGCGCGAGGTCCTGGAAGCCGGCGATGTCCGGATGCACACCGACCTGCGTGATCCGTTCGTCGAGCTCGGCCAGCTCCGCCAGTCCGGCGTTGAGCCCGTGCTCATCGCGTACGACGCCGGCCCGGGCGGTCATCGTGTCGCGCAGTGACCGCTGCAGGGCGCGGACGTTCTCCGGCCCGTCGTTCGCCAGCAGGTCGTCGATCTCGGCCCGGGCCTCGGCGACCGCGTCGGCGGAACGCAGCTGCGCCTGCCGGCCGATCGAGTACTTCGCGGCCTCCTCGGCCACGATCCGCCCGAACACCAGCAACTCGATCAGCGAGTTGCCGCCGAGCCGGTTCGCACCGTGCAGCCCGCTGGCCGCCTCGCCGATCGCCCACAGCCCGTCGACGCCGGTGCCGTGGTCCTCGGGCCGGACCCAGACCCCGCCCATCGAGTAGTGGGCGGTCGGGGCGATCTCGATCGGCTGCTTGGTGATGTCGAGCATCTGCAGTTCGAGCAGCGTCTGGTAGACGCGCGGGAGCCGACGCATGATCGTCTCCCGGGGGAGGTGGGACACGTCCAGCCAGACGCCGCCGTTCGGGGTACCGCGGCCTTCCTTGATCTCGGTGTACTCCGCCAACGCGACGCGGTCCCGCGTCGACAGCTCCATCCGGTCCGCGTCGTACCGGGCCATGAACCGCTCACCGAGGGCATTGCGCAGTTGACCGCCCTCGCCACGGGCCGCCTCGGAGACGAGCGTGCCGGCGGCGTTCTCGGGCTCGATCAGCCCGGACGGGTGGAACTGGACGAGCTCGGGATCGCGGAGCTTCCCGCCCGCGTTGACCGCGAGCCGGAACGCGTCGCCGGTGTTCTCGTCGCGACGGGACGACGTACGGCGCCAGATCCGGGTGTGACCGCCGGCGGCCAGGATCACCGCGTCGGCGTGGATGACATAGCGCCGCCCGGTCGTCAGGTCGAACCCGTACGCCCCGAAGACGGTGTTGTCCTTGACCAGGATCGACGTCACGTAGACCGTGTCCAGGATCGGGACGCCGAGCTGCACCGCGCGGTTGATCAACGTGCGCTGGATCTCCAGCCCGGTGTAGTCGCCCGCGAACGCAGTACGGCGGTAGGTGTGGGCGCCGAAGAACCGCTGCGAGATCCGGCCGTCCGCCTCGCGTGCGAACGGCATACCCCAGCGCTCCAGGTCCTCGATCCCGCGAGCGGCGCCCCTCGCGACGATCTCGACCGTGATCGGGTTCGCGAGCAGGTAGCTCTCCTGCAAGGTGTCGGCCGCGTGCTGCTGCCAGGTGTCCTCGGGGTCCATCGTGGCCAGCGCCGCGTTGATGCCGCCGGCCGCCAGCGACGTGTGCGCGTCGGACCGCGGGCGCTTGCCGAGGGCGAGAACCTCGACGCCCTGTTCCGCCAGCTCGATCGCGGCCCGGAGGCCGGCACCACCGGTTCCGATCACCAGAACCGACGTGGCGATCTGCTGTTCGGTGATGCTCATTGGTTCTCCCTCGCGTTCGGTGCTCTCACCAATCAGGACAACGCAGGGTGCCCGGTTGTGACTGTCTCGCCGGTCACAACCGGCGTGTCTGTTCGGTCTCTTCAGAGAGTCCTAACGAGAGGGAACCCATGAGCGAGAATCCGGTCGTCGTCCTGGTCCACGGCGCCTTCGCCGAATCCGCCAGCTGGAACGGCGTCATCGAGCGCCTGCAGGCGCAGTCGATCGAGGCCGTCGCGGCCCCGAACGCGCTGCGCAGCCTGGAGGGCGACGCGCAGTACGTCCGCGACGTGATCGCCGGCATCGGCAAGCCCGTCGTGCTGGTCGGCCATTCGTACGGCGGCATGGTGATCACCGAGGCCGCGGCGAACAACGACGCGGTCAAGGCACTGGTCTACGTCTGCGCGTTCGCACCCGAGCAGGGCGAGAGTGCGTTCGCGTTGTCCGCCAAGTTCCCGGGCAGCACGCTCGGTGACGCGCTGAACGCCTATCCGGTCAGCACCGGCGGCAACGACCTGGCGATCCGGCCGGACGTGTTCCACCAGCAGTTCTGCGCCGACGTACCGGCAGACGTGGCCGCGCTGATGGCTGCGACGCAGCGCCCGGCCACCGAGGCCGCGCTGACCGCCAACCTGGCGACCGACGACCCGGCCTGGAAGTCGACACCGTCGTGGTTCGTGTTCAGCGACCAGGACCTGAACATCCCGGTCGCCCTGCACCGCTTCATGGCCGAGCGGGCCGGCGCGAAGGACACCCGCGAGATCGCCGGTGCCTCGCACGCCCTGAGCGTGTCCCAGCCCGAGGCGGTCACCGCCACGATCCTGGCGGCGGTGAACGCCTGAGACCACGGACCACGTACTCGACCACGAGCCTCCAGGGCGCGTAGGGGGACTGCCGGCGGCGACGCTGGGAGTACCCCCAGCGCGAGGAGTCCTCATCATGAGTACGGGATTGGACGAGTTCCTCCAGGCACGACCGCGGCTGTTCCGGATCGCGAACCGGATCGTGGGCAACCCGCACGAAGCGGAGGAGCTCGTCCAGGACGTCTGGGTGCGCTGGCAACGGACCGACCGTACGGTCGTTGCCGACCCGCAGGCGTTCCTGTCGACCACGGTGTCACGGCTCGCGATCAACGTCGTGCAGTCGGCCCGGCGCCGGCACGAGACGGCGGTGGCCTGGCTGCCGGACGAGCGGGCCGCCGGTGGCGTCGACCCGCATCAGTACGCCGAGACGCAGGAGGCGTATGCGATCGCCGTCCACGTGATGAAGGAGCGGTTGTCGCCGGCCGAGCGAGCGACGTACGTACTGCGGGAAGGCTTCGACTGCCCGTACCGCCAGATCGGCGAGACACTCCGGATCGGCGCGCCGAACGCCCGGCAACTGGTGAAGCGGGCGCGTGATCGGATGGCAGATCTGGCGGTCTGACAGCAGTTCCGGTACGCGATGGTCCTGTACCCGTATCGCGGTTCGCCCTTAGCCTCTGCTGAGGGGGTGGGAGCGATGACCACGAGCGGCAACGAGCTGGAACTGCGAGGCCGCCGGCCGGAGTGCGCGCGCCTCGACCAGGTCGTGGCCGGCGTGCGCTCCGGTTCGGGCCAGGTGCTGGTCGTTCGCGGCGAGGCCGGGGTCGGCAAGTCTGCCCTGCTCGAGTACTTGGTCAGCCGTGCCGAGGGCTGTCGTGTCGTCCGGGCATCCGGTGTCGAGTCCGAGATGGAGTTGCCGTTCGCCGGCCTGCACCAGCTCTGCCTGCCGCTGCTGGAGTTCCGCGACCGCCTGCCGGATCCCCAACGGGACGCGCTGGGGGTGGCGTTCGGGTTGAGCGTCGGCGGACCGCCGGACCGGTTCCTGGTCGGCGCCGCGACGCTGAGTCTGTTGTCGGCGGCATCGGATCGGAGTCCGCTGCTGTGCGTGATCGACGATGCGCAATGGCTGGACCAGGCTTCGGGCCAGACCCTGACGTTCGTCGGGCGGCGGTTGTTCGCCGACCGGATCGGACTGGTCTTCTCGTTGCGCGAGCCGGTCACCGGACCGGAGTGGCGAGGCTTCCCCGAGCTGTCGGTGGGCGGTCTCGCTGACGAGTACGCCGGTTCGCTGCTCGACTCCGTCGTGCCCGGTCGGCTGGACGAGCACGTCCGCGGCCGGATAGTGGCCGAGACCCGCGGCAACCCGCTCGCCCTGCTGGAGCTGCCACGCGGCCTGACCGCGGCGCAGCTGGCCGGCGGTTTCGAGCGACCTGATGCCCGTCCGATCGCGAATCAGATCGAGCAGAACTTCGCCCGCCGGGTGCAGGCCCTGCCGGCGGACACCCAGCGGCTGCTGCTGACCGCGGCCGCCGAGCCGGTCGGCGACGTACCGCTGCTGGTCCGCGCGCTCACGATCCTCGACGTGCCGATGGGTAGGGCGGAGGCCGCGGAGACCGCCGGGTTGATCGATATCGGGGCGCGGGTCCGGTTCCGGCATCCGCTCGTCCGGTCGGCGACGTACCGCTCGGCTGATCCGGCCGATCGGCGCGCGGTCCATCAGGCCCTCGCCGAGGCGATCGACCCTGATCTCGATCCCGACCGGCGGGCCTGGCACCGGGCGCAAGGGGCCGACGGACCGGACGAGGACGTCGCCGCCGAGCTGGTCAGCTCGGCGGCCAGGGCACAACGACGAGGCGGCATGGCCGCCTCGTCCGCGTTCCTCCAGCGCGCGACGGAGCTGACCCCCGATCCGGCCACCCGCTCGGTCCGCGCCCTCGCCGCGGCCCAGGTCAGCTTGGCGGCAGGTGCCTTCGAGACCGCGCTGGGCCTGCTGAGTACCGCGACACAAGGCCCGCTCAACGGCTTGCACCAGGCGCGGGTGAAGTTGGTGCGATCCCAGCTGACCTTCGCTTCCGGCCACAGCGTCGCGGCCCTGCCGTTGCTGCTCGAGGCCGCCCGTCGGCTGGAGCCGCTCGATCTCGGCCTTGCTCGCGACACGTATCTGGAGGCGATCGCGGCCGGGCAGTTCGCCGGCCGGTACGGCAGCGAGGCAGGAATCGCGTACATCAGCAGGCTCGCGCAGGCCGTGCCGACGTCGGAGCCGCCGCGCAAGCGCGATCTGGTGTACCGCGCGGTGACGACGTTGTTCGCGGACGGCTATTCCGACGTGGTCGAGCCGGCCGGGGAGGCGATGCACGCGTTCTCGGCGGAGAACGGGACGACCGACGCCGACGATCTGACCTGGATGTGGCTGGCTGCTCTCCTCGCGGTCAACCTCTGGGACGACGAGAACTGGGAGGTGCTCACCGCACGGCACCTGCGGATCGCCCGCGAGCTCGGCGATCTCAACCAGCTGCCGCTCGTCCTGCACCACCGGGTCATGCTCAACCTGTTCTCCGGCGAACTGGCCGCCGCTGCGGCGCTGCTGGCCGAGGTCCGGACAATCCACGAGGCGACGGGGGTCGAGCTCGCCTCGTACGGCCAGCTCGCGCTCGCGGCCTGGCGGGGACGGCCGGATGCCGCGACGATGATCGCAGGCAGCCTGGAAGACTCGGCGGCACGCGGCGAGGGCGGTGCGGTGTCGTTCGGGCATATGACGAAAGCCCTGCTGCGGATCGGCCAGTCGCAGTACGCGGAGGCGTTGGACGCGGCCTTCGTCGCCACCGAGTATCCGGAGGAACTGGGCCCGGCGAACTGGGTGCTGCCCGACCTGATCGAGGCAGCCGTCCGGGTCGGCCGGCCGGAGCGCGCGGCCGAGGGGTACGAGCGTCTCCGTGAACAGGCGGTGGCGTGTGGCACGGACTGGGGTCTCGGAGTGCTGGCGCGGGCGACCGGTCTGCTGTCGACGGGTCAGGTGGCCGAGGCGGCGTACCAGGAATCGATCGAGCGACTCGGACGGACCCGGATGCGGATGGATCTCGCCCGGACACACCTCGTGTACGGCGAATGGCTGCGGCGGGAAGGTCGTCGTCAGGATGCTCGCGGGCAGCTGCGGACGGCGTACAAACTGTTCTCCGCGGCGGGTGCGGGAGCCTTCGCCGAGCGGGCCGGGCGGGAGCTGACCGCGACCGGCGAGGTGCTGGACGAACGCCGGGCGGACGGCAGTCCCGGCCGGGACTCGTTGACCGCGCAGGAGGCGCATATCGCGGAGCTGGCCGGCACGGGTCTCACGAATGCCGAGATCGGTGCGCAGATGTTCCTCAGCCAGCACACTGTGGAGTGGCATCTGCGCAAGGTCTTCGCCAAGCTGGGGATCACCTCGCGCAAACAGCTCCGCCCCTGAGCCCGTCACAATCGGCAGGCGCGGGTTGTCTTACCTGACAGAGAACTCTCTATGGATGCTATGGACGGAGATACGGTGCGCAGGATCCTGGTGGTGGGCGGCGGGTATGCCGGGTTCTACACGGCCTGGCGGCTGGAGAAGAAACTGCGGCGGGGTGAGGCCGAGGTGGTCCTGGTCGACCCGCGGCCGTACATGACGTACCAGCCGTTCCTGCCCGAGGTGGTCGCCGGTTCGGTCGAGGCCCGGCACGCGGCGGTGTCGCTGCGGCGCAACCTGAAGCGGACGAAGATCGTGTCCGGGATGGTCGTCAACATCGCGCATGCCGACCGCACCGTGACGATCCGGCCCGCGGACGGCGCCGACTTCACGATGACGTACGACGTGATCGCGGTGACCGCCGGTGCGGTGACGCGGACCTTCGACGTACCGGGTGTGGCCGATCGGGCGATCGGGATGAAGCACGTCGAGGAAGCGGTGGCGATCCGGGACCGGATGTTCACCGCGTTCGACGAGGCGGCCGGGCTGGAGCCGGGCAAGCAGCGGCGGAAGCTGCTGACGGTCACGTTCGTCGGCGGCGGCTTCTCCGGGGTCGAAGGGTTCGCGGAGCTGCTGTCGCTGGCGCGGGCGTTGCTGAAGAAGTACCCCGAGCTGACCGAGAGCGATCTCGCCTTCCACCTGGTCGAGGCGAGCGGCCGGATCCTGCCCGAGGTGAGCGACAAGCCGGGCGAGTGGGTCGTGAACATGCTCGAGAAGCGCGGCGCGGTCGTGCATCTGAACACCACGATGGATTCGGCCGACGACGGACACGTGGTGCTGTCGGACGGGTCCGAGTTCGACTCGGAGCTGATCGTCTGGACGGCGGGCAACGCCGCGACCCGGCTGCTGCGCAACCACACCGACCTGCCGCACAACCAGCGCGGGATGGTCCAGGTGCGGGCGGACCTGCGGATCGGGACCGACGACGAGCTGATCGAGGACGCGTGGGCGGCCGGTGACGATGCCGCGGTTCCCGATCTCGCGTCGTCGACTCCGGGCGCGTACACGGTGCCGAACGCGCAGAACGCCGTACGGCAGGGGAAGCTGCTGGCGAAGAATCTGCTGCGGTCGTTGCGCGGGAAGGCGCCGAAGGCCTACGAGCACCACAGCCTCGGCGTGATCGCGACGCTCGGCCTCGGGTCCGGCATCTTCCAGTACAAGCGGCTGGTCATCAAGGGTCTGCTCGCCTGGCTGATGCACCGCGGATACCACGTCCTTGCGGTCCCGACGTGGGACCGCAAGGTGCGGGTGCTGGCGATCTGGCTGGTGGCGTTCTTCTACGGTCGCGACATCGTCTCGCTGGCCTCGGTCCAGAGTCCGCGCGAGGCGTTCGAGTCCGAGGCCAAGGCGCGGGCGCTCAGCGCGAGCCGGCCGGGATGAGCAGGTCGGTCAGGCCGAACGTGTCGCCGGCGGCCGGCAGCATCGGCTGCCAGTCCGGCTCGAGGCTGAGGTAGCTGGCCGGGTCGGCGCGCAGCAGCCCGATCAATACTTCGGCCACGATCCGCCCGCCGACCGGACCGAGCCGGTCGCCGTCGCCGAGGTACTCGGACTCCTTGAGGATGTAGAACCACAACGGCGTACCGCCAGGCCAGGTGTCTTCGGTCAGCGGCGGTACGCCGAGCAGCTTGGCGACCTCCTCGCCGCTCGGCAGACCGGTCGTGTCACCCCGCAGCAGATCCCGAACGGCCAACGACCGGTACGCCGACTCGTCGACCGCGCCGGTGATCCGCTCCGGCAAGCCGATCAGGCTCGCGGCCAGCCGCCCGTCGAGCCGCTTCGCCCGCTGCGCCGGCGGACGCCCCGGTACGTCGAAGATCTGGGCGAGATCGAGCCGCCGATCGGCGGGCAGCGGGCCGAAGCCGACCAGATCCGGGAAGAGCGGCAGCTCGGGACCGCCCTCGACCAGGTGGTACGCGTGCCGGATCTGACCGTGCCCGTAGCGGTACGCGGCATCGGCGTACTCGAGCGGGATGAACGCGTTCATCGGCTCGGGGTTGAACCACTTGCCGCCGTCCTCGAGCACCTCGTCGACCAGTTCCGGCCCGACCAGTCGCGGCAGGAAGTCGTGCACGACGATCCACTGGTAGTGCCAGGTCAGCGCGATCCGCGCCTTGTCGAAGACATCCTCCTCGGGCACGTCGTGCGCCCGCAGGTGATCGACGATCCGGTTGTGGGCGTGCAGCAACGCCACGTGCAGACTCAAGGTGAAGATGTGGACGTCGTTGCGCGGATCCCCGATCAGCGCGATCCCCTGCGGGTTCCGCGGTACGTCGTACCCGTCGGGACTGAGCAGGAACTTGGCCGGATCGTTGAGGTCGAACATGTACGGCGAGCCGATCGGTCCGTCGGCGTACAACATCTCGAGGTTGAGCCGCGGCGATCGCGAGTTCCGCAAGGCGTCGGTCTCGACGCCGCCCATCAGCGGCGACCGGTCCGCGGTGGTGTCGTGCGCGAGCAACTGCCCGAAGAACGGCCACCCCGCCGCCTGCTCCGCGTCGTCCCCGCCGGCGCCGAGATCCAGCGCGGCCGCGGCATCACAGATCCCGCCGTCGCTGCCGGCCCGCATCAACACGTGCGGATCCGTCCCCAACGGCTCGAGTCTGGGAAACATCCGCCCGTACCGCGCCCCACCAGTCGGCCGATCCACGCTGCGCGCCAAGCTCAGACAATGGTCCCGCGTCGCCGGATGTGTAGTCATTCCCAACCTCCCGAAGATTCCGATCCACAGAGGAAGACAGCCCAAGCATGCCCCTTGTGACCGGGCGCGTCAGTTGATGCGGGTCAGACGACCGTCAGGGAGGATCCGGATGGTGGTCTTGCGGGCGCCGACCGTCAGATCGACGAAGAACATGGTGCCGACGGTGCGGGTCTTGTAGCTGACCGTTTCGGCGGAATTGGCGGGGACGATGGCGGACAGGATGTTGGCGCTGGTCCCGTCGCGGCCGAACTTCACGACCGGCGCCGCCTCGCGGTGGAAGATGTCGGGGTAGTACCAGCCCTGCACCGGGTCCTGCTGGCCCTCGACCACCTTGATGCCGTCCTTCGGCGGCTGCTGCTGGTACGGGATCTGCAGCAGGTAGGTCTTGGACTTGTCGCCCGGCTTGGCGGCGATGGCCGTCGTGGGGGACTGGACCGCGACCTTCTGGCCCGGCGCCAGATGCCAGAGAGTTTCGTACCGTTGCGAGCCGACGACCGACTGCCCGCGGTCCAGCGTGACGATCAGGTCAGGATCCTTCAGCACCAGTACGTCGCGCTTGCGGATCACGCCCGGCGCCGGGGAGTCGGCCAGCGAGTACGACTCCGCGGTCGGCGTGATCGACGCCTGGACCAGCTGCGTCTCCACCGACGCCATGTCCGCCGACGGGATCGTCATCACGTTGTGCGCCGCCGCGCTCTTCGACCACGCCTGCCACTTGTCGAGCTGGTAGCCGGAGTGCCCCGGATCGATCAGGACGTCGCGGCCGTGCGACGAGTAGGTGATCGACATGTGGTCGTCGTGACCGTGCAGCGTGCGGGCCACGCCGTACCGGATGCTGTACGTCGACTCCTGCGCGAACGGTCGCGTCTCGCCCCATCCGGTCCGGCCGAAGATGTACCCCGCGTCGTACACCGCGACGCGCTTCGGCGGCTTCGTCCCGCGTTTCCCGAGTGTGGCGACGTAGTCCAGCGCCGTCCCGGCCGCGCCGGTGGGCTTCTGCGCCACGGCGTCACCGACCTGCGCCAGCTCGCCCGTCGACTTGGTCGCGAGCGCCAGCCACTCCGACAGAGCGGCTCGTCGCTGGGAGATGACCGGTCCGGGGTTCGAGCCGCAGCGCTGCAAGGCCGTGGTCGCCCGGCCCCACAACAGGTAGTTGAACATCGCGTACCCGACCGACTGCTCGTTCGTCGAGCCCTGGGTGTCGATCGCGGTGGTGATCGCCTCGGTCAGCCGGTTGACGGCGAGCGTCTTCAACTCCGGCCGCTTCAAGGTGCAGCCCACCCCGAACAGCGCGATGCTCTCGTCGGTCCCGTGGTTCGACGGGCCGCTCCAGTTCACGATCATGAACTGCGCATGGTCGACCAGCGCCTTGTCGAGCCAGGCGTACTGCGTGGGCAGCGTGCGGACGTGCATCCCGGTGAGCACGGCCTGGCGGGCGCACAGCAGCACGTTGGTGCGGTGCATCGTGGCCTCCCACGCGCCGACGTCGCCCTTCCACGAGTACGGGTTGTCCTGCACCCAGTCGTGGATGATCGCCATCGTGTGCGCCAGCACCTTGCGGTCGCCGCGTTGCCCGGCCTCGATGCCCTGCCCCAGCCAGCGCAGCGAATGCAGCCACATGTACCAGCTCGGCTTCTTGTACGGGTCCGAGCGCCAGTTGATGTCGCCGTTCCCGTTGCCGACCTTGTACGGCGGATCGTCGCCCCACGAGAACGTGTCGTTCATCAGCATCGACACGGGGACCTTCGCCTGGATACCGCTGTACCCGGAACACTCGTAGGTGCCGGTGTTGGCGACCGGTGTGGCCGGCGGGGGAGTGGCCGGGGTGTCGACGCCCGGCAGCGGCTCGTCGGTCGAATCCGGGATGGTGGCCTTCGGGCTCGGCGTACTGGATTTCGGCTTGCTCGGGGTCGGCGAGCCGGTGGCGACGATCGGCGTACTGCGGTCGCGGGTGCCGGGCATCAGCACGACCACGGCACCGGCGAAAGCGACCCCACACACCAGGACGCAGGCAAGCGTCAGCGCGACGGTCGTGCTCAACCGCCTCTCGCGCTGCGGAGCCACCCAGTCCCCCTCCTGCCCGCCCTTACCCCTACAACGCTCGGACCCACCCGATTCGTTGCATCCGGCACCCTGGCCTAAGAATCGCACGCCGCGGAGGGCACGGGGATCGGCGTACGCCGGGGGAGGGCGGCGACGGCGGTGACGCACAGGCCGGCGATGCTCGCGGCTGCGGCCACGAAGGTACAGGTGACGAAGCCGGTGGTGAGGTTGTGGGCGGTGCCGAGGAGCGGCCCGAACGTCGCTACGCCGATCGCCCCACCGATCTGGCGGGAGGTGTTGAAGGCGGCTGAGGCGGCGCCGTGGAGGTCGGGTTCGACGGCGGCGATGGACTGGGCGGTCATGGTCGGGACGAGCAGGCCGGAGCTGAAGCCGATCGGGACGAGGGCGAGGACCATCGGCCAGACCGCGGACGACGTACTGGCCCAGGCGAGCCCGAGGAGCGCGAGGGTGAGGACGGCCTGACCGATGGCGAGTACGGCGGGGCGGCCGAGGCGGCGGGTGAGGGGTGCGGAGCAGAGGTTGGCGATCGAGATCAGGCCGGTCAGCGGGAGGAACAGGAGTCCGGTGACGAGCGGGCTGAGTCCACGGCCCTGTTGGAGCAGCAGGCTCATCGTGAACAGCACGCCGTAGAAGGCGAAGTTGAGCAGGGTGCCCTGGGCCGCGGCCGCCGCGAACCCCCGATCGGAGTACAGCTTGAGCGGGAGCAGAGGCTTGCTGACGGATCGCTCGACGAGGATGAAGGCGACGAGCCCGGCGACCGTCAGCGCGACCGCACCAAGCACCGCGGGATCGAGCCAACCCCGCGTCGGCGCCTCGATCAGTGCGAACACCAGCCCGCCGATGAACGACGTAGCCGTGCCCATTCCAGCCAGATCCAGGCGACGAGCCCGGCGTACGACCGAGGGCATCGAGCGCAGTGCCCAGATCGCGGCGGGGATGCCGATCACGACGTTGACGGCGAAGACGGCTCGCCAGTTCGCGAGCGCGACGAGGCCGCCGCCGAGGAGCGGGCCGGCTGCCATCCCGGCGCCGCCGGCCGCGGCCCACCAGCTGACCAGGCGGTGCCGGCTGTGTTCGTCGGTTGCGGACGCGGTCGCCAGGACGAGCGCGCTCGGCAGCAGGAGAGCTGAGCCCGCACCCTGGACGAGCCGGGCGAGGTTCAGCATCAGCATCGAGCCGGCTGCCGCACAGACCGCGGACGACGCGGTGAACACCACGAGCCCGGTCAGGAACGCCCGCTTCGCGCCGAGCGTGTCGGCGATCGCCCCGGCACCGAGCATCAGCGCTGCGAACGACAGCGTGTAGGCGTTGAGCGACCACTCGAGCTCCGCGCGGGACGCGTGCAGATGGGTGGCGAGCTGTGCGAGGGTGACGTTCACGATCGTGCTGTCGACGAAGACCATGAACGAGGCGATCAGGGCCAGCGCGACAACGGACCGTCGGTGCTCGAAGGGCATGCCACCCACCCTACGTCGCTGTTCGACGCGCGTCGAACAATATCCAGCAGCCGGATCAGTGGCTAGCGTGCTCGCTGTGGACTTACACCTGGGTGGGAAGACGGCAGTCGTGACCGGCGCCGGGCGGGGGATCGGCCTGGCGATCACGCGTTCGCTGGTCGACGAAGGCGTGAAGGTGGTCGCGGGCTCGCGGACCATCGGCGGCGACCTCGAGTCGATGCCGGTCGACGCCTTCGCCGTCGATCTCGGTACGGCGGACGGTCCGGGCCGGCTCGTCGACGAGGCGATCGCCAGGGCCGGCGGGTTCGACATCCTGGTGAACAACGTCGGCAGCGTGCACCCGCGCCCGGGCGGGTTCGCCTCGGTCACCGACGACGACTGGCTAGAGACGCTCAACCTGGACCTGATGTCGGCGGTGCGTACGACGCGTGCCGCGTTGCCGATGCTGATCGAGCGGTCCGGCGTGATCGTCACGGTCTGCTCGGTGAACGCGACGCTGCCCGACCCGCTGGTGATCGACTACAGCGCCGCCAAGGCCGCGTGCCTCAGCTTCTTCAAGTCACTGTCGAAGGAACTCGGGCCGCAGGGCGTCCGGGTCAACACCGTCAGCCCCGGCCCGGTCGCGACCGATCTGTGGCTGGGCAAGGGCGGGGTCGCGGAGACTGTCGGCGGCGCTGTAGGTGCAGCACCGAAGGACGTCGCCGCGCAGGCTGCGAAGGACTCGGTCACCGGGCGCTTCACCCGCCCGGAGGAGGTCGCCGACCTGGTGGTGTTCCTGGCCAGCGACCGCGCCGGCAACCTCACCGGCGCCGACATCATCCTCGATGGCGGAATGACCCCGACGATCTGATCACTCCCTGAACCCCGGGTCCGGTTCGGCCACGTGGCAGGCTGCCTCGTGGTTTTCACCCAGGCGGCGGGGGAGCGGCGTCTCGACGTGGCATCTGTCGATCGCCAGCGGGCAGCGCCAACGGAAGCGGCAGCCCGGCGTCGGATCGATGACCTTCGGCGGCTCGCCGGTGTCACCCTCGATCCCCTCGGCGAGCGGCGCCCGCGGGTCCGGCACCGCACCGAGCAGCAGATCCGTGTACGGGTGCTTCGGGTTCGCCAGCACCGATTCCGCCGGGCCGGACTCGACGATGTGCCCGGCGTACATGATCATCAGCCGGTCCGCGACGTACCGCGCGCTGGCGATGTCGTGGGTGATGTAGAGGAACGAGACGCCTTCGGACCTGCGCAGCTCGGCCATCAGGTTCAGCAGGCCGATCCGGATCGACACGTCGAGCATCGACACCGGCTCGTCGGCCAGGATCAGCTTCGGCTTGTGCGCGAGCGCCTGGGCGAACCCGATTCGTTGCCTCTGGCCACCACTCAGCTCGTACGGGTACCGGTGCATGATGTCGCCGGCCGGCGTCAGCCCGACCGTCTCGATCACCCGCGCGGCCTCCTCCTCGCGCTGCGGCCGGCTGAACTCGGGCCGGTGCAGTTTGAGACTGCGCAGGATGCCGTGCGACACCCGGAACGCCGGGTTCAGCGAGCTGAACGGGTCCTGGAACACCATCGGTACGTCGCCGCGGTAGGCCAACTGGTCCTTGCGGGACTTGAACGTCGACATCGGCCGGCCCTGGTAGAAGATCTCACCGCCGGTCGGCTTGTACACCCCCGCGAGCAGCCGCGCGATCGTGCTCTTCCCGCTGCCGCTCTCACCGGCGAGCGCGACGATCTCCTGGTGCCCGATCGAGAAGTTCACGTCGTCGACGGCATGCAGCATCTGCCGCGAGAACCCGCGCCCGACCTTGAAATGCCGGGTCAGATCCTTGGCCTCGATGACCGGTGTGGCGGGTGCGTCGGTCTTGCGTGCTTCTGTGATGTCCACCGAAGTCATGACACCTCCCGGGCGATCTCGATCGACGGTGCGTGCAGTAGGCAACGAGACTGGACCGCGCCGACCTGGTAGAGCTCCGGGGCGATCTTCGGGCAGTCCTCGAACGCCTTCGGGCAGCGCGGCTGGAACCGGCAGCCCGGCGGCGGATCGGCCAGGTTGGGCGGGCTGCCGGGGATACCGGTCAGCGGCACCTTCGGGCCGCGGATCGACGGGAACGCGTCGAGCAGACCCTCGCTGTACGGGTGCTCCGGGTGGTCGAACACCGCACGTGTCGCGCCGAACTCGACCACCTGACCGGCGTACATCACCACGAGCTTGTCGGAGAAGTGACTGACCAGCGACATGTCGTGGGTGACGAAGATGACCGCGAACCCGAGCTTGCGCTGCAGTTCCTTGATCTGCACCATCAGCGACCGCTGCGCGACCACGTCGAGCGCGGACGTCGGCTCGTCCATGATGATCAGGTCCGGTGTGAACAGCAGCGCCATCGCGATCATCGCCCGCTGCCGCATGCCGCCGCTCAACTGGTGCGGGTAGCTCTTCAGGTGGATCGGGTCGATGCCGACCAGCCGCAGTACCTCGGCCGGACGGTTGTCGTCGACCACCTCGTCGTGGGCCATGATCGTGTCGTGGAACTGCGCGCCGATGCTCTTCACCGGGTTCAGCGCGTTCATCGCGCTCTGCATCACCACGGAGAAGTCCCGCCAGCGCAGCGACGCGAGCTTCTTCTCGTTCATCGTGACGAGGTTCTGCCCGAGGAACTTCACACTGCCGCCGGTGATCGCGGCCGGCGAACTCAGCAGGTGCGCGATCGCGAACAGCAGCGTCGACTTCCCGCAGCCTGACTCGCCGACGACGCCGACGAACTCACCGGCCTGTACGTCGAGATCCACGTGGTCGACCGCGACGACCGGGTGTGCCCCGGTGTCGTACTCGACGGTGAGATCACGGACCTCAAGAAGCTGATCGGGCACGTCGCCTCCGAACCGGCCGCAGCGCGGGATTGCTGATCTCGTCGAACGCATAGTTGAGCAGGGCAAAGGAAACACCGAGCAGGGCGACCGCCAGACCCGGCGACAACGCCCACGCGGGCAGGCCGTTCACCAGGGCGCCCTGGTTCTGGGCCCAGTAAAGCATCGTGCCCCAGCTCAGCGAGTTGGGATCGCCGAGGCCGAGGAACTGCAGGCCGGCGGCGGTGAGCACGGAGTACAGCGCGGCGCCGAGGAAGTTCGCGACGATCAGCGACGTCATCGTCGGCAGCACCTCGACCACGATGATGTACGACGATCGCTCGCCGCGGACCCG
This sequence comes from Kribbella sp. NPDC058693, assembly GCF_042715335.1. Lineage (NCBI taxonomy): Bacteria > Bacillati > Actinomycetota > Actinomycetes > Propionibacteriales > Kribbellaceae > Kribbella > Kribbella sp. NPDC058693. The sequence continues at coordinate 267,739 of NZ_JBHXSQ010000002.1, forward strand.
GGCCGACTCGAGGAAGTCCCGGTTCCGCAGCGACAACGCCTGCGCCCGCATCTGCCGCGCGCCGTACGACCAGCCGGTCAGGATCAGCACGATGATGATCACCGTCAGGTTGCCCTTACCGGCGTACGTCGCGAGCACGATGATCAGCGGGAACGTCGGCAGCACCAGGAAGATGTCGGTGAGCATCGACAGGCTGTCGTCGGCGAACCCGCCGAGGTACGCGGCCGAGACCCCGATCAGCACGGACAGGATCGTGGCGCCCGCACCGGCGACGACCGCGATGACCAGTGATTCGCGGGTGCTGTAGATGAGCTCGGCGTACACGTCCTGGCCGAGGCCCGTCGTACCGAGCCAGTGTTTGCCGGACGGCCCTTGGAGTGGAAGGTCGCCGATCGCGCGCGGATCGCCGTGCAGCCAGGGCACGAACAGATGCGGGAACGCGGCGAGCAGGACGAACAGGATCAGCAGACCGGCGCCGATCATCGCCTTGCGGTTGCGCATGATCGCGCGCAACAGCCCGCCCCGCGGCCGGCGGGTGGAGGTGGTGGTAGTCGGCGCAGCGGCGCCGGTGACGATTGCGCTCATCGGCGTCCTCGCTGCGCTGCGGGCGCCGATGAGCGCGGGGCGCTGTGCTTGATGGTGATCTCGCTTCGCTCGTTCACGTCGGCTATCCCTTCGTCCGGGCTCGTGGGTCGAGGAGGAACACCGCGAAATCACAGAGCAGGACGCAGATCAGCACGGCCAGCGTCACCAGCAGGAAGAGGGCCTGCAGCAACGGATAGTCGGTGCTCACGGTGGCGTTGTAGAACATGTAGCCGAGGCCGGGGTAGTTGAACACGTACTCGACCAGGATCGTGCCGGAGATGACGAAGCCGAGCGACATCGCGAAACCGGACAGGTTCGGCAGGAACGCGTTCCGGCCGGCGTAGCCGAACATGATCCGCCGGTTCGGGATGCCCTTGGCCCGCGCCATCCGGACGTAGTCCTCGGCCAGCGTGGTGATCATGTTGTTCCGCATGGTCAGGATCCAGCCGCCGACCGCGGTGATCAGGATCGTCGCGGCCGGCAGGATGCCGTGCTTGAGGACGCTCAGGATGAACTCGGCGTTGAACCCCGGCGTCAGTCCCTGGTCGTAGTTGAAGTCGTTGGGCAGGATCGCGTGGTCGCCGATCGCGAACAGCGAGATGAACAGCAGCGCGACCCAGAAGTACGGCAGCGCCGACGTGACGATGAAGACCGGCGGCACGACCCCGTCGATCAGCCCGCCGCGTCGCCAGCCGGAGATCGTGCCGATCAGCGTGCCGAGCGCGAACGCCAGGACGGTCGTGATGCCGACCAGCCCGAGCGTCCACGGCAGGGCACTGCCGATCAGCGTGGTCACCGGGACGCCGAGGCTGCTGCCGATCGACACGCCCCAGTGCCCGGTGACCATTGCCTTCAGATACTCGATGTACTGCAGCAGCAGGTTCTTGCCCGGGTCGAAGCCGAACTCGGCCAGGACGGTCTGCAACTGCTCCGGGCTCACGATGTTTCCACCCTTGCTGAACCGGTCCCGCAGCGCCTGTTCGGGGCTGCCGGGCATCATCCGCGGGATGAAGAAGTTCAGGGTCATCGCGGCCCAGAGCGTGAGCACGAAGAACCCGAGACGGCGTAGCAGGTACCTCACAAACAGCTCCTCGTGCTCACGCTTGACGTTACTTCTGGGCTACTTCCGGACTACTTCTGGGCCGACTTCGAGTACAGGTTGGCCAGCACCTGCCCGGCGTCCGGGATGTTGTACGGCGCCGGCTGGGCGTACGGGTTGTCCTGCGTCGGCCAGCCCTCGATGTCCTTGGTGTTGTACTGGTACCAGTCGACCGACTCGGTCGTCGGGATCAGCGGGACATCCTTGATCATGAACGACGAGATCTGCTTGATCAGCTTGACCTGCGTGTCCGGATCCGCGCTGGCGTACTGGTCGAACAGCTTGTCCACCTCGGGGTTGCTGTACCGCGAGTAGTTGCTGTTGGCCTGCTTGCCGATCGGCGCGGTGTTCTTCGAGTACAGCAGCTGGCGCAGCTCGTAGTACGGCGTCGGTCCGCCGGACAGGCTGGAGTAGGCCAGGTCGTAGTCACCGGTGTACAGCTTCTGGTTGTACGACTGCTGCTGCAGGTCCTGGACGCTCAGCTCGATGCCGACCGCCGCGAGGTTCTGCTTGACCACGGCCAGGGACGCGTCCCAGTCGGTGTAGCCGGTGACCGTGATGACGCTGAGCTTCAGCGGGTTGGACGCCGAGTAGCCCGCGCTCTGCAGCAGCTGCTTGGCCTTGTCGACGTTCGGCTTGTCGTAGCCGGCCGCGGTCAGGGCGTCCTTGTCGAAGTACTTGTCGAACGTCGGCGTGACCACACCGGTCTGGTTCGCGGCCGGCTGGTAGCCGCTCTCACCGATCTTCGAGACCTGCTCGCGGTCGATCGCGTACGCCAGTGCCTGCCGGACCGCCAGCTTGCTGGTCGCCGGGCGGGACGGGTCGTTGTTCGGCACGAGGGCCACGTTCGCGGTCGGCGGGAACCAGTAGTTGTTCTCCGGCGCCTTCGACTTGTAGAACTTGTCGATGTTCGGGATGTACTGACCGCCCCACTGCGCCTTGCCGCTGGCGAGGTCGAGGTTGGCCGGGTTGTTGTCCAGGTACGCCGGGTACTGGACCTTCTGGATGTACGGCTTGCCCGGCTGCCAGTAGTTGGCGTTGGCGGCGTACGAGATGTTGTTCGGGGTGCAGGACTCGACCGTGTACGGGCCGGTGCCGACCGGCTTCGGGTCCGCCCAGGTGGCCGGCTTCGAGGCCGCCTCACCCGTCGACCAGATGTGCTTCGGCACGATGTCGACCTGGTTGGCGAAGTTGAAGAAGTACGGCTCGGCCGCACCCTTGAACTTCAGCGTGACCTTGTTGCCGGCCGCGGTGACGCTGGTCAGCCCGGCACCGGTCCACAGCGCGTAGATGTCCAGCGCCGGCTGCGCCTTCATCAGGTTGAACGTGTAGACCACGTCGTCCGCGCTGAACGGCTGCCCGTCGCTCCACTTCACGCCGTCGCGGATCGTGAAGACGATCGAGTCCTTCTTCGGCGACCAGGCGAAGTCGGTGGCCAGCATCGGCGTGGTGGCGCCGGCCTTCAGCACGTTGACGAAGGTCAGCGGCTCGTAGACGAAGCCGCCCGCGACTCCGTTGACCGATGGGTTGAACGGGTTGAACTGACACGGCCAGGTCTGTCCGCCGACGTTGGCGATGGTGACCGTGCCGCCCTTCTTGTACTGCCCGGTGCTGCCGCCGCTGCTCGTCGAGGACGACGGGTTGCCCGACGACGCCCCGCTCCCGATCGGCTTGTCACCGCCGCCGCATCCGGCGGTCAGTGCGCCGACCGCTATCGCGGCGACCGCGATGCGTGTGATGCCCCTCATCGTCTCTGCCTTTCGCTACTGGTTGTCCTGCTCATGCGAATGCTTCTGCGCCGAGGACGACTCCTGCCGCCTCGACGCCAAGGGCGAGCGCCCCGATCAGCGGAGCGTCCGAAGGAAACCGGGCCACCGACAACTCCGGTGGGAACGGGACGGCAGCGTCGAGGGCGCGACGCAGACCGGCTTCGATCTGGTCCCAGGAACGAACCAGGCCGCCGCCGACGACGATCCGGACCGGATCGACCGCGATGGCCAGGTTGGCGAGGTGCATCGCCAGCTCCCGGACGAACTCGTCGGTGAGGACGGCGGCGTCCGGCTGGGTCCGCGCCATCGTGAAGACGTCAGCGGCCGTGACCGGCTGCCCGAGCCGGGCGGACCCGGTGGTCTCGAGTGCCTGACCGCTGACGACGTGTTCCAGGATCGTGCGCTCGTCGGTGCCGACGTACACATCGCCGGCCGAGCGCAAGTTGTAGCCGATCTCGCCGGACGCGCCGTGCGCGCCGGTGATCACGGTGCCGCCGGCAACGATCGCGATCGCGAGACCGGTGCCGAGATTGACGTACAGCCCGGGGTCGCAGTCGGCCAGCGCGCCCCAGCGCAGCTCGGCCGCCGCGGCCGCCTTCACATCGGTTGCCAACCGCACGGGTACGCCGGGGAAGCCGTCCCGCACCAGTCGCCCGAACGGGAGGTCGTCCCAGCCCGGGAAAGTAGGAGCCAGCTCGACGCGGTCGTCGTACGGGATGCCGAGCGTGGCCGCACCGACGCCGGCGAGCTCCTGGCCCGGCGCGACCTCGGCGAGCAGTTCGTGTCCTGCGGACAGGCCGCGGGCCATGGCTTCGGCAGCGCCACCCGAATCGGCGCGACTGTCGATGGTCCGCGTACCCAGACGGCGTCCGGACAGGTCGCTGACCGCCAGGGCGATCTTCGTCCCGCCGAAGTCGAGTCCGAGGACGACCGGCGTTGGAACCACAGGGGTGGCACCTCCTCGTGCCGACCAATAGAATCGATAGGAAACTAACTTAACAACCAACGGACCACAAGGCTTAACTCCGAGTTGGTGGCCGAGTTGTTAGCAGCGAGGGGGTCGACGTGACGGTTGTTGCGCCAGGCGCGTCCGCGGCACGCCCGCAGCTGATCCGCGAGATCAACGAAAAGGTGCTGCTCGATCACATCCGGCGATCCGGACCGATCTCGCGGACCGAGCTCGCCGGTCTGACCGGACTGTCGAAGCCGACCGTATCGGCCGCGCTCGGCTCGCTGGAGCGGACCGGTCTGGTGCACGTGACCGGACAGCGCACCGGCGTACCCGGACCGGCGGCCAGCCTGTACGAGGTGCGGCCGGACGCGGGGTACGTGCTCGGGCTCGACGTCGGGCGGGAATACCTGCGCGGGGCGATCTCGGATCTCGCGGGCACCGTCCGTGCGCGGCTGAGCGTGCGGACCAAGGCGGGCGACGCGATGGCTCGGATCCAGGAGCTCGCCGACCTGAGCGCGACCCTGGCTACCGAAACGGGTATCGACGTCACGCAACTGAGCCAGACCGTGCTCGGCAGCCCTGGTGTGTACGACCCCCGCCTCGATGCGTTGACGCTGACGGGACGCCTGTCAGGGTGGGACTCGCCGGCCACGTTGGCGGCGCTGCGCGACCGGTTCGGTACGTCGCTGATGATCGAGAACGACGTGGATGCGGCCGCGATCGCCGAGCGGGTGCACGGACACGGCCGGAACGTCGACAGCTTCGCCTTCGTTTCGGTCGGTACCGGAATCGGGATGGGCCTCGTGCTCGACGGGAAGCTGCGGCACGGTTCGCACGGGGTCGCGGGGGAGATCGGGTATCTGCCGTTCACCGAAGGCAGCGGTAGCGATCAGCGGGACGCGCGCAAACGCGGCGGTTTCGATGCGTCCGCGTCGGCGGCGGCCGTGGTGCGCGCGGCGCGGCGGGCCGGCGTACGTGGGGCGTCGACAGCGGAGAAGGTGTTCGCAGCGGCTGCTCGTGGCGACGCTGTTGCAGCTGCGGTTGTTGCCGAGGAGGCACAGCTTGTGGCTAAAGCGGTGTGCACAGTGATCACTGTTGTGGATCCGGAGCTGGTCGTGTTGGGCGGCGGTATCGGACAAGCACCCGGCTTCCTCGAAGCTGTCTCCCAGCAACTTCACAGGATGGCTCCGGTGATGCCCGACGTGAAGGCCAGTGTTCTCGGCCGCGAGTCGGTGGTCGCCGGGTGCCTGGCCGCAGGTCTGGACCGGTCCTGGCAGATGCTCGTCGGCCGGGTCGGCGCTCAGGGCTGATTTCTCCAACTCTGGGTTGATCTCCGGGTTGAGATCGGTGCCGGATCGCTGACCGCGCGGGGTCGTGCTGCCTATGGTCGATCGGTGAGCACGACGCTGACCGCGCTTCGCCATGCGCGGACCCGTCATGCCCGGGCCTGGCGGTGGCTGCGACTCGTGGGTCCGGTCATCATCGGGCTGCAGGTGATCGCGTTGTGCCGGACCGAGCCGCGGCCCGGATTGTCCGGCCGGGGCTTGGTGATCCTGCTGGCAATAGTTGCCTTCGGCATCGGTGCGGGCGGTGCGTTCGTGACCAGGTGCGGGGGCCGGTGGTTGTCGATCCTGCTGTTGTTCGCGGCAAGCGTCGTACTGCTGCTGTTGCAGCCGTCCGGCCCGGGTGTGCTCGGTGTGTTCGTCGCGGTGGCAGTGATCGGTCGTCGGCTCCCGCCGTTGCCGGGGAGTCTGCTGGTTGGTGGGGGACTGGTGGCGCTGATTGTTGCCGGCCAGAACCGGTCGCCGTTGCCGGCGTTGATGACCGGTGTTGCGATGGCGAGTTTCTACGCGGTGATGCGGCTGGCCGAGCGGCTCAGCGCCACCAACGGTCAGGCCGAGGAGTTGTTGATTGCGTTGGAGCACACGCGTGAGGCGGATGCTCGTGCGGCAGCTCTCGCGGAGCGGCAGCGGTTGGCGCGCGAGATGCACGACGTACTGGCGCATTCGTTGTCGGCGATGGTCATTCAGCTGGAAGGAGCGAGTGTGCTGGCTGCGACCGACGAGCGGCTCGGACCGGTGATCGAGCGGGCGCGGAGGCTGGCCGGGTCGGGGCTGGACGAGGCGCGGAACGCGATCACGACGCTGCGCGAGGGTGGGACGCTGCCGGGGCCGGGGGAGTTGCCGGCGTTGGCGGCGCGGTTCGAGCACGACACCGGTAATCGGTGTGAGCTGGACGTGCGGGGTTCTGTGTACCAGCTCGATGCGGATGCACAGCTCGCGGTCTATCGGGTGGCGCAGGAGTCGCTGACGAATACCGCCAAGCATGCGCCCGGGCAGGAACGAGTCTGTTTGCAGCTCAGCTATGAGCCCGGGGTGGTGCGGTTGGTCGTGGAGGACTACGGCGTTGGCGCACTCGCCGGCTCAGGAGGATACGGGCTGACGGGCATGCGGGAGCGGGCGGAGCTTGTCGGTGGTCGACTCGAAGCCGGTCCGACGTCGACCGGGTTCCGGGTCGAACTGGAGGTGCCGGCATGACGATCCGGGTGCTGAGTGTGGATGACCAGCGGATGGTTCGGGAAGGACTCGCGCTGGTGCTCGGGCTGCTGCCCGATGTCGAGGTGGTCGGGACCGCGTCGGGTGGTGAGGAGGCGGTGCGGATGGCCGGGGAGTTGCGGCCCGACGTCGTACTGATGGATCTGCGGATGCCGCGATGCGACGGTGTCGAGGCAACGCGACAGTTGCGGCAGGTGTACCCGGACGTCAAGGTCATCGCGTTGACGACGTACGCCGATGACGAATCGGTCCTGTCCGCTTTGCGGGCCGGAGCGCGTGGTTATCTGACGAAGGACGCGCGGTCGGCCGAGATTCACGAGGCCTTGCTGCGGGTGCTGGACGACCGGGCCGCGATCGACCCGGCCGTCCAGCATCATCTCGTCGATGCCATCGCCGCGGCACCTCGTCCGGCGCAGGCGACGACTGCCGTCGACGATCTACTGACCCGGCGCGAGACCGAAGTACTGACGTTGATTGCCGCGGGCCTGTCGAACGGTGAGATCGCCGAGCGACTTGTGGTGAGCGAGGCAACGGTCAAGAGCCACGTGAACCACCTGCTGGCCAAGATCGGCGCCCGCGACCGGGCTCGCGCCGTCAGCTACGCGTATCAGCGTGGGCTGCTGCAGTAGCAGGAGGACGATGCTGGCGGGTTCGCGTCGGCTCCCAACGGAAGACCGCCAGCGACAGAAGCAGACCGCCAACGGACCATGCGCACAGGACGAGGATGTCGTGGGGCGCAGGCGTCGTACGTTCCAGAGAGACGACAGTCGGGCGGACCGGGAGATATGAGGCCACCACATTGACCCAGTGCGTCTTTAGCGGCTCGCCAACCGTGCCGGACAGCAGCAGGACGGGTAGAAAGGTAAGACCGAGAATCGGGAACGCGCTGGCGACCGTCGGAACGAAGCCGGTGACCGCAGTCGATGCCGACGCACACGCCAACGCACCAAGGACAATCACACCGAGCATCACGAGCGCTTGCCAGAACTGCAGCTGGGCCCCGAAGAACACCACTCCGACCAGTACTGCGAGAGCTCCCGCCAGCATCGCGACGATCACCGAAGCGACGATCTGCGCGGTCAGGTAGCACCAAGCAGGCAACGGTGTCGCGCGGTAGCGCTTCATCACGCCGGACTCGCGAGCAGCGACCAGTCCGATGCCGTGGGTCGTCCAGGCAATCATCGTCGTACCTAGCACTGCGCATCCTGCTAGCCGAGCGGGTGGCACGTGTCCGTCGGACGAGTTGAGGAACAGCAGCAGCACCGGAAGGACCAGTCCGGTGCTCATGGCTCGTGGGGTCCGCAGGAGCAGCCGGATCTGGTGACCGAGCTGCCCGATGAGCAGTTGCAGATCAGACATGGACCGGCTCCTTCCCGGTGATGGCCAGGTAGACGTCTTCGAGGCTCGGCGGCCCGACTTCCAGTCCGGTCAGACCGACGCCGGACTGGTCGGCCCAAGAGATCAGCTCCGCGAGCACAGGCACGACCTGATCGGTCTGCAAGGCGAGCTCCTGCCCGGTGACGTGACGGGCCAGGTCCGGCGGCAGGGGTACGCCGGGCGGCAGCGGCAATCGCACGAAGCTGACGCCGCTGCTCGCCCGCATCGCCGTCGGCGTCATGTCGGCGACGAGCCGGCCCGCGGACAGGACGAGGACCCGATCGGCCAGCTTGTCGGCCTCGTCGAGGTAGTGCGTGGTGAGCAGGATCGTCGTACCGGAGCCGTTGAGGCGCTCGATGCTCGCCCAGCACCGGCGCCGGGCTTCCGGGTCGAGTCCGGTCGTCGGCTCGTCGAGGAACAGCAGCTCGGGGCTCCCGATCATCGCCAGGCCGAGGTCGACCCGGCGCTGCTGCCCGCCGGACAGCGTGCCGATCCGCACCTTGGCCTCGGCGGCCAGGTCGATCAGTTCGAGAACCTCGCGGATCGGCCGCGGGTTCGGGTAGAGCCGGGCGAACAGCGTCAGCAACTCCGCGACCGTCGGCTCGGTCTCGAGGCTGGTGGACTGCAGCACGAGCCCGATCCGGCTCCGCCACGCACGGCCGCCGCGTCGCGGGTCCATGCCGAGCACACTGACCTGGCCGGTCGTGGCGTCGGCGAACCCTTCGAGGATCTCGAGCGTGGTCGTCTTGCCGGCGCCGTTCGGTCCGAGTACAGCGACCACCTGACCGGCCGGGATCTCGAAACTGATCCCGTCGACGGCAGCGAAGTCCCCGTAGTACTTCGTCAGTCTGTCGACGCTGATCGCGCTCACCGGCGCTCGCGATTCTTGAGCTCCATCACGATGTTCACTGCGCTCCAGAGCGCGATCGCGCCGCCGATGCCGATCAGCAGCGGGCGGTGGGTACCGATGCCGACACCGGCCAGGCCGATTCCGACGAGTGCGCGTACGTAGGCGTTGAGTCCGAGAAGTCGAAGCATGCGCCCAGCCTGGCCGTGGAGGGTCACTGTCCTCATCGGCGCAGCTGTTGATCTTGCCGACCGCAACCGGCGATGGATTACTCCATCGTTGGTTCGAGTTCCGGCCGTGGATCGTCCGGAATGGTCAGTAGGGTTCGAGCCATGATCGCTATGTACCCGAGTTTTGTGATGGACTGCCCCGACGCCGCGCGGCTCGCGCAGTTCTACGGCGAGGTGCTCGGCTGGAAGGTCGAGTCCCGCGACGGTTGGGCCGATATCAAGCCCGAGGACGGGACCAACTGCATCTCGTTCCAGCAGGTCGAGAACTTCAAGGCGCCGTCGTGGCCGAGCCAGGACGGCCCGCAGCAGATGCATCTCGACGTGATGGTCCGCGACCTCGACGAAGCGGAGTCCGAGGTGGTGGCGATCGGCGCGACGAAGGCCGAGCACCAGCCCGGTACGACGTTCCGGGTCTTCCTGGACCCGGCTGGGCATCCGTTCTGTCTGTGCGTCGCCTAATCTGAGGCCGTGACGAGTTGGCGGGATGAACGACGACAAGCGGCGGTCGAGCATGCGGCCGCGTTGGAGCGTCGTAAGGCGTCGGAGACCGCGCAGGCTCGTCAGCTCCTCATCGATTTCATCGCGACGCTGAAGGAACGCGGCATCGAGCCGGAGCCGTTGCGTGCGCAGGTCGTCGGATCGAACACGAGCTACCGGACCAACCTCACCGGCTGGTACCTGCGCCGCAACCGCTCGCTCGCAGTAGATGTCGACGGCAACTTCTACATCCTCGGCGTACCCGCGAGCCTGAAGGCCCGCGTCGCCGGCGTGCACGTCGTACCGTCCGACCCGCCGCTGATCGTCGGTCAGGGCGCCCGCGACGGCGAGTCGCTGCCGCTGGCCGAGCTGCTACGGCTTCGGCTCGAGTCCTAGCACGCTCGCGATCAACGCCGTACCGGGAGCGGTCCGGCCGCCCGGCCCGGGCAACGGTGCGACCTCGTCCATCGTCAAGGCCTCGCCGCACTCGGAGCAGGAAACCGTCGGGGTCGTCTGCTTGCCACACGTCGTGTGGGTGAACCGGATCGGCTGGCCGGCCGGGGGAGTCGCCCAGCGATCGCCCCACGCGGTCAGCGCCATCAGGATCGGCACCAGCTCCTTCCCCGCCTCGGTCAGCTCGTAGCTGTACCGGACCGGGTTCTGCTGGTACGGCGTCCGCCGTACCAGACCGCCGTCGACGAGCGTGGTCAGTCGGTCGGTCAGCAGGTTGCGGGAGATCCCGAGGTCGGTCACGAACTGGTCGAAGCGGTTCAGGCCCAGGTACAGGTCACGCAGGACCAGAGGTGTCCACCAGTCGCCGATCAGCTCCAGGGACTGGGCGAGCGAGCAGTGCATCGAGGCGAAGCTGGTGTTCCGCATGGCCCTGAGTGTAGTCAGTTGCGTCATTGAACTCACTAGCCCTAGGGTGATCCCATGGGCATTTACCACCAGATCGTGGCGCGGCAGGTGCGGAACGCGTTCGCGCAGATCAGCGCGGGCAACTGGGAGGCGATGGTGGCGGGGATGGCGCCCTCGTTCACGTACCGGTTCTACGGCGACCACGCGCTGGGCGGCGAGCGCCGTACTCATGACGCGCTGCGGGCCTGGTGGGAGCGCTGCTTCCGGCTGCTGCCGAACACCCGGTTCGAGGTGCAGGATGTGCTGGTGAACGGCTGGCCGTGGAACACCCGGGTCGCAACGGCCGTCACCGTCCACGTGGGCGTCGTGGACGGTTCGACGTACGAGAACGTTGTTCATCAGTTCCTGCGGATCCGGTGGGGGAAGATCACCGAGGTACGGACGCTCGAAGACACCGCCGTACTGGAGAAGACCCTCGACCGGTTGGCTGCTGCCGGGTACGCCGAGGCGCACGCGGCTCCGATCACCGGTTGAGCTCGGCCGGCTTGAGGCCCTTGAACGTCATGTAGAGGCCGATCGAAAGCTCCCAGAGGGCGACCGGGAGGGTGGCGACCGCGGACCCTACGGACAGCTGCTCGTTGTGTCCGAGGACGGTCAGGATGTTCGCGGTCAGCAGCAGCGGTGCACCGACGAGGCCCATGATCGGCATGAACCGCGGGACGCGGCGGGAGCGGTACATCAGCGTGCCGAGCAGGATCGCGCTGATCGCGGGCATGGTCCCGGCTCCGAACAGGAAGGACCAGTTGCGGACCTCGACGAGCGCCTGACCGACGATGCCGAGTGCGGTGGGGTCGGCGGTGCCGGCGAGATCCTGGCGCAGGTTGACGACGGCGACGAGGCTGACGACCCCGATCATGATCACGGCCGCCTCAATCGTCCGGGACGTGACGAAGCCGAGGGCCAGGGACTCCTTGTACCGCTTCATCACCGGGAACAGTGCGACGGCACTGCCGATGCCGGCCAGCGCGTTGACGAAGTCGAGCAGACAGCCGAACAGCACCCGGCTGTCCTGGCCGGCGCCGAGGATGTAGTTGTGATCGTGTAGCACCGGGCCGATCAGGAACAGCGCCGGGAACGAGGCGGCGAAGGTCACCAGGTAGAAGATCCCGGCGGCGCGGGCGTGGCCGCGGTCCGGATCGGCGGAGCTGACGGTGGTGCTCGGGGCACGTGCGGTGATGGTCATAACGGTTTCCTTTGCGGTTGGTTGGTGTCGATCCGGTCGACCGAGAGCAGCGGCAGACCGAGGTCGCGGAGTCGCTGCAGCAGTCCGTGCAGGGCTGCCTGGTCGGCCACTCGGCCGTGGAGGACGGTGGTGCCGTCGGCGTGGGTGAGGGTCATTCCGTCGAACCACGCGGCCCACCGGGGATCGATTCGCCCTTCGAGGCGGATTTCGTACCAGGCTGATTCGTGGTCCATAGCCGCAAAGTAGGCGCGGGCCTGGTGAGCGCGCGTCACATCATGTGGTGATCTTCAGCGGGTGAGGAGCCCGAGCTGGTGAGCCCGCCGGATCGCCGCGCGCCGGTTGTTGACGCCGAGCTTGGTGTAGATGTGCTTGGTGTGCGTCCGCACGGTGTTGAGCGACACCACGAGCTCCCGTGCGATCGACGGGCCGTCGAGCTCGCCGGTGAGCAGCCGCAGTACGTCGAGCTCACGCTCGCTGAGCGGATCGATCAGGCTCCGCGGGGCGGTCACGTGCTTGGGTCGGCCGGCTGCGTCGAGAAGTCTTTGGGCGTAGGCAGACCGCTGTCGCTGCAGCATCGCGGTGCCGTCAGCGATGAACACCCGCACGTAACCCTCGGGTTCGGCCAGCGCCAGCGCACGTTCCAGCGGAGCGGGATCGCGGGCGGCGAGCGCCTGAAGCACCAGGATCTCGATCAGGCTGCCGGTCCTGCCCTCTGCAGCTTCTCGTAGCTTGTCGAGGAGCGGTCCGGCGTCCTGGTGCTGAGCCATCATCAGCCGGGCCAACGTCACATGCTCGTACTCGTGGAGATAGGACAACTCGTCCGGCAGGCCTGCCGCCCATTCCTGCGCCGCAGCAAGCTCGCCGCGGGCGATCAGCAGTCGGGCGCGGACCGCGGTGAGCGGGCGGACGTTGGGGGAGAAGTCGCCGACGTACACCTTGATCGCCGCGTCCAGCAGTTCGAGGGCGCTGTCGAGATCGCCTTCGACCTCGCGGATGCGGGCCATCGCGAGGCGCCAGCGGTACGGGTTCTGTGGGAGGTCGGACGCCAGCTCCTCGCCGCGGCGCAGGTAGTCGGTGGCGGCGTCGAGGTCGTTCCGTTCCCAGGCGATCCGGCTCAGACCGACGTACATGTCGGAGGTTCCGCGGACACCGTGGCCGACTTCGAGCGCTCGTTCCAGCGTCGCCTGTGCCTGTCGCAGGTGGCCGAGGGTGATTTCGAGATCGGCCAGCGTGACCGAGCACCCGAGGACATCGGAGATGTGCCCGGCGCGTTCGAGCCCGGCCGTGGCGGCGGCGTACCCACGGTGGGCAGCCTCGATGTCTCCACCGGACCACGAGGCAAGCGCGGACAATGCCGAGGCGGCCGATGTGGTGAGGTCGTCGCCGGGTACGACGAGCCGGAGTGCGACGGCGGCGTGTTCGATGGTGCCGGTCGGCTTGCCCGCGATCAGATCGAGCGCGGCCCGGTAGGTCTCGATCCCGCTCGGCACGCGCTCGAGTTCCTCGCGATCCACGACGACGAGCGCGTCGGCCGGTCCGGCCAGCTGCCGTTCGATGTCCTGCAGCCGCTGCTCGACGCCAGTGAACTCGTTGCTGGCCATCAACGCCCCGACGAATCCGATCGCGAGCACCGGTCTGCGTCGTACGACGTCTTCGGGGATGACGTCCAGCCAGCGCCGGATCGTGGCCTCCTGCCGCTCCCGCCGCAGCGCAGGGACCGCCAGCTCGACCAGGTCCGCGGCGTGGTCGACATCTCCTGCTGCGACGGCGTGGTGCACGGCGGCGACGGTGTCGCCCGCGTCGTCGTACCACTGGGCGGCGCGGCGATGCAGCTCCGAGATGTCGCCGCGCTCGGCGAGGAGACGCGCCCGCAGTACGTCGGTGAAGAGGTGGTGATAGCGGTACCACTGGCGACGGTCGTCGAGCGGTACGACGAACAGGTTCTGGCGCTCGAGGGATTCGAGCATGGCCCGACCGCCGGGCTGCCCGGTGACGGCATCGCACAGCGGGCCGGTCAACCGGTCGACGACACTTGTCTCGAGCAGGAACCGGCGTACCTGCTCCGGTTGGCGGTCGAGGACTTCGTCGACGAGATAGTCGACGACGTACCGGTCGTCGCCCGCGAAGTCGTCGATGAACCCGCTCGCGTCGCTGCGACCGCGCAACGAGAGCGCGGCCAGTCCGAGCGCGGCGATCCAGCCTTCGGTGCGTTCCTCGAGCGTCGCGATCGCGGCGGCGTCGAGCCCCATCCCGGTGAAGTAGCTGTCCACCTCTTCGAGCGTGAAACGCAGATCGGCCGCACGTACTTCGACGAGCTCGCCGCGAGTCCGCAGGCGGGACAGGGGGAGTGCAGGGTCGGCGCGGGTGCTGATCAGCAGGTGGAGCTGGGGTGGGAGATGGTCGAGCAGGTACGTCATGCCACGGCTGATCTCCAGGCCGTCGGCGAGGTGATAGTCGTCGAGGACGAGGTCGATCTCGCCTGGCAGAACGCTGAGTTCGTTCAGTACGCCGGCCAGGACCGTCTCGATCGGCGTAGGACCGGCCTGGAGCAGTGCGAGCGCGTCCTCGGCGATGCCCGGCGCGGCGCGATCCAGCGCGGTCAGGACGTAGGTCCAGAAGGCAACCGGGTCCTGATCGCTCTCCTCCAGCGAGACCCAGGCCGCGTCGTCGGCGGCCCAGGCCGAGACGAGCGTCGTCTTGCCGAAGCCCGCCGGAGCGGACACCAGTGTGAGCCCGGTGCCGTCCTTGCGCAGCAGTCGTTCGTCGAGCCGTGGCCGGTGCACCAGACCCGCGCGGCTCCGCGGGCGGTAGAGCTTGGTCTCGACCAGCGGTCCGGCCATCACACCCCCCGTACGACGTCGTTGAGATGAGAATAGGCCCGCGATTGCGGGCCCGGCCGGAAACTCGAATGCTTTTGTCGGTGGGGGCGGTTACGGTCGGTCGAGTGCTGACTCTGCTTCGCTACGGCGTACGTGTTGCACCTGGAAGCACCCTTCTGACGATGGGTCTGGCCGTCCTCGGCTCGCTGCTGGGGATGGCGGTCACCTTGCTGACCGGTCGGGTCGTCGGGGCGGTGCCGGGTGTGATCGACGGACGCCCCGGAGCGATGCCGCTCGAAGAGTTCAGCTGGCTGCTCGGTGGCTTGCTTGCCGTCTTCGTCATCGACAGCCTGACGCCGGCGCTGCAGCAGGTCGCCTCGCTGACGATGGACGCCGGCATGGTCCGCGCGATCGGCACCGGCATCACCGAGCCGCTGCTGCGCCCGCGTCGCGTGCAGCATTTGGAAGACGCCGAAGTCCTGGATGTGCAGGAACGCGCGAAAGGCAAAGGCGGATTCCACCTCGCCCAGGGCATGAGCCAGATGCCGTACCTGCTCGCCAGCCGGATCTCGCTGATCGGCTCGGCGGTGATCGTCGGCGCGATGTTCGAGTGGTGGGTCGCCGCGATGCTGGTCGCGGTGTCGCTGCTGCTGGAGTGGTACGGCGGTCGCCTCATCGAGCGTGAGATCGACGTCTGGTGGGGCAACACCGAGGAGCAGCGCCGCGCGAACTACGCGTTCAACCTGGGTATGCGCGATGCCCCGAAGGAGCTGCGTGTCTTCGGACTGCACAACTGGTTGGTGGAGCGGTACGTCCGCGAGTGGACGGCCGGCTACCGCGAGGTGTGGAGCCGTCGGGGCAAGAACGTGAAGTTCTCGATCCTGATCGGCGGCGTGCACCTGATCGCCAACAGCATCGCGATCCTCGCCGTCGGCCGCGCGGCGCTGAACGGCTCGCTGCCGCTGACCCAGGTCGCGACGACACTGCCCGCGATCCTCGCCATCGGGCAGTCCAGCAACGGGTACGGCGTGGTGCAGGTCCGCCGCGGACTCTCGGCGTACCGCGCGATGCGGGACCTGCCGCAGACGATCGCCGAGCGGCACCCCGAGCCGGTCACGGAGGCGAAGCATCGGATCGAGACGATGCCGGCCCGCGAGATCCGCTTCGAGAACGTCAGCTTCCGCTACCCGGGCTCCGAGGTCGACGTACTGCGTGGCCTCGACCTCACGCTGCACTCGCACGAGGCGCTCGCGCTGGTCGGCATCAACGGCGCCGGGAAGTCCACGTTGGTGAAGCTGCTCGGCGGTGCCTACAAGCCGACGAGCGGGCGGATCGTCGTCGACGGTGTCGATCTCGCGGAGCTGGATCTGTCTGGTTGGCAGCGACGGGTCGCGGCGATCGTGCAGGACTTCCTGCGGTTCCCACTCTCGGTCACGGACAACGTCGTGTTCGGCGCGGTCGAGCGTGCGGGGGATGAGCTGATATTGGCCAGGGTTGCCCGCGAGTCCGGGATCGACGCCGTCGTCCGCGGGCTGCCGAAGGGCTGGGACACCGTCCTGGACAAGACGTTCGACGGCGGCGTTGAGCTGTCCGGTGGTGAGTGGCAGCGGGTCGCGCTGGCGCGGGCGTTGTTCGCCGTCCATGCCGGCGCGGGTGTGCTGGTGCTGGACGAGCCGGCGGCGGCTCTCGACGTACGCGCGGAGGCCGAGTTGGTCGAGCGGTATCTCGAGCTGACCTCGGGCGTGGCGTCGTTGATCATCTCGCACCGGTTCTCGGTCGTGCGCAATGCGAACCGGATCTGCGTGCTGTCCGACGGACGCATCGTCGAGGACGGGACCCACGAGGAGCTGCTGGCCAGGGACGGCGAGTACGCCGGGATGTTCCGGCTGCAGGCCGAGCGCTACGTCACCGGACCGGAGGCCGTCGATGCCTAAGACGTACCGCATCCTCTGGCTCTGGCTGAGTACGTCGTTCCGCGCCGCGCCGGGGCTGATGACGATCTCGGCCGTCCTGGTCGCAGCCCGCGCCATCACCGCACCGACCCAGACGTACGGCGTGAGCCGGCTCGTCGACGGGATCGCGTCGGACCAGTCGAGCACGATCGCCCTCGGCATCGGGATCATCATCGGCGGCCTCGCGGTCTCGTTCGTCGCGGACGGACTGGGCTGGCCGCTGCAGGACACCGCGCAGGAGCGGATGGCCGGTCGCGTGCACGCGGACCTGCTCGACGTGACGACCGGGATCCCCGGGCTGACCCATCATGAGCGGCCCGATGTCGCGGACCGGCTGGAGTTGGTGCGCGAGCGTGCGTGGCGGATGGGCGTCGGTGCCGAGGTGCTGCTGTGGGCGTTCGCCACGGTGACCAACACCGCGACCGTGTTGACGCTGCTCGGGTCGGTGCATCCGCTGCTGCTCGTTCTCCCGTTGCTCGGTTGCGCGCGCATCTGGTCGGCGTACCTGAGCAGCACGCGGCAGCAGAAGGCCTGGGAGGACTCGCTGCCGCAGGAGCGCCTGGTCGACCGGCTGATCGAGGTGGCGAAGGATCCGCGGACAGGTCTCGAGCTGCGGGTCTTCGGACTCGGGAAGGTCTTGCTGGACAAGATCTTCGCGTTGCAGACCGAGCGGTTCGAGCGCCGCGTCGCGGCTGCCCGCTGGGGTGGCAAGGTCGACGGCTCGGTGCGGCTCGTGTTCGGACTCGCGTACGCTGCGGCCATCGTGTGGGTGATCGCCCGCGCGCGGAACGGTCAGGCCACGGCGGGCGACGTCGTACTCGTGCTGCTGCTGGCGCCACAGGTCGATCAGATGACCGGCGGTATCGCGCAGAACGTGTACTGGGTCGGCGAGGTCGTGCGCAGCTTCAGCCGGTACGACTGGCTGCGTGAGTACGCGAAGCAGAACTCGTGGCGCTCGAGCGCGACGCCGGCCCCGGAGCGACTCACCTCGGGGATCGAGCTGCGGAACGTCGGATTCTCCTACCCTGGTTCGGAATCCGCGGTCCTCAGCGACATCAGCCTGACCCTGCCGGCCGGTGCGGCGGTCGCGCTGGTGGGGGAGAACGGCGCCGGGAAGACGACCCTGGTCAAGCTGCTCGCGCGGATGTACGACCCGACGACGGGCAGCATTCTGGTCGACGGCGTAGACCTCGCGACGATCCAGCCGGACGATTGGCGATCACAGCTCTCGGCCGGGTTCCAGGACTTCGTGAAGTTCGAGCTGACCGCGCGGGAGGTCGTCGCGATCGGCGATGTCGCGCGGGCCGGTGACGAGGACGCCGTACACACCGCGATCCTGCGCGGTGATGCGGAGTCGGTGATCGCCGGGTTGCCGCACGGGTTGGACACCCAGCTGGGCAAGAAGTTCACCGACGGCGTCGAGCTGTCCGGCGGGCAGTGGCAGCGGCTCGCGCTGGCCCGTGCGTTCATGCGCGAACGCCCGCTGTTGTTGCTGCTCGACGAGCCCACCGCAGCGCTCGACCCGGAGGCGGAACACCGGCTCTACGAGCAGTACGCCGAGGCGGCCAAGGTCGCCGCCTCCGAGACCGGCGGCATCACCGTCCTGGTCTCACACCGCTTCTCGACCGTCCGGATGGCCGACCTGATCGTCGTCATGCACAACGGCCGCGTCGAAGAGTTCGGCACCCACCCCGACCTCCTCGCCGCCGGCGGCCGCTACGCCGAACTCTTCGAACTCCAGGCCCGCGCCTACCGCTGAGCCCGTCGATCCGCCCGCGCAGCCAGCTCGTCCTCAGGCACCAGCACGAACATCTCCTGCCCGGGCGCGCACAACATCGTCACCGTGAACCTCACCGGCACGTCCGACCGATTGTTGCCGTCCTGGTAGTGGATGACGTCGCCGCCCGGCTCCCAGAACGACTCACCAGCCTTGATCACCCGCGGCGGCTCACCCTCGAGCTCGAACAGCATCTCGCCCTCGACGACGTACCCGAAGGCCGGCCCGGAGTGGCGGTGCGGCGGCGCGCCCGGGTCCCCGGCCGGATACTCGACCACCACGGTCATCACGTGGAAGCTCTCGGGAACGAACGGCGGCTCGACCTCCTGCAGCATCGTCAGCGCGGTCTGCCATGCGGTGGAGCGTTGTTCGGTCGTGTCGGTCATCGAAGCTCACCTTCCCGTTGGATGCGGTCTCCCTGGAAAGACCGACCAGCCAGGTCGGCTGTGACGGTCACACGCGATGCCGCTGTCCTGTCTCAGTAGGTATGAACCAGCGCATCTCGACGATCGACAGTCTTCACGAGCACCTGCAGTGGGCGATCGAGCTTGAGCACGCGACGCTTCCGCCGTACCTGTGTGCCTTGTACTCGTTGGACCCGGCGCGCAACCCGGATGCGGTCGAGTTGGTGAGTAGCGTGTTCGTCGAGGAGATGATTCACCTCTCGCTGGCGTCGAACCTGTTGAACGCCGTTGGCGGCGAGCCGCGGCTGGACTACCCGGGCATGTTGCCGGGGTACCCGCGCCGGCTGCCGCACGGCCAGGTCGAGCTGTCGCTGTTGCCGTTCGGGCCGGATGCGTTGGAGATGTTCCTGCGGCTGGAGAAGCCCGAGGCGCCGGGATCACCGGCGGAGAGCGACCACTACGAGACGATCGGGCAGTTCTACGACGCGATCGAGGAAGGCCTGCGGTACCTGTGCGAGACGCTCGGCGAGGACAAGGTCTTCTCCGGCGACCCCAAGCGTCAGGTGACGGCGGGACCGTTCCATCACACCGGCGGCACGGTGCAACCCGTCACCGATCTCGAGTCGGCGCTGGCCGCGCTGGAAGAGATCGTCGAACAAGGGGAGGGCACCTCGCGCGGCGAGGTCTGGGACGGCGACCACGACATCTTCCACCCCGACCGCGACGAGGTCGCGCACTACTTCCGGTTCATGGAGCTGAAGCTCGGCAGGCGCTACCAGCGCGGGGACACCCCGGCGTCCGGTCCGACAGGTGAGCCGGTCGCGCTGGACCTGACCGGAGTGTCTCCGATGCAGCCGAACCCGCACCGGTCCGACAACGCCCAGATCCGCGCCGCGCAGGAGGAGTTCGACGACTCCTACTGCACGCTGCTGTACCTTCTGGAGCAGGCGTTCACCGGCGAGCCGACGCTGATCCGCGACTCCGTCCGCGCGATGTTCGCGCTCAAGGCCGAGGCCCTCAAACTCATGCAGCTGAGCGAGGACGACCACACCACGGCCGGCCCGACCTTCCAGTACGTGCCTCAGGACGCCCGCCGCTGAGAGACCGCTGAGAGGTTCGGCAACAAGATCTGCATTCAGTTCGCCATTTGTTTACCTTCGGTCTTCACCTGACCGTACATCGCTTTCTAATGTATTAACCATGGACACACCGCCCGCTGTCCGTGCCCGCGGAATCACCAAGTACTTCGGTGAGGTCGTCGCGCTCGACGGCGTCGACCTCGACGTCGCACCAGGCCAGATCCACGGAGTGGTCGGACCCAACGGGGCCGGCAAGACCACACTCCTCGGCCTGCTGCTCGGTCTCGCCGTCGCCGACCGCGGCACGCTCGAAATCCTCGGTACGCCGGTCGGCCGAGCCCTCGCCGTACCGGAAGGGGTCGCCGGCTTCGTCGACGGTCCCGGCCTGTACCCGTCGATGACCGCCAAACAGAACCTCGCCGCACTTGCCGCGCTCCGCGGCGACGAGACGCAGACGATGAACATCGACGAGGTCATCGCCCAGGTCGGCCTCACCGATGTGGCCGACGACCGCGTCCGCGGCTTCTCGCTCGGCATGCGCCAACGCCTCGGTCTCGCCGCCGCCCTCCTCACCAAACCCCGCCTGCTGATCCTCGACGAGCCTTCCAACGGCCTCGACCCAGCCGGCAAGAAGCATGTGTACGGCGTACTCACCCGCCTGGCCGCGAACGGTACGGCGGTCATGCTCTCCAGCCACCGGATGGACGACGTCGAGCAGCTCTGCTCCGACGTGACTATCCTGTCGACCGGACGGGTCGCGTTCTCCGGACCGATCAGCAAGCTGGCCTCCGAGGACAGCGAACTCGAGTACCGCGTCGTCACCTCGAACCCGGCAGCCGCGCGCCGGCTGGCCCGTCAGACCAACGGGGTCCGGCTGCGCGACGACGAGGCCGTCAAGGACGGCGTCGAGCTGCTGGTCATCTCCGCGACGATCCCGGCGCTGGACGAGTTCGTGAAGCAGCTCGTCCAGGACGACATCGCCGTACGCGAACTCGCACCGGTCGTCTCGCCCCTCGAAGCCGCGTTCCTGGCCCTCACCGAGCAGCAGGAGAACAACTGATGACGGCCACCGCCGCCGCCCCTGCAACAACCCCTGTGGCCCGCAAAGTCTCGATCGTGCGCGGCTACCGCTTCGAGCTCGTCAAACTGCTCTCGCAGTGGCGGGTCCGCGTTCTGATCATCGCGTGCTGGCTGGCCCCGGCGGCCTTCGTCGCCATCATCAGCCAGCAGGCCTCGCTCCCGGTCGACACGCTGTTCGGCCGGATGATGCACGCGACCGGATGGGCCGGGCCCCTTGTCCTGCTCGGCTTCTCGGGATCGTGGGCGCTGCCGTTGCTGACGTCGCTGATCGCCGGTGACGTGTTCGCGTCCGAGGACCGGCTCGGCACCTGGCGACACCTGCTGGTGGCGGTCCGTTCGCCGCGCCGCATCTTCGTCTCGAAGGCACTGTCCAGTCTGACCGTGATCCTCCTGCTGGTGATCGGGCTGGTCGTGTCCAGCACGATCAGTGGCCTGCTGGTGGTCGGCAACCGCGAGCTGATCGGTCTCGACGGGCACATGCTCTCGCCGGGGCACGCGGCCGGGGCGGTCTTCCTCGCCTGGCTGTGTGCACTCGCACCGACCCTCGCCCTCGCCGCGATCGGCCTGCTCGGCTCGGTCGCACTCGGCCGCTCGCCGATGGGGCTGCTACTCCCGGCAGTGGTCGCCCTGGCGATGCAGATCGTCCAGCAGCTCCCGGTCCCGGTCGCCTTCCGCCTCGCACTTCCCGGCTACGCCTTCATCAGCTGGAACGGCCTCTTCACCAGCCCGGCCCAGCTCGGCCCGTTGCTGATCGGAGTCGCGGTCAGCCTGGTCTGGGCGATCGTCGCGACCGGCCTGGCGTACTTCCTGTTCGTACGGCGTGACTTCACCAACCCGACCCACGACGGCTCCGGCCGGCTGGCGGTCACGGCCGGCCTCCTGCCCCTCGTCGGACTGCTCGTCGTCAGCACCGCGGTCGTCGCTCCGGTGAGCGGCTTCGGTTCGGGCATCGACCAGGACAAGGTGCAGAAGGCCGTCGCGACCGAGTTCGCCCATCTCTACCGCCTGCAGACCAAGCAGCTCAATCGGGCCGATGTCACCGAGGAGCAGCTGCAGAGCGCGGCCGAGTGCACCAAGGGCGGCGACCAGGTCGCCGCGCAGGGGCCCGGCAACGACTGGCGGTGCGTCGTGAGCTGGCACATCCCGGGGGTGCAGGCCGCCGGCTCGGCGATCTACCAGCTCGACATCAACCCACTCGGTCGGTACGTGTCCGACGGGGACGGACCGAAAGAAGTGAATGGCTTCTTCCTGGTCCGGACCCCGTCGGGAGACGAACCGAACCCACTGTGGCAGTTCGACGGCAACATCGAACTGCTACCTGCCAAGTAAGACCAACCCGAAGGGATAGCTCCCATGCAGGTAACACGCCGCCGCAGGCGTGACGAAAAGGGCTCGTCGAGCCGCCTCCGGCGCAGAGTACCACTGGTAACAGCAGGCACTACGGCTGTTGCAGTGGCACTCGCAGGCACCGCTGTGGCCTCGACAACCGGCTTCGGACACGAGCAGGTCGGCCAGGTCACCGACAAGGGCCAGGTCATCTCGTCCGACCAGTACATCAAGCCGATCGGCGACCGCCTCGTGCTCCAGGACGGCAAGATCATGTCGTCCACGGTGAGCCCGGACGGCACCCATCTGGCCGCAGGCGTGACCGACGGCGGAATGGCGCTGGCGATCGTCGACCTGAAGAACTGGAAGGTCCAGCAGTACATCGGCAACAACGCCGCCGCCGACCTCAAGATCCCCGGCAACGACATCGGCCAGGAAGGTCCGACGTACTCGCCGGACGGTAAGCAGGTCTGGCTGGGGCAGACCGACGGTTACCGGAAGTTCACCGTGAATTCGGACGGCACGCTGGCGAACCCGACGTTCGTGCCGATCGCGGCCGACGGCGCCAAGCACTCGCTGGCGGCTGCGGCGGTGTTCTCGGCGGACAGCTCCACTGTGTACTCCGCCGTGAACGGCCAGAACCGCGTCATCGCGATCGACGCCGCGACCGGCGCGATCAAGCAGAGCTGGGCGACCGGCAACGCACCGCGCGGCATGGTCATGGTCGGCGACAAGCTGTACGTGAGCAACGAAGGTGGCCGGACCGCGAAGGCCGGCGACACGACGCTCGACTCCTACGGCACGCCGGTCGTCGCGAACCAGAACTCGATCACCACGACCGGTACGGTCAGCGTGATCGACCTGAAGAACCCGGCGGCCGCGGTGGCCAGCATCCCGGTGGGTCTGCACCCGACCGCGGTGTACGCCAAGAACGGCAACGTGTTCGTCGCGAACACCTCCAGCAACACCGTCTCGGTGATCAACACCCGCTGGGGCAAGGTCACCCAGACCATCGCCACCCAGCCGTGGCCGGAGGCCTCGGTCGGCTACGAGCCGAACGGCATCACGCTGACCGACGACGGTCACCTGCTGGTCTCGCTCGGCCGCGCCAACGCGGTCGCGGTGTACAAGTTCAAGAACGCGCTGGAGCCGGTCAGCTACGTCGGCCTGCTCCCGACCGACTACTTCCCGGCCGAGCTCGCCCAGGTCGGCAAGGACATCGTGGTCTCGAACACCCGCGGCATCGACGCTCGCCGTACCACCACCGCCGCCGGCCGCGGCACGCACGACACCACGTCGAGCCTGACCAAGTTCCGGCTGCCCGACGACCACGCCATCCAGAAGCAGTACACCGGCCAGGTCTTCGAGCAGAACGGCTGGACGAAGGGTTCGGCGCAGCTCGCGACCGACAAGGGCCACCGCAAGCCGGTCGCGGTTCCGGCCAAGCTCGGCGACCCGTCGACGATCAAGCACGTCTTCCTGCTGGTCAAGGAGAACCGCACCTACGACCAGGTGTACGGCGACATCCCGGAGGGCAACGGCGACCCGGCGCTCGCGCAGTACGGCGAGAACGTGACGCCGAACCAGCACGCGCTGGCCAAGCAGTTCGGGCTGTACGACAACACCTACGACGTCGGCACGAACTCCGCCGAGGGTCACAACTGGCTGATGCAGGCCGACAACCCGGAGTACACCGAGTCCTCGGCCGGTGAGTACCTGCGCAGCTACGACACCGAGAACGATGCCCTCGGCCACCAGAAGAGCGGCTTCATCTGGACCGGTGCGCAGGCGGCCGGCAAGACCGTCAAGGACTTCGGTGAGTTCCTGTCGATCGAGCAGAAGCCGGCCGGCGCGAGCTGGCAGAACCTGTACTGCGACACCAAGCAGATGCAGACCGGTGCCGACACCAAGTACCCGATCCAGGTCGGCTCGGCGATCCCGTCGCTGAACAAGGTCGCCGTCCAGGGCTTCCCGCAGTTCGACACGACGGTGCCGGACATCTACAAGGAACAGGTCTGGGAGAAGGACTTCAAGAAGAACGGTCCGGCCAACCTGAACATGTTCTGGTACTCCAACGACCACACCGGCGGGACCGCGAACGGCCCGGCGCAGGTGGCCGACAACGACCTGGCCGTCGGCCGGACCGTTGACGCGATCACGCACAGCAAGTACTGGAAGGACTCGGCGATCTTCATCGTCGAGGACGACTCGCAGGCCGGTCTCGACCACGTCGACGGGCACCGGGCGCCGATCCAGATCATCAGCCCGTACGCGCAGCACGGCGTCACGGACAGCCACTACTACACGCAGATCACGATGATGCGGACCATCGAGCAGATCCTCGGGATCCACCCGATGAACCAGAAGGACACCGCCGCCACCCCGATGTTCGGCGCGTTCACCAACAAGCCGAACAACGCACCGTTCACCGCGGTCCCGAACCGGACCTCGCTGACCGGCGGCGTGAACCCGCTGCCGACCTGTGGCGCCGACGTTCCGGCGGCGCAGAACCCGAACGTGGCACCGGTGCCGACGGCAACGGTCCCGGCCGGGATGCAGTCGATGGCGGCGACCTGGTCGGCGTGGAAGGACCAGCAGCGCACCACCGGTCCGAACGCGAAGGCCGACTTCGCGAACCCGTCCCAGATGAACCACTTCGACTGGTACGAGGCGCACAACTGGGCCACGCCGTACCCCGGCGAGACCAAGATCGTCGCGCCGAACGACGTACCGGGTGCGGTGATCCCGGCCAGCGAGAGCGACGGCTGAGACACCTTGATGGGGTAGAAACTCCCCATGACTGATGCGCGGGCGTCGGCCCGGATCGAGCAACCTGCTCATCCGGCCGACGTCCGCGCCGTCGGTTACGGCCCGGACGACGTACCGGTGGTGCCGGCGGAGTACGCGGATCGGCCGCTGTACAAGGAAGACTCGGGCCGCGCGGAGCTGTGGAACCCGCGACTGATGGACCCGCAGCCGTCCGCGGTGTACCTGGTCGACGAACGCTATCTGTACGTGACCGACGACGTCGGCCGGGTCGTCCACGCGGAAGGCTGGCTCGGCTGGCTGCCGAAGGACGAGAACGCGGACCGGCGCAACCTGGACGCCCAACTCGAGGCGGGCGAGGCGGACCGGCAGCCGACCGACGACGGCGGCCATGTGTTCGCGACGAAGTTCGAGGGACCGGGGGAGTCGATCAATCTGACCGCGCAGTCGCGTTCGCAGAACCGCGCGGTCAAGGGCAGCGAGAACTGGCGCCGGATGGAGGAGAGCTGGCAGGCGCTACGGGCGTCGGGGATCCAGGTGCACGCGGCGATCGACCTGAAGCACCCGAACGGTACGTCGCGCCGCCCGTCCAGCCGGACGGTGATCGACCACCATGAGGGCAAACGATCACCCCGGCGTATCTTCAGGGAGACCAAACCCACGGCCCGGGGAGATCGATGACCGAGATCAGCGTGATCGACACGATCGCACGAGCCCTGGTCGCGGACCTGCCGGCCGGATGGCGTGAGGTGACCGCGGTGTACCGCGGCACGACGTCGTACGCCGAACTGGACGCGACCGTGGACTCGGCGCAACTGGATCCGCTGCCCGAAGGACTCGAGGACGACTTCGAGGAGTTGCGGCGGTCGATGTACCAGCCGGGCAAGGGCACCTGGCTGACGGCGACGATCAGTGTGACCGCCGACGGGCACTTCTCGACGGACTTCGACTACGACCATCAGCCGGCCTGGTCGATTCCTGTCGACGAAGGTATCTACGCGGCCGAGCTGGCCGAGTTTCCCCGTGACGACGTACCGGGGTGGATGCGCCGTTAATTCGGTGGCAGGCGACCTCGGCCGCTGGTAACGTCGCCAGCCTGTCTTTTCGGGATCGAATCGAACCGGATGGATCTGCTCCGGGGCGGGACCCAGCTCACGATTCGAGGCTCTCTCGCATGGCCGCAGCCGAACTCGAGGCCGAACGCGCCTTCCTGACCACTGCCCAGCTCGCTCTCCACCGCATGTACGCCGAGGTCGTCGACCGCGACGTCCAGATCATCGGCGGCGAGGACAACGACGAACGCTTCACCAACGAGGCCAACCAGCGGGCCAAGGAGATGCGCACCCACGCGCTCCTCGACCTGCCCGACGTACCGCTGTTCTTCGGCCGGCTCGACTACGAGCACGGCACCATCCCCGACCTCGACCAGATCTACATCGGCCGCCGGCATGTGCACGACGGCAGCGGCGTACCGCTGGTGATCGACTGGCGTGCGCCGGTGTCGGTGCCGTTCTACCGCGCGACCCAGAGCGACCGGCAGCGGGTGCTGATGCGCCGTCGCTACGGGTTCTCCGACCACGCCGACCTGACCGGCTTCGAGGACGAGTCGCTGACAGCCGTGGCAGAGATTGACCAGGCAGATGCCTTCCTGCGGGCCGAGATCGAGCGGCCGCGCACCGGCCCGATGCGCGACATCGTCGCCACGATCCAGCCCGAGCAGGACGACCTGGTCCGCGCGCCGCTGCATCCGAGCGTCTGTGTACAGGGCGCGCCCGGCACCGGCAAGACGGCGGTCGGTCTGCACCGGGTCGCGTACCTGCTCTACACCGAGCGCGAACGGCTCGGCCGCGGCGGCGTTGTGATCGTCGGCCCGAACCGCTCGTTCCTGTCGTACATCCGCAAGGTCCTGCCGGCGCTCGGCGAGGTCGACGTACGGCAGATCACCATCGACGAGCTGCTCACCCGGCCGACCGCGGCAATCGACGACGCCGAGCCCGAGCGGCTGAAGGGCGACGCCCGGATGGCCGACGTACTGCGGCGTGCGCTCTGGTCGTACGTCGGCACGCCGACCGAGGGAGTCCTTTACAGCAAGGGATCCCGGCGCTACCGGGTGCACGACTACGAGGTCGTCGACATCGTCTCGGACCTGCGCGAGTCGACCCGGTACGCGCCCGGCCGGAACGCACTCGCGCAGCGGATCGCGCACGTCGTACTGGTCCGGATGGAGGAGCGGGCGGAGTCGCCGGACGACCGGGTGCAGAACGCGGTCGCGCGCTCGAAGCCGGTGAAGGATGTGCTCGACTCGGTCTGGCCTCGCGTCGCACCCGAGCAGGTCCTGCACCGCCTCTTCTCGAACGCGGACTTCCTCGCCCAGGCTGCCCCCGCGCTGACCGACGAGGAGCGTACGGCGCTGTTGTGGGACAAGCCGGCGCGGTCGTGGAAGTCGGCGAAGTGGTCGTTCGCCGACACCGTCCTGCTCGACGAGCTCGAGGACCTGATCGAGCGGCGTACCGGATCGCTCGGCCATCTCGTCCTGGACGAAGCGCAGGACCTGTCCGCGATGCAGCTGCGGGCGCTCGGCCGGCGCTGCCGGACCGGCTCGGCCACGGTGCTCGGCGATCTCGCGCAGGCGACGACGGCCTGGGCGGCGGGACCGTGGGACCAGGTGCTCGGTCATCTCGGCAAGAGCGACGGTGTGGTCGCCGAGCTCGACCGCGGATTCCGCGTGCCGGAGCAGATCATCAACTTCGCCGCGAAGCTGCTGCCCGAGATCGCCCCGACGCTGCGTACGCCGACCGGGGTCCGCACGGTCGCCGACGCGTTGAGCGTCGTCTCGGCCAGCCGGTCGACGCTCGCGGACGAGGTCATTGCCGCCTGCAAGGCCGCGCTGGCAGGCGAAGGTTCGGTCGCACTCATCGCCGCGGACGATCAGGTGGCCGCGCTCAGGGATGCGATCGCCGCCGCGGGCCTGGAGGTCGCGCTGATCGGCGAGACCGAGGACGAGATCGACACGGTCCGGCTCGTCTGCGTACCGGCCACGCTCGCGAAGGGCCTCGAGTTCGACGCGGTCATCGTCGCTGAGCCCGCCCACATCGTCGCCGCCGAAGCCCGCGGCCTGCACCGCCTGTACGTCGTACTCACCCGCGCCGTCAGCCGTCTCCAGATCATCCACGCCGAGCCGCTTCCGGGCGCCCTCGGCTGATCCCCTCCCACAGCTATCGTGGCGCGATGAAGCTCGTCGTGGTGGTCGTGATCGTGCTGTTCGCGGCCGGACTCACCTGGGGCATCGTCGCGCTCGTACGCCGGCAGCGGTACATCGACTCGCTGCGGCAGCGCGGCTGGAACTTCGTCAACAGCCCGACGTTCGAGGCCGTCGCCCGACTGAACAATCCGCCGTTCGGGCTCGGCTTCGTCCGCAAGCCCGACGACCAGATCACCGGCCTGACCGCAGCCGGCCGGCCGTTCCAGGTGATCGAGTACAGCACCTCGCACTGGTCGGGTTGGGTCGGCATGGTGACGTTGTCGCGCCGGCTCCCCGAGCTGTGGATCTCCGGCGGCGACACCCGACCGCGGTACGGCGTCCTCGCGCACGCCGTACCGGCTCCGCCGCAGCTCGGTCCGGGGTGGCAGGTCGGTGCGCTCGAGCCGGACTTCGCCGCGGAGGTGATGAATCCGCAGGTGTGTTCGCAGCTGAGCGCGATGGCCGCGGGTCTGCCGGGGCTGAACGCGGGCATCGACAGCGACCAGCTCGTGGTGCTGAACCCGCCGCGGCAGAAGCCCGACCTGCTCGCCGCCTGGCTGGAGCAGCTCGGTGCCGTCGCGGCGGCGATCGACGCGGCGCCGCTCGACCGCTGGATCCAGCCGGAGCCGCAGCCGCGGCTGACGTTCTACCACCACCCCGATTGGTGGTGGATCGGCGTCGACGACAGCCTGCTGGAGTTCACGCCGGTAACGCGCAGCGGCCACGATCACAACACCAGCGAGGTCATCCGCGGCCGGGACGGCGACGGGCCGCCGTTCGTCGCGTTCACGCACCATTGGAAGACCACGCGCACGGAGTCGTACACCGACAGCGAGGGCCGCACGCAGACCCGGACGGTGACCGAGAACCACAGCGAGCCGATCCTCGGCTTCCAGCTGCCGATCCGGATGCCGCGCCTACAGGTCGGTCGGAAGGGTTTCGGCGGTGGGATCAGCTTCGAGAGCGAGGCGTTCAACCGGCAGTTCGCGGTGCACGCGCAGGACACCAAGTTCGCGTACGACGTGATCCACCCGCGCCAGATGGAGTACCTGATGGCGAACCCGCCGGCCTCGTTCCGGATCGAGGAGGAGTGGGCCTGGTTCTCACCCGGCGAGCACAGCCAGCCCGCGATCGCGCACAGCTCGCAGTTCCTCCGCGGCTTCCTGGCCCGGGTCCCGCGCTTCGTCTGGCGGAACCTCGGTCTCCCGGATTCTCCCTACCCAGCCCCTGAGACAGAGCGCGTCTCCTGACGGGAATGCGATTACCCTCGGCGCGGTTGCGTCTTTGGGTGTGGCTCCACGGATGAGCCACGAGTCTTGGGAGGCATCATCACTACGCATGCGGCCCTGCTACCGGTCGAGCGATCCTCGGCGGGTGCAGGTCAACATACCGGCCAACGAACCCTGGTCATCTTCGGCGCCAGCGGCGATCTGAGCTCGCGGTTGCTGCTGCCCGGTCTGGGCAGTCTGCTCGCCGGACCGCGCGCGACCAGCGTGCGGATCATCGGGACCGGCCGGTCACCGCTCGCCCCCGACGAATGGACGGGCCGGGTCCGATCCGCCTTCGAGTCGCACGGCGAGATCGGCCAGGTCGCGGCGGACACGCTGGCGACGACGGAGTACGTCGCCGGTGACCCGACCGATGTCGAGCACCTGCGCGCGCTCCTGGAGCTTGCCGGGCCCGCCCCCGTCCTGTACTTCTCCCTGCCGCCGGCCGTGACGACCGCGATCGTCGAGAAGCTCCGCGAGCTCGAGCTGCCGGAAGGGACCGAGCTCGCCTTCGAGAAGCCGTTCGGCACCGACGCCGAGTCCGCGGCCGCGCTCAACCAGCTCGTCGGTTCGCTCGTGCCCGAGGAGAACGTGCACCGCGTCGACCACTTCCTCGGTCGCACCGCGGTCCTGAACCTGATCGGCCTGCGGTTCGCGAACCGACTGTTCGAGCCGGTCTGGAACGCCGAGCACATCGAGAGCGTCGAGATCGTGTACGACGAGACGCTTGGTCTCGAGGGACGCGCGCAGTACTACGACAACGCGGGCGCGCTGGTGGACATGATCCAGAGCCACCTGCTGCTGGTCCTTGCGCTGCTCGCGATGGACGCCCCGGCGACGATGGACGCCGTCGAGGTCCGCAGCGAGATGGCGCGTGCGCTGCGCAGTACCCACCTCTACCGCGGCTCCGCGATCGAGGCGGCCCGCCGGGCGCGGTACGCCGCGGGCATCGCCGACGACCGCGTGGTTCCGTCGTACGCCGATGAAGCGGGCGTCGACGCGGAGC
Organism: Kribbella sp. NPDC058693; assembly: GCF_042715335.1. Lineage (NCBI taxonomy): Bacteria > Bacillati > Actinomycetota > Actinomycetes > Propionibacteriales > Kribbellaceae > Kribbella > Kribbella sp. NPDC058693. The sequence continues at coordinate 298,449 of NZ_JBHXSQ010000002.1, forward strand.
GGGGGACCGAGACGCTGGCCGAGGTCACGGTCGAGGTGGACACGAACCGCTGGGCCGGTGTGCCGTTCACGCTGCGGTCGGGCAAGGCGCTCGGGGTCGCGCGCAAGGAGATCGTGGTCAAGTTCAAGCCGCTGCGCCACCTGCCCTCCGGGCTGAACGGCGCGCGCGACGGCGAGACGCTTCGCATCGGCCTGAACCCGGGCGAGCTGTCCCTGTCCGTCCCGGCGCTCGGAGTCGACGGCCCGTACACGATGGGCCAGGTCTTCCTCGACGCGACGCTGCCGTCGTCCTCGGTCCTGCCGTACGGCGAGGTGCTCAGCGGCATCCTCCGTGGCGACCCACTCCTCTCGGTGCGCGGTGACGTGGCCGAACGGTGCTGGGAGATCGTCGAGCCTGTTCTCGCCGCGTGGCGCGCCGGCGAAGTACCCCTCGACGAGTACGACGCGGGCTCGGCCGGACCGGCGACCTGGAAGTAATCCGAGCCGATATCGCACAGAATCTTGACACGGTTAAGTAAATAGAACCAATATCCTATCCGATTCGGTTCTCTCAGAGAGGTCACCGCCATGACCAGATCCGTTCGGAGCAGGAGGGTGCGGACCGTGCTTACCGGTCTCGTCGCCGCCGTACTGCTACCGGCAGGTTTGACGGCTACAACGTCCGCAGCAGCACCCGAGAGCACGCCTCCGATCGCGCCCAAGACGGCTGCCCCGCAGCAGGCCGTCCAGGCTCCGTCGGTCGCGACCGCCACCGTCCAGTCCGGCGGCCCGGCCGGCGATATCGCTCTGCACCCGTACATGGGGTGGAGCAGCTACAGCATGCAGGTGTACGACGGCGCCGGGAACTGGATCTCGGCGGACCAGCTGATCAAGCAGTCCGACGCGATGCACAAGAAGCTCCAGCCGTACGGGTACAAGAACATCAACATCGACGCCGGCTGGAACGACGGGATCGACGGGTACGGCCGTCCGGTGCCGAGCAAGAAGCTCTATCCGAACGGGCTGCAGGCGGTGATCGACCACATCCACGCCAACGGCCAGAAGGTCGGCCTGTACGCGATCCCCGGCATCGGCAAGGAGGTCATCGACGCCAACCTGCCGGTGTACGGCGCTCCCGAGTGCAAGACCGGTGACCTGCCGGTGCAGCCGCTGCAGAAGGCGGACTACTGGGGTATCGGCTACAAGATCGACTTCTCCAAGCCCTGCGCGCAGAAGTACATCGACTCGATCGCCGACCTGTTCGGCTCCTGGGGCCTGGACTTCCTGAAGTTCGACAGCGTCACGCCCGGCTCGGGGATCAGCGACCTGTCGCTCGACGCCCGGGGTGACGTGAAGGCGTGGTCCGCGGCGCTGGCCAAGCACAAGATCTGGCTCGAGCTGTCCTGGGCGCTCGACATCAACTACGCCAATACCTGGAAGCAGTACGCGAACGGGTGGCGGATCGAGTGGGACGTCGAGTGCTACTGCCCGGGCGTCGCGCTGACGCAGTGGCAGAACATCAACCGGTTGTTCCCGAAGCTGGCGGACTGGTGGCGCTACGCAGGACCGGGCGGCTGGAACGATCTCGACTCGCTCGACGTCGGCAACGGGCAGATGGACGGTCTCACGAAGGACGAACGCCGTACAGCGGCAACCTTGTGGGCGGTCTCGGCGGCGCCGATGTACGTCGGCAACGACATGACCCGGCTGGACGACTACGGGCTGAGCCTGCTGACGAATCCTGAAGTGATTGCGGTCAACCAGGCCGGCCGTCCGGCGCAGCCCGTGTCGATGAAGACCAACAAGCAGGTCTGGTACTCGCTGAACCCGGACAGCAGCTACACCGTTGCCCTGTTCAACCTCGGCCAGACCGACTCGGACATGACGGTCAACTGGTCCGACCTCGGCCTGACCGGTCCGGCGAAGGTGCGGGACCTCTGGGCGCACAAGGACCTGGGTCAGTTCGCGAGCGGCTTCACCGGTAAGGACATCCCGATCCACGGCGTCCAGCTGCTGAAGGTGACGCCGCAGAAGGGCTCCACGATCCGGGTCAACGACGACGACCTGCGGGTCGGGTACGACGGCGCGTGGCAGCGCAACAACAACTACGAAGTACCTTCGGTGTCCGAGCCGCTGACCGTCACGGTCACCGACTCGTCGCAGGCGAAGACCGCGGACGTCGGTTCGCGGACGCAAGAGGTCAACAACGACGACTCGCAGATCGTCTACACCGGCACGTGGCACCAGAGCACGGGTCGTGGTCTCGGTGACTACAAGGACGACGTGGCGTGGTCCGAGACCGACGGCGACTCGTTCTCGTACAGCTTCGTCGGCACCGGCGTCGACTACGTGACGGAGACCGACCCCGGACAGGGTGACGTCGACATCTACATCGACGGTCAGTTCAAGCAGACGGTGAGCACGTACCTGGATCCGTCGCAGGGACACAACAAACCGCAACAGGTCGTCTACAGCATCTCGGATCTCCCGAACGGCTCGCACACGATCCGCGCGGTGAAGAAGTCCGGTCAGTTCATGCTGCTCGACAAGCTGAACATCCGGCAGGAGAGCCTGCTGAACCCGGACTCGGCGACGTTCGACAAGGGTTCTCCGGCCGACGTCAGCGTGCAGCTCGGTCGCGATCCGGGCGAGCTCGCCGGCATCTCGAAGGCCGGTGTGGATCTGGTCAAGGGGACCGACTACACGGTCGCCGGGAACGTCGTGACGATCAAGGCGGCATACCTCGCGAAGCTGGCGGCCGGAACGGTTCCGCTGGACTTCCGGTTCCGGGGTGACTACCGCGACGACATCCACGCCACGACGGCGAACGGCGCGGCGGTCAACTTCGCCTTCACCGGCACGGGTGTCGCGTGGAGCACGGAGCTGGCTCCGGACCAGGGGAACGCCGACGTCTTCGTCGACGGAAAGCTGGTACGCCGGGTGAACCTGCACGGTGATGTCCGACTGACCAATCAGCAGGTGTTCGCTGCGACCGGTTTGAAGAACGGAGCGCACACATTGCGCATCGTGAAGGTCGATGGCGACGTGCTGCGCAACGACACAATCAGCTACACGATCGCTAAATAGCTTTGCCCGCGGCAGCGGGCGGTGGTCCTCTTGGACCGCCGCCCGCTGTCCTGTTGCCGGGGTCACAGCGTCTGACTGACTGATCAGTCAGTTACTTTGTTAGGCTTACCTGTGGGGGATCGAGCTGGCATCCCTGTCGAACGAGCGAGGTGCCGCCTTATGTCGTTGAGCGATATCACCACCGTCCCGCGCCGGCGAAGCCGCAAGCGCCGGGAAGACTCCAAGCTGGCCGACCACGTCGAGCGTCTCGGCGAGGAACACCCGCCGATTCCGCTCGAGAGCGTGGACTACACGATGAAGCGTCCGCGGCTGCTGGCCGAGCGCTTCGGGTCGGTGCTGGCCTACATGACCCGGGTCGAGCTCGAGGTCGAGCGGAACGTGCTGGAGCTGAACATCCTGCTGCCGGACCCGCCCGAGGTCGACCGGCGGTTCTACGCCGACGTCTGGATGCCGCAGGAGACGCGGCACGGATTGATCCTGGACCAGATGCAGGAGCTGGCCGGGATCGAGGCGCACGAGCCGAACCTGACCGACGTCGACTTCAAGCTCAAGCTGCTCGGTGCGCTCGGCAAGATGCCCGGCGTACAGGACATCAGCCGGATGCTCTACTACCTGACCGGGCTGGCGACCGAGCGCTCCGCGGTGCTTGCCTACAACAAGCTTCACGCCGGACTGCTCGAGCTCGGCGAGCGTGCGATCGCAGCGACCGTGGTCGCGCCGATCAAGCGGCAGGAGCCGGGGCACTTCGCCTATTACCAGATGGCTGCGCAGGAGCTCTGGGGTCAACTCTCCGGCTGGCAGCGGTGGCTGACGCGCGCGTTGCGGAAGCGTACGTTCGATGTCGTGGGTGCGTACAACAAGCGGCAGCGGGCCGAGTTCGGTGACGTGATGGAAGCGCTGGAGATCAGCAAGGGCGGCGAGGCCGAGCTGCGCGACTACGCGCGTAAGGTCGGCCGCGCGGAGTACGAGCTGATGTTCGAGAACCGGCGCGGACTCCGGGTGCCGGACTACGTCTTCAAGTCCCTGCGGCGAGCCGCCGAGCTCGGCGCCGAGCGGAAGGGTGAGGCCTGGCCCGCCGAATCATGACGGCATCCGCGCACGCGCGTCACACCAAACGGCAGGTCATCGTCGAGACTGCCGAGCGGCTGTTCGCCGAGCACGGGTACGACGCGACGTCGACGGCCCGGATCGCGCACGAGGCCGGCGTACCGTCCGGCCTGGTGTTCTACCACTTCGCGACCAAGCTCGACCTGCTGCTCGCGATCGTGCAGGAGCGCCCGACCCCGAGCGAGGTACTGCGGTCCGTCGCGCAGGGCCGCACCGTACGGCTGCGGTTGCGGGCGGTCGTGGAGACGATGGCGGAGGAGTTGGAGCACGACCGGGCTGCCCGGACCATCGTGTTCCGGGAGGCGCAGGGGCATCCGGAGATCGCGGAGCGGGCGGCGGAGCTGTTCGCCGAGGCGACCGAGACCGTGGCCGACGTACTGGCCGGGGCCGACGATGTGGTCGCGGAGCCGGACCGGGTGCAGGCGGCGGCCGAGCTCGTGGTCAGCCGGGTCTTCCTGGACACGGTCGCGCTCGGTCAGGCTGACACGGCGGCCGAGCGGCACGAGGCGATGATCGATCTGGTGGCGGATTCGCTGACCACCCCTGGCGGGCGCGCCCAGCAGGACTGAGCGCGCCCTTTCAGATCGTCAGGCCCAGGGGTCGAACGGGATCCCGGACGGCTTGGACGCGTTCAGCAGGTTGCGGAACCGGTCGTCCTTGTCGGTGATCTTGATCGTGGCCGAGCCGAAGTCGGCGTTCATCAGGATGTCGCGCAGCGACGTGCTCGGGTAGCCGTTCCAGCCGACCAGCGGCGGGTACCGCCAGTTGTGGTAGTGGTTCTCCGGCGGCTCGTCGTTGCTGTTGGCCAGGCGGAAGAAGTGCGTGCTCGCGCCGTCCTTGTGGTAGACGACCTTCGGGTGCGATCCGTCGAACCGGACCTGCGAGCGGGCGTAGGTGACCTGGCTCGAGTGCTGCGTCGTGGTCACGTACTCGACCTGGTTCGACGCCTGGTTGATCCAGGAGATCACGTGCTCCCAGTCGTGCCGGTGGCCGCCGAGGCTGCTGCCGGGCAACGCCTGGTCCTTCTCGAAGTAGCTGGCGTACACGACCGCGCACCAGCCGTTGTTGCACTTCTCGCGCGAGTAGGTCTGTGAGTTGTCGAGGTCGGACTGGTCGCGGCAGTTGCCGTTCACGGCGCCGGTCGGGTTGAGGCCGGGGTTGAGCGTGCCGTCGGCTCCGATGGCGGGGGTGGCGTAGCACCCGTCGCCGTCGTAGTCGTAGGCCGGCGAGAACGACTGCTCGTAGCCGTCGGCGTTCTGCGGGAGGCTCGGCGGCGGCGCGGCGAACGCGACGGCGGCCGAGGTGACGATCAGGGCGGCGGTTCCGAGGACCACGCCGAGCGTGCGGCGGGCGGACACTTTCATCGAAATGCTCCTTCAGAACTTAGTTCAGGGCGGAAAGGAACGGCACGAGGATGCCAGCCGGGATGCACGGGCGCATATACGTCACGTGCCTACAGGTTGACGGTCCGTGAACACCCGGAATTGGTGGCATGCCAGGTCTCGTATTGGTAGTGCAGAGTGGGGTCTGACACCTTGCCGGCTGGGGATGCTGAGGAGCGACGGCAGGTGGTTCCTGGGGAGGAACACCGTGCCTTTTGAGGAGAAGGCGGCGCCGCCGCCTGCGTTGCCAGACGGATCCATCCCGACCTACGGCGGTCACGGGCTGCCAGGGAGTGCCAACGGCGAGCCACCACTGTCGCCGTTCGGCTGGGGTCCGAGCCTGAACTACTTCGAGACCAAGAGCATCCGGAGCCGAGCACCTGTCGGCAGCGTGCTCCCGTTCATTGCCCTGCTCGTCCTGTACGGCGGGATCGTGTCCGCCCTGCTCACCGCACTGGCCGTCCGAGCCTGATCCGTCGACGCCGCCCCTCGCACACCTGGTTGCTCTTGGCATCATGCTGAGCACAGGGAGGTGCGATGCGGCTGGACGGAAAGGTTGCGCTCGTCACCGGTGCGTCGGCGGGGATCGGCGCGGCGGTGGCGGAGCGGCTCGCGGTGGCGGGCGCTCGGGTGGTGGTGCATGGGCGGGATGCGGAGCGGACCGCTGAGGTCGCCGCGCGGGTTGGCGGCGTACCGGTGCTGGGTGACCTCGCCCTGCCGGGGGCCGCTGACGAGGTAGCGGATGCCGCGCTGGCTGTGCATGGGCGGATCGACATCCTCGTCGCGAACGCCGGGCTCGGGTGGTCCGGGCCGTTCGTGGAGATGCGGGCCGAGGAGATCGACCAGTTGGTCGCGCTCGATCTGCTGGCGCCGCTGCAGCTGGTCAGGTGCTTGCTTCCGCCAATGGTCGAGCGGGGGAGCGGGCACGTCGCCCTGGTCGGCTCGATCGCCGGCCGTACGGCGGTTGCCGGTGAGGCCGTGTACGCCGCCACGAAGGCCGCGCTCGACGTCTTCGCCGAGAGCCTCCGGCTGGAGATTCGTGGTAGTGGTGTATCCGTGAGCCTGACCATCCCGGGCGTCGTCGACACCGGTTTCTTCAGCGCTCGCGGCCGGCCGTACGACCGCAAGCGCCCGCGTCCGCTGCCCGCCACCACCGTCGCGCAGGCGCTGGTTGATGGCATCGCCAACGACCGAGCCGAGATCTGGATCCCCGGCTGGCTTCGCGTCGCACCCGCCGTACGCGCACTCGCTCCGGGGCTGTACCGGCGGCTATCGGCCCGCTTCGGCGAACGGGTGATGCCACGGTGAACGGCATCGTCGTACCGTCGGCGGACGCGTTCTTCCTGCACATCGAGCGGACCGGCGCCCCGCAGCACGTCGGCGGCGTCGTCGTCCTCGAACCCTCCGACCAGCGGCCGACGATCGACGAGGTCCGCAAGCTGGTCGCCGACGGGTTCGCACAGTTGCCGCGGATGCATCAGCGACTCGGCAAGCCGTCGCGCTGGCACCGGCCGCGCTGGATCGAGGCCGACGAGGTCGACCTGGACTGGCATGTCGTCGAGCACCGGTCCACCGACGGGTACGCCGGCCTGCTCCGGTACGTCGCCGACCTCGCCGAGCAACCGATGCCGAGGGACCGCCCGATGTGGCGGATCGCGATCGTCCGCGACATCGGCCCTGGTGGCGCCGACGGCCTGGTCGTGCTGGTTCACCATTCGATTGCCGACGGCATCGGAACGGTTCTGCAGGCCTTCAGCCTGTTCGAGCCCCCGACCAAGATCGAGCTGCCGTCCGGCACCGCTCCGGGCCGGCTGACGCGCGCCGTCGCCACCACCATCGGTCTCGCCCAACTCGCGACGGACGGTACGGCGGCCAAGCTGCCGCCCAGCTCCCTCCGCCGCGAATTCGACACCGCAGCGATCGAGCTCGACGTCGTACGCCGGGCCGCGTCCGCTCGCGGCGTACGCGTCACCGATCTCTTGATCGCCTTGCTCGCCGACAGCGTGTACGCCGTCGCGCCCGGGCTCGCGCAGGCGGTGAACGGGTACCTGCGCTTCTCGGTGACCACGATGGTCCGGAGGCCTGACAGCGCGGCGGAGGGCAATGCGACGGCCGCGATCATGGTCGAGGTGCCGGTGGACGGGCGTCCGTTCGACGAGTTGCTGACCGAGGTGTCGGCGCGGACGAAGCGGCTGCAGCGGCCGACCCGCGCGCTGGCTTCACGGTTCGTGCTGGCGACCGGACTGCGGATCGTGCCGGAGCCGTTCGCGCGGTGGTTCGCGCCGACCGTGTACGGGCAACGATTCCTGCACGCGGTGGTCTCGAACATGCCCGGCACGACCGAACAGATGTCGTTCGCTGGTGTGCCCCACGATCGGGTGTATCCGATCCTTCCGCTGGTGCCGGGGACGCCCCTCGCTATGGGTGCGCTGAGCTGGACAGGCATCCTCGGGATCGGTCTCGCGACTGATCCACAGCTGATCGACGGTCCGGCCCTGGCCGCTCGGCTCAACCAGGCGTTGGCGCGGTTAAGGACCGGGCCACTCGAGGGCGAGGAACAGGCGAGCGCGTGATTCGGGGTCGTCCAGGCGATCGCCGTACAAGGCCCTGAGTCGCGCCATCCGATAGCGCACGGTCTGTGGATGGATGCTCAGCTCGTGCGCGATCGCCTGCCGGTCGCCGAAATGCTTCAGCCAGCTGGCCAGGGTTTCCGCGAGCCGCTCGCGGGCGGCCTCGGTCTCACCGGCGAGCGGCGCGAGCATCTCCTCGCGCAACGCGGCGACCAGGGCCTCGTCCCGCCAGACGATCAGCGCATCGAGATGCTCGTCGGCGAAGACCGGGTCGTCGGTCAGTACGCCGGTGTTCCGCAGCCGGACTGCGATCCGGGCGATCTCCAGGCTGCGCGGGAGTTGGGCCAGCGCGACCGAATTGCCAACCACCGCACCCATTCCGGCGAGCTCGCGGCTCAACTGCAGGCGGCGACCCGGACCGGACGGTTCCGGAATGATCGCGCCGACGACGACCGCGTTGCGGCGAATGGGTAGTGCACCGGGCTCGAGCCTGGCGACGAGTGCCCCGGCCGGCTCCTGGTCGCCGTCGCTGTAGATGACGACCGCGGCGGTCTCGGGGATCCGCCACGCGGCCTGCTGTGCGGCGGTCCGGATCGCTTCCGTGCCGGCACGGCCGGAGAGCAGGAGGTTGGCGAGATCCTCGCGGCGTCGTTCGCGCGCCATCGCGTCCTCGATCTGCTCCTGCAAATAGCCGTTGGCCGCGGAGAAAGACAGTTGGTTGACGAACACAAATACCGAGTCGGCCAAGGCGGCGAGGTTGTCCGGGGCGAAATCCAGCCGGAGCGCGGTCGCCGCGACATGCCGCCAGGCGACGCGGGCGCCGAGCTGAAAAGCTGTCAGCAATCGGGTGAGATCGTTGCCCTCCTGCAGCTGGCGTCGGCCGATCTCCTCGAACACCCGCCGTACCGTCTCGTCGCCACGGTCGAGCGTGGTCTGCTCCGGGTTGATCAGGTTGGCGATCGACATGTCCAGCAGGCGATGCACGAACAGCTCGGCAGGCTTGACGACCGCGTCCCGGTCGGTGTCGAGGAAGGCGGCGTAGTCCGGCCAGTGCTCGGCCAGCCGGTCCCGCACCTCGGCCACCAGGGCAGGCAGTCCGTCGAGCAAAGCGTCCTCGAGCCGGGCACGGTCGAAGGTTGCGATGGTCATTGAAGACTCCTCTAGGGGAACCCATCGAGGCCAACTGTAATCCTGTGACAAATTCTGTCTCGTCGAATGTTCGTCAACGGGGCAGAGTTGGCACGAAACCGCTTCCCATCATGGAACTGTGCATCCAGACGGAGTGCAGAATGCCGCTTCCGACCGTGAACTGGGCAGAAAGGAACACACCGAGAACTTTCCTGTCGTACTGAAGCTCCTGCCCGCCGCGCACCGGGAGTCGCTGCACGCTGTCTACGGCTACGCGCGCACCGTCGACGAGCTCGGCGACAGTTACACCGGCGACCGTACGGCGGCACTGCGCGCGTTCATGGTCGACCTCGACCGCATCTGGGCCGGCGACGAGCCCGACCATCCGGTACTGCGCCGACTGCGCCCGATCGTCCGGCAACACGATCTACCGGCCGATCCCTTCCACCGCCTGATCCAGGCCAACCTGCAGGACCAAACGGTCACGCGGTACCAGACCTTCGAGGACCTGATCGGCTACTGCCGGCTCTCCGCCGATCCGGTCGGCCGAATGGTGCTCGGCGTCTTCGACGTCAACGATCCCGAGACCGAAGGCCTGTCGGACCTGGTGTGTACGGCGTTGCAGCTGGTCGAGCACTGGCAGGACGTCGCCGAGGATCGCCGGGCCGGGCGGATCTACCTGCCGCAGGCCGACCTCACGACGTACGGCGTGGCCGAGACCGATCTCGATCAGCGCCAGGCGACACAGCAACTGCGCGAGTTGATGACTTTCGAGACTGCGAGGGCCGCGAAGATGCTCGACGAAGGTGCAGCGATCGTTGGCCGGTTGCACGGCTGGGCCCGGATCTCCGTGGCCGGGTTCGTGGCCGGCGGTCAGGCGACGGTGCGGGCGTTGCGTCGTACCGGTGGCGATGTGCTTGCTCATCAGGCGACGCCGTCGAAGATGGATACCGTGCGGCTGCTGGTCAAGGCGGTCGCGCGGTGACGGCGACCGTCGAGGAAGCGTACGCAGCCTGCCTGGACATCACGCGCACCGAGGCGCGCAACTTCTACTACGGCATCCGCCTGCTGCCGCCGCCGAAGCGCAACGCCTTGTCGGCGCTGTACGCGTTGGCGCGGCGGATCGACGACATCGGCGACGGCGACCTTCCGTTGGAGGAGAAGCGCACCGCGCTCGCCGGAGTACGCAAGGATCTCGGCCGGCTGGGCGACATCCACGAGCCTGTGTACGTCGCGGTCGCGGACGCAGCGCGCCGATACCCGGTGCCGCTTGGTGCCTTCGAGGAACTGGTCGCGGGTGTCGAGACGGACCTGACCGACGTACGCATCGGCGACTTCGACGAGCTGGTCGTGTACTGCCGACGCGTCGCGGGTTCCGTCGGCCGGCTGTGCCTGTCGATCTTCGGCCCGACCGGCTCGTCGGATCTCGAGACCCTCGCCCTGTACGCCGACCAGCTCGGCATCGCGCTGCAGCAGACCAACATCCTCCGCGATATCCGCGAGGACCTGACCAACGACCGGATCTACCTACCGGCCGACGAACTGGAACGCTTCGGCGTCCGGATCGAACTCGATGAGCACGGCAACCTCGACGACCCACAAGGACGGTTGGCCGGCTACATCCGGTACGCCGCCGGCCGCGCGCAGGACTGGTACTCGCTCGGCTGGCGCCTGCTCCCGTACCTGGACTGGCGCAGCGGCGCGTCCTGCCGCGCGATGTCGGGCATCTACCACCACCTGCTCCGCCGCATCGGTGCGAACCCTGTGCTCGTGTACAACCAGCGGTTGTCGTTGTCGGCGGGGGAGAAGGCACAGGTCGCGCTCGCCTCGCTGGCGGGAGCCCGCTCATGAGAAGGGTCGCCGTCGTCGGAGGTGGACTGGCGGGGATCACAGCAGCGCTGCAGTTGGCCGATGCCGGGTGTGAGGTCGTGCTGTTGGAGGGGCGGCCGAAGCTGGGCGGTCTGACCCATTCGTTCGAGCGGGACGGGCGATGGATCGACAACGGGCAGCATGTGTTTCTTCGCTGTTGTACGTCGTACCTCGGGCTGCTCGATCGGCTCGGAGTGCGGGATCAGGTGCACCTGCAGCCGCGGCTCGACGTACCGGTGCGGAGTGGAAAGCGTGGTGGCGTCGGGCGGATCCGGCGGAACGGGATGCCGGCGCCGCTGCATCTCGGGCCGGCGCTGGCGACGTACCGCTGGCTGAGTGTGGCCGAGCGGGTTGCTGCGGTCCGGGGCGCGTTAGCGATGGGGCGGGTGGATCGGACGGCTGCGGAGACGGATGCGCAGTCGTTCGGCGGTTGGCTGGCGGCGCATGGGCAGGACGCGCGGACGATCGAGGCGCTGTGGGAGCTGATCGGCATAGCGACGCTGAATGCGCGTGCTGACAACGCGTCGCTGGCTGTTGCGGCGACGGTGTTCCAAGTCGGTTTGCTGGAGAGGAGTGATGCTGCGGATATCGGATGGTCGTTGGTGCCGTTGCAGCAGTTGCACGGTGACGCTGCAGCTCGTGCACTGGTCGCTGCAGGTGTCGCGGTGCGGTTGCGGGCACGGGTCCGGGCTCTGGATGCGGTGGACGGTGCGTGGGCGATCGAAGGGGAGAGGTACGACGACGTCGTACTGGCGGTGCCGCCGGTTGAGGCCGCGAGCCTGCTGCCGGACGACGCGGTGGACCTGCCGGCCGGGTGGGCGGAGGCACTCGGCAGCTCTCCGATCGTCAACGCACACGTGGTGTTCGACCGCGTGGTGCTCGACGATCCGTTCGTTGCCGGCGTCGACAGTCCACTTCAGTGGGTCTTCGACCGGACCGTCCAGAGTGAAAGCAATCCGGCCGAGCAGTACCTCGCCGTCTCGTTGTCGGCGGCCGATGAACTGATCGACACCCCGGTCGCCGAACTGCGCGACGTACTGGTGCCTGCCCTCCGGCGGCTGCTCCCCGCGGCCGCCGACGCGCGTGTGAAGGAGTTCTTCGTGACCCGAGAGCGACATGCCACCTTCCGGCCGGCCCCAGGCACCGGCCGTTTCCGCCCCGACGCGACCACCACCCGCCCCGGCCTGCACCTGGCCGGCTCCTGGACCGCCACCGGCTGGCCCGCCACCATGGAGGGCGCCGTCCGCAGTGGTGAAGCGGCCGCCGCCTCCGTCCTCGGCACGTCGCCGGCGGCATCGCCGTCGGTTGAGGATGTGGTCTCGTGACGGCTGTAGAGAGGATGCCTTCGGCCACTAATGTGCTGGATCTGCTGGCTCGTGGGCGTGAGCTGGTCGACCCGCAGCTGCGGCACGCGTTGGACCGACTCGACGAGCACACCCGGCTGGTCGCGACGTACCACTTCGGCTGGTGTGACGAACACGGACGACCGACCGGCGCCAACTCCGGCAAGGCGATCCGGCCAGGTCTGACCCTGCTCGTCGCCGAGGCTGTCTGCGGATCACCCGAACCGGCGGTTCCCGGCGGTGTTGCGGTGGAGTTGATCCACAACTTCTCGCTCATCCACGACGACCTGATGGACCGCGATACGCAACGCCGTCACCGGCGTACCGTGTGGGCGATCTGGGGCGACGCGACGGCGGTCCTGGTCGGGGATGCGCTTGCGTGTCTCGCGGACGAAGTACTTGCCGAGTGCAACTCGCCGTACGCCGTTCGCGCCGGTCACGCACTGGCCGTCGCCACTCGCGAGCTGATCCGCGGGCAGGTCCTCGACGTGGCGTTCGAGCGGCGCGACTCGGTCAGCCTGCCGGAGTGCGTGGACATGGCGGCCGGCAAGACCAGTTCGTTGCTCGGGGCATCGGCCGAGCTCGGGGCGATCCTGGCCGGCGCCGACGCGGCGACGTGCGAGGCGTTCCGAACGTACGGCTGGGAGCTCGGGCTCGCGTTCCAGCTTGTCGACGATCTGCTCGGCATCTGGGGCGCACCGGAGAAGACCGGCAAGCCCGTGTTCTCCGATCTGCGTGCGCACAAGAAGACGCTGCCCGTGGTCTGGTCGCTTGAGTACGGCGGTGCGCACGGGCGCGAGTTGGCCGCGTGGTTCGCGGACACGGCTACACCGAGCGAGGACGACGTACGACGGGCCGCCGTACTCGTGGAGGACGCCGGCGGGCGGGAATGGGCGTTGGCCGAAGCCGATGAGCGGGTGCGTAAGGCCGGGAAGGCGCTCGACGCCGCGGGCATCGCGCCGGCCAATCGGGATCAGCTCGATCAGTTGGCCCAGTTCATCGCGGAGCGGCAGCTGTGACGGCGGAACAGGTGACCGACGCCGAACGGGCCGACGTACGCGTCGAGGAGTGTTTGGATGCGGCGGTGTCGTACCTGCGTTCGTTGCAGCATGACGACGGCTGGTGGAAGGGCGATCTGGCGACCAACGTGACGATGGACGCCGAGGATCTGATGCTGCGGCACTTCCTCGGCGTGGCGACTGCGCAGACGGATGCGGAGACGGCGCGGTGGATCCGGTCGCAGCAGCGTGAGGACGGCACGTGGGCGACGTTCCCGGGCGGGCCGGGTGAGCTGTCGACGACGGTGGAGTCGTGGATCGCGTTGCGGATGGCGGGTGATGATCCGGGTGCGCCGCACATGGCCCGGGCTGCGTCGTTCATCCGTTCGAACGGCGGGGTCGAGAAGGCTCGGGTGTTCACGCACATCTGGCTGGCGCTGTTCGGATTGTGGTCGTGGGACGACTGTCCTGATCTGCCGCCGGAGTTGATGTTCCTGCCGAGTCGGGTGCCGCTGAATATCTACAACTGGGCGTGCTGGGCGCGGCAGACGATCGTGCCGTTGACGATCGTGAGCGCGCATCGTCCGGTGCGGCCGGTGGCCTTCACTGTCGAGGGGTTGCGGGCTGGTAGGGCGGATACTGCGCAGGCGGCGCCGTGGACGCTCGAAGGGGCGTTCCAGCGGCTGGACGTCGTACTGAATGCTTACTCGCGATGGGGGCCGCGTGGGCCGTCGAAGGGGTTGCGGCGGTTGGCGATGCGGCGGGCGGTCGAGTGGATCGTGGCTCGGCAGGAGGCCGATGGTGGGTGGGGCGGTATCCAGCCGCCGTGGGTGTACTCGCTGATCGCGCTGGATCTGATGGGGTACGCGATCGACCATCCGGTGATGGCGGCGGGGTTGCGCGGGCTCGAAGGGTTCACGGTGCACACGGAGACCGCTGAGGGACCGGCGCGGTGGTTGGAGGCGTGTCAGTCGCCGGTGTGGGACACGGGGCTGGCGGTCGGGGCGCTGCTGGACGCCGGTGTCGAGCCGGATGACAAGACGGTGCTCAAGGCAACTGATTGGCTGCTCGCGGAGCAGATCGACGCGCCGGGGGACTGGCAGGTGCGGCGGCCCGGGTTGGTGTCGGGTGGGTGGGCGTTCGAGTTCGCGAACGACGGTTACCCGGATACGGACGACACGGCGGAGATCGTGCTGGCGTTGCGGCGGGTGGAGCATCCGGAGCCGGGTCGGTTGCGGAAGGCGTTGGATGATGCGGTCGAGTGGACGACCGGGATGCAGTCCGCGGACGGCGGCTGGGGTGCGTTCGATGCGGACAACACCGACACGACGCCGTTGAAGCTGCCGTTCTGCGACTTCGGCGCGGTGATCGATCCGCCGTCGGCCGATGTGACCGCGCATGTGGTCGAGATGCTGGCGGCTGAAGGACGGACCGATTCTGCCGAGTGTCAGCGCGGGGTGCGGTGGTTGCTGGATTCGCAGGAGAAGGACGGGTCGTGGTTCGGGCGGTGGGGGACGAACCACGTTTATGGGACCGGCGCCGTCGTACCTGCGTTGATTGCTGTCGGGATGTCGGGGAACGATCCGGTGATCCGGCGGGCGGTGCGGTGGGTCGAGGAGCATCAGAACGCGGACGGCGGATGGGGCGAGGACCTGCGCTCGTACGTCGATCCGTCGTGGATCGGGCGGGGTGATTCCACACCGTCGCAGACCGCGTGGGGGCTGTTGACGCTACTGGCTGCTGGTGAACGGGGTGACGCCGTACGACGCGGGGTCGGCTATCTGGTCGACACCCAACGCGCCGACGGCGGCTGGGACGAGCACCGCTACACCGGCACGGGTTTCCCGGGCGACTTCTACATCGGCTACCACCTGTACCGCGTGGTCTTCCCGATCTGGGCCCTGGGCCGCTACCTCGGGAGAAACCGATGAGCCCGGTCGTCTGCACCCCGTTGTACGCCGAGTACTTCGCCCTCCGAGACAAACTAACCACCCCCGTCATCCACACCGGCCGCTCGAAAGGCACCCCCGCCCAAGGCCCAGCTCTGGTAGCCGGAGTAGCCGGCGCCCTCGTCGACGGCATCGCCCCCGGCGACGTAATCGTCGCAAGCGAGATCTGCCACTCCGGAAAGGTTGTGCAGAGTTTTGCAGCCGACCTGGTAGCGGGGGAGTTGCGGCGGCTGGGGATGGCTGTGCATGTGGGGCCGGTTGTTACTACCGACCATGTCGTCGACTCGGCTGGTGAGCGGGCTGCTTTGGCTGCGAGTGGGGCTATTGGGGTTGATACCGAGTCTGGGTTGTTGGTGGGGGATGACGGGCAGACCGTGGTGGTGCGGGTGGTGGTTGATACGCCGGGGAAGCCGTTGCGGCGGGTTGGGATGTTGGTGCGGGGAGCGCGGGGGCTTGCGCAGTTGCGGCGTACTGCGGCGGCTATTGATGCTTGGGCTGCGGCGGCCGGGGAGCGGCAGTTGCTGCTGGCGACGCCTCGGTCGTTTTGTGCGGGGGTTGAGCGGGCGATCGAGACCGTGGAGCGGGCGCTCGAGCGGTTCGGGGCGCCGGTTTATGTGCGGCGGCAGATCGTTCACAACCGGCATGTCGTCAGTGAGCTGGAAGGCAGAGGTGCGGTCTTCGTCGAGGAGCTGGACGCCGTCCCCGAAGGCAGCCTCGTCGTGCTCGCGGCGCACGGCGTCGCCCCAGCAGTACGTCGCCAGGCCGACGAGCGGCACCTGAGAGTCATCGACGCCACCTGCCCCCTCGTCGCCAAGGTCCATCACGAGGTACGCCGGTACGCCGCCCGCGACACCACCGTCGTACTGATCGGCCACCCCGACCACGAGGAGGTGATCGGCACGGTCGGCGAAGCCCCGGATCACGTGATCGTCGTCGCCAACCCCGCCGAAGCCGAGATCGTCCAACTCCCCGACCCCACCAAGGTCGGCTACGCCATGCAGACCACGCTCGCCGTCGAAGAAGCTGCCGAGACAGCCGCAGTACTGCGACGACGCTTCCCCACCCTGACCGGACCCAAGAGAGACGACATCTGCTACGCGACCAGCAACCGCCAGGCCGGCGTCCGCCAGATCGCCGCGCAGTCCGACCTCGTGATCGTGCTCGGCTCCCAGAACTCCTCCAACTCGAAACGCCTCGCCGAGGTTGCCGAGGCGGCCGGCACTCGCGCAGTACTCGTCGACGACGCGAGCGAACTGGAGCTGGACCTGATCGCCGGTGCCGAGCGGATCGGCATCACCGCGGGCGCGTCGGCTCCGCCGGAGCTGGTCGACCACCTGATCCGCTGTTTGTCCGGGCTGGGCCCGGTGTCCGTCACCGAGAACGGGACGCTGACCGAGGACGTCCGCTTCGCGCTACCGAAAGAAGTGAGTCAGACATGAGCATGCCGCTACGGCAGTCCATCCGCTTGGGCGGATACCTGATGAAGCAGAAGGTCCGGCGCCGGGAGAAGTTCCCGATCCTGCTCGAGCTCGAGCCGCTGTACGCGTGCAACCTGAAGTGCGCCGGCTGCGGCAAGATCCAGCAGACCCACGACTGGCTGAAGAAGCGCATGTCGGTCGAGCAGGCGGTTGCCGCGGTCGAGGAATGCGGTGCGCCGATGGTCTCGATCGCCGGCGGCGAACCCTTGATGCACAAGGAGATCGACGAGATCGTCCGGCAGTTGCTTGCCCGCGGCAAGATCGTGTTCCTGTGCACGAACGCCGTACTGATGCCGAAGCACCTGCACAAGTTCAAGCCGCACAAGAACTTCGCCTGGATGGTGCACATCGACGGGTTGCGCGAGCGGCACGACCAGTCGGTCTGCAAGGACGGCGTGTTCGACCAGGCCGTCGACGCGATCAGGCAGGCGCAGGCGGCCGGCTTCCGGGTGATGACCAACACCACGTTCTTCGACACCGACAGCCCGCAGGACGTCATCGACGTACTCGACTATCTGAACGACGAGCTGAAGGTCGACAACATGCAGATCTCGCCCGGGTTCGCGTACGAGAAGGCGCCGGACCAGGAGCACTGGCTCGGCCCGGAGGAGACCCGGCAGCTGTTCCGCAAAGCGTTCGGCGACGGCCGGCGGAAGAAGTGGCGGCTGAACCACTCGCCGCTGTTCCTCGACTTCCTCGAAGGCAAGGTCGACTTCAGCTGTACGGCGTGGGCGATCCCGCTGTATTCGCTGAAGGGCTGGCAGCGCCCGTGCTACCTGATGGACGACGGGTACGTCGGGACGTACCAGGAGCTGATCGACGACACCGACTGGGACAGCTACGGCCGCGGCAAGGACCCGCGGTGCGCGAACTGCATGGCCCACTGCGGCTACGAACCGACCGCGGTCGTCGCGACGCTCGGCTCACTTCGCGAGTCGATCCGGGCGGCCGTCAGCTAGCGCGGGCCTCGCGGACGCTCAGGAGGGTGAAGGCGGCGATCGCGAACGCGGTGAGCGTGGCGGGGATGAAGAAGACGTGCGGGAGACCGATCGCCGCCACGCCGATCCCGCCGATCGTGCCGCCGATCGCCGAGCCGAGCGGGATCGCGCCGAGGAAGACGCCGGACGCGGTGCCGGCGCCTTCCGGGTACAGGTGCTGGGCGATGGAGACGCCGAGCGCGCCGACGCAGGCCCAGAGACCCGCGTTCAGCACCTGGCCGAGGAACAACCCGGCGACCGACGTACTGAGCGCGTAGGCGAGGTTGCCGGCCAGCCCGAGTACGGCGCCGACCGTCATGGCTCGCATCGGGCCGTAGCGGTCTGCGAGGCGTGCGACGACCGGGAGCAGGAGCAGTTCGAGCAGCGGCTGGATACCGATCACGAGACCGCGCACGGAGTCGGAGACGTGCAGCTGCTCGGCCATGTAGATCGGGAGGTAGCCGAACTTGATGGTGTCGCCGGTCATCGCTAGTACGCACACCGCGGTGAACACCAGCAACGGCATCATGTGTTCGATCCGCCCGCGCTCCACGGACGTGACTCTCGCCGGGTCGTCGTACCGCTCGACCCGCTGACGACCGAGCGGGATGATCGCGCCGAACACGCAGGCCGCGGTCGCGACCAGCAAGGCCCGCAACCCGAACACCCCGCCGAACCAGCTGCCGAACACCGGCCCGAGGATCCAGCCCGTCGTGAACGCCATCCGGATGGTCGCGATCACCCGGTTCTCGGCGCGGGTCGGATGGCGGCTGAGCTCGTCGCGGCAGGCCGCGAAGAGCTGCGCCATCGATCCGCCCGCGACGCTCAACGCCAACGTGCTGATGACGAACGGCATCCAGACCGCATTCGCCGACGCCATCAGCAGCCAGCCGAGCGCGCCGACCACCGAGCAGATCCGGAACCACAGCAGCCGGTCGTGGCTGCGGTCCGACCAGCGGCCGACGATGAACCCGGCGATCGGGGAGGCCACGTTCGTCACGTAGTACAGCCCGGCGACGGGCAACGGCGTACCGAGGTCGCGGACCAGGAAGAGCGTCAGCTGTGGAGTGGCCGCCGACAGGCCGACGCCGGCAATCAGCAGCGAGAGGAATGCCGAACGGTAGAACCGCGACCGAAGCACCGTGCCCAGGGCCGACTCCGACCGGTCCAGCATCCACCCCTCCAACGGAAAACGTCTGCCACGAACGATAGGCGTTATCCAGCGATCTTGCGTAACTGTGTCAGCCCTCGAACTACAGGCCGTCCACGGCAAGCCGCACGGTCCGGTCGGCGAGGTCGGAGATCACCGAGTTGTCGAAGCCGAACAGCGCTGAGCGGGTGCGATTCTCCAGCGGTGCGATCAGGTGTTCCGGCAGGTCCCGAGTGCCGGTGAGGATGCCGAGGACCGAGCCGACGGTCGCGCCGTTCGAGTCGGTGTCCCAGCCGCTCATCACCACCCGCCCGACACCGGTCAGGTAGTCGCCCTCCGACCACAGCAGCGCCGCCGCGACGATCGCCGCGTTGTTGATCGTATGGATCCACGAGTAGTGGCCGTACCGCTCCTGGATCATCCGGAGCGCGTCCTCCCACGACCCCTCGAACGCCAGCACGTCCCGGATCGCCTCGGCCAAGCGCGACTGCGGAGGTACGACGCCCAACGCCCGCTCGACCGCCTCGCGCGGTGAAGCCGCCGTGAACGCCGCCGCCACCAGCGCCGCTGCCCACATCTCGCCGTAGATCCCGTTCCCGACATGCGACAACGCAGCGTCCTGGTACGAGAGCCGTGCGGCCGCCCAAGGATCGCCGGCGTGCACGTACCCGAAGACATCCCCGCGGATCTGCGCGCCGATCCACTCCCGGTACGGGTTGCGACGCCGCGCCACCTCAGGAACCGTGAACCCGTCGACAAGATTCACGTACGCCGCCCGCTCCGCTGTGAACACCTGCCCGACCGGGAACAGGCGGAGCCACGCCGCGCCGACGTCCTCGGGCCGCAGCCGACTGCCGTGCGTCTCGAGCAGATGCAGCGCCAGGATCGGGTAGTCGATGTCGTCGTCCCGCGCTGAACCCTTCACGTTCCCGCGCGTGGTCTCGGGCCAGCACGAGGTCAGCTCGTACCCGTTCGGCATCGGATCGAGCACCGGCACGTAGTCCCGCAGCGGGTACGCGTCCGCGAGCGTCAGGTATTCGCGGATCCGGGCCGACGTCCAGTAGTCACCCGACTCGACCGGCTTGCCCACGTTGCAGCCGGCGATCCGCCCGAGCCAGGCGGCGTGGATCTTGTCAGCGAGGTCGTCCACCTTCGACGCCTCAGGGATCGCGTCGAGCGTTTCCGCGATGTCCTCGAGTTCGTCCGGTTCGACGTACTTCCAGCCGGGCAGCCTGGCCGCCAGCGACATCCGGTCGAGCAGGTCGAGCACCGCGACCCGGTCTGCCGGGTCGGTCCGGTTGGCTTCGCTCACCAGCTCGTCGACGTCGTACCCCGTCTCCCGCCGCTGCCGCACCTCGGCGTACAGCAGGTCCGTCGGCTGCATCGCGTCGTAGTGTCCACTCGAGTACCCAGGCCCAAGGTCCATGTGGCTAGGGTCTCAGCATGCAGCTGAAATCGATGCCCCGGGCCGCCTCGTGGACGCATGTCGACGTGCGGGTCGGGTTCGAGGTGCTCTTCGTGGACGGTCACCGGCTGCGCGGCCGGACGTCGGCTCGCGAGGGGGAGTCGACCTGGTACGTCGGGTACGAGATCGACGTCGACGACGACTGGCAGACGCGGACCGTGCACGCGACGAACTCGACGGCGGCGGGTGAGCGCGAGGTCGTGCTCGAACGGAGTACCAACGGCTGGAGCGTCGACGGGGTGGCTCGGCCCGACCTCGACGGATGCGACGACGTGGACTTCGAGTCGTCGGCGGTCACGAACACGCTGCCGATCCACCGGCTGCCGTTCGTCCTCGGCGCGACCTTCGAGGTCCCGGCGGCGTTCGTCCAGGCCGACGACCTGAGCGTGATCCGGCTCGAACAGCGCTACACCTTGCTGAGCTCGGACGAGGACCGGCACGTCTTCCACTACGAGTCGTCGACGTTCGACTTCGTCTGCGAGCTGGTCTACGACGCCTCGGGACTCGTCCTCGACTACCCGGGCATCGCCGTGCGCGACCGCTAACCCCAGATCGCCTGGCTGATGGCCGCGCCGAGGAACACGCTGCCGAGTCCGGCGACGATGCTCGCGGCAACGTTGGCGACGGCAAGGAACCGCGCCCGGTCCTCGAACAGCCGGATCGTCTCGTAGGAGAACGTCGAGTACGTCGTCAGCGCCCCACAGAACCCCGTGCCGGCGAACAGCTGCACGTCATGCGGCAGACCCGCCGACGCGCCCGCGAGGAATCCGAGGACGAGCGACCCGATCACGTTGACGCTGAACGTCCCCCATGGGAACAACGAGTCGTGCCGCCGCTGCACGGCGCGATCGGCGACGTACCGCAGTGGCGCCCCGATCATCCCGCCGGCGATCACCAGCAGCAGCCGGATCATCTCGACCTCCAGCTGATCAGGGCGCGGGTCGCGGTCACCGTCGCACGGACTGCGAGCAGCGCGCCGACGATGGTCGCGGCGAGGTAGAGGAGCGCCTGGCCCGCGTGCCCGCGGGTCACGAGTTGCTGGATATCGAGCGCGTACGTCGAGAACGTGGTGAACCCACCGAGCACACCGGTGCCGAGAAACGGGCGCACGAGTCGCTGCTGGGTCAGTACGTCGGTCACCAGCACCATCAGGATCCCGATCAGTCCGCAACCGACGATGTTGATCAGCAGCGTGCTCAGCGGTCCCGGCCACGCGAGCCCGACGAGATACCGACCGGTCGCGCCGATCGCCCCGCCGACCGCGATGACGGTCAGCAGCACCGAGTCGTGCGTACGTCGCTGCCGGCCGTCGATCCGCAGGTCGACGTCAGAGTCGACCGGCCCCTTGGGCAAGGGGTTGAGGGGGTGGTGCTGCACAGAGGTCTCCTACCTGGACTGACCTCCCGACGCACGCCGAGAGGTTCCTAGGTAGGGACTGTTGGCCGCCGAAGCGACGGTTCGGTCCGGCGAGCCCCACCACCGGTCAAACTCCGACCAGCATAACGGGTCCGCTCAGTGGTCGATCGGAGGTGTTCCCCAGGTGGACGGCGCGGCGCCCATCGCCACCGAGATGCGGCCGCCGCGGTTGACGAACGACTCCGGCAACCACGACTCGGCCCGCGCGTGGCCGTTCAGCTTGAGCGCCTGCACGTATTGGTTCGCGTCCGAGGTCGCCGGAGCCTCGACCGTCAGCCGTACGCCGTTGCTCCGCCGTACCTCGACCTTCGGGAACAGCGGACTGCCCACCAGCAGCTCGGCCCGCCCCTGCGTCTGCGGGAACAGGCCGATCGCCGCGAAGATGTACCAAGCCGACAGCGTGCCCAGATCGTCGTTCCCCGGAAGCCCCGACGGCCCGGTCCCGTACACGGTGTCGACGATCTCCCGCGTGGTCTCCTGCGTCTTCCACGGCGCACCGAGACCGTTGTACAGCCACGGCGCGTGCAGCCCCGGCTCGTTGGTCGGGTCGTACCTCACCGGGCTCCCGCCTTTCAGGGCCCAGTTGCCGTCGGCATCGTGGAAGAACGTGTCGAGCCGCTGGACGGCGTTCCCGCCCATCAGAGCCGCCAGCCCGGACACATCTTGCGGGACCATCCAGGTGTACGTCGACGTCGTACCCTGCGCGAACCCGACATCCGTCGACGGACTGAACCCGTCCTGCCAGCTCCCGTCCGCCTTCCGCGCCCGCTGGTACCCGACCGCCGGGTCGAAGGTGTTCTTCCACCAGCTGCCGCGGTCCTCGAGATCGGCGAAGTCAGCCCCGAGCCGCTCGCCCCACTGTGCCAGCGAGAAGTCGGCGAGCGAGTTCTCCAGCGTCTCCGCGGCGCCGCCCCAGCAGTGACAGGCGTCCTGCGGCGCGTAGTGCTTCGCGAGGTAGGTGTCCAGCGCGGGCCGTTGCCCGGTGCATTGCCCTGGGCAACCACCGTCGTTCTCGGCGTCGGCGTTCTGAACCCGGGCCTGGCGCACGAGCGAGTCGAACGCGCGACGGGTATCGAAGTTCCGCACCCCCATCGCAGCGAACGTCGCCAACGTCGGCGCGGCCGGATCACCGGTCATCACATGAGTGGCACCGTTGTTGTGCAGCCAGCGATCCCAGATCCCGTTGTTCTGCTGGGCGAACTGGTACATCGACTGAGCGAAGTCACCTGCGACATCGGGTTTGAGCAGCGCGAGCAGCTGGATGTGCGCGCGGTACTGATCCCAGCCCGAGAACGTCCCGTACTGCGCCTTCTGGCCCGGGGCGAGGCGATGGATCTTCTGGTCGGAGCCCAGGTATCGCCCGTCCACGTCGTTGAACACGTTGGGCTGCAGCAGCGTGTGGTACAGCGCGGTGTAGAACGTGGTCCGCTGCGCATCGGTCCCGCCGGTCACGCGGATCGCGTTGAGCTCGCGTTGCCAGTCGGCGTACCCGTCGGCGGCGACCTTGCCGACGGCCGCGTTCGGCCTGAGTTCGGCGCGCAGGTTCTGCTCGGCGCCCGCGAGGCTGACGTATGAGATGCCGAGCCGCATGCGAACAGCAGCGCCCGGCGCGAACGTCACGTATCCGCCGGATCCTCGCCCGGCCCGGTCTGCGCCAGTGGCGTAGCCCTCGCCGCCAGTGGTGTGCGTGCTGCCCGGCTCCAGGGTGCTGTCCTTCCAGGTGCCGTTGGCAACGATCGGCCGGTCGAACGATGCGGTGAAGTACAACCGGTAGTAGGTCTTGCGGTTGTTCACGCCGCCGTTCGCCCGGCGACCGCAGAACGCGCCGGTCAGCACCGAGCCGGTCACCTTGCGGTGGTCCGGGTCGATGGTGACCTCGGCGTCCTCGCTGCCGTTCAGGGAGTTCGACGTACGGAAGAGCAGGTTGGCGGCCTGGTCGCTCGGGAACGTGAACTCGCCGACGCCGGCCCGGGTCGTCACGGCCAGGTCGGTCTTGACGCCGGAGTCGAGCGTGACGGTGTAGCGGCCGGGGCGTGCGGTCTCGTTCTCGTGCTTGAAGTTCGTCGCGTACTTCGCGTCCGTGGTGTCGGCCGTCGGCGAGGAGTCGACCGCGCCGACGTACGGCATGATCGGCACGTCACCCGCCGCGCCCGGATTGCAGCCGGCGCCGCTGAGGTGCGTGAGGCTGAACCCGCGGACCCGCGTCGCGTCGTACTGGTATCCGTTCGCCGCCCCGGTGCTGGTCTGATCGCCACGGGTGCTCGTCGGGCTCCACGAGATCATTCCGAACGGCCGCACCGCCCCCGGCCACGTCGTACCGTCCCGCGCGGAGCCGATCATCGGATCGACGTACGACGCCGGATCGAACGAGGCCTGTGCCGGTACGGCGGGAACCAGCAGCGCAACCGTGAGACCAACTGCGACCAAGCGCATGCGACAGCCTTCCGTGGGGCGGAGACGGAACGGGTGTCACGGTAGGGGCGTTTGGTTGCCAATGGCTGTTGTCCGGACGAACACGAGTTGTGCGGTTCGGTCCTTCTCGATCCGGGTGGCGAGGGTCTTGACGGCGGGGGCGTGGCCGGCGGCCTTGACGCTGCGGGTGACGAGGGCGGACTGGTTCAGGTGGTCCTCGATCTCCGCGGTGAGGGTCCGGTCGAAGGCTGCGCCGGTGAGATTGCTGAGGGCAACGACTTCGTCGGCGGTCATCATGCCGGGCATGTCGTGGCCCTCGTGCGGGTTCGCGGTCGGCAGACCGGCCTGGGTGCGGAGCGCGGTGAGCGCTGCGAGCTCGGTCCGATGGGCGGGCGTCAACCCGGCGGCAAGTCGTCGTACGGCGGGGTTGGTCGAGTGGGACGGCGCGAGCTCAAGGATCTGCAGGAACTGTTCGTCCATCGGGATCATCAGCTCGAGCCAGGCGGCATCGGTGGGATTGAAGTCTGACTGGATCGCAGGAGCCTGGGACGACTGGGTCGAGGTGGGCCGGGTGGATGGGGCGCACGCGGTGAGGAGGCCGGCGGTCAGCGCGGCGGTGGTCCAGGCCCCGGCCAGGAGGCGAAGGGCGGGTCGGAGCGGCATGGGGATCCTCGGGGATCGGCCTGCGGTGCCGGGGTCTGCCCACGCCCGGCACCGCAGGGGGTTTCAGGGCCGGCCGGGGAGGCGGTAGTTGTCGCCCAGGGCCTGGCCGCGGTCGGGCTTGTAGAGGTCGAAACCCTTGGAATTGCACTGCAGACCACCGTTGATGCAGTGGCTCACCAGAGCTGCGAGTGTGGGCGGATCCCAGGCGTTGAAGAAGTCGTAGTGCCAGGAGTACCCGCGACCGCTGGCGAGCCGGATGCCGGTCAGGTCACCGTCCGCGGGGAACGCGATCTTGAACTCCAGCATCGGCACCGGATTCGGGTGCGAGGCGGGGCAGACGCCGTTGACCGGGTACGCCATGTGACTCTTGTGGTCGGCGGAGTCGAGGTCGCGGCCGTTCCAGCAACTCGGTGCCTGGTAGCGGATGTTGAGCTGGGTTCCGGCCGGACAGTTGGCCGGGAAGTCCCAGTTGTGGAAGCTGTCCCCGCACTCCCAGCCCTCGACGGCACCCGGTGCGGTCCGGAACGCGTCCTCGGCAGCCGTCGGGCTGCCGACCACGAACCGGAGCCCCGGCGGGAACGGCTGAACTTCTTGGTAGTTGAGGATTCCGGACTTGTAGTAGATGACCTGCGCCCAGGTCTGGACGACCGGCTGGTCGCCGCGGAACATCGTCGGCCACCAGTAGGCGGACAGATCATCGGGATTCAGGCAGGTCGTCGAGTAGGCGCCCGCGCCGTTCAGGCTGTCCAGCGTCGTGGCGGCGTTCGTCGTCGTGTTACCGACGAAGCTGTGTTCGTGGGAGGCGCCCGGCAGGTTCGGGAACACGATCGGGTCGTCGGGAGCGCGGTGATGGACGGTGCAGTTGACCTGGAACTCGTGGTGCGTGACCAGGTCGTCGGCCTGCGCGGCTGACCCGGTGACGGCGGTCAGCAGGGCGGCGACGACGCCGGCGGCGGTGCCACCGGCGTACAGGATTCTCTTCTTTCTCGGGAACACGGAACTCCTCCGGGTCGGGGGGATTCCGCGGGGCGGTGGATCGGGCAGCCCGCGGGTGGACGAATCGCGGGAGAGCGCTCTCTGAAACACCTTGTTCCGGCCGTCCGACGGTGTCAACCCTCCGCCGGTTCCGGAACCGGCGGAGCGTGACGAGGCATTGACAAGCCGGGTGCGGGTCAGGAACATCGGTGCCGCGAGAGAGCGCTCTCTCATCTCTCTCCCGAAGGAGTTCCGCCCCGATGAAACTCTTCTCATTCACGGCTGTGAGTGCGGTCGGCCTGTTGTTGCTGGGCAGTCTCGTCCAGCCCGCGGCCGCGCACGAGACTGCCCAGCAACGGGCCCAGGCCGGAAGCCTGCTCTCGCAGGGCAAACCGGTGACAGCTTCGTCCAGTGAAGGCGCAGGTACGCCGGCCACAGCCGCCGTGGACGGTGATCCCGGCACGCGGTGGTCGAGCACGTTCGCCGATCCGCAGTGGTTGCAGGTGGACCTCGGTGCGACGGCCGCTATCGACCAGGTCGTGCTGCAGTGGGAAGCGGCATACGCGACCGGCTACCGGATCGAGGTGTCGGCCGACGGCACGCAGTGGACCCAGGTGTACAGCACCACCACCGGGCACGGCGGCACCGAGACGCTGCCGGTGAGCGGTTCCGGACGGTACGTCCGCTTCTACGGCACCCAGCGCGTCGGCGGGTACGGCTACTCGCTGTGGGAGTTCCAGGTCTACGGCACGCCCGGCACCGGCGGACCGCCGCAGGGCTCCGGCACCGTTCGCGTCGCCGGCAGTCAAGGGAACTGGCAGCTGCTGGTCAACAACGCGCCCTGGGTGGTCAAGGGTCTGACTTGGGGGCCACCGGCAACAGAAGCCGCGCAACGGCTGCCCGAGTTGAAGTCGATCGGCGTCAACACCGTTCGTACCTGGGGAACCGACGCGAGCTCCAAGCCTCTCTTCGACGCGGCGGCCGCGAACGGCATGCGGGTCGTCGCCGGCTACTGGCTCCAACCTGGTGGTGGACCCGGCAGCGGCGGTTGCGTCAACTACGTCACCGACACGAACTACAAGACCACGATGCTCGACGAGATCCGGCGCTGGACGACGGAGTACAAGGACAACCAGGGCGTGCTGTTGTGGGACGTCGGCAACGAGTCCGTGCTCGGGCTGCAGAACTGCTACTCCGGTGCCGAGCTCGAGCAGCAGCGGATCGCTTACGCGACGTTCGTCAATGAGGGCGCCAAGGCGATCCACGCGATCGACCCGAACCATCCGGTCACATCGACGGACGCGTGGACCGGAGCGTGGCCGTACTTCAAGCAGTACGCACCGGACCTCGACCTGCTCGCGGTGAACTCGTACGGGCACGTCTGTCAGGTGAAGCAGGACTGGATCAGCGGCGGTTACACCAAGCCCTACATCCTCACCGAGAGCGGACCGGCCGGCGAGTGGGAGGTGCCGAACGACGCGAACGGCGTACCGAACCAGCCGACCGACCTGCAGAAGCGGGACGGTTACACCCAAGCCTGGAACTGCATCATCGGGCACACCGGCGTGGCGCTGGGCGCAACGCTGTTCCACTACGGCAGCGAGAACGACTTCGGCGCGGTCTGGTTCAACCTCACGCCTGGCAACGAGAAGAGCCCGGCGTGGTACGCCGTCCGACAGGCGTACGGCGGAACGTCGGGTGGGAACACCGCCCCACTGATCACCGCCATGACCCTGAGCCGGACCACCGACGTGCCGGCCGGCGGGACGATCACGGTCAACGTCGCGGTCAGCGATCCGGACGGCGACGCGCTCTCGCACGAGTTCAAGGTCGGTGGGAAGTACATCGACGGGAGTGGGGCGCTGGTGACGACGCCGTCGAGCGGGAACGGGCCGTTCACGGTGACCGTGCCGCAGCGGCTCGGGGTGTGGAAGCTGTACGACTACGTCCGTGACGGCCATGGCAACGTGGGGATCGAGACCAGGTCGTTCCGCGTGGTCGCACCTCCGGTCAGCGGCACCAATGTGGCCCGCGGCAAACCGGTGACCGCCTCGTCGTACCAGCAGGTCGGCGACGGAGCGCCGTACCCGCCGTCGAACGTGACCGACGGGAACGTGGCGACGCGCTGGGCCAGCGACTGGTCGGATCCGCAGTGGGTGCAGGTGGATCTCGGACAGGTGACGTCGTTCGACCGCATCCAGCTGATCTGGGAGCCGGCGTACGCGCGGGCCTACCGGATCGAGGTGTCGGACGACGGGAACACCTGGCGGCAGCTCTACAGCACCGCTGACGGCAACGGCGATGTCGACGACCTCGGGGTGGCGGGTTCCGGGCGGTACGTCCGGTTGACCGGCACGCAACGCGGGACCGGGTTCGGCTACTCGCTCTACGAGTTCGGCGTGTACAAACAGTGAGAGTTGCCGAGAGATACGATCCGGTGTCATGAGGAGCGGCGCATCCCGTCGTACGCCGACCTTGGAGGATGTGGCCAAGGCGGCCGGGGTTTCGCGGGCCACTGTGTCCCGGGTGGTCAACGGGATCACCTCGGTCGATCCCCGGATCCGGACCGTCGTCACGCGGGCGATCGAGGACACCGGGTACATCCCGAACGCCGCGGCCCGGACGCTGGTCAACCGGCGTTCGGGGACCGTGGCCCTGGTGATCTCCGGGTCCGACGGATCGGCCGACCAGATCTTCCGGGATCCGTTCTTCGGGCGGATCACCGGGGGAGTGGTCCGCCACCTCCGGTCCGGCGGGATGCACCCGACCCTGATGCTCGCCGACTCCGACCAGGCCCGGCGGGAAGCGGTCGACTTCGTCCGCCGGGGAAACGCGGACGGCGCCCTGTTGGTGTCGACGCACGCCGGGGACTCGTTGCCGCGGTTGTTCGTCGACGCAGGCATCCCGGCCGTCCTGTTCGCCCGGCCCGCCGTTCCGGTGCCGATCAGCTTCGTCGACCTGGACCATGAGGCCGGCGCGGCGCTGGCTGCGGACCGACTCGCCGACCTCGGATGCCGCCGGGTCGTGACGATCGCCGGTCCGGCCGACCTGCCGGCCGCGAACGACCGGCTGTCCGGGTTCCAGCGCGCGATGCAGCGGCGCGGGGTTCCGTACGTCGATGTTGTCCGCGGCAACTTCACCGCGGAGAGCGGCGAGCAGGCGATGACCGAGCTGCTCGACGCCGTACCGGATGCCGATGGCGTGTTCGCCGCGAACGACCTGATGGCCGTCGGTGCGCTCCGCGTGCTGCACGAACGTGGGCGGTCGGTGCCCGGCGACGTCGCGCTGATCGGCTTCGACGACAGCGAACCCGCACAGATGGCCCGGCCGCGGCTGACCACGGTCGCCCAGCCGGTGGAGGAGATGGCCGCGCGGATGACCGACATCCTGCTGGGCCAGATCGCTACCCCGGCCGAGAAGTTGACCTCGGTCGTCTTCGATCCGGAACTCATCATCCGCGAATCCGCGTAGAAGTTCCGGAACAGTTCCGGGAACGGCGGGCCCTTGACACTGCCGGGCACAGCCGACGACGCTCGAAGAGAGCGCTCTCTCAGTACCCGCCCCGACTGATTGGTCTCCTATGTCCCTGAAACCTTTGCGCTGTCTTGTCGCGCTACTCCTCGTTGCCGGCGGCATCGGCGCTGGTGACGCCGCTGCCGCCACGGCCGCCGCGTGTGGATCCACCAACGTCGCGTTGAACCGCCCCGCCACCGCGTCGTCCACCGAGAACGCGGGCCTTCCCGCCACCGCCGCGGTCGACGGCAACCCCGGCACGCGCTGGGGGAGCGCCTTCGCCGATCCCCAGTGGCTGCAGGTCGATCTCGGCTCGAGCGTTGCGGTCTGCCAGGTCGGGCTCAGCTGGGAAGCGGCGTACGGCAAGGCGTTCCGGATCGAGTTGTCCGACGACACGAGCACCTGGCGGCAGGTCTACGCCACGACGACCGGCACCGGCGGCGTACAGAATCTCGACGTGACCGGGACCGGCCGGTACCTCCGGATCACCGGCACGCAACGCGGGACCGGGTACGGGTACTCGCTCTGGGAGGTCGCAGTGCACACGACGGACGGCGGCAGCGGACCGGTCGTCCCGCCCACCGACCCGGCGAACCCCGACCTCGGGCCGAACGTCTCCGTGTTCAGCCCGAGCACACCGCAGGCGGACATGCAGAACAGGCTGAACCAGATCGCCGCCGAGATGCACACCAACCAGTTCGGCACCCAGCGGTACGCCGTGCTGTGGAAGCCCGGCACATACACCGCGGACGTTAACCTCGGCTTCTACACCCAGGCCGCCGGCCTCGGCCTGTCACCCGACGACGTCAACCTCAACGGTCATGTACGCGTCGAGGCGGACTGGCTGCAACAGGGCGACAACCCGAACAACAAGGGCAACGCGACCCAGAACTTCTGGCGGTCCGCCGAGAACCTCGCCGTCACCACCCCGCCCGGCCAGATCGAGCGCTGGGCGGTCTCGCAGGCAGCGCCGTACCGGCGGATGCACCTCAAGGGCGCGCCGGAGATCCAGCTCTGGAACGGCGGCGACGGCTGGGCCAGCGGCGGACTGTTCGCCGACACCAAGATCGACAACACCGTCGTGTCCGGCTCCCAGCAGCAATGGTTCTCCCGCAACTCCGAGTTCGGCGGCTGGAACGGCTCGGTCTGGAACATGGTGTTCACCGGCACCACGGGCGCCCCGCCACAGCACTTCCCGAACCCGTCCCACACGGTGATCGACCAGACCCCGAAGGTCCGCGAGAAGCCCTTCCTGTACGTCGATGCCGCCGGCAACTACAACGTCTTCGTCCCGGCCCTGCGATCGAGCTCGGCGGGTACGAGTTGGTCGCACGGAGCGCCGGCCGGAACGTCGATCAGCCTCGCGGACTTCTACGTCGTCAAGCCCGGCGCGTCCGTCGAGACGATCAACGCCGCCCTCGACCAGGGCAAGCACCTGCTGTTCACGCCGGGCATCTACCACCTCAGCGACACCATCCGGGTGAACCGCGCGAACACCGTCGTACTCGGGCTCGGTCTGGCCACGCTGATCCCGGACACCGGTCAGGCCGCGATCAGTGTCGCGGACGTCGACGGGGTCAAGCTCGCCGGTCTGCTCGTCGACGCCGGGCCGGCCAATTCACCGGTGCTGATCCAGGTCGGTCCGGTCGGCTCGACCGCAAGCCACGCCGCGAACCCGACCTCGTTGCACGACGTGTACGTGCGGATCGGCGGCGCCCACGTCGGCAAGGCCACGGTCAGCCTGCAGGTCAACAGCAACGACGTGATCGGCGACCACCTCTGGCTGTGGCGCGGCGATCACGGCGACGGCGTCGGCTGGAACGTGAACACCGCGGCCAACGGACTCGTTGTCAACGGCAACAACGTGACGATGTACGGGCTGTTCGTCGAGCACTACCAGCAGTACGAGGTGCTCTGGAACGGCAACGGCGGTCGCACGTACTTCTTCCAGAACGAGTTCCCGTACGACGTCCCCGACCAGGCGTCGTGGTCGAGCGGCGGCGGGACACAGGGCTGGGCGGCGTACAAGGTCGCGAACAGCGTCACGACGCACGAGGCGTGGGGTGTCGGCAGCTACTGCTTCTTCAGCCCGAACACCTCGATCGTGGCGTCGCGATCGTTCGAGGTGCCGGATACCGCGGGCGTCCGCTTCCACGACCTGGTCTCGGTCTCGCTGGGCGGTGTCGGGACGATCTCCAACGTCATCAACAACACCGGCGGCACGGCCAATGCCGCCAACCAGCAGCGGTATCTGGTCAGCTACCCCTGACGAGACGCCGCCCTCCAGCCGGTCAGGCTGGAGGGCGGCGCGTTGTCGAGGCGGTCCGGTGCTAGCCGTTCAGCGGGTCGGACTGCGGGGCGATGCGGAAGTACTGCGGGTCGGAGAAGGTCAGCGGGACCTTGCCCAGGCTCTTGATCACCGTGCTCGCACCGTTGGCGTGACCAACGGCGTACAGGTAACCGGACTTGGTGTCCCGGTCGATGCCGAGCAGCAGCGTGCCGTTCGTGCCGCACTTGGTGGCGATGAGCTGCTCGAAGCCCTGCCAGGTCGAGGAGCGCACCGTCTTACCGGTCGTCACGGCGTTGTACTTCGTCGGCCAGGTGACCGTCAGCAGCGTGCCGGCCCGGGTGTTGGCGATGAAGGTTTCCGAGGTGTCGGTGCGGTTGATCAGCGTCATCGACTTCACCGTGCTGAGCCCGCCGACACCGCCGGTGGAGCGCCAGCTGGTGCCGTCGGCGACCCAGCGGTTCATGACGCCGTTGGTCTGCTGGCCGTAGAGCGTCGTGCGGGCCGGGCTGCCGGCGTCCGCCGGCCGGTGGATCGACTGCTCGATGAACCGGTAGTTGGCCCAGCCGCCGCCGATCCGGAGGTTGTTGTGCGGGTAGTGCGGGTCGATCTGGCTCTCGCTGTCGACGACGAACGAGCTCGAGTACAGGGCGCCGCTCATCACGGTCAGCCCGGACCTCGACTCCTCGCCGCCCCCGAGCGGCCGGCCGACGACAGTGCTGATGTGCTGGACCCCGTTGGCCGGGAACACCCCGGCGGTGCCCCGGACGCCGCCGACGGTGATCGGTGCGGCGGCGTTGATCATCCGGCTGGTGAACGCGCCGTTGGCCGTCACTGACCCGAGCCGGAGCGCGCACGCGGCGGTGGTGGCCGTCGTACCTGATTGTGCGGTCGGCTTCGCCTGCGCCGACGATGCTGCGGCCGCGCCGAGCCCCAGAGCGAGCACTGCGGCCGAGGCCAGACCTACGGTCTTGCGAAACATCTGGATCGTCCTCCCCTCAGCGGAGGCGTCCTCGCCTCCGTCGTACCGCATTGGATTCCGGACGCCCCCGAAAAGTTCACCGCCGTGATGCAGGAATTCCCGGCGGTTGTGGTTCAACGGGGCGTGTGAAAGCTGCCGGGTGGCCGGGCTACCTGGTAGACACAAGACTCGGTACGGGCGGCGGACAGGGAAACAGCTTCGATGGTGATGGCATGGCGGTTCGGCGCCGTGAGCGTTGACGCCGTGATGGCTGTGATCCGTGACCCGTCGACGTTCGCGGACTGGATGGTCGCCGTACCGTCCGCGCTCCGTACCGGGCCGAGCTGGCCGGAGGCCGGTTCCGTGATGCAACGCGACACCGGCAAGGAGCTGCGCGGCCGGCACATGCAGAGCCGCGGCCTGGTCGTCGCGATCGTCGATCGCTGGCGGCCCGACCGGGAGTTGATCCTCCGGCTGCGCAGCGGGCTCGGTGGTTGGGTCCAGATCTCCGTCAGGGTCCAGCCGCGTCCCGGCGGATCGCTGATTGAGGTGAGCGCCGAACCACTGACCGCATCAGCCCGCCTCCGGTACGCCGGGCAGGGCCGCAACGCCGCCGAGCAACGCTGCGCCCTCGTCGCCGAACGCCTCATCGCGCTCGCGACCCCGGACCCTGTCGACGAGTTCTAGGGGATCAGCACGAGCCGCCCGAACACTTCGCCGGCGTCGATCTTCCGATGAGCAAGTACGACGTCGTCCAGCGGCAGTTGCTCATGCACAACCAGCGGCAGCTCACCTCGGGCCGCGGCGGCGAACTGTACAGCTCTGACAGTACGACGCTGCTCGACCGGCACGGTGTCGGCGCTGAAGGTCGAGAACATCAGCGAATTGCGGAACGCTGCCATCAGCGTCGTACCGAAGTCGGCGGGTGGTTGACCGCCGACGACACCGACCACCACGAGCCGGCCGTTCGGCTTCAGCTTGCCGAAGAACTTCGGCAGGTCCCGACCCGCGACGATATCGATGATGACGTCGTACGCCGGGGGAGCCTCGCCCGCACCGGACCGGTCCAGAACGTGTGTCGCGCCGAGCTTCGTCAGCTGTTCGCCGCGCTCGGCGGACGACGTGGTGACCGCTACTGCGGATGCGCCACCGCGGGCCGCTAGCTGCACAGTCAGGATGCCGATGCTGCCGGCGGCGCCGCGAACCAAGACGGATTCGCCGGGCTCGAAATGCGCGTGTGCCAAGGCGAAGTGGGCCACGACCCCCGAGCTGCCGAGCGTCACGGCGTCGACGGCGGACAGCTCGTCCGGCAGCGGTACGACGTCGTCGATGGCGGCTGTCGCGTGATCGGCGTACCCGCCGCCGAGGCCGGTGAAGCCCCACACGCGCCGACCGATCCAGGACTCCTCGATGTCGTGGCCGACGGACACCACCGTGCCCGCGACCTCGGACCCGGGCACCAGTCCTTCGGTGAACCCCCAGCCGGCGAGGCTCCCGTTGCGGATCAGCGCGTCGACACCGCCGACACCGATCGCCTGCACGGCGATCAGCACCTCTGTTGGTCCGGGGTCGGGCATCGGTAGGTCGACAACGCTCAGTCCGTCCGGCGCACCGAACGCCTTGATGATCACAGCCTTCATAGTCACCGAGGCTAAGTGGACGCAGGCGTCCGGTTAGCTAGAGTGAGAGTGATGACCGAGGAAATGACTCAGAAGCTGCGCGCCGATGCGGAGGACAATCGCGATCGGATTCTCGAGTCGGCCCGCGTGCTGTTCGCCGGTGAGGGGCTGGACGTTCCGATGCGGGCGATCGCACGGCATGCGGGGGTTGGACCTGCCACGTTGTATCGCCGTTTTCCGAGCAAGCAGGCGTTGGCGGTCGAGGCGTTCGCCGAGCAGATGCGTGCGTGTCAGGCGATCGTGGACGAAGGGCTGGCGGATCCGGATCCGTGGCAGGGGTTCTGTTCGGTGATCGAGCGGATCTGCGAACTGCACCTGCAGAACCGCGGGTTCACCGATGCGTTCCTGGCGACGTACCCGGAGGCGGTCGATGTTGCGGAGAGCCGGGAGTTGACGCTGAGGTCGGTCGCCACCCTGTCGCGGCGGGCGAAGGCGCGTGGTCGGCTGCGGAAGGACTTCGAGCTGGGCGATCTAATGATCATGCTGACCGCACACCGCGGCCTACATGTGTCGGATCCGGCAACCCGCAGTACGGCGTCGCGCCGCTTCGCATCCCTTGTGGTGCAGGCCTTCGCCGCCTGAGACGGTGGCTGTCCGGGGATCAACGATCTTTGACCACCTGGCGCAGGCGGTTCGTGGCTCGGAACTGGAGTTGTTTGATCGCCCCGTCGGTGCGGTCCATCGCCGCCGCTGTCTCGCTGATCGACAGGCCGGCGAAGAAGCGCAGTACCAGGCATTCACGCTGATCGTCAGGCAGGTGGCTGAGTGCATCGCGCACCGTGGCCGTGCTCACGGACAGCAGCGCGGCCTGCTCCGGACCGACCGCATCGTCGATCTGCGGATCGACCTCGTCGGTGACGATCGCCAGCCGGCTCCAGCCGGAGCGGTGGTGGTCGATCACGACGTTCCGGGCGATGGTGACGAGCCAGGCCGCGAAGTTCAGCTGCGCCCGCGGCCGGCGGGCGATCGCGCGGAACGCGCGCAGGAACGTCTCGCTGGTCAGATCCTCGGCCGCGCTGCGGGACGAGGTCTTGCTGTAGGTGTACCGGTAGATCGATGGCAGGTACCGATCGTAGAGCTGCCCGAAGGCGGCGCCGTCACCCGCTTGCGCGAGCCGGATCAGCTCGTCCTCGTCATCGGAATCGGTGTATCTGTGGTTGGCAACCCTGTAGGCGGCCGTGCTTGCACCTGCGATGGCCATGCGCTTCCCAAGCCCCGTTCTCAGTCAGCTACGCGGTGAACATCACGAAAAGGTTACCGAAAGTCGCGCACCGTGTCACTCCCCCTCCGGCCTGTCACGAGAACAAGTCTGGAAACACTTCGAGGATCGTTGAAACGTTGGTCGATGACCCCGGCCGGGCTGACCATCGGGTAAGGACCGACTTCCTGCGTGACCGGGAGAAAAGGATGGCCATCGAACCGCGGTCTGCACTGGTGCCCGACCTGTCGATGCTGTCGGTGGCGCTGCAGGCGTTGCTCGGCGACGGCAAGGGGATACCGAAGCTGCTGCGGCTCAGGCTGCTCTCGGTGATGCACACGCCGGCCGGCCGGGCGGCGTTGCGGCCGATGCTCGCGCAGCCGGGGCAACGCCGGCAGATCCCGTCCTCGGTCGCGCCGTTGACGCCGGTCGGCGACCTGTCGATGGAGACCCAGATCGAGGCGCTGCGGTCGAACCACAACGACGGTCTGCGGAGCAACCTCGTCGAGATCTACGGCGACCGGATCCCACAGGTTTGGCGCGCCGCGGCGGAGCGACCGGCCCGGTGGTCGCGCGCTCTCGGTGACACGCTCGCGGATGTGTGGAGCGGCCCGGGTCGGGACGCCTGGTCGCGGTCGCGTACGGCGCTTGACAGCGAACTGCGCCGGCACGAGAGCCTGCTGGATCGGGGTGCGGCGCATACCTTGCTGAACACGCTCTCACCGCGGATCCGGTTCGACTGCGGCGGGTTCGTGCTGGACGGACGTGTGAAGGTGCCGGTGGGGGACCGGAAGATCGTGCTGGCGCCGATGATCTCCGCGCCGGATTCCGTGGTCGTCGAGAA
This sequence comes from Kribbella sp. NPDC058693, assembly GCF_042715335.1. NCBI lineage: Bacteria > Bacillati > Actinomycetota > Actinomycetes > Propionibacteriales > Kribbellaceae > Kribbella > Kribbella sp. NPDC058693. The sequence goes on from NZ_JBHXSQ010000002.1 coordinate 334,878, forward strand.
CAGCGATCCGGTCGCGGTTGTGGTCGGCTACCCGCTGCCCGGCGCGCTCGCGTCCTGGTCGCCGGCCGGTCTACCGGTCCGCGAGTCCGACGACGCGCTGGCAACCGTCATCGGTCACGTCCGCGCCGAGATCCTGCGCCGCCTGCCGGAGCCGATGAGCATGAGCCGGCTCGCCGCCGAGCTCAACTGCGCACCGAGCACCGCGACACACCACTGCAACACACTGGAGTCCGCCGGCCTGGTCGAACGCATCCGCCAGGGCAAGAGCATCCTGGTACGCCGCACCACCCGAGGCGCCGCCCTCGTCGACCTCTTCACCTAACCCTTGCCCCAAGCAACCACCATGGAAGATATCCGCCTCAGACCGGCAACACCCGCCGACAACGAGTTCCTGTACGACCTGCACCACCGCACGCTCGGCGACGTGATCGAGTCAACCTGGGGCCCGTGGGACGACGCCGTACAACGGAAGTTCCACCAGGCGTGGTTCAAGCCGGAGACCGTCGAGATCGTCCTGGTCGGAGGACAGCGGGCCGGGATGATCCAGGCCGCACCGGCCGACGCCACCACCTACTACGTGTCCCGGATCGAGATCGCACCCGAGGTGCAGGGCCGCGGCGTGGGTACGACGCTGTTGCGTCTGCTTGTCGATCGTGCGAGGGCGGCAGGGGCGTCCGCTGTGGAGTTGCATGTGTTGGAGCTCAATCGGGCGCGTGAGCTGTACGAGCGGCTCGGGTTCGTCGTGGTGGGGGAGGAAACGCCGAAGCTGCGGATGCGCCTGGGCTTGTGATTCAGTGCACTATGCATTTGACGCTCGCCACGTCGTACGACGCCTCTCCGGAGGAAGTGTTTGCGATGATCACCGATGTCACGTTCCAGGAGCAGGTGTTCGAGCGGCTGCGGGTGCCGTCGTACGACGTGGTGGTGGGGGACTCGGGTGACGACCTGCGGGTGCGGTGTCACTGGCAGACGCAGGCGTTCGACGTGCCGGTGGTTGCTCGGCGGTTCGTCGGCAGCACGTTGGAGCTGGCGCAGGTGAAGGTGTGGCACCGGCCCGATGTCGACGGCGCGCGGGAGGCGGACGTCGATGGTGAGGTGACCGGTGTGCCGGTGAAGGTGACCGGCACGACCCGGATCGTGCCGGCCGGGCGGGGGACCAGCCAGGCGTTCGACCTGCAGGTGACGGCTTCGGTGCCGATGGTTGGCAAGGGCATCGAGCAGGTCGTGGGCGACGCCGTACGCGTCCGGTTGGAGAAGAAGTTCGAGGTCGCGCGAGCCTGGTTGTCGGGCTCGCTCTGACTCACGCGAAGGCCGAGTGCCCGGTGATCGAGCGGCCCACGATGAGGGTGTTCATCTCGCGGGTGCCTTCGTAGGAGTAGATGGCCTCGGCGTCCGCGACGTACCGCCCGACGTTGTGTTCGAGCAGGATGCCGTTGCCGCCGAGCAGCTCACGCGCGTAGCCGACGGTTTCGCGCATCCGCATCGTGCAGAACATCTTCGCGAGCGACGCGTGTTCGTCGTACGCCGCACCCGCATCCTGCAGCTGCGAGAGCCGCGCGCACAGCGTGGCCGACGCGGTCGTGTTGGCGAGCATGCGCACCAACAGGTCCTGCACGAGCTGGAACGACGCGATCGGCTTCCCGAACTGCTCGCGCTGCTGCGCATACGCCAGCGCATGCCGATACGCCCCGCGCGCACACCCGACTGACATCCACGCGACCCCCGCCCGCGTCATCAACAACACCTTCGCGGTGTCGCGGAACGAGTTCGCCTCCGCCAACCGGTTCTCCTCAGGCACGCGTACGTCGTCCAACGTGATCAGCGCGTTCTGTACGACGCGCAACGCCATCTTGTCCTCGAGCTTCGTCGCGGTGAACCCGGGCGTGTCCTTCTCCACCACGAAACCCTTCACCTGCCCGTCCTCGACGTCCCGCGCCCAGATCACGGTGAGATCGGCGAACGTGGCGTTGCCGATCCACTTCTTCTGACCGTTCAGCACCCAGCTGTCGCCCTCGCGCCGGGCCGTCGTCTGCAGGCCGCGCGAAGCACCCGACCCGACCTCAGGCTCGGTGAGCCCGAACGCGCCGATCTTCTCGAGTCGCGCCATCGCCGGCAGCCACCGTTCCTTCTGCTCCTCCGATCCGCACAGGTAGATCGAGCCCATCGACAGCCCGCTGTGTACGCCGAAGAACGTCGCGATCGACGGGTCCGCCGTACTCAGCTCCATCGCGAGCAGGCCGTCGAGCAGGAAACTGCGACCGGGGCAGCCGTACCCGGAGTACGGCGTACCGACGATGCCCAGGTCCCGCAACGCCGGGACCAGCTCGAACGGGAAGGTGGCCCGGGTCCAGTGTTCGTTGATGATCGGCGCGACCTGCTTGTCGCCGAACTCGCGGACCGCGTGCAGGAGCTCGCGGTCGGCGTTGTCGAGCAGCAGTTCGAGGCCGTAGAAGTCGATCGGGTCGGTGGTCATAGCGTCCTCCGCAGGAAATTCGTGATGACGGGCACCAGCGTCGGCGCCTCGGTGACGAGCTCGACATGCCCGCCGGGATAGATGTACAGCTCGGCCGCAGGGATCAGCCGGGCGAGGATGCGTCCGTTGACGACCGGGATGATCGGGTCGTCGTCTCCGGTCAGGACGAGCGTCGGCTGCCGGATCAGCCCGAGGAACGGCAGACTGGTCCAGCACGCCCCGGCCGCCAGTTGGTACATGTATCCGCGCCACGAACCGGCTCGCACCTGCTCGCCGAACACCTTCCGAATCGTGTCGGAGTGCCGCCGAGCGCTACCGCCGTACAGGTAGCCCGCCATGCCCGCCGCGTAGCCCGGATCGCCGAAGCGCCGGGGCGTGATCATCTTCAGCAGCGTCGTCGGCCGGCCAGGCACCATGAGTACGCCGGTACCCGTGCTGACCAGCACCAGCCGCCGAACCCGCCGCCGATGCTGGAACGCGAGCTGCTGCGCGAGCGCGCCACCCCAGGACAGCCCGAGTACGTCGACCTCGGCGTACCCGAGCCGCGTCAGCATCCGGTCGACCATCCACGCGAGCATCGGAATACTTGCCGGCAACGCTCCGGTCGGCGAGCCTCCGACACCCGGTACGTCGAACCGGATCACCGTGCCGTCGAGCTGGTCGACCACCGGCTGCAGTACCTCGAGCCCGGCGCCGATCCCGCAACACAGCACGAGCGGCGTACGACGTGCATCGCCGGGACGCACGTCGTACCGGATCCGATGCCCGGCAACCGTCACCATCTCCACGTCAGGACTCCCGCACATAGCTGCCGGGCGCGTCCTCGAGCGGCGCAAGCCCGCCACCGCCGAGCGTCTTGGGCGCCGCCTTCATCCGACCGCTTCGCGAGCCCAGCCAGCCGATGTAGTCCGGCCACCACGATCCTTGCTCCGTGGTTGCCGTGCGCAACCACTCTTCCGGATCCTCGGGATTCGAGTCGTTCACCTGATAGGTAGCCTTCGGATTCCCCGGCGGGTTGACCATCGACGCGATGTGTCCCGCCGTCGACAACACGAACCGGCTCTCACCACCGAGCAGTTGCGTGCTCCGGTAGCACGATTGCCACGGGCAAATATGATCCGAGATCCCGGCGATCACGTACGACGGCCTGGTCACCTTCGCCAGATCCACCGGCGAGCCCAGCATCGTCGCTGCCCCCGGCTCGGTGAGCGCATTCGTCATCGCCTGCTCGACGAACCCTCGATGCAGCCCAGCCGTCATCCGGGTGGTGTCCGCATTCCAGAACAGTACGTCGAAGGCCGCCGGCGGCCGACCCTGCAGGTAGTTGTTGACCCAATAGCTCCAGATCAGATCGGTCGGACGCAACCAGGCGAACACCTCCGCCAGCGCACGACCGTCCAGGAAGCCTTTGGATGCAGAGGATGCGATCGCGGCCGCAGCCATCCGCTCGTCCAACGCGGCCGACGCGAGCCCGGCCCGGCTCTGGTCGAGGACCGATACCGCCAGCGTGAAGCCGGCGACCCGATCGAGCTCGCCGCGATCGGCCAGATGACCGAGCAGCATCGAGGCGAGGATCCCGCCGGAGCAGGTCGCGAACAGGTGCGTGCTGTCGGTCCGGGTGATCCGCCGTACGGCGTCCATCGCGTCGAGGATCGCCTGCCCGTAGGTGTCGATGTCCCAGTCGCGGTGCCGGGCGTCCGGGTTCCGCCACGAGATCGTGAACACCTGCTGGCCTTGCCGGACGAAGTACTCGACCATGCTCCGGCCCGGTGCGAGGTCGACGACGTAGTACTTGTTGATCACCGGCGGCACGATCAGCAACGGCACCGTGCGGACCTTCTCGGTCTGCGGGGTGTATTGGATCAGCTCCAGGATCTCGTTGCGGAAGACAACGGACCCGGGCGTAGCAGCGACCGTCGTACCGACCTCGAAGGCGGTCGGCTCGACCATGCTCGGGACCCGCGGTGCGCTCGACAGGTCGCGGACGAGATTCCGCGCCCCGGCGACGCTGCTGAGGCCGGCGGTGTCGATCAATGCCTTCCAGGCCGTCGGGTTCAGCACCGGGTTGTTGCTTGGGGCAAGTGCTTCGACGAGGTTGTCGACCAGGAACGTCATTCGTTGCCGATCGCGCCAATCCAGCTCGGCGTCGGCAGGCAATGCGCCCGCAACCTCGGCGGCGGCCAGGTAGGCCTGGACGATCCGGCGCAGGACCGGGTTCTGCGTCCAGGCCGGGTCGGCGAACCGGCGGTCACGACGCGACGGCGTACGGTCGGAGTGGCCGATCGCGATCTGTCCCAGCTCCCCGGCCAGCCCCGTCACCCGGTGGGCCATCGTCCGCGGCCGGGCGGCCAGTCCGGCTGCCATCCGCGCCCAGGCCGCGTTCGGCATGAACCGGCTCAGCGGACCGACCGCGGCACTGGTGAGCAGCAGGTCGAGCGGGGCGGCGAGCTCGTCGGCGGGCGTGCTCATCGCAGGACTCCTTCGGGTACGACGACCTCGCGGCGCTGGATCTTGCCGGTCGGGCCCTTCGGCAGCTCGTCGACGATCCACACGGCCCGCGGGTACTTGTAGGCGGCGATCCGGCCCTTGACGAACTCGCGCAGTTCCGCGGGTGTCGCCGACGCACCGTCCTTGAGTGCGATCGCGGCGCCGATCTCCTCTCCGAGCGACGCGTGCGGGATGCCGACCACAGCCGCCTCGGCGACGGCCGGGTGCTCGTACAGCACCTCCTCGACCTCGCGCGGGTAGACGTTGTAGCCGCCGCGGATCAGCAGGTCCTTCTTCCGGTCGACGATGAAGAAGTAGCCGTCCTCGTCCTGCCGGGCCATGTCGCCGGTGCTCAGCCAGCCGTCGGCGTCGATGGTCGCGGCGGTTTCGTCGGGCTTGTTCCAGTAGGACTTCATCACGTTGTGGCCACCGATCTGGATCTCACCGATCTCACCAGGTTGCACCGGCGTCCGGTTCTCGTCGACGACCCGCATCCGCACGCCCTCGATCGGCGTACCGATCGAACCGGGCTTGCGGACCGCGTCCGGGTGGTTGAACGACGCGACCGGCGAGGTCTCGGACAGGCCGTAGCCCTCGAGGATGATGCAGCCGAACGCTTGCTCGAATCCACGCAGTACTTCGACCGGCAACGCGGCCCCACCGGACACGCAGGTGCGCAACGTGCTCACGTCGTACTCGTCCCGGTTCGGTACGCCGAGCATCGCGGCGTACATGGTCGGAACGCCTTCGAAGACGGTGACCTTGTCCCGCTGGATGACCTCGAGCGCCTTGGCGGGGGAGAAGCGGGGGATCAGGGTGAGGGTCGCGCCGTTGGCGATCGCGGAGTTGAGGCCGCAGGTCAGCCCGAACACGTGGAACAGCGGCAGGCAGCCCATCACCACGTCGTCCGGGCCGACCTTGGTCAGCGTCCGGGCGGTGACGGCCTGGTTGGTGTTGAGGCCGGCGTGGGTCAGCTCGGCGCCCTTCGGCCGGCCGGTTGTGCCGGACGTGTACAGGATGACCGCGGTGTCGTCGCCGTCCCGGCTGACGAGTTCTGCGGGCTCACGTTCACCGACGAGCGCGCGGAACTCCTGCGGTGCGACCGCGATCAGCTGCGCATCGGCCGCCTTCGCTCCGGCCTCGGCCTCCGCCGCGACCTCGTGCCAACCGAAGAGCACGCGCGCCCCGGAGTCGGCGAGGTAGTACTCGACCTCGCGCCGCTTCAGCAACGGATTCATCGGTACGGCGACCCCGCCGGCCCGCAGGATGCCGAAGAAGACGATCGCGAACTCGGGGACGTTCGGCAGCATCAGGCCGACCCGGTCGCCGGGCCGTACGCCGTACTCGCGGAGCAGGGTCACCATGCGGGCAGCGGCGTTGTCGAGGTCGGTGTAGCGGAGGACGTCGTCGTCCAGCCGGATCGCGGGGTGGTCCGGGTACATGGCCGCGGACTCGGACAGGTTCAGGCTGAGGTTCGTCATGGGGGTGCTCCGGGGTGGGTGGCTCGGGCTGTGGTTCCACCATCCGGCCGGGCGGCGCTTTCACCGATGGGGCGGCGGCCAACGTCGGCGCGCTCGGACTGTGGCCGCGAACAACGGCGCTTATGCTCCGAAGATGAGTGGGCGCGCCGACGAACCCGAGATCGAGGACCTGATCGAGCGGTTGCGGGCGCGCGGCGGCGAGCTGATCGAGGCGATGGCGTCCTCGATCGAGACCGAGATCGAGTTTTACCGCACCGGCGGGCTGGTTCCGGCCGAAGCGCTGCGGGCGTCGTGCGGGGCGAACTTCGAGTTCATGCTCGAGTCGCTGATCGGGGACGGTTCGGATCCGGTGTCGGCGCGCGAGACCGGTCGGCTGCGGGCCGAGCAGGGAGCGCCGCTCGCCGACGTGATGGCGGCGTACCGGGTCGGGACGCGTTACCTGTGGGACGTCGTGCGTGCCGAGGCGGCCGCGGCGCGGATCACCGATCAGGTCCTGGTGCTGGCATCGAGCCGGTTGTGGCAGATGCAGTCGTCGTACACCGACGCGATGACGGACGCGTACCGCGATGTGCAGTCACGGCGGCTGCTCGAGCAGGATCAGCAGCGCTCCGCGTTGGTCGAGGCGCTGCTCGAGGGCCGGATGCCTGGCGGCGGAACGGTCTGGGAGGCCGCCGAGTTGCTGCGGCTGCCGTACAAGGGCCCGTTCGTGGTCGTGGCGGCGGCGGTGCCCGAGGTCGGTCGGCAGGCGCTGCCGGCGGCGGAGGAGCGGCTGCGGTCCGTGGGTCTCGCCTCTGCGTGGCGGTTGCTGCCCGAGCTGCAGATCGGCGTCGTGTGCGTTCCGCCCGGGCGTCTCGCCGTACTCGTCGATTTCCTCAGCAAGTCGGCGACCGGCCGAGTCGGCGTGAGTCCGCCGTACGACGAACTCGACGCGACCGGGCAGGCCGTACGGTTCGCCCGCGTCGCGCTCGCGGGGTCGACGGCCGCGTCGGCGGTGACGTTGTTCGAGGAGTCCCCGCTGACGATGGCGGCCGTCGCCGCACCGGACGTGATGCAGTACTTCGTTCGCAACGTCCTCGGCGGACTCGACGACCTCGCACCCGACGACCGCGAGGTCCTGCTCGACACGCTGGCAGCCTGGTCCACCCACAACGGCTCGGCCACCGAGACAGGTGAGTTCCTCTACTGCCACCCGAACACGGTCCGCCACCGCCTGCACCGGATCGAGGAGCGCACCGGCCGCTCGCTCAACGATCCCCGCTCGGTGGCGGAACTCCTCCTCGCCCTCGAGGCCGCTCGCACGACGAGCTGAGCGGCTACTCGCGCCAGCCGGTGAGGTCGACGGACTTGGCGCTGTCGACGCGGAACGCGAGTTTGATCGTGGTCTCCTTGCCGGCGGCCAGGTCGAGTTTCCAGGTGATGACGCCGAGGTCGGTGGTCTCGGCCGGCTCGGGTTCGGCGCTGAGCGGCTTGACGGTGATCTCGTGGTCGCGTGCCACCGGCAACTGGTCGAGGACCGTGATCCGGGCGTTGCGCGGGGTGTGGTTCTCCACCTTCGTCTCGTACTCGACCTGACGCCGGCGCGTTGATCCCAGCGTCGCCTTGCTCGCTTCCCGGCGTACCAGCTTGCGTTCGACGCGGATGCGGTCGTCCAGGCCTAGTGCGAGCTCGACATCCTCACCAGGTGCCCACAGCGGCAGCGCGGCCGACCCGACGAACTCCGCCTCGTGGAAGACGGATGCCTTGCCGGCGGGCAGCGTGTGGGCGGACGAGTTCACCACGGTGGCGCGCAGATGTACGTCGGTCGATCGCACTGGTGCCGTGATGTAGTCGAGCTCGGCGTCGAGGTCGATGGAGGCGATCGTCGCGCGGTGTGTCGCTCCGTCCGCGGGTACGGCGACGGGCCGGGGCGGGGTGTAGCTCGCGGCGGTCATGCCCTGCTCGACGGTCGCCTCGACGGCCTCGAAGGCTGCCTGCTCCTGGATCAAGCCCGCGGACGCCCGTCGGGACTTCAGGCGCTCAGCCCCGCCGGCCACTTGCATTCCGAGTGAGACGGGCGCGCCAGGGGCCGCCATCGGCATCGGCGGGTGGAAGCGGTCGAGGTACCACGGGTCGAGCTCGGGCACCTTCGCGGTGACGGTCGGCCGTGCGGTCGACAGGGTCAGGTCGCACTCCGGCCAGTCCTCGTCGCTGTGCTGCGTGATCAGGCCGTACCAGCTCAGCGTCAGGCGGTCGCCGGTCAGACGGACGTCGTACGAGCTGGTCCAGTTGGCGGCGGGTACGACGTACGAGAGCTCGATCTCCACCTCGGCCTCGGTCTCCAACGCGAGCGCGATCGCAGCGGCGCGGCGGTCGGGTGTGCGCTGCTGCACGATCGCGGCCAGCCGACGGTCCGCGGCAGCAAGGCGCTTCTCGGCTTCGCGACGTTGCGCGGCGAGCTCGCGACGCGTCGCCCGTACGGCGGACAACCGGTCGGTGAGCGACTCGGTGAACCCGCCCAACTCGGCCCCTGCCTCGCCGGACGCCAGCGTTCGCGCAAAGCTGTTGCCGGCGCGCCGGGCCAACTGCGCGAGGAACGTGTCGAGCTGCTCCTGGACGTGATCGGCGTCGATGAGCTGCGTGACCTCGTCCTGGGCATCGAGTCGTGCCTGCTCCAACGCGGCGACGGTCTCGTCCGGCGCCTGCGGGTGATGCTGGATCGCGACGTCCACGCCGAGGACGGTCGCGGGTCCACGGCCGGCGACGCGGACCGAGTCCTCTTCGAGGGACAGTGGCAGGGGTTCGACGTACACGGTCTGATCCCCGGCGGGCACGGTGATCTGTCCGCGGCGCGTCACTCGTGCGCGACCCGGATAGACAGTGACAGCAACGATCGGCGCATCCACCACGAGTTGGTCCATGCCCCCGACAGTAGCCGCCGGACGGGACTACTTCCTCGGTGTCGAAGGCCAGGCGATGTCGTCGATCGCCAGCCACGGAGCAGCGGCGACCACGGCCGGCGTCGTACCGGCGAAGGCGGTGACCTCACGGTGGAGGTGGGACTGGTCGACGTACCCGCTCTCGGCAGCGACCGCGGCTACCGCTCGGCCCGCTGCCAGGAGGTGGGCGGCGTGGTCGAAGCGGACCAGTTGGGCTGCTCGCTTTGGGGTGATGCCGAGCTGGGAGCGGAAGCGTGCCCAGAGCCGTTTGCGGCTCCAGCCGACCTCGCTCGCCAGGCCGTCGACGCGCAGACGCCCCCGGCTGGCGAAGGTCCGCTGCCAGGTGTGCGCGACCTCCGCATCGACCGACGCATCCAATCGCCGGCCGAGGACCTCCACGACAATGGCGAACCGCTCGTCCCAGGAAGCGGCACCTCGCAACCTGTCCTGGAAATGCCCGGCTCCGCGGCCCCACACGTCCGCGAACGACGCGACCGTTCCCGTGAGCTCTGCCGATGAACCGAACGCGCGAGCCGCCGCCACCGGCGACAACCGGACCTGCAGGCACTCGCCCAGCGTCCCGGCGGCGTGCACCTCGCCGGGGAGCAGCCCGACGAAGGCGCTGCCCTTCTCGGACCGGCCGTGTGCGCCGTAGACGATGCCCTCGTCTTCGCTCAGATCGACGATCAACGTGACCGACGGATGCGCCACCATCGCGATGTCCACGAACGCCGGCGCCCGGTGCCGGAACCCGGCCATGCTCACCCCGGGCAGTTTGCCCGGGGAGCGTGGTACGGCGATCTCCACCTGCGTCCAGTCAGGTGGCGACACGGTCAAGCGCATGTATTTGATGCTAGGCCGTGAACTCCAGTACGAGCCTCGCCGCGCGTTCAGGAGCTTCGAGGGGAGTCACGTGCCCGATCCCGGGCAGCATCTCGATCCGCGCGCCCGGTACGACGGCGTACTCCTTGGCCGACGCCGGATCCCAGCGCGGATCGGCGGCGCCGAAGACGACCAGCAGCGGTACGTCGAGCTTGGCGAGCCGCTCGGGCACGCCGCGCTCGGTGATGTATTCGCCGTTGCAGCGCAGTACGTCGACGAAGTCGCGGTACGGCAGACCACGCAGGTCGGCGACCAACTCGTCCGGGATATCCACCTCGACGGCACAGACTGCGCTGATGCCCTTGCGGATGAGCTTGTCCGAACGCAGCGCCCAGATGAGGCGACCGAGCGGCGGGCCGGACAACGCGCGGATGATCGCCCGTTGCGGGCGGAGCGCCTCGAGTCGCGGGCCGGTGCTGAGCAGAACCATGGACTTCACCAGTTCGGGCCGCTGCTCCGCGAGCGAGGTAGCGACGTACCCACCGCTGGAATGCCCGACGACGGTGAGCGGCCCGAGTTCGAGCGCGTCGATCATCGCTGCCACCCGCGCTGCCTGTGCAGGGATGTCGTACGACGTCACCGGGGCCGAATGACCCAGACCGGGCAGGTCGATCGTCACGACATGGTGGCGTTCGGCAAGAGCCGGAACCATCGGCGCCCAGCAGGCGCCGGACGCCCCGGAACCGTGGATCAGCAGCAGCGGAGCCGCTTCCGGCCGGCCGCTGTGGACCACATGCAGTCCCTGCGACTGCTTGACGGAGTTCTCACTCATGTCGATCACAATGCGCGTGTGGCGGCTTGTCGGTCTTGTACAAATGTCCGTACTCTGCGAGAGCGGCTAAGGAGAATCCAATGAACCAAGGCTTGCTGAACTCGTTGACAGAGGCCGAGCGTCTGCTCGTCGCGGAGACCGAGCGGGACGCGTTGAAGGGCCTGGACGAAGACGAACTGCTGGACCTCCACCAGCGTATCCGGCGCGCACGCACGAAGTACGTGAAGAACTACCGGCGTGGCGCCAGCGCAGCAGTGGCGGGCGTCGGCGGCCGCGGGATGTCGTATCCGCGTAACCAGCGGGACCGTGACAAGGCCGAGTTGTTCGAGTCGGTACTGGCGAAGGTCAGTCGTGAAGTCTCCGTCGTTGCCAACCGTGCCTCGATGCAGCTGCGCACCGAGCGGCTCGAAGCGGCGCGGGCGGCCAAGGCCGCCGCACCTGCCGTGCGTGCGACCGATGGCTCCAAGTCGGAAGCGGTCAGCCGGCCGCGGACGGCGAAGAAGACCACCGGCGGTCTGAAGAAGGACGCCTCGACGCGGGCGATGGGCGCCCGCCGGCAGGCGAAACGCGACTCTCGCTGAAGCTCACCCGAATCGGGGGATCACAATGCGCGTGCTACCAGGGTCTGCTGGTCCGGTGCGTCGACGGAGGTTCGCGAAGACACTGGTGATCGGCGCTGCGCTGGTCACGGTCGGTCTCGCGTACACAGTGCTGGTGCCGCGCAGCGCGACGGGTGCGGACGGTCCCCAGTCCGACCAGATCGAGGCCGGCCGGCGGCTGTTCGCGGTCGGCTGCACGAGCTGTCACGGCCTGCACGCCGAGGGCGGCACCAACGGTAGCGGCCGGATCGCCGGACCTTCGCTGATCGGCGTCGGCGCGGCCGCGGTCGATTTCCAGGTCAGCACCGGACGGATGCCCGCTGCCCAGACCAAGGCGCAGATCCCGCAGAAGCCGCCCGTCTACACCGAGGAAGAGATCGCCCAGCTGGCGGCGTACGTCGCCTCGCTCGCCCCCGGGCCGGCGATCCCGTCGTCCGACGAGTACGACGTGAGCAAGGTGACGCAGGCGGATATCGTCCGCGGCGGCGAGCTCTTCCGGACGAACTGCACCGCCTGCCACAACTTCGCCGGCCGCGGCGGCGCGCTCCCGAACGGCCGCTACGCGCCGTCATTGATGGGGACGACGCCGCGCAACATGTACCAGGCGATGCTCACCGGCCCGCAGGAGATGCCGGTCTTCTCCGACAGCGTGATGCTCCCCGAGGACAAGCGCGCGATCATCGCCTACATCGTTGCCCTGCAGCAGGCGAACGACCCGGGCGGATTCGGCCTCGGGCGGCTCGGACCGGTCTCCGAGGGTCTGTGGGGCTGGTTGATCGGTATCGGTCTGCTCGTCGTGGTCGCGGTCTGGATCGGGGCCAAGGTGCCGCGGATCCGTCGCCGCGACTGAGCGTCGCCGCGGCTCCCCACCGGCGAACGAGGGTGTGTCGACCCCTGCCACAATCGGCACGAACCGGTTAGTCTCGATTTTCGAGGCACGTACGAGGAGTTGGGTTCCAAGGATTTCGGACAGAGCACGCCCGCCCAGGGGAGGGGTGACGCGCGTGACGAGCCCGGGGCTCGATCGAGAGCGCGATGCGTTCCGGCAGTCGGCGGACGGTAAGACTCCGCGACCGCCGCTCACACTTGTCACCCGCGAGCGGTTGCATTCGGCCCTTGATCTGGGCGTCGGTTCGCCGCTGACCATGGTGATCGCACCGGCCGGCACCGGCAAGACGGTCCTGCTCTCGGACTGGGTGACGCGCCGGCGACGCGCAGGGGAGCCGGTGGTCTGGGTACCCGGGCAGGCGCCCGGCTCGCTACAGGGATTCCTCGAGCGGGTTGCCGGCGCCGAGGATTCGCAGCTGCTGGACCCGATCGTCGTCGACGACGCCCATTTGTTGCCGGCGTCAACGGTCGCCGCGTTGGCCCGCGTCCTGCAGGAGGCGCCGCACGCGCTCCGGCTGTTGCTCGCCACCCGCTACGACTTGCCGCTGCCGATCTCCGAGCTCGAGATCAGAGGGATGGCGCTGACGTTGCGCTCGCGGGACCTGCGCTTCAACGACGCCGAGGCAACCGAGCTCGTGCAGGCACATGCCGGGAACGCGACCGCGGACGATATCTCGCTGGTCCAGGAGAAGACGGCCGGCTGGGCCGCTGCGCTCGTACTCGCCGCCCGCACGCTGCAGGCGTCCGGTGATGTCGTGTGGCCGCTCGCCAACCAGCGGCCGGTGCTCGACCTGCTGCTCGGCGAGACGCTGAACACGCTCGACGAGCGGGTCCTGGCGATGCTCCTGAGCACCTTCGCGACCACTTCGCTGACGGGTCAGCTGGCAGCTGTGCTGAGCGGTGACAGCGAGGCCGGCTCGATGCTCGAGGACCTGGCCGGTAGCGGTCTCCTGGTGACGGCGTACGCCGACGAGTCGGCGAGTAACCCTCTCTACCGCTACCACCCGCTCCTGGTCGAGCTGCTACGACGGCGGATCGCGACGAGCGCCAAGGACCGGCAGTTCGTCGTCACCGCGCACCACCGCTCGGCGCTGTACTACGAGAGCCACGGCGCCAGCGAAGCGGCGTTGCGCAGCGCGTTGGACGCCGACGACGTCGAGCTGGTCGAGCGGATCCTCTTCGGCCACGGGCCGGCACTCCTTGCCGCGGGCGAGGCCGAGCTGGTCGAGGCCGCGTTCGACGCGCTCCCAGCCGGGTACGTCGACCAGCATCCGCAGCTGTTCGGAGTCCGAGGGCTGCTGCGCCGAGTCACCGGCGACGTCGCGGGCGCCGTACAGGATGCGGCGTTGGCGGACGAGGTCGCGAGCGAATCGGCGCCGGACGCGCTGGCGGACGCCGTACTGCTGCGGTTGTGGGAGTCGCGCTACGGCTGGCATGACGTGCACGCGGCGATCGAGCGGGCCAGGTCGCTGTTGACGCGCGCCGTACTCGGTCCTGAGCGGTTGGCGTGGTTGCTGATCGAGCTCGCGGCCGCGGAGACCTGGGCGGACGAGCTGGACGCGGCGCTCAGCCATCTGGACGAGGCGCTCGTGACCGCGCGGATGGCGGGGCATCACCAGCTGATCGCCGGCGGTCTCGCGCACCGGGCGGTCGTGCAGCACGTCCGCGGCCAGGTCCAGAGCGCGGCCCAATCGGCGCAGGCGGCCGTCGACGCCGGGGGAGAGCGCGGCCTTCCGCCGGAGTACGCCGTACGTGCGCAGGTCGTGCTGGGATTCGCGGCGGTCAGCGAGCTGGAGCTGGACACCGCGTGCGGCTACCTCCAACAGGTCGCGGATGCCGACGTGGCCGGATCCGACACCGTGGTCGCGGGGCTGCGTGCGATGCTGCGAGCGGTGCTGTTGGTCGAGCGAGGTCGGCTGGCGGAGGCGCTCACCGAGCTCACCAGTGACCCGGTTGCCGCAGGCCCGTTGCCGACGTACCTCTCGCGGGACCTGGCGTTGCTGCGGTCCTGGCTGGCGACCTTGCTGGGCGACAAGATCACGGTCGACGCGCAACTCACGGTGCTCGAGCGCACGGGCAACGCGACCGAGGCCGAGCTGATCCGGGCGATGACGTCGATGATCCAGGAGGACGTCCCGACCGCCTTGAAGCTGATCGAGGCAGGTCTCGAGCACCCCGACATCTACCCGCCGCTGGCGTCGGCCGCCGCCTCGTTCCGGACGGTTCTGCTGGACCGGACCGGCGACGACCCGGCCGCCGAGGCCGCGCTGGTCGACACCCTGAACCGCGTCACGCCGCAACGCATGCTGCACGTACTCACCTCGGCCGGCGACGAGCCCGCCTTCCTGGACCGCCTCCGCAGACACGTCACCGGTCCGAACCCGCACCCGTTCGCGGCGGCCGCGCTGGAGAAGCTGTCCGACTACCAGGCCGGATGGAGCCAGGCCGGCGGGATGACCCCGCTGGGACGGACGAGGCCGGACGCGAACACTCCGCCGCCGCGCCGCCTCGACGCGGTCGTGAACGGCGCACGGATCCGGCTGACCGCCCGCGAGGCCGAGGTACTGGACCAGCTCGCGCTGGGCAGTTCGTACGCCGAAGTCGCCCAGGCCCTGTTCATCACCGAGAACACTGTCAAGACCCACCTGATCTCGCTCTACCGCAAGCTCGGCGTGGACAAGAGATCCGCGGCGTTGCGGACCGCTCGTTCCGTCGGGTTGTTGTAGCCGTGGATCACCCGGAGCGGGTGAATGCCCGTCCCGGCGGGGTCCTGGGGCGGTTCGCCGGCAAGGTCACCGGCCGGGTCATCGAAACGGTTCAACCGGACGTGGTGCTGTCCCATATCGACCTCGACGCCTTGCTCGACCGCGTCGACATCAACCGGGTGCTGAGCCGCGTCGACCTCGATGCCCTGATCGACCGGATCGATGTCGAGCGCTTGATGGACCGGGTGGATGTCGAACGGTTGCTCGAACGCGTCGACCTGGGCCGTCTGCTCGAGCGGGTCGACGTCGAGAGCCTGGTCCGCCGGTCCGGTGTGCCGCAGATCGTGGTCGAGAGCCAGACCCGGCTGGCAGGCTCACTCGTCGACCTGGTTCGGCGGCAACTGGCCGGCCTGGACGCCATCCTCAACCGTGGCGTCACCCGCCTGCTGCGCCGGGAACCCGCGCCGAGATCCCGAACAGTGACCGGTGAGTACGCCGGTGCCGTCAGTCGCGCGATCGCGACCACACTCGACATCCTGATCATCGCGACCACGTTCACGATCGGCCTGGCCGGCGTCAACCTGCTGACCACCTCGTTCTGGGGCGTCGAGGTACGACATGCGCTCCCGGCAACGATCGCACTGGCGGTGTTCGCGTTCGGCTACGCGTTCGGGTTCCTCGCGGTCGCCGGCCGGACACCGGGCCAGGGCATCGTCGGCCTCCGGGTCATCCGCACCGACGGCGGCGCGATCCACCCGGGGCAGGCCCTGCGCTGGGTCATCGGCTTCCCGATCAGCGTCATACCGCTCGGACTGGGCTTCGTCCCGGTCGTGTTCCAGCGCGAGCATCGGGCCCTGCACGACCTGATCGCGGGCACCGTCATCGTCTACGACTGGGGCGACCGCCCGGCCGAGCTGCCCGGCCCGCTGTCCGCGTTCCTGGCCCGCCATGAGCGGGGTTCACCCTAATCGGTGGAGGTCGGCGGCGGGCCCGGTTGATGGGATGAGGCCGTCCAGCGCGGCACAGGGACGCGCCTGCCATCGAGGAGTTCGCATGACCCATCTGGTGGTTCTCGGTCTGGACAGTCGTGAGGACGCCGAGCGCGTCGTCGCGCTGACCGACGATCTGGCGAAACAGCAGCTGCTGCAGCGGGAAGACGCGGCGTACGCCTACAAGGACGCCAAGGGCAAGGTCCGCATCCACCAGTCCGTCAACCTGACCGGGGCCGGCGCCGCGAGCGGCGCGCTGTGGGGAACGCTGATCGGACTCATCTTCCTGAACCCGCTGGCCGGCTTCGCCGTCGGTGCGGCCTCCGGAGCAGTCGCGGGCAAGCTCACCGACGTCGGCATCAACGACGACCTGATCAAGAAGGTCGGCCAGGAGCTGCAGGACGGCCACGCCGCCGTGTTCCTGCTGGCCCGGTCGGCCACCGTCGATCGCGTCGTCGACGCGCTCAAGCCGTTCAGCCCGACGATCATCCAGACGAACCTGACCAAGGAGCGCGAGGAAGAACTCGTCGAGGCGCTGCAGAGCTGATCCCGGTCCGGCCGAGGAGGTTTCGTGAACACGATCCCACGCGACTTCGATCCGATTCCTTCGACCCGGTACCAGGTTCGGGTCGCTGTCGTCCCGCTCAAGCAGGCCGCGGACGAGGCGGACGCGCTCGCCGTACCGGTCCCCATGTCGTCAGCTGGTGTCGAACCCCCGGAGGAGCTGGGGACCGACCTGGCCGGGCTGGAGTCCGCCGGTTTCACCGGCAAACGCGGTCAAACGCTGGTTCTGCCGCGAGCCGACGGTCCCGTCCGGGTCGCGGTCGGGATCGGCGACCGCGGCGAGGCCGACGCCACGCTGGTCCGTGATCTGGCCGCGGAGTTCGCGCGCGCCGTTCCATGGCACAAGAAGCTCGCGGTCGAGGTCGCGTCCGAAGACTTCGGCGTCTCGGTGGCGGACTTCGCGCAGGCCGTGACCGAAGGTGTGCTGCTGGCACGCTGGCGGTACTTCGTCGGCCGCGACGCCGAGCAACCGACGCTGGAATCGCTGCTGATCGTTGCCTCTGACGACGACACCGCCGCGGCCGAGGCCGGCGTCGAACGCGGCCGGATCGTCGCGGCGGCCTGCAGTCTCGGCCGGGACCTGGCGAACTGCCCGGCGACGACGCTGTCCGCCGTACGGATGGCCGAGGTCGCGGCCGAGGTCGGCGGCGCCGCGGGCCTGGAGGTCGAGATCTTCGACAAGGAGCAGCTGATCGCGATGGGCTGCGGCGGGATCCTCGGCGTGAACCGGGGCAGCGTCGAGCCGCCCCGGATGGTCCGGCTGCGCTACCAGCCCGCCGATCCGACGGGCCGGATCGCCTTGATCGGCAAGGGCGTCATGTACGACTCGGGCGGTATCAGCCTCAAGCCGAGCGACGAGTCGCACGCACAGATGAAGAACGACATGACCGGCGCGGCCGCCGTACTCGCATCGATGACGGCGCTGCGCGACCTCGGTTGTACGGCGGCCGTGACCGGCTACCTGATGTGTACCGACAACATGCCGTCCGGGTCGGCGATGAAGCTCGGCGACGTACTGACGATGCGCAACGGCACCACGGTCGAGGTCCTCAACACCGACGCCGAAGGCCGGCTGGTAATGGCCGACGCGCTGGCGCTGGCGACCGAGGAACCGGTCGACGCGATCGTCGACATCGCGACACTGACCGGCGCGTGCCTGCGGACGTTCGGGGTCGAGATAGCGGGTGTGATGGGCAACAACTCCGGTGTGGTCGAGCAACTGCGGCGGGCGGGTGACTCGGTGGACGAGCCCGTATGGGAGTTGCCGCTGCACCGGTCGTACCGGTCCCAGCTCGACTCGACGATCGCCGACCTCACCAACATGGGCGGCGTCAACGCCGGCTCGATCACCGCCGCCCTGTTCCTCGAGGAATTCATCGACGGCAAACCCTGGGCCCACGTCGACATCGCCGGTACGGCGCAACTCCCGGCGCCGCGAACGTGGCGGAACAAGGGCGCGACCGGCTTCGGCACCAAGCTGCTGATCGAGTTCGCGCTCAGGTTCGCCCGGCCGACGGGCGGCGCGGCATGAACGCCAAGTCGGTCGTCCCGGACGAGCAGCCCGTCAAGAAGGGCGGGATGCAACGCGTCCTCGACGGGATCGAGCGGGTCGGCAACAAAGTCCCGCACCCGGCGCTGATCTTCCTCGCGCTGATCGTGATCGTCATCGTGCTGTCCCAGATCCTGTCCTGGGCCGGGACGAGCGTCACCACCGAGGTCGCGGAGCCGGCCACGGTCCAGGTCGCACCCGAGTACGAAGGCGGCTCCAGTGTCGCCGGCAACGACGCGCCACCCGCGCCGGCGATCCCGGACTACACGGTCAAGCACGAGACCATCACCGCCGAGAGTCTGCTGACCGGCGACGGTATCCGGTTCATCTTCACCACGGCCGTGCAGAACTTCAACGACTTCGGCGTGGTCGCGGTGATCCTGGTCGCGATGATCGGGGTCGGCGTGGCCGAGGAAGCGGGGCTGATCGCCGCGCTCATCCGGAAGATGGTGAAAGTGGCGCCCAAGGGGGCGATCACGTTCATCATCGTGCTGCTCGGCGGTATCTCGAGCGTCGCGTCAGATGCGGGCTATCTGGTCCTGATACCACTCGGCGCGGCGGCGTTCGCCTCCCTCGGGCGACATCCGCTGGCCGGCATCGCGGCGGCGTACGCCGGGGTCAGCGCGGCGTTCTTCGTGAACGTGCTGATCACTCCGGCCGACGGCATCATCACCGAGGTCACCAACGAGACGATCAAACTGGTCTCGCCCGACACCCACCTGAACGTCACGCACAACTTCTACTTCAGCATCGCCGCGACGCTGTTCTGCGCCGCGGTGATGACGGTGATCACCGAGCGCCTCCTCGAGCCGCGGCTCGGCAAGTACGACCCGTCCGAGGCCCCGGACGACGCGCCGGTCGACCACAAGCCCAGCGAGGAGGAGATGAAGCTGGAGTCCCGCGGGCTGCGCTGGTCGGTCTACTACCTGCTCGTCGCGGTCGCGATCGTGTCGGCACTGACGTTCATCCCGAACGCCCCGCTGCGCAACCCGGACACCGGCGAGATCTTCGGGTCCTCGCCGTTCATGAGCAGCCTGCTCTTCATCATCTCGATGCTGTTCCTGGCCGCCGGCCTCGGCTACGGCAAGGGCGCGAAGTCGCTGACCGGCAGTACGAACGTGATCAACGCGATCGTGAAGACGTTCAACGGCCTCGGCGGACTGATCTTCCTGATGCTGCTGATCGCGCAGTTCATTGCCTACTTCAACTACACGAACATGTCGACGCTGGCCGCGACCGGGCTGGCCGATCTGCTCGAGCGTGCGGACATCGGGGCGTTGCCGTTGCTGATCGGCTTCATCCTGCTGGTCTTCATCATCGACCTGATCATGCCCGGTGTGATCCCGAAGTGGGCGATCCTGGCGCCGATCTTCATCCCGTTGTTCTACCGGCTCGGGATCGCGCCGCAGACCGTGATCGCGGCGTACCGCGTCGGGGACGGTCCGGCGAACGTGATCACGCCGCTGATGGTGTACCTGCCGTTCATCGTGCTGGTCTGCCAGCGGTACCGGAAGAAGGCCGGGATGGGCACGGTGGTGTCGATGATGCTGCCGTACACCGGGATCGTGCTGGTCGCGTGGACGCTGTTCTACATCGCCTGGTACCTGATCGGGATTCCCTGGGGTCCGTCCGCTCCGGTTCACCTCGGGTAGGCCCCGGCGATGGATGACGGCACACTCAGCCTGATCATCCTCGGGCTGGCCGTCGTCCTGTTCGTCTGGAACCGGCTGCCCGTCGATGTCGTCGCGGTGCTCGTCGCCCTGGCCTTGTGGGCGACGGGCGTGCTGGGCTTCACCGACGTCCTCGCGGGCTTCGGCGACCCGGTGGTGATCTTCATCGCCACGCTGTTCGTGGTGAGCGAGGGGGTCGACTCGACCGGCGTGACCGCGTGGGCCGGCCAGACCATCGTCCGGTACGCCGGAACCACGCGGACCCGCCTGTTGATCGCCGTGACCGCACTGTGCGCGGTGCTGTCCGCCCTGATCACGCTGAACGGGGCCGTCGCGGCACTCCTCCCGCTGGTGGTCATGCTGGCGATCCGGATCGGGCAGCCGCCGTCGCAGATGCTGATGCCGCTCACGTTCGCGGGCAGCGCCGGCTCGTTGCTGATGCTGACCGGAACACCGGTGAACATCATCGTGTCGGAGGCCGCGAGCGATGCCGGCGCGGGTCCGTTCCCGTTCTTCGCCTTCGCGGTCGTCGGCGTGCCGTTGGTGATCGGCACGATCGCGATCTCGGTGCTGCTCGGCCCCAAACTGCTGCCGGTCACGCGGCCGGCGCATCCGGCCGCCGACCTCGCCGTACATGCCGAGACACTCGACGTTCACTACGCGCTGCAGGACGGCTTCTACCGCCTGCAGGTACGCGACCTGTCGCCGTTCCTCGGGCAGAGCGTGCGCGAGCTCGACCTCACGCCGTACCCCGGGGTGGCGATCGTCGGCGTACAGGACGGGCAGGGCCACAACCGGACGGACGCGGCGATCGACGCCGGGGACGTGCTGGTGGTGACAGGGCCGTCGGACAAGATCAGCAGTCTGGTTGTCGACAACCTGCTCGCGGTCAGCATGACACCGGTCGAAGATCTGCTGACTCGGGATTCGGGCGTGGTCGAGGCAGTGATCCCGCCGCGGTCGGCACTCGTCGGCGAGACGGTGTTCCCGGGGATGCACCGCGGGCACGACCTGGTGATCATCGCCGTCCAGCGGATGGGCAAGGACCGGGGCAATCGGCACACGCAACTCGCCGAGGGCGACGCGCTCCTCGTGCACGGGCCGTGGGAGACCCTCGACGAGCTCAGCCGGGACCGGGACATCCTGCTCGTCGACTCGCCCGAGCTGGTCCGGCGGCAGGCGGTGCCGTGGGGGCCGAAGGCATCGATCGCGGTCGCGATCCTCGCGGCGATGGTCGTGCTGCTGGCGACCGGCGCGGTACCGCCGGCGATGGCTGGTCTGCTGGCGGCGACGGCGATGGTGTTGACCCGGGTGGTCGGTCCGGCGCAGGCCTACCGGGCGATCTCCTGGCAGATCGTCGTCCTGATCGGTGCGCTGATCCCGTTGTCCGGCGCGATCCAGTCCAGTGGCGGCGCGGACCGGATCGCCGACCTGATCATCGACGCGGTCGGGTCGGGCCGTCCGTACTTGCTGCTGCTGGCGCTCTTCGTGGTCACGGCCGCGCTGGGTCAGATGGTCAGCAATACCGCGACCGTGCTGATCGTGGCGCCGATCGCGGTCGCGGCGGCCGAAGGCACCGGGACCAACGTCAAGCCGGTACTGATGCTGATCGCGGTCGCCGGTGCCGCTTCGCTGCTGACCCCGATCTCCACGCCCGCGAACATGATGATCATGAGCCCGGCGGGCTACCGGTTCGGCGACTACTGGAAACTCGGCCTGGTCGTGATGGCGTGGTGGTTGCTGACGGCAATCATCATCGTCCCGCTCGTCTGGTCGTTCTGAGGTGTCCGCCGGCAGGTACATCTCGACGGGCGGACTGCCCGACGCGTCGACCGTCGACGACCTGGTGCGGGTGGCGTACGAGCTGTACCGCGATGTCACCGAAGGGACGGTGTCGGGCGTGTACCCGGCGTTGGCCCGGGTCGATCCGGACACGTTCGGACTGTGTGTGGTTGAGACGAACGGGCGGCTGTTCGAGGCGGGCGACGCGCGGCGGCCGTTCACGATCATGAGCGTCGCGAAACCGTTCGTGTTCGCGCTGATGTGCCAGGCCGTCGGCATCGATGCGATCCGCGAGCTGGTCGGGGTCAACGCGACCGGTCTGCCGTTCAACTCCGTGCAGGCGGTCGAACAGTCGACCGCGGGGCGGACCAACCCGATGGTGAATCCGGGCGCGATCGCGACGACCAGTCTGACGCCGGGCAGCTCGCTGGAGCATCGGTGGCAGTTCATCGTCGACGGTCTGTCCCGGTTCGCGGGTCGTACGCTCGAGCTGGACCACGAGGTGCTGGAGTCGGCGCTGGCGACGAATCATCGCAACCGCGCGCTGGCGGCTCTCCTGCAGAGTGTCGGCGGCCTGGCCGGCGATGCTGCCGAGGCGACGGAGCTTTATACGCGGCAGAGTTGCTTGAGCGTTGCGGCGACGGACCTGGCGGTGATGGGGGCGACGCTGGCGGACGGTGGGGTTTGTCCGCTGACACAGGAGCGGGTGGTCGATGCCGATGTCGCCCGGGTGACGCTGGTGGTGATGGCGATCGCGGGGCTGTACGAGACGTCGGGTGACTGGCTGCTCGATGTCGGCGTACCGGGGAAGAGCGGGATCGGTGGTGGCATCGTGACGGTCTCGCCCGGCAAGGGCGCCTTGGGCACATTCGGGCCGCGGCTGGATCAGGCCGGGAACAGCGTGCAGGGTCAGCTTGCCGCGCAGTTCCTGGCTCGGCAGCTCGGCCTCGATCTGCTGGCCTCGCAGCCCGTTGAGCCGTTTACGGCGCGGCGAGGGTGAGCGTCGCGTTGGCCGAGGTGCCTGCGCGTACGTAGGTCAGCTCGATCTTGTCGCCGACCTTGCGGGTGAGCGTGGCGACCACGATCTGCTCACTGCTGACGGCCTGCTGACCGTCGACCTTCGTGATCACGTCGCCGGCCTTCAGCCCGGCCTCCGCACCCGGCCCGGTCGCGGCGAGAACGAACAGGCCGCTCGGTGAACCCGACGCCTGCGCAAGGGCCGGCGGGATCTCCTGGACCTGCAACCCGGTCGTCGGGTGCCCCGGCTTCCCGGTCTTGATCAGCTGGTCCGCGATCGGATTCGCGAGATCGATCGGGATCGCGAAGCCGAGACCGACACTTCCGCCACCGCTGACGCCCGACGCGTTCGGGACGGTCGCGATCGCGGCGTTCACTCCGACGAGCTTCCCGGAGCAGTCGACCAGCGCACCGCCGCTGTTGCCGGGGTTGATGGCCGCATCGGTCTGGATCGCGCCGATCAGGTGGTGCGTCACCGTGTCGCCCGGCACCGGCACGTACCGGTCGAGTGCACTGACGATGCCCGACGTCACCGTGCTCGCCAGACCCAGTGGAGCGCCGAGCGCGACGACAGGCTGGCCGACCTGGAGATTGGCCGACGAGCCGAGGCCGATCACCGGATAGCCCTTCGCCTCGTCGGCTGCCTTCAGTACGGCGAGATCGGTGCTCGGATCGCGTCCGACGATCGTCGCCGCGGAGCTGTGACCGTCGCTGTACTGCACGGTGACGGACCCGCCTCCGACCGCCGACGAGATGACGTGGTCGTTGGTGAGGATGTAGCCGCCGTCCCGGAACACCTGTCCCGATCCCGTGCCGGCCGCGCCGCTGCCGCTCGCCGAGATCGTCACGACCGAGGGCAGGACCTGGTTCGCGACCGGGATCGCCGCGCACATCGCCGTACTGGATTGACCGCTTGCGGGTGACGCGTTCGCGGTGTCGCCGCTGCGGCGGATGCTGACGATGATCAGCGTCGCGACGAGCGCGGCGACGATCACGCCTTCCACGATGGCGGTGATCAGCAGCCGGTTCGGGCCGCGCCTCTCCGCGGGCTGTTGCGATCCGCCGTCAGCCTGGGACATGCCTTACCTCCCTTGCCGAGAATAGGTACGGTCGGGATCCGGGAGGTCACCTGATCCGGGCGACTCCCGGTGGGTGACGGACCGGTCGAAGTACAGGTAGACGACGGCCGCCGCCACGAGCGGCATGGCCAGCGCGAACAGCAGCGACGACACCACGTTGATCAGCGTGGGCTGCCAGTCCGTCGCAAGCAGGAGGATGATGCCGGCGATCGGTCCGACCGAGAGGCCGAGCCCGACGATGATCGCGAGCGGTCCGGCGGTTCGCCACCAGCGGCCCTTCACCAGTTGCCGGCTGCGTTTCAGCGCCGTACTCGCGGAGGCCTGCTCGGCCATCACGGCCGGTATCGCGAAGGCCCGGCTGACCGCGTAGTAGATGGCCAGCGGGATCGTCGCGACGATGATCGTCAGTACGGCGATGACGACGAAGTACCGCACTGCCACAGCGGTCAGTGGTCGGGCGCGGCCTCTGACGTCACGCCAGGTGAGGGCAGCGGTTGCCGGTTCGCCCCGGTCCAGGCGGTCGAGGGTCGAGGTGACGGCGGCCAGGAGTGCGACGTACGTCGCGGCGGTGAGGATCGTGATCGCGAGCGCGACCAGGGAAGCCCAGAAGCCGGTCGCGGTCTCGGTCGGCGCGCCCAGATCGGTGGGTGAATCGCGCCGCGCCGCCTGAAGGTCCGCAAGCAGAAGGGTGGCCAGACCCAGTACGACGAACGTCGCGGCGAACGCGCCGAACAGGCCAGGTCGTTGTCGGAGCAGTTGGAGCGCGGACACCACCGTCTGACCCCAAGCGCGCCGCCTGCGAGCCGGCAACGGCTCGGCATCGGTCCAGCGGGTCCGGCTGGCGGCGAACCAGATCAGCGCGATCAGCGCGGCCAGGATCAGGGCGAGCAACCAGATCCGGTCGAGGGTCTCTCGGAGCAGGTTCGATGCGGTGCCGACCGCCGTACAGAAGACGCCGGTGCCGCTCGGTCCGAGCACCTTGCCGGCGGGTACGACGGTGCTGTCGTCGCGCCAGGTTGCCTCGGCATCCTGGATCGGCGTCACCCAGGAGGCCTTCTGGTTGGGCCCGGTCGGCCCGTCGAAGAACGACCGCTGCCGCTCGCCCCAGCGGCCCTCGAACGCCAGCCAGGGATACTCCTTCAGGTAGTCTGCACGCGCCATCGGCACATAGTCGACGTTCGGGCGGAGCTCGGTCGCCGGCCTGGTCGTGTCGTCACAGCCGAGACCCTCCGAGCCGCGACCGAGGTACAACCGCTGGCCGTACTTGTTGGCATGCGAACCGGCGGCCGGATAGACGACCGGATGGGTGCCGTCGACGATCTCGAGCTTCGCGTCGCCCCACCGCGCCCGCTCGGCTCCACCGTGCTGGCTGAACCCGACCGCCGTCGGCTTGGTGGCCAGCGCGGCCTCCGGCGTCGCCGCGTCGAAGACGAGCTGAACGGACTCCCAGTCGCCTTCGTGGGTGTTGTTGTAGTCGTTGAAGATGTAGAAGAACCAATACTCCAGCGACAGCTTCCCGGGGTACGCCGGGTCGCCGGTCACGTGAGCGTAGACGGTCGCCGGATGCGTGCTGTTGATCTGCGCGGACCACTCGGCGTAGTCGCAGCCGGGCCGCAACGGGTCGCCGGGGAAGTCGAGGAAATGGCCCGGGTACCCGCGGCCGAGGTCCGAGGCCTCAGGCTGGGTCTTGACGAGATCGGGCGGCCGCCATGGACCGCGCAGGGCGACCTGCTGATCACCCAGTACGGCGTTGACGTCGGTGGGCTGGAACTGCTCGCCGTCGTCGCAGCGCGTACCGAGCTTCTGCAACCGGACGACAGGGGAGTAGCGCTCGGCGAGTGTCTGTGCGGCGGTGTCCTCGGGCGAGACCGCGGCGGCCGGCTGGGATGCGCCGACGAACAGCCCGGCGAACAGCACGGTGGCAAGGGCGAGCACCAGCGGTCGGGTCCAGCGCACCGTCATGCGACCAGGGTGTGCATCCACGGTTCCCGGCCGGGTCACCCGTTCCAGGTGAACCGCCGCCACACAACGATCGTCAGCAGCCCGACGACAACCGGCAGGAGCTGTACGGCGACCCGCCAGACGAGCAGTCCCGCCACGAGGTCGGTCGCCTCGATGGCACTGTGGTTGGACACGAAGGCCGCATACGTCGCGTCCATGATCCCGGCTCCCATCAACGGCAGACCGGTCAGCGGATAGACGACCATGAAGCTGCAGAACATGACCGGCACGGTCGAGCTGTCCAGCTTCACCCCCACGAACCCCAGGCACAGAACGAGAACACCCGCCTCGACCCCGACCAGCAGCAGCTGGCTGAGAATCGCGAGCCACCCGCGCTCCTGCATCCGTCCCGCGCTGTGGGACTGGAACGAGACGAGTCGCTCCTCCCACACCACCGGACCCGCGCTGGCGGGCCGCACCCGCTGGATCAGTCGTCCGAGCAGCCGCCCGATCGTCGCGGCCGAGCGCTCCGCGCGCAGCGCATAGAGCAGGCCGACCAGCAGTACGGCGGCCGCCGCGCCGAAAATCAGGCCCGCCCAGGCGAACGGAGCGTAGAAGCCACGCGCCGCCCAGAAGATCACGAAGCCCATCGCCGGCGCGGCGAGGCGGGCGATGTAGAAGATCGTCGTACTGAGCGTCAGGCCCGAGGCGGCGTCGGTGTTGTCGATCCGCCAGGAGCGCAGCATCGCGAGTCGCAGTACGACGTCGCCGGGGGAGGGTGCGATCGTGGCGACGGAGGCCGCCGCGACATCACTGATCATCGCCTTCAGGTAGCTGAGGCCGGCGATGAGGAGCGCGAGCGGAGCGGCCAGGATCGCCCGGCGGATCAGGACCACGACCAGCAGGACCGCGATCTGCCACGCACTGAGATGGGTGAGGGCGTGGCCGACCTCGGCCCAGTCGACACCGCGGAGCAAGCGCAGCAGCAGCCAGGCCACCACGGCAATGAGCACGAGCCGGGCGAGCTGCACCACCGGCTTCGGAATCTTCCGCCGAGCGGCTCGAGGGGTCGGCACCGCCGGTGGAGAGGACTCGGCCACAACTCTCAGCCTGCTGACCGCGCGAACAACCACCATCCCCCGATCCGGGGGAGCCGGGTTCGCCACCGCGGCAGCAGAGTCGAAGGGACGGCCGTGAAAGGGGCGTCCTATGGGCCACTACGTCATCCGGGTGAAGGGGACCTTGTCGCGCGACCTGACCGACGCGTTCCCGTCGATGACCGCTGATACCGAGCCCCCGCAGACCGTTCTCCACGGGTACCTCGACGACCAAGCAGCGCTCGCCGGCATCCTGAACCATCTGGACATGCTCGGCATCAGCATCGTCGAGGTCCTGCAGGTCCCGCCACCGGCGAACGGGCACTGAGAACGTGTGGCCTGTTGTCGGCGCGGTCCTGCCGCAGGCGATGGCGATTGCGCTGAGCCCCGTGCCGATGATCTGCATCGTGCTCGTGCTGCTGTCCGACCAGCCGGTTCGCGCCGGGCTGTGCTTCGCCGTCGGCTGGGTCACTGCGTTGGCGATCGCTGTCGGGCTCATCGCCTGGCTCACGGACACGGTCGCGGAAGGGCACGAGGAGTCCGCGCGTGACGGGATCGACGTGGTGCAGCTGGCGATCGGCGTACTGTTCGGTGTCCTTGCCGTTCGGTACTGGCGGAAGCGGCCGGAGCCCGGGACGAAGCCGCCGCGGCCGGCGATCGTCGACCGGATGGCGACGCTGTCCGCGCCCGGGCTCGTGCTCGCCGGGGCCGCGGCGGCGCTGGCGAACGTGAAGAACCTTCCACTCGTGCTGAGCGCCGGCAGCTTGCTGGGCGGCGCCGGTCTGTCGTCGGTCGAGCTCATCGCCTCGGTGGCGATCTTCGTCGTCGCGGCGTCGTTGACGGTGCTCGGTCCGCTGCTGGCCGTCGTACTTGTCGGACCGGACCGGTCGGCGCGGAGCCTGCGGTCGGTCGAGGCGTGGTTGCTGGCCAATCTGAACACGATCACCGTCGTACTGCTGGCCGTGCTGTCGACCGTTCTGATCGGCAAGGGCCTGGATCTGTTCCGGTGAGTGAGCGGCGCGCCGTTGGGAGGTTTCGGCGCAGGCCCGGTGGGAGACTGCGGGGAGGGGGCAACGCGGTCTCGAGGAGCGTGAAGCTGTGGGTCTCATCGAAGCGATACCTCTGGCGGCTGACGCCGACGTTCACGCCCCCTGGAACGGGCACGACACGCGGGTGCTGATCGTCGCCGTGATCGGGATCGGGATCATCGTCGCGCTGATCGTAGGGCTGAAGTTGCATGCGTTCCTCGCGCTCACGATCGGTGCCCTGTTCGTCGGGCTGGCCTCCGGTATCGGAGCCGCCGATGTCACGAAGTCGTACGAGAACGGCGTCGGCAGCGTCCTCGGGTACGTCGGTGTGCTGATAGCGCTCGGCGCCATGGTGGGGAAGTTGCTGGCGGACTCCGGTGGCGCCGATCAGGTCGTCGACACCCTGCTCCGCGGCAAACGTTCCGTGCTGCCGTGGAAGATGGCGCTGATCGCCGCGATCATCGGCATCCCGATGTTCTTCGAGATCGGTCTGGTGCTGCTGGTCCCCGTGGTCGTGCTGGCGATCCGGCGGACCGGTTCGCGGGCGATGTTGCTCGCCATCCCGGCGCTCGCCGGGCTGTCGGTGCTGCACGGGTTCATTCCGCCGCACCCGGGACCGCTGGCGGCGATCGGCGTACTGCACGGGAACGTGGGAGTCACGCTGGCGCTGGGTCTGCTGGTGGCGATCCCGGCTGTGGTGATCGCCGGGCCGCTGTTCGGCCAGGTGGCTGCTCGCTGGGTGCCGATCGGGGCGGCCGGTGCTGCGCTGGAGGTTTCGGGCGGGGCGCGGGACGGTGAGTCGGGCGGGTCGCCGTCGGGTCACGGCGGGGTCGAGGTCGCGACAGAGCAGACGCAGCAGACGGAGCAGACCCAGCAGACGCAGCGGACGAGGACGCCGAGCTTCACCTGGACGATCGTGACGGTGCTGAGCCCCGTCGTACTGATGCTGCTCAAGGCGGCGTCGGACGTGTGGATGAGCAAGGACAACGCGCTCTATCCGGTCCTGCAGTTCATCGGTGACCCGGTGTTCGCGCTGCTGTTCGCCGTACTGCTCGCGATGTACACGTTCGGTACGGCGATCGGCTTCGGCATCCCCGAACTGAGCAAGAAGATCGGGTCGAGCCTGATGCCGATCTCCGGGGTGATGCTGATCGTCGGCGCCGGCGGCGGGTTCAAGCAGGTCCTGGTCGACGGCGGGACGGGTACCGCGATCGCGAAGATCGCGATCGCCGCGAACCTGTCCGCACTCTTGCTCGGCTGGATCGTCGCAGTACTGATCCGGCTCGCGACCGGTTCGGCCACGGTCGCCACCGTGACGGCCGCCGGCATCGTCGCACCGCTGGCCGTCGGCGAGAACTCCACCCACATCGCCCTCATCGTGCTCGCCATCGGCGCCGGCTCGCTGTTCTTCTCGCACGTCAACGACGCCGGCTTCTGGCTGGTCAAGGAGTACTTCGGCATGACCGTTGGCGAGACCATCAAAACCTGGTCGGTGATGGAGACCCTGATCTCGGTCATCGGGCTGGCGATGACGTTGCTGCTGTCAACGTTCCTCTAGTCGGATTCCAGGCGAGGAGAGCGATGCAAGTGGCGTAGAGGGTGATCGCGGCACCGACGCCGGGGAGGACCGTCCAGAGTGCGGGCGTCGACGGCGCCAGGACGAACGTGAGTACGGCGAGGAGACACATGACGGCCGCGGTGACGTAGTACGCCCGGACGCCGAAGAGCTGGGCGAGCGGGATGAAGTGCAGTCCGACGCCGGCGCAGATGACCGGGGCGATGGCGTCGGTGTGGCCGGTGCCGCCGAGGATGCCGGAGACGATGCCGAGGCCGATCCACTCGACCCCG
Source organism: Kribbella sp. NPDC058693 (assembly GCF_042715335.1). NCBI lineage: Bacteria > Bacillati > Actinomycetota > Actinomycetes > Propionibacteriales > Kribbellaceae > Kribbella > Kribbella sp. NPDC058693. The sequence goes on from NZ_JBHXSQ010000002.1 coordinate 364,644, forward strand.
ATGATCATGCCGAAGGCCCGGCCGGACAGCCGGCGCTCGGTGTCAGGTACGGCGGGCAGCCTGGTCGTCCGCCAACGCCGCCAGGCGAACGCGGCGAGGCCGACGGAGAGGAGCGCGGCCACGACCATGAGTGCGATCTGCGCACCTGTCGGCAGATGGCCTCCGGTTCCCCAGCCGAGCCAGCCGAGGGCGAAGAAGCTCAGGATCGAGACGCCGAACGCGACGCCCTGCAGGGCGGGACTGCGCTCTCCGGCTGGGTCCATCGACAGGTCTCCGTCTCACGTGGCGGGCTGGTCAAGTCCATGCTGCCGTAAAGAATCGGCCCTCGGTGCACGGATGCGGCCGGGTTGGGCACATACTGGAGGTGCTATGGAGTCCTCACGCGCGACGACGCGTCGTCACCTGTCCACGAGTCCGTTCCAGCGCCGGGTGCCCGCCCCGATAGAGACGTTCGAGGTTGGCGACCGGGTGTCCCACGACAAGGAGGGCATCGGCCGGATCACCATTGTCGAGGGAACCGAAGCAGTAGTGGTCGACCTCGGCAAAGGCCGCCTCCTGCGAGTCCCCGCACCCTTCCACAAGCTCCACTCGCTCTAGCCGCGCCTTCGGCGCTCGGGCGGCGACGAATCCACTGGATTGGTCGCCGCCCGCAAACGTTTCGAAGGCACGCGGCGGATCAAGGCTCGCCTGGCGGCTCGGGCGTGGACTCGGACCGACGGGGGCACCTGCACGTCTCGGGGATGAGGGTCGCGCGGTCTGCACAATCGGCCTGTCAGCCCGGTTTTGTGGGGTATACCGCCAGGCGAACACTTCCACCCTAGGACCGTACGGACCGACAAGTACCGATTTGTCCCCGATTTACCCAGACTTGACCGCTAACCGGACAAGACCACTCCGCAATCAGCCCGCCGGACGGGCGCGGTCGAGGGTGGATGGGGTCAGCGTCGGGTGGGCGCGCAGGTAGGCGATGAAGCCCTCGTGGTCGCGGTCGTTGCGGTAGGGGTCGGTGAAGCCGGTGAAGACCTGGGTGCCGTCGCCGCCGATCAGGGTGTAGGCGAGGGCGGCGACGCGGTAGTTGCGGGTCAGATCGAGGGGCTTGCCATCGATGCGGACGGCACCGGGATCCACCCGCTGACCGATCGGCTTCGTCGTGTCGTAGGTGTAGCTCACGTTGTGCGACACCGCGAACGGTGCGAACTTCTCGGTCCCGTTGGCTTGCGCCACCCACTGCGCCTCGAAGGCCGCGTGGAGCTGCGTGCCGGGCAGCGTCACGGTCAGCACCGGATTGCCGTAGCCGAACGCGTTCCACGCCTCGCCGAACAGAACGGTGCCGTCGGCATCGGCCGGATTGGTGCCCTTGGCAAACAAAAGATCGCCGGTGAGTGCGTTCGACCCCGACACCGGCTTGACCGAGATCAGCGCGAGGTCGGCACGTCCGCCGCGGTGCTGGTTCGCGTCCCAGTACGCGAAGTCCGCGGCCAGGTTGCCCATCGTCGATTCGCCCGACGCGTTCGGCGTACGCGTGAAGTCGCCGGTGACCTTGGCCAGCGGGGTGGCGAACCGTTTCGCGCCCTTCGCGGTCCAGTAGTCGGCGATGTACTGCAGCTCCTCGTCGACCGGTACGTCGCGCGTGTTGGCGTGGTTGGTCGACGTGGTGAGCTCACGGATGACGTGGCCGGTCCGCGGGTCGAGCTTGAGGTTGATCTCGTTGATCAGCGAGCCGTGGTTGCCGGCCTCGACGACCGGACGCGGTACGCCGTTCGGGTCCGGCACCATCATGTTGAACCGGCAGTGCCAGTGGCCGGTGACGATCGCGGCGATGTCCGGCGAGGCCTGCGCGGCGAGCTGGAAGATCGGCCCGGACGGGTTCGTACCGGCGTTGTAGTCGTTACCGGCGACGCCGCCGTCGTGGATGTTGATGACGATCGCATTGATACCGCGCTTCTTGAGCTGCGCGGCCAGTTTGTTGGCCTGCCCCACGTCCGACAGTGACCGCAGCTCGGGCTGGTACGACGTGGACCCGGTCGGGGTGTCCATCACCGTGAGGTGGATGAAGGCGATCGGCAACTTGCGCCCACGGCCCGCGTCAACCCACTCGATGTTGTACGGCGGGACGATCGTCCGGCCGGTATCCGCGTGCACGATGTTCGCCGTGTAGAAGCGGAAGTTCGCGCCGCGGAAGCGGTGACCGGTGGAGTCGACGAAGTTGTCGTCGCGCCCGTTCACCGGGTAGGGCTTGCCGTGCTCCATGTGGTCGACGAGGAAGCTGACCGACTGGTCCAGCTCGTGGTTGCCGACCGTGCTGAACTGCAGCCCGAGCGCGTTGAGCGCCTCGACGGTCGGCTCGTTCGCGTGCGCGTCGATCTCGAACGGCCAGCCGGAGAAGTTGTCGCCGGACGAGAAGAAGATCGAGTTCGGCCGGCCCTCGCGCAACCGCTTCAGATGCGTCGCCATGTACCCGGCGCCGCCGACGGTCACCTGGACACCGCCGGCGCCGGTGATCACGCTGCCCTGGCTGGGCGTGGTCGGCTGCAGGTAGCCGTGCAGGTCGGTGATGTTGAGGAGCTGTACGTCGACGTACCCGGCAGTGGCGGCGTCGTCGAGTGCGTCCGGGGTGGCATACGCGAGGTCGCCGACCGCCGCGGCGGTGGCGACCGCTCCGGTGGTGGTGAGGAACGTCCGGCGGCGGATCCGTCTGTTCACTGCGAACCTACTTCCTGGGGGAGGGCGCTCGTGTGTGCGCAGTACTGTCGGTTTATTGCCTGTTTCCGACATTAATAGCCTCGCCGAGGGCAGGCGTCAACGCCTGACTGAACAATCGGAGAACGCGAGTCAGCGCTTGGGGGAGTCGAGGCTGCCGGCCGCCAGCGTCGGCAGCGGGCCACGCGACCGGGCGAGCAGCCGCTCGTCGACGGCGTCGAGCGCGAGTGAGCAGGCGCCGAGCGCGACACACAACGCGCCCAACGAAGAAGCCTGCAATTCCGGCACGCGCGGGCACAGTCGATCCAGTTCGGCGGCGAGCGGTTCCATCAGTACGTCGGCCGACTGCGAGAAGGCGCCGCCGAGCACCAGCAGTCGTGGATCGACGATCGAGATGGCCGTTGCCGCGGCGACCGCCATCGCCCGCGCATACTTCCGTACGGCGTTGACTGCGGCCCGATCGCCGTTCCGAGCGGCGGCGAAGGCACGCTCCGCCTTGTCCATCTCAGGAACCTCAGCCGGTACGGCGGCATGCAGGTGCTCGAGCGCCGCCTCCCACGCGACACCTCGCAGCGCCGACATGTCCGCCGCCGCGCCGTACGCACCGCGCCGCAACCGGCCCTCGAGCACCAGCGCCAACCCGGTACGACGGCCGGCGTGCAGGAACACCATGTCCGTCGCCCCGCGGCGTTGTTCGGCGAGTGCGGCGAGCTGGCTGTCGTTGTCGACGACAACGAGTCGTGCCGATCGGCCGAAGTACTCGGCGAGGTCGGTGCCGGCCCAGTCCGGAATCGCGTTCGCCCGGACGACGGTGCCGGCCGTGTCGACCAGCCCGGTGGTGCCGACGCCGATCGCCCACACCTCCGCGCCGGCCTCACGCGCGCAGGCGGCGACCACCTCATCAGCCGCCGCGAGCCGGTCGAGGCGCGGCGTCTCCGGAAAGACGGACTGCCTTTGGTTCGCGAGCGTCTGCCCGTTCAGGTCGGTGAGCACCCCACGAACGGAGTACGCCCCGATGTCGAGCCCCACGACGTACCCGGCGTCGGCCCGGAACCGGTAGCTGCGAGCCGGCCGGCCGCGGCCCCGGATCGCCGGGCTCTCCTCGACCAGCCAGCGGCGGCTGACCAGACTCGACAGCACTTCTTCGACCGCGGTGCGTCCCAGCCCGCTCTGCTCGACGATCTGGGCGACCCGCACGTCACCGGCGGAGCGCACGGCCGCAAGGATGGCGCGCTCGTTCAGCTGCCGCAACCGGGTCTGGTCCCCGGCATCCGGCATCGTCGACCTCATGATCGCGCCAGCCTAGAACATCTGCCCCCTCAGGAGTCCACCAATCAGGCCGAGTTGCTAGAGCCCTCGCAGTACTGCGCGGCCCAGGGGAGTGAGGGTGTGGTTGACGGAGTGTCCGAAGCGGGTCGTGGTGATCAGGCCGCTCTCCCGCAGCACCTTCGCGTGCTGGCTGATCGAGCCCGGTGAGACGCCGAGGCGGTGGGCGAGCTCGCTGGTCGATGCGGCGCTCTCCAGGCCGGCCAGGAACTTCGCGCGGGTCGGGCCGAGCAGCCGGACGAGTACGTCGAGGTCGCCGATCGACTCGTCGACGGGCGCGTCGTCCGGCTGGATCGGAAGGACCAGGGTCGGCGGCAGATCGCCGTCGATGAACGTCACCGGCGCCCCGAAGCAGAAGTACGACGGGACGATGAGCAGCCCGCGGCCGTCGAGATCCAGCGTCTGATCGGTGAGGTAGTCGGCCTCGAGGACGGGATCACGCCAGCGGATCGAGGTGTGCAGCCGGCTGAGCAGGCCCTCGACCCCGGCGCTCAGGAGCAGCGCCGTGAGCCGTTGCCGGGCCTGCTCGACCCCGGTCTGGACCGCGCCCCAGACCGGGCGTACGGCGGTGTGGTGGTACCGCTCCAGGGTTTGTACGACGGGATCGACGCGACCGCTGTCATACACCTGCTCCGCCCACCGCGGCGTCGGCACTTCGGCGGGATACGTGCGGGCCAGGTCATCTCGTACGACGGCCTGCGGCACCCGCCGGATCGCATCGAACTGCTCGTCGACGTCCGTCGCCGGGCTGGTCGGGGTCAGGAAGTCGGCGAAGTTACCCGACGCCGGTACGACGGAGTACGCCGCGCGCAGGATGTCCTGATGCTCGCTCAGCGCGCTTCGCCAGGCCCAGTAGCGGGCGGGGAGGTTGTGGTACTGCAGGCCGTTGATGCTCAGCACCGACTCCCACAACGGATGCGGTCCGCTCGCCACCCGTACGCGTGCCAGGTCGGCGCTGGTGAAACGGATCCGCAGCATGCCTGCCCCTCCTGCTCGCCTTCACCGTAGCGCCGGAAGGTGCTACCGGAGCGATCGGAACGCTGCGCGAACCTCCTCGGTGAACAGTTGCGGCTCCTCCCAGGCGGCGAAGTGACCGCCGCGGGCGGGCTTGTTGTAGTAGGCAAGGGTCGGGTAGGCGAGCGCGACCCAGCTGCGCGGTGCCTGGAAGATCTCGCCAGGGAAGGCGCTGAACGCGACCGGCACGGTGACCGGCGGCGGTGTCCCGCCGCCCGCACGGGCCATCCCGCTCTCCCAGTAGGCACGGGCGGCCGAGACACCGGTGCCCGTGAGCCAGTACAGCGTGACGTTGTCGAGGATGTGGTCGCGAGTCAGGTTGCCGGCGACCAGTCCGCCCCGGAACGCCTTGGAGATCTTGTAGTAGCTGTCGGTGTCGTGGTCGAGCATCCAGGAGGCCAGCGCGACGGGCGAGTCGAGCAGTGCATAGCCGATCGTCTGCGGGCGGTTGGACTGCTCGACGATGTAGCCGTTGCCGGTCCGGCCGAACTCGCCGACTGCCGCGGACGCGGCGATCTCCTCCGGAGTGGTCGCCGGGAACTGGGCGCCGCCGAGGGCCGGAACGAGCAGGTTCATATGGATGCCGAGCAGACCCGCGGGCGCGAGACGGCCCAGGTTGTCGGTGACCGCGGCCCCGACGTCGCCGCCCTGGGCGACGTACTTCGGGTAGCCGAGGCGGCGCATGAGCTCGTCCCACGCCCGCGCCGTCCGGGCCGTGTTCCAGCCGGTCTCGGTCGGCTGAGCGGAGAAGCCGAACCCGGGGACCGACGGCAGGACCAGGTGGAACGCGTCCGCGGCGCTACCGCCGTGAGCGGTCGGGTCGGTGAGCGGGCCGATCGTCTCGAGCAACTCGACGATCGAGCCGGGCCAGCCGTGGGTCATGATCAGCGGCAGCGCGTCGGCGTGCCGGGAGCGGACGTGGATGAAGTGGATGTCCACGCCGTCGATCTCGGTGGTGTACTGCGGCAGCTTGTTGAGCTTGGCCTCGAACTTGCGCCAGTCGTACCGCGTGTTCCAGTACTTCGCCAGCGCCTGGCTGGTGGCCAGCTGGACGCCCTGCGAGCGGTCCGCGACGAGCTCCGCCGAGGGCCAGCGGGTCGCGGCGACGCGACGACGAAGATCGTTGAGCTGGTCGCGGGAAGCGGTGAAGTGGAACGGCCGGATCGCTGTGGAGCCGGACGCTGACGAGAGGGCAGCCGGGGCTGCTACGGCCTGGTCGCCCAGTGCCGTGACGGCAGGTACGGCGAGCCCTGCTGCGAGGCCGCCGTACAACACCGTGCGCCGGCTGGGCCTGGGGGACGCTGACGAAGACATTTTGATCCCTTTCACGAGGTAGCGGTTATACGTGAAAGGTTGCTCTGCCTCCGCCGGCGTCGCCCCAGTGGAAATCCCTGGTCTCAGGTTCTAGTCGATGACTGCCGGTGGGGCCTTCTCGTCGGTCAGGTTGACCACCTCGCGTTTGCGCGGAAGCATCAGCGCCGGGATCAGCGTGATGACCACCAGCACCCAGGCGACCCAGTAGCTGTGTGCGAACGACGACGCGGCATCGGCCAGACCACGCGCGATCACGGCCGGGTCCAGGTGCAGCGGGGCGATGCTCTCCGGACGGGTGTTGGACAGGATCGCTGCCTGCGTCTCGCGGAGCCCCTCGCCGAGCCCTGGGACATTCTCCGTACCGGGGATGATCGGCGAGTTGTTGAGCTGGTTGGTCAGGATCACCGACATCGTCGCGACACCGCAGGACGAGGCGATCTGCTGGGTGATGTTGAGCAGTGTCGAGCCCCTCGCGACCTGGGCACCGCGCAGGGTCCGCAGGGCGGTGGTGAACAGCGGCATCATCGTGCCGCCCATGCCCAGACCCATCACGAACAGCATCGCGATCAGGATGCCGTACGGCGTGGTCTCGGTGATCTGCGTCAGACCGAACATGCCGATCACGATCAACCCGATCCCGAACGGCACGATCCGGCCGACCGGGACCTTGTCCACCAGCCGTCCGGCGATCGGCATCGTCACCATCGCACCGATGCCCTGCGGCGCGACCAGCAGACCGGCGTGCAGCGTGGACTCGCCGCGGATCTGCTGGAAGTACGTCGGGACCAGCAGCAGGCCGCCGAAGAAGGCGGCCGCGAACAGGAACATCGTGACGATCGAGACAGTGAGGTTGCGGTCGCGGAACAGCCTGAGGTCGAGCAGCGGATGCTCGGGCCGGAACGAGTGCCAGACGAAGGCGGCCATCAGCAGCACGCCGATCAGGATCGACACCCAGACCCGGGGTGCCCCGAAGTCACCGCCCTCGGCCGGCAGCGAGGAGATACCGAACAGGAACAGCGCCAGCCCGGGCGACATCAGCAGCACACCGACGAAGTCGAACGACTCCGACGGCTCCGCGTGGTCCTTGGCCAGGACGAACCGGGCGTAGATCAGCGCGATCACGCCGAGCGGCACGTTGATCAGGAAGATCCAGTGCCAGCTCGCCACCTGGATCAGCCAGCCGCCCAGGATCGGGCCGAGGATCGGGCCGAGCAGCATCGGCACGCCGAGGATCGCCATCAGCCGGCCCATCCGGCGCGGGCCGGCGGCCTGGGTCATGATCGTCATACCGAGCGGCATCAGCATGCCGCCGCCCAGACCCTGCAGGACCCGGAAGCCGATCAGCATGTTGATGCCGGTGGCGGTCGCACACAGGGCGGAGCCGGCGGTGAACAGGAAGATCGCGGTCATGTACAGCCGCTTGGTACCGAACCGGTTGGCGGCCCAGCCGGTCAGCGGGATCACGGTCGCGAGGGCGAGCGTGTACGCCGTGACCGTCCAGGCGACCGTGGAGTACGCGATCGGGTTGCTGGGCGTCCCGAACTCGTCCTGGAACGTCGGCAGCGCGACGTTGACCACGGTGATGTCGAGGATCGACATGATCGCCCCGAGCACCACGACACCGGCGATCTTCAGAACCGCGGCATCGATCTGATCGGGGTATTCGGCTTGCGTATCAGGCTGACTCACGGGTCCCCCCTTGGCTACGGGCACGTCACTCCCAGAGCCTACGCGCGGCCACCCCCCAAAAGTCAGGCACTTTCTCCGGCGTGACTCGCTGTCATCGTCCAACTGCCGAGCAGAGCCAGCGCTTCGGCCGACGGGGATGCGGGCTCGGGGGAGTACGCCGTGAGCGTGAGGCCGGCGTCCGCCGACAGTTCCATTGCCTCGAAATCGACGGTGACCACGCCGACGACCGGGTGCCGGAAGGCCTTGGTGCCGGTGCGATGCAGGCGGACGTTCTGATCGGCCCAGCGGGTGCGGAAGTCCTCGCTGCGGGTGCTGAGCTCGCCGATCAGGTCGGTCAGATGCTTGTTGTACGGGTCCCGTCCGGCCTCGGTGCGCAGGATCGCGACATTGGTGTTCGCGGACAGATTCCAGTCCGGGTGGAAGTCGTGCGCCTTCGGGTCGAGGAACCCGAATCGCGCATGGTTCGGCGCCTGCCCGGGCGCGGCGGTCGGACTCTCGAAGACCGGTGCGAAGAGGGCGCGGCCGAGTGGGTTGGCGGCGAGGATGTCGAGGCGTCCGTTGCGGACGAGCGCGGGCGTGGCCGCCATCCCGTCGAGGATTCGCTGGACGGCCGGCCTGACCCGCCGGGCGGGTTCACGGCGCGGGGTGCGGTGGCCGGCGTTCGCAGTACGAGCAAGGTCGAACAGGTAGGTGCGTTCGGCCTCGTCGAGCTGGAGCGCGTCGGAGATCGAGTGCAGGACGGTCTCGGAGACGCCGGAGATGTTGCCCTTCTCGATCCGGGCGTAGTAGTCGACGCTGAGCCCGGCCAGCATCGCGACTTCCTCCCGGCGCAGCCCCGGCACCCGCCGGTTGCCGCCGTAGTACTGCAGCCCGGCCTGCTGCGGCGTGACCTTCCCGCGTCGGCTGACGAGGAAGTCACGCACCTGCTTCCGGTTCTCCGTGCTCACGCTTCCACCTTACGAACTCCGGCGCCGGCGAGAGGGGTTCTGTCAGTACCCCGTTCAACCCGACCTCCCGCACGTCGCCCGACAGGGGTTGTCTGGGCGGTGAGCAACTAGGAGGACTGGGATGAAGGAACGCACTCTTGGGGCCGACGGTCCCGTGGTGTCGGCGATCGGGCTCGGCTGTATGACGATGACCGGTGGGTACGGCGGTCGGCCGGATCGGGCCGAGATGGTCAAGCTTCTGCAGGCTGCGGTGGATCTGGGTGTCACGTTCTTCGACACCGCGGAGATCTACGGGCCGCACGCGAACGAGGAACTGGTGGGAGAGGCGTTGGCGCCGTACCTGGATCGGGTGACGGTGGCAACGAAGTTCGCCAACGCGATCGATCCGGTGGAGCGGAAGCCCATCGGGCGGATGCTGCGGCCCGACGAGGTCGCCAGCGCGGTGGAAGGGTCGTTGCGGCGGCTCGGGGTCGAGGCGATCGACCTGTACTACCAGCATCGCGTGAACCCGGCGTACCCGATCGAGGAGTTCGCGGGGGCGGTGAAGGAGCTGATCGAGGCCGGGAAGGTCAAGCGGTACGGGATGTCCGAGGCGGCGGCGAGCACGATCCGGCGGGCGCACGCCGTACAGCCGGTGACTGCTGTGCAGAGCGAGTACTCGCTGTGGTGGCGTCGGCCCGAGGAAGAGGTCCTGGCTGCCTGTGAGGAGCTGGGGATCGGGTTCGTGCCGTACAGCCCGCTCGGCAAGGGATTCCTGACCGGAACGGTCGGGACGACCTTTGACAAGGACAACGATCTGCGGGCGCGGATCCCGCGGTTCGGCGCGGACGCGTTGCAGCACAACGTTGCAATGGTTGAACTGGTGCAGTCATTCGCAACAGCGAACGGCGTCACGCCCGCGCAGATCGCGCTCGCCTGGCTGCTGGCGCGCAAGCCGTGGATCGTGCCGATTCCGGGTACGACGAAGCTGCACCGGCTGGAGGAGAACCTTGAGGCCGCGGATGTCACGCTGTCCGCCGACGAGCTCGACCGGCTGACCGAGGCGTCGGCCCGGATCGAGATCGAGGGCGGCCGGTACCCGGATGAGCTGGAGGCCCAGACCAATCTGTAGGTCGTGGCCTACTGTGGTTCGTGACGGCCCCTTGAGCCCCCGGTTGAGGAGGAACGATGTCGGACGAACCTTTCGAGACGTCGGAGAACGTGCATCGCGATCGGCGCGAGCACGGTGGCGGCGACTCGATCCACCCGGACCAGGACCAGCTGGACCGCCGGACCGAGGAGGAGCGGGTCGAGGCGGGCGTCGACGCGTACGACCCGGACGAAGTACCGCCGGCGACGGACGAACCGGTCCCGACCGACGTCACCCAGTCCGAGGTCTACGAAGAGGCCAAGGCCGAGCTGGACCGGGAGGAGTCCGAGGGCGAGATCTATCCGCTCACCGACCGGCACCCGTTCCCGCCGTCGCACTACGACCGCTCCTGACGGCCGCATGATCGCGCGGATGTGGCGAGGGTGGGTGCCCACCGAGAAGGCCGCGGAGTACGCCGAGATCGTCGAACGCACCGGCATGTCCGGCTACCGCCGTACGCCCGGGAACCAGGGCGCGCAGCTGCTGACCCGCGACCTCGGCGACGGCCGGACCGAGATCGTCACGCTCAGCTGGTGGACCGACCTCGACCGCATCCGCGCCTTCGCCGGCGACGACATCACGCACGCGAAGTACTACCCCGAGGACGACGCCTACCTCCTCGACCGCGAACTGACCGTCACCCACTACGAGGTCCGCCCCGAGGACAGCTGAAGGTTGCCACCAGGGTGGCGTCCTGGAACTCGACGACCTTGGAGATGCCGGTGGTGGTTGCGGTGAGTACTACGATGCCGCTGGCCTGACCGTGGTGATGGACGACTGCGGCGGGCTGGCCGTTGGCGGTGGTGGGGATCAGCCGCCAATCGCCCGGCTTGCCGAACACGTGCGTTGTGAGCAGGTGGATGCACCGTGTCTTGCCGGCCTGCCAGTCGCGGAACGGGGTTGCCTCGAGCGTGGCGTCTGCTCGGAGTACTTGCTCCAGGAGGTTGGCGTCGGACCGCTCGAAGGCGGTGATGTAGCCGTCGAGGAGCGCACGTGCCCGCTCGTCGGTCGGCTCGAGGAGGTCGTCGGGTCGTACGTCGTCCAACGCGGACCGGGCGCGTTGCAGGGCGCTCTTCACAGCCGCCGTAGTCGTGCCGAGGATCTCTGCGGTCTCGGTCGCCGGGAAGGCGAGGACCTCGCGGAGGATGAGTACTGCGCGCTGGCGTGGCGGCAGCAGTTGGAGGCTGGCGATGAGTGCGAGCCGGACGGACTCACGCGCGACGACGACCGCGGCCGGGTCGTCGGAGCTGATCCAGCTGTCCGGGAGGGGCTCGAGCCACGAGACCTCGCCCGGTGCGGCGGGGAGCGGTGGGCGGTCGGGTCCGTCGTACGGGCCTGCCAGACCTGACGGCAGCATCCGGCCGCGTCGGGTGTCCAGCGCGGTGAGGCAGACGTTGGTCGCGATCTTGTAGAGCCAGGAGCGGATCGAGGCCCGGCTCTCGAAACCGGCGTACGAACGCCAGGCGCGCAGATAGGTCTCCTGCACGAGGTCCTCGGCGTCGTGGGCGGAGCCGACCATGCGGTAGCAGAGCGCTAGCAGCTCCCGACGGTACCGCTCGGTGTCGGCGGCGAACTGCTCGTCCGAGCCCATACGCAATTCTCTCAAGGCAGCAGGGCCAGCTTTCCGACCGTCGCGCGGGCTTCGAGCTCAGCAAGCGCTTTCGGGCCGTCGGCGAGGTCGTAGGTGGTGGGCCGGGTCGGGGACAGGACGCCGGCGGCGATGAGGGCTGGTAGCTCGCCGAAGATCTGCGGCGCGGTCTCGATGAGTACGCCGAGGTTGAAGCCGATCACGTGGACCTGGTGTTTATACACGAGGTCCCAGTTGGTGATCGCCGCTTCGCCACCTGCAAGTCCTGTGACCACCACCCTACCGGTGACCCGCTTGGCTACGGCCAGGCTGGCTTCGAGGTTCCCGCCCGACTCCAGCACCAGATCGACGCGGCCGGTCATCCCCAGAATGTCGGCCGCGAGGTCGTCGCTCCGGGAATCGAGCACATGGTCGGCGCCGAGAGCCAGCACGACCTCGTGCTTACCCGGAGACGCCGTGCCGATGACGGTAGCGCCGTAATGCTTGGCAATCTTCACCGCCGCCTGCCCGGTCGCCCCCGCAGCCGCATGAATCACCACGGTCTCCCCGGCAGCCACCCGGCCGATCGTCAGCGCCGCCAGCGCCGTAGGCCAGTTCACCACCATCCCCAACGCCTCCTGCGCCGACCAGCCCGGAGGTACGGGCACGGGCGCCGCCAACACCGTGTACTCCGCAAACGCACCGTCACCAACCCCCACGACGAATTCGCCCAGCCGCGCCTCACTCACCCCAGCCCCCACCGCAAGTATCTCGCCCGCCGCCTCGAACCCAGCCACATACGGCGGCTGCGGCCCGCCCCCGAACACCCCATAACTCTTGGAGACATCAGCAAAGTTCACCCCGGCCGCCCCGACCCGAACCAACACCTCACCCGCTCCGGCCACCGGCACCTCCGCATCGGTCACCAGCCGCATCTCCTGAGGCCCACCCAAGCCTGCCTGCACCAACGCCCGCATCCTCATCAACTCCTTCTCGCCGTCAATCCACCAGGTAGACCCCGCACACCCCCGAAAGGAATCGGTCACCCTGGAGTCTGGTTTGATGTGGGTTCCCAACGCCCCTGGGGAGAGCTGATGATTCGTCGTCTGGTTGTGCTGCTGGTTGGTTTGTCGATGGTGTGCGTGCCGACCGCGCAGGCGGCGCCGCCCGGCGACCGGGACGTGATCGTCCAGCTGTTCGAGTGGAACTGGAACAGCGTGGGCCGCGAGTGTGGTGCGGTCCTCGGCCCCAAGGGGTACGGCGCTGTCCAGGTCTCGCCGCCGCAGGAGCATGTGGTGTTGCCGGGGTCGGGGTATCCGTGGTGGCAGGATTATCAGCCGGTCAGCTACAAGCTCGACAACACCCGCCGCGGCACCCGTGCCGAGTTTGTTGCCATGGTCAACAGTTGCCACGCCGCCGGCGTCAAGGTGTACGTCGACTCCGTGATCAACACATGACCGGCGGATCGTCCGGTGGCGTGGGCAGCGCGGGTTCGTCGTACACGCACTACGACCACCCGGGCATCTACCAGAACCAGGACTTCCACCACTGCGGCCGTAACGGGAACGACGACATCGTCAACTACAACGACCGGTACGAGGTGCAGAACTGCGAGCTCGTCGACCTGGCGGATCTCGCGACCGACACCGACTACGTGCGCGGGCGGATCGCGGTGTACCTGAATGATCTGTTGTCGATCGGCGTCGACGGGTTCCGGCTGGATGCGTCGAAGCACATGCCGGCCGCGGACATCGCGGCGATCAAGGCGAAGCTGTCGCGTCCGGCGTACCTCTATCAGGAGGTCATCTACGGCGCGGGCGAGCCGATCACCCCGGACGAGTACGTCGGCAACGGTGACGTGCTCGAGTTCCGCTACGGCAAGGATCTCGCGAAGATCTTCGACACCGAGCGACTCGCGTATCTGCGCACGTTCGCCGAGCCGCTGCCCTCGGATCGCGCGGTCGTGTTCACCGACAACCACGACACGCAGCGGGGGAGCGGCGTACTGACGTTCCGCGACAACGGCCGCTACGCGATGGCGAACGCGTTGATGCTGGCCTGGACTTACGGTACGCCGAAGGTCATGTCGAGCTACGAGTTCAGCTCGAACGACGAGGGCCCGCCGTCGACGAGCACCGGGCAGACGGTCGACACGACCTGCTTCACGAACCGCTGGCGCTGCGAGCACGAGTGGCGCGTGATCGCGAACATGGTCGGCTTCCACAACGCCGTTCGCGGGACCGCAGTCACCGAATGGTGGGACAACGGCAACGACGCGATCGCCTTCGGCCGCGGCAACAAGGGGTACCTCGTCCTCAACGACGAGAGCTCCGCGCTGACCGGCCGCAGCTTCCACACCAACCTCCCGGCCGGGGTGTACTGCGACGTCTTCCACGGCGACTACCCCCCGGCCACTGCACCGGCCCGACGTACACCGTCGACTCGACCGGCTGGTTCCACGCCGACATCGCAGCCACCGACGGCCTGGCCCTGCACGCCGCCGCCAAAGTCTCCTGAGGCGGCGGCGCGCGCTGGTCAGAGGATGCTGACCTGAATCGTGCCTCGTGCGAGCCCGCCGGTGGAGACGCGGTCCTTGCCGGCCAGGGTGTTCACGGTGAGGTGGTCGGTTGGCTCCGCGTCCTTCAGTTGTACGTCGGCTCGCAGCCCGGACACCCGCACGTTGCCGTGCGAACCAGAGACCCGGACGTGGTCCTTCCCAGGCGTCCCCGTCACGGTCACCGCATCGACAGCTGCGTCGCCGCCGCTGGTGTTGAGCTGTGCGCCGAGGTCGACGGAAACCTTCTGGACGTCGGTGCCGCGCAGATCGCCGACCGTGACGGTGTCGGCGCCACCGAGGGCGTTCAGTGTGAGCCGCTCGACATCGTCGGTGTCCATCACGATGTTGCCCACGTCCCGGGTGAACCGCAGTCGCCGACCGTTGGCAGCGGCAACGAACTTCTCCGCCGCGGCCGCACCGTTGAACACCATCGTGTCCTGGTCGCGCCCGCCCTCGATCACGTCGCTGCCGTCGCCCGGATCCCAGGTGAACGTGTCCCGACCGGTGCCGAGCAGGGCCGTGTCGGCGCCGCGGTTCCCGTCGACGGAGTCGTTGCCGGCGCCGGTGCGGATCAGTTCGTTGCCGCTGCCACCGAACACGGTGTCGTTGCCGTTCCCGGTGTCGATGATCGTGGCCGGCTGCACCTCGGCGCCGTAGTCGATCCGTACGACGTCGTTGCCGCCCAGGCTGGTCACGTGGATCTGGCCGAAATCGGCCCGCTTGACGACGCGCTTCGCCGTACCGTCACCGAAGTCGACCTCGACGACCGACGTGTCCGCGGCCGGCACGCTGAGCGTGATGTTGTCGGCGTGGTTCGTGCCGGTGACGATCAACTGGCCGGTGTCGATCACGACACTGCCCGACGGCGACGCGGACGCCGGACCGGTAAGACTCACCGCGATGCCGGCCCCGACGGCCGCCACTGCGAGTCCACGCCGAAGACGCTTTGCCACTGTACCCATGATGCTTTCTCCCCTGTGGTTCACGAATGTATGGGCCCTACACGGGCGCCGACGCCGACCGGTTCACACTGAACCGAATTGATTCGGTGCTCGTATGCAAGGCGGACAAGGGGAAATCGAGCAATCGTGGGTGGGGCCAACGGTCCTACAGTGCGGCGATATAGCGGGAGGTGATCATCGCCCACGCAGTACCTGTGCGCTCGCGACGTGGGGGACCGGCCGGACCGAGGTTGTCCCAGCCGGTTTGCTCGAGGCGTACGACGGTGCCGTCGCCGCGCGGGCTGAACGTGATCTCGACCTCGGTCGCCTCGCTGCGGTCGAAGAAGAGATGCCAAAGGAATCGCAACCGTCCCGGCGGCTCCCAATCGAGGATCTCGCCCCAGAGGTGCTCCGCGCCGTCCGGCCCGGTCTCGACGATCCGCCCGCCGGACTGCGGTTCGAAGCTGATCGCCGCCGGATCACCACTGACGGTGTGACCGCTCGGCCACCAACTCGCACACTTACGCGTCCACACGTCAAACGCATGCGGGACCGACGCGTCCACCTCGAACTCGACCACCAGCGGCTCGATCACCGCTCCTCCGACGTGTTCTCGGCAACGATCCGGAACCGGGTCGCCGCCGACCCCCACACCTCCGCGAAGTACGCGCGAACAGCGTCCACGCCCTCCTCGCGCAGCTGATACACCCGTCGATTCCCATCGGGTGCGTCGCTCACGAGCCCGGCGTCCTTCAGCAGCCGCAGGTGCCGCGACACGGCCGGCCTGCTGATCGGCAACTGCTCGGCGATGTGCCGGACCGACAGCGCGCCGCTGCCGAGGATCTCGACGATCGCCCGCCGGTTCGCATCGCCCAGCGCGTCGAGTGCGGGTGCGGCCTCACGCGGTTCCACTGGCAGACTCCCATCTCGGTAACTTGAGTGTTACGGTAACCGAAAGTGGACCAAGAGGGGGAGTCATGGACGTACAAGGTTCGGGGACGGCGGCGGATCCGTGGGTGCTGACCACGCCGCCCGGCAGCTCGCAGTACCAGGTGTATCGCGACGAGACCGCCCTCGTTTGCCAGGTCGGTTCGACGAAGCTCAGCTACGACGTGCGCTGTATCGACGACCTGCACGCGATGCTGAAGGCGTACGGCGACTGGATGCCGCTCGGCAACGCCGACGAGCAGAAGCCGGCCGCACCGGGCACGGTCGAGGCCTGGGCGCGCTCGGAGGACAACCCGCTCGGCGGCTGGTACGGCCTCCGCAAGGGCTACCGCGGCCGCTTCGCCAACTACGTCCCACCCGTCCTCGAAGCCCTCGGCCTGGTCGAACTCGAGCACAACCCCCGCAACAACCGCGTCCGCGCGCTCTAGCCGACGAGGCCTGTGGTCACCTCGTCGAGCGAATGTACGACGGCATCAGCAAGCGCGAGCGCGTCCTTCGCCGGCGGGTAGTTCGCATTCGGTACTGCGATCACCCGCAGCCCGGCCGCCGACGCCGAGCGCAGTCCGTTGCTGGAGTCCTCGATCGCGACGACCTGCGACCCATCGACCCCAAGCCGACGGACCACCTCGTTGTAGACCGCGGGGGAGGGCTTGCCCGCCTCGACCTCTTCGGTCGAGAGCGTGACCCGGAAGTTGTCAGTCAGCTGAGCGGCCTCGAGCACGGCGTCGATCAGCCGTCGGGGTGACGACGAAGCGAGCCCCAACGGCCAATCGCGAGCGAGCCGCTGTACCGCCTCGACCGCGCCCGGCAACAGCGGCAGCTCCGAGCGATACCGCGCCACCATCTCGTCGATCACCCTGGCCGCCACGTCCTCAGCCGGCCCGGGTACGCCGACCACATCGGTCAGGTACGCCGCCCACTCCGGCGTACTCATACCCTGCAAGGCTTCGGTGGCGTCCGCCGGCCAGTCCCGGCCCGCGGACGCCACGACACCTCGCCGTACGTCGTCCCACAGCGGCTCGGAGTCGATCAGGACCCCGTCGAGGTCGAAGACAACCGCATCAGTCATAACCTGATTTCTACGCGGGTCCCGCCCGGTTCGCCAGGATGATGCAGCCAAATCACGCCCGCGTCGTACTCGTACTCCGTGCTCACAGCTGTCGGCTCGGAGGGCACGCGCAGCGCGGTGGTGACCTGGACGCCACGCGGCGCCTCGCAGGTGAAGCTGATGCCGCCCTCGTCTGAGACCCAGTCCACGACCCGTCCGGCCGAGGCGAGCAGCGGCTGCGAGTCATAGCTGAGATCACGCAACCAAGTCAGTTGCCCCGGGCCCAGTTCCCGCCGCTGGACGATGCCCAGCCCCGGATCGAGCAGGTCAAGGTAGTTGCCCTCGACAACATGGTTCCCATCCAGCACGGCCCCGATCAGGTACGGACCACGCCGCACCGACAACCAGTTCGTCGACTGCCACGTATGACCACCGGCCTCGGCCAGCTCGCGGATGGCCGCAACCAGCTCGGCGGCGCGTTCCGGCGACTCGGTGAACTCGGCCGGCCGGACCGGCAGGAAGCGGACCCGGCCCTTCCCGATCGACTGAATACCGTCGCGGTCCGCGCCGAGCGCCTCGGCCAGGTGGTCGGCACAGGTCTCGTACCGACCCGTCCACCAGGATCGGATCTCGTGGTACGGATCCGCGCCGTCGCCGACGTACAACAGACTGCCGCCGCGGTTGACCCAGCCGGCCAGCGCGTAGTGGATGCTCGGCGCCAGCGGCTTCTGGAACTCGTAGCTCAGGACGAGTACGTCGACGTCGTCCAGCGCATCCGGTGTATCGATCACGTTCTCCAGCTGCACCGGCGCGACCCGCTGCCCGTCGAACAGCGGCGGCAACGCGAGACCGTAGAAGTCCGAGAAGTGCAGCTGCTCCCGGCCCTCCAGCGCCAGCGCATCCTGCAGACCGTCGTAATGACCGCTCTCACCACCAGGCGACCAGCGCTGGAACATCGCGGTGTCCGACAGCGCGATCCCGATCCGCGGCCCCTCTTGATCCCACCGCACGTCCGGCTGATCCAGATCGCGCAGGCTGTTCATCGCGATCAGGTAGCTCGTGGCCGTGTCCGGCGGGATGAGCTCTCGCTCGTCGGTTCCCTCGCGCAGGTACGGCCGGTTGAATATCCGGTTCGGCCACGGCGCGACCTCGTACCGGGAGACGCCAGGGTGCAGCAGTGACGCGATCAGGGTGCGCTGGTAGTTCGCGAGGTAGTCCTCCCAGGTGCGGTCCGGGTGGTCCTCGATCGGGTCGTGCAGGAACCACATCCGCCGGTCGGTACCGCGGGTCAGATCCTGCGCGATGCCATATTCCAGGTACGCCGTCTCGAAGGTGCGCTCGGCGACGACTCCGGCGTACACGTTCGGTGTGCGGGAGGTGCCGGTCCACACCTGGGCGATGGCGCCGTCGATCGAGGGGAGCGTCCGGAGGCGGGATTCGGGGCTGATGATCTGCCACTGCGTGTAGTTCAGCAGGCTGTGGGTCGGAACGTAGAAGTGCACGTCGCGGCCCTGCTGGAGGGCTTCGTCGCGCAGTACGGACGTGACCCGGTCGAGGCTGCGGGACAGGAGGTGCTGCTTGAGCTGCCCGGCCCGGAAGTGCGCTTCGGGACTGCTGTGCGGTGGTTGCCACGGCTCCTTGAAGTACGCCTGCCACTCCCGCTTGAAGGACTCCGAGTACCCGGCCCGCGCCCAGAACTCGGGCTCCTCGAGGTGGATGCCTTCGACGCCGAGCTCGATGATCGGGCGGAGCTTCTGGACGAGGTACTCGGTGAAGCTGAATGTCGGGACCATGTACGGGATATCGGTGCTGTGACCGTGCAGGATCGGCTTGCCGTCGCCCGTCGTCTGAGCGTCGGCCCAGTGATCCGTGCCGTCCCACCGCCCGTCCAGGTAGTCCTGGTAGGTGCCCCACGAGATGCCGGTCATCAAGTGGACGCGGTACCCGGCCTCCCGCCACCGGGCGATGCGCTGCGCTGTCGTGTCGTTGAGGCCGTAGACCATGACGAAATCGGTGCGCAGGTCGATCGATTCGTCGTACGGCGCTTGCTCCTGAAAGCCGGTCGCTTCACGGTGCTTGTCCGTCATACCTCAACCCTTTCCCCTCCGGCACGCCGTACGCCAGCGTGCTGTCAGGAACCGGACACCACCTGCTTCTAGTTGAGGAGGTCGGCCGCCTGGAGTTGCTGCCAGATCTCCGACTGGTCGACCACCTCGACTCCGAGCTTCTCGGCCTTGGTGAGTTTGGCGGCGCCGACGTCGGCACCGGTGATGAGGAAGTCGGTGCTGGCCGAGACCGACGAGGCGATGGTCGCGCCGGCCTTCTCGCAGAGTCGCTGGAACGCCGGCCGCGCGACCTTCTCACCCGAGCGCGGGTCACTGATCGAGCCGGTAACGACCACGGTCTTGCCCGCCAGCGGCGCACCCGCGGCAACGACCGGCGGCAGGTCTTCCTCGCGTACGTCGAGCGATACGCCGGCCGCCCGCAGCCGCTCGAGCTCCGGGCGCAGTCGGGTCAGGTGCTCGATCAGCGAGGCGGCGACCTTCGGGCCGATGTCGTCGACGGCGACCAGGCCCTCCTCGCCGGCGTCGGCGACCGCCTCCAGCGAGCCGAAGCCCGCGCGACACAGCCGGGCTGCGGTGCCCTCGGAGGCCATCGGGATCGCAAGGCCGATCATGGCCCGGCGGAGGCCGACCTGGCGGCTGGCGTCGATCGACTCGATCATCCGGGCCGCCGAGACCTCGCCGATCCGGTCGAACTCCAGCAGCCGCTCGGCGGTCAGGTGGTAGAAGTCCGACGGGTTCTCGAGGATCCCTGCCTCGGCCAGCCGCTCGATCCAGACCCCGCCGATCGCGTCGATGTCGGCCGCGGCGCGGGACGCCCAGTGGATCAGCCGCCGTACGGTCTGGGCCGGGCAGGAGACGTTCGTGCAGAACAGCTCGCGGCTGTTGCCCTGCTCGGTCAACGGGAAGCCGCACGACGGGCAGACGACCGGAGGCACGATGTCCTGCTCCTCGCCGGTCCGCTTGGACGCATCGAGTACGCCGGCCACGAACGGGATCACGTCGCCCGCCCGGCGCACCAGGACCGTGTCGCCGATCTTGATGTCGCGGGCGCGGATCACCTCCTGGTTGGCCAGGGTTGCGCGCGTGACCGTCGTACCGCCGACGAAGACCGGCTCGAGCCAGGCCACCGGCGCGATCTTGCCGGTTTTCCCGACGTCCCAGACCACGTCGGCCAGGACGGTCGTCTTCTCCTCGGCGGCGAACTTGAAGGCCAGCGCGCCGCGGGGGGAGCTCGACCGGGTGCCCGCGGCGGCGAACGCGTCACGATCGGCCAACCGCAGTACGGCGCCGTCGAGGTCGTAGTCGAGCTCGTTGCGCTGCTGCTCGATCGTGGTGATGACCGCCTGCGCCGCGGCGGCGTCGTCGCAGTGCCGCATGTCGGCGACGGTGAATCCCATCGTCTGCAGCGCCTCTTCCAGATCGGCCTCGGCCTGGTCGCTGAGGAGATCGAAGGCGAGGAACTGCAGGCGCCGCTCGGCGACGGTCGCCGGGTCCTTGGCGCGCAGCGTGCCGGCGGCGGCGTTCCGAGGGTTGATCAGCGGTTTGTCGGGGTGGGCCGCGTTGTAGGCGGCGAAGGTCGAGCGGAGCATGACCGCCTCGCCACGCACCTCGACGCGGTCCTGGACGTCGAGCTTGGCCGGGACTCCGTCGGTGAGCGCCCGCACCAGCGGTGTCACGTCGTCGCCGGTCGTCCCGTCGCCGCGGGTGACCGCTCGGGCCAGGCGGCCGTTCTCGTAGACGAGGGCGAGAGACAGCCCGTCCAGCTTCGGCATCACGACGACCGACTGGCCGGGGAAGCGGCTGAAGAACGCCTCGACCTGCTCAGGTCGGGTCGCCTTCTCCAGCGACAGCATCGGCCGTGAGTGCCGGACCGGCGCGTGCAGCACGGTCGGCGCGCCCACCTGCTCCAGCGGGTTCGGGTCCGGCGCGAGCTCCGGGTTGGCCTCGATCAGTGACCGCAGCTCGTCCTCGATCGCGTCGTACTCCGCGTCGGCAACCGTCGGCGAACCGCGGTAGTAGGCGTCCCGCAGTACGACGATCTGATCGGCAAGTTCCTGAATCCGCTCCCCAACGTCCACGGCCAGGACCCTACCGGGGCCTGCGGACAAACCGGCTCAGGCAGCCTCAGGCGGCCTCAGGCGGCATGGTCGAGCAGGGACCAGCGGGGGTCGTCGTTCGACCAGTGGTTGACCAGGGCGTCGACGGCCAGGCGGTGAACGGCCGGATCGAGTACGCCGTGATCGGTGGCGGCGTCGAGGACCTCGAGGTACGTGGCGACTGCTTCGATCGGGAGGGTCTTGGCGATCGGCGCGACCGAGGTGGCGACGTCGCGCATGTCGACCAGCGTGAAGGCGCCGACCAGGATCGCGCCCTCGGCCTGCAGTTCGTCCGCGAACGCCTCGAGCGCGCCGCCGGAGGACACCGCGTCGTCGACGAGCAGCACCCTACGGCCGGCGACGGCGGCACCGCGGACGCTCGGCTCGTGGTCCTCGTGGCCGACGTACCCGGGCTTGCGGACGAAGGCGAACGGGAGGCCTGCGGCCAGCGCGACCGCGGTCGCGAGCGGGATACCGCCGGTCTCGGCGCCGACGACGACCTCGACGCCCATACGCCGGGCGAAGTCCACGGCAGCGGCACCGAGGTCGGGCAGCAGCCGCGGGTCGCCGTACGCGTTCTCGACCGAGAGCGGGTGCAGCGGGAGGCGTTCCTTCATGTCCCAGTGGGCGACACCGGGGCGGACGAGGCCGGGAACGGTGGCGAGCCGGGCAACCAGGTCCGTGCGCGGCTGCGGAACGGCGGTCAGACGAGCCAGGTCGGCCCGGTCGTTGAGTTGCACGCGGCGAGCGTTCGCCAGGGTTTTCCGGTTGGTGTTCATGCCATCGACGATCGCCCCTGCACTGCTCCCTTCGCGCCCGTTGCAATCCCTGGCCCCGTGACGTGCGCCCACGCACGTGCCGACGCATCGATGGCCGCACGCGGGCGGACCCGTGGTTTCCCCTGGCGTGACGCGTCCGCGAACGCCGAACAGTAGAGCCATCGGATCACCAACCAAGGAACGGAACCGAAATGACCACGATCCACTTCACCGAGACCACCACCTCGACGCCCGAGCAGTTCGTCGCCGCGCTCACCGACTTCGGGCCGGGCCGCGCGGAGATCTTCGCCAACAGCCACGACGACTACCTGAAGGTGCACGACCAGGGCCGCGGGTACGCCGATGTGACCGAGGGCTCGGGCGGCGTCTGGGAGCGCCTGCACTACGACTGGTCCGACCTGAACCACGTCGTACTGACGACCACCGACTCCAACACCTGGGGCGGCGCGTCCGGCCACACCTACACCTTCACCCGCCGCGCCGACGGCACGACCTCGATCGACGTCGTGATCGTCCGCGAAGGCAAGAACCTCAAGGGCCACCTGCTGGCCACCCTGTTCGCGCTCGGCGGCAAGAACGTCCTGCGCAAGGCCTTCGACAACACCGTCAAGGCCATCGAGAACCGCAACCTCACCACCACTGTTTCGGAGGCATGACCGCAATGAAGAAGCTCAGGAACCTACTCCTCGCAGTCCTCGGCGGAGCCCTGCTGCTCGCCGGTGCGACCACCGCACAAGCCACCAGTTCGGTCTCGAAGCCGAAGCCGACCATCGTCCTGCTGCACGGCGCGTACGCCGACGGCTCCAGCTGGTCCCAGGTGATCACCCGGCTCCAGGGCGACGGCTACAACGTCGTGGCTCCGGCCGTACCGCTGCGGGGCATCGCGTCCGACACGTCGTACCTCGGCGGAGTACTCGCCGGGATCCCCGGTCCGAAGGTGCTCGTCGGGCACTCGTACAGCGGCGCGCTGGTCAGCGAGCTGGCCTCCACTCCGGACGTGAAGTCGCTCGTCTACGTGGCGGCGTTCATCCCCGAGGCGGGCGAGACGCTGGGTGCGCTGAACTCGCAGTTCCCCGGTAGCGAGCTCGGTCCAGTGACCTACACGATCAGCTACCCGGGTGGCGTCGACCTCGCGCTGAACCCGAAGACGGCCGGCCCGGTGCTGGCTGCCGACATCCCCGCTCGGGTCGGAGCCGCGGCGATCGCCGCCCAGCGTCCGATCGCGGCCGCCGCGTTCAGCGAGCCGGTTGAGAAGACAGCGCCTGCCGCGCTGCCGAAGTACGCGGTCGTCCCGACCGGTGACCACGCCATCGCGCCGGCCGCGGAACGCTTCATGGCCAAGCGCGCCGGAGCCTCGATCACCGAGATCGACGGCGCCTCCCACCTGGTGCTGGTCTCGCAGCCCGCGGCAGTCACCAAGGTGATCGAGCGAGCCGCCCGCTGATCGCTCATCGCACGAACCCCGGCCGGAGCAACGATGCTCCGGCCGGTTCGTCGTTTCAGGCTGTCAACAACCAGCGGTTGCCGTCAGGGTCGGACAATTCCACGTACTCCGCACCGGTCTCGCAGCGGGAGACGGGACCGAGGGCCGCGCCGCAGGCCTCGAGCTCGGCGCGGGCCGACTCGAGGTCGTCCACCGCGAGTACGCCGCAGGCCGAGCCCGGCGTGGCGGAGGTGAGCCCCGTGCCGATGAGGATCGAGCACGACGAGCCCGGTGGGGTCAGCTGAACAACCCGCAGTCCCGCGTCCACCGTTCTGTCGCCGTCGAGGCGGAAGCCCAGGGCACGATAGAAATGCCGGCTCCGGTCGACATCGGAAACGGGTACGACGACTGCTTCGAGTTTGCTGTCCACGAGGCCCATGGTGCGTTCCGCCGTACGGCGTCGCCCCCGTGGAACACACTGGTGTCCGTCAGCGAGCCAGCGCACCCCGAAGCTGCCGGCGGGACGTGATCCCGAGCTTGGAGAACGTCTTGCGCAGATGCCACTCAACCGTGCGCGGGCTGATGAACATCTGGGCCGCGATCTCCGGATTGGTCATCCCGTCGCGGGCCAGCCCGGCGATCTGCGCCTCCTGCGCGGTCAGGTCGTTGAGCGTGTCCGGGCGGCGCTTGCGGACGGTCTCGCCGGTGGCGAGGAGCTCGTGCCGGGCGCGTTCGGCGAAGGATTCGAGACCCATCTGGTCCAGCTGCTCGTGCGCGATCCGGAGCTGTTCGCGGGCGTCGACCCGTCGGCCTTCGCGCCGCAGCCATTCGCCGTACTGGAGGTGGGAACGGGCGAGCTCGATGCGGAGGTTCGTCCGGCCGAGGTGCTCGATCGATTTGACGTAGCCGCTCTCGTCGGAGGTGAGCAGGGCGCGGACGCGTGCCTCGATGCCGAGGCCCCAGTCCGTCGGGGTGGCGGTCGTCCGCTCGGTCAACCAGGCGAGGGCAGTCTCGACCAGCTTGGTGTCACCGGTCCTGGAGGCGGCCTCGGCCAGCTCGCTGACGACGAGTACGTCGTACCCGAGGACGTCCTGCTCGAACACCTGCAGGGCGGCGTCCTTGGCGATGTCGTAGCGGCCGAGACTGTTGTGCAGGATGGCGTTCGTGAACGTCGCGAACGCGGCGACCCTGCCTTGGCTCTGGTCGGTCGCCCGCTGGATCGCTGTCTCGATGAGCTTCCGCGCGGTGGTCTCGTTGCCGCGGTACGCCTCGAGGAACAGCCGGCCGGTGCCGACGCTGGGGTTGCCGGTCGCGGCGGCGATGCCGGCGTCCTCCTCGACGAGACGGACCACGGTCTCCAGATCGCCGGTCGCGCACAGCATGTTGGCGCGGAAGTTGAGCGCGAACTGCAGTTGTACGAGCGCACCCGTCGCGCGAGCGGTCCGCTCCTGGCGGGTCGCGAGCTCGAGCGCGGCCTCGTGGTCCCAGACCTCGATCGCGACGATGCCGATACCGCGGTTGCCGGTGAGCCAGAACCAGTCGCCGACGTCCTCGGTGCCGACCTCCGCCGCGCGCGCCCGGTCGAGAGCCGCGATGAGGTGGGGCGCGGCCGCCGCGTAGCCGCGGGTGTAGCGCAGCGCGAGGGCTTCGAGCAGAACGTCGATCGGCGACTCGGAGTCGGCAGGCACGGGCGGGGTTTCGGCTGCGGCGTAGGCGACGATGCCCGGCGCGTTCGGTCCGCTCGCCCAGATGGCGGCGGACATCGCTTCGAGGTAGGCGACCCGGGAGCGCTCGGGATCGAGCGGTTCGAGTTGCTTGGCCGCGGCGAGCAGACCGCTGGCGGCCTCGCGCGCACGGCCCTGGTCGAAGGCGATCTCACCGCGGAGGTGTTCGGCCTCGGCCGTCCGGAGCGGGTCCGGGGGACCGGCGGTTACCGCGCGGAGCAGCTCCAGGGCCGAGTCGAGCGCGCCGGAGCTGCGCTTCGCGACGGCGGCGGCCAGCATCCGTTGGGCTCTGCTGCCTGGATCGGGCGTCAGCTCGGCGGAGCGTTGGAGGAACACCGCGGCGGAGTAGAAGCCGCCGCGGCCCTGCGCCCGGTGCGCGGAACGTTCGAGCTCGGCCGCGACATCCTCGTCGGGCCTGACAGTCGCCTGGGCGCGGTGCCAGGCGCGGCGGTCCGGGTCGATCTCGGGATCGGTGACGTCGGCCAGGGCCCGGTGCACAGCCTGCCGGTCCTGCGCCGTCGCCGTCCGGTACGCCGCGGAGCGCACGAGCGGGTGCCGGAAGGCGATGTGCTGACCGAACGTGATCAGCCCGGCCTCGATCGCCGCCGCGGCCGGGTCGGCGCCCAGACCGAGTTGCTCGACCGCGCGCCAGAGCAGGGTCGCGTCACCAAGCGGTTCGGCCGCTGCGACCAGCAGAAGCAGGCGGGTATCGGCGGGCAGTCCTTCAACCCGTCGTACGAAGCTGTCCTCGATCTGGGTCGCGAGCGTCGTACTGCGGAGGCCGTCGGCGAGCTCGGCCGCGGTCCAGGTGCGGGGGAGCTCGATCAGGGCCAGCGGGTTGCCCCGGGTCTCGGCGACGATCCGGTCGCGGACCCGCGGGTCCACCGGTCCGGGCAGGACCGAGTCGAGCAGGGCCCGCGCGTCGGCGTCGTCGAGGCCGCGGATCTCTAGCTCGTTGAACCCGGTCAGCTCGTGGTCCACCCCGTCGCGAACGGCGAACACCATCACGACGGACTCAGCCTCGAGCCGCCGGGCGACGAACGCGAGGATCCGCGCGGACATCAGATCGAGCCACTGTGCGTCATCGATGACGCACAGCACCGGCCGCTCGGATGCCGCGTCGGAGAGCAGGTTCAGGACGGCGAGGCCGATCAGGAACCGGTCCGGGGCCGGTCCGTCCTGCTGGCCGAACGCGATCCCCAGTGCCTCGTGCTGCGGGCGCGCGAGCCGCTCCATCCGGTCGAGGAACGGGCGGCAGAGCTGGTAGAGGCCCGCGTAGGCGAGCTCCATCTCGGACTCGATCCCGACGATGCGCGCGACGATGCAGCTCTTGACGTTCGCCGTCAGCGCGTCGAGGAGCGCCGATTTGCCGGTGCCGGCCTCGCCGCGGAGCACCAGGGCCTCGCTGCGTCCCTGGCGTGCGGCCTCGAGCATCCGGTCCAGCACGGCGAGCTCGTGCTGCCGCCCCCGCAATTCACGCTCCGCCATTCGATCAGGTTTTCACCGGCAATGCCTCGAAGGCAAACGGTCAGGCAGCGGTGGTTCCGACGAGTACGACGGGACCGCGGGCGAGCCGCAGGACGTCGTACGACGAGGACTGGCCCGGACCGAGGACCGTGAGCGCGGCGCCCGCCGATTCGGAGAGGACCAGACTGTCCATCGAGCCGGGCGCGAACTCCCAGCGGACGTCGACATCGGGGTACGCCATGCGCCAGATGATCACGGCGTCCTCGACCTGCACCGTGGGTTGCACGACCGTGAGACCGGTGCCGCGGCGTCGGGCGGCCCGGAACGCGAAGCCGACCGCGTCCGGCGACCCGTCGCCGACGACCACCCGGCCGGCCGACGTACCGATGGCGCCCTCGGCCGACAGCCCGATGACGGCGAGCGAGGCCGTCGTACGGCGGTTGAGGCGGCGGGCCAGCGCCCGTTCGAGGCGGCCGCGACCGTGGCCGAGCACTACCAGGGCCCGCTCGGACTCGCGGGCCACGCTGATGAGGGCCTGCGTCTGCCTGCCCGGGAAGGCGGTGGTGGTGATCCGGAGCGAGGGCGCGATGCGGCGGGCGCGGTGGGTGGCGTTGGTCAGGACCGCGTCGACATCGTCCCGAGCGCGAAGATCCACTGCGGAGTTGGCCAGCGGGTCGAGCAGCTGCGGCGGCCACCGGAACGCGTACACGAGCTGCAGCTCGGATCCCCGCGCAGCAGCCTCGGCCGCGGCCCAGTCCAGCGCGTCGTGGTCGGGCCCGCCGACCAGCACGATGACCGGTCCGTCGTCCGGCCTTGCTTGGGCCTCGCGCACCGCGACGGCCTCGCGCCGCCCGCGGAAGAGCTTCATGGTGACCTCCTTGTTCCTGCCACCACCGTCTCGCCCACGGCGCACGCTCACACCAGTGACAATGACGGGCCTCGTCCCGGGCCTGGACCACCAGTGGGTTGCACGGGCGCGACTCTGCCTGTCCCGCGGCCAGTCTGGAGGACATGAACACCACCACGATTCCCGAGGTCCGGTTCCGTACTGTCGACGGCGTCCGGATCCGCTACGCCGACAGCGAGGGCTCCCACGAGCCAACGATCCTGCTGACCAGCCCTTGGCCGGAGAGCCTGTACGCCTTCGATCGCATCTGGACGACGCTGGCCGAGCGTTTCCGAGTGGTCGCCGTGGATCTGCCCGGGTTCGGCCAGTCCGAACGGCGCGACGACTTGCTGTCGCCGCGGGCCATGGGCGAATTCCTGAGCCACCTCGTCGCCGAGTTCGAGCTGGGCCGGCCGTACGTCGTTGCGCCCGACGTCGGTACGGCGGCCGCGTTGTTCGCTGCCGCGGACCATCCCGACCTGTTCGCGGGTGTCGTGGTCGGCGCCGGCGGGGTCGCCGTTCCGCTCCAGCTCGGCGAGCCGCTGCTGTCGTGGGTGGTCGACCCCGACTTCGACAAGTACCGGCACGTCGACCCGCATGCCGTCGTCAACGCGGCGATGAACGCCCACGCCGGCGGCGTCCCGGACGAGATCCGGGCCGACTACCTCACGTCGTACGAGGGCGACCGCTTCGTCGAGTCGATGCGCTACGTACGCCGGTACCCGTCGCAGCTGCCTGAGCTGGCGGAGCTTCTCCCGACGATCACGACTCCGGTCACGATCGTCGGCGCTCGCAACGATCACGTCGTACCGCTTGCGAACGCCGAGTTTCTTGCGCAGCGGTTGCCGAACAACCACCTCGCGGTCCTCGACACCGGGCACTACGCCTGGGAGGAGTCACCAGCGGAGTACGCCGCACTGGTCCGGCAGACTGTTGACCGCCCTAACGGTTGGTGATCTGTTGCAGGGCCCAGGAGTTGCCGTCGGGGTCGCTGAAGAAGACGAAGCGGCCCCAGGGGAACTCCTGGACCTCCGACACCTCCACCCCACGCCCGGTCAGCTCGGCCCGCGCCGCGTCCACGTCGGGGACGACGATCTGCAGCCCGCGGACCGAGCCGGGCTCGGCCTGGTCCATCCCGCTGCCGAGCGCGATCGAGCACGCCGAACCGGGCGGCGTGAGCTGCACGAACCGGAGTTCGTCCGTCACCTGGTGGTCATGGTCGGCAACGAATCCGATCTGCTCGGTGTAGAACGCCTTGGCCCGGTCCACATCCGAAACCGGCACCGACACCAACTCAAGCTTCCAGTCCATGCCCGGCAACCTACCGCCCCCGGCGCGAGAGTGCAGTCAGGTTGCGGATACCTGACGAGGTGCGCGTGGTCGGATGCTGGGCGTCACAGCCAAGGAGGACGACCATGCCCATGATCGACGTATACGCGACTGCCGGCACGTTTGCGGACAAGCATCAGTTGGCGAAGGATCTCGCCGCGACCCTGATGGGCATCGAAGAGGTTCCGGACATTCCGATGTTCCGGCAGAACACCGCCGGGTTCGTGCACGAGCTGCCGGCCGGCGATCTGTCGAACGTCGACGGCGAGTCGAACTACGTCCGCGTGCAGGTGCTGACGAACGCGGGCGCTCTGGACCGTGACAAGCAGCTCGCCGTGGTCAGCAGGTTCACGAGCATGATCGCGGACGCAGCCGGCGACCCGACGCTCACGGACCGCACCTGGGTGCTGCTCACCGAAGCCGTCCCCGGCGGCTGGGGCCTGGGCGGCCACGCGAACACCAACGAGGAACTCATCGCGGCAGCCCGCGAACAACTCAGCCGTTGAGGAAGCTCCCGACGTCGGTCGCGAATTCGGCGTGATGCTGGAACAGGAACCCGTGGGCCGAGTCGGGGTAGATCTTGAGCTGCGCGTGGGGGATGAGGCCCGCGAGCAGATAGGAGTAGTGCGGCAGGATCATCGGGTCACTGTTGCCGTTAGCAACGAACACCGGCAGCGTCAGACAGCTGAGTCGCTGGAGCGCCGCGTGATCGGGGATGCCCCACGTGCAGACCGCGTCGTACTGCGCATTGCGCGTCTCCCAGCTGGTCGCGGTATCCCGGCCGTCGGTCCGGCCGTAGACGCCCTGCAGTGTCTTCTTGCCGGCCGCGATGCTCGACGGCGAGTCGGCGAAGAAGACGCTCAAGTACTCCTCGGCACTCGTCTCATGCTTGCCGATGGCACCGATCACCTCGGGCGCCCACCCGTGCATTCCGTCGGCGCCCTGCGGCGCTGACGACGCCAGCACGAGCCGCCGTACGATGGCGGGCCGGGTCAGCGCGATCGCCTGCGCGACGAAACTGCCGAGCGAGAACCCGAGCACATCGACCTGGTCGAACTCCATGGCCTCCAGGAACACGACCGCGTCCGACGCCATCTGCTCCACGGTCCGCGGCGTCGTACCACTCGATCCGCCGACCCCGACGTTGTCGAACGTGACGACCCGCTTCCCCGAGGCGAGCGCATCGATCAACGCCGGGTCCCAGCTGTCGAGATTCCCCCGGAAGTGCTGCAGCAACACGAGCGGTACGCCGTCCCCGGCGCCGGCGCCGGCGCCGGCGCCGGCGTCGCGATACGCGTAGTCGATCCCGTTCGCGCCCGTGACCCGCAGGTTGGGCAGGCTTGAGTACGAGTTGTCCATAACCACATTCAGCTCTCCTGAACGACCCGGGTCCAGCCCACAGCCCGGACTCGCCCGCAGCGCTGGCATCATCCTGGGAGGTCACGTGGAAGACAAGCTGGTTCATGAGCGGCCCCACCACCCGGTCGTGGTCGAGTTGGCGGCCAAGCGGGCGGAGAGTCTGCAACTGCGGATCGCCGACCAGATCACGGCGTTCGCCGGGTCGATGCGTTTCGTGTACGTGCACGTCGTACTGTTCGCTGTCTGGATGCTGGTCTTCGAGTCCAATCCGTGGCCGACGCTGACGCTGGCCGTCTCGCTCGAGGCGATCTTCTTGTCGACGTTCGTGATGATCGGGCAGAACCGGCAGGCTGCTTTCCAGCAGGCCAAAGCCGACCACGACTTCAGCGAGTCCGAGCTCGAGCTCAAGTCGAACACCCAGCTGACCCGCGAGATCCACACCCTCACGGTCGAGCTGCACCGTCGTCTGGTCGAGGAAGCGAAGCCGTAGCTGCTACTCGCGTTGGAGTTGGCGGAGGTTGGTTTTTGCGAGTTCGATCAGTTCGCCGCCGTTGCCGGAGAGGATTGTTCTGGTGGCGAAGAGGGTGAAGCCCTTGGCCTGTTCGAGGGTGATCTTCGGGGGGAGGGAGAGTTCTTCGCGGGCGGTGATGACGTCGACCAGGGCCGGCCCGTCGTGGTCGAAGGCGGCGCGGAGGGCCGGTTCGAGTTGGTCGGCGGTTTCGACGCGGGCGCCGTACAGGCCGGTGGCTTTCGCGATGCCGGCGAAGTCCGGGTCGTCGAGGTCGGTGGCGAACGTGACGATGCCGGCCGCCTTCATCTCGAGCTCGACGAACGACAGCGCGCCGTTGTTGAAAACCACCACCTTGACCGGGAGCCGTTGCTGGCGGAGCGTCAGCAGTTCGCCGAGGAGCATCGCCAGCCCGCCGTCGCCGGACAGGCTGATCACCTGACGGTCCGGGTACGCCGCCTGCGCGCCGATCGCATGTGGCAGCGCGTTCGCCATCGAGCCGTGGTTGAACGAGCCGATCAGCCGACGCCGACCGTTCATCGTCACGTAGCGTGCCGCCCAGATGCACGGCGTACCGACGTCTGCCGTGAAGACCGCGTCGTCGGACGCGAGCCGGTTGATGGTCGCGGCGACGTACTGCGGGTGCAGCGGCGACTCCTTCCGGCCCTGCTCGGCGAGCGAGTCCATCCGGCTCCGGGCGCGGCGGTGATGAGCCGTCATCCGGTCGAGGTGATCCGAGTCGCTCTTCGACTTGATCAGCGGCAGCAGCGCGTCGACCGTGGCCGCGACGGTCCCGACCAGCGCCACGTCGACGTGGACCCGGCGGCCGATGTTCTCCCCGCGTACGTCGACCTGCACGACCGGCACGTCGTCGGGGTAGAACGGGCGGTACGGGAAGTCGGTGCCGAGCATCAGCAGCGCGTCGCAGTGCTCCATCGCCCGGTAGCCCGAGCTCCACCCGATCAGCCCGGTCATGCCGACGTCGTACGGGTTGTCGTACTCGACGAACTCCTTGCCGCGGAACGCATGCACCACCGGAGCCTTCAGCGCCTCCGCAAGCGCGATCAGCTGATCGTGCGCCCCGGCACAACCCGCCCCGGCCAGGATCGTCACGGCCTTCGCACCATTCAGTACGTCGGCCGCCGCGGCGAGCGGCTCGTCGGCCGGCCGGACGATCGACTTCGACGCGCGGATCTCGAGCGCCTTCGCACCACGCTCCGCCTGAGCCAGGAAGATCTCACCCGGTACGACGACAACCGCGACCCCACGCCGTTCGAGCGCGGCACGCATGGCCATCGCGAGCGTGCGCGGCAGCTGCTCGGGCACGCTGACCAGCTCGGAGTACACACTGCACTGCCGGAACAGCTCCTCCGGGCGGGTCTCCTGGAAGTAACTCCCGCCGATCTCCTCACGCGGGATCTGCGCCGCGATGGCGAGGACGGGTACGCCGCTGCGATTCGCGTCGAACAGCCCGTTGATCAGATGCAGGTTCCCCGGCCCACAACTGCCGACACAAACAGCCAGCTCACCCGTTAACGCGGCCTCACCGGCCGCCGCAAACGCCGCCGCCTCCTCATGCCGCACGTGCTGCCAGGCAACGCCCCCGTCCCGCCGCAGCGCATCGGTAAACCCGTTCAACGAATCCCCAGGAACCCCGAAAACCCGCCGCACCCCAGACTCCCGCAGCGTCCCCACCACAACATCCGCAACCGTCTCAGCCACAGCCCGCCTCCTCAGTTCGCTTGTAAACAACTTAGGAGAGCGGTCGCCCGGACACGACCCCGGCATGCCGAGGTCGAGCCATCAGCCTCTCGGCCGGTGGCTCGACCTCGGTCAGCTATGTGTCAGAGCTTGGCGCACTGGCCCGACTTCGGGCCCGACACATTGTTGGGTTGGCCTGCATTGGTTGGGGCGGGGTTGTTGCCGCTGCAGGACAGCGGGCCGCTGATGCGGTTGCCGGCGACGACGGTTGAGCCGGTGTTGTTCTGTAGCGACACCGGGCCCTTGATGGTTGACGGTCCGCATTCGCCGGCCGGGTTGCCGAGCCAGACCCGGGTCCGGCCGGAGACGCTGACCGGGCCGGACACCGTCGTACCGCAGATGAGGACGTTGCCTGCGCCGGATGCTGAGACCGGGCCGCGGAACTCGGATCCGGTGGCGTAGAGCCCGGCGCCGGAGGCGACGGATACCGGTCCGGAGACCGTGGCGCCGTCGAAGCAGGCGACGCCTGAGGAGACGGTCAGCGGGCCGTTGTGCGTGCCGCTGAGCATCGTCGTACAGGACGGGACGCCGGTTGCGACGAACGGCACGACCCAGGTCTGGGACTGGCGGGTGTAGGTGACGGTGCCGTGGTAGGTCCCGTCGGCGGGGTAGGTGTGGCTCCCGCTGACGGTCATCAGGCTTCTGCCTTGGCGTTGACTTGCCACGTAGTCGCGTCCGGCGACAGCGGCGGTCTCGGCGGCAGAGCCGTCGCCCCAGTCGATCGAGGCGGTGACCTCACCCGGCGGGATCGAGCCGGCGGCCAGACGTCCGAGCGGTGCGTTGGTGATGGTCCGGTCGACGCCGAAGCGGGTGACCGTGCCCATCGAGTCCGGCGTCCAGTTGACCTGGGCGATCGAGCCGTAGTTCACGTTCGCGAACGCCCACCGCGGTCCGGCGACGCTGAGCCGCTGCACGTACGAGTCGTAGTCCTGGGTCAGCACCTTCGGCGACCAGGCCTTCTCCAGGATCCCGGCCAGCCGCGGGAAGACCATGTACTCGTTGGTGGCCAGGCCGCGCATCTGCTCGCCCCAGATGGGCGCCTCGATGCCGATGATGTCCTCCGCCTTCGGGCCGCCGTACGCCGGTTGGGCCCAGACCGAGCGGTACTTCTCGTAGACCCACTCCGGGTCCCATCCGTACGCCTTGTCGAGCTCGGTCCGCGGCGTGCGGCCGGGCGAACCGTCGTACCCGAAGTCGAGATACGCGTTCCACTCCGGGGTGGTGATGACCGGACGGTGCTGGTTGAACCACTCGGGCTTGATCAGCGGCGGACCGCCGCCGGTGTAGTCCGACCAGTAGTGGTTGATCGACGTCGAGCCCGGCGCGTAGCCCTCGAGGGCCGGGTTCCAGCCCATCAGCTGCTTGCCGTTGTCGTTGACGATCTTCTCCATCTGGCCGATCCACCACTTGTAGTCCTCGTGGGGCATGCCGATGGCCTCGTCGCCGCCGATGTGGATGATCGGTCCGGGGGAGATCGCGGCGAGCTGGGCGATCGCGTCCCGCCAGAACGCGAGGGCGCGTTCGCTGGCCGGGTCGTTCGGGTTGGTGCAGAACCGGTCGGTCTGCGTCTGGCCCTGGCAGCCCATGACCGCGACGCCGCCCAGGGAGCGGACCGCGGCCGTGGCGTGGGCCGGGCCTTCCAGTTCGGGGACGATCTCGATGAAGCGGTCGGCGGCGTACTTCACCAGGCCCTTGAAGTCCTCCTGGGTGTAGAAGCCCGCGATGCAGGCGGCTCCGTTGCAGCCGGTGCCGTCCAGGGCGGGGTAGCCCTTGATCTCGAGGCGCCAGGACTGGGAGTCGCTGAGGTGCAGGTGCAGCTTGTCACCCTTGAGCGCGGCCAGCTGGTCGATCATCGACCGGATCTCGGCGACGGTCATGAAGTTGCGCGCCGGGTCCAGCTGCAGGCCGCGGTGCTCGTACCGCGGGTAGTCCAGCACGGTGATCGGCTGGACCGTCCACGGGCCGGTTCCCTCGGTCTGTGCGTTGATTGCCGCTGGCAACAGTTGCCGCAGGCTGGCGAACCCGTTGAACAGGCCGTGCGGCTGGGGAGCGACGATCTTCGCGCCGCCGCTCGACACCGTGAGCGAGTACCCCTCGGCGGTCTTGTCGGCCGGCAGCCCGGCGACCGAGCCGGTGCTGAGCGCGATGTCAGCGGTGGTCGGTGAACCGGTCACGACCGGGAGGACGAACCCGGTGGCAGGCCGCAGGTAGCCGGCGAGTACCTCGGCCGTCGCGGTCAGCGCGCTGCTCGAGACGACGATGCGGGACTTGTTCGTGAGCTGCCACGGCTGGCCGCTGCCGGGCGTCTGCTTCACCGGCACGGGGATGATCTGTCCCACCGTCGGCGGCGGCTTCGGACCGGTCCAGAGCTCGAACTCATTGATGGTGTACCCGACGGTTGACGTCGTGGCGAGCGCCTGCATCCGGACACACGTGACCGGATCCTGGTGATCGATCACCTGGGAATCCTTGTCGGCCGGATTCAGCACGTGGGCCACCGTCGTCCACGTCTGGCAGTCGGCGTCGGTGGACACCTGCAGCTCGTACTCCGACGGCTTGGCCGGCGAGGTCCACCGGGTGAACACCTCGTACACCGGCGACGGCGTGGCCAGCTTTACCTGGAACCAGTCCTGGGTCGGGTCGTAGCCGTTACCGACCGACGCGTAGTTCGACGTCCAGCCGTTGTGCACGAACACGTCGGTGGCGTTGGCCGGCGCGTACGTCAACGCCGGCGCGGTCGTGCGTTGGGACTTTGCCGAGGCGACAGCACCCGGCAGCAGTGAGAGGTTGACGCTTTCAGCTGACACAGGGGACCCAGCGGTTGTGGCGGGCGTGCCAGCGGAAACCTGTGGAACCAGGATCGCGGCGACAAGCCCACCGATGGCAAGAGCAGGGACAGCACGGAACGAAAATCTCACGTCACTCCTAACCGGGGCAGCGGCATCACGCGGACGTGGAGGGCGACCGTACGGTGATTTTCCGCCCCACCCACCGTGCGCGCAAGAAACTAACGGAGGGAACTTTTCGAACTTATCAGCGTTGGCAGCGGCGGGTGGGCGGCTGTAGCGTCCAAGTTCATGTCGACTGATAATCCGCGGTACGGGTTGCGGGGTCGGCAGGACGAGTGTTTGGTGCTGGACCGGCTGGTGGAGAGTGTGCGGTCGGGGCAGAGCCAGGTGCTGGTGGTTCGGGGCGATCCCGGTGCGGGGAAGTCGGCCTTGCTGGCCTACATCCGGCACGGTGCGGTCGGTTGCCGGGTGGCCCATGCGGTCGGGGTCGAGTACGAGATGGAGCTCCCCTACGCGGGGCTGCACCAGTTGTGTGCGCCGATGCTTCCGTTGCGGGAGCGGCTGCCCGAGCCGCAGCGGCTGGCGCTCGAGACGGCGTTCGGGCTTCGGGCGGAAACGCCTCCGGATCGGTTCGCCGTCGGTCTCGCAGTACTCGGGCTGTTGTCCGAGGCCGCGGAGGAACAGCCGCTGATCTGCGTCGTCGACGACGCGCAGTGGCTGGACGAGGCGTCGGCGCTGACCATCGCGTTCGTTGCCCGCCGGCTGTTGGCGGAGTCGGTCGGGCTGGTGTTCGCCGTACGGCGGTCCAGTGAGATGCGCGAACTGGCCGGGCTTCCGCAAGTGATCCTCAGCGGGCTCAAGGACCGGGACGCGCGCGGGCTGCTCGACGCGGCGTGGCCCGGGCGGCTGGACGACCAGGTGCGGGATCGCGTCATCGCCGAGTCGCGGGGCAATCCGCTCGCGCTGCTCGAACTTCCGCGCGGTCTGAGCCCGGCCGAGCTCGCCGGCGGATTCGAGCTTCCGAACGCGTCGCCACTGACGAATCAGCTCGAACGGAACTTCCTGCGACAGGTCGAGGCGCTCCCGGAGGAGACTCGGCTGTTCCTGCTGACGGCAGCAGCCGAGCCGGTGGGTGACGTCGCGTTGCTGTGGCGCGCGGCAGCCCTGCTCGGACTGAGGATCGCGGCCGGGGTTCCCGCGCAGGAGGCCGGGCTGATCGAACTCGGCGCTTACGTTCGGTTCCGGCATCCGTTGGTGCGGTCCGCGGTCTACCGGACTGCGCCCACGGCCAACCGACTGAGGGTGCATGCGGCGCTGGCTGACGCGACCGACGCCGAACTCGATGCCGATCGGCGTGCCTGGCATCACGGCCACGCGGCGCCCGGCCTGGACGAGTCGGTCGCCGACGAGTTGGAGCGCTCGGCCGGACGCGCGCGGGCTCGCGGCGGGATCGCCGCTGCCGCCGCGTTCCTCCAGCGGGCGGCGGAGCTGACGCCGGATCCCGGCCGTCGTGGCCGGCGGGCGCTCGCTGCGGCCGAGGCCAAGGTCGGATCAGGCGCACTGGAAGGTGCGCAGCGGCTGCTGGCTATGGCCGAAGGCGCCCCGCTCGACGGCCTCGGCCGTGCGCAGTTGGCCCAGCTGCGGGCACAGATCATCTTCGCCGTACGCCGCGGTGTCGACGCGCCGCCGGCGTTGCTCGACGCTGCCGAGAAGCTCGCGCCGTACGACGTGGTGGCGGCGCGCGAGACCTACCTCGATGCGCTCGGAGCCACGGTCTACGTGGGCCGGATCTATCCCGAGGTCGGCCCACGAGAGGTCGCCGCCGCTGTTCGGAAGGCTCCTCCCGCCCAACGCGCGGACAGGCCGGCGGACCTTCTCCTCGACGGTCTGGCAACGCTGTACCTGGACGGCTACCTGGCCGGGATCAAGCCCCTTCGACAGGCGATCGAAGCATTCCTGCAGGCGACTGGTGACGACGAGAACGACGTACTGCGGTGGTTCTGGCTGCCCTGGCTCGTTGCGGGCGACCTATGGGACGACGCGAAATGGCACGATCTGTCCACCAAGGCGGTGCGGTTGTGCCGCGAGGCCGGTGCGCTCACCGCTCTGCCGCTGGCACTCGGGTATCGGGCGTTCGTGCATCTGAACTCCGGCGAGTTCGCGGCGGCATCCACCCTGCTCGCGGAAGGCGATGGGATCACCGCGGCGACCGGCGGTGCTGCCGTGCGCTATCCGGCGCTGATGCTCGAGGCCTGGCGCGGCGGCGATCCGGACGCGGTCCTGGCCACCTTCGACAACGAGCTCGCGGATGTGACCGAGCGAGGCGAGGGCCGGGGGATCAGCGGCAAGGGGTATGCGACCGCCGTACTGAACAACGCCACCGGTCACTACGATGCCGCGCTGGCCGAGGCGCGGGTGGCCTGCCAGTACAACGACATCGGCATCTACGGTCTCGCTCTGATCGAGCTGATCGAAGCGGGCACCCGCACCGGCGCGTACGACGAAGCCGCGGACGCCCTGCGCCGCCTGACGGAACGGACGGCGGCGGCCGGCACCGACTGGGCGCTCGGCGTACAGGCCTGGTCGCAGGCGATGCTCAGTGACGGCGAGACCGCCGACGCTCGCTACCAGGAGGCGATCGCGCGACTCGAGCGGACCCGCGTCGTCGTCTACCTCGCCCGGGCACGCCTGTCGTACGGCGAGTGGCTGCGTCGGGAGGGGCGCCGTGTCGACGCACGTGAGCAGCTGCGCGCGGCGTACGACATCTTCAGCCGGATCGGGGCGCAGGCGTTCTCCGAGCGCGCCCGCCGAGAGCTGTCCGCGTCGGGCGAGACGGCACGCAAACGCGGCGAGGAACCGCATGGCGTGCTCACCCGGCAGGAGTCGCAGATCGCGCGGCTCGCGCGGGACGGCTTGTCCAACCCGGAGATCGGCGCCGAGCTCTACCTCAGCCGGCACACCGTGGAATGGCACCTGCGGAAGGTGTACGCGAAGCTCGAGATCAGCTCACGCAACCAGCTCGGGCACCTGCCGATCAGCCGCCTCGAGTCAGCCTAGTCCTGGAGTGTGCCCAGCTGGGCCTCGAACCGGGTCATCGCATCGACATGCAGGAACGTCGCCCAACTCACCCGCGCAACTCCCAGCGAAGCCAGCTCGGCCGGCGACTGCCCTTGCGGCCAGCACGTGATGTTCACCGGGCCCTGGACCTCCGAAACGAACGCAGCGAGACCGTCCGACTCCCACGGACCGATGGGGTAGACGCAATCGACGCCCGCGTCGAAGTAGGCCTTCGCGCGCCCGGTCGCTTCCGGCACCAGCTCTGCGTACGCCTCCGGTCCGGCGCCGGCCATGAACGGTGCGATGAACACGTCGATCCGGGCGTTGATGACGAGCGGGTAGTCGCGCGCCGCCGCGGCCTCACGAATCGCGATCAGCCACTCAGCGTGTACGCCGGGATCGCGCAGCCCACCGTCGCGATGATCGGTGTCCTCGAGATTGCAGCCGGCAGCACCGACCGCCAGCAGCGCCTCGACAATCTCGGCCGGCTCCATCCGGTAGCCGCCCTCGGCATCCACTGACACCGGTACGTCGACAGCTCGCACGATCCGCGCCGCCGCGGCGAGCATCTCGTCGCCCGGCGCACCCTCGTGGTCCTCGTACCCGAGGGACGCAGCAACTCCGCCGCTGGTGGTCGCGACGACCGGATAGCCGGCGGCGACCACAGCTCGCGCCGTGGCCGCATCCCAGGCGTTCGGTAGGAGCAACGGATTGCCCGGGCGATGGAGCGAGCGCAGTAGCTCGCATTGCTGCTGGAGTTCGGTCATGTCGCCTCGAGCCTCGACGTGGAGTCACAAACCGGAGGTCTGCCCTGTCAACGTTTCCAGAGGAGTTCCCAGAACAGACTGCAGGACTCGAGAATACTGAGGAGGCGGGGATGAGCACCACTGATCGCCGGGGCGGATCCGGCATCTCGCAGCGGGAGAGTCTGGAGATCGAGGCCGCGAACGCCTCCGGCACCACGCCGGTCGTGTTCGTGCACGGACTCTGGCTGCTGCCGAGCAGCTGGGACAACTGGGCGGAGTTGTTCAAGCGCGCCGGGTATGCACCGCTGACACCGGACTGGCCGGACGATCCGGCAACGGTCGAACAGGCGCGGACCGATCCGGAGATCTTCGCGAAGAAGACCCTGAAGCAGGTCGCCGACCACACCGCCGAAGTGATCCGAAAGCTCGACCAGAAGCCCGTCGTCATGGGGCACTCGACCGGCGGGCTCGTGGCGCAGATGATTGCCGGCCGTGGGCTCGCGGCGGCGACGGTCGCCATCGACCCGGGAGTATTCCGCGGCGTGCTGCCGCTGCCACCGTCCGTGCTCAAGTCGAGCGGGCCGTTCCTGGTCAACCCGAAGTGGCGCGGCCGGAGCATCACGCTCAGCTTCGACCAGTTCAAGTACGCCTGGGCGAACGCCCTCGACGAGGACGAGGCACACCAGCTCTACGACACGTACCACGTGGCGGCGTCCGGGATGGCGCTGGCGCAGATGGGTAGCGCCAACATCAACCCGCGGACCGAGGCACGGGTCGACACGATGAACCCTGACCGCGGTCCGTTGCTGATCCTCGACGGCGAGAAGGACCACACCGTTCCGTGGGCGATCGCCAACGCGTCGTACAAGCGGCAGAAGCGGAACCAGAGTGTCACCGAGATCAAGAAGATGCCGAACCGCGGGCACGCGCTGACCATCGACCACGGCTGGCAGGAGGTCGCCCAGACCGCCCTCGACTTCGCCAAGCGCTATGCCCCGGCCAAGGCGAGCTGAACACGCCCGAATCCCCACCCAGTAGGTCAATGGGGGCGTAACGTCCCTCGTGACGGATCCGCAGCAATCCCATCACGAGGGACACCGCCCATGCTGAGAATTCTTCCTGTACTGCTCGCTGCCACGATGCTGACCGCGGCCGTTGTGCCGGCGGAGGCGTCGACGACCGCCGCCTCCGATCCCGCGCGGGCCGAGCTCCGCGGCATCGTCGAGAACGTCGCCGGCGCGACCGGCAAGCGGTACGGCGTGAAGGACGACGCCGGTCATGTCATGGACACCGTGAAGATCATCCAGGACGCGACCGGCGGCTATCTCGCGGTCTCGCACCACCTGGCGGGCGACGGCCACTTCCGGGTGAACCTCGCGACCTCGACGGATCTGCTCAACTGGCATTGGGTTCGCGAGCTCGCCGGCAGCAACACCGGCCCCGCATCGCAGCCCACGATCATCCAGGCCTCGAACGGCGGGTTCGTGCTCGCGTGGGAGCAGGAACAGCCCGGCGGCGGCAACAACCACCTCGCCTTCCGGTACTTCGCCAATCGCGCGGATCTCCTGGCCGGCAACGTCAGCCGCTCGTACGACGCACCACGCCGGCTCTCGTCCTGCGCGGAAGGCACCCCGAACATCTACAGCGTCACGTTGTCGCCCGACATCGATCACTCGACGATCGATCTCGGCGGCCACTACTGGTGGAACTGCGACCGCGACCGGCAGCAGCGCGGCACGCTCACCAACTTCAACTCCTGGTCCACCTCCGCCCAGCCGAACTTCGACAACGCCTTGCTGTACTGGGGTGTCAACGGCAACATCGGTGACCGCGACAACACCACGTTCCAGGGTTACAGCTTCGGGCTGATCGAAGGCCAGTACACCAAGGGTGACTTCGGCTCGTGGCGCACGTTCGTCTACGACTACCAGACCGGAAACGCCGACCGCACGACGATCCAGACCAACGGCGGCAGTACTGCGTTCGCCAACCCCACGATCACCAACCTGAAAGCGCCGAACGGCCAGCCGGCCTTCGTGGTGACGCTGTTCATCCCCAGCGAAGGCGCGGCGGCCGGCGAGTCCGGCGAACTCATCTACTACAAGACCTACTGACTACGCAGCAGCAGATGCAGCGCACTGTGGTTGGCAAGACCTCCGAGGGCACCCAGCGCTCGGAAGTTGAGCGTGACGTCGACGACGGCGGGGGAGTCGAAGCGGACCCGGATCGCGCCCTCCTGGCGTGGTTCGCCGGTGAGGTCGTGCGGTGGTAGGTCCAGCTCGACGCCGGGCACCGGGTCGCTCTCGATGACGAGCTGCCCGGTGACGTAGCCGTCGTTGACGATCGTGACGTCGATCGGGTGCCAGTGCCCCGGAGCGACGGGCGCGACCCGGGTCGCGGTCCGGGCGACGTTGACGCGCGCCTCCGGGTTGATCGTGACGGAGATCGGGGCCTTGGTGTCGACCGGGCCGCAGCAGCCGGCGGGTTCGCCGTACATCAGTCCACCTCGGATTCGTCGCGGCGGGTCAGGTAGACGGCCTGCGCGGCGTCGTACGCCTCGCGTGCCTCGGCCCGCTCGGTCTCGCGGATGAAACCGGACTTGGCCTTCCAGAGTGCGTCGACCGAGTCGTGGAGCCACTGCGCGCTCCGCCGCGAGGCACGGATCGGCTGTCCCGCGAGCTCGACGAAGATCGGCTGGGTGTGCACGCTGCGCAGGATCCGCAACGCCACCCAGGACGAACGCTCCAGCGGTACGTCGAACTCGACCGCCTGCTCGTTGCCGTCAGCAACCAACTCCTGCGACGCGACCGGCACACCGTTGACCAGTACCTCGACCAGCACGTTGCGGGTCCGGCCGATCCGCGAGCGTTCGAGATGCCAGCCGACCGGAGCGCTGTACGCCGGTTGACCCGCCGCGGGCAAGGCAGGCGCTTCCTCGGGCAACCAGGCCGCGACGGTTGCGCTGACCCGGACCGGTCCGGGGGCATCCGCCGTCTGCTCGCGGCTGGTGTCGCCGTCGATCGCGAAGTCGTAGACGTGGCTGCGGCCGTCACCGAAGTACGACGCCCGGTCCTTCAAGCCACCGAGCCACGATTCCAACGCCTGCGGGCCTTGCGGCGGCTCGGGCAGCTGGACGTACGTGCGCCCGACGCCGGGACCGTCGTCGTAGATGCAGGGATAATCCGTCTCGCCGAGCATCAGCGTGCGGTAGCCGACGTTCAGCAGGTGGTACCAGATGTTCAGCTCCGCGGCCGGATCGAACTCCGCGCCGCATTGGAAGTCGGCCGCACCGAGCGGTACGTCGACGATGATCTCGTTCGACCCGATCGACTGGAATCCCGGAATCACGTAGTTCGGTAGCTCGTTCGTGCCGACCGACAGGCCGAGCCCGCAGTGCGCGTATCCGACCATCGCGTTCTGCGCGTGACCCCAGCGCATCACCGGCAGGTTGTACGACGGCCAGTCCTCGATGATCTTCGTCCCGGGATAGTCCTGGTCGGTGAGCCCGAGCAGGATCACGTGACCCGAGTGGCTGGACGGGAAGCCCGACACCTCGAGGTCGTACCGCAGCAGGCTCTGTCCGTCATGATCGGTGTCCTGCGGATCCCAGTTCATCCCCTGGGCCTGCTGCATGGCCGGCCACTCCAGCTCCGCGCGTGGGCTGATCGACAGGCCGCTGAAGAACTGCTTCTGGTGGTAGTAGCACGGTCCCCAGGTGAGCACGCTGCCCATCCACAGGCCTTCGCCGCGGACATGCCGGATCATCGTCTCCGGCGTGACGCCCTCGGACGGCACGCTGTAGTGCGAACAGCCGCCGGCGTGGATGTGCGGGTCGCCCGAGTAGTAGCCGTGACGCGCCGGATCGGCCCAGCGATCGAGCTCGATCGTCACCGCATCGTCGTCGGCCGTGAGATCCACCTCGACCTTCACCTCGCGGTACTCCGGGCCGCGGCGTGCGGAGATCTCGTACTGACCGGCCGGGAGCGTGATCACCTCGCCGGTCGCGCGGTACACGTGCTCATGGAAGAACATGTCCGGCGCGAGCCGCATCCCCTTCGACGGGTATGACCGCCGCTGCGAATCGCGAACGGTGAGCGCCGCCACGCAGCTGCTCCCGTCGGGCTCGCGGATGTCGAACCGGATGTCGCGCGCCGGCAGGCAGTCGAACTCGTACGACGCCTCGTACTGCCGAATCTCCGATCCCATCCGCCGCCACGCCATCGCCATCGGCGGCCTGGTGTAGCTGTGCTCGGCCTCCTCGACGGCCAGGACGAATGCCAGCTCGCCCTTGTGGGTGCCGCCGTCGCGGCTGTACAGGCTGATCACCTTGTACTCGACGTCAACGCCGGACACATCGGTCGGCCCGGCCAGCTTCACCTCGAGCCGGCTACGCTCGATCCGCGGGACGATCGTCAACGTGTCCGGCATCGCGATCCGCGCGGCGTGGCTGTGGTAGTCGATGTTGCCGAGCACGTGGTTCGACTGCGCGGCGAGCTCGCCGACCAGCCGATGCGGGTTCTCGATCCGGACCAGGAAGCTGCGCCAGCCGTGCTGGACCAGACGCGGCGGCGCGGCGCCCGGCGTACTCATCGGCAGGCCTTGCTCGTCGATGCGGACATCGACCAGGACATACGGACGGAGCAGGTCCTCGACCGCGGTCGAGGACTGCGAACCTTCGGCCAGCTTGGCCAACTGGCCGGCAACGTCGTCGGGTAGTGGTTCACCGATGTCGCGGAGTTTCTCAACTGCTCTAGTCGCAGAAGCGTGCAGCGGTTGGAACACGGGGCCTCCTCGGGGTGCACCGGCCTCCGAGCTTAACGGCCCGACGACGAGTGGCCGGAATCATTTTCTCCGGCCACCCGTGCGATGGGTCAGGTCTTGGTCATCTCGAGCGGCGCGACGTCCTGCGTGCCGCGGGCCATCGCGAAGTACCCGTCGAGACCGTCGGCCCGGTGGCGCTCGGGGATGGCGCCGAGCATCACGGTGGTGTCGAGGACGTGGTCGTAGTACGAGAAGTCGCCGGTGCGGGCACCTCCGGCGCTGTGTCAGGTGCCGGACACCTACTGACCGTCGCTTC
Source organism: Kribbella sp. NPDC058693 (assembly GCF_042715335.1). NCBI lineage: Bacteria > Bacillati > Actinomycetota > Actinomycetes > Propionibacteriales > Kribbellaceae > Kribbella > Kribbella sp. NPDC058693. The sequence continues at coordinate 408,891 of NZ_JBHXSQ010000002.1, forward strand.
CCGGACCTCGCGGTCCAGTGCTTGATGACGGTGGTCGTTCCCACTCGGACCTGACGGATCGCGTACGTGATGTGGACAACCCGCGATTGACGCGCCTCGAAGGCGTCCGTACCCTCACAACCGTAGTGACGGCGCAAGGAAGCCGATGAGACTTCGGCACGGTCGCGCCACTGTGAGCCGCTCGCCTCGTGCGAGCGGTGAGTCAGATACTTCACCGTCACGACGCTCCATTGGATGAGGGACGCACGATCCCCTAGAAGGAGGCTCTACTCGTGAGCAATCTGTCTGCTCCCACCTCGGTGTCCACGCCGGTCGTCGTACCGGTCTCGCGGGCTGTGATGTGGCTGGTCGGTACGGCGATCGTCGCGTTCGCGATCTACTACTTCGTCGGTGTCGACCAGGGCGCGTACTCGATCTTCGGCAAGGACACGCACATCCACGAGTTCGTGCACGACGCGCGCCACTTCCTCGGCTTCCCCTGTCACTGAGCTCTGACTACTCACTGACATGGAAAGAAAACTCATCCTGCGCGGCGCTCTCGCCGGCGCAGCGGCCGGGCTGATCGCGTTCGTCTTCGCGCGGATCTTCGCCGAGCCCCAGATCCAGGCCGCCATCGACTACGAGAGCGGCCGCGACGCTGCCCAGCACGCGCTGGACGAGGCCGCCGGGCTGCCGGTCGAACACGGCGGCCACGACATCTTCAGCCGGACCCTGCAGGCCAACATCGGCATCGGTGTCGGCGTCATCCTGTTCGGTATCGCGATGGGTGCGCTGTTCGCGGTCGCGTACGCGATCTGCCTCGGCCGGGTCGGCAAGCTGCGCCCGCGCAACCTGGCGATGCTGGTCGCGCTCGGCGGGTTCCTCGGGGTCTACCTCGTGCCGTTCCTGAAGTACCCGGCCAACCCGCCGGCGATCGGGCACGAGGACACGATCCTCGACCGCAGCAATCTGTACCTCGCGATGGTGGCCTGCTCGATCGTGCTGCTGATCGGAGCCGTCCTGCTCGGCAAGCGCCTGCAACCACGCTTCGGCAACTGGAACGCGACACTGCTCGCGATCGCGGCGTACGTCGTCATCATCGGCGTACTGATGGCGGTGCTGCCGTCGGTGGGACAGCTGGCGGCGAACGTCGAGGAGTACGGCCGGCACGCGACCGAGACACCGTTGCCGCTGACCGATGACAAGGGCAACATCGTTTTCCCGGGCTTCGACGCGGACACGCTGTACAGGTTCCGGCTGTACTCCGTCGCCGCCCAGGTGCTGCTGTGGGGAGCCATCGGCCTGATCTTCGGTCCGCTCGCGGAGCGCCTGCTCCAGCCGCGCAAGGCCCGCACCGAGCAGGCGGAGCCGGTCCGCAACGCATGACGTACGAGCAGGTCGTTGCCCTCGGCCCGTTCTTCGCGCACGAGCAACACCCCTCGGGTACGGCGGCAGTCGCACCCTGGCGGACCATGTCGGAGCTGCTCGACGACCCCGCCGTACTCGAGGACCGGGTGCTGACCACCCGCGCCTATCTCGCCGCCGCGGGCGGTCAGGACCCTGAAGCCGTCGAGGTCCGGGTCGCCGCGTCGATCACCCACCTGGGCATGGTCGCGCGCCTCATCTCACCAGCCTTCGCCACGTCGGTCCTGGGCGACGGGGTCCCGCCCCTCGACCTCGAAAGCATCCACTGGCAACCGGTCCTGGGTGGAGCCTTCCCGCTGTCACTAGCTCCGCCGAGCACCTCACGCGACCTGACGATCGAGCTCTTCGAAGGCCCAATCGCAGCTCTCCATCAGGCGACCCAACCGTTCGCCGTGTCTGACCACATCCTCCGGGGCAACGCGGCCTCAGCTATCAACGGCACCCTCGTCGCCCTCACCAACGCGGCACCCGAGCTGGCAGTCCGAGCCAAAGAAACGGCCGCCCACCTCCTCGCGCACCCATCCCTGCGCGACACCCACACCACGAACGGCACCTTCCGCCGCCGCAGCTGCTGCCTCATCTACCGAGCCGCCCCCGATCATCAGGGCGCCCTCTGCGGCGACTGCGTCCTATCCGGCTGAAGCCGGCCACAGCGCTCTGAGCGCGTCCGGGGTATCCGCCACGGCCTCGGGGCCGAGCAGCGCGAGCTGCTGGATGTAGCCGACCAGAATCGCGATCGTAACCGTCGCCAATGATTCCGCGGACGGACCGGCCGGCAACGCCTCCGTCCGCTGGTACTGCGCAACGACCTGAGCCAGCTCGGACCGCAGCCCGGTGAGCAAGTCCTCGAACGCCGCCCCGATCCGGGGATCGCGCAGCGCCTCGGTCCAGGCCTGTACGCCGATACCGGCCAGCCCGTTCTCACGGTGCTTCTCCTGGATGGTTTCGACCGCCGCCGCGAGCGCAGCGCCGAACGATCCGTCGGCGCGTTCTTCCGTGACGGCGCGGAGCATCGCGCCGATCTGCCGCGTGTTGTCCTCGACGATCGCGACCACCACCTCGTCCTTGCCGGCGAAGTACCGGTAGACCGCACCGGAGGACAGGCCCGCCTCGGCGAACAGGTCCTGCATCGACGTGGCGTGGAACCCGTTGCGCGCGAAGGCGCGGCGGGCGGCGTCGAGGATGTACTCCCGCCTGGCGTCGCGATACCTCTCGGAAGTCCTCGGCATGAGCAGAGTATAGTCGAAAGAGAACGGTCGTTGTCGTTTAGTGAGAGCATCTAACACAATCCGAAAGGCGCAGAAGTGCCCAAGAATCCGCTCGTTCACCACCCGCCGTGGCGCCAGCTGCTGATCCTGTCGGTGGTCGCCCCGCTGATCGTCGGGCTCGCGGTGCTGGCCTTCACCTGGCCGGCGTCCCGGACCGAGGCCCGCAGCCTGCCGGTCGGTGTGGTGGGCACCGGAGTGGCCGCACAGAAGGCGGCCGAAGGCCTGACCAGCGCCCGGCCGGGTGCCTTCGATCTGCATCTGTATGCCAGCGACGCCGAGGCGCGGTCGGCCATCGCGCACCGCGAGGTCTACGGCGCTTTCGAGGTGAGCAGCCGTCACATCACCTTTCTGACCGCGAGCGCGGCCAGCCCGGCCGTCGCTCAGTTGCTGACCTCGGCCGCGGGGGCGATGGCCGGGCAGCTGTCGTCGACCAGCCGCCCGACGGCTTCGGTGGTTCAGGACGTGGTTCCGACGTCGAGCGAGGATCCGCGCGGCTCGACCTTCGCCGCCGCGATGACGCCGCTGGTTCTCGGCGGAGTCATCCTCGCCGTGATGGTCGCCGTCCTGGTCGGCTTCAGGCCTGCGCTCAGAGAGATCGTCGCTCTGGCGGTGGTCTCGTGCCTGGCCGGCGCGAGTGTGCATCTGGTGGCGCAGGACTACATCGGGGCCCTACCGGGGAACCGGATCGGGACCTGGGCTTCGCTGTCCCTGATGCTGTTCGCGATCAGCAGCTTCGTCGCCGGTATGGCCGCGCTGCTCGGACCGGGTGGTGTCGCGGTCGGCGCCATCCTGATGATCTTCGTCGGAAATCCGTTCGCCGGAGTGACTTCGGCGCCCGAGCTGATGCCGTCCGTGGTCGGCCAGTTGGGACAGCTGATGCCGCCGGGCGCCGGTGCGAATCTGCTCCGCAGTGCGGCGTACTTCGACGGGCACGGCGCGGCGCAGCATGCCGTCGTACTCGGCGTCTGGAGCGTCGTCGGTATCGCCGCGATCCTCGAAGGTCATCGCCGGGTGGCGCACCGTCACAACGCCCGGCACAGCAACGACCTCCTCGCGGAGAGCCCGTTCTACGAGGCGATGAGCGATGTCACAGCCGAGAGCGGTGTCCGGACCTAGAGGCGAGTGGGGCGACATCGGAGTCGTCCTTCGTACGGAACAGGACAGATTCATGAGCAGTCTCATCTCCAGTGCGGCCTCACGGGCCCGAACGCGGCTCGTGGCGATGCTCGCGATACCGGTCGTCATCGCGAGCCTGACTCCCTCGCTGAGCGCCGACGCGGCGCAGAGCGGGCACGCGCCGAAGCCGACCATCGTGCTGGTGCACGGTGCGTGGGCGGACGCGTCGAGCTGGGCGAGCGTCATCGACCGGCTGCAGGACGACGGGTACACAGTGCGGGCGATCCCGAACCCGTTGCGTTCGCTCCCGGGCGACGCCGCCTCGGTGCGGGCGTTCCTCCAGACGTTGTCAGGCCCGGTCGTCCTCGTCGGTCACTCGTACGGCGGTGCCGTCATCACCAACGCGGCCACCGGCCTCCCGAACATCAAGGCGCTCGTCTACGTCAACGCGTTCGCGCTCGACGAGGGCGAGACGGCGCTCCAGGCCGCAGGAGCCGACTCCGCGCTGTCGAACCCGGATCCGACGCAGGTGTTCGACTTCGTACCGGCCGGTCCGCCGACGCCGACCACCGACCTCTACCTGAAGCGGTCGACCGTGTTCACGTCGTTCGCGACCGGCTTGAACGCCGAGGAGAAGGCGATGGTCTACGCGACCCAGCGACCGGGTGCGTTCGGCGGCCTGGCCGACAAGTCCGGTACGCCGGCCTGGAAGACGATCCCGTCCTGGTACCTGATCGGCACCGGCGACAAGATCATCCCGCCGAGCGTCCAGCGGGCGATGGCCAAGCGGGCCGGCTCGAAGGTCACGGAGTTCGACGAAGGCCACCTCGGCCTGATGAGCGACCCCAAGACGACCACCCGCGTCATCGAGCAGGCCGCCCGCTAGGTGAGAACTGTGACCAAGTTGACTGCCGAGTCGACCCGGAGCCCGATCCGCAGACGCTCGTCGCGGATCGGGCTCCGCCAGTTCGTCGAGGCGTTCGCCGCCGAACATCCGCCGTTGCTGCTGGATTCGGCCGACCTGACGATCAAGGACCCCACTGGCGTACGGCGTCGCTTCGGCGCCGTGTTCAACTACCTGACCCGGGTCGAGTTCGAGGTCGAGCGGAACGTGCTGGAGCTACGGGCATTGATGCCTGACGCAACGGAAACCGACAAGTTCTTCTACGAGGACGTCTGGTCGCCGCAGGAGCTGCAGCACGGCGTACTGCTCGACGCCGTACAGCACCGGATCGGGATGACGCCGGCGCCGACCGAGCTGTCGCGGGTCGGCGTCCCGATCCGGCTGGCCGGGCTGCTCTCTCATCTGCCCGGCATGCTCGGCGTGATCCGCCTGCTCTACTACCTGACCGGCGCGGCCACCGAGCGGTCCGCGGTGATCGCGTACTCGCGGCTGGTGGACGGTCTGCGGACGATGGGGGAGCACGCGATCGCGTCGACGGTGGTCGCACCGATCAGGCGGCAGGAGCCGGGCCACTTCGCGTTCTACCGCATGTCGGCCGAGTCGCTGGTCCGGGATGAAGGACTCAGCGACTGGCAGCTTCACCTGGCGCGGATCCTGCGCCGGCGGTCGTTCGAGCTTGTCGGCGTCAACAATCGCCGCCAGCGCGCAGCCTTCGGTGACGTCGCGCGGGCACTCCACTTCGACCGCGACCTCCTGGACGTCGTACGGCAGGTGAGCCTGGTCGAGCGGGAGCTGCTCTGGGCACAGCACCAGGGGATGAAGGTCCCCGGCTACATCCTCGCTGCCCTGCAGGAAGCGATCGAGCTGAGCAAGGCTCGCGGCCGGATCGGCTAGGCCGAGTTCGCAGCACCCGGTGGCAACGCCGCGCGGATCTCGCGGCGGGAGTTGATACCGAGCTTCTGGAACACCTTGCGCAGATGCCAGTCGATCGTGTGTGGGCTGAGGAAGAGCTCGGCGCCGATCTCCGGATTCGTCATCCCGGCGGCGGCCAGCTGGGCGATCTGCGCTTCTTGTGGGGTCAGCGCCGGCAGCGATTCGACGCGGGTCGCCCGGACCCGCCCGCCGACGCCGTCTAACGCGAGGCCGGCCCGTTGCGCGAAGGCCTCGGCTCCCATCCGGTTGAACAGCTCGTGGGCGGCGCTCAGTTGCACCCGCGCATCGGCGGGCCGGTTGCGGCCGGACAGCCATTCGCCGTACAAGAGCCGGGCGCGTGCGCGCATCACCCGGACCTCGGTCTGGTCGAGGCGCTCGATCGCCTCCTGGTACGACGGTTCGGCGGCGACCCCGTCCGTCACCTGGGCACGCATACAAGCCAACGTGCCCAGCGCCCACGCCGTACCGCTGGGCTGGGTCAACTCGATCAGCCGCTGAATCGCGTCGGTCGCATTAGCTCGGCGGTCGGTGCGTACGGCGGCCTCGATCAGCTCGAGCAACGACCAGGTCGACAGCCCTAGCTCCTGCGGATGCGCACAGCCCTTCTCGGCCGCGGCGTACGCCTCCTCGAAGCGACCCAGGCTGTTGTACAGAACGGCGGCCGCCCATTGGGTTGCCGTCAGCACTTTGCCTTCGCCGCGCAGAGCTCTCGCCTGGGTGACGGCCTCGATCGCGCCCCGGGTCGCCGCCTCCCGACCACGCCAGGGCTCGATGACGAGAGCGCCGTACTGCGCAAGGAACCGGCTGCCCGTCGCCGCGCCGATCGTCATCGTTTCGGCGGCCAGCGAGTCTGCGCCGGCGATGTCGCCCGCGAACACGCGGTTCGACAGCCGCAGGAGCAGCGCCGACGGAAGCACCGAGAGCGCTCCGGCCTCGCGGGCGAAGTCGACCAAGCGGGCCGACAGAACGCTCCAGCTGTCGAACTCCCAGGCGTCGTGCGCCATCCGGGAGGCGAGGGGCAACCAGCCCAGCCCTTCCCGCGGGCTGATGCTCTCGTTTTCGAAGGCGACCAGTGCCTGCTTCAACAGCGGTACGCCGGCGGAGTACCCGCGGGCGACCACCGCCGCCACACCGTTCAACAGCAGGTCGGTACGCCCTGGAGCCGGCGAGGGTGGCGTGATGAGTACCGCCTCGGCGATGTCTTCGACCCCGCCGCTCTCTATCCGGCCGGCGGTCAGCGCCGCGTACATCGCGTCGCGATAGGTCTCGTGGGCAACCCTCACGTCGACCGGCTCGAGACGTTTCGCCGCGTCGAGCAGCAGCGGCAGCGCCGCGCTGGGACTCCTGGAGGCGAACGAGATCCGTCCGCGCAGCAGCTCGGAATGTGCCAGCTCGAGCTCACCGAGACGGCTGCGTTCGGCCGCGTCCAGCAACTCGAGCGCGGTGTCGAACGCACCGGCTTGGTACTTCGCTTGCGCTGCCGCGAACGCTCTTGCACCGCGGCGATCCGGATCCGGAGTCAGCTCGGCGGCCCGTGCCAGGAAGGCTGCCGCAGCCGCGATCCCACCACGGGCCTGGGCCCGGTCGGCGGACTGCTCCAACTCCGCGGCGACGTCCTCATCGGGACCGACCGCCGCATGCGCGAGATGCCAGGCGCGGCGGTCGGGATCGGAACGTGGGTCGGTCGCGTCGGCCAGTGCTTGGTGTGCCTTCCGGCGGTTCGTCAGCGGAGCGCGGTAGTACACGGCCGACCGGACCAGCGGATGGCGGAACCGGACGCGGGCGCCGATGGTGATCAGCCCGGCCGCCTCAGCGGGCGACGCGGCCGCGAGGAGACCGATGCCCGATCCCTCGGCCGCACGCCACAGCAACATCACGTCGCCGACGGGCTCGGCGGCGGCGATGAGGAGCAGGCGCTGAGTCATTTCGGGGAGCGACTCGAGCCGGCGCAGGAAGCCTTCCTCGAGCTGGCTCGCGAGCGACCCGCGGTCCTGGTCGCCGAAGCCGGCCGGGATCTCGCCGGTGGTGAGACCGCGCGGCAACTCCAGGATGGCCAGCGGATTGCCGTGCGTCTCCGCGACGATCTGGTCGCGGACCTGCTCGTCGACGCGTCCCGGCGTGACCGAATCCAGCAGGGCTCGCGCGTCGCGGTCGTTCAGTCCGAGGATCGGGAGCTCGCGCAGTCCGGAGAGGTCGTTCTCGTCCGTTCCGCGGGTACCGAAGAACAGCCCGACCTGTTCCGCGAGCAGACGCCGGGCGACGAAGGCAATGGTCTGTGCGGATGCTCGATCCAGCCATTGCGCGTCATCGACGAGGCAGAGCAGCGGCTTCTCCTCGGCGACGGCGGCGAGCAGGCTGAGCACGGCGAGGCCGACGAGGAAGCGGTCCGGCGGCGTACCGGAGCTGAGGCCGAAGGCCGTCCGCAGCGCGTCGCGCTGTGGTTCCGGAAGCTCATCGGCACGATCCAGGAACGGCGAGCAGAGCTGATGCAGCCCGCCGAACGCCAGCTCCATCTCGGACTCGACGCCCGCGGCTCGTACGATCCGGCAGTCGATCGCATGCGACGCCACGTAGTCCAGCAGCGCGGTCTTGCCGATACCGGCATCGCCGCGAAGAACCAGGACGGCGCTTCGTCCGGCGCGCAGGGCTGCGATCTGCTGATCCAGCTCCGAACATTCACTCCGCCGGCCGTAAAGGACCTGGCGCGGATCCACAAGCACCGCGGTCACCCGACCTTCCACTGCCCAGTCAGTGAGCCTATCCGCGCTCGATGAGCAGGTGCAATCAAGCGACCAGATCGGCGGTCAGGAGCTCTTCGAATCCGGTCAGGTCGCCGGCTCGGGCGGCGTCGAGGAACGCGTGCACGAAGTGCTGGTGTGACTCTGTGCTGACGATCGTCGGCTTGTCGGTCGCGATCCGTCGCCGCGCCCGGCAGACCAGCTGCCTGCTGTTCGCCGTACCGAGGTGGAGGAACTCCGCGACCTGTCCGTACGAGTAGTCGAAAGCCTCGCGGAGTACGAAGGCGGCACGTTCCCTGGGGGACAGGCTCTGAAGGACCAGGAGTACTGCGTGTTCGACGGCGTCGCTCTGCTCGGCTGTGGTCGCCGGGTCCTCGCCGTCGTCGATGCGCTCGGCGGCCGCCGACGTCATCGGGGTCTCGTGGCGACGCCGCGCGGACTGGCAGACGTTGATCGCGAGCCGTGTGGTCATCGTCGCCAGGAGTGCCTGCGGATTCTCGACGACCGTACGGTCCGTCCGCTGCCAGCGCAGCCAGGTCTCCTGCACCAGGTCCTCGGCGTCGCTCGCGCTGGAGAGGAAGCGGTACGCGATCGCCAGCAGTCGCGGACGGACTTCCAGGAAGGTTGCGACCGCCTCGTCCAGGTCGCCGCTGTCTCCGTCATACCGCTGCTCCGACAGTGTGGCGTTCACGGTTCCGGCTCCTCTCCGGCTCGTCGTGCGCTTGGATCCACGATCCGGCCGTAGGCGCCGCGGTCGCGCCGCTGAAGGACGTGGGCAGCTACGTAGTCGCGGCCACCACGTATGCGTGGGGGCCGACCACGTGGTTGCCCTCTGCAACGTGCAGATGCCGCGTCACCCGGGACGGTGACGCGGCATCGAAGGGTCGGTTCAGTTGGTGCCGAGCGCTTTGCGGAGGATGTGGATCGCCTGCTCGACGGCGCCGGTGGTGGCGGCGGTTTCACGCAGCGGGTTCACCATCATGAAGTCGTGCAGGATGCCGTTGTAGCGGACGAAGGTCGTCCGTACGCCGGCCTCGAGCAGCTTGCGACCGTACGCCTCGCCCTCGTCACGGAGTACGTCGTTCTCGTCGACGATCAGGAATGCCTCCGGCAGGCCCGACAGTTGCTCGGTCGTCGCCCGCAGCGGAGACGCGGTGATCTCCGAGCGCTTGGACTCGTCCGGCAGGTAGCAGTCCCAGAACCACGCCATTCCCTTGGCGCTGAGGAACGGGCCGTCGGCGAACTCGAGGTAGCTGTCCGTGTCCTGCCCGGCATCGGTGACCGGGTAGTACATGGACTGGTGGACGAACGTGACGTCGCCCCGTTCCTTGGCCATCAGCGTCAGCACGGTCGTCATGTTGCCGCCGACCGAGTCGCCCGCGACTGCAAGCCGTGATGCATCCAGGCCCTCGGTCGCTCCGTGTTGCGTGATCCACTGCGCGGTCGCGTAGCCCTGCTCGATCGCGACCGGGTACTGCGCCTCGGGCGACCGGTCGTACTCCACGAAGACGACGGCCGCGTTCGCGCCGACCGCGAGTTCGCGAACGAGCCGGTCATGGGTGCCGGCATTGCCCAGCACCCAGCCGCCGCCGTGCATGTACAGCACGGTCGGCAGCGAGCCGGTCGCGTCGACGGGTTTGACGATCCGGACCTGGACGTCGCCGACCTCGGCCGGGACGGTGATCCACTTCTCGCTGACGTCGAGTTTGGCGATCGGGGCCGCCTGGACGTCGTCGAGGACCTTGCGGGCGCCGGCCGGTCCGAGCTCGTACAGGAACGGCGGCTTCGCCGTCGCGTCTGCGAACTCCTGGGCCGCCGGCTCGAGGAAATGCTTGCTCATGGAGATGCGTCCTTCCGGTGTCTGGGCGCCAACGGGTCGCCTGCTTCGAAGTCCGGGTAGCGGCGCAGTTCGTGACATCACGTCACACCGGTCGCACTTCTGCGGTCATAGGTTGTGAAGCAGATAGGGGAGCGCGATGAGTTCCACGCCGCAACACCGTGCCGAGCTGTTCGTCATGATGCAGCTGCGGCGACTGAGCTTCGGCCACGATCCGCTGCGCCGAAGGGTCGACCGGATCGAGGCAGCGTTCCTGCTGGTCGCGGTCGTGGTCGCCCTGCTGGTGATCCCCGCGGCAGCAGCCCTCGGTACGACGCTGCACGATCACGCCGCGGAGTCCGCGGCCGAGGAACGTGCGAGCGTCCACCAGGTCCACGCGCGAACGCTCGAGAGCACGGCCAACGCCGTACCGTCCACCTTGGGCCTCAGCACCACGTCGGTTCGGGTCAAGTGGCAGGACTCAGTAGGTACGTCTCACGAAGGAAAGACAGACGTCCTGCTCGGTACTGCGGTGAACGCCGACGTGCTGATCTGGATCGACCAGGCGGGCGCGATGACGGGCGCCCCACCCACCTCCAGCGACAGCGCAGCCCTCGGGACCGCGATCGCGTTGACCTTCCCACTGCTCGCCTGGCCTGCCATCTTCGCCGCGTTCCGCCTCGCCCGCCGCCCACTCGACCGCCACCGCGCCTACGAGTGGGCCCGCGAATGGCGCCGAGTCGCACCCCGCTGGACCGGCCGCCAGTCCTAGCCGACCTCGTCGCGTCGACCGAGGAGGTCGAGATGAAGCCCACCCACCGCTGGCAGCAGCGAGGCGCCTGCACTGCCGAGGATCCCGAGCTGTTCTTCCCACTCGGTACGACGGGACCGGCTGTGCAGCAGATCGAGTCCGCGAAGCAGGTCTGCCGCCGATGCGAGGTAGCCGACACCTGCCTCGACTGGGCGCTGCGCACCGGCCAGGACGCCGGCATCTGGGGCGGCCTCGACGAACTCGAACGCCGCACGCTGAGACGCAACCGTTCCCGCGCCCGCCAGGAACAGTCGCCTTAAGTTTTGCGAACGAAATAGCGGTGATAACGGCATCCTTACCGTGCTCGGAAAATCCTCTCGGGGATCGCGGAAAGTCCTACTGTCAAAGGCGTTACAGTGATTCCCTGCGTGAGGAGAATTTCCATGCCCATTCATTCTGCCCGGTTGCTGGCGCCTGCTTTCGCCGCCGTTGCGGTGGCGTCATTGCTGGCCGCCGCGCCCGCGAACGCCGCAGTGGACGGACGGTCCGGTGGAGACGTGGTCGTCGGCCACGTGTACGAGACGACGAACGCGGCCGCCGGCAACGCCGTCCAGGTCTTCGATCGGCTGCGTGACGGCCGGTTGCGCGTCGGTGCCACGGTCGCGACCGGCGGTCGCGGGCTCGGTGCGTCGCTTGCTTCGCAGTACGGACTGGTGCGCGACGGCAACCTGCTGTTCGCAGTGAACGGCGGTGACGACACGGTGTCGACACTCGCCATCACCGACCGAGGTCTCGTACGCCGCGATGTCGCACCCAGCGGCGGCGACCTGCCGGTCAGCGTCACCGTCCGCCACGGGGTCGTGTACGTCCTGAACCAGAACAGCGAAACCATCAGCGGCCTCCGGGTCAGCCACGACGGGCGCCTGCAGCCGTTGCCGCACTCCACCAGGTCGCTCAGCAAGTCCGGCGCGACCCCGACGGCGGCCGCACAGGTCTCGTTCACTCCCGACGGCCGGAGCCTGGTCGTCACGCACAAGGGTGACCAGACGATCGACACGTTCGCCGTGCACAACGGGTACGCCGGGTCGGCCACGCCGCATCACTCCGCCGGCGTCACGCCCTACGGATTCGACTTCGACCGACGTGGCGATGCGATCGTCTCCGAGGCCGGCCCGTCAGCGGTCTCGTCGTACGCCGTGCACGGCAACCAGGTGCGGACGATCCGCGCTTCGGTCGCTGACCAGCAGGCCGCGGCGTGCTGGCTCGTCGTCACCCGCGACTACGCCTTCACGGTCAACGCGGCGAGCGCGTCGATCTCGTCGTACCGCATCAGCTCCGACGGACGGCTGCACCTGCTGGCGTCGGTAGCGGCTCCGACCAGCGCCGGGGGATCCGACGCCGCCCTCAGCCCCGACGGCAAGTACCTGTACGTGCGCCTGTCGAACGGCTCGGTCGCGTCGTACGCCGTCCACCACGACGGCACGCTGACCAAGCAGCAGGACATCGCCGGCGCGACGACAGCCGGTACGGCCGGCCTCGCCACCAGCGGCATTGTGCATTGATGCGCGGATCTGCATCATAGGAGCCACTATTGCGCAGAGGAACGGGATGGTGGTCTGCTGTGGCCGGGACGTGGGAGTTTGTTGTCTGCGACGCGCTCGTGAAGGTGCACGCGGTGCGGGACCCACGTCCCGTGGGCGAGGGGACGAGGTTCCAGGCGTTCCTCGGCGAGCCGGCGTCGTTCCAGCTTGCGTACCGGCCGCCGCTCGAGCCGACGTTCCGCGACCCCAGCCCGCTCCAGGTGCGGGTCGAAGGTACGGCGGCTGACCTGGTCGCGGTGTCGTGCGTGGATCTCGTGCCCTGCTCGTTCGTCGCTCTCCCCGGACACGACGACGGCTACGAGTTCGACGAGCCCGGCCTGTATCCGGACCTGCTCCGCCCGATCCCGAACGGCGAAGCTCCGGTCCGGTTCGGCGCCTGGGGTGCGTTGTGGTTCGACGTCACCACGACCGATCCGGCGCGGACCGGCGTACACGAACTCACGATCGTGATGTCGTCGTCCGACGGCCGCGAGCTGCATCGCGTGTCGGTCAGTGTCGAGCTCACCCCGATCGCGCTGCCGCCGCTCGACATCGTGTCGAGCCACTGGATGCACCTCGACGCCCTCGCGGATCACTACGGCCTCGAGGTGTTCAGCGAGGAGCATTGGAACGTCGTCGAGCGGTTCATGGCATCCGCGGCCGAGATGGGCGCGACATCGCTGCTCGCGCCGGTGTGGACGCCGCCGCTCGACACGGCGGTCGGTTCGTACCGGACAGTGGTGCAGCTCGTCGACATCACGGAGACCGGCGACGGGTACGAGTTCGGCTTCGACCGGCTGCGACGGTGGCTCGAGCTCTGCCGGCGTACGGGGATCACCGGCGTCGAGGTCGCACATCTCTTCACCCAATGGGGAGCAAAGGCCACACCGGGCATCATCGTGAACCAGGAGCGCGCCTTCGGCTGGGACGTTCCCGCGACCGACGCCCGGTACCGGACGCTGATGGAAGCGCTCCTGCCGGCGCTGCAGGCCGTGCTCGACGACGAGTGGGACCGCGACCACGTCGTCTTCCACATCTCGGACGAGCCGTCGGGCGAAGACGGGCTCGCGACGTACCTCGCCGCGAAGGCCGTCGTCGCCGATCTGCTGAAGGGCTGGACGGTCGTGGACGCCCTGAGCGAGCACTCGTTCTACACCTCTGGGGCCGTCGCGGTGCCCGTCGTCGCGACCGACCATGTCGAGCCGTTCCTCGCCGAGCGGCCGGAGCGCCTGTGGGTCTACTACTGCGTCTCGCAGGATCGCGACGTCGCCAACCGGTTCATCGGGATGCCCTCGGCGCGCAACCGTGCGCTCGGACACCAGCTGTTCGCGTCCGGTGTGGACGGCTTCCTGCACTGGGGATTCAACTTCTGGTACACCTGGCACGCGATCCGGCGGGTCGACCCGTTCGCGGACACCTCGGCCGGCGGCGCCTTCCCGTCCGGTGACGCTTTCGCGGTCTACCCAGGCCCGGACGGTACGCCGTGGCCGTCGATCCGCCACCGCGTCTTCGCGCAGGCGATGTGGGACCACCGCGCGCTGCAGGCGATCCGCGCGGCCCACGGCGGTACGGCGGCGCTGGACGTGATCGACCCCGATCGCACGCTGCGGTTCGACCGCCCGGTGCTCGACCCAGAGCACTACTACGAATCCCGCCGCCGGATGACCACCGCATTGACCACGACTGCAGGTTAACCAAATGTGACGAGTTGATGCCTTACTGTGACAGCCAGGGCATCAACTCAACGGGGGTCACAAGGAGGCAGTCGTGGAATCACCCAGTCCTGCGGCTCGGATCGGTGCGGAATTTCTCGGGACATTCTGGCTGGTGTTCGGCGGCTGCGGTGCCGCCGTGCTGGCCGGTGTCGTGCTCAACCCGGACAAGGTTTCTGTCGGTATCGGCTATCTCGGCGTGGCGTTGGCCTTCGGCCTGACCGTGCTGACCATGGCGTACGCCGTCGGCCATGTCTCCGGCGGTCATTTCAACCCGGCAGTCACGATCGGCCTCGCGGTCGCGAAGCGGATCGAGTGGAAATGGGTGCCGACGTACATCGTCACCCAGATTGTCGCCGCCAGCGCGGCCGGCGCCATTCTGCTGGCAGTTGCCAGCGGCAAGGATGGTTTCAGTGCGCACGACAGCGGATTCGCGAGCAACGGCTACGGTGATCGTTCGCCGGGCGGTTACTCGCTGCTGGCCTGCGCGATTGTCGAGATCGTGCTGACGGCTTTCTTCCTGTACGTGATCCTCGGCGCCACCGACGACCGAGCGCCGAAGGGATTCGCCCCGATCGCGATCGGACTCTCGCTGACGCTGATCCACCTGGTCGGCATCCCGGTCACGAACACCTCGGTCAACCCGGCGCGCTCGCTCGGCGTGGCCTGGTTCGCGGGCAGCGACGCACTCGCCCAGGTCTGGCTGTTCATCGTCGCGCCGATCGTCGGCGCGGCAATCGCGGGCATCAGCTACGCCGGGATCACCGCGGCACGCGGACCCAAGATCGACGAAGGCGTCGCCAACAACCCGTAACGGCGTTCACCACCTGCTCCGCTCCTCGATGAAGGGGCGGAGCAGGTGGGACTCTGTGTCGGTGAGTCCTCAGACGACGGCTGCAGACTGGGCCGCGCAGCAGGTCGCGGCGGTCCGCGACGACCCGTCCGGCCGGCTCGCCCTGATGCAGCGGTGCTACTACGGCCCGTACGGCAAGGCACCGCAGCACCTGCCCTACCGGCGAGCCGCGGCGGCCGCGATGCGATGGGAATTGAGCCGCGGTGTGCTGCAGCCGCCGACGAGCGACCGGCCCGGCAGCCCGTGGTGGCGTGCGGTCAACGAGCGGGTACTCCGGGACGGCTGCGAGGCCGTCGCGCTGAGCGGAGACATGCCCGGAACGCCTTCGTCGCGGACGGTCGGCTTCTGGCTGTCGTTCGCGGAGTACCCGACCGCTCGGGCCTGGTGGCGGGCGCACAACGGCAGCGTGATCGCCGGGTACGTCGAACATCGCCAGCTGGCCGAGGCGGAAACAGCCGCGGAACGCTTCTTCATGAACGTCGTACTGTGCCGCGTCCTCTACGCCCACGCCCTCGTCGCGGCACCGCGACTCGCACTCGGCTGGCTTCGCCCACTCGGACCACTGCTCGGCGACCCGAGGCTCGGGATGACCGGGATCTTCTTCCAGCTGTCCCGCGTGCTCCCGGACGAATACCCCCTTCGGGACGACGTGCGCTTCTACGTCGGTGAGGAGCTGGGACTCGGCCGGCTGCTGGACTACGGCGTGATCGTCCCGCGCCTGCAACAGCTCTACGAATGGTCCGCGCACGAGCTGGCGGAACCGGGTCTCCTCGACTGCATCACCGACGGCGCCTTGACCTATGCGTGGGCGCTCGACGACCGCGAGGTCTGGCGGCCGCCGGCGTCCGTCGTACTCCGACTGGCTCATCGACTACTGCCGGTCAGACCACATCCGGGCACAGGCTCGGGCGGCCGACGGTTACCTCGACCCGGCGGTTGAGCGCCCGGCCGTCCGCCGTCAGGTTCGATCGCATCGGCCTGGTCGGCCCGAGGGTCTGGACCGTGATGACGAACTGTCCGCGTGGCCGGGACGCAGCCGGGATCCGCGCGACCTGGCGCTGCATCTCGTCGGCGAGTGCCTTGGTGACGGCCTCCGCGCGCCGCTGCCCGAGAGCGCCGAAGCGGGCCGGCTCACCGAGTTCGTCCTCGTGCCCGACGATCGTGACGTTCAGGCAGTCGAGATTCCCCATCGGTCCGTCGCGGAGCAGATCCTTGGCGAGCTGCACGATCACCCGCCGGTGCGCGGCGGTCAAGGAGGCGCCGCCGAAGGCGAACCGGGTCAGCAGCCGCGCGCCGGCCGGCGGCGGGACCGGATCGAAGAAGTCGCCCTCGTCCTCGAACTCGCGGTCCGCACCCCAGGACCGGCCGTGCACAACGCGGATCCGCAGCCGCGGCGTGGGCGCCTCGTACTCGAATTCGTCCTCGTACTCAGCTTCGTACTCGAGGTCGTGTGATCTGGCCATCGCCGGACCCCTCTCCGCCGTTCCGATCTGGCCTCACCGTAGGGCGGCCGCCGCGACCGGGGGAGCCGCGTACCGGGGCGACACTCGATCGGGGTAGCGACAACATGCGGCTCGCCAGGGGTTGGCAAGCGCTTGCCAGGTTGGCATAGGGTGAGTGGGAGTTGAACAGCTGCCGAGTATCGAGGAGTACGGGTGACTTCCACGCACGCTGTCAGGTTCGCCGCCGTTGGGCTCGACCATGCGCACATCTTCGGTCAGGTCGCGGGCCTGATCCGGGCCGGCGCGGAGTTCGCCGGGATGGCGACCGACGATCCGTCCGCCGCGATCGCGACCCGGCTCCGCGAGCAGTACCCGGACGTTCCGGTGGCCGAGAGTCCGGAGGAGCTGCTCGGGCGGGACGGGATCGACCTGATCGTGACCGCCGCCGTACCGGATCGACGGGCATCGATCGCCATCACCGCGTTGCGGGCCGGTAAGGACGTCGTCACCGACAAGCCCGGCTGCGTGAGTCTCGAGGAGCTGGAGGAGATCAAGAAGGCGGTCGACCAGAGCGGACGATTCTGGTCGGTGACGTTCTCCGAGCGGTTCGAGGTGCCGAGCGTGATGAAGGCGGGCGAGCTGGTCCGCGAGGGCAAGATCGGGACCGTGGTACAGACCATCGGCATCGGGCCGCACCGGATCGGCGACCGCGGCCACCTCGGCGGCGGCGCCGGTCGGCCGGACTGGTTCTACGACAAGAACCGGTACGGCGGAATCCTGACCGATATCGCCTCGCACCAGATCGACCAGTTCCTCTGGTTCACCGGCGCGCGGACGGCCGAGGTCGTCGCGAGCACGGTCGGGAACTTCGCCAACCCGGACGAGCCGGGCCTGCAGGACTTCGGCGAGATCCTGCTCCGCAGCGAGAACGCCCAGGGGTACATCCGGGTCGACTGGTACACGCCGGCCGGTCTGGGGACATGGGGCGACGGCCGCCTGATGATCCTCGGCACCGACGGCTACATCGAGCTCCGCAAGTACGTCGACATCGCGGGCCGCGACGGCGGCGATCACCTGTTCCTGGTCAACCAGGAGGGTACGCAGTACATCGACTGCTCGAAG
This sequence comes from Kribbella sp. NPDC058693, assembly GCF_042715335.1. Lineage (NCBI taxonomy): Bacteria > Bacillati > Actinomycetota > Actinomycetes > Propionibacteriales > Kribbellaceae > Kribbella > Kribbella sp. NPDC058693. The sequence goes on from NZ_JBHXSQ010000002.1 coordinate 426,530, forward strand.
GTCCAGACGACGTACTACGCCGATCTCGTGCGCGACGTGCAGGAGCGGACCACCTCGGCCGCGCCGCAGGAGCACACGTTCGAGACCATGCGCCTGGCCCTGAAGGCCCAGCAGCAGGCAACTGTTCGAGGCGCGGCGAAGTAGCGCTAGGTCTGCTTCGCCGGCGTCAATGCGCCTTGCGCCCGCAGGCTCAAGTAGCAGAGGCCGGCGAGCGGGACCGGTGCCCAGAACTGGAGGAGTCGCCAGGAGAGTACGGCGAGGAGCGCGGCCTGGCCGTCGACGCCGAAGCCGATGAGTGACGAGACCGCGATGCCCTCGACGACGCCGATGCCGCCGGGGGTCAGCGGTACGACGGCGGCCAGGTTCGCGGCGCAGTACGCGATCAGCACCGCGATCGGGTGGACCCGCTCACCGTAGGCGGCGAGGAAGGTCCAGAGGACGGCGGCGTCGAGGAGCCAGTTCAGCGTTGCCCAGCTGAGGAACGCCTTGCGTACTTCGGGATCCGCGACGACATCGCGCAGCCGGCGCGCGACCGTCGAGATCCACGGCCGGACCCGCTGGGGGAGTCGGCCGAGGATGGCCCGCAGCAGCCGTGCGGCGAGGTGTTCGATGCTGGAAGCCCCGCGGTCGGCGAGGAAGGCGCAGACCAGCACGCCCAACCCGACCAGGAACATGATCAGGTACGCCGTGCTCGCCTCGCGCAGGAACACCGCCGGGATCGACGTCAGCCACGCAAGCAGGACCAGTGCGAGCGGGGAACCGATCGCCTCCGCGGTGACGGTCGCCGTCACGTTCGTGGGCTGCGCACCGCCCATGACGAGCAGCCGGAAGCGCAGCGCGGTCGCCGTTGCGGCACCGCCGGGTACGACGTGGCTCACGCCGTACCCGGTGAGGTCGGATCGCAGGATCCAGAAGAACGGGAGGTGGTCCTTGCCGAGGAGGGCGCGGCTGAAGAGCGAGTAGCAGACCAGGCTGGACGCTTCGAGCACCACGGCGAGGACGAGCCACGCTGGGTTGAGCTCCGAGACGCGGTGCAGCGACTCACGAGCGAGGGCGAGCTTCGGGAGTACGACGTACTCGACGACGGCGAACAGGATGACCAACGACACCGCGGACCACAACCGGCGGTACCAGGCCGGCCGGGTCCGGGTCTTGTCCTTCGACGGCACGGTCCCAGTGTGCCGGTGCCCTCACCGGCGCAGTTCACAGCACCCGGACTTCAGGTGATGGTGATGATCGTTCTGCCGCGTTCGGTGAAGGCCTCGGGGGCTTCGGCGAGTGGGCGGACGGTGGTGACGACGGGGACCAGCCGGCCTTCGCGAAGGCGGGCGGCGAGTTGGGTGAGTTGTTCGCGGTCGGGCTCCACGACGAAGAAGATCGCGCGGCCGCCGGTGGGGTGGACGGTCGGCGGATCGGGGATGGTGACGAGCGTGCCGCCGGCGCGTACCAGCGCGGTGGAGCGATCGCGGATCTCACCGCCGATCACGTCGAAGACGACGTCGACCTCGCCGGCATCCTCCAGGCGCTCGCTGTCCAGGTCGAGGAACTCGTGCACGCCCACCTGGGCGGCTGCCGCGCGGTCGGCGGCTCGGCCCGTGCCGATGATGTGGGCGCCGGTCTCGCGAGCTAGCTGCGCGACGATGGAACCGACGGCGCCGGCGACTCCGTGGACGAGGATGGATTGGCCCGTCTGCAGATGCGCGTGGTCGAACAGGCCCTGCCAAGCCGTCAGCCCGGAGATCGGTAGCGCGGCTGCCGCGACGTCGTCGACATCGGTCGGCAATGGGGCGAGGTTGCGAGCCTCGACAGCGACGTACTCGGCGAGCGTGCCGTTGCGGGTCCAATCCGCCAGCCCGAAGACCCGTTGGCCGACCGTGATCCCGGTCGTGCCGTAGCCGAGCTCGGCGACCACGCCCGAGAGTTCGTGGCCGGGAACCGTCGGCGTGCGGTCGCGTCCCGCACGGTCGGTCCACGTCCCCGGCCAGTCCAGCTCGCCGCGGGTGAAGCCGGCCGCGTGCACCTGCACGATGACGTCGTTCTCGGAGGCGTGCGGGTACGGCAGCTCGGTCAGCGACAGTCCGCCGACTCCGGCCGCGCGGTCCCCGGCTGTGATGGCACGCATGGATGGTCCTCTCCGGTGTGGTCGGTGGCCCACGTTCATCATGTCGGATTGGACCAACGATGGGGGCCTTTTCCGCCATACCGTCGAAGCATGATCACTACGTCTGACCTCGCGATTCCGGCCACGGCTGCCTCGTCGGCGGCGTTGGAGGTGGCCTCGAGCTACCTGACCCCCGCCTTGCTGAGCCACTCGCGACGCGTTTACCTCTGGGCGGCCGCTTTCGGCGAGCAGGAAGGCATTCAGTACGACGCTGAGCTGTTGTTCGCCGCCGCTATGTTCCACGACATCGCGCTGGCACCGGAGTTCGACAGCCACACCGTTTCGTTCGAGGAGGCCGGCGGCCATGTCGCCCGGGTCTTCGCCGCCGGAGCCGGCTGGCCGGGTGAGCGCCGCGAACGCCTCGGCGAGGTCATCGTCCAGCACATGGTGCCCGACACGGACGTGACCGTCGATCCCGAAGGTCATCTGATCTCGCGGGCGGCCGCGCTGGACATCGTCGGTAAGGACGTCGACGACGTGAGTCCCGCCTTCCGCGCCGAAGTACTCCGGGACTTCCCGAGGCTCGGGCTCACCGACGAGTTCCTCGCCTGCTTCCAGGCCCAGGCCGACCGGAAGCTCAACAGCTCCGCCGCGCGCGCCATCCGGTCCGGTCTGGCCGATCGGATCACCGTGAACCCACTCGACATCCAGTAGCTGGAGGATTCAATGGACCTCGGTCTCGCGCTGCCCACTGCCGGGCCGCAGACCTCGCCCGAGACGATCGTCAAGGTCGCGAAGGAGGCGGAACGCCTTGGCTACAACGCTTTGTGGACGTTCGAACGCCTGCTTCGGCCACTCGACAAGGTCGTGCTGTGGACGGGTGGTGAGCCCCAAATGCTGCCGGAGTTCTACGGCTCGACGTACGAACCGCTCGAGACCCTGAGCTACGTCGCCGCCGTGACCGAGCGGATCAAGCTCGGTACGGCGATCATGGTCGCGCCGCTGCACGTGCCGGTGATGCTGGCCCGCCGGTTCGCCACGCTGGACAGGTTCAGCGGCGGGCGGGTCATCGCCGGTCTGGGACAGGGCTGGCAGGAGAACGAATTCGAGACTGCGAACGTGTCGAGCAGCCGCAGAGGCACCCGTACGGAAGAACTCATCACGGCCATGCGCGCCGCGTGGGGACCGGACCCGGTCGAGCACGAAGGCGAGTTCTACCGGATCGCGCCGTCGCAGGTGAACCCGAAGCCGATCCAGGCGCGCATCCCGGTACTGCTGGCCGCGAACGCGCCGGCCGCCGTCAAACGCGCCGGGCGGATCGCGGACGGACTGATCCCGATCACCTCGTCGGCGCAGGAACTGCGGGGCATCGTGTCCACGCTCCACGCCGCCGCCCGGGAGGCGGGTCGTGATCCCGCGGACCTCATGGTGGTCAACCAGGCGCCCTGGCCGACCCCGATCACCCGCGACCCGATCGGCGACGGCCGCCCGTTCCTCGGCGGATCCCCGAAGCAGATCGCCGAGGACCTGCTCGCCGCCCGCGAGGCCGGTGCGACTCAGGTCTATCTCGCCGGCGGCCAGGGCCTCGGCCTCGACGAAGGCTTGCAGGCTTCCGACGTGGACGAATGGCTCGAGCTCCTCGGCGAGGTCATCGAGGCGGCGACGCACCTCGGCGCTGTTACGCCTTGAGCTCGGGCTTGGGTAGGAGGAAGTAGCCCAGGAGCATCCCGAGGAGGCAGGGGAGGCCGTGGTTGTCGCTGACGGCGGTGTCGACCACGGCCAGGACGGGGACGGCGTACGCCGCGATGCGCAGCTGTAGCGGCGGCGTGACGCCGTACCTGCTGGGAGCCATCAGGATCAGGATGGCCAGGCCGCCGATCAGGCCGGCGACGCACATCGAGTTGCCGGCGCCGACCGGGTTGAGCCAGAGGTAGCTCATCAGCTGCCCGAACCAGCCGCAGACGAAGTACAGGATCGCCCACCGCCAGCGACCGAACACGCGCTCGGCGATGGTGCCGAACACCGCGAGCAGGATCAGGTTCGAGACCAGGCCGGACGCCCAGCCGTCCTGGAAGAACATGCCCGTGAGCAGGCGGTACCACTGGCCGTTGTCGATGTGCGTCGGATCACGGACGACAGCGTCGTACAGCGGCCGATGCGCCAGTTGCGCGATCCCGCACCCGAGTGTCACGAGGAACACGGCCGCCGTCAGCAGGGGCCGGCGTGGTCCGAAAGCGAGCGCTGCGAGCGGGTTACGAGCCGCGGTATCAGTGGTCACACCGGAAACTTAACGTTTCGGGGCCGCCGTACCTGAGTCGTTTGTCACCCTGTGCTCGGTCATTTGTCACGACGAGGCCCTTGGTCCACCGGTTACCGTGTTTGGGTCGCGGGTACGGGGGTCAGGGTGTTTGTTGCGAAGCGGTACAGATTGGGTTCCTCTCTCGGCCGAGGCGGCATGGGAGAGGTTTTTCGCGGTACGGATGAGCAGCTGCGGCGCGAGGTCGCCGTCAAGTTGCTGCTGCGGTCCGACCGCGATCCACGCGCCGCCGAACGGTTCCACCGCGAGGCGCGTGCTGCCGCGCGCCTGAACGACGCCCATGTCGTCGCCGTGTACGACTTCGGTCAGCACGACGACGGGTTCTTCCTGGTGATGGAGCTGGTCGAGGGCGGATCGGTCGCCGACGAGCTCGAGGAGCACGGTCCGCTGCCGAAGGACCGCGCGATCGAGATCATCGAGCAGAGCGCCGCGGGTCTGGCCGCCGCGCATCGGGAAGACGTCGTCCACCGGGACGTGAAGCCGAGCAACCTGCTGATCTCGACCGACGGGACGATCAAGGTCGCCGACTTCGGCATCGCCCACCTTCCGGGAGAGGGTGCGAGCACGCTGACCGGGACCGGCCAGATCATCGGCAGCGCGCAGTACCTCGCGCCCGAGCGAGCGCAGGGCGGGCAGGCCGGCAAACCGGCCGATGTCTACGCGCTGGGTTGTGTGCTGTACCAACTCGTCACCGGCCGCCCGCCGTTCACGGGCGAACATCCGACCTCGATCCTCTACCAGCATGTCGACGCCGATCCGGCTCCGCCGAGCCTCGAACGGCCCGAGCTCGCAGGCGCGTTCGAGGCAGTTCTACTGCAGATGCTCGCCAAGGATCCGGCCGACCGTCCGACCGCGGCCGAGATCGAGGCCGGCGCCCTGAGTGCCAGTACGCCGGTCGCGGCCACCGCCCCGATCCCGGCCACTGCCGCCGTACCGCTCCCTGTCACCGAGCCCGTGAACACCCGCCCGCCGACGACACAGGCCCAGCGGGATCGGCGGATGACCTGGATAGCGGCCGGGATCGCCCTCCTCGCGACAGCCGGCGCCGTACTTGCCGTGGTCCTGCTCAACAACAACGGGACGACGCCACCCCCGACGACCGACGTCGGTCCACAACCGGGCGCGACCAGCAGTACGCCGACGTCGCAGCCGACCACCTCGTCGTCGACGACTGCCCCGAGCCAATCCGCGTCGAGTCAGCCGACCCAGTCCACGCCGACTCCGTCCACGTCGCCGTCACCGACCCCCACACCGAGCGCGACCCCGACCACCACGCCCTCGACCAGCCCGACACCTTCCCAATCGCCGCCGTCGAGCACGCCGACGCCGAGCGCTCCCAGCCGGAGTACGCCGTCAACCTCGTCCTCGCCGACGCCGTCCAACACCCCGTCGAGCGCACCGCCGTCGAACACTCCTTCGCCAAGCGCCGCCGGCTTGTGAGCTAGAGGCGTACGACGTACTTCCCGGCACCTCGGCCTTCGGCCAGGGCTTGTTGCGCGTCGGCTGCCGCTGCGAGTCCGTTGATCGTGGTGAATTCGAGCGTGAGCTGTCCGTCGGCGACGAGCTCGAGTACCTCGCGCAACGCGTTGCCGATGATCTCGGGTGCACGGATCGACATGGCGCTCATGCTGAACCCGCCGATCGATGCATTGCCCGCGAACAGCCGTCCGGGTGGCAGGTTCTCCAGCGGTGCGCCGCCCGCGTTCCCGAAGAGGACGACTCGACCACCCGCGGCGAGCATGTCGAGGTCGGACTCCACCTGCTCTGTGCCCTGGGAATCGAGGATCACGTCGACGCCGCGGCCGCCCGTGAGGTCGCGGACGCGCCCGGCCAGATCAGTCCCGCGGGTCAGTACGACGTCGTACCCGCTCTTCTCCGCCGCGGCCACGCGCGTGGGACTACCGACGATTCCGATCAGCGTCTTCGCGCCGCCGCGTCGGGCCCAGGCCGCGACCGCCTGCCCGACGCCACCCGCTGCGGACTGCATGAGGAGCGTGTCACCGGCGCGCAGCCGCCCGGACTGCTGGACCAGTAGCGCCGCGGTCGTAAAGGTGCCGGGGGCAACGGCTGCCTGCTCGAACGACACACCGTCGGGGATCGGGACCGCCAGCTCGGCACGGACCCGGACGACGTCGGCCAGCCCGCCGGACCGGGTGAACGCGGCAACCGGCGTACCGACGGCTGGTCCCGCGACGCCGGCGCCGAGCTCTCGCACCGTGCCGGCTGCCTCCAGGCCCGGGACGAACGGCCAGGAGCTCGCGTACGCCGGATCGCCGCGACGTGCCATCACGTCGATGAAGTTGATCCCGGCGGCCTTCACGTCGATGGTCAGCTCGCCCGGTCCAGGCGCCGGCGCGGCGACCTCGGTGACGCGGGTGGAGCTGGTGTCGGGAGCCGGCTGTTCGAAGGTCAGGGCATCCATGCTGCGATCCTCTCAATGTTCGTCAGACATCGAACATCTTTGCACGCTGCCGGCCGAGCAAGTTCTCGCTACCCTCGGAAGGTGGGGCAGCGGGTCGGGTACTGCGTAGCGCCGGATGCGGTGCGGCTGGCGTATGCGGTCCATGGGAGCGGGCCGCCGATCGTCAGAGTCATCACCTGGATGAGCCATCTGGAGTTCGACTGGGAGAGCCCGGTCTGGCGGCACTGGCTCGATGCGCTCGGGGACGGTCACACCCTCATCCGGTACGACGAACGCGGCTGCGGGCTCTCGGATCATGAGGTCGACGAGATCTCGCTCGAGGCCTGGGTCGCGGACCTCGAGACCGTGGTCGAGGCCTCGGGTGTCGACCGGTTCGCGCTGCTCGGGATCTCGACCGGGGTGGCGGTCGCGGTCGCGTACGCGGCGCGTCATCCCGAGCGGCTCACCCATCTCGTCCTGTACGGCGGGTACGCCCGCGGCCGGAACCTGCGCGGCGCGGAGGAACGCAGACTGCAGGACGCGCTGGTCGCCGCGATCGCTGCCGGCTGGACCAACCCCGACCCCACGTTCCGGCACCTGTTCAGCATGCTGTTCCTCCCGGCGGGCACGCCCGAGCAGATGGGCTGGTACGACGACCTGCAGCGTCACACGACGTCGGCGGCGACCGCGGTCCGCCTGTACAACGCGCGCGGTCCGCTCAACGTGGTCGACCTCGCGGCGCAGGTGAAGACGAAGACACTCGTCGTACACGCCGCCGGCGACCGAGTCGTGCCGCTGGACGAGGGGCGGTTGCTCGCCACCCTGATACCCGATGCGCGGCTGGTCCAGCTGGACTCGGCGAACCACATCCTGCTGTCGGACGAGCCCGCGTGGACCAAGTTCGTCTCCGAGCTGCGCGCCTTCCTGGACACGAAGAACGTGACCGCCCGGCCCGGAATCGAGGAGCTCAGCCCGCGGGAGCTGGACGTCCTCGAGCTCGTCTCGGCCGGACTGACGAACGAGGCGATCGCCGAGCGGCTGAGCCTCAGCGTCCGCACCGTGGAGCGTCATCTGACGAACACGTACGCCAAGCTGAACGTGTCCGGCAAGGCGGGACGCGCGGCCGCGGCGGCCAGATACTCCGAGGTGCGGCGTTCCTGATCGCTGCGTGTTGACCGCCAGAAAGCCTGCTCTGCAATGCGTGCTGGCTCCGATGCCGGCAACTCCTCCTGCCGCCTACCTTCACGAAATAGGCACAGTTCTCAGGAGGCATGCGATGGAGCACATGGTCATTTCGGACAAGCCGGTTCTCGCGGAGCCGACAGCGACGTACGACGTACGCGGCGGGGGAGGTGTCCGGCTGCACGCCGGCGAGTGGGGCAACCGCGCAGGACGTCCGGTTCTGTTCATTCACGGCTGGTCGGCCAGCCACGTCTGCTGGGGGCGCCAGCTCGGCGGCCGGCTCGCCGACGACTTTCGGCTGGTGGCGTTCGACAATCGCGGGCACGGCATGTCGGAGAAGCCGTTGGGCGCCGACAGCTATCGCGACCCGCAGTTGTGGGCCGACGACCTGGCAGCCGTCATCGATCAGTTGGGCCTCGACCGGCCGGTGCTCGTGGCCTGGTCGTACGGCGGGTTCATCGTCTCCGACTACATCCGTGCGTACGGCGAGGACCGGATCGGCGCCATCAACCTGGTCGGTGCGGCCGTGATGATGAAGCCGCCGACGTTCGACAACATCGGACCCGGCTTCCTCGGGAACGCGCCGCAGGCCAGCCAGCCCGACCTCGCCACGAACATCGCCGCCATCCGGCACTTCCTCGACGTCTGCACGGCCGAACCACTCGATCCCGACGACTGGACCGCGGCCCTGGCCTGGAACATGGTCGTTCCGCCCGAGGTCCGGGGCGCGTTGATCTCGCGCGAGATCGACAGCGACGACGTCCTGACGAGGCTGTCGGTCCCGGTGCTGGTGACCCACGGCCGCTCGGACACCATCGTGCTGCCCTCGATGGCCGAACACGTCCTCGACGTCTGCAAGACCGCCAGGCCGTCCTGGTACGACGGCATCGGCCACGTCCCGTTCGTCGAGGCCCAACCCCGCTTCGACCGCGAACTCGCCGATCTCGCCGCGGAGCTCGTCTAGGACAGTTATCGCACTAATGGTTAGTGGTGATGCGCTAGCCTGGGCGGAACGACGTTCTGATGGAGGTCTCGTTGAAAGACTTCGGCGATATCGATCCGCTGGAGCTGGAGAACCAGGTGTGCTTCGCGCTGGCCGTGGCCTCGCGCACGGTGATCGCGGTGTACCGGCCGCTGCTCGAGCCGATGGGGCTGACGCACCCGCAGTACCTGGTGATGCTGGCGTTGTGGCAGCACGCTCCGCTGTCGGTCAAGGAGCTCAGCAAGCTGCTGCAGTTGGAGCCTGCGACCCTGTCCCCGCTGCTCAAGCGGCTGGAGGCGAGCGGGTACGTCGAGCGACCGCGCGCACGCACCGACGAGCGGTCGCTCGCGGTCACGCTGACGCCGGCGGGCTGGCGGCTGCGCAACGAGGCCGAGAAGATCCCCGCGGCGATCGTCAGCCGGCTGGGCATGGAGGTGTCCGAGCTCCAGCATCTCCACCAGGAGTTGACCAAGGTGATCGCGGCCGCGAAAGAGGCCAACGCCACATAGTTTGTGCACTAATCGTTCGTGTACGATGGTAGACGTGAAGCGCCGCAGAACACCGAAACCCATGAAGATCGAGACCGTTCAGCGTTGGGTCGCCTCGGTCATCCTGTTCCACGTCGGCAGCGTCCCCGCGATCACACTGGCCGTCTACAGCATCGGTGTCGCCGAGAAGGAGTACGGACGAGGCGTCGGTCTGTGGCTGATGTCCGGCGTGATCGGAGTCCTCACCGCGGCCGGCATCCTCGCCATCTTCCAGCGCTCGCTGAAATCCGTCTGGCTGATCGTCGGCCTCCTGCCGACCGTCGTCACCGGCTTCTATATCCTCTGAGGCTGATGGCCGGCGCACCGTTCTCCCGCGACGCGATCAGCGCAGCCTTGGGCGTGCCGCTGAGCGACGTCCGCGTGCTCGACACCTTCGCTGCTTCGGCGGCCGAGGTCGCCCGGGTGGGGGTGCGTACTTCGGACGGCTCCGCGACCGTCATCGCGAAACATGCGACAGGTGACGGGCTTGCGGCCGCTCGGCGCGAGATCCGGTTCTACGAGCAGCTTGCGCCGCGCTGGAATCACCCGGCGCCGCGCCTGCTCGGTGCCACGGACGACGGCGACTCGATCCTCCTGCTGACCGAGGACCTGGACGCCTCGGGCTATCACGTCGTCGGCACGGACGTGTCCGAAGCCCAGCTGCACGGCGCGATCGACGTACTGGCCGCCTTCCATCGTGAGTTCTGGGACGACGTGCCGACTGTCGAGCTCGAGCCGTCGGTCACCAGTACGGCGCAGGCCTGGCCGCCCGAGGTGATCACGCGGAGCGCGGCGGCCGTCCGCGCGGAGGCGAAGCTGTTCTTCGATGCGGCACCCGAACTCGGGGATCGCTCAACCCTCGTTGAGATCGTCGACGGTTGGGAGAGCCAGTTCCTTCGGAGGGTCGGCGACGGCCGCGCGCTCACCCTGATCCACGGCGACTTCCACTTCCTCGGCAACGTGTTCTTCACCGGAGCGGATCCGCGCCCGAAGGTGATCGACTGGTCCGAACTCAAGCCAGGCCTCGGCCCCCACGACCTCGCCTACAGCCTGGCCGTGATCCCCGCAGCCGATCGCCTCGCCCTGCTCCGCCGCTACTGGGAGGCCCTGGCGATCGACGACTACAGCAGGGACCTGTGCGAGTGGGACTTCCGCTTCTCGGTCATCAGCAACCTCTTCCAGTCCATCTTCCAACACAGCACCCACTGGTACCGCGTTTCCCTCGCCGCCATCGACTCCGTCAACGCCCGCTCAACCTTGACCACCCACTCCTTTGATCAGCTGTAGGAATGCGGGATCATCGCGGATCGGGTCGAGATCGGGGTCGGTTGTTGCGGTGGTGCGGAACTCCTCCGACATCGTGACAGCCTGGCGGAGATGGGCGAGCGCGTCGTCGGTGCGGCCGCTCTGACTCTCGCAGCAGGCGAGGTTGAAGAACAGCATCGGGTACTGCGGGGAGTCCTCGACCACTGTACGGAGCCGGTCGGCGACCTCGTCGTACCTGCCTGCTTCGTAGAGCGGGAAGAGCGGTGCCCAGAGCTCCCAGCCGCGGGCGTCGTAGGCCTGGCCCGGTGTGCCTTCCAGCGCGATGATCGTCGTACCTGCCTGCTTGGCGGTGGCCTTGCGCTTGGTCCGGGGAGGCGCGAAAACGAGGGTTCCGGTCGGTGCGTCAACCTGGTCGCCGTCGATCTCGAACTCGGCGTGGCCCTGCAGGACGAGGAAGAGCTCCTGGTCAGCGGTCGGATCGCCCTCGTCGTGCTCGTTGATGACCGGGTCGCCCGCGGCATGCCCGGTCCAGGCGGTCACACCGAACGCCGAGACGCCCAGCTGGTGCCGGATCGGCCGGTAGTGGCAGCCGGCGTCGTCGAATTCTTCGATCGCGTCCAGATGAGTCACGCGGTAGGCAGCCATGGGTTCGTCCGTCCCTTCGTGAGCTACGGATGCGGCCAGCGTAGGAGCTATTGCGGACGTTCTGCGTCCGTTTGAGCTCGGGCTCTGGAACGAGTCCGGTTGATGGGGTGTCCTGGGAGGTGGGGATTCGGGACGAGCCGTGGAGTTGAGCGTGGTCACGAACGAGATTGTCGTGGGGGCGGATGCCGCGTGGCGGCGGGCCGGGGCGGTCGACTGGGCGCTGCAGGAGGCGGTGCTGCGGCGGATGCCGCTGCGGGCGGTGCATCTCGTGGACGAGAGACGGCGACATGCGGATGTGGCGCCGGTGACGATCGACGGGCAGGTGATCATCCCGGACCCGGTCCCTGGGGTCGACCAGCGGGTCCTCGATGAGCTCTCGTCGTACGTCGCGGCGGCCGATCCCGAGCTGGATCTGGGGACCGACGTGCTTGTGGGCACTCCGAGTCGGCGCTTGGCCGAGCTGAGTGGAGAGGTTGAGCTGACGGTGGTCGGCCGGCGCGGCGCGGGCAAGTTCGCACGGTTGTTGATCGGGACGACATCCGAGTACGTCGCGTACCACGGTCAGGGGCCGGTAATCGTCGTACCGGCCGGGTGGCAAGCACGCGCGCAGGCTCCGATTGTCGTGGGCGTGGACGCACACGAGCAGAACGACGCCGCGCTGGACTTCGCGTTCGAGATGGCGGAGCTGCACCACGCGCCGTTGCGGATGGTCCATGCCGGCGAAACGATGGACGGTCTCGTCGACGAGAGGCAGGCCAAGCACCCCGACATCCACGTGGAACGGAGACTGGTCGAAGGGCACCCCGTCGAGGCCCTGCTCGACGCCGCCGAGTCGCCCGCCGCCCAACTCCTCGTCATCGGCGGCCACCACCACCGGGCGTCCACGTTGATGCTCGGCTCCGTCGCGCGCGGCGTACTCCACCACGCAACCACCCCGGTCGCAGTCGTCCACGAACGCAGCTGATCGCGATGGTCCAATCGAGTACGCCGTACCTCGTGGTCGAGACCGGATCGCACGAGGGGCAACGGATCGACCTCACCGGTGCGCGCCTGACGGTCGGCCGGCTGCCGGACTGCGACGTGCAGTTCGAGGACCCGTACCTGAGCCGCACGCACGCGGCACTGTGGCAGCGGGCCGGTGCGGACTACGTCGAGGATCTCGGCTCGGCCGGCGGCACCTTCGTGAACGGGGAGGCCGTCACGATGCCGCGCCGGCTGTACCCGGGCGACCGGGTCAGACTGGCCGACCTGCAACTTCGCTACAGCGCAGGCGAGGCAGCGCCGACCGCGGTCCGGTACGACATCGGCGATCAGCGGGCACAAACGATCAACAACGTCGGGCGGGACCAGTACGTCCAGCACGTCATCCAGCAGCGGGAGAACTTCTTCCGTGAGATCGCTGCGACCAGGACGAAGGCCCGCGGGCTGATCTGGGTCGGGGTGCTGGTGTTCGTGGTCGGACTCGGCATCGCCGTCGTCGGTTGGTACAAGTACTTCGGTCAGATCATGAACTTCTCGTCCGCCTCGATGCCCACGATGGACGACTTCAGCGGCTTCCTGGTCTTCGCGGTCGGCGGTCTGGTGAACCTGGTCGGCGTACTGCTGATCATCGCCGGGATCGTGCTGCACATTGTCGCCACCGCCCGTCGCCGCCGGGTCGATCGGGACCTACCGCCACCCCAGCTGATGAGATGAATCGCGATGACTTTCAACATCGGTAACCAGAACGCCGCCAACATCAACAACGTCGGCCGCGATCAGCACATCACCGGCGGGCAGACCGGCATGGTGGTCACGCCGGAGCAGGCCTGGCAGGCGTACGCCGAACTGCGGGCCGGCGTCCGGGCGACCCGGCTCGACCCGGCAACGTCCGTTGCGGCGGAGAAGGAACTCGGCGACGTCGAGTCCGGACTGCGCCAGCCGGAGCCGGACCGCGCCCGGATCGCACCACGGCTCGAGCGTCTGACCCGCATCCTCCTCGCCGCGGGCTCACTGGCCTCGGCCGGCTCGGCGCTCGTCGCGCCGATCCGCATCCTCGCGCAGTTCCTCGGAGCCCTCGGGGCGCCGATCCTCGGTCTTCTGCCGATCCTGGCCTGAGCACTACAAGACTGTTGCAGCCAGGCATGTCTGCCTTGACATCGAAGGTGCGCGTGCTGCTATGGAACCATGAGCGACACTCAGGCCGAGGGTGAGAAGAAGCGGGGCTGGCGGCCCTCACCCAAACAGATCGGCGCCGCCGTCGTCATGGTGCTGGCAGTGGTCTTCGCCCTGCAGAACCAGGACGAAACCAACATCACCCTGTTCTTCTGGAACATCAGGTCGCCTTTGTGGCTCACCATGCTCATCCTGCTGATCCTCGGCGTCGGCGCCGGCTGGCTGGTCCAGAAACGTCGCGACTGACCTGTCAGGCCTTGATGAGGGCGTCGGTCAGTGCATCGATGGCGGACAGCCCGGCTGCGGTCGCAGGGCTGAGGTTGTGGCGGTCGGCGATGCTCTCGGGGGAGTAGTAGCTGACCCGGGTCACTCCCGCGTCGTCCCAGATCAGGACCTTCAGCGGAAGGTCCAGACCGGCCAGCGGTGCGGCCGCCATCACCGGAGTACCGGCCGCCGGGTTACCGAAGATGATCAGCACGGTGTCGCGGAGTGACAGTCCGGCGGTCTGAGCTGCGGCCGCCTGATCGATGATCGCGAACACCATCACACCCTTGGCATCGAGAAGCCCCCGGAATCGCGCCGCCACCTCAGCCACGGAGCCTGCGGCCGTCTTTGTCACCGCGCCGTCCGGGGATGTCTCAGTCGTCGTCATATTCGTATTCTTCCTCGCCCGGGCTGAGGTAACGTCCGAGCTATGTCCACCGAACATCCCAGGTATGGGTTACTGGGGCGGCACGCAGAGTGCCGGCAGGTGGATCAGCTGCTGAACAACCTGCGATCCGGTCAGAGTCAGGTCCTGGTCGTGCGCGGCGAGCCCGGCATCGGAAAGTCGGCGTTGCTGGGGTACGCGCTCCGCACCGCGTCGGGTTTCCGGCTGGCCCGAGCGGCCGGCGTGGAGTACGAGACAGAGCTCGCCTATGCGGGTCTGCATCAGCTCTGTGCGCCCATGCTTCCGTTGAAGGCGCGACTGCCCGAGCCCCAACGGGATGCACTCGACGCGGCCTTCGGGCTGAGCGCGCACGGACCGGCGGACCGCTTCGTCGTCGGGCTCGCCGTACTCGCTCTCCTCGCCGAGGCCGCGGAAGAACAGCCGCTGCTGTGCGTGATCGACGACGCTCAGTGGCTGGACACGGAATCGCTGGTGACGATCGCGTTCGTTGCGCGCCGGTTGCTGGCGGAGTCGGTCGGGCTGGTCTTCGCCGTACGTCAGCCGAGTCAGGTGCGGGAGCTGGCCGGGCTGCCCGAGCTGGTGCTCGGCGGACTCAGGCACAACGACGCCCGCGCGCTCCTCGACGCGGCCTGGCCCGGACGCCTCGACGAGCAGGTCCGGGATCGGGTCATCGCCGAGTCGCGCGGCAATCCGCTCGCGATCCTCGAGCTTCCTCGGGTCCTGAATCCGGCAGAGCTTGCGGGCGGCTATCAACTCGCGGACGCGGCGCCGCTCGCGACGCAGATCGAGCAGAGCTTCCTGCGACAGTTCGAGGCCCTTCCGGCCGACACCCGACAGCTTGTGCTCACGGCGGCGGCCGAGCCGATGGGAGACGTCGCACTGCTGTGGCGGTCGGCGACTCTGCTGGGCCTCGGATCCGATGCCGCCGCGGCTGCGCAGCAGGAGGGACTGATCGATCTCCGCGCCCATGTCCGGTTCCGTCATCCGTTGGTGCGCTCAGCGATCTACCGGTCCGCGTCCGCAACGGACCGGCTTGCTGTGCACAACGCGCTGGCCAGCGCGATCGACGCCGTACTCGAACCCGATCGGCACGCGTGGCATCGCGGCCAGGCGACGTTGTGGCCGGACGAGTCCGTGGCCGATCAGCTCGAGCAGTCCGCCGTACGGGCCGAGGCTCGTGGCGGCATCGCCGCTGCTGCTGCGTTTCTCGAGCGAGCTGCCGAGCTGACCCCGGACCCGCGCCGTCGTGGCCGGCGAACTCTTGCCGCCGCGCGGGCGAAGTTCGAGTCAGGTGCGCTCGACGCCGCGACCGCGCTGCTGGCTTTGGCAGCGGGTTGCCCGATGGACGATCTCGGTCGCGCGATGGTCGCTCGACTCCAGGCGCAGATCGTGTTCGTGCTCAATCGTGGCGCCAGTGCGCCGGCCCCGTTGCTCGCCGCGGCCGACCTGCTCGCTCCGCTCGACGTCGAGACGGCGCGCGACACCTACCTGGAGGCGCTAGGCGCCACGATCTACGCCGGTCGCCTGCACGGCCCGGTCGGCTCGCGTGAGGTAGCCGTTGCTGCGCGGACCGCTCTGTCGGCCGGGACCGACTTACGTCCGACTGATCTTCTTCTCGACGGGCTGGCGACCCGGTTCACGGACGGCTATGTGGCCGGCGTCGCGCCGCTGCGGCAGGCCCTGGATGCCTTCGCCGGCGCCGACGAGAACGTCGTACTGCGGTGGTTCTGGCTGCCCTGGCTGGTTGCGGGCGATCTGTGGGACGACCGGAAATGGCACGACCTGGCCTCGCAGGCGGTCCGGTTGTGCCGCGAGTCCGGTGCGCTTTCGCTGCTCCCGCTCGCACTTGGTTACCGCGCAGTCGTCCATCTGCACAGCGGCGAGTTCGCGGCGGCGTCGGCATTGATGGAGGAGGGCAACGCGATCTCCACGGCGACGGGTGGCGCGGCCGTGAACTACCCGCCGATGTTGCTGGCCGCATGGCGCGGCGTTGCTCCGCTGGAGTTTGCCGACCGCTTCCGTGCTGATGTCGAGGACACGACCGAGCGCGGCGAGGCCCGATGGATCGGTGGCATGGGCTACGTGAGCGCCATCCTGCACAACGCTCTCGGGCGGTACGACGTCGCGCTGTCGGCGGCCCGGAAGGCCTGCGAGTTCGACGACCTGGGCCTCTGCGGCTTCGCCCAGGTCGAACTGGTCGAGGCCGCCTGGCGAAGCGGCGCGCGGGAGGAGGCTGCCGCTGCCGTGCGACAGGTCCGGGAACGAACCACCGCCGCCGGGACCAACTGGGCGCTCGGCGTGCAGGCCTGGTCGCGCGCACTCCTGAGCGACGACCCCGAAGCCCTCTACCGGGAGGCGATCGAGCGCCTCGAGCAGACTCGCATCACCGTCCACCTAGGACGCGCACGCCTCCTGTACGGCGAATGGTTGCGCCGCGACGCCCGACGCAAGGACGCTCGCCTGCAGCTCCAGGCCGCACACGACCTCTTCACCCAGATCGGAGCCGAGGCGTACGCCGAACGCGCCCGCCGGGAGGTGCTCGCCGCCGGTGGCTCGGCCCGCAGCCGCACCGAGCACAGCCGCCTACTCACCAGCCAGGAATCCCAGATCGCCCGGCTCGCCCGGGACGGCCTCTCCAACCCCGAAATCGGAGCCGAGCTCTACATCAGCCGCCACACCGTCGACTGGCACCTGCGGAAGATCTACCTGAAGCTCGACATCACGTCCCGCAAACAACTGGGCCACCTACCCTTGAGCCGCCTCGAATCCGCTTAGTCCTGGACCGTGATCGTGATCGGCTCCCCGCCGGTGAGATCGAGGTCGAGGATGTGATTGCCGTACTGGACACTGTGCGGGCCGGACTGCGCCGGGTGGATGGTGGCGTGGGCGAGGCGGCCGTCTGTCCAGGTGATGTCGACGGTGAGGCCGGCGCGGGCCCGGAGGCCGTGGACAGAGCCGTTCGGCCAGCTGGTCGGGAGGGCCGGGAGTAGCTCGAGTTCGGTGGGATCGGATTGGACGAGGAGCTCGGCCACCGCGGCGGTGCCGCCTGCGTTGCCGTCGAACGAGTAGATGTTCTGGGCGGCTCCGGCGACGCCGCCGACCGAGTAGCTCAGCAGGTTGGCCTCGCTGGCGTCGGCCACCAGGCTGATGAGGTGGACGAGCGCCTGGTCGCCTTGCAGGAGGCGGGCGTAGAACAGGGCGAAGTTGGCCTCGACCCATTCGGTCTGCTCCCAGCCGTCCGCGCTCTGCCGGCGCTCGATCGTGACCTCGGCGGCGCGGGCGAGCTCCGGAGTACTGCGCGGCGTGATCTGCCGTTCGGGGTACAGCGCGCACAGGTGCGAGGTATGCCGATGAGCCGGATCAGCCTCCTCGAAGTCGTGCAGCCACTCCATCAGCTGGCCGTGGCGGCCGACGCGGTACGGCGACATCCGCGCGAGAGCCGCCGTGATCCGCTGCTGCAGCTCGGCGTCGACGCCCAGCACCTCCGCGGCGGCACTGCAGTCGCGCAGAATCGCAGTGGCGAAGACGGTGTCCACAGTGTTGCCCATGGCAACCGAGCAGCGGGATCCGTCGGGGGCGACGTACCAGTTCTCAGGTGATTCGGAGGGGCCGCCGACGAGGTTGCCGGTGGCCGGGTCCTCGGTGAAGTACGCGAGCTGGAAGAGCGCGGCGTCCCGCAGTACGGGATAGGCGACGTCCCGCAGGAAGGCGACGTCGCCGCCGTACTCGTAGTGTTCCCAGAGGTGGGTGGCGAGCCAGGCGCCGCCGGTGACGTTGAGGCCCCAGCCCAGCGCGGTGCCCGGTGCGGAGTAGCCCCAGGCGTCGGTGACCGTGTGCGCGACCCAGCCGGGGGTGTCGTACATCTGCGTCGCGGTCGAACGGCCGCTGGCAGCGAGTCGCTCGACGAAGCTGAAGAGG
Organism: Kribbella sp. NPDC058693; assembly: GCF_042715335.1. NCBI lineage: Bacteria > Bacillati > Actinomycetota > Actinomycetes > Propionibacteriales > Kribbellaceae > Kribbella > Kribbella sp. NPDC058693. Next base: position 444,693 of record NZ_JBHXSQ010000002.1, read on the forward strand.
GGAGTGTGGCACTCGGCGAGGTTGGTGGATTCGGCGGCCCAGTAGTTCTGCTGGGTGTTGATGTCGAGGTGGAAGTCGTTGCTCCACGAGGCGCTGCTCGCCAGACCGTCGTTCCACAAGCCCTGCAGTGCCAGCGGAAGCGGCGAGTCGGCGCGCGACCCGGCCACGGTGAGATAGCGGCCGTACTGGAAGTACAGCGCCAGCAGCCCGTCGTCCCGCTCTCCCGCAGCCAGCCCTTCCCGCCGCCGATCCGTCGGTACGTCGTCCCGCTCGCCGCCCAGGTCCAGCGACACCCGCCGCATCAGACCCGAGTGGTCGTCCACATGCGCGGCGCGGACCTCGTCGTACCCATCCTCGACCGCCGCAACCAACAGCTCCGACACCTGCCGCACGGGATCGGCGCCGTCCCAGTCGGTGCCAACGGCAACGAACAGTACGGCGGAGTCCGCGCCGACGACCTCACACCTGCCCTCGGTGAGCGTCGTCGTCCCGCCGCTCGCCTCGACGTGCCCGCGGACCTCGACCAGAGCTCCCGTCGAGCCGTCGCTGTGCAACGACTCGACGGCCTTGCCGCTGAACGCGATCCCGGTGCCGGTCGTCCCCGGGAACACCGATCCGTCGAGCCCCGCCGTGAAGCTGATCGCTCCGGGCCGGCTCGCCGTCAGCTGTACGGCGATGACGCCGTGCGGATGCGACGCGAGGACCTCCCGGGTGAAACGGACCTCGTCGACCTCGTAGCTGACCGACGCCAACCCCGTGTCGAGGTCGAGCGCTCGCCGGTAGTTGGTCAACCACCCGTGGTCGAAGGTCAGGGACAAGTAGGGAAGCGGCAGGTTCGTGCCGAAGGAGGCCCGGGTGCCCAGCAGGTGCTCGCCTGCCAACTGCTGGGCCTGGGCGTACTCACCCGCGAAGAGCAACTTCCGGACGTTCGGCAGTTGCTCCCGGGCGGTCGGGCTCAGGTCCGCCGTCCACGGCGAGGGTCCGCCGGACCACACCGTCGACTCGGACAGGTCGATCCGCTCGGCCGGTGCCCCGCCGTACACCATGCCGCCGAGGCGGCCGTTGCCGACGGGTAGTGCCTCGAACCAGCGCTCGCCGGGCCGGTCGTACCACAGCGTGCCGGCGGGGACGACCTGGGAACGCGGCCCGGCCGCGGGTGATGCGATCAGCATGGGTTGTCTACTTGCCTTCCGCGAGCATCGTGCGGCTCTGGTCCTGCATCTTTGGGAAGATGCTCTCATCTGCCTTGTTGGTGAAGTATGCCTCGAACTGCGGCGTCATCGCGTTGGTCAGGGCAGCGCCGTTGTTGTAGACCGGGCACGGGACGAGCTCGCCGCTGGCCAGGTAGTTGTTGAACACCGAGAAGTCCGTGCCCTTCGCGGTCTGCTGGTCGGTGAGGGCCTTCATCGACGCCGCGATCGACGGGAAGAACGACGCGTTGTACTTCGACGCCGTGGTCTGGCACTCCTCGCTCTCCTGGTACGAGACCCACTTCCAGGTCTGATCCGGGTGCTTCGAGCCGGCCCAGAGGTTGTTGCCGTTGGCATTGGTCATCAGCGCCCGCTTGCCGTCGGCGCCGGCCGGCAGTGGCGCCGTACCGACCTTGGTGCCCTTCAGCCCGGCGTACGTCGCGGCCTCCCAGGTGCCGCCGACGACCATCGCGACCTTCCCGGACCCGACCTGCTGGCTGTTCGCGGTGGTGAACTGGTTGAGCTTCGGCGTGAAGCCGTCGTTGGCGAGCGTGCGGACGAGCTTGACCGACTGCACGACCTTCGGGTCGTTGTAGTTGAAGACCGTCGCCCACTGCGACTTGTCCGGGATGTTGATGCCGTCGTTCGGCAGCAGCCAGCCCCACGCGTTCTGGCCGAACGGGTCGCCGGTGGACTCGAGGTTGCCGAGGCCGTAGGTCTTGACGGTCGCCGGGTTGAAGCCCGCCTGGTCACCACGCTTACCGGCGGCATCGACCGTCAGGTGCTTGATCATCTTCCAGAACGTGCCGCCGTCGCCGGAGGTCCAGTTGAGGGCGGCAACGTCCTTGTCGGTGTAGCCGGCCTTCGCGAGCAGGTCCTTGTTGTAGTACAAAGCCCCGGTGGCCCAGTCCATCGGCAGCGCGTACTGCTTGCCGTCCTTGTACTTCCAGCCCTCGGTCCCGATCGCGTACTTCCCGAGGTCGACGTTGTCCTTCTTGAGGTAGTCGTCGAGCGCGAGCAGTTGCCCCTGCCCGGCGTACGACTGCAGGAACGTCACGCTGTTCATGAACGCGTCCGGCGCGTCGCCGGAGACGAAGCCGGAGGTCAGCTTGGTGAAGTAGTCGCTGACGTTGTAGTTGGTGATCTTCACCTTGATGTCCGGGTTGGCCTTCTCGAACGCCGGGACGCATTGCTGGTAGGCGATCGCCTGGTCGGGCGACCAGGTCCACCAGTTGACGGTGGTGCTGCCGCTCGCGTCGCCGGAGTCGCCGCCGTTCGAGCAGCCGGCGACGGCGGTGAGTACGGCGGCGGTGAGCGTGATGACCTTGGTGAGGCGTGAGGTTTTCACCGTTTCCCCTTTCGGAAGGTGATGAGGCCGGCTACCGGAGTCCGGTGAAGCCGATCGAGTCGACGATGCGCCGGCCGAAGAGCGTGAAGAGTGCGAGCATCGGGAACGCGGCGACGAGGGTGGCCGCCATCAGGCCGGCGAAGTCCGGCTGGGTCTGCGGTGAGGCCTGCTGGAAGACGCCGAGGGCAACGGTCAGCGGCCGGACGTCGGAGTTGCCGGCGATCATCAGCGGCCAGAAGTAGTCGTTCCAGGCGTTGATGAAGGTCAGCAGGGCGAGGGTGGTGATCGGCCCCTGGCTCATCGGGACCGTGATCCGGAACAGCAACCGGAACCGGCCGAGGCCGTCGATCAGCGCGGCGTCCTCGATCTCGGTCGGCAGCCCGAGCATGAACTGGCGCAGGAAGAAGATGCTGAACGCGGAGAACAGCGCGCCGGGCAGGATCAGACCGGCGAAGGTGTTGGTCAGGCCGAGGTCGTGGATCAGCACGAAGTTCGGCAGCAGGGTCATGATGCCGGGGATCATCAGCGCGCTGAGGAAGACGCCGAAGACCACGTCCCGGCCCCGCCAGCGCAACCGCGAGAACGCGTACGCCGCGAGCAGGGAGCAGAACACCACCAGGACGGTGAGTGCCGTGGCGTAGATGACCGAGTTCCGCAGGTACAGGCCGAGTTGGATGGTGGCGCCGGATCCGCCCTCGGCGACCGCCTGCTCACGGCTGGCGAGTCCGAGCACCCGCTCGAACGGGCCGAGCGTGACGTCGACCGGCAGCAGTGACGACGGGTGGTCGAGCAGCGCGAAGTTGTTGGACAGCGCCGTACGGACGATCCAGTAGAAGGGGAAGAGCGTGACGAGCAGGAACAGAACCAGGTAGATCCAGGCAACGGTCCGGCCGAGGGATAGCTTCACGGTGGGCGCCTCAGTTCGTGTCGGACTCGTTGGCGCGCAGCAGCCGCAACTGCACGAAGGTGATCGCCAGCAGCAGGACGAACAGCGCCATCGACATGGTCAGCGCGTAGCCGAAGTCGAACTCGCTGAACCCCTTGGCGTAGATGTAGAGCGGCAGCACCTTCGACGCGTCGGCCGGCCCGCCTTTCGTGGTGACGGCCACGAGGTCGAAGACCTGGAACGAGCTGATCACGGTCAGTACGGCGACCATCGCCATGATCGGCCGCAGCAGCGGCAGCGTCAGGTACCGGAACATCCGCGGCTCACTGGCGCCGTCGATCCGGCCGGCCTCGTAGATCTGCGGCGCGATCGTCTGCAGCCCGGCGAAGATCAGGATCGCGTTGTAGCCCATCGATTTCCAGACGCCGATGAACGCCAGCGTCGGGATCACCCAGCCCTGCGATCCGAGGAACAGGATCTCGTGACCGGTGATCGCCTTGACCACGACGTTGACGATGCCGAGCCCGGGATCGAGCATCCACTGCCAGATCAGCGCGGCGACGACGCCGGACACCAGGAACGGCAGCAGCACGAGACCGCGGATCACCGCCGAGCGGGTCAGCCGGTGCATGATCACCGCGGTCGCCAGCGACACGGCGAGACCGATGACGACGGACAGTACGACGTACTCCGCGGTGACTGCGAGCGACTTCCAGAACACGGCGTCGGTCAGCAATCGCCGGTAATTGTCCAGACCGGTCCAGGTCGGCGGCGTCAGGATGCGGAATCTCGTGAAGCTCAGGTAAATGCCACGTAATACCGGTACGGCGGCAAACGTGATGAAACCGGCGGCGGCCGGGAGAATGAGCACGAGGGCGAGTTTCCAGTCGGACCGATGGGCCGGTCCGGCGGCTCGTTGTGCGCGCAGGCGTGCGCCGGCGGCGACTGTCACCACAATGGGCTCCTTCGCGGAACAAATGCGGCGAGTCGCGGTTCGGAATGATCACCTGCGAATGCGGCGCGACTCGCGGAATTAACCTTGCCGACATTCAGTCATGGCGGCCCGCGGAGGTGCAACGACGCATCCCGGATCGGAAGTATTCGTCCGGCGAATAGGACCCTAGTCCGGGATCGGCAGCGTGCCGGCCGGCCGGTCCGCCGCCAGTACGAGGTCGACGAACGCCTGCGTGGCGCGGCTCAGCGGCCGTTCCGCGTGCCACCACAGGCCGACGTCGCGGTACAGGTGATGGCTGCTCACCTCGCGGACCTCGAGCCCGTCGGTACGCACCATCGCGGCCGCGAGACTGTTGACCAGCCCGATGCCGTGACCGGCCCGCACCATCGCCGCGAGCGTCGTCGGCTGGTGCGAGACGATCCCCGCGGCGGGCACGATCCGGCTGGCCTGCATGGCGGACCAGGCCTCGTAGCCGAGGCTGGGATCGCCGAGCGGATCGCCGATCGTGATCACCGGATGCGCCGCGACATCGTCGAGGCCGATCGAGTCGTGGTCCAGGACGGGATGCCCGGGTGGCGCCAGGACGACAAACGGTTCGCGCCAGATACCGCGGTGGATCAGGGCATGGTCGGCGGGCTCAGGACGGAGCGGACGCAGTGCGACGGCGGCGCGGCGGTCCGACAACCAGTCGTCGATCACCTGGACGTCCCCGTCGAGTACGGCGATCTCCAGCAGCGGGTTCGCCGTACGCAACTGCATCAGCAGGTCCGGCAGGAACTCCGAGCTGGCGCTGGCGAAACTGGCGACGGCCAACTTGCCGGTGAACGAGCCCGCCGTCGAGCGCATGTCGGAGACGGTGTCGTCCATCGCGGTGACGATCAGCCGGGCCCGGGGGAGCAGCCGTTGCCCGTCGTCGGTCAGGGTCAGCGGCCGCATCCGGCGCTCGATCAGCACGCAGTCCAGCGCCCGCTCGAGACTGGCCACGCGGGCCGAGACCCGCGGCTGGGACAGATGCATCCGGGCCGCCGCGCGGGCGAATCCGCCGGAGTCGACGACCTCGATCCAGGTCCGGAGCCAGGACAATTCGACGTCCATCGCGGCTGCCTCCTTCCGCAGCTCGGCCGCTTTTCTCCGGACGCTACCAGTCGGCCGCCGCGGGTCCGCGGCGATCGGTATTCGTCGTACGAAAGGTGTGTATTCGTACATCGTCGTTGTTCCGGGCCGGTCCGGCGTGCCTGAATGGCAGGGCCGAATCAGCCTGGAACGGAAGGGCCCGCGAGTGGAACTCGAGATGCCGCAGGAGGCGCTGGGGCTGTTGTCGCCGGCGCGGCACGATCTTCGACCGGGCGACGAGGGCAATGTGATCGTCTCGGTCGAGACGTACGCGCTCGCCGTACCGCTCGCACAACCGCTGGCCGACTCGACCGCGGCGCTCACGTCGTGGACCGTCCCGGTGGTCGAGATCCGGACCGCCGACGGTCGCGTCGGCACCGGCATCTCCGGGGTCCACACCGGTTCGGAGATGTTGTGCCACGTCGTCGACCGGTACTACGCACCCGCGCTCGTCGGCGCATCGTCGGAGGACATCCTCGGGACCTGGAAACGCCTGTACTGGTTGCCGACGCACTGGATCGGCCGCGCCGGCGTCGTGCACATGGCGCTGTCGATGGTCGATATCGCGCTCTGGGACCTGGCCGCGCAGCGTGCCGGGGTGCCGTTGTGGCGGCTGCTCGGCGGTTCCGCCGACCCGATCGAGACGTACAACACCGACGGCGGTTGGCTGAACCTGAGTGTCGCCGAGGTCGTGCGCGACCTCGGTTCGCTGATTGACCGCGGCTGGCGCAGGGTGAAGATCAAGGTCGGTACGCCGGACTGGCGCGAGGACGCGTCCCGGGTCCGCGCCGTACGGAAGGCGGTCGGATCCGATATCACCGTGATGGCAGACGCCAACCAGCGTTGGGATCTCGCCACCGCGCAGCGGATGCTCCCGGTGCTCGCCGAGGCGGGGATGGACTGGATCGAGGAACCGGTGCATGCCGACGACCTCAGCGCTCATCGCCGTCTGCAGGCCGTCGGGACGGTCGACGTCGCCGCGGGGGAGAGCCTGTACTCGTACCACGCGTTCACCGGCCTGATCGAGGCCGACGCCGTCCGCGTGGTCCAGCCTGACGTGACCCGGCTGGCCGGCGTGACCGAGTGGTTGCAAGTCGCTCAGCATGCGGGAGCACGTGGGCTGCGGCTGGTCCCGCATGCCGGCGACATGATGCAGGTGCATCAGCATCTCGCCGGCGTCGTACTGAGTGAGAGTCCGCCGTTGCTGGAGTTCATTCCGTGGACGCAGGACGTGTTCGAGTCGCGCAGTGTGGTGAACGACGGGTTCGCCGAGCGGCCGCAGACGCCGGGTGCGTCGACCGCGGTACGCAAGGAGGCGCGGGAGAAATGGCAGTTGCGCGGTGTCGGCGGCAGGACCTCCGATGACTGAGGTACAGGTCGGCCGTACGGACCTGTTCGTGCCGCGGATCGGACTCGGAACCGCTGCCCTGGGCAACTTTCAGCAGGCGATCAGCGACTCTGACGCGATCACGGTGGTGGATCGCGCGCTCGACAGCCGGATCCGCTACCTGGACACGGCTCCGCTGTACGGGCACGGCCTCGCCGAGCAGCGGGTCGGTCGCGCGGTGGCGAAGGTCGACCGGGACCGGCTGGTGATCTCGACCAAGGTCGGTCGGCTGCTCCGCGCGGACGCGCCGCGCGACGAGACGCAGTACCACGACGGCGTGCCGTTCTACCTCGACGTACCGCCGGTCGGCCCGGTGTGGGACTACAGCTACGACGGCATCCGGCGTTCGGTCGAGGAGAGTCTGGAGCGGACCGGGCTCGATCGGTTCGACGTACTGCTCATGCACGACCCCGACGATCACCTCAGCGAGGCGGCCACGACCGGGTACGCCGCGCTGCGCGATCTGCGTGCGGCCGGGCTGGTGCGTGCGATCGGTGCGGGCATGAACCACTCGGCGCCGCTCGCCGCGCTGGTTCGCGCGTGCGACCTCGACGTGGTCCTGCTCGCCGGCCGGTACACACTGCTCGACCAGTCGTCGCTAGCCGACCTGATGCCGGCCTGCGAGGAGCGTGAGGTCTCGGTCGTGATCGGCGGCGTGTTCAACAGCGGCATCCTGGTCGATCCGTTGCCCGGGGCATCGTTCGACTATGTCCCGGCGCGCGACGAGGTCGTCGCGAAGGCGGTCGCGATCCGGGACCTCTGCCGGAAGTACGACGTACCGCTGGCCGCGGCCGCGCTGCAGTTCCCGCTCGCACATCCGCGGGTCAGCACCGTGCTCATCGGTGCGCGGACCGTCAACGAACTCGACGCCGACCTGACGCTGCTCGACGTCGAGATCCCGCGCGCGTTGTGGACCGACCTACGGAACGCCGGCCTGATCGACTGAGGGAGCGAACATGCGAGTCGACGCACATCACCATTTCTGGGATCCCGCGCGGTACAGCTACCCGTGGATGGTCGGCGACGTGATGGATCCGGTCCGGCGGGCGTTCACTCCCGACGACCTGCGCGACGTGCTGGTTGCTGCTGGCATCGATCGCACAGTGCTCGTCCAGACATTGTCCGACCTCGACGAGACGCGGGAGTTCCTGCGGCTGGACGCGGACTTCGTGGCCGGTGTCGTCGGGTGGGTCGACCTGACCTCACCGAAGGTCGGCGACGAGCTGGACGAGCTGCTCGCCGGTCCCGGGCGGCTGATCGGGATCCGGCACCAGGTCCACGACGAGCCGGATGCCGACTGGTTGCTGCGGGACGACGTACGACGTGGTCTGACCGCTGTGCAGGATCGCGGACTGGCGTACGACGTGCTCGTCCGCGCGCGGGAGCTGCCTGCTGCGATTGCCACCGCGCACGCGTTGCCGGACCTGCAGTTCGTGCTCGATCACATCGCGAAGCCGCGGATCGTGGATGGCGTCGATGCCGCGTGGAGCGAGTTGATGCCCGGCCTGGCCGCGGCACCGAATGTGGCTGTGAAGCTGTCGGGCATGGTGACCGAGGCCGACTGGAGCCGGTGGACGGCGGACGATCTGCGTCCGTTCGTGGAGCGCGTCATCGAGTGGTTCGGCACGGAGCGCGTGCTGTTCGGGTCGGACTGGCCGGTCTGCCTCTTGGCCGGCTCGTACGCCGAAGTGCTCGCCGGTCTGGAGGCTGCGCTGCCCGATCTCAGCTCGGCCGAGCGGGAGCTGGTGTACGGCGGGAACGCCGAGCGCGTGTACTCGCTCTAGTTGCGGCCGGTCGACAACAGTCGAAGGTCGCGGGCGCGCTGCACGGCGGTCGAACGGTCGGTCACGCCGAGCTTGGTGTAGATGTGCCGGATGTGCGTGTTCACCGTGTTCAGCGAGACCGACAGCTTGCCGGCGATCTCCGGGCGGGTGAGGTTGGTCGGCAGGTAACGCAGTACGCGCAGCTCTGTCCGGCTGAGGGTGTCGACCAGCCCGACCGGATCGGCCGAGGTTGCGTCGATGATCTCGGTCATCAGCGCGGCGTGCGTCGCACTGTGCGACGGGAGGCCGGTGAGCAGCGATGCGGAGCCGGTCATCAGGAACGGGAGGATGATGCGATCGGGCTCGGCCTGATGGAGGGCGCGCTCGGTCGAGGCGCGGGCTGCCTCGTCGTCGCCAAGCGCCCGGCTTGCATGCGCGTCGAGCAGATAGGCCTCGATCAAACTCAGGCGCGGATTGCGAGATGCTGAGCCGTCCAGCACAGGACGGAGCTCGGCTCGGGCGAGGTCCGGCTGATCTTCAGCGAGACGCAGTACGGCGATGGCGTTGCGGATCTCCGCGGTCGCAACGAGTCGCTCGTCGACGGCGGCGAGCGTCGCCCGGGCCTTGTCGAGCTGGTCGAGGCGGACGCGCAGCTCGATCATCCAACCGAGGACCCGAGCCGTCAGCGCATGCCGGCCTGTCATGCGCACCTCGGTCGCAGCCATCAGCGCGGCCAACGCCTCCTCATACTGACCCCGGCCCGCGGACAACGTCGCCGCGGCCAGGTGCAGCAGCAACTGGGTGCCTGGCTCACCACCTGCGGGTACGGCGTCCCGCGCCCGGGCGAGCCATTCCGCAGCCTGGTCGAACTCGCCGGTCCAGCTGAGCGTCCCGGCCAGGGTGATGTACGCGGGCGCGATCACCGGCTCCGACGCCCAGCCGTGCCGGGTCGCCAGCTCAACAGCGTCTGTGCAGTACTGGCGGACCCTGATCAGCGAGTCCCGGGTCGCGGCGAAGCCTAGGTGTGCGAGGCAGGCGACCTCGAGGTACGGACGCCCGATCTCACGGGCTGCCTCGGCGCCTTCCAGCAGATACTTCTCGCTCTCGGCCAGCCGTAGCGACCAGGCCGCGGAGACGCCGAGGTTGAGTAGTGCAGTAGCGCGGGCGTCGTTGCTCAGCACAACGTCCGCGGTCGACATACTGGTTGCTGACGGCAACGCCTCGACCCGCTCGATGACGCCGTCGAAGTTGCCGCGCAGCCGGGCCGCCAGCAGGTCGAGCGCAGCGATCGTCGTACGGACGCGATGCCGGCGATCCTCGGGAGCCTTCACCAGGTCTGCGCGCGCGACCGCGAGATGAGCGACGGCCTCGTCCGGACGGCCGCGGTTGAGCTCGGCGACCGCGTGCGCAAGCGCCAGACCGCGGACGCCCGCGCCGCTCGGGAACGAGCGCAGCAGCGCGGCGACGGTCGCGGCCTGGCCGTCGAGCGTCAGGCCGAGCGCATGATCGGTGAGCAGCTGGGCCGCTTCGGTCCAGTCCCCGGCCGCCTGCAGATGCCGGGTCGACTCCGCGACATCACCGTGTTCCTCGAACCAGCCGGCCGCAACGCGATGCAGCTGATGTACGTCGTCCGTACGCCGCAACTCCAGCCGCAGCAGGTCCCGGAACAGGTTGTGATACCGGAACCAGGTCCGCTCATGATCGAGCGACACGACGAACGCGTTGGCGTCCTCGAGCGCGAGCAGGATCCGCTCGGAGCCTCGGGTGCCGGTCAGCAGCTCGGCCAGCTCGCCGTTGACCCGGTCCAGCACCGAGGTGCGGAGCAGCAGACGCTGTACCTCGGCCGGCTGATTGTCCAGCATCTCCGCCAGCAGGTACTCCGCGACGGTCCGGTCGGTGCCGGAGAACTCCGCGACGAACCGCTCAGGATCCGGATGCCCGGCCAGCGACAGGATCGCCAATCGCAGGCCGGCAGCCCAGCCCTCGGTCCGCTCCCGCAGTACGGCGAGAGACTGGTCCGTCAGCGTGATCCCGGCGGTCGCGAGCAGCTCGCGGGTCTCCGCCGCGGTGAACGGCAGGTCGGTGCCACGGATCTCGGCCAGCTCATCGAGCAGTCGCAGTCGTTGCAGCCGCAACGTCGACAGACCGCGGGTGGCCACGATCGCGTGGACACCCGTCGGCAGCGTCCTCAGCAGTGTCGTCAGCTGACCGATCGCCTCGGGCGAGCTGAGCTCGTGCAGATCGTCGATGATCAGCACGAACTCGCCGTCGACGCTAGCCAGCTCGGCCTTGACGGCCTCCGGTCCGTTGAAGCCGGGTGCGGTCGGCGGCGGCTCCGAACTCCCGGTCGCGCGGCGAACGGCGTCGAGCAAGGCGAGCCAGAACAGCTGCGCGTCGTACTGGTCGGGACGGATCGACAGGTACGCCGTCGGTCGGCCGCTGTGCTCGGACCAGCTCCGGAGCAGCGAGGTCTTCCCGCTGCCGGCCGGCGCGGACACGATCGTGACCTGCTTCTTCGTGGCGCGATCGAGCGCGGCGATCAGGTCGTGGCGGTGGATCAGACCTTGTGGAGCTGCGCCAGTTCGTCCGGGCACCCGGTCAGCGTAACCCCTGGAAATCACCGGATCCTGGCGACGCCGCTACGCGGTCCGCTCGCGAGGCTGGAACGACCAAGCCCGGAGGGAGATCAGCAATGTCCATCCCCGACACCGCGCCGGCGTTCCCGGAGTACGTTCCGGTGCCCGAGGCGGCACTCGGTCCAGAGCTGAACGCGGACGGTTATTACGTCGGACGCGTGCAGGACAACCTGTTCTGGGTCACCGACGGCACCTATCAGTCCGCGTTCCTCGCGACACCCGACGGGGTGGTGCTTTTCGACGCACCGCCGACGATCGGAAACAACCTCCGCCGGGCCGTCGACGAGATCACCGCATCCGAGAACCTGCCGAGCACGGTGACCCACCTGGTGTACTCGCACCACCACGCCGACCACGCGGGAGCGTCGTACCTGTTCGGGGATGTGGTCCGGATCGGTCACGCGGAGACCCGGCGGCTGCTGCAGCGGGACAACGACCGGGCCCGGCCGGCGCCGGAGGTGACGTTCGAGGAGAACTACACGCTCGAGGTCGGCGGCTCGCGGGCCGAGCTCGCGTACCACGGGCCGAACCACTCGCCGGACAACATCTACATCCACTTCCCGGACCACGACACGATGATGCTGATCGACGTCGTGAACGTCGGCTGGGTACCGATCTACAACCTGAACCTCAGCGAGGACGTGCCAGGATACCTGGAGGCTCCCGACCGCGCGCAGGAGTACTCGTGGACGAACTACATCGGCGGTCACCTCGGCCGGCTCGGCACCCGTGACGACGTCGCACTGCACCAGCGCTACATCGCCGACATCGTGGACAGCTCACACGCCGCCCTCGGCTCGGTCGATCCGACGCCGTACTTCGCCAGGTACGGCGCGAACGCGTGGGCCGGTGTCGCCGGGTACCTCGACGCCGTCACCGATGCGGCCGCGGCGCCCGTCATCGCGAAGTACACCGGCGTGCTCGGGGCTGCCGACGTGGCCGTGCTGACGACCAGCACGACGTTCTCGATCCTGCAGTCGATCCGGCTCGATCTCGGCGGCGGATCGCAGGTGCACCCATGAGCGCGCGGGTGGCGATCGTCGTCGGAGCAGGCGGGGAGCTCGGCCGGGAGACGGCCGCGAAGCTGGCCGGGGCGGGCTTCACCGTCGTTAGTGTCGACCGGAACGCCGAGGCACTGAAGGAGTTGCCGGACGGCATCGAGTCGCGGGCCGCCGACACGACCGATCCCGCTGCGGCGAAGAGCATCGTCGACCAGATCGCAACCGAGGTCGGCCCGCCCGAGGTGCTCGTGAACACGCTCGGCACCTACCACCTGGGTGACGCGCTGGCCGCAACGCCGGACGACCTTCAGCTGATGCTGGACGTCAACGCGGGCGCCGCGCTCTGGCTCACGCAGGCAGTCGTGCCGTATCTGCGCGAGCGCGGGGGAGGGTCGATCGTGCACGTCGCGGCCCGACCTGGTCTCGAGCCGGCCGCGGGGATGACGACGTACGCCGTGAGCAAGGCGGCTCTGGTCCAGCTGGTCCGCGTGCTCGATCTCGAGCTGCGGCCGCTGGGGATTCGCGTGAACGCGGTCGCGCCGGCGCTGCTCGACACGGACAAGACCCGGCCGTACCTGCCGCCGGAAGTACTTGCCCATGCGGTGAAACCTGCGGCCGTGGCCGAGGTCATCGCGTTCCTGGTCAGTGATGCCGCCGCGGTCGTGAGCGGCGCGATCGTGCCGACGTACGGCGCCTGAGTTTGTGAAAGGACTGTCATGACGAATCGTCGTACCTTCCTCGCCGGTGGGGCCGCGCTGGCCGCGCTCCCGATGCTCGGCGAGCTGCCTGCCAGCGCCGACACGCTGCCGGACTACGCACCGATCCCGCCGTCCGCGCTCGGCCCGGCGGTGAACGCGCAGGGCTACTTCGTCGGCCGGGTGCAGAAGAATCTGTACTGGGTCACGGACAGCACGTACCAAGCGGCGTTCCTGACCACGAAGGACGGGGTGGTCCTGTTCGACGCGCCGCCGTCGATCGGTCAGAACCTGCAGCGGGCGATCAACGAGATCGCCGCGGCGAACGGCGTACCGAACAAGGTGACGCACATCGTCTACTCGCACCATCACGCCGACCACCTCGGTGCGTCGTCGCTGTTCGGCAAGCACGTGACCCGGATCGGGCACACCGAGAACAAGCGATTGCTTGCCCGGGACAACGACCCGACGCGGCCGGTGCCGGACGTCACCTTCGAGAGTCGCAAGACGCTGCGGGTCGGCGGCGAGCGGATCGAGCTGGCGTACCACGGGACCAACCACACGCCGGACAACATCTACATCCACTTCCCGGATCACGACACGCTGATGCTGGTCGACGTCAACCTGCCCGGGTGGGTGCCGTTCGACTTCTTCAACATCAACGAGGACGTGCCCGGCTCGATGGCCGCGCCCGGCAAGGCGCTCTCGTATACGTGGAAGCACTACATCGGCGGTCACATGGGCCGGCTCGGGACCCGGCAGGACATGGTCGTGTACCGCCAGTACATCGACGACATCGTCGCGAACGTGAAGCTGGCGCTGGTCAACGTCGACCCGACGCCGTACTTCGCGAAGTACGGGAACAACGCCTGGGCGGCGGTGAAGGAGTACCAGGCCGCGCAGGTGAAGTACGCCTCCGACCCGGTGATCAAGAAGTACCTCGGGGTCCTCGCCGCGGCCGACGTCTACACGGCGACCACGACGTTCCTGATCCTCGAATCTGTCCGCCTCGACCTCGGAGTGGGCTCCCAGATCCATCCCTGACGGGCACCGGATCATCGGTGGTTCGCGTGGCGGTCATTTCGGCGTTGCCTGGCGGATGCCGTGGAGTGTTTGGTTTCCGACATGACTGACGCCGCAATGACCGCCATCACCAGGAGGGGCCTGCTGGCCGCAGCCGGCACCGGCACGATCGTCGCGCTGGCCCCGGTGAGCTTCGCCGCCGCCGCGACCGGAACCAAGACCCAGGTGGTGGAAGGGCATATCGCACCCGGGCCGACCGACTTCGTGTACCTGCCGGTCAACGTCCCGCGAGGTGTGCAGCAGATCTCGGTGAGCTACAGCTACTCCAAGCCGGCGGTTCCCGCGGGTACGCCGGGCAACTCCTGCGACATCGGGATCTTCGACGCGCGCGGTTTCGACTTCGACGGGTCCGGCTTCCGCGGCTGGTCCGGTGGTTTCCGCACCGAGTTCAGCATCAGCCGCACCGAAGCGACCCCCGGATACCTGCCCGGCGACGTGATGCCGGGGACGTGGCACATCGTCCTCGGCCCGTACCAGGTGGCTCCGCAGGGTCTGGACTACCACGTCGAGATCACGCTCACGTACGGCGAGCCCGGGCCGCGCTACGTCCCGGCGTACCCGCCGACCCGGGCGAAGGGACGCGGCCGGGACTGGTACCGCGGTGACTGCCACCTGCACACCGTGTACTCCGACGGCCGCAACCTGCCCGCCGACGTCGCCGCTGGCGCCCGCGCGGCCGGCCTTGACTTCATCGTGTCGACCGATCACAACACCAATGCCTCGCACGGTTCATGGGGGCCGTACGCCGGCGATGACCTGCTGATCGTCACGGGGGAGGAGGTCACGACCCGCAACGGCCATTGGCTCGCTCTCGGTACCCGTCCGGGCCAGTGGGTGGACTGGCGGTTCCGGGCTCGTGACGGCGTCTTCGACCGGATCCAGCAGCAGGTTCATCGGGTCGGCGGGCTGTGCGTCTCGGCGCATATGTACTGCCCGTGGATCGCCAGCGAGTGGAAGTTCGGGTTCGAGGGCCTCGACGCCACCGAGGTGTGGACCGGCCCGTGGGGCTGGGACGACGACGCCGCTGTGTCCACGTGGGCGAACCTGCTGGCCGCCGCGGTACGGGAGAAGAAGCGCTGGCTGCCCGCGATGGGCAACAGCGACGCGCACAACCCTGGCAACGTGATCGGCCTGCCGCACAACGTCGTACTCGCCGATGATCTGACCAAGGACGCGATCCTGGCGGGTATCCGGGCGGGACGGTCGTGGATCGCCGAGTCCGCGCAGGTCGAGCTCGAGTTCACGGCGACCTCGGCGTACGGGCGGAAGGCTGGGATCGGTGAGCGGCTGTCGGCGCAACCCAACGAGCAGATCACGGTCAGCGCGCGGGTCAGCGGCGTACCGAACGGCACTGTGCGGATCCTGACCGATGAAGGGCAGATGCTGCAGAGCAGCCTCGACAGCACCGGAGCCGGCACGGTGACCTGGCTGACCACGCCGCTGTCGGCCGCGTTCGTCCGCGTGGAGGTTCGTCACCCGCTTGCGGACGGGACGGCCGGTCATACGTCGATGGACCCGGGTCTCACCTTCGGCGCGATGGCGGCGTTGACCAACCCGATCTTCCTCGGCAAGAGCTAGGTCTAGGCTCTGGTGTGTTCTCAGTTGTCGGGAAGACACCAGCGGAGGTCTCGGTGAAGCTCGGGCTGCACTACTGGACGTACTCCGATCCGGCCGATACGGCTGGTATCGCGCCGACCCTGGCCGAGACGGCCCGGATCGCCGAGGACGCCGGGTTCCACCGGTTCACCGTGATGGACCACTACTTCCAGATGGAGCATCGCGGCGACGCCGAGGAGCCCATGCTGGAGGGGTATACCACGCTCGGCTATGTAGCCGCTCGGACCGAGCGGCTACAGCTGGGTCTGCTGGTCACCGGTGTGATGTACCGCTATCCCGGTCTGCTCGCGAAGATCGTGACCACGCTCGACGTACTGTCCGGCGGGCGTGCGTTCCTCGGCATCGGCGCGTCCTGGTACGAGCGGGAGCAGCGCGCGCTCGGCGTACCGGTGGTGCCGATGGGCGAGCGTTTCGAGCGGCTCGAGGAGAGCCTGCAGATCTGTCAGCAGATGTGGAGCGACAACAACGGGCCGTTCGACGGCCGCCACTACCAGCTGGCGGAGACGTTGTGCGTGCCTGCGCCGATCTCGTCTCCGCGACCGCAGATCATGGTCGGCGGCGGAGGCGAGAAGAAGACGCTGCTGCTGGTCGCGCGGTACGCCGACGCGTGCAACCTGTTCGCCGTCAGCCCCGAGGATGTGGCGCACAAGCTCGACGTACTGCGTGCGCACTGCGACGCCGAGGGCCGCGACTACGACGGCATCACCAAGACCGCCGTGTACACGGATCGCGCGCTCGAGGACCCGGACGCCTTCCTCGCGGCCGCCGAACAGTACGCGCAGCTCGGCATCACCGAGTTGCAGTTCATGCCGGACCGCAACCCGGTCGAGTTCGCCACTCGCCTCGCCGACGAGGTGATCCCGCGCCTCGCCTAGTGGTCAGGCCGGATGGGTGATGACGATCTTGCCGAAGCCGCCGCCGTCGACGTAGTAGCGGAAGGCGTCCGGGGTCTCCTCGAACGGGAAGATCCGGTCGATGACCGGGCGCAGGCCGGACGCGGCGATGGCCTTGTTCATCGCCTCGAAGTGCGCCCGGTGTCCGAGCGCGATCGGCCGAAGCGTGACCGACGAGGTGAACAGGAGGCGGGCGTCGACGGGATCGGCGCCGCCCAGTGATCCGACGAAGGCAATTTCGCCTCCGGTGGCCGTGGCGCGCAGCGACTCGTTCAAGGTCCCGGCCACGTCGACGACGTGATCGACGCCGCGCCCGTCGGTCAGCTCACGCACCTGCTTGGACCAATCTGGCGTGTCAGTGTGATTGATGACCGCGTCCGCGCCGAGCTCGGTGAGCCGGGCAGCCTTCTCGTCGCTGCCGGCCGTCGCGATCACCCGCGCCCCGAGCAACTTGCCGAGCTGCAAGGCGAACAGCGACACGCCGCCCGACCCCAACGTCAGGACGGATTCGCCAGGTACCAACCCCTGACCGCCCACCAATGCATTCCACGCAGTCACCGCGACACACGGCAGCGTCGCCGCCTCCTCGAACGTGAGGTCCCCGGGAATCGGCAACACCCCGTCCTGATCGAGTACGGCGTACTCCGTCAGCAGACCGTCCAGCGAACCCCCGAGCTGATCCGCGCGAGCGAGGTCGAACCGCCCGTCGAACCAGCGCGGGAACACGACCCCCATCACCCGGTCCCCGACCTGGAACCGGTCGACCTCGGCACCCACCGCGACCACCTCGCCGGCTCCGTCGGACGCGGCAATGATGTCGTCGGCGACCGGGAGGGGGTAGCGGCCGCGCAGGATGTTCAGCTCGCGAGCGCTGAGCGAGTTCGCCCGGATCCGGATCAGCACCTCGGTCGGACCAGGCTCCGGCACCGGGTGTTCACGCAGCCGCAGGCTCTCGAGGCCGCCGCCGTACTGGATGTGATAACTCTTCATCGTTTGCACGGCTCAACACTGTCCTCGTCACCTCCCACCCTCAATTCCCTCTCAGGAATCGTTGAGGTCGACGTACGGCTGGAGTTCTCTGAGCAGGGCGGCCTTGGGGTGGGCTCCGACGATGGACTTGGCGAGTTCGCCGTTCACGTAGACGTTGATGGTCGGGATGCTGATCACGCCGTAGAACGCCGGTGTGGTGGGGTTCTCGTCGATGTTCAGCTTGACGAAGGTCAGCTTGTCGCCGTGCTCGGCGGCCAGGGCCTCGAGGACGGGAGTGACCTGCCGGCAGGGACCACACCACTCGGCCCAGAAGTCGACGACGACCGGTTTGTCGCTGTCCATGATCATCGTGCCGAACTCGCTGTCGGTGACGTTGTGCATGACGTTTCCTCCGATGGTGGATCAGCCGAAGCTGAAGGTGAAGGCGGAGATGCCGGGGCTGTAGGTGAGGGTCATGGTCTTGCGTTCCTGAGCGGGCTTGTCGACCAACTGGTAGGCATTCGGTGTGCCCGAGACCTTGATGGTCTTGTCGGGCTCGCCGGGGATGGAGACCGTGACGGTGCCCTCGCCGGACAGCACGTGGTAGACCTTCGCGGCGTTGTAGTTCAGGCGTGCCGTGGACCCGGTGGTGGAGGCGACACTCTGCGTGCCGACCTTCCAGTTGCCGCCGAGGCTGTAGGTGTCGTCGGGCTGTGCGGAATTGAGGCCGAAGGCAACCGTCTTGCCAGGGGTCAGCTTGCCGGTGCCGCGCAGGTTGGCCGAGCGCGAGTAGGCGAGGTACGTCTCCGGCGTGGTTCCTGCACCGCCGATCGAGGGCGCTTTCACCGTGCCGTCGACCGGAGCCGGCAGTTGTACTTCGGGATTCGCGTCCTTGAGCAGCTGCCGGATCTGGTCCTCGGTCTGCCCGTATCCGCCCTCGCCGAACTTGATCGAGCGAACGGTGCCGCCGGCATCGACCAGGTACTTCGCCGGCCAGTACTGGTTGCGGTACTGCGTCCACGTCGCCAGATTGTTGTCCTGGCCAACGGGGTACGCGATGCCCTCCTTGCGGATCGCGGACTCCAGGTTCCCGGCGCTCTTCTCGAACGCGAACTCAGGCGAGTGGATGCCGACGATCTCCAGACCGAGGGAGCGATAGGCCTTGTCCCAGGCGAGCAGGTGGGGAGTGGCGCGCTGGCAGTTGATGCACGAGTACGCCCAGAAGTCGACCAGGACGACCTTGCCCTTGAGCCCGCCGATGCTCGCCGGCTTGCCGCCCGGGGTGTTGAACCACTTCTGCGTCCCGGTGAACTCCGGCGCCGCTCCGCAGGAGGCAAGCTCCGCGGCACCCGGCGTGCACTTGGCCAGATCCTGCCCGCCCTGCCCGAGCGCCGGGGCGAGGACACCTTGTACCGTCTTGTTCTCGGCAACCTTCTTCTCCAGGCCGCTGGTGTAGCTCGGCAGTGAGCGCTGGATGACGTCGGTGATGTTGAACGCGAGTGCGATCGCGAGCAGGATCATCACGACCCCGCCACCGATCCGGAAGCCGCGAGCGTGGTCGCGGTACGCCTTCACCCGTTGCGAGATCCGCGACCCCGCCGACGCGAAGATCAACAACGGCAGCGCTGCACCCAACGCGAAGGAGACGGTCAGTACGACGGTCCGCCAGCCGACGTTGCCGGTCGCGCCGGCGACGGTGATCGCGGCGAGAACCGGACCGGCGCACGGGACGTACAACGTGCCGAGACCGAGGCCGAGCACGAACGCGCCGTTGTTGTTCCGGTTGATCTTCGGCAGCCGGTAGAACGGCTTCTCGATCCAGTGACCGAGCGCGGGGAAGATCAGGCCGAGCCCGACCAGGGTCAGGATCGTGAGTCCGCCCCAGCGGAGGAAGTCGTCCGGCAGTCCGAGCGCCGACAGGATCACCGATCCGGTCAGCGTGAACAGGCTGAAGCTCACCACGATGCCCGCGATGATCTTCAGCGGCCGGAAGTCTCGGGCCTTCTTCACTGCGGGCTCGTCCAGGAGGACACCGCCGCCCGCAGACGCGGTCTTGCTTGCCGGCTCGGTCTTACCGGCGGTGCCGGCGAAGAAGATGATCGGAAGCATCGGCAGCACGCAGGGGGAGACCCCGGTGATCAGGCCGCCGACCAAGCCGATGAAGGCCAGTGTGATCATCGGGAACGCTCCAATGCTCGGTGATTGACAAGACATCAGCACTTCGTTCCTGCACCCCGTCCGGATGGCTCTCGGACGGAAGTTCTCGCTGCCACCCATCCGCATGGCATACAGCCCCGAAGACCGTTCGACTGCGGTTGTGCTCAACGCCGTACGGACAGGGAAGGGGCAGTCATGAGTGACGCAACACGTCGCGGATTTCTGGTTTTCGCGGGGGCGGGTACGGCGGCGGCCGTCGGGGCCGTCGCAGTACCGAAGATCTTCAGCGACGAAGCCGGGCAGGCAGGGGACGCAGGGTCGCAGCTGGCGGCTGAGGATCTGACCGGCGCCGATTCGTTCGTGGTGCATGTCAAGGACGTGAAGAGCGGCCGGCTGGCGATCATGGTCGGCGAGCGCGAGGTCCTGGTCACCGATCGTGAACTCGCCGCGCGCCTCGCCGGCGTGACGACGGCCTGAGAAGGGGAGAGTCATGTCTTCGCATCGTGAAGCGCCGGAGATCTCGAAGGACCCGGTCGCGGACAACACCGATGTCTACGCGTTCGTGTCGCCGGACAAGCCGGACACCGTCACGATCATCGCCAACTTCATCCCGTTCCAGAACCCGTACGGCGGGCCGAACTTCTACGAGTTCGGCGACGACGTGCTGTACCAGCTGCACATCTCGAACAGCGGAACCGGTCAGGCCGACATCAGCTACCAGTTCCGTTTCCACGCCGAGATCCGGAACAAGAAGACGTTCCTGTACAACACCGGTCCGATCTCCTCGATCACGGACCCGAACTGGAACCGCCCTCAGTTCTACTCGGTCACGCGCGTCGACCACGGCCGCGCACGGATCCTGGCCCGCAATCTGGCGGCGCCGCCGGTGAACGTCGGCATCCGCAGTACACCGAACTACGCCAAGCTCGCCGGTCAGGCGATCCACACGATCGGGACCAACCGCAAGGTGTTCGCCGGCCAGCGCGCCGACGGGTTCTTCGCCGACCTCGGCAGCATCTTCGACCTCGGCACGCTGCGCCCGTTCCAGATGGCGCACCTGATCCCGTCGGCCGCGGCAATGGGCGTGAACGGGCTGCAGGGCTCGAACGTCCACACGATCGCGCTCCAGGTCCCGATCAGCGATCTGACCCGCGACGGCCGGAGGCCCAAGGACGTCCTGGACGCGAAGTCCGTGATCGGTGTCTATGCGAGCGCGAGCCGGCAGCAGTCGAAGATCCTGGACGGCGGCGTCCCGGTCTGGCACGGTCCGTACAAGCAGGTGTCGCGGCTGGGCAACCCGCTGTTCAACGAGGTCATCGTGCCGATGGCCGAGAAGGACAAGTGGAACAGCCTGCCCCCGTCCGGGGACAAGCGGTTCGCCGGGTACGTGACCAAGCCGGAGCTCGCCGGGCTGCTTCCGGTGCTGTACCCCGGGGTGTTCCCGCGGCTGGCGGCGTACAAGAAACCGCGTGCGGATCTGGCTGCGATCCTGCTGACCGGCATTCCGAAGGGCGTGGTGCCCGGGTTCCAGAACTACACCGGGCCGGTGCAGGCGGACATGCTGCGGCTGAACGTCGCCGTACCGCCGGCCAAGTCGCCGAACCCGCTCGGACTGGTCGCGGGCGACGCGGCCGGGTTCCCGAACGGACGGCGGGTCTTCGACGACGTCGTCACGGTCGAACTGCGCGCCGTGGCCGGTCTCACGATCCCGCTCGTCGACCCTGCCTTCAAGCCGGACGACGCCGCCGGTGCGATCAAGGACGGTACGTCGAACACCAACTCCGACTACCTCAAGTGGTTCCCCTACCTCGGCACCCCGGCCGGAGGGTACTCCTCCAAGCCCGGCATGCCCGCGGTCTCATGACCAGGCCGCTGACCAACGCCGAGGAGAACCCGCACGCCGGCAAGGGTTCCTCGGTGCTGCTGGACATCGGCGACGGGGTCGGCGCGATCGTTCTGATGCTGCCCGCCGACCTCGAGGACGCCGAGATCGAACGCCGCCCGGCCGGCGAGCACCACCCCGGGCACACGCACTTTCCTCACATAGCGGTCGTTCCGCGTGCGACACCTGACGGTACGACGAACTACTCCGCGGTCTTCTTCGATGTACCGGAAGGTCGCTACAACCTGCACGTCATCCCGGACGGTCCGGCCCGCCTCAGCGTCGAAGTCATCGGGGGCGAGGTAACCGAGGCGACCTGGCCGTCCTGAGTCACTCGCCGAAGAGCATCTGGTCGTCGCCCGGGCGGAGGACATGCCGGAAGTAGACGGGGTCGGCGAACGTCGACGGCACCCTGCCGAGTCCTTTGATGACGGTAGCGGTGCCGTTGGCGTGACCAACGGCGTACAGGTAGCCGGAATGGGTGTCCTTGTCGATGCCGAGCAGCAGGGTTCCGTACACGCCGCACTTGCTGATGATCAGCGCCTCGAAGCCCTGCCAGGTCGAGTCGCGGACCTTCTTCACGATCGGCTTCAGCGGCGAGGTCCGGGGGATCCGGATCGTGTAGAGCGCGCCGCCGCGGGTGTTCGCGAGGAAGGTGTCGTACGTCGCGGTCTGGCTGATCAGCGCCATCGTCTTCACCGCCGCGAAACCGGTCGCCGTCTGCTTGTTGCCCCAGTTCCCGTCCCACCGCGTGATCGTGCCGTTGCTGCGCAGCGAGTACTGCGTGGTGAACGCGGGCGGATCGGGATAGTTCCAGTACCTCGTCGTGTCGGTGAAGGTCGCGTCACCCCAGCCGCCGCCGACCCTGCTGAGGTAGACCCGGGACCGGTCGACCTCGTTGTTCTCGGTCAGGTAGTACGCGCTGGCGTACATCGTCGAGCCGATCACCACATTGCCCCAGTACAACCCGCCGGTGCCGGTGATGTCCGGATCGTTCGCAAAGGTCCCGCTCAGCCGCACCTGCCCGTCGGGGTAGATGTCCGGGTAGCTACGCATCAGCAGCACCGTCGGCGGCGAGGTGGCGGTCACGCGTAGGGACGGGTGGTCACCGCCCGGCGTGACAGAGCCGACCAACAGTTGGCAGGCTCCCGCGTCGGCACCCGTCGTCCCCGCGTCCGCGACTCCTGGAGCGATCCCTGTCAGCAGAAGTGCAGTCGCTGCCGCAGCACTCAATCGACCGTACATGGCCAGCCCCTCAGGTCGCCGTACGAAGTAAGCCTTCTGCCTACCTCGATACCAACGGGTGCCGGAAAGTTGTGAAGGGCTGTGGCAGGGTGTCTCGCGTGCCTGACGAAGCCAAGCAATCCCATTCGGGCGAGCCGCGGCTGCCGGCCGCAATCGGAGTGATCGTGGCCATCGGGCTGTACGCCGTGCTGCCCAGCACGCTGCAGATCGGCCCGCGGTTCGTGATTCCGGCGCTGGAGCTGCTGTTGTTCATCCCGCTGGTCCTGGCCAACCCGCGCCGGATGAGCAAGGAGAACCGATTGCTGCGGCGGTTGTCGATCGGCCTCGTGCTGCTGATCGCGTTGTCCAACACGACCGCGTTGGTGCTGCTGATCCGCTCGCTGGTGACGGGCCAGGCGACCGCGGGCGCCCAGTTGCTGGCAGCCGCGGGACAGGTCTGGCTGACGAACGTTCTCGTCTTCGCGCTTGCCTATTGGGAACTCGATCGGGGCGGACCGGTCACCCGCTTCCGGGTGGAGCGACCGGGACTGCCCGATGCCGATTTCCGCTTCCCGCAGGACGAGGACCATGACGCGATCAGCGAAGTGGCGCAGCGGTCGTCGGCCAAGTCCGGCTGGGCTCCCGGGTTCATCGACTACCTGTACGTCTCCGTCACCAACTCCTCGGCCTTCAGCCCTACCGACACCATGCCGCTGTCCGTTCGGGCCAAGCTGTTGATGGCCGTCGAATCGGTCTCGGCGCTGATGGTGTCGATCCTGGTCGTCTCGTTCGCGATCGGCCTGCTCGGCTCCTGAGCGGCGGATTCAGCCGGAGATCAGGCCGCGGTTGGTCAGGGTCTGGGTGAGAGTGCCGTTGCTCTGGGCTTCGACGAGTTCGAGGGCCAGGGCGCGGAGCTTCAGGTTGCCGTCCTGGGAGCCGCGTTTGAGCACGGTGAAGGCGGTGTCGGGGGAGAGATCGTAGCGATGCATGAGGATCCCTTGCGCTTGCCCGATCACGGTCCGGTTGGCGAGCGCCGACTGCAGCTGGGACACGAGCTGCGTGCTGTCGTTGTACAGCTGCACGTTGTCGAAGGCGGCACCGGCGTGCAGCGCGAGCAGCAGGACGAGGTCGTACGACGTGCCGCCGAACGCGTTCGGCTTGCCGGAGAACAGGCTGAACGTCGCGACATCGTCGTTCGCCGCCGGCAGCGGCAGGAACAGGCAGCTGCGATACCCGGCGTTGATCCCGGCCGCCGCGAACTCCGGCCAGCGGTAGTCCACGGCCAGGTCGGCGATCCGGCGCGGCTCGCCGTACATCAGCGTGTCGTAGACCGGACCGCTCTTCGTGGTCAGCTCGGCGTCCAGCGCCGCCCGAGGCGGTTCCGAGATCGGGTCCGTGGTCCGGTGATACCTCGCCACGATCTCCGGCTGACCATTCGCGAGGACTGTGAGCGACGACTCGTCACAGTCCGGAACGGTCTGCACCATCCGCCGGACGAACCGGGACAGCGTCGTACTGACATCGTCGTCCTCGACCAGTCGACTGATCTCGGCCAACTCCTGGGCCAGCTCCAGAATCCCCTCCGCCATGCGGCCATACTCTCACCGCGTCAGCAGTTCACCACCGCCACCTGGGGCTGGGTCCGCAGACCGGCCCGGAGCGGGATACACATCGGCTTGCCGCTGACCGGGTGCGGGACGACCTTAGACTCGACCCCGAACACGTCGCGGATGATCTCGCAGGTGAACACATCCTCCGGCGTGCCCTCGGTGACGAGTTTGCCGGACTTCATCACGAACACGTGATCGGCGTACTCGGCAGCCATGTTGAAGTCGTGCAGCACCATCGCCACCGTCTTGCCCTGCTCCTGGTTCAGCTGGTGCAGCAGATCGAGTACTTCGAGCTGGTACGCCACATCCAGGTACGTCGTGGGCTCGTCGAGCAGGATCAGATCCGTACCCTGCGCGAGGCAGAGCGCAATCCAGACCCGCTGCCGCTGACCACCCGAGAGCTGATCCACGTGCTGGTGCCGCAGCTCCGCCGTACGAGTCACCGCCATCGCCCACTCGACGGCTTCCTTGTCGGCCGCACTGGGCACCTTGAGCGAGACCCGGTGTGGGTGCCGTCCGAACCAGACCAGGTCCTCGACCGAGATCGACTCGGGCGCGACCAGGACCTGCGGCAGGATCGCCAGCAGCCGGGCCACCTCCTTGGTCGACGTGTCCTGGATCGACTTGCCGTCCAGGATCACGCTTCCCTTGGACGGCGGGAGCAGCCGGGCCAGCGCCCGCAGCGCCGTACTCTTGCCCGAACCGTTCGGCCCGATCAGCACGCTGACCTTCCCGTCGGGAATGGTCAGCGTCAGATCCTTGGCGATGACGTGCTGGTCATAGGCGAGCTGGACGCCCTGTGCCTGCAGTCGCATGATGGGTCTCCTACTTTCCGGTCTTCACGAGCAGGTACAGGAAGTACGGGCCGCCGATGACCGCGGTCACCAGGCCGGCCGGGATCTCGAGTGGCGGCGCGAGGCCGCGGCCGAGCATGTCGGCGAACAGCATCAGCAGTACGCCGAACAGCGCGGCCGACGGCAGCGACGCGAGGTGCCGGCCGCCGAAGACGCGGCGGGCCATGTGCGGGGCGATCAACCCGATGAATCCGATCGTGCCCGACACCGCCACAGCCGACGAGGCGAGAGCCACCGCGAACAGCAGCAGGAGCCGCCGGGTCTTCTCGACCGGTTCGCCGAGCCCGGCCGCCAGGTCGTCGCCGAGTCCGAGTACGTCGAGCTTGCGGGCCCAGATCAGCACCAACGGCACCAGCACCACGACCCACGGGAGAATCTCGTACACCGAGCTCATCGACCGGCCGAACAGACTGCCGGTCAGCCAGATCAGCGCCGCACTGACATCGAGCGGATTCCGAACCAGCAGGAACCGGATGCCCGCCTCGAACGCCGCGCTCACCGCGACACCGACAAGCGCTATCCGCACCGGCGTCGCGCCACGCCGGTACGCCAGCAGGTACACCAGCGCCGCGGCGAGCAGTCCACCGACGAACGCCGCCGGTACGACGGCCAGCACCGGAACGCCCGGGATCGCGAGCAGCAACAGCATGCCCGCGAATCCGGCACCCTTGGTCACCCCAACGACATCGGGTGCGGCCAACGGGTTGCGGATGACGCCTTGCATCACGCCGCCCGATACGGCGAGAGCGATGCCGACCAGCCAGGCGAGAATCACTCGCGGCAACTGGAAATCGACCACGATCTGCGCGGCCTGATCGCTGGTGTTGCCGGTGAGGGCGTTGAACACGTCGTGCATCGACACGTCGGTGGCGCCGACGCTGAGGCTGTAGAAGCTGAGCACGACGGCCAGCACGCCGAGCGATCCCATCAGGACATGCGGATACCGCTGGGCCAGCGTCGTCCGCCGGACGTGCTGCGCGACGATCGCAGTACTCACGATGAAGTCACCTTCTGTCGACGGGCCAGGTACACGAAGATCGGTGCACCGATGAGTGCGGTCACCACGCCGGCCGGCACTTCGTACGGCGGTTTGACGTAGCGGGACAGGATGTCGGCGTACAGGACGAGGACGCTCCCGGCGGCCGCGCACAGGGGGAGGAGCACGGTGTAGTTGGAGCCGGCCAGCCGTCGGATGATGTGCGGCACGATCAGGCCGATGAACGCGACCGGACCGGCAACGGAGACGGCCGAACCGCACAGCACCACGACGAACGCCGAGCCGAGCAGGCGGGTCCGTTCGACGTTCTGACCGAGGCCGCGCGCCATGTCGTCGCCGAGGGCGAGCAGGTTGAGCGAGCGGGACATCGAGAACGCGCCGACCAGCCCGATGGCGAGCCACGGGAGCAGGTTGCGGATGTCGCCCCAGCCGGCGAAGTTCACGCCGCCGACGAGCCAGAACAGCACGCTGTCCGCGGAGTTCTCGTCGAAGATGATCAGCACCTGGGTGAGCGAGATCAGCAGACTGCTCGCCGTGACGCCGGCCAGGGCCAACCGGACCGGACTCACCCGCCCGCGCCCTGACCCTGCCAGTAGCATCACCGACACGCCTGCCACGGCGGCGCCGCCGAACGCCAGGAGAATCGTAGGCGCGCCGGACAGCGACGGTACGACGGTCACCGCGAGCACAACCACGAACACGGCACCTGCGTTGACGCCCATGATCTCCGGCGCCGCCAGCGGGTTGGCGGCAACCGCCTGCATCAGCGCGCCCGCGACCGCCAGTGCGGCACCGACCAGCAAGCCCAGCACGACTCGCGGCATCCGGATCGACTGCAGAATCAACTCGTCCGAATCGTCAGCCTTGAAGATTGCCCCAGGCAACCGTGACAACGAGATGTGCTGACTACCGATGGACAGACCCCAGACGACGCCGATCACCAGCAGGGCCAGCAGGACCAGGGCCACCCAGGTGACCCGTTGCTTGCTGGTGACGATCTTCGGGCGCCGGTGGTCGGTGGGTAGAGGCGCGACCTCTGTCTGGACCATGTCAGCTCCCGTAGAGGTTCTTGACCGCTTCCTGGGCGATCATCTCCGAGGCGACCAGACCGCGCGAGCGGGACCAGACGTTCTGGTCGACCTTGTACGTCGCGTTGTCCTTGACCGCCGGAATCTGCTTCCAGAGTGGACTTTTCTCCCACGTGTCGGCCAGGGTGTCGCCGTTCTGACCGGCGATGAACATGATGTCGGGCTTGGTGCTGACCACGGTCTCCAGCGTGAGCGAGACCGTCGCGTCGCCGCTGTCGTCGGCCAGCGGGGACTTGATCCCGAGCAGGGCCAGTACGCCGGGGGTGTAGGCCTTCGGCGGGAACCCGGTGAACTCCTTGTCGGACGACACCGCGAACAACGCCTTGCGCGTCTCACCGGACTTCGCCTTGGCCTTCAGATCGGTCAGGATCTTGTCGTGCTCGGCCAGCCGGGTCTTCATCTGGTCGCACTTGTTCAAGGCGATCGCGGTCGACATCTCGCTGTCGAGCACCTGCTGGTAGTTGCCGTTCAGGCTGGCGTAGGCCACGGTCGGAGCGATCTTCGACAGCTGGGCGTAGATCGCCTTGTGCCGGCCGCTGTCGGCCAGGATCAGGTCCGGTTTGAGCGCGGTCAGCACCTGGATGTTCGGGGTCGCGCGCAGACCGACCGACTTGTAGTTGCCGACCTTCTCCTTCAGACCGGGGATGATCCGTTCCGGCTTGTCGTCGTCGGCGACCCCGACCGGTGCCATCCCGACCGCGACCAGTGCGTCGACGAACGAGAACTCGAGCGCGACGACCCGCTTCGGGTCGCCGGTGACAGTCGTCGTACCGAGGTCGTGCTTGATCGTCCTGGTCGTCTTACCGCATTGCTCGAGATTGACGTCCGAACTGATCCCCTGTGCGGCCGCGGCCCGGTTGGCGTTCGGTGCGCCGCCGGTGGCCGGCGACCCGGACGTGTTGCACCCGGCCAGGCCGACCGCCGCGACGGTCAAGGTGAGGAGGGCGATCGACCGCCGCAGCCTCGAAGCGGTGTTGGACATGGCAATCACTCCTGGTGTCGAAGATGCGTTGCAGGGGTGGGGCGGTGAATCTCGGGCCGGGACCGCAGCAGTCCGGCAAAGAAGTCCCGGACGGCCGGGAGGATCAGTGAGCCGCGGTGGGCGACTCCGGGGACCAGCTCGAACCGGACATCGATGCCCTGAGCAAGGAAGTCGCGCTCGAGTGTGCGCAGGCGTTCGATCCGGGTGCTGCCGGTCTTCTCGACGCCGTCCATCCAGTTGGCCTCGCCGGGGTTGTCGATCTCCCAGGTCTCGACGTCGTTGTCGCCGACAACCATCAGGATCGGCACCCGGCGCAGGGACTCTAGGTCGACGGCACGGCCGAAGCGCTGCTCGAGATCCTTCGTACCGAGCCACCACGGCAGGCTGTCGTCGAGCTGGGTAATCCGGCCGGGAGCGCCGATCGAGACTCCGGCCAACCGATCGGGATGAAGATAGAGGAAGCGGTGGGCGAACTGGCCGCCGCCGGAGAATCCGTGCAGGTAGAAGACATCCGGGTCGACCGGGTACCGGCGGCTGACCTCGTCGACCATGGCGAGTAGCGCCTGGTCGTACCGGATGCCCTGATACTCGATGAACTTGAAGTTGTGCAGATCCTCCGGATCGATGATCCCGGCCGGGAAGAGCGGCGCGAGTACGACGATCTGGTGCTCGTCGGCGAACTCGGCCATGTGGTCGCGGTACAGCGACGCGTTGCGCTCGGTGCCGTGCTGCATGACGAGCAGCGGGGCGCGGTCGGTGCGCAGGTTCTCCGGCACGTAGAGGCAGTAGCCGAGGCGCTGGTCGTACTGCGAGGCGAAGATCGGCGTCTTGCCCCGCGCGAAGTGGGCGGAGG
Source organism: Kribbella sp. NPDC058693 (assembly GCF_042715335.1). NCBI lineage: Bacteria > Bacillati > Actinomycetota > Actinomycetes > Propionibacteriales > Kribbellaceae > Kribbella > Kribbella sp. NPDC058693. The sequence goes on from NZ_JBHXSQ010000002.1 coordinate 473,876, forward strand.
TCCGCGCGATCATGGGCGCACCTCGTCGTACAGGTTGAACGGGACGAGTTCGTACTTGTTCTCGCACGGCGGTCCCGCAGCCACGTAGTACTCGCCGGTGGTGAGGTCGACGCAGCTGGACAAGGTTGTGGACCACTGCTCGACGGCGGGAAGACGCTCGTCCGGGTGCGCGCAGAGCGAGTCCGGGTAGCCGAGGTGGTCCGACATCGCTGTGTGGATGGTGTTCCGGACGTCGTCGGACGTGGTCGCGTCGGCGGCCTTCACCAGCCCGCGGCGGGCGCGCGGTACGCGGATCAGCGAGTCGGGTGAGATCAGCCGGCCGGAGCTGCCGACCTCCCGCGGGCTGAGCACCTGGTAATGGTTGCCGTGCACAAGCAGTCCGTTCTCGCCGTACTCCCAGCCGTGACCGCCCGGCGTGGTCTCGATGTCGATCGAGAAGCCGTCGCGGTGGGTGAGGAGCGCGTTGCTGGGGATGTGGGCGGTGGTCGAGGTGAGGATCTTGACCGCGTCGGCGAGGTTCGCCGCGTCGAGTACCGCGCGACGGATGAACGTCTGCGGCATCCCGGCCGAGTCGTCGAACCGCCCGCCCAGCCCGTTCGCGTTGAGCGCGAGGCCGGCGGAGTTCGCGCCGTGGCGGCCGATCTGGCCGGCCTCGACCTGCATGATCAGTGTCGGCTTCGGCGGCTGCACGATCCGGAGGATCACGACGGTTCCACGGACGGCTTCGCGCCAGTCCCAGTTCTGGCCGGCGTACACGTGGCCGTCGCCGGCCGCGCCGTCGAGCAGGGAGAACGACGTACAGCCGTCGGCGGGGGAGTCCGGGAACCAGTTGTCGTAGATGATCTCGCCGCGGCAGTTCAGGGCGAGGACCTCCGGCAGCGTGACACCGGCGCCCTCGGCGATCCCGGCCATCTCGGCCAGCAACTCGGGGTGGTCCCGCTCGACGAGACGCTGCCACGGACGGGTGTGATCGAGCGCCTGGTCCCAGGTCAGACGGGCCTGGTACGCGAAGGCCTCCCGGTAGTAGGCGATCGCGTCGGCGATCAGATCCGCCGCGGCACTCCCGTACTGCCGGCCACGTTCCAGGGCCGACGGGCTGGCTATCTCGATGACTCGGAGACTCGGCACACGCTCTCCTCGGGTGAACAGTCTTGGTCAGGAAGGGAACATTGACGCAATACTGTAACGACTATTACGGTCTGTCCAGACCTTACGGACAACCGACCTGCAATCCAGGTGAGGAGCCCACCCGATGACCACCCCATCGCTGGACCTGATCGTGTACGGCGGAACCGTCTGGACAGCCGATCCGAATCGGCCGCTCGCGTCGGCCTTCGCCGTCGCGGGGGACAGGATCGTCCAAGTCGGAGACGATGCTGAGATCCTGGCGCTGGCGGGCGAGGGGACCGAGGTGCTCGACCTGGCCGGGCGGATGGTGTGCCCGGGGTTCAACGATGCGCATACGCATTTCGAGAACGCCGTCGACTGGCACTTCCAGGTCGCGCTGACCGACGTCAACGACCAGGCCCGGCTCGAGGAACGTGTCGCGGCCACGGCCGCGCGACTGACGCCTGGGGTGTGGATCACCGGGGGAGACCTGGGGGACTTCGCGTCCACTCGCGAGGACGAGGTCACGCTGCTCGAGCCGGATCTGGCCGCGATTGATGCGCTGACGCCGGACAATCCGCTGCTGATCCGCCGGGCTGATCACCAGTACTTCGCCAACTCCAGGGCGCTCGGCGTCGCGAACATTGACCGCAGTACGCCGGATCCGCGTGGCGGCAGCTTCGGGCGGGATGCCGGGGGAGAGCTCACCGGGATGCTGTACGGGCAGGCCGGCGAGTTCGTGCACCGACTGGTTACGCCGATGTCGCTCGAGCAGAAGCTGATTGGTGCTCGTGGGGTGATGGCGCGATTGAACGCGGTCGGGATCACCTCGATCCATGACATCGCGCGGCTGCCGTCGGTGACCGAGGAGACGATCCCGCCGGTGTTTCTCGAGCGGAGTTTCTCGAACGCGCAGATCTTCCAGACGCTTGCGGACCGCGGCGAGCTGTCGGTGCGGGTTTATGCGTTCCTCCCGCTCGACACGCATGATCGGTTGGCTGGTCACGGCGTTACACCGAAGACGGGGGACGATTGGCTGCGGTTCGGGGCGCTCAAGATCTTCGTCGACAGCGGTGCGATGTTGCCGCCGTTCGATCCCGCTGATGCGCCGGGCACCGGGCTGACCGACGGCTGGTCGTACCGCTTCGTCGGGGAGGAACGGTTGGCCGAGCTGGTGCTGGCGGGGGATGCGGCTGGATTCGACATCGGCGTACATGTGCAGGGTGATCGTGGGTGCCGGATCGCGATCGACGCGTTCGAGCGGGCGGCGCTGTTGAACGGACCGCGGGATCGGCGGCATCGGCTCATTCATGCGTGGCACCTGGCGGCCGGCGACTTCGCCCGCGCCGGCAAGCTGGGGCTGGTCGCCGACGTGACGTCGGACCAGCTCCTGATCTACTCCACGAACCTCGACCAGGCGCTCGGCGCCGCCCGCTCCGCGAACGCGTTCGCCTGGCGCCGGATGATCGACAGCGACATCACCGTCAACCTGGTCTCGGACCTGCCCGGCGCATTCAACAAGTCCCACGTCGCCGAGATCGATCCGCTCCGCAACATGTACGCCGCCATCACCCGCACCGCCTGCGATGCGGCGGACGGCGAGCCGTTCCACCCCGACCAGGCAATCACCATCGACGAGGCCCTCCTCGCCTACACCGCCAACCCCGCCTACTCCTCCCACGAGGAGGACGTAAAGGGCACCATCACCCCCGGCAAACTAGCCGACTTCATAATCCTCACCGAAAACATCCACACCGGCCCCCCAGAACTCCTACTCCGCGCCCGCGTCGAGCGCACGTACCTGGGCGGCCGCCAGGTCCACCCCGCCAACTAAAGCCGGCGAGGTGGAGCGGGAGGAGCGGGAGAGCGGCCCCAAGCTCCCGCTCCGCGCCCGTGCCGCGCGCGAGAGCTGCGCGGGAGGGCGGTGGTGCCCCGGTCGGCACGCCGGCGCGGACCAGCGTTGGTGCTGTGTCGGGGCGGCTAGCGGGCGAGGGCTGTTATGTCGGTGGAGGCGACTACTTCTACCAGGAGGCGTTCGTTGGAGTCGGCGTGTTCTTGGACGAGGCGGGCGGCTTCGGGGGTGTCGCGGTGTAGGAAGGCCTCGAGGATGGCGCGGTGTTCGGCGAGGGCCTCGGCGGGGCGGTGGGTGGACTCCTGGTAGGTGGTCTCCAGGATCGACAGTGCGAAGCGCATCTCGACCGCGATGCCGGCGAAGAAGTCGTCGACGCGGGTGCTGCCGATCAGGCCGACGACGGCCTGGTGGAACTCCAGATCCCGCTGCACGATCGCCTGGGCCTGGCCCGAGTCGGTTGCCTCGGCGAGCCGGTCGAAGGCCTCGCTCAGCTGCCGCAGCTGCGCGTCCGTCAGCGTGGCCGCCCGCGCGGCGGCGCTGCCCTCCAGCGTCGTCCGGACGCGGTACAGGTCGCGGATGTCCTCCTCGGTGAACAACACGACCCGGGAGCCCTTGTGCCGGTAGTGCCGCACGATCCGCTCCCGCGCGAGGATGCCGAGCGCGTCCCGGATCGTACGGCGGGAGACGTCGAACTGGGCCGACAGCCCTTCCTCCCGCAGTTGCTCGCCCGGCTTCAGCCGGCCGTCCATGATCGTCTCGCGCAGCAGCGTCGCGACTTCCTCGGCCGTCGTCCCGCGATTCAGTGCCGAGACCCGTCCCTCGACCGGCATGCGGCCCCCTCTCTCACCCTGCGTGAAGCTCCCAGCGCACTCTATCGCGCTCTGCGACCATGGTAGCATTGGTGCATTGTTCACCAATCCTGTGGGGTGTAATGAGCATTCTCGAGTCCAGTTCGCCTGTGGAGCAGTGGAACCAGACGAGCATCGCCGAAATCCTCGCCCAGGAGTTCGGTCTCCGGGCAGTCACACAGTCCCCGTTGGGCGGCGAAGTCGATCAGAACGTGGCCGTCGATCTCTCCGACGGATCCCGTGTCGTCGTCAAGATCTCGTCGCCCGGAGCCGATGCCGACGAGATCCGCTGGCGGCATTCACTGCAGGCGCTCGCCGCCCGCGCCCTGGAACCGGTGGAAGTCACGACCGCGATCGCCGCGCGCAACGGAGACACCGCCGTCCCGGTCGACCGCGACGGATCGCGCCGGATCGTCACGGTCCAGCGATGGCTGCCCGGCCGGACCTTGTCCGAGCTGAACAGTCATTCCCCCCAACTCCTCGGCGAACTCGGCCGGACCGCCGCCCGGATGGTCCAGGCGCTAGCGCCGGCACCGGCGTTGCCCGGGGCAACAACCCACTTCTGGGACATTCTGCGATCTGCGCAGGCGATTGCCGAAGGCATCGACGCGATCGACGACCCGACCCGGCAGGCGCAGGTACGACGGATCGTCGGCTGGTTCGACCAGGCGATCGACAGCCACGCCGCCGGGCTTCCGAGGTCCGTCGTCCACCAGGACCTCAACGACTTCAACGTCCTCGCCCGGCCGGACGCGAACGGCCGCCACCACGTGTACGCCGTACTGGACTTCGCCGACGCGCTGCACACCGCGCGGATCGGCGAACTGGCCGTGGCAGTCGCCTACTCCATGCTGCGCAAGCCGAATCCGCTCACCGCCGCAGCGGCAGTGATCCGCGGGTACGCCGTCGAGCTGGACCTCACCGAGGACGAGCTCGCCGTGCTGTACCCGCTCGCCGCCGCCAGGCTGTGCGTCAACGCCGTCACCTGGACCAAGCGATGCGCAGAGACCGGTACGTCGTACGGCCACGAGCGGATGAAGTACACCTGGCCGGCGATCGCCCTCCTCGCGACAACCCCGCCGGAAGTCGGCGAACTCGTGGTCCGCGAGGCCGCCGGTGCCGCGATCGAACCGGCGCGGCCGATACCAGCCGCAGGTGCCCGCCTGGCGGTGCCCGGTCTCGATCTCGCGCCGTTCGAGCCCGCGCATGAAGATGCCACCGGCGATCACCACGCCCGACTGGGCCATCACCTGCAGGCCGATGCGGGCACCGTCGCGCGGCGAACCACGCAGTCCGGTGAGACGGCAACGCTCAGGCTCGGCGTGGAGATTGCGTCGCCGAAGCCGTTCGAGGTCGTCGCCCCGCGGGCGGCCGTGGTCGAGGAGCGCAGTACGGCGTACCTCATCCTGCGGCACGAGGGCCCGGAGACCATCTGGTCCCGCTGGACCGGGCTCGACTCATCACTGTCGATGGGCGACCCGGTGGACGCAGGTGACCCGATCGGTGTCGCACAGTCCACCCTCCGCGTGGCGGTCTTCCGTTCCCTCGAGACAGCGCGCGCGGGCAGGCAGTCGATCCCACCCTCCGAGGCCGCCGCGTGGGCGATCGTCTCACCCGACCCGTCCGAGTTCCTCGGGCTGGACGCCCCGCCCAACGCCACCGACTGGACCGCCGACAAGGTCCTCGCAACAAGAAACGTCCGGTTCGCCCGGTCACAACGCTCGTACTACGACCGGCCGATGCAGCTCGTCGGCGGCCGCGGCGCCTGGCTGTACGACGAATTCGGCCGCGGCTACCTCGACGTGATGAACAACGTCAGCCACGTCGGCCACACGAATCCCCGCGTCGTCGAGGCCGCGACCGCACAACTGCGGCAGCTCAACACGAACAGCCGTTTCCTCTACCGAGGCATCGCCGAGTACGCCGAACGCCTGACCGCGCTCCTGCCCGATCCCCTGGAGGTCGTCTTCCTCGTCTGCAGCGGCAGCGAGGCCAACGACCTGGCGGTCCGGATCGCACGCACCGTCACCGGACGCTCCGACGTACTCGTGGTCGACGGCGCCTACCACGGCAACACCTCCGTCCTCACCGGCCTCAGCCCGAACCGCTACAAAGGCCCCGGTGGCACCGGCCCCGATCCGACCACCCACGAGGTCCAGCAACCCAACCGCTACCGCGGCCCCTTCGGGTACGACGATCCGGACGCAGGCAGCAAGTACGCCGCCGACGTCCAGCGGCAAGTCGATCGACTCAGCCAACGAGGTACGCCGCCGGCCGCCTTCATCGCGGAATCGGCGATGGGCACGGCGGGCAGCATCTTCTACCCCGACGGCTATCTCGCACAGGCGCACGCCTCCGCGCGGGCCGCCGGCGCGCTCTGCATTGCCGACGAGGTCCAGGTCGGCTTCGGCCGCTTCGGTGACGTGTTCTGGGGATTCGAGGGCCAGGGCGTTGTCCCGGACATCGTCACGATGGGCAAGCCGATCGGCAACGGGCATCCGATGGCGGCGGTGGTCACCACCCGGGAGATTGCCGACGCCTTCGACACCGGCATGCGGTACTTCAACACCTTCGGCGGCAATCCGGTCTCCTGCGCGATCGGTACCGCCGTACTCGACGAGATCGCCGAGCAAGGCCTGCAGGCGCACGCGGCCGCGACCGGGCGGGTGCTCAAGGACCGGCTCGACGAGCTCGCCGGCCGGCACGCACTGATCGGCGACGTGCGCGCCCACGGGATGTACCTCGGTATCGAGCTCGTCCGTGATCGGGCCAGCAAGGAACCTGCGCCGCAGGAGGCGCTGCTGATCAGCGAGCTGATGAAGGACGAGGGAATGCTGGTCTATCCGACCGGCGTGGCCGAGAACGTGCTGAAGATCAAGCCGCCGCTCGCGTTCACGCCGGCCGACGCCGAACTGTTCACCGAGGTTCTGGACGAACTGCTGACCCGGGACTGGTGAGCCGGCGGGGCCGCCCTGACCATCAGGTCAGGGCGGCCATCACGTGCTTGATGCGGGTGTAGTCCTCGAGGCCGTACACGGACAGGTCCTTGCCGTGGCCAGAGGACTTGAAGCCGCCGTGGGGCATCTCGGCCACCAGCGGGATGTGGGTGTTGATCCAGACACAGCCGAAGTCGAGCGCCGCCGACAGACGGAGTGCGCGGCCCACGTCCTTGGTCCACACCGAGGATGCGAGGCCGTACTCGACGCCGTTCGCGGACCGCAGCGCCTCGTCCTCGTCCTCGAACGTCTGCACGGTGATGACCGGACCGAAGATCTCGTGCTGCGACAGCCAGTCGTCCTGGCGCAGACCGCCGATGACCGTCGGAGCCACGTAGTACCCGGTGTCGCCCTGACGCTCGCCGCCGGTCACCACCGAGCCGTGCGCCGGGACGCGGGAGATGGCGTCGAGCACGCGCTCCAACTGGACCGCGTTGTTGACCGGCGGCACCCAGGCGTCCTGGTCGTCAGGGGAGCGGCCCGCAGTCGTTGTAGCCTGCCCGGTGCAGGCCGCCAGTGCGGCGATGAAGTCGGCCGCCGCCGGTGCCTGCACCAGCACCCGGGTGGCCGCGGTGCAGTCCTGGCCGGCGTTGAAGTAGCCGGCCATCGCGATGCATTCGGCTGCGGCCTCGAGGTCGGCGTCGGCGAAGACGATCACCGGCGCCTTGCCGCCGAGCTCGAGGTGTGTGCGCTTGAGACGCTCGCCCGCGCTGGCGGCGACGGCCCGTCCGGCGGCGACCGATCCGGTCACCGACACCATCTGCGGGGCCGGGTGCGCGACCAGCGCGGCGCCGGTGTCCCGATCGCCGGTGACCACGTTGAACACGCCCGGCGGCAGATGCTTCGCAGCGAGCTCGGCCAGCATCACCGTGGTGACGGGCGTGGTGTCGCTGGGCTTGAGTACGACGGTGTTCCCGGCCGCGACCGCGGGCACGAACTTCCAGATCGCCATCATCATCGGGTAGTTCCACGGCGTGACCTGACCGACCACGCCGATCGGCTCACGCCGCAGCCACGAGGTATGACCTTCCATGTACTCGCCGGCCGAGCGGCCTTCGAGCAGACGCGCGGCGCCGGCGAAGAAGCGGATCTGGTCGACCATCGGCGGGATCTCTTCGGCCTTGGTGATGTGACCGGGTTTGCCGGTGTTGCGGCCCTCCGCCGCGATCAGGTCGTCGGCGGACCGTTCGACCTCGTCGGCGAAGTCGAGCAGTGCCTTCTGACGGGCCGACGGCGTACTGCGTCGCCAGTCGGCGAATGCGGACGATGCGGCGCCGTACGCCGTTTCGACGTCTGCCTCGGTCGAGTTCGGCGCTGTGCCGTACCGCTCGCCGGTCGACGGGTCGATGATCGGCATCGTCTCGCCGTGGACGGAGTCGACGAGCTCTCCGTTGATGAAGTTCTGGACGGTCGTCACAGCTTTACCACCCTTCGGTCAGTACGCGGTCGAGTGCGTCCGCGAAGAAATCGGCATCGGTGATCGTGACGCCCAGCGGCGGCTTGATCTTCAGTACACACAGGCGATCCGACGTCGGCTGCATGATCACGCCGAGCTCGCGCATCCGCTCGCAGATCGCGGCGGTCTCCGCCGCCGCGGGCTCCAGCGTGATGCGATCGCGGACGAGCTCGACGCCGACGTACAGCCCCATCCCGTGGACGGCGCCGATGATCGGATGGCGGTCGGCGAGCTCGAGCAGCCGCATCCGCAGATGGTCGCCGACCACGCGCGCGTTCTCCTGCAGTTGTTCGTCGCGGAGTACGTCGAGAACCGTCGTACCGGCCACGCAACTGACCGGACTGCCGCCGGCCGACGAGAAGAAGTACCCCTGGCTGCGGTAGCCCGCGGCGATCGCGGCCGTCGTGATCACCGCGCCGAGCGGATGCCCGTTGCCCATCGCCTTCGCCACCGTGACGATATCCGGTACGACGCCTTGTTGCTCAAAGCCCCAGAAGTGGTTGCCGAGTCGGCCGTACCCGACCTGGACCTCATCGGCGATGCACAGCCCGCCGGCCCGCCGTACTGCGGCATAGACGGCCTGCAGGTAACCGTCGGGGAGAGCCATGCCGCCGGCGTTGCCGTAGAACGACTCGGACAGGAACGCGGCCGGCGGCGTGCTCAGTTTGTTGATGTAGGCAACGGCATCTGCGGCGTACCGGTAGGCGTCGGGTCCGCGGTACTGCCCTCGGTAGGCGTTCGGCGCGGCGACCGTGTGGACCCAGGAGGGCCGGGAGTCCAGCGCGTTGGGGTTGTCGGCGACCGACGTCGAGATCGCGTCGGTGGCGTCGGACCAGCCGTGATAGGCCTCCCGTACGGCGATGACGTCACGCCGTCCGGTGTTCGCCCAGGCGAGCCGGAGGGCGAGGTCGTCGGCCTCGGTGCCGCTGTTGACCAGGAACACCGTGTCGAGCGGTTCGGGCAGGAGATCGGCCAGACGCTCGGAGAACTCGACGACCGCGCGGTAGTGGAAACGCGAGTTGGTGTTGAGCAGCCGCCACTGCTGCTCGACCGCGGCGGCGAGGCGCGGGTGCCCGTGGCCGAGGATCGAGACGTTGTTGACCATGTCGAGGTACGAGCGGCCCTCGGTGTCGAACAGGTGGTTCCTCCAGCCACGCTCGATCTGCGGCGGCTCCCGGAAGTAGTGCTCCTGGACCGGCGCGAACGCAGACTCACGGCGTTCCAGCAGGTGATCGACGGTCGGGGGAGTAGCGACCGCATCGATGAGGCCGGTCGGGTCCGGACACGACCCGGCCCAGGCGTCAGCCAGACTGGCCTGAATGAAGAACGGTGGCCGGGTCTCGAGGTCAGTCAGTTGCACCCGCAGCGCCGCTCCAGGTGTGAGTTGCCCGAGTACGTCACCGGTCTCGACGGTACCTTCAGCATCAACGGACGCACCGCTGAGCCACAGGGTCACCCCATCCCGACCTTTGAGTGCGACGGCATCATCGTGCCGCTGGATGACCCCGGCCCAGGGCGCACGCAGCTCCAGCTCTTGCACGGCAAACACCTCGACACCGAGACCGACAGATGCCGGCGCCTCGAACGAGTTCAGGCGAGTGCGCGTCAGCCGCGGCTGCAGGAACGGAACAGCCACGGCGACCGATCCGTCCCGCGTGATCGCCCCCGCGGCCGCGACTGCCTCCGCCTCGTCCAGCAGGAAGCGACCGTCGTGCAGGTCGACGCTCGTCGTCGACAGGTCCAGCTGTCCCGGAACCACGGGTTGGTCGCCGATCCACAGTAGAGGCGAGCCGTCGACCGTCCGACGCTCCTTCCGGGGCCGTATCGACGCGCGGATCAGCTCGGTCAGGACCTCGAGTGGAACCGACGTCGCCTGCTCGAAGATGGCCCACTCGCGCGCGAGGTTCTCCGACGCGTACCGGTTGTCGCGGTCGACCTGCGTCTGCTGCTGACCACTCACCATCAGCGCGGCGGCGCGCAGTACGACGAGGGGCCCGAGCGCTGCGAGTTCGTCGTCGGAGATCGGCCGGATCCGGTCGTACGCGACGATCGCCGGCAGCATCGTCGAGAGATCGGGGGAGTGGTACAGCAGCGACGTACACGTCACGGCGAGCTCGGCGATCGACCAGCTCTCGGTCAGGTCGCCGAAGTCGATCACCCCGACCGGCCGGCGGCGACCGTCGGCGTCGACGGCGGCGATCACGTTGTCGTCGGTCAGGTCGCCGTGGATCACCTGGAGCGGCAGGTTCCCGGCGTACGGCGCGAGCGCCTTGGCGGCGGTCGAGGCCGCGGCTCGGGCGGCGTCGGGTCCGCCGGGCACGGTCACGAAATCGGCGAGCCGGGTCACCACTTCGGCCGCGTTCCGCAGATCCCACTGGAGCGAGCGGGCCGGGACCTCGCCGCCGAGTCCGGCCAGCGCACGCGACGTACGAGCGGCGAGATCGCCCAGGGCGGCAACGATCTCGGGCGCGAGGTACGCGCTGTCGCTCAGCACATCGCCGGCCACGAACGTCACCAGCCGCGCGTACGTCGGCCCGCCGCCGAACGCGATCGGCTGCACGGTCGAGCCGTCCGGCCCCGGCACCGCCACGGGCACTTGGATGTCAGGCTCCTGCCGGGCGACCTCAGCGGCCGCGAGGTCCTGTGCTGCCAGGTCCTCGCGGGTGAACGCGGCGTTGGACACCTTGAGGACGTACTGCGCATCGGCCGCGGAGACGAGGAAGTTCGCATCCTGCTGGCTGCCGAGCTCGGTGACCTCGCCCTCGATGCCGTACGTCGCCCGCACGTACTCCGCCGCATGCGCCACGGTGATCTCGGGCGCGGGGAGGGCTGCTTGTTCGAAGAAGTTGAAGGTCTGGGTCATGCGCGTTCCTCCGCGATCGAGTTGCCGCCGTCGACGACGAGGCACTGGCCGGTGAGATAGGACGAGGACGGCGAACACAGATAGGCGATGAGGCCGGCGACCTCTTCCGGCGTACCGCTCCGGCCGACCGGCGTCCGCAACCCCTGCCGGTGCTCGTCCGGCGTCTGCGAGTCGGTGGCGATCCACCCCGGAGCTACGGCGTTCACCGTCACCCCGGCGGCCGCGGAGTCGAGCGCGAGTCCGCGGACCAGCCCGACCACGCCGGCCTTCGCAGCGGAGTATGCGATCTCGCCGCGCATGCTCATCACCGGTCCGGTGAGGCTGGCGACCATCACCAGGCGGCCGGCGCCGGACTCCTCGAGCGCCGGCATGACGGCGCGCGCGAACAGGAAGGCCGCGTCCAGGTTGCGGGACAGGCTCGCTCGCCAGGTCTCCAACGACAGCTGCCCGACCGCCCCCGATTCCGGCTCCGGACGGGTGGTCGACGTCATCCCCGCACAGTTGACGGCGATGTCGAGCCGGCCGAACCGCGACTTGGCGGCTCGGGCCAGTTCCACGGTGGTGCCTGCCTGGGTCAGATCACCCGGGATGGCAAGGGTGCCGGCCGGCAGCTCGGCCGCGCGTTGGTGGACCCGGTCTCCGGCCGCAGAGATGACGAGTGAAGCACCCCGGGCGCTCAGCGCTCTGGCCACCGCGAAGCCGATGCCACGCGGTCCGCCGACCCCGGTCACCACCGCAGCCCGGCCCGCCAGGTCGAGGTCGCCCACGCATAGCCACCTTCCGAAGATTGGTGACCAATCTAGCAGCTACGTAATTGGTGAGCAATCCTGATCGACGCTCAGAAACCTAGCCTCCGGCGTAGCCCCGTGAGTCGTTCGGAGGCGTCCACCGAGCGCTCGGCCGCCAGGGTCGCGACGCCCTGGGCGAGCACGTCGCCGACGACGATCGAGGTCAGCGGTTCGCCGGTCAGGCCGGTGGGGGTCGTCGGCGAGTGGAGCGTGACCGTCACCGCGCGGGAGAGCTTGCTGTCCGGGTCCTCGGTCACCAGGATGGTCGCGGCTCCGACGTCGCGCGCGCGATCGACCAGGACCTCGACCTCGATGACCGAGCGGCCCGGCGCGAACAGGACGACGACGTCACCGGGCCCGATCGCGAGCAGATCGTCGGCGAGCCGGAAGCCCCCGGCGTGCAGCGGAGTCACCCGGAGCCCGACCCGCCGCAGGACCAGGGCCAGATGATCCGCGGCCACGAACGACGCACCGAAGCCGTAGGTCAGCGTGTGCTTCGCATCGAGCAGCAGGTGTACGGCGTGCTGATACGTGTCGAGCTCGAACGTCGGCTGCATCAGCTCGAGCCGCTCGAGTGACTCCGCCAGCACCTGCTGCCAGACGCTCTCCAGATCCCCGCCGGTCGACTCGACCCGCTTGCGGGCGCGCACCACCGGCCGGTTCGCCTGCGTGAACGGCGCCGCGATCTTGGCCTTCAGTTCGGCCAGGCCCGAGTACCCGAGCGCCTGGACGGTACGGATGACCGTCGCGTTGCTGGTCTTGGTCTCGGCGCCGAGGTCGGCCGCCGACAGGAACAGCAGCTCCTCGGGCGTCCGCTCGGCCAGCGACCGGCTGACGGCGCGGGCAGCCGGCGAGAAACCCTCCCAGCGCTCCCGGATCCGCGTCCGCAGTTCGGTGATCACGTCGTCCTTGGTCGCGGCGGTGACGGCGTTCGTGGAAGCATCGCGGGGCTCATCCATGTAATGGATGGTACGAGCCCGGCCGCCTTGCGGTGATCAGGACGTTACGGTCGTGGTGCGAAATGTCTCGGCGAGGACGTCCAGCGCATCGTCGATCAGTTCGTCGGAGATGCTCAGCGGCGGGAGGAAACGCAGTACGTTCCCGTCGGTCCCGCAGGTCAGGACGATCACTCCGGCGCGGTGCGCTGCGGCGGCGACGGCCCGGGTCAGTGCGGCATCCGGTTGCGTGGTGCCCGGGACAACGAGTTCGACGGCGAGCATCGCCCCGCGGCCCCGGACGTCCCCGATCCTGGGGTCGCTCCTGGCCAGGTCCTCCAGCCGGCTCTTCATTCGTTGCTCGATCTGCCGGGCCCGCTCGACCAGCCCGTCGGCCTCGATCGTCTCGATGGCGGCCAGCGCGGCGACGCAGGCGAGCGGGTTGCCGCCGTACGTCCCGCCGAGACCGCCCACGTGCGGCGCGTCCATGATCTCCGCCCGCCCGGTCACCGCCGAGAGCGGCAGACCGCCGGCAATCCCCTTCGCCGTCGCGATCAGATCCGGTACGACGCCTTCGTGCTCGCAGGCGAACAGGTCGCCGGTGCGAGCGAAGCCGGTCTGTACTTCGTCGGCCACGAAGACCACGCCGGACTCGCGGCACCAGGCGGCCAGCGTGCTCAGGAACCCGGGTGCCGGCTCGACGAATCCGCCCTCACCCTGGATCGGCTCGATCACCATCGCCGCGAGGTTCGTCGCACCAACCTGTACCGAGATGAGCTCGATCGCCCGGCGCGCGGCGTCCGCGCCGTCGAGTCCGCCGTCGCGGAACGGATACGACAACGGAGCGCGATAGACCTCGGGCGCGAACGGTCCGAAGCCGTTCTTGTACGGCATGTTCTTCGCGGTCATCGCCATCGTCAGGTTCGTCCGGCCGTGGTAAGCGTGGTCGAACACCACGACGGCCGGTCGCCCGGTGAACGAGCGCGCGATCTTGACCGCGTTCTCGACCGCCTCGGCGCCGGAGTTGAACAGCGCGGTGCGCTTGGCGTGATCGCCCGGGGTCAGCCGATTGAGCGCCTCCGCGACCGCGACGTACGACTCGTACGGCGTGATCATGAAGCAGGTGTGGGTGAAGGCGGCGACCTGAGCCTGTACGGCGGCGACCACCCGCGGCGCGCTGTTCCCGACGGTCGTCACCGCGATCCCCGAGCCTAGGTCGATCAAGTGGTTGCCATCGGCATCGACCACGATGCCCCCGCCGGCCCGGACCGCGAACACCGGCAGGGTGGTCCCGACGCCACTCGCGACAGCCGCTGCCTTCCGGTCCATCAGCGCCTGCGACGCGGGCCCGGGGATCGCGGTCACCAGTCGTCGTCGTTGCTCGACACCTGCGGCAGTCTCGGCGATGGTCATGGGTCCTCCTCGGCTCGACCATCGCCAGTGTGAGACGCCGTAGCTATGCTGTCCAATACTCGTTATCGGCAGAATCCATGCCTAGGAGGCATATGCAGCTCCGGCATGTCCGCTACTTCGTGGCGACCGCGGAAGCCGGCAGTGTGAGCGCGGCCGCGCTCGCGGTCCACGTCGCGCAGCCCGCCCTGTCCCGGCAGCTGCGGCAGCTGGAGCACGACCTCGGCGTCGCGCTGTTCGACCGCGGCGCCGGACGGCTCACGCTCAACCGGACCGGGCGTGCGCTGCTGCCGACCGCGAAGGACCTGCTCGCCGCGGCCGACGACCTCAAGGCCGCCGCGGCGTTCCACGCGCAAGGCCGCCTGGACCGGATCACCGTGGCGGCGCCGACCGTGACGCTCACCGATGTCGTCTCCCCGTTCGTTGCGACGATGGCTCCTGACGATCCGCTCCTCGACGTCCGTCCCGCCGATGGGTCGACGACGACCGAGATGCTGCGGTCCGGCGCTGATCTGGCGATCGGGATCCAGCGCGCGCAGGCGCCGTACGCGTCGCGACCGCTCGCGGTGCTCCCGGTCTGGGCGTACGTCCCGGCGGACGATCCGTGGTCGTCGCGTGGGCGGGTGGAGCTGGCCGAGGTGCTCGAGCGGCACGTGATCGGCCTGCCGCCGACGTACACGGCGCGAGAAGCCCTCGACTCTGCGGTGGCTGCCGCCGGTGCCGGGATCGCACACTTCACCGAAGCTGCGAACGGCACCATCGCACAGGCCTTGGCCGCAGCCGGTCGCGGTGTCGCCGTGGTCTCCGACGACGCCCGCTTCGACCTCGTCCCTCTCGCGATCAGCACCGGCACTGGCACTGGCACCGGCGTCCTGAGCATCAACCTCGTCGCCGGCTGGGACTCCCGCACCGTCGCGGCCGCCGAGCTCGAGTCCCTCGCCGACCGCCTCGCGACCTGGGTGCTACGTCGCTACCCGCAGGAGTAGCGGAGCAAGGCGGTCGGCGATCAGGAGATAGCCCTCGGGACCGGGGTGGACGTCGTCGGCGTACAGGGCGCGGGCCTCATCCGCGGTGAGGAGGTCGCGGCCGTCGATGACCTCGACGGCCGGGTCGTTGCGGGCGCCCAGCTCGACGAGCCTGCGTACGTCGTCCAGCGTCAGGCCGACCGCGTTCGGTGTGCCTTCGCGGTTGGGGGCCGGGAGCGGAGTGATTACGGCGAGCGGCGTCTCCGGGTGCCCCTGGCGGACGGTTGCAACGAAGGCCTCGACCTGGCCGGGCAAGGTGCGCCCGTTGAAGGTCTCGCCGCCGTGGATGTTGATCCCGAGGCACAACGAGATGAGGTCGGCCGGGAGATCGCGGATCGTACGGGCCGCGACCGGATCGAGGTGACACTCACCACCGAAACCGAGATTGACGCCGTCCCAGCCGTGGCGCCGGGCGACGACGGCGGGCCACGTCTCCGACGGCCCGTACGCACCGCTGCATTGGGTGATGGAACTGCCGTACGTGATCCATCGCGGTCCGGTCGGCGCGAGTTCCTCGGCTGCGCCGTCGAAGCGAGCCTCCCGGATCGCGATCGCGCCGGCCTGCGGAAGCCAGATCTCCACCTCTGCCTCGCGGCCGGGGAGATCGACGGTCAGCCGCTGCTCGCCGTCGCCGATCTCGCAGCGCCGGTGCAGTACGCCGTTGAGCAGTACGTCGACGGGCGCGATCCGGTTGTAGATCCCGAGGGCCGCCCGGATGTCCAGCTGCACCGAGGTTGCCGCCGTACGCCAGGCTCCGCGGACGCCTGCCGGGGTGGCGGCGCGTGCCCACAGGTGATCACCCTGGCGATGCGGGCGACCGGTCCACTCCGTCAGCCGGAAGTCCTGACCGCGCGGGTCGAGCCGCCAGAACGTCGTCCAATCGTCCGCGTCGAGCTCGTGGTGCCGGAAGCCGGTCCAGGTCATACGCGCGCTCCCCGGATGCCCCGCAACGACCGGGCGGCGGGCTGAGCGGCATCGGACGAGAGGCGGGCGACGGCGCGTGCACCGAGGCTGGCCTCGACGTGGGCGAGCATCACCGAGGTCGCGGTGCCGGAGTCGCCGGCCGCGATCGCGTCGACCAGCTCGAGGTGCTCGGTGTGGGTGCGGTCCAGATCCGCCTCGGTCCGGCCGGTCTCGAGGGCGAGCCTGCGGTAGCGGTCGGCCTTGTCCCAGAGCGAGTCGAGCGTTTGGACCAGTACCTGGTTGTGCGAGGCCGAGAAGATCGCGACATGGAACCGGCGGTGCGTCAGCAGTTCCGCCGTACCGGGATCGGTCCGCAACGGCAGCAGCTCGTGGGCCGTCTCCCGGATCAGCGCGAGGTCATCGCGGGTACGGCGTTCTGCCGCCAGCCCGGCCGCCAACGGGTCGAGGGACCGGCGGATCTCGATCAGGTCCCGCGCCTCCTCGACGGTCAGCCTCGTGACGCGTGCGTCCCGGTGGGCGTCCAGCTCGACCAGTCCCTCGGTCATCAGCCGCCGGAGCGCTTCACGCAACGGCGTCGTGCTGATCCCGAGCTCGTGGGCCAGCGAGGCCTGGGGGATGACGGCGCCCGGCGTGAGGTCACCCCGGAGCACCCGCTCCCGCACCAGCTCGTAGGCCACTTCGGCCTTCGTCAACGCGGTCTCCTTCGAGAAGTTATAGCAACCGATTGGTCGAGAATACCTTGAGATCAAGCCTTGAGACGATTGGAGGCGCGGTCTTGACGCGAGTCGTTATAACGACTGACACTCCTCACCATGAGAACCTTCCGCCTCGGAGTACTGACCGGTGACGGCATCGGGCCGGAGATCGTGCCCGCCGCCGTCGAGGTGATCGACGCAGCCCTGGACACCACAAGTGCCGCAGCGGTCGAGTGGGTGCCGCTGCCGGTCGGCGCGGCCGCGATCGAGTCCCACGGCGACGCGCTTCCGGAGGTGACGGTCGAGACGCTCCGCGGGCTCGACGGCTGGCTCCTCGGTCCGCACGACAGCGCCGCGTACCCGGAGGAACATCGGCGGAAGCTCAACCCGAGCGGCTATCTGCGCAAGCATTTCGACCTGTTCGCGAACATCAGGCCGGCGAAGGCGTTCGACGGTACGCCGGCGCTCGTGCCCGGGATGGATCTGGTCGTGACCCGGGAGAACACCGAAGGCTTCTACACCGATCGCAGTACCTACCGCGGCACCGGCGAGTTCATGCCGACCGCGGACGTGGCGATCGCGATGGGGATCTTCACCCGGCCGGCGATCGAGCGGATCGCGCGGCAGGCCTGTGAGCTTGCCCTCCGCCGGCGCCGGCACCTGACGATCGTGCACAAGGCGAACGTGCTGCGGACCACCACCGGGTTCTTCCTGGAGATCTGCCGCGAGATCGCTGCCGACTACCCGCAGCTCGAGGTAGACGACTTCCACATCGACGCGATGACGGTGCACCTGGTCCGGCGCGGCGCGGACTTCGATGTGCTGGTCACCGAGAACATGTTCGGCGACATCCTGTCCGACCTGACCGGAGAACTGGCCGGCTCGCTCGGGATCGCGCCGTCCATCAACGCGTCGCACGAGCGGGCGATGGCCCAGGCTGCGCACGGGTCCGCGCCGGACATCGCCGGGCGCGGTCTCGCCAACCCGACCGCGATGATCGCCTCCGGCGCGATGCTCCTCGACTGGCTCGGCCTCCCGGAGGTCGCCGAGCGCATCGACCTCGGCCTGCGCGAGACGGTTGCCCAGGGCATCCGTACGGCGGACCTCGGCGGCACCGCGAGTACGACGGAGTTCACCGCCGCCGTGATCAAGGGCCTGGCATGAAGCTGCAGCCCTTGACGGGCATTGCGCCGGATCACCTCCCCAGGACGCTACGCATCTTGCTGGAGAACGCACTCCGGCACGGGACGGCTGCCGACGCCTTGCGGGAGTGGAAGCCCGGCGCGACCGGCGAGCTGGAGGTGTACCCGTCGCGGGTGTTCCTGCACGACACGAACGGCGTACCCGTGCTCGTCGACCTGGCCGCGATGCGGGACGCCATGGTTGCCCGTGGCAAGGACCCGCGGCTGGTCGATCCGGTGATCCCGGCCGAGCTGGTCGTGGACCACTCGGTGATCGCGGACGTGTACGGCCGGCCGGACGCACTGCGCGTGAACGTCGACCGCGAGTACGAGCGGAACGCCGAGCGCTACCGCTTCCTGCGCTGGGGCCAGCAGACGTTCGAGCGGCTCAACGTCGTACCGCCGGGGTCGGGGATCATGCATCAGATCAACCTCGAACACCTGGCCCGGGTGGTCGAGGAGCAGGACGGATGGGTGTTCCCGGATCTCTGCCTGGGCACGGATTCGCACACCACGATGGTCAACGGTCTCGGTGTGCTCGGCTGGGGGATCGGCGGTATCGAGGCCGAGGCCGCGATGCTCGGCCAGTCGGTGTCGATGATCCTGCCGCCGGTCGTCGGCGTACGGCTCAGCGGCGCTCTCGAGGCAGGCACGACTGCGACAGATCTGGTCCTCACGATCACCGAGACGCTGCGTGCGCACGGCGTCGTCGGCAAGCTGGTCGAGTTCACCGGTCCCGCGCTGGCGGGCCTCGCGGTGCCGGACCGCGCGACGATCGCCAATATGAGCCCGGAGTTCGGCTCCACCGCGGCGTACTTCCCGATCGACGACCGCACCCTCGACTACCTCCGCTTCACCAATCGCCCAGCGGAGAAGGTCGCCCTGGTCGAGTCGTACGCCCGCGAACAAGGCCTCTGGCACGACCCGTCGGCCGACCTCTTATATGACGAGTACGTCGACATCGACCTGTCCGCCGTCGTCCCGACGATCGCCGGCCCCCGCCGCCCCAACCAGCGCGTCCCGCTCTCGACCGCGAAGCAGGCCGTCGAAGGCGAACTCCCACCCGGACCACGCACGACCGACACCCCGGGGCACGGCGCGGTCGTCGTTGCCGCGATCACGTCCTGCACCAACACGTCCAACCCGGCGGTCATGGTCGCGGCCGGGCTGGTGGCGAAGAACGCGGTCGAGCGAGGGCTGGTGAGCAAGCCCTGGGTGAAGACGACCCTGTCGCCCGGATCGCGCGTGGTGATGGACTACCTCGGCGCGGCCGGGCTCACGCCGCACCTGGAGAAGCTGGGGTTCCACCTGACCGGGTTCGGTTGTATGACGTGCATCGGCGCCTCCGGCGAGCTGGCCGTCGACGCCAAGGACCTGACGGTGGCCGCGGTGCTCTCCGGGAACCGGAACTTCGAGGGCCGGATCCAGCCCGACGTACGGCTGAACTACCTCGCCTCGCCGCCGCTCGTGGTCGCGTACGCGATCGCCGGCCGGATGGACATCGACCTCCTCACCGAGCCCCTCGACGGGGATGTCTACCTCAAAGACATCTGGCCACAGCCGGCCGAGATCGAGGCGGTCCTCGAGCAGGTGCTCAAACCCGAGCTCTTCGACCACGCGTACGACGACCTGTTCGCCGGCGACGACCGCTGGCAGACGCTGGACGCGCCGGCGGGGGAGACCTTCAAGTGGGGCGACTCGACGTACCTGCAGCAACCCAACTACTTCGATGTCCAGCCAACCGATCTGACCGGTGCCCGCGCACTCCTACGGCTCGGTGACTCCGTCACGACGGACCACATCTCACCGGCCGGCGCGATCCCGTGGGACAGCGTGGCCGGCCGATACCTGACCGGTCTCGGGGTGACCGAGCTGAACACCTACGCGTCCCGTCGTGGCAACCACCAGGTGATGGTCCGTGGTGCCTTCGGCAACCTCCGGCTCCGCAACCAGCTCGTCGACGCCGAGGGACCGGTCACCCGAGGCCCGGACGGCGAGCCGGCCCCGATCTACGACGCCGCGATGGCCTACCGCGCGGCCGGCGTACCGCTGGTCGTTGTCGCCGGCAAGGAGTACGGCACCGGCTCGTCCCGCGACTGGGCTGCGAAAGGCCCGGCACTGCTCGGAGTACGCGCGGTCCTCGCGCAGTCCTTCGAGCGGATCCACCGCTCCAACCTGGTCGGGCTCGGCATTCTCCCGCTGGAGTTCCTGCCCGGGGAGGGCGACGATCTCACCGGCGAGGAACCCATCGACATCGAACTCCACGACGACGGCCTGGCCACCGCCCGGTCCGCGGGCCGGACCTACCGCCTGCGGGTCCGCCTGGACACGCCGCGCGAACACGACTACTACCGCCACGGCGGCGTCCTGCCGTACGTCCTGCATCGCCTCAGCGAAGGGCAACCCCAGTGATCGCCTCGATCAATCCAGCCACCGGCGAGCAGCTCGCCGGCTACGAACCCTACGACTCCGACCGGGTCGACCGGCTGCTCGGCGCCGCAGCGGTTGCCCAGAGCAACTGGCAGCACACCGAGGTCGGCGAACGCGCCGAACTGCTCCGGACGATCGCGAGCACGCTGCGCGCCCGCAAGTCCGAGCTCGCCGCCCTGATCACCACCGAGATGGGCAAACCGCTGACCGAAGCGATGGCAGAGATCGAGAAGTGTGCGGTCACCTGCGAGTACTACGCCACCCACGCGGAAGGCTTCCTCGCCGCGCAGGCGGTCACCAGGGAAGGCCGGATCGAGTACGAGCCGCTCGGCGTCGTCCTCGCCGTGATGCCGTGGAACTTCCCGTTCTGGCAGTTCTTCCGCTTCGCAGCTCCAGCCCTCGCGGCCGGGAACGGCGCGATCCTCAAACACGCGAACACCGTGCCGCGCTGCGCGCTGGCCATCGAGTCGGTGCTCGCGGACGCCGGCATGCCGGCCGGACTGATCGGCGTCGTACTGGTCGAGACCGAACAGGTCGCCGGCCTGATCGCGGACGACCGGATCGCAGCCGTGACCTTCACCGGCTCGACCGAGGTCGGCCGGATCATCGCCGCACAAGCCGGTCAGGCCTTGAAGAAGCAGGTCCTCGAGCTCGGCGGATCCGACCCGTTCATCGTGCTCGCCGACGCCGACCTCGAAGCGGCTGCCACCGCGGCCGTCACGAGCCGGTTCATCAACGCCGGGCAGAGCTGCGTCAACGCCAAGCGGATGATCGTCGAGGCGTCGGTCGCCGATCGGTTCGTCACGCTGTTCTGTGCAGCACTCGATCGACTCGTGATGGGTGATCCGCTCGATCGCGCGACGTCGCTGGGACCGATGGCGCGCGACGGTCTGCGCGACGCGCTCGACGATCAGGTACGTCGTACCGTCAAAGCCGGAGCGAGTCTCCTGCGTGGTGGGGAAGCCGTGGAACCTGGCTTCTACTATCGGCCGACCGTGCTGGATCACGTCGAGCCGGGCATGGCGGCGTTCGACGAGGAGACCTTCGGTCCGGTCGCGGCGATCGTCCGTGCCCGCGACGCCGACGAGGCCATCGAGCTGGCCAACCGGACCGAGTTCGGTCTGGGCTCGTCGTTGTGGACGGCGCAGGAGCGGGCCGCCGAGCTGGTCGGGCGGATCGACGCCGGTGCGGTGTTCGTCAACGCGATCGTCGCGTCGGATCCGCGGTTGCCGTTCGGCGGGATCAAGCAGTCCGGGTACGGCCGCGAGCTCGGCGCGGACGGGATGCGCGAGTTCATGAACGTGAAGACCGTGTGGTCCGCGGATCCCGCTCCCCGCCTGGTCATCCGGCCCGACGAGGTCGAGGTGTTCGACCGCGGCAGCGGCGTACGGACGGTGCCGTACGTCGGCGCGTGGAACAGTGCCTCGAACAAGATCACCACCGGTACGACGATCTTTGCCGTCGGCACCGAGATCCCGATGCACTCGCACAACGTGGAGGAGTCGGTGCTGGTCTTCTCCGGCCAGGCGACCGCGGTGATCGACGGCGAACGGGTCGACCTGGAGGCGGGCGACGCGACCTGGGTGCCGGCCGGCGTACCGCATCAGTTCATCAACCGCGGCGACGGTGAGCTGACCATCTACTGGGTGTACGGCGGTCGTGAGGTGACCCGCACGATGACCGCCACCGGGGTGACTGTGGCACATCTCTCGGCCTCCGACCGCGGAGCCGTTGCGGCCACTGGATCGTAACGAATAGACTTATGTAACAGGTGATGCAGATTAACTGAGGTTACGCAATCCTCAGTTCGGGAAGGCTCACCTCACTGCGGAAGGACATCCTCGAAATGACCGCAGAAGTTGCGGAAACCCCTGAGATCCACCACTCCCATCGCGATGTCACCGGCGGCTGGCTGCGGCCCGCGACGTTCGGTGTGATGGACGGTCTGGTCTCGAACTTCGCCCTCGTCGCCGGTGTGGTCGGCGGCGGTGCGACCGGCAAGGTCGTGATCATGACCGGACTGGCCGGCCTGGTCGCCGGCGCCTGCTCGATGGCCTCCGGCGAGTTCACCTCGGTCTCGTCCCAGACCGAGCTGATGCAGGCCGAGATCGCGGTCGAGAAACGCGAGCTCGAGATCCACCCGGTAGAAGAGGAGCGCGAGCTCGCGCTGATGTACGAAGCCAAGGGCCTGCGCCCCGAGCTCGCCGCCGAGGTCGCCCGTGAGTTGACCGTCAACCCCGCGGTCGCGCTCGACGTCCACGTCCGCGAGGAGCTCGGCGTCGACCCCAACGACCTGCCCTCGCCCTGGGTGGCGGCGGGTTCGTCGTTCGCGGCCTTCGCGGTCGGCGCGCTGATCCCGCTCGTCCCGTTCCTCTTCGGCGCAGGCAGCGTGCTGCCCGCGCTCCTGCTGAGCGCACTCGGCCTCGTCATCACCGGCGGCATCGTCGGCAAGATCACCGGCCGCCCGTTCTGGTACGGCGGCGGCCGCCAACTGCTGCTCGGTGGGCTGTCGGCCGCGGTCACCTTCGCGATCGGCCTGGCCGTCGGCACAGGATTGTCATGAACCTCCTCGTCACGGCCCTGGTGAAGCAGGTGCCCAAGGGCGACCACAGCGGACGCCTCGACGCCGATGGACGGCTCGAGCGGGCCGGTGCGATCACCGAGATGAACCCGTGGTGCCGTCGGGCAGTGGCCCAGGCGGTCCGGCTGGCGGGGGAGACGGGTGGTCGCAGTACGGCGATCACCATGGGTCCGCCGGCCGCCGTCGACGTACTGCGGGAAGCGCTGGGGTGGGGCGTCGACGACGCAGTGCATCTGTCGGATCCTGCGCTGGCCGGGTCGGACTGCCTGGTGACCGCACGTGCGCTCGCCTCGACGATCGCCGTACTGGACGAGCCGCCTGATGTGATCCTGGTCGGCGCGAGTTCGGTCGACGGCAGCACCGGAGCTGTCGGCGCGATGCTTGCCGAGCTGCTCGGCCTCCCCTTCACCGGTCCCGTCCTCACCCTGGAGGCTGAGGGCGGGCGGCTGCGCACCACAGTCCAGTACGACTCTGGCACCGAGTCTGTTCTTATTGATCTCCCGGCCGTGGTCGCCGTAGCCGAACGGTCCTGCCCGCCGGCCAAGGTCCCGGCGGAGTCCTGGCCGTCGGCCGACACGGTTCGCCGGGTCAGCACCACCGACCTCGCCGCCGGCGCCTGGGGTCTGCCCGGCAGCCCGACCAAGGTCGCCCAGGTCCACCCGGCCCCACTGACCCGGGACCCGGTGATCTTCCGGGGCCGCCCCGAAACGCAGGTGAGCCGGGCCATCACCGAGCTGATCGCCCGGGGCTGCTTCGACGCTCCCGTCGCCCAGTCGGCCGAACCCGTGCCGACCCCGCAACGGCACGGCCCGGACGTTGTCGCACTGGTCGGCCCAGGCCCCGCAGCCGGGACGCGGGCGCTGCTCGGAACGGCCGCCGCGCTCGCCGCGGAGGCAGGCGGCGCCGTCGTCGCTGTGCGTACAGAACAGAGCAGTGCCGACCTCGCGCAGTGGGGCGCCGACGAGGTCGTCACGTTGAGCGGCGACGAACCGCGACCCGTGGCACACGCATTGGCACGGTGGATCCGCGAGTGGGAGCCGTGGGCCGTGCTCGGCGCGGCCCTGCCGTGGGATCGCGAAGTACTTGCCCGGCTGGCGGTCGTGTTCGGCGCCGGGCTGATGTCCGACTTGGTGAGCCTGACGGCGAAGGACGGTCGCTTGGCCGGTCTGAAGCCGTCCGGTGGCGGCACGCTGGCGGAGATCGTCAGTCACGGCACACCCCAGATCGCGACGCTGCGGACGGGACTCCTGCCACTCCGTACGCCGCGCGCCGGCCGGCAGCTCACCGAGCACGTCCTGGCCGTCGCGACGGATCCCGCCATCGCCCGCGCCGAACGTCGTACCGGCGACGACGGCGACGCTCTGGATCGCGCCGAGGTTGTGATCGGAGTCGGCCGCGGAGTTCCGCCGGAGAAGTACAACGAGCTCGAGGCGATGCGTCTCCTGCTCGGAGCCGAGCTCGGTGCCACCCGGAAGGTCACCGACGAGGGCTGGCTCCCGCACGGTCGTCAGATCGGCATCACCGGCCGCAGCGTCGCACCCCGAATGTATGTCGCGGTCGGTCTGTCCGGGAACCTGAATCACCTGGCCGGTGCGAGCCGCGCCGGGACCGTACTGGCGATCAACACCGATCCGGCCGCCGAGGTCTTCGCGCATTGCGATGTCGGCCTGGTCGCGGACTGGCAGGAGGTGATGCCGTTCCTCGTCGACGGGCTGCGAAGTCGTGTCAGCGGATAACCTGTCCGGCATGGCGACCCGACGTACCAAGGCCAAGAGCCCCGAGAGCTGGCTGCTGCTCATCTACAAGGTTCCCAGCGAGTCCTCGCGGGCCCGGGTGGCGGTGTGGCGGGAGCTGAAGCGACTCGGCGGGTTCTACGTGCAGCAGGCCGTGTGCGTGCTGCCGGACCGCGACGACCTGCGGACCGGTATGGAGAAGGTGCGCGAGCGGGTCACCGAGCTGGGCGGCTCGAGCGTGTTCCTGACCCTGACCGAGGTCGACGACGACGCCCGCGAGCAGTTCGTCGAGGGCTTCCGGACCCAGTCGGCCAAGGAGTACGCCGAGATCGTCGAGGAGTGCGAGACCAAGTTCGTCAAGGAGATCGAGTTCGAGCGGTTCCGGGAGAACTACACGTTCGAGGAGGCCGAGGAGATCCGCCAGGACCTGGAGAAGCTCCGCCGCTGGCTGACCAAGGTCGAGGACCGGGACTGGATGGATGCCGACGGCAAGGACCTTGCCCGGTCCAAGGTCGCGGACTGCGAACGCCTGCTCGAGGAGTTCGAAGCAGACGTCTACGAACGCACCGAAGGCACCGTCTGAATCAGCGGCCGCGGGACTTCGGCTTTGCTCCGCCCTTGGTGCGCTGGTGGCCGAGGACGGTCTCGTCCGCCAGCGGGTAGCCGTTGAGTTCCTCGCGGAGCTGGTTCATCCGCTCGGTGTTCTCGAGCGCCCGGCCACGGTCGCGCGCCGCGACCGCGATCGTCAGCGCCTCGAGCAGGATCAGCACGACTGCCTGGCTGGTGAACGCTCCCGGCCGGCTCATCCGCGCGGACAGGACGACCTCGACCTCGTCGCGAAGAGCTTCGCCGAGCGTGTCGGTCAGCAGGATCACCGGTACGCCGGCCCCCGCGCAGTGATCGATGATCGTGCGCGTCTCGCGGTTCACCCGGTTGTGCGCCATCACGATCACGACGTCGTCCGGCCCGAGCAGCAGGATCCGGTCGGCGAGCCGGTAGCCGGTCTCGGTCGCCGTACGAGCCCGGTGCCCGATCCGGGTCAGATGGGTGGCGATGTACTCCGACACGCCGTCCAGGCCCGCGAACCCGCAGACGACGGTCTCGTGGGCGGCGTCAACGAGCTCCACGGCGCGCCGGAACGCCGCCGTGTCGATGGTCTGCTCG
This sequence comes from Kribbella sp. NPDC058693, assembly GCF_042715335.1. NCBI lineage: Bacteria > Bacillati > Actinomycetota > Actinomycetes > Propionibacteriales > Kribbellaceae > Kribbella > Kribbella sp. NPDC058693. The sequence goes on from NZ_JBHXSQ010000002.1 coordinate 499,864, forward strand.
GCCATCATCAGGTGCTCGATGTGATCGCGGAGGGTTGCGCGCAGGACGGTCTCCGGACCGTCGCCGAGGGTCTCGAGGCTCGCGCTGAGCCGGTTGGCCGGCGAGAGCAGCGTCTGCAGGTGGCCCTGTAGCGAACGCTTCAGCCCGGGCAGACCGTCGTACCCGAGGGCCTTGGCGGTGCGGACGATGCTGGCGTCGCTGGTGCCCGTCGCCCGGCCGAGCTCCTCGGCCGAGGAGAACGCGGCCTCCTGCGGATGCGCGGACAGGTACTCGGCGACCCTGCGTTCGGTCGCGGTCAGATCCCCCAGTCGCGTCGCGACGCGCTCCTGCAGGGTCGGTGGCTTGGCCTCCGCTGTGGTCATGACATCCCTCCCGTCCGATTCGCTCCCGGCAGATCTTTTCATCAGCGAATCCGTTGACAGCGATTGTAGCAATCACTACCGTCAGGTGAATATTCGTAGTGGACACAACGGCCCAGTGCAGGGAGCTCTCCGTGATCGACACTATCGACCTTTCGGCGGCGGATCCGCGTGAACGTGGCCGTCAGTACGGCGAAGCAGCACGTGAGCAGATCGCCGCCTCGGTGGCTTTCTACGCCGAGTCGATCGCCCACAAGACCGGACTCGCGTGGTCCGACGTACTCGACCGCGCCGCCGTCTGGGTGCCGATCATGGCGGGCTACCTCCCGGACATCGTGCCCGAACTGCGCGGGATCGCCGACGGGTCGGGCCGGAGCTTCGCGGAGATCGTCGCGCTGAACAGCCGCGGCGAACTGACCCGCGGCAACCCGTTCGAGTCCAAGGACGACGACGAGGGCTGTACGTCGTTCGCCGTACTGCCGCAGGCCAACGCGCTCGGCCACACCTGGGCCGGACAGAACTGGGACCTGTGGGACGGCGTCGCCGAAACCCTCGTGGTCCTGCGGATCGCGCAGCCCGGCAAGCCCACGATCATCTGCCACGTCGAGGCCGGCCAGGTCGGCCGGCACGGCGCCAACTCGGCCGGGATCGCCCTGAACGCGAACGGACTCGGCGCCGGCTTCGGCGGCGGGCCCGGTGTCCCGGGTGCTCTCGTCCGCCGCAAGGTCCTGGAGAGCTGGGACTTCCACGACGCGCTCAAGGCGGTCTTCGAGGCCCGCCAGAGCCTGTCCAGCAATCTGTTGCTCACCCACCGGGACGGTTTCGCCATCGACGTCGAGACCACCCCCGGCCGGCACGGCTGGATGTACCCGACAGACGGGTTGCTGGTTCACGGCAACCACTTCCAGGCGTTCGTCCCGCCGCAGATCGAGAACACCTACCGCCCGTTCTCGGTCGACTCGCTCTACCGTGTGCCGCGCGTCGAGACGGGCCTGCACCGGCTCCGCCGCGACGGCAGCACCGACGAAGCGGTCAGCACCATCGTGCGCACCACGATGAGCGACCACTTCGGACACCCCGATGCCGTCTGCCAGCACGTCGACCCGCGCCGGCACGAGCTCGACCGCTACGCCACCATCGCCTCCAGCCTGGTCGACCTGACCACCGGTAGCTACCGGCTCACCCCGGGCCTGCCCTGTGCGAACAGCTACCAGCAGGCGCCCTGGAACCTGTACGACGGTCCCGGTCCCGACGACCGTCCCGACGTACCCGGCCCGGCCCACGCCCTCGCCGGGCAGCGATGACCCCGCCACGCATCCTTAGTCTCAAGGAGCAAGTGCCATGTCTTACTCCGCCACCCGGGTACGGCGTGCTGTCGCCGTACTCGCCCTGACCGTCGCCGCAGGTGCCTTGGCTGCCTGCGGCAACTCCTCCTCGTCAGTGTCACCGGCCGCGGGGGCGGCGCCGAATGCTGACCGTGCCGCCGCCGCGCCCGGCGTCGGCCCCGGTGTGAACCTGGACGAGTGCGGCAAAGCGACCCGCACCATCAAGCACGATCTCGGCACCACCACGATCACCGGAAACCCGACCAAGGTGGTGGCGCTGGAGTACTCCTTCGTCGACGCCCTGGTCGCGGTCGGGATGTCGCCGATCGGTGTTGCCGATGACAACGAACCGAAGCGGATCATCCCCGCGCTGCGGGAGAAGGTCAGCGCCTACAAGTCGGTCGGCCTGCGGGCGACGCCGAACATCCAGGTGATCACCGCACTGAAGCCGGACCTGATCATCGCCGACAGCGGCCGGCACAAGGCGATCTACGCGCAGCTGTCGAAGATCGCGCCGACGATCGCCTACGCCAGCCTGAACGGCAACTACCAGCAGGTGCTGGACAGTGAGATGTCGACCGCGATCGCGCTGAACAAGTGCGACCAGATGAAGCAGCGGCTGACCGAGCACGCCAAGACGATGTCGGACCTGAAGGCCGAGGCGACCGCGAACGAGAGCCGCAAGGCGCTGTTCGTCCGGGCGTCCGAGAAGGGCTTCACCGGGTTCCCGCCGAAGGCCTACACGCCGGGCGTGCTGTCCGCGATCGGCATTCCGTCGGCGTTGCCGGACAGTGGTACCGACGCGTCGGTGTCGCTCACGCTGGAGACGCTCGTCGGCACCAAGCCGGACATCATGTTCATCGCTCCGAACGACGGACCGACCCTGCGCGACACCTGGGCGAAGAGCCAGCTGTGGAAGCAGTTGCCGGCGGTGAAGAACAACGCGACGTACGACGTCGACCCGAACGAGTGGTCGCGGTCGCGTGGCCTGATCGCCTCCGAAGTGGTCGCCAAGGAAGCCGTCAAACTCCTCTACGGGAAGTGACATGGCGCTGTCCGTGGGCACTGTGCCCAAACAACCTCTCGAGGACGCCGCTCACAAGCGTCCGAAGATCGTCACGAGCAAGCAGCGGGTCTTCTGGGCGACGCTGGTACTGCTCGTGCTGGTCTTGACCGGCGTGCTGTGGAGCTTGTCGATCGGAAGTCAGCACATCCCGTTGTCGCGGGTGCCTGGTGCGATCTTCCGGGCGGATACGCCGGACCAGCTGATCATCCAGTCGATCCGGTTGCCGCGGGTGGTGCTGGCGCTCTGCGTCGGCGCCGCCCTGGCGGTGGCCGGTGCGCTGATGCAGGCCGTGGCTGCGAACCCGTTGGCCGCGCCGGAGATCATGGGGGTGAACGCCGGCGCAGCCTTCGTGGTCGTGCTGGCGATCACCGTCCTGCCGTCGTTGTCCGGCGCACCGACGATCCTGCTGTCGTTCGGCGGAGCCGCCGCGGCCGGAGTGTCGGTGATGCTGCTGGCCGGTTCGGGGCGGGGGCGGGTCAGTCCGATCCGGCTCGCCCTGGCCGGTGTGACCGCGAGCAGCCTGCTGATCTCGCTGACGCAGGTGTTGATCATCTTCAACGAGAACTCCGCCGACAGCGTTCTGTTCTGGCTGGTCGGCGGCGTGAACTTCGCGGGCTGGCCCGATGTCCGCAACCTGCTTCCCTGGCTGGTCCTCGGGCTGCTGGGTGCGTTCGCGATGGCGCGGCCGCTGAACCTGCTGGCGCTGGGCGACGACATGGCCCGCGGGCTCGGCCAGAACATCGAACGGACCCGGCTGCTCGGGTCGACGCTGGTCATCGTCCTGTGTGGCGCTGCCGTGTCGGTGGCCGGTCCGGTGGCGTTCATCGGGTTGATCGTGCCGCACATCATGCGACGCGTGGTCGGCTCCAGCTACACGGTCCTGCTGCCGCTGTGTGCGGTGGGCGGCGCCGTCCTCGTGCTGTACGCCGACATCGTGTCGCGCTACGTCAAACCGCCGTACGAAGTCCCCGCCGGCGTGGTGACGGCACTCATCGGTGCACCGATCTTCGTGTACCTGGCCCGCAGGCAGAAGGTGACCTCATGACCAGCACAGCGATCATTGCGCAGGGCGTCCGACGTACGACGCTGGCCCAGCGCCATCCGGGCGTGTTGATGGGCTCGCTGGGCGTCCTGGCCGTCGTCCTGTCGTTCTACAGCCTGAGCGTCGGCGCGACCGATGTCTCGATCGGCGATGTCTTCAAGGCGATCGTTGGTGACACCAGCGACCAGGCCGCGCAGATTGTGGTGCAGTTCCAGCTGCCCCGGGTGTTGCTGGCGTGGCTGGTCGGTATCGCGCTGGCGGTGTCCGGTGGGGTGATGCAGGGCGTCATCCGCAACCCGCTCGCGGCTCCGGATGTTGTCGGTGTTACCAAGGGCGCGGGTTTCGCCGGGATGCTCCTGCTGCTGGCGATCCCCAGCATCCCCGTGGTGGCCGTAGTACCGGCGGCGTTCGTCGGCGGCCTCATCGCGGCGGCGTTGGTGTACCTCCTGGCGTACCGGCGGGGTGCTACTCCGGTGCGGATCGCGCTGGTCGGCATCGCGGTATCGGCGGCGTTCGAGGCCGGCATCCGGTTCCTGCTCGTCCGCAATCCGCTGGACGTGAGTGCGGCGCTGATCTGGCTGACCGGCAGCCTGTTCGGCCGGACGATGAGCTCCGTCCTGGAGATCCTGCCCTGGGTCGCCGTACTCGTTCCACTGATCATCGTCTGGGCTCGCAAACTCGACGTGCTCGGCCTCGGCGACGACCTCGCCGCGGGGCTGGGCGAACCGGTTGAACGGACGCGGCGGACCCTGCTGCTGTTCGCGGTCGCGCTGGCCTCGGCGGCGGTCGCGGTGTCCGGCACGATCGGATTCGTCGGGCTGATCGCCCCGCACATGGCCCGCCGGGTCTTCGGCGGCCGGCACCTCGCGCTGCTTCCGGCGGCCGGCCTGTTCGGCGTGCTGCTGATGCTGTTCGCGGACATGCTCGGCCGCGGTATCGCGCCCCCACTGGAAGTCCCGGCCGGCCTGATCACCGCGGTCGTCGGCGGACCGTACTTCCTCTACCTGCTCGTGAAGACCGGAAAGTAGGACCTCCTCATGCGTCTGCAGGCACAAGGCGTCCAGCTCGCCTACGACCAGCGCGTCGTCGCTCAGGATCTGACCCTGACCATCCCGGACGGGAAGGTCTCGGTGCTGATCGGCCCGAACGGCTCCGGCAAGAGCACGGCATTGCGGGCCCTGGCCCGGCTGCTTCCACCGGCCAAGGGGAGCGTGATCCTGGACGGCAAGTCGATCCAGGACACCCCGACCAAGGAGGTCGCGAGACTGCTCGCGATCCTGCCGCAGGTCCTCGTCACCCCGGAGTCGATCTCGGTCGAGGACCTGGTCTGGTTCGGCCGCCATCCGCACCGTACGTCGCTGAAGACCCCGAGCTCGGTGGACAAGGAAGCCGTCGAGTGGGCCATGGAGGTGACCTCGACCGCCGAGCTGCGCCATCAGCACGTCGATCAGCTCTCGGGTGGTCAGCGGCAGCGGGTGTGGATCGCGCTGTGCCTTGCCCAAGGCACCGACCTGATCCTGCTGGACGAGCCGACCACCTACCTGGATGTCGCGTACCAGCTCGAGGTCCTCGACCTGCTCCACAAGCTCAACCAGGAGCAGGGCAAGACCGTCGCCATGGTGCTGCACGACTTCAACATGGCGGCCGAGTACGCCGACCACGTCTTCGTGATGAAGTCCGGCACGCTGATCACCGAAGGTACGCCGGAGGACGTGTTCACCTGCGAGATCATCCGCGACGTGTTCGGGGTGGAGTCGAAGGTCGTCCCGCATCCCGTCAGCGGCAAGCCGATGTGTATCCCGCTGCGCGCCGGCCTCCGCGCCAAGTTGTCAGTGGCAACCGGATGAGCCCGACGTTGAGCCCGGCGGAGGTTGCCGAACGGTCCGAGCTTGTCGCGCCGAAGCTGCGTGCACATCTGCCGCCGACACCCTTCGTCCGGTTCGGTGCGTTCAGCGACGAGCTGGGTGCGGAGGTGCTGGTGAAGTGCGAGCATCTCCAACGCACCGGCTCGTTCAAGGCCCGCGGTTCGATGGCGAAGATCCTCACGCTCACCGATGCCCAGCGGCACGCGGACGTGGTGACCGCCTCGACCGGTAATCACGGTCTCGGGGTCGGCAACGCGCTGGCGACCCTGGGCGGGCACGGCATCGTCTACCTGCCGGAGAACGCGTCGCCGAGCAAGGTCGCCGCGCTCCGCCGGATCGGTCTCGAAATACGGGCTGAAGGCAACGATTCCGGCGTACTCGAACCCAAGGCGCGGGCGTACGCCGCCGAGCACGACCTGGTCTACGTTCCGCCGTACAACGACCCGGATGTCATTGCCGGGCAGGGCACGGTCGCGGTGGAGATTCTCGAGCAGCTCGACGGGGCGACACTCGACGCGGTCGTGGTCGCCGTCGGCGGCGGGGGACTGATCAGCGGCGTTGCGTCGGTGTTGAAGAAACACCTGCCCGGCATCCGTGTGTACGGCGCTCAGCCCGCGCTCGACGATGCGATGTCGGCGTCTGTGCGGGCGGGCGAGATCGTCCAGGTCGATGCCGCGGAGACGCTCTCGGACGGTACGGCGGGCAGCGTCGAGCCGGGCAGCATCACGTTCGACCTGTGCCGGCAGCTCGTCGACGACTGGGTGGTCGTCGGGGAGGACGCGATCGGGAGCGCGCTCGCGATGGTCATCGATACCGAGCATCAGTTGATCGAGGGGTCGGCGGCGTTGGCGTTCGCGGCCGCGCGGGAACGACGGACCGAATTGGCGGGCAAGCGCGTCGCGGTGGTGTCGTGCGGCGCGAACATCTCCGCGGCGACGCTGGCGTCTGTAGTGAAAACAACAGACTGATGAAATCCTGTAGTGTCTGCTACAGTGTCGGTATCAACCCAACCTTGTGCATCGGAGGTCCGACTCGTGACTGGTTACCGTGAGCTTGCCGAGGTGGTGCTCGGTCTTCTGCCTGCCGACGTTCAGTTCGGCGACATCCGGGTAGTCCGGCGTACGCACGAGCAGGTCCTGGTGGAGCTCGACGGTCCCGGTGAGGTGAACTACGACGACTCGCTCGGACTCGGACTGCGGGTCCTGATCGGCGGTCAGTGGGGGTTCGCCGCCACGCACCGGCTCGACCCGCAGGGTCTCGACGCCGTTGTCGGCCAGGCGGTCGGCCAGGCGCGGGCCGCCGGTGGCGGCCGGGTCGTGCTGGGCGAACCGGTGACGACGCGGGACACCTGGTCGTCGCCGATGGTCGTCGACCCGTTCACGGTTCCGCTGTCGACCAAGCTCGACCTGCTGTCGGCGACGGTGAAGGAGGCGTCGACGGCCGGGCCGCTGGTCCAGCAGATCGAAGCCTCCGTGGACTTCTACCGCGACGAGAAGGTGTTCGCGAACACCGAGGGCGCGATGATCGAGCAGACGCTGACCGAGAGCGGCGGCGGCCTGATGGTCAACGCCGGCGACGGGAACGACGTACAACGCCGATCGTTCCCGCAAGGGGTGCCACGGCAGATCCGCGGTCAGCGCGGCGACTTCGCGACGGCCGGCTTCGAGCACGTGCTGTCGCTCGGCCTGCCGGAGAACGCGGCCCGCGTCGCGTCCGAGGCGGTCGCACTGCTGTCCGCGCCGCAGTGTCCGGACGAGATCACCACGTTGGTTGCTGGCAGCAACCAACTTGCGATGGTGCTGCACGAGTGTGCGGGCCACCCGATGGAGGCGGACCGCGCGCTCGGGACCGAGGCGAGTCTGGCCGGTGGCACCTACGCGACGCCCGAGCGACGCGGCAACTTCCGGTGGGGTACGCCGATCGTCTCGGCGTACGCGGACGCGACGATCCCCGGCGCGCTCGGCTCGTTCAAGTACGACGACGAGGGAACGCCGGCGCAGCGGACTCAGCTGGTCAAGGACGGGATCTTCACCGGTTACATGTCCAGCCGCGAGTACGCCGGCGCACTCGGCGGCCAGTCGACCGGGCAGGCGCGCGCGGACGGGTGGCAGCGACTGCCGCTGGTGCGGATGACGAACATCTGCCTCGAGCCGGGGGAGTCGTCGCTCGACGAGATGATCGCCGGTACCAAGCGCGGCATCTTGGTCGACACCAACCGCGGCTTCTCGATCGACGACCAGCGGATGAACTTCCGCTTCCAGACGGAGATCGGCTGGGAGATCCGCGACGGCAAGGTCGGGCGGATGCTGAAGAACTGTACGTACCAGAGCGATACCCCGACCTTCTGGGGCAGTCTCGACGCCCTCGGCGGACCGGACGAGTGGAGGGTGCACGGCGTCCCGTCGTGCAACAAGGGTGAGCCGCTGCAGGTCGCCCACGTGGGCCACGGCACCGTGCCGGGCCGTTTCCAGAATGTGCAGGTGGGACGATGAAAAACAGGACAAAGGAGACAGACGCCGGCTCGCTTCGCTCGGCGGGGGTAAAAGAAGCGGACGTCCGTCGGGCGCTGGAGATTCTCGGCGACGGCGCGCGGCTCGACATCCTCGGCGAGCATGCAGATCTCCTGCGGTACGCCGAGTCCGCGATCACCGCTCAGCACAGCGAACGCCGGCTCCGGGTCCGCGTCCGCGTCGACCGGAACGGCCGATCGGTCGCCGGATCGCTCGAGACGCTGGACCCCGACGCGGTCCGCTCCCTCGCCGACCGCCTGAACGCAGCTATCTCCGACCTCCCACCCATCCCATCCGAGGCAAGCCCAGACGCCGCCGACACCGCGCACGGCGGGGACCACGAGGTGGCGACGCCTGTCATCCCGGCAGCTCCGTCGGTGCTCGAATCGGATCCGGCGGTGAGGCATCGCTGGTTCACGACCGTGCGCGACGGGCTGGACTCGTCGGCCACGCTCGGCGGCGCCATCCGGTACGACGTCCTCGATCGGGTCGTTGCCGATGCCACCGGCCTGTTCCGCGCCGAGACGTTGACCAAGGCATCGATCCAGGCGATCGCCAAACAGGACGGCCGGTCCGTGAGCGTCAGGCTGATGCATCGCGACGCCGACCAGCTCCCGATCGAAGAGATTCCCGACCGGCTGCGCGCTGCCCTTCGGCCGCTGCCGACGATCGATGCCCGGCACGGCACCTGCCGGGTGCTGCTCAAGCCACAAGCCGCCAACGCGCTGATCGCCACCTACGGCTACGCGGTCCTCGGCGCGAACGCGTATGCGACCGGACGGTCGGTCGTGTCCGGTCGGCTCGGCGAGAAGGTCGCCAGTGACCTGGTCTCCCTCGTCGACGACGGCTGCGACCCGGACGGGCTGCCCAGCGGATTCGATGCTGAAGGCAACGTTCGGCGGCGGACACCGCTGCTCGACAAGGGAGTGCTCGTCGGGCTCGTCTCGGACCGTCGCCGGGCCGGCGTCACGGGCGGAGTGCCGACCGGTCACGCCGTACCGGACGGATGGCGGTTCGGTGGTGATCCCGTCCCGTCGCACCTACTGCTCGACGCGGGTACGTCGAGTGAGGACGAACTGCTGGCCGAGACCGGCAGCGGCCTGGTGGTGAACCGGCTCGACTACCTGCGGGTGCTGCATCCGAAGGAGACGCTCGTCACCGGTACGACGCGAGACGCGACGTACTGGGCCGAGGACGGCGAGCTGGTCGGCTGGCATCCGCAGCTGCGGTTCACCTTCCGGATGGACGACGTGATGAACGCGATCATCGGCATCGGATCGACCCGCGAGCGCTGCGACCAGACGTTCATGGAGAGCGTTGTGGTGCCGTCGCTGTTGGTCGAGGCCGGGCCGCTCGTCCTCCCCTGATCCAGCAGTGCCCCGCGTCGTGCTCAAACCGCGGGGCGCTGCTGTTCCACCTGCGCGGACGAAGGAGTTGCCGTGGACGTGACGCCGGAACGGACCCCGAGCATGGTCGCCGATCCGCCGGCTGTCGACACCCCGACGGTTTCACAGTTGCTGCTCGAGACGTACGGCGTGGCCGCGCGCCTGACCGAGCTGCGGAGTGAACGCGACCGGAACTTCCTCGCCGGTACGGACCTGGTGGTGAAGGTCTCCAACTCGGGCGACGATGCCGGCCAGATCGCGATGGAGTGCGCCGCGATGCAGCACGTGGAGGCAGTCGCTCCGGACCTCCCGATACCCCGGCTCCTGCCCACGACCGCCGGCGAACCGATCGCCACCCTCGAGGCCGCTGACGGGCGCATCCATCAGGTTCGCGTCATCACGGTCCTGCCCGGCGCGGACGCGGACCTGACCGCACTTCCGTCGTGGTTCGCGGCTGAGTTCGGGACGGTCTGTGCGGAGTTCGCTCGCGCGCTCCAGGGGTTCGGCCACCCGGCGGCGTACCGCAAGCTCGACTGGGATCCCCGGCTGGTCGTCGATCTGGCCGGATACGTGGAGAGCGTGCCGGGCGAAAGCCGTCGGACGCAGTTGCGTGACCTGCTGGAACGGTTCGCCGGGCTCGATGACGCGACCCGTGGGTTGCCGGCATCGGTGTTGCACGGGGACCTGACGCTGAGCAACGTCCTGATCGGGGACGGACGGATCACCGGCGTGATCGACTTCGGGGACATGCACCACACCGCCAGGGTCTGCGACCTCGCGATCAGCCTGACGTCGTTGCTGCGGGAGTCCGCCGATCTCTGGGGTGACGCACGGCAGTTCCTCGACGCCTACCAGCGCGTCCTGCCGCTCGACCCCGCGGAGGTCGAGCTGATCGGCGAGTTGGTGCTGGCCCGCTCGGCCGCGAGCATTCTGATCTCGGCCTGGCGGGCGCCGCTGTACCCGGACAACGAGGAGTACCTGACCAGCCTCGTGGCCGGCAGTTGGCGCATCCTGGACGAGTGGGCCGCGCTGACCGACCTCGCCGACCGGTTCCACCACCTCTGTGGCACGTCGCGCGTCACGACCGTGGCCGACCCCACGCTCCTGCCGCGACGGCGCGCAGCCCTCGGTGGTGATCTCTCGCCGCTGTTCTACCGCGAACCTCTGCAGGTCGTGCGGGCGGCCGGGGCCTGGGTGTCCACGGCCGACGGGCGACGGTATCTCGATGCCTACAACAACGTTCCGGTCGTCGGGCACGCGCATCCGGCTGTCGTACAAGCGATCTCACGGCAGGCCGCCGTACTCAATCTGAACTCGCGCTACCTGCATCCGCATGCGGTCGAGCTGGCCGAGCGACTCGTCGCGACCATGCCGGACGGGCTGGACACCTGCGTGTTCGTCAACTCGGGCAGTGAGGCCAATGACCTCGCCTGGCGGATGGCTCGCATCGCGGCCGGCCGGTCGGGAGTGCTCGTCGCAGACCTCGCGTACCACGGGGTCAGCGAGGCCACGGCTGCCTGGTCGACGAACACCTACCCACCGTCAGCGCGACCTGCGCACGTGGGGATCTTCGAGGCACCGCGGCTGTCCGCGGACGGTGAGCAGCCAACCGGCGCGGATGCTCGCGAGCGGGTGCGCGCCGGGTACGACGAGCTGCGCCGGGCCGGGCATGAGGTCGCGTTGCTCGCGGTCGACAGCGTGTTCAGCAGCGCGGGGATCCTGACGCCCGGCGACGACTTCATGCGCGGGTTGCAGGCCGAAGTGCGAGAAGCCGGCGGGTTGTTCCTGGCGGACGAGGTGCAGGCCGGGTTCGGGCGTGGTGGCCGGAATCTGTGGCGGTTCCTCGACTTCGGGCTCACGCCGGACTTCGTCACGCTGGGCAAGCCGATGGGCAACGGGCATCCGGTCGCGGCGCTGATCACGCGCCGGGAGATCGCGGAGCGGTTCGCGGCGGTCGACGAGTTCTTCAGCACGTTCGCCGGCAATCCGGTGTCATGCGTCGCGGCGCTCACGGTGCTCGATGTGATCGAGGAGCAGGGCTTGGTTGCGCGGTCAGGCGAGATCGGCGACCTACTGCGCGCCGGGCTGGCCGAGCTGGGTACTCCGGCGCGCGGGCAGGGACTGATCGTGGGCGTGGAGTTGCCGAATGCTCCGGACTTCGCCGAGCGGTTGCGGGAGTACGGCGTACTCGTCGGCACGACCGGACCGGGTGGGGGAGTGCTGAAGATCCGGCCGCCGCTGATCTGGTCTGCTACCGAGGTCGAGTACTTCATTGCGGCGTTCCAGAAAGCGAGAGACCGATGGACCTGATCAGCGTGACCGACTATCACACCGCGGGCGAGCCGTTCCGGATCGTGACGGCGGGAGTGCCCGAGATTCCTGGCGTGAGCGTGCTGGATCGGCGGTCGTACGCGCAGCAGTCGGCCGAGGTCGACGCCGTACGGCAGTTGCTGGTCAACGAGCCGCGTGGCCATGCCGACATGTACGGCGGATTCCTGGTGCCGGCCGATGACGACGGCGCCGACCTCGGGGTCCTGTTCTGGCACAAGGACGGCTACTCGACGGCTTGCGGGCACGGCACGATCGCGCTCGGCGCCTGGGCGGTGCGTACCGGACAGGTGGAGGCCGCGGCGGACGGCGACACGGACGTCGTCATCGACGTACCTTCCGGCCGGGTCGTCGCACGGGTCACCTGTGCGGGCGGCGAGGTGCAGCAGGTGGCGTTCCAGAACATCCCGTCGTACGTCGTGGCGCGCGACGTCGAGGTGACGACCAGCCGGGGCGAGGTGCGCGTCGACATCAGCTACGGCGGCGCCCTGTACGCGTTCGTCCCGGCGCGATCGCTCGGCCTTGCCGTGGCACCCGAGCACACCGCCGACCTGATCAGCATCGGACGCGAGATCAAGTGGGCCTTGAACGACACCGAGTGGGCCCGCCATCCCAGCGACAGCCGCCTCGACGGCATCTACGGCACGATCTTGTACGACGATCTCGGCGACGACGCGGACGGCCCGCACCAGCGCAACGTCACGATCTTCGCGGACGGCGAGCTCGATCGCTCGCCCTGCGGATCGGGTACGTCCGCGCGGATCGCCCTGCTGGCCGCGGACGGCCGGCTGCCGATCGGGCGAACGCTGCGGCACGAGTCGATCGTCGGTACGACGTTCCTGGGCCGGGTGCTCGAACAGGTCCAGGCGGACGGGCATGACGCGGTGATCACCGAGGTGGCCGGTATGGCGTACGAGACCGGCCGTGCCACCTTCACGCTGGATCCCCACGATCCGCTCGGCACCGGGTTCGTGCTGCGATGAAGGGCCTCGCGATCGTTGGCGGCGGCAACATCTGTGCCGCTCTGCTCTCCGGGTTGCTCGACGGCGACACTCCGCTCGTCAATCAGGACCAGATCGCCGTCGTCGAGCAGTTGCCCGACAGAGCGGCGTACCTGCGCGAGCGCTTCGGCGTCTCGACCTCCGGGCTGGCCGAGGCCGTTCGAGCGTCGGACACCGTGGTCCTGATGGTGAAGCCGTACCACATCGAGGACCTGCTGCCCCGGCTCGCCGAGCACCTGACGCCCGACCACCTCGTCATCTCCGTCATCGGCGGCGTCAGCACGGGGCGCGTCGAGAGCGACCTGCCGAAGACACCCGTCGTACGGGCGATGCCGAACACGGCCGCCTCGGTCGGCCAAGCCATCACCGCGATCAGCGCAGGCGCATACGCCGAGGACACACACTTGGACCGCGCCGAATCCCTCCTCCGAGCAGTCGGCAAGGTCGTCCGCGTCCCCGAAACGCAGCTGAACGCAATCACAGCCTTCTCCGGCAGCGGCCCGGCGTTCTTCTTCTACTTCGCCGAGGCGCTGATCGACGCCGGCGTACTCCTCGGACTGCCCCGCGCGTTGTCCGAGGAGATGGTGATCCAGACGGCAGTCGGTGCCGCCGCCATGCTCCGCGACTCGGGCGACGACCCGGTGCACCTTCGCGCGGCCGTGAGCAGTCCGGGCGGCACCACCATCACCGCCATCCGCGAACTCGAGAAGGCCGGGGTCCGCGGCGCCGTGATGGCCGCGACCGAAGCCGGCCGGGACCGAACCAACCAGATCAGCGAGCAGGCCGACCGGACAGGTCGGTGAATCGAGGACTCCCATGACTGACACCGCGACCGTCTACCAGCGCGGCAAGACCCCGATCTTCGCGTCCCGGATCGATCCGCGGCTGCACTACTGCCTCTACGTACCGCGCCGGCTGACCGGCGACGAGCGTGTGCCGCTGGTCGTGATCCAGCACGGTACGGCGCGGTCCGCGACCAACTACCGCGACCAGTCGGCGGACTTCGCCGAGGAGCACGGCGTCGTCGTACTGACGCCGATCTTCCCGGCCGGGCTGGTCGATCCGGCCGACCTGCACAACTTCAAGTTCATCGAGTACCAGGGGATCCGCTTCGACCGGATGCTGCTGGCGATCGTGGACGAGGTGGCGGAGCGGTTCCCGGTCGCGGCCGAGCGGTTCTACCTGCACGGCTTCTCCGGCGGCGGGCAGTTCGCCCACCGGTTCCTCTACCTGCATCCGGACCGCCTGGCCGCTGCTTCGATCGGCGCACCTGGCCGGATCACCCAACTCGACGACAGCCTGCCGTGGTGGCTCGGTACGAAGGGTTTCGAGGAGCGGTTCGGTCAGTCGATCGACTTCGACGCGCTCCGCCGGGTCCCGATCCAGCTCGTCGTCGGCTCCGAGGACGTCGAGACCTGGGAGATCATGAACCGCGGCGAGTCCAACTGGATGGACGGCGCCGAACTCACCGGCACCACCCGGATCGAACGTCTCCGCACCTTGGAGCAGAACTACCGCTCCCACGGCCTCGACATCACGTTCGACCTCGTCGACGGCGTCGCTCACTCCGGCCGCAGGATCCTCCCGACCGTCGAGCGGTTCTTCGCCACCCAGCTGAAGAACGCCATCGGCAACTGATCGACGGACAGTCCGCGGGTGTTCATCGGATTCTCCGGTGGCTGACCAGGGCCGCGGCGCCGAGGAGGAGCGGTACGGCGATGGCTACCGCCAGCGCGCCGCTGGTGTCGAGGTTCTGGCGTGGGGCGACGGTGACGTGTACCGCCGGGCCGGCGACGAGGGCGCCGTTCCGGGGGATGAGTACGACGTAGACCGCGAAGTGGCCCGGGTTGACGGCCTGGAACTCCCAGTCGAGCTGGGTCTCGCCGCCGGCCGGCACGGATTGGGTGACGTCCTGGGTCCAGTCCTCGAGGTCGACGTACACGCCGTCGAGGCTGACGACGTTGAGGTGCGCGATGGCCGCGCCGGGGCTGTTGACGACAGATTCGACGGTGAGGGTTTGGCCGAGCTGTGCGGTGAGTTCGTCGTGGTTCATGGTCACGGTGGGGTTCGCGAGCAGGACTGTCGCGAGCAGATTGAGGATGTTCATCGCGAGCCTGCTGTCAGTCGGACGAGTCGTGGGGCGAAGCCGATCAGAGCGGCGAGCACGACAATGGCGATCACCGTCGGCGCGACGAGGTAGCTGAGATCGTGCGTCCAGCTGCGGCGGTTGACGATGATCGGCGACATGTAGTGCAGAGCGGATCCGATCGGGTTGATCCGGGTCAGTGCCTGGCCGAAGCCGGTCTTCGGCAACGCCGGGAGCTGGGTCGGGGCGAACAGCACGAGGAGCAGGAGGAGGCCGCCGGCGAGGCTGGCCTTGTTCGAGTTGGACCAGGCGCTGAAGAGCAGGCCGATACCGCCGAGTCCGATCGCGACCAGTGTGCCGACGGTGAGGGCGAGAACGGTGGCCGACCCGGCGCCGCCGAGGACCCACAGGTAGGGGACTGTGACGATCAGGCAGGCGAGCCACATGGTCGACGCGGCGATAAGTTTGCCGAGCACGATCGCCCGCCGGGAGGCCGGGGTCAGGAGGAGGCTTTCCAGGGTTCCGCGTTCGCGTTCGCCGCTGATCGCGTCGGCGTTGACCACGACGGTGAGCAGGACCCCGACGGCCAGGGCGACCTGGACCGTGAGGTTCACCGCCTCCCGCCGTTCGAGGAAGTTCATCGCCCGGTTGGTCGCGGCCAGGTACGTCATCGCGCTGAGCAGCACGCTGAACCCGAACGCCAGGACCGGACCGCGTCCCCCGATCCAGAGGTCCCGGCTCTCGCGTTCGGCGACCACGTGCCAGGCCGTCATGACTGGCCCCCGTGGTCCTCGGTCAGCGCGAGGAACGTCGTACTCAGACTGCCCGTTCCGGCGACGACCTCGTCGATCGGACCGCTGGCGCGGAGCTGTCCGTGGTCGAGGATGATCACGGCGCTACAGACTTCCTCGACCTCGGTCAGCGTGTGCGTCGACAGCACCACAGTCGCCCCGCGCCTGCCCGCGATATCACTGATCGTCGCGAGGATCTCCCGTTGACCGGCCGGATCCAGGCCGAGTGTCGGTTCGTCGAGGAACACGACGACCGGATCGTTGACCAAGGCCCTGGCGATCCCCAGCCGTTGGCGCATCCCACGGCTGTACGTCGAGATCCGGCTGTTGCCGCGGTCCGCGAGACCGACCTCGCCCAGCAATCGCTCTGCCACCGTGCGTGCATCGGCGCGGTTCCGGCCGAAGAGTCGCGCGGCGTACTGCAGGTACTCCGAACCGGTCTGACGAGCGGGATAGCCGGCGCTCTCCGGCAGTACGCCGATCCGTTGCCGGATCCGATCCGGCCGATCGCCTGATTCGCCGGCGACCGTGAAGGTGCCCGAGCTGGGCTCGAGGATCGTCGTCAGCAGGCGGATCGTGGTCGTCTTCCCGGCGCCGTTCGGCCCGAGCAGGCCGATCACCTCGCCCGGCTCGGCGCTGAAGGCGAGCGCATCGACGGCGATGCGTGCGCCGTACCGCTTGGTGAGGTCGATCGCCTCGATGGCAGCCATGCACCGACCGTAGGTCCGCGAGGCTGAACCCTCGCTGAACCGCTGCATTCAGCCGGGATTCAGCCAGAATGAAGGAGGATCGCCTGGAGGTGGGTGATGCGGGCACTCGTAGTCGAGGACGAACCGCGGCTGGCGGCCGGGTTGCGCAGCGGCCTGGAGGCCGAGGGGTACGCGGTCGACGTCGCGCTGACCGGCACGGACGGGCTGTGGCTCGCCCGCGAGCATCCGTACGGTGTCGTGCTGCTGGACCTGATGCTGCCCGGGATCGACGGGCTGACGATCTGCCGGACGCTCCGCGCCGAGCAGGTCTGGACGCCGATCTTGATGCTGACGGCAAGGAACGCGGACACCGACCAGGTCCGTGCCCTCGACAACGGTGCCGACGACTACCTGACCAAACCGTTCTCGTACGCCGTACTGATCGCCCGGCTGCGAGCCTTGGTACGACGCGGCGCCGCCGAACGGCCGTGTGTCCTCGAGGCGGGAGAGCTGCGGCTGGATCCCGCGGCGAGGACGGCCTGGCTCGGTGCCGACGTACTGGCGCTGACCGCGCGCGAGTTGTCGTTGCTGGAGTTCCTGATCCGCCGACGTGGGCAGGTGGTGTCGAAGCGGACGATCCTCGCCGAGCTCTGGGACGACGACTTCGACGGCGACCCGAACATCGTCGAGGTGTACGTCCGCCGCCTGCGCCGGAAGCTCGGCGACGGCTCCATCACCACCCTGCGAGGATCGGGATACCGCCTCGAGGAGCAGCCGTGCGTGCGCGGGTGACAGTGGCCGCGGTCCTCGTGGTCGGTCTGGCCCTGGTCGGGGGTGCCTTGATACTCGTCGCGTTGCTCGGTTCTGTGCTCACAGATCAGGTCTGCCAAGACGCCCGCGACCGCGCGGCTCAACTGGCCGTGGCCGGTGGAGGCTCGTCGTCATCCACCCGCGAGATCGTCCAGGTGACAGATCGGTCCGGCCGCCTCGTGGGCGGCGGCACACCTCTGGCGTCGCCGGGTTCGCAGTGTGTCTCCGTCGAGCCGCCCGGCCACGGCGAAGACTTCGTGTTCGCGGCGGCGAAGGCCTCGAGCGGCGACGAGGTCGTGGTTGGCCGTCCGCTGGTGGACGTGCTCGACTCGACCCGGTTCGTCCGCCGCGTGCTGGTGATCGGCGTACCGCTGATGATGTTGGTCGTCGGCGCCGTGACCTGGGTCGTGACCGGTCGCATGCTCGCGCCCGTGACGGCGATCCGGCGCGAGGTCGACGAGATCTCCGCGACGGAGCTGCATCGTCGCGTCCCGGCCACTCGCCGGGACGAGATCGGCCGGCTCGGCGCCACCATGAACCGGATGCTCGACCGGCTCCAGACCACCCACGAGGCCCAGCAGCGCTTCGTCTCCGACGCGGCGCACGAGCTGCGGTCGCCGATCGCCACGATCCGCCAGCACGCCGAGGTCGCGGCAGCGCATCCCGAGCGAACAACGTCGGCGGAGCTCGCGGAAACGGTTCTGGCCGAAGACGTGCGTATGCAGCAGCTCGTCGACGACCTGCTTCTGCTGGCGAGCTCAGGCGAGCAGCCCGCTGTTCTGCCGCACACACCGGTCGATCTGGACGACCTGCTCATCACCGAGGCTCGTCGATTGCGCTCGGCGACCGGACTCGCGGTGGTGACGTCCGGCGTGTCGGGCGGCCAGGTCCTCGGTGACGAGTCGGCGCTGACCCGGATGATCCGCAACCTCACCGGCAACGCGGCCCGCCACGCCCGGTCCGAGATCAGGCTGGGCCTGGCCGAGGCCGGCGATACCGTCGTACTCACGGTCGCCGACGACGGACCGGGCATCCCGCTGTCCGAGCGGGACCGGGTGTTCGACCGGTTCGTCCGCCTGGACGGCGCTCGCGGTCGCGAAACCGGTGGAGTCGGTCTCGGCCTGGCCATCGTCACCGAAATCGTCCGACGCCACCGCGGCACTGTCACGATCGCCGGAACCTCGACCTTGACCGTCCGCCTGCCGAGCGCCGCGCCCTCGTAGTACTCCGTTGCTGACAGCAACAGTCTGGCGCTCGATGAGACCGCGCTGAGAGAGCCGTGTGTGGGCTGGGATCGCGAGCTAGCTTGGGGGAGTGCGCACCGGTCGGGGTGGATTCCGGTTGCTGGCGAGGTTGTTCGGCGTCAGTGCGATGGCTGGTGCGCTGGTCGCCGGGCTGGTGGTACCGCTAGCAGGGTTGACAGGGTTCGGCAGCGAGGAAGTGGTGGACTCGCTGCGCGGGTTGCCGCAGCAGCTGACTGCACAGCCGCCGGATGTGCGGACGCGGATCCTGGCCGACGACGGCAGTCTGATCGCGACCCTGTACGACGAGAACCGGGTTCCGGTCGGATTGGACAAGATCGCGCCGAGCATGCGGCAGGCGATCGTCGCGATCGAGGACTCACGGTTCTACCAGCACGGCGCGCTCGACCTGCAGGGCACGCTGCGGGCGATGATCCGCAACCACGCCGACGGCACGCAACAGGGCGGCTCGAGCATCACCCAGCAGTACGTGAAGCTCACCCTGCTGGAGAACGCCCGTACGCCGGCCGAGCAGCGCGCCGCGACCGCGCCGACGTACCAGCGCAAGCTGACCGAGCTCCGGTACGCGATCGCGGTAGAGCAGCAATTCTCCAAGGACGAGATCCTCGACAAATACCTGAATCTGGCGAACTTCGGTGACGGCACGTACGGCGTCCAGTCGGCCGCCCAGCACTACTTCGGCGTCAACGCCTCCCAACTCACCCTGCCCGAGGCGGCGATGCTGGCCGGCATCGTGAAGAACCCGACCGGCTACGACCCAGTGACCGATCCGGTGCAGGCCAAGGACCGTCGCGACACCGTGATCGCGCGGATGCTCCAGCTCGGCGTGATCTCGGTCGCCGAGGCAAACACGGCGATGCGGACACCGGTGGTCGACCTGTCCAAGGTCCGCACGGTGCCGAACGGCTGCGCCAACTCGCCGTACCCCTTCTACTGCGAGTACGTCGTCTCCAAGCTGCTGCAGAATCCGGCGCTCGGCGACACCGTCCAGGAGCGCGACCGCGACCTGAAGACCGGCGGCCTGACGATCCGGACCTCGCTGGACCCGCGGATCCAGGCGGCCGCGCAGCGTTCGGTCGACGAGCACACCAAGCCGACCGACAACACGATCGCCGCGATCACCGTGGTGCAGCCCGGGACCGGGCTGGTCGAGGCGATGGTGCAGAGCAAGCCGTACGGCGAGGGCCGGGACGAGACGGCGTACAACTACAACGTCGAGAAGTCCTACGCCGGCGGGTACGGCGGGTTCCAGAACGGCTCGACGATGAAGG
The DNA here is from genome assembly GCF_042715335.1 of Kribbella sp. NPDC058693. Classification (NCBI taxonomy): domain Bacteria; kingdom Bacillati; phylum Actinomycetota; class Actinomycetes; order Propionibacteriales; family Kribbellaceae; genus Kribbella; species Kribbella sp. NPDC058693. Next base: position 519,654 of record NZ_JBHXSQ010000002.1, read on the forward strand.
CGTTCACGATCGCCGCCGCGATCCAGCAGGGCATCCCGATCGACTACAAGATCAATTCGCCCCAGCAGATCGACCTGAGCGGCGTCCGCTTCCGGACCTGCGACGGCTCCACCCGGGATCTCAACTACCAGCCGCAGAACTCGACCAGGAGCGGCGACTTCACCATGGTCGACGCGGCCCGATACTCGGTGAACACGTACTTCCTGCAACTGTCCGAGAAGACCGGACTGTGCGCACCCGCGACGATCGCAGCCAAGCTCGGGATGTACAACGCGCAGACGCTGAAGCCGCTGGACCAGGTGGTGTCGTTCACGCTCGGAGTCGGCTACGTGACTCCACTGATGCTCTCCGATGCGTACGCGACCTTCGCCGCCCGCGGTGTCTACTGCCAGCCGCTGCTGGTCACGTCCATCACCGATCAGGCCGGAAAGGCGATCGCGACGCCGGCCGAGTCCTGCAAGCAGGTTCTCCAACCGTGGGTCGCCGATGGTGTGAACCGGGTGCTGAGCGCGGTCATGCAGCCGGGCGGCACCGGCGGCAACCTGTCCTTCGGCAACTGGGACCTGGCCGGCAAGACCGGCACCATCAACAACAACCTCGCCGTCTGGTTCTCCGGTTACACCCCGAACCTCGCCGCGGCGGCCGTGGTCGCCGACGCGACCCCGCCGTACACGAACCTGATGTTCGGCCACCAACTGAACGGCCAGGACATCGCCGACCCGACGGGCTCCGGTACGGCGGGACCGCTATGGGAGTCCGCCATGCGCGAGGCCTTGCAGGGGTTGCCCGTCGAGCGCTTCGTCGCCCCACCCAGCCGGGTCCTCGGCAGCCTGCCGGGCTGACGCGGTCAGGCGTGCGTCTTCACTCATCCGGGATCAGCACGCGGAATGCCGTGGGGGAGGAGGACGCGAGGACGAGACGGCTCCCGCAGGCTTCGGCAAGGTTGCGGGCCAGAGCAAGACCGATGCCGGCTCCGCGATCGGTCGGCCCGCGGGTGCCGCGGGCGAAGATGTCCGCGGGGTCGGCGGGCATCGTGCCTTCGTCTTCGACGTCGATTGCGGTTGTGTCGAGTACGTCGTGGGCGGTGACCCGGACAGTGCCGCGGCCGTGGGTCCGGGCGTTGTCGAGGAGGACGTCGAGGATCTGGCGGCAGTTGGCGAGGGGGAGGAACCGGCGACCGACCGGATCCTCCACGCTGAATACGATCCGTCGACCTCGCTCGGCGAGCATGCCGTGCCAGCGGTGTTCGATCTCGGCGAAGAGCGCGTCCAGCGTGCCGAGCGGGCCGCGGGGTCCTTCGGCCGGCAGCCGGGACAGGTCGAGGACGTCCTGGACGGTGCGCTGCAGCTCGCCGGTCTGCAGAAACGCTTCGTCGACGGCGACCCGAGGATCAGCGGCTGGGTCGGTCTGCGCTGCCTCCAAGGTCAGACGCAGGCCCGCCAGCGGCGTACGGAGTTGATGCGCGGCGTCCGCCGCGAAGTTCCGGGCGTGATCCAGCACGTGAGAGAGGCGTTCGACCATGGTGTTCTGTGCGTTGGCCAGCGCGTCGACCTCCGCGATCCCGCTCGGCTCGGCCCGCGCGGACAGGTCGCCCGCCGCGACCCGGTCCGCGGTCCGGGCCAACGACTCGAGCGGGGCACTCAAACGCTTCGCCTGCCAGGTCGCGACGGCGACGCCGATCGCGAGGGCCACGAGCGCACCCCCGAGTACGGCCAGCCAGGCGAGTAGCACCCTGGCCCAGACGGCGTTGATCGGTGACGAGGCCCGGACCACGCCGATGACCCGTTCCGACGATGCGACCGGTACGGCGACGACCAAGGAGCTACCCGACTCGGCCTGGACCACCTTCCCGGCCAGCCCGGCCCGTGTCGGATCGTCGGCCACCTGGGGACCGGTGCCTGCGCGCAACCTGAGCGAACTGTCGTAGACGGCCAGCTGCCCGTCGGTGCTCGGGGCCGGAAGCTCGACCGGGTCGTTGCCGGTGAAGTCCGGCCCGACCTGGATGGCGGCGGCCAACGCTGCGCGTTCGAGCTCGGTGCGTTCGTCGGAGAAAAACGAGATGCGGATGCCGATCGCCAACGGCACGGCCACGAGGATCAGTGAGACAAGTGCCGCCGCAAGGGCGACCCTGCTGACACGACGCCGCATAGAGCCATCATGACGGCAGATCAGGTGTGCTGCGCGAAGGTTTTGCCGTCCTCTAACCTCCGCCGGGCCGGCCGCTTACCCGGCCGTTCCTAGCGTCGACTCAATGAAGAACTGGCCCGTACTCACCATCGCCCTGACCACCGTGGCCCTGCTCTCGGCCTGTAGCGGAGGCGGCTCGTCCGGCTCGGCTGCGAGTCCGACAGAGACCTCTGACGCGCCGTCCGCCACCGCGACCTCTGCGCCCTCGTCGAAGCCGGCGACGACCCAGCCGCCCAAGCCGGTCGAGACGGAGTCGAACCCGCCGGGCGACATCCCCGACAACCAGGCGTTCTTCACCTTCCGGGGATCGACCTTCACCGTGAAGGTTCCGGAGGGCTGGGCGCGCAGCGTGTCCGGTACGACGACCTCGTTCACCGACAAGCTGAACCGGATCGAGGTGATGCCGTCGACCGCGGCCGCCGCACCGACGGCGCAATCCGCGACGACCACGGTGGTCCCGACGCTCCGCAGTACCGTCCCGCGGTTCGCCCTGGGCAAGATCAGCGAGATCACCCGGCCGGCGGGCAAGGTCGTGCTGATCACCTATCAGGGCGACTCGGCCCAGGATCCGGTCACCGGCAAGGTGATCCGGGACGCCTTCGAGCGCTATCTGTTCTCCCAAGGCGGCAAGCAGCTGGCGCTGACGCTGGTCGGTCCGGTGAACGCGGACAACGTCGACCCGTGGAAGATCGTCTCCGACTCCGTCCGGTGGCTCTGATGGCCGACGACGTGCTGTGGTGCCGCGACCTGTACCGCTTCTATCGATCCGGTGACGAAGAGACGCTGGCGCTGCGCGGGGTCAGCCTGAGCGTCGCCCGCGGCGAGGTCGTGGCCGTGGTCGGTCCGTCCGGCTCGGGCAAGTCGACGCTGCTGGCCTGTTTGGCGGGTCTGGACGAGCCCGACGGTGGTGCCGTGACGCTGTCCGGGGAACGCATCAGCCATCGACCCGAGGCGGAGCGGGCGAGGATCCGGAGCCGGCGACTCGGCGTGGTCCTGCAGTCCGGGAACCTGATCACCCACCTGTCCGTGAGCGCCAACATCCGACTGGTTCAGAAGGGTGCAGAGCTGCTGACACCCGATCAGTTGCTCGATCAGGTCGGTCTACGCGCTCGGGCATCGGCCCTGCCGCGGGAGCTGTCCGGCGGCGAGCTCGCCCGCGCCGGTCTTGCGGTGGCCCTGAGCAACAATCCGGACATCCTGCTGGCGGACGAGCCGACCGGCGAGCTCGACGGTCAGACCGAGCAGCTCGTGCTGGACCTGATCCGCGCTCGGGCGTACGACGGACGCGGCGTACTGCTCGTCACACACAGCGCCGCGGTGACCGAGATCGCCGATCGCGTGATCGCGTTGTCCGACGGGAGGATCGCCGCATGACGCTGGTTCGATGCGCGAATGCGTCGCGGACATTCGGACGAGGCGACCAGGCGGTCGTGGCGGTCCACGGGTGCACCTGCGAGGTCGAGGACGGGGCGCGGGTGGCGGTCACCGGGTCGTCAGGGTCGGGCAAGTCGACGCTGCTGCACCTGATGGCGGGGCTCGAGCTGCCGACCGGGGGAGCTGTTACCTGGCCGGATCTCGGTGACAGTCCGGTCGAGCGCTCGCGTGACATCGCCGTCGTGTTCCAGGGCCCAAGTCTGCTCCCGGCGCTGACCGTGGCGGAGAACGTCGCGCTCGCCGCCGTACTGACCGGGACCGACGAGGCCGAGGCCGGCGAGCGCGCGGTCGTCGCGATGGAGTCCGTCGGCGTCGCTGCGTTGGCTGATCAGCTTGCGGACACGCTGTCCGGCGGGCAGTCGCAACGAGTGGCGATCGCTCGGGCATTGGCTCTGCGGCCGCGGCTGCTGCTCGCCGACGAGCCGACCGGTCAGCTCGATGCCGAGACCGGTGGGCACGTTCTCGACGTGCTGATCGCTGCGGCGGAAGAGACCGGCGCGGCCCTGGTCGTGACGACGCACGATGCGGCGGTTGCCCGGCGGCTCGGCGAGCACTGGCAGATGAACGACGGACGTCTCGTCGTACCGACTCGGGAAGGTGTCGCCTGATGGCACTGTGGTTGCGTGGCTTGATCCGATGGCGGGCCTGGCGGCTGCTGGCCACGGCTGCGGGGGTCGGACTGTCCGTGGCGCTGATCGCCGCGATCGGCGCGTTTCTCACCGCGTCGAAGGCGAGTATGACCAGCCGTGCCGTGGCAACGGTCGCCGTCGACTGGCAGATCGGGGTGCAGCCGGGAGGCGATCCGGGCGCCGCGCTGACTGCCGCCCAGCAGACGCCGGGGATCGCGACCGCGGTACCTGTCGAGTTCGGTCGTACGACGGGGTTCACGGCGACGATCGCGGGATCGACGCAGACCACCGGGCCGGGCGTCGTACTGGGGATTCCAACGAACTATCGCTCGTCGTTCCCGGGCGAGGTCCGGCAGCTGACCGGGCAGTCGGAGGGTGTACTGCTCGCTCAACAGACCGCTGCGAACCTGCACGCCTCGCCGGGGGACACCATCTCGGTCGGTCGGCCCGGTCTGCCGCCCGTGCAGGTCAAGGTCGACGGGGTGATCGACCTGCCGCAAGCCGATTCGCTGTTCCAGAAGGTCGGCGCGCCACCGCAGTCGCAGCCGTCCGCTCCGCCGGACAACGTGCTGCTGCTTCCCGCCGATCGGTTCAGCCAACTGATGGGACCGATCGCCAACGTCGATCCGCAGGCCCTCACCACGCAGATCCACGCGAAACGCAACGCGATCCTGCCGCCCGACCCGGCCTCGGCGTACGCGGCGGTTGTTGGTGCGGCCCACAATCTGGAGGCGGCGTCGGCCGGGTCGGCCGTGGTCGGGAACAACCTTGCGGCCGCGCTCGACGCGGCCCGGAGCGATGCGGCGTACGCGCAGATCCTGTTCCTGTGCCTGGGGCTGCCGGGGGCGGTGCTTGCTGCGTTGCTGACGGCCGCGGTCGCGGGATCGGGCGCCGTACGGCGTCGGCGCGAGCAGGCGCTGTTGCGCGTGCGGGGATTCGGGATCCGGCGGGTGGTCGGACTGACCGCGCTGGAGGCGGCGCTGGTCGGTGTCTTGGGCGGTGTGCTTGGAGTGGTTGCCGCGGGCATCGTCGGGCGGGCCGCGTTCGGGAACGCTTCGTTCGGCGGCGGGACCCGGGGGACGCTGATCTGGTTCGGGATCGCGTTCGTCGTCGGACTCGTGATCGCTGGGCTGACGGTGCTGCTGCCGGCGGTGCGGGATCTGCGGAGCAGCAGCGTTGTCGCGGCACGGCGGCAGGTGGAGCGGGTGCGGAGCCCGTTGTGGATGCGGCTCGGGCTCGATGTGATCTGCCTGGCTGTTTCGCTGCTGGTGTTCCGTGCGTCGAGTAGCAACAACTACTCGTTGGTGCTGGCGCCCGAGGGCGTGCCGACGATCTCGGTGTCGTACTGGGCGTTCTTCGGCCCGGCGCTGCTGTGGATCGGCGGGGCATTGTTGCTCTGGCGGCTCACCGCGCTGGCGTTGGCACACGGACGCGGCGTACTCACGGTGTTGGTCCGGCCAATGACCGGCCGGTTGGCGCGGACCACGGCGGCGAGCATGTCGCGGCAGCGTACGCCGCTGGTGCGTTCCGTCGTACTGCTTGCGCTGGCGATCTCGTTCGCGGCGTCCACGGCGACGTTCAACGCGACGTACCGGCAGCAGGCCGAGGTGGATGCGTTGTTGTCCAACGGTGCGGATGTGACCGTGACGGAGTCGCCCGGCGTGATCGTCGGCCCGGCTGCGGGCGGTGCGCTGGCCGCCGTACCGGGCGTTCGGCGGGTCGAGCCGTTGCAACACCGTCTGGCGTACGTCGGCTCCGACCTGCAGGACTTCTACGGCGTGCGGCCCGGCACGATCGCCGACGCCACCGCGTTGCAGGACGCGTACTTCGTCGGCGGTACGGCGCACGGCCTGATGGCGAAGCTGGCGAGTCAGCCTGACTCGATCCTCGTCAGCGACGAAACCGTGAAGGACTTCCAGCTCGCGCCCGGTGATCTGATTCGCCTGCGGCTCCAGGACAGCCGGACGAAGACCTTCCGGACGGTCCCGTTCCACTACGCGGGCATCGTGAAGGAGTTTCCGACGGCACCACGCGACAGCTTCTTCGTCGCGAACGCGGACTACGTCACCAAGGCGACCGGCAGCGATGCGATCGGTGCATTCCTGCTGGACACCGGCGGCAGGAACCAGCCGGCCGTCGCAGCTGCGGTCCGGAAGCAGCTGGGGGATTCCGCGAAGGTCACTGATCTGACCCAGAGCAGGTCGCAGGTCGGATCAAGCCTGACCTCGGTCGACCTGGCCGGCCTGACCCGGTTCGAGCTCGCCTTCGCCGTACTGATCGCAGCCGGCGCCGGCGGTCTGGTGCTGGCGCTCGGCCTCGCCGAACGTCGCCGTACCTTTGCGATCGCCGCGGTACTCGGGGCCCGGCGTGGGCAACTGCGCGGGCTGGTGCTGAGCGAGGCGCTGGCGGTCACACTTGGCGGGGTGATCGGCGGTGCGGTCGTGGCGTGGGCGCTGGGAGCGATGCTGATCAAGGTGCTGACCGGCGTGTTCGATCCACCGCCGTCCACGGCGGCGGTGCCTTGGTCCTACCTGGCAGCAACCTTGATCGTTGCCGTCGCCGCCATCGCAGTCGGAGCCCTTGCCAGCGCACAAGGTTCGACCCGACCGGCTGTCGAGGAGTTGCGGCAGTTGTGACTCAGCCGGCTCTCAGTTGGGCGCGCCTACCGTCGCAGGCGTGAAGGCCGGGCGAACCGTGGTTGTGGTCGAGGACGACGAGGCCATCGGCCGGCTGCTCGACCGCGCGCTCACCAGCAACGGCTATCAGACGTTCTGGTCGCGCACCGGGCGGGCCGGCCTGGCACTCGCGCGCCGGGAGCAGGCCGAGGTTGTCCTCCTGGACCTCGGCCTGCCCGACGCCGACGGCGTCGATCTCGCCCGGCGCCTTCGGTCGGACCTGCCGAGCCTGTTGCTGGTGATGCTGACGGCGAGGGGCGAGGAGATCGACATCGTGTCCGGCCTCGACGCCGGGGCCGACGACTACCTCGTCAAACCGTTCAGCCTCACCGTGCTGCTGGCTCGGCTGCGGGCGCACCTGCGCAGCCGGCCGGCTCCTCAGCACGACGGTCCAGTGGTGATCGCCGACCTCACCGTCGACACCGCAGCGCGACGGTGCAGGCTCGGAACGGGCGAGCTCGTACTCCGGCCGAAGGAGTACGAGCTGCTGGAAACCCTTGCCCTCAACGCGGGTACGGCGGTGTCGCGCGAAGACCTGATGGCCACCGTCTGGGACGAGAACTGGTTCGGATCGACGAAGACGCTCGACGTGACGATCGCCTCACTCCGCCGCCAACTCGAGGCGGCCGCGACCCGCACCGGCACACCACCGGAGCGTGTTCCGAGCGTCGTGACACTCCGCGGCCATGGGTACCGCCTGGATCCGCCGGTCGTCGACTGAGTCTGCTCAGCTGCCTCTCAGCAGCTGATTCCTAGGGTCGAACGACATCCCTACTTTGGATCCGGAGCCGTACCGATGAATCCGTTGGACCCGAACAGCCTCCTGACCCATCTCGGTCCACTCGCCGTGTTGCTGGTGACGTTCGCCGAGACCGGTCTGCTGATCGGCATCGTGCTGCCCGGAGACTCGCTGCTGTTCACCGCCGGCCTGCTCACGACCACCGCCGTACACCTGTCGCTGACGTGGACACTCGTCCTGGCGCCGATCGGCGCCTTGGCCGGAGCGCAGGTCGGGTACCTGATCGGGCGGCGGGCCGGGCCGTCGCTCGTGGATCGCCCGGACCGGCCGCGGCTGTCCCAGGCCGCTGCCCGGGCTCGGCATCAGCTCGAGAAGTACGGCGTGGGCCGCGCGGTGGTCCTTGCCCGGTTCATCCCCGCCGTGCGGACCGTGATGAACCCGCTGGCCGGCGCGCTGCGGGTCGACGCGAAGGTCTTCACCCGCTGGCAGATCGTCGGCGCCGTCGTCTGGACGATCGGTCTCGTGCTGGCCGGTCAAGCCCTCGGCAGCAGGATCCCGAACATCGACAAGTACCTGCTCCCGATCATCGCGCTGATCGTCGTGATCTCACTGATCCCGATCGGAATCGAACTACTCAAGCACCGCCGTCGCGCCGCCTGACGGCCTGATCACGTGTACTTCAGGACCGGGTTCAGCCGCCGTCGGAGTCGATGCGGTAGCCGAGGCCGCGGACGGTCTCGATGGCGTGGCGGTCGAACGGGGCGTCGAGCTTGAGGCGTAGATACCGGATGTAGACCTCGACGACGTTGGGGTCACCGTCGAAGGCCGGATCCCAGACGTTCTCGAGGATCTCGGTCTTGCTGACGGTCTCGCCGCGGTGGCGCATCAGGTAGGCGAGGAGGCCGTACTCGCGGCGGGTGAGGGTGACTTCCTGGCCCATGCGTTCGACCCGGCGGCGGACAGGGTCGAGGGTGAGGTCGCCGGCGGTCAGGACGACCGGGCGTTCGGGGGCGCCGCGGCGGATCAGCGCGCGGAGGCGGGCGACGAGGATCAAGAAGCTGAAGGGCTTGGTGAGGTAGTCGTCGGCACCGAGGTCGAACGCGTCGGTCTGGTCGTACTCGCCGTCCTTCGCGGTCAGCATCAGGACAGGGGTCCAGACACCGCGTTCGCGGATCTGCTCGAGGACTTTGTAGCCGTTGAGCTTGGGCAACATGATGTCGAGCACGATCACGTCGTACGCGTGCTCGGTCGCGGCCCAGACCGCGTCCTCGCCGTTGTGGACCACCTCGACGACGAAGCCGTCCTCGGTCAGACCGTGACGCACGGTCTCGGCCAGGGGGATCTCGTCCTCGACAATCAGTACCCGCATGTTCCCAGTGTCCGATCCTCTGGCTGAGAGCAACCTGAGACGACACTCACGGCAACGGAAGCGTGACGGTCGCGGTGGTGCCGCCGGCGGGCGCCGCGGTCAGGGTGACCGTGCCGTCGTGTGCCTTGATGATCTCCTCGACGATGGACAGGCCGAGGCCGGAGCCGCCGCTGGAGCGGGCCCGGCTGGCATCGAGGCGGACGAAGCGCTCGAACACGCGGCGGCGGTCGGCCTCCGGGATGCCGTCGCCGTCGTCCTCGATCGTGAGCACTGCCCGACCGTCCTGCTCGGTGGTGCTGAGCCGCACAGTCGTGTGCGCGGCGAGAGCGGCGTTCTCGACCAGGTTGCGGATCAGCTGGCTGAGCCGGAGCGGGTCGCCGTGGACGCGGACCGGATGGACGTCGGCCAGCACCTTGAGTCGGTCGTTGCTGCGCAGTCGCAGTACTTCGGTGTCGACCAGGTCGTCCAGATCGACCTCGGCCCGCTGCATCGGCAGGGCTGCATCGTCGGCCTTGGCGAGGAGTAGCAGGTTCTCCACCAGTCGCCGCATCCGCTCGGCCTCGCCACGCATCAACCGATGCAGGTCCTCCCACGCCTGGCCGCGCGCGGACGGCGCGATCACGTCCAGACCCGCGGCGACCGTCGACAGCGGGGACCTGAGCTCGTGACTCGCATCCGCGACGAACCGCCGCTGAGTGGCCTGGCCCGCCTGCAGACGGTCGAGCATCTCGTTCATGGTGGCGGCCAGCCGGGCGATCTCGTCGTCGGTCGGCGGGACCGGGACCCGCTCGGTCAGATCGCTCGACTCGATGCCCTGCACCCGCCTGCGGATCCGCTCGACCGGTCCGAGGGCCCGTCCGGTCAGCATCCAGCTCGCCGCACCGACCACCAACAGGAGCACGGGGAAGCCGACCGCGAGGTACTTCGTCACCGTGGCCACCGTGTCGCGCTGGGTCTGGATCGACGACGCGACGACGACGGTGTATGTCTGGCCGCCGTACTCGACGCCGCGTGCAACGACCAGATAGTCGTGATCGTCGTCGAGCAGCGGCATCTCGCCGACCTCGGCGCGCTGGATCGTGTCAGCGGCGGGCCGCAGCTGGGTCAGCGCCGTCGTCTCCGCCCGCGCCGACGATGCCGCGACGATTCGCCCGGAGGAATCCAGGACCTGGATGATCTGGGTCGCCCGCGTGGTTTTGGCCAGGTCCGTACTGAGTGCGGTGACGCCCTCTTCTGCGACCTGACTGGAAACGTCCGCGGCCCGCCCGTCCGCCGCATCGGACACCGTCGTGATCAGCGCCCGCTGCAGCAGAAGGAGGAGGACGGCGGCGCCCAACGCCATCGCGATCGCCACGACGACCACCGCGGCAGCCGTCGACCTGCTCCGCACGCTGGCGCGGCGCAGTCGTGAGATGGCGTTGCGTATCGGGGACAAGTCGAACCCTCCTTCCCGACCATCGTGCCAGGCAGCAGCTACCGGAGGCTGGCGAACACGTCGTCGAGCGGGGTGCCAGCCGTGCGGCCGTGTTCGACGTACCACTCGTGGCCGAGCATCAGACGAAACAGCCACCGCGGGAGTTTGAGCAGCAACGAGAGCGTACGCGCGCCGTCGTCGGAGCTGGCCTGACTGGCATGTGCTTCGAACGAGTGCCGTTTCTGGGCGGCATACGCGCGTACGTCGACCCGGTGCGTGATCGCCGTGCCGGGGGAGTAGGCGTGGTCGTAGTCCGCCGCGCTGACGGCCGGGAGTACGCCGGGGATGGCTGTCACGATCCGGATCAGCCGGCGGATCAGGCGCCGGTCGATTGTTGCCTCAAGCACCAACGGCGTGCCGGCCCGGGCCGCGGCGTACGTCCCGACCGTGTGCACCTGCCGGTGATCCGGGTGTCCGTACCCACCCGCCGGATCGTAGATCGTCAACGCATCGGCCCGTTCCTCCCGCAGCAGCTCGATCAGCGGCACCGCCGCGTCCTCGACCGCCAGTGTGCTGAAACCATGGGCGGCCGCTGGCCAGCCCGAGTCCTTGAACCCGAACCGCACCACCCGCGCACACCCCAGCGCCGCCGCGGATCGATCCAGCTCGTCCCGTCGGTACGCCGCCAGCCGCCCGGCACTCCGGTACGACGAAGCCGCCGCGCCGGCCTCACCGTCGGTGGCGACCGCGAGCACGACGCGATGCCCTTCGGCGGCGAGCCGCGCCAACGTGCCACCCATCAGCAGAGCCTCGTCGTCCGGGTGCGCATGAAAAGCCACGAGGGTGAGGCGCCGGGCCATTGACCGAGCATCGCACGCGGATCGCTTGCGGGCTAATTGCTCTCAGCACCCTCTCAGTGCCGGGAATCCAGGCTTGCTCTGGTGAGAACGAGTAGATCCAGGCTGGTGACCTCCATCCTGAGCGTTTCGTTGACGGCAGCGCTCGTGGTGTTCCTCCCGCGCGCTGTCGGTGCGACCTGGAGCGAGGTCGGGGCACTCCTCGTCCAGGTCTCGCCCGCATCGTTGGTGCTGCTGACGGTCGTGTGGATCGCAGGCCTGTGGGCACATTCCTTCGTCCTGGCGGCATCGCTGCCCGGCCTGACGAAACGCCGCGGCCTCACACTCAGTCTCACCGGCAGCGCGGTGGCGAACGTTCTCCCACTGGGCGGCGCCGCAGGCACCGCGCTGAACTTCGCCATGGTTCGGCGCTGGGGGTTCAGCTCGGGCCGCTTCGGCAGCTTCCTCGCGGTCACCACCCTGCTCAACGTCGTCTCCAAGCTCGGCGTGATCGCCTTAGCCCTTGGACTGGTGCCGATCCTGCACAGTGCCTCGGCATTCGGCTCGGCGAGTCTGTTCCTCTTGCCCGTTCCGGTCGCAGTGGCCGCAGGTATCGGCATCCTCGCCGACGAGCGGGTGGCTGTTGCCGTCGGCAACGCACTCGACAAGGTCATCGGCAAGCTCCGGCCGACGCGACTGCGGGAGCAGCTCCCCGGGCTCCGACGCCTGGTCCTGAACGTGATGCGGACCGGATGGCGGCCGATGACGGCCGGGATGATCGCCTACCTCGCCCTTCAACTGGCACTGCTCTGGCTGTGCTTCCAGGTCCTGCAGGTCCAGGTCGGCCTGCCGGTGCTGTTCACCGTTCTGGCGGTGGAGCGCCTGTTGACCATGGTGCCGATCACGCCCGGCAGCGCGGGTGTCGTCGAGGTCGGTACGACGGCTGCGCTGGTCGCGCTCGGCACCGACCCGGCCGGCGCCGCGGCCGGTCTGCTGCTGTTCCGCGGATTCACCTATCTGATGGAGATCCCGGTCGGCGGCGTACTGCTTGCCGTCTGGTCCTGGTTGCATCGGCGGACCTCATCGGATCCGCGGCTGGGAGCGGTGGCCGGGTGAGGATCGCGCTCGTCAGTGATTGCTACCTGCCACGACTCGGCGGTATCGAGCTCCAGGTCCACGATCTCGCCGTACAGCTGCTGCGGGCAGGGCACGAGGTGACGGTCTTCACGATCACCGACGGTCCGTCGTCCGCGGGGGACGTTCCGGTCGTGCGTCTGCCCGCGATGGCCGGCGCACCGTTCCCGTCGGCGATCGACCGGCTGCGATCTGCGCTGGCGACCTTCGATGTCGTCCATTGCCACTCATCGTTGGTGTCACCATTGGCCTGGCGAGCCGCACGACTCGTCAACAACGCACTCGTCACACTGCATTCGTTGCCGAGCCCATCGACGCCCTGGCCGGTCGAACGCATAGCCCGGTACGTCGGCGACGCGCAATGGACCGCTGTGAGCGAAGCGGTTGCGGCCGTACTCCGGAAGCTCCTGCCGGCCCGGCAGATCGGCGTACTGCACAACGGGATCGATCCGGTGTTGTGGCGTCCAGGGACTCGCGAGGATCATCCGCTGACGATCGTGAGCACGATGCGGCTGACGCGTCGTAAGCGCCCGATGGCGTTTCTCCGCATCCTCGAGGACATCCGCGCGGCGGTTCCGTCCGCTATCCGGCTGCGTGCGGTCATTGTCGGAGACGGACCCCAAGCAGGTGCAGTGGCTGCTGCGGCGCGGCGCGCCGGCCCTTGGGTCGACCTGGCGGGACGCCTTACCCGGTTCGAGATCCAGCAGCTGTACGCGTCTGCGGACGTCTATCTCGCGCCCGCGGAGCTGGAGTCGTTCGGCGTTGCGGCCCTCGAGGCACGCTGCGCCGGACTGCCTGTCGTGGCGATGGCCTCCGGTGGTGTCGGAGAGTTCATCCGACCGGGTGTGGAGGGATTCCTGGTGAGCAGCGACGCCGAAATGGTGACGACTGTGGCGGATCTGCTGACCGACCATGCGCTGAGGTCTCGGATCCAGGACTTCAACCGGGGCACGGAGCCGGCAATGACCTGGGAGCACGTGCTCGCGCAGCATCTTGCCGCGTACCGGGCTCAGCACGCTCTCAGTGCGAAGTACCTAGCGTCGACATCATGACCCTTGACGAACCCAGCACTCATTCGCTGTCCGGATGGGGCCGGACGGTTCACCGCGCCTCCCGGGTACGGCGACCGACACTCGATGGCGGTCTGGTCGACGCGGTGCTGGCGGAGCCGAGGATCACGGTGCGTGGAGCCGGCAAGAGCTACGGCGACGCGGCGCTGCCGGGCGACGGGATCGTTCTCGACACGACCTCGCTCGATCGGATCATCTCCTTCGACCAGGGCAACGGCGTCATCGTGGTCGAGGCCGGCGCAGTGCTGAGGGACCTGATCGACCAGACCCTCCCGTTGGGCTGGAAGCTCCCGGTGGTGCCCGGCACGGAACGCATCACGGTCGGCGGTGCGATCGCGAGCGACGTACACGGGAAGAACCATCCGGGCGCCGGATCCTTCGGCCAGCATGTGCTGTGGCTGGCGTTGCTGCGGTCGGACGGCACGATCGTCCAGCTGTCGGCCGGGCAGGATCCGGACGGGTTCTGGGCGACGATCGGTGGGATGGGGCTGACCGGGGTCGTCCTGAGAGCGGCGATCCAGCTGCAGCGCGTCGACACCGGTTGGGTGATCCGGAACCGGCTGCGGACCAACTCGCTCGACGAGACCCTGGAAGCGATGCAGGCGTTGGCGGCACGCCAGGAGCTGGATCCGGATCGGCACGCGATCGCCTGGCTGGACGTGCATGCGCAGGGCGGCGGGCTCGGGCGCGGAATCATCGACGAGTTCTACACCGCCTCGACTCTTGATCTCCCAGGCTCGGTTGCTCCGTTCCCCGAGGCGCGGGTGGTCGCAACGCGTACGCGGCAGTCCTTGCCGGGGCCAGGTCTGATGTCGAGGGCAACGATCGCCGCGGCGTCGGCCGCCCGCTGGCACCTGAGCCGATCCAGCAATTCGCATCTGGTGCCGCTGCGTACGGCGCTCTGCCCGCTGGACCGGGCGGACGCGTGGCCGGCCGCGTTCGGGCGCGGGGGACTGGTTCAGTACCAGTTCGCCGTACCACCTGACGAGCTCGGTGCAGTGCGGGGAGTGCTTGCGTTCCTGGGAACCCGCGGTATGACCCCTGCCCTTACCACGTTGAAGAACTTCGGGTTCGGGACTGCCGGGCCACTGTCGTTCCCGATCCCTGGATGGACGCTCGCTGTCGACCTCCCCGGACGGTGGCTGCATCGACCGGACACCTTGCGGCCGGTCGACAAGATGGTCGCCGGCGCCGGCGGCCGGATCTATCTCGCGAAGGACGCCGTCACCGATCCGGAGCTGATCCAGGTGATGTATCCGCGGCTGCCGACGTGGCGGCTCACGCAGCGCCGGCTGGATCCAGCCAGACGCTGGACGTCCGGACTGGCCGAACGATTGGACCTGCTGTCATGAGTCCCGGTACTGCGCTGCTCGTCGGCGGATCGTCCGAGATCGGTATGGCGGTGCTGCTCCCGCTGCTCGGACCGGCTCCCCGGCAGGTGATCCTCGCCGGCCGGCCGAGCGGTGAGCTGTGGTGGAACGCCGAGCGGCTCCGCGATGCGGGGTACTCGGTGTCAACCACGCAGTACGACGCGGGGCTGAACGTCGAGCAGATCGACGAGATGCTCGAGCACGCCTGCGCCGAGCATCCGCTGGAGCTCGCGATCGTGGCGGTCGGATCGATGTCGTCGACATCGTTCGCCGACGGGGTCGTGGTCAACGGGTTCGGAGTCTCGCTGCTGTTGCGTGCCTTGGTTCAACGCAAGCCTGAACAGATCGTGCTGTTGTCGTCGGCGGCCGCGGTACGTCCGCGCCAGTCGATCGCGGCGTACTCGCTGGGGAAGCAATTGGCCGACTCGACCGCGGTTCTGCTTTCGCGGCAGGCGGCGGGCACCGGCGTACGGGTGCTCGTCGTACGTCCGGGATTCGTGCAGACGCGGATGACAGCGGACCTGAAGAAGCCTCCGTTCGCGACGAGCCCGGACCGGGTCGGCCGGCGCGTGGCCGCTGCGGTGGAGGCGCGGAAGTCGATTGTGTGGGTGCCGGGCGTGATGGGTCTGGTGGTGCGCGTGCTCAACCTGGTCCCGCGCAGGCTTCTCCCGGAGGCTTGGCGATGAGGCGCCGGCGCCGGATACGTAAGCGGTGGATCGCGTTGGCCTGCTGCCTGGTGCTGGTCGTGCCGGCGGTGTCGTACGTCCGGGCCTTGCTGTACCCGGGCAACGCGACCTTCGCGGTCCGAACGGTCGAATGGTTCCGCGACCACGGCGGCGGAAAGCTGATCGACGCCGTCGAGACGTGGAGATACTCGCGTCAGCAACCACCCGCGACCGGAGCACCGGCCGACACCACGCCCCGTGGTGTTGCACCGAGGCCGACCATCGGACGACCGACAGCCACTGAGTTGCCGACCGTTCAGTTGCTGCCTCGTACGAAGCGGCTGCCGCTGGAAGGAACGTGGGCCGTCGCACGCCAGTCGAGCACCGGCAGACCGTTGCTGTGGACAACCTGGTTCCGAGCCGATCCCGGTCATCTACCGGTATCGGCCGCGGCCGCGTTGCTGCCACGGGGCTCCTACCACCTCAACCTGATGCCGGGAACCCGCGAGCCGGTGGTCGGCATGGCCTCCCACGACGGGTACTCCGTCCCCGCTGCGAACCGCTCGGCGCTGGTCGCGACCTTCAACGCGGGCTTCAAGATGAACGACTCGCACGGCGGCTGGTGGACCACGGCATCTGCAGCCGTGCCACTGGTCGACGGGCGCGCATCGGTCGTCATCCTCCGTGATGGATCCGCGCTGATCGGCAGCTGGAACCGCACGGTGCGGATGTCGCACGACGTCGTCGCGGTCCGGCAGAACCTCGACCAGGTCATCGTCGACGGCCGGATCGTCAACGGGCTGACCACCAACGCGAACGGCCGCTGGGGGACCGTCCGCAGCCAGTTCCAGTACACCTGGCGGTCCGGCCTCGGAACGGATGCCCACGGCAACTTGATCTATGTCGCAGGCAACAAGCTGACGCTGGCAACCCTGGCCGACGCGATGCACCAAGCCGGCATCGTGCAGGGCATGGAGCTCGACATCCACGCCGCGATGGTGAGCTTCGAGATCGAGCGGCCCGGGCCGAACGGCGCTGTCAGCGGCGAACGGCTGCTCAACTCGATGAACTCGCCGACGAACCGCTACCTGGTCGACGACCAGCGCGACTTCTTCTACGTGACCGCCAAATGACCGGCCTGACGACTGTCACCGTCCGGGAGGCGCCGGCGCGGGCGCTGCTGCGGTTGAGCCGGCCGCAGCAGTGGCACAAGGCGGTGATGCTCTTCGCGGCCCCGGCGGCGGCAGGAGCGCTCGAATCGCCCCTCGTCGTACTCCGAGCCGCTGTCGCCGCGCTCGGATTCATCCTCCTGGCGGTCGCGATCTACGCCTTCAACGACATCCGCGACGCACCGGACGACCGCCGCCATCCGCGCAAACACCTCCGCCCGATCGCATCCGGCACCCTCAGCCCCAGGCTCGCCGCCGCGTTCGGCGTGGTCGCTGCGCTGTCCGGTCTGGCGATCGCCAGCAGCCTCGGCATCGCGACCTTCGCACTCGCCATGGCCTACCTCATCGCTCAGGTCATGTACGTCCTCGGCCTCAAACACGTCGCCGTGATCGACCTCATCATCGTCGCCCTCGGCTTCGTCCTGCGTGCCGCCGCCGGCGGGACCGCTACCGGGCTACCCGTCTCGCACTGGTTCTTACTGGTCTCGCTGTTCGGCGCGATGTTCCTGGTCACCGGCAAACGCAAAGCCGAGCACGCGTCGGCAGGCAACGCGGTCAGCCGGCCGGTGCTGGCGGCGTACCCCACCTCGTGGCTGGACCAGGTCATGACGGTGGCTCTGCTCGGTACGGCGCTGTCGTACGGCATGTGGGCCTTCCAGTACCTCGGCCACGACGTCTACCGCGAACTCCTCGCCGTCTCGTTCCTCCCGTTCTTCACCGGCCTGCTCCGCTACGCCCTGCTCGTCTCCACCGGCCGGGGCGAGCAGCCCGAGCACGAACTCTTCCGCGACCCGGTCCTCCTGGTCGCCGGTCTCACCTGGGCCTCGATGGTCGGCATCGGCCTGTACTTCGCCTAGCACGCGCGATGGCCCCGCACCGGAGTGCGGGGCCATCGTGCCGGGGAGGGGTTACCGGCTCTTCTGCCGGACGTCGATCGCGAGGCTGATGCTGAATGCCACCAGGACCAGCGCTCCGCCGATCAGCGTCAGCGCGGTGTCGCTCAGGGCGCCGCTCAGCATGGCGGCCACCATGACGGCCAGGGTGATGACGACCGCGACCGCGATCTTCCAGTCGTCACCGATGATGAAGTCGTACCAGAACTGGCCGAAAGACTTGAGGAACTTCACTTCTTCACCTCCACGGCGATGTCGCCGGCCACGGCCGGGGTGGGTGCGGCCGGCTTGCGCAGCGCGGTCACGAAGATCCGGCTGAGCAGCAGCCAGGCAGCCAGCAGGACCAGGATCATCAGGTCGTGACCCGGCCAGTTCAGGCTCTCGCGGCCGTCGCGGAAGATGCCGATACCTTCGATCGCCCAGTACGTCCCGAAGGACGCGAGCAGCAGGCCGACGCCGTACTTGAGCAGGTTCTCGTTGATCATCGACAGCGGCCGGCGCAGCGCGACGGCGATACCGAGCACGATGACCACCGCGGCAGCAGCGCCGAGGCTGGCCGCCGGGATGTTGTTCGCGTTCAGACCGAAGGTCAGCACGATGAACACGACCTCCATACCCTCCAGGAACACGCCCTTGAACGAGACCATGAACGCGAACAGATCCAGACCCTGCTTCGCCTCACCGGCCGCCTTGGCCGCCTCGACCTCCTCGCGGTAGATCGCGTCCTCGTCGTGCACCGCTTTGCGCCCGGACGATCGCAGGATCGCCTTGCGCAGCCATTGCAGGCCGAAGATCAGCAACAGCCCGCCGATGGCGAGTTGCAGTGCCGACTCCGGCAGCCAGTTCGCCAGCGCGTAGCCGGCGGCCAGCGTGACCACCGCGAGCGCACCGAGCGCCGCGAAGGTGCCGACCAGCGCCGAGCGCCAGCTCCGGGTGTAGCCCATCGCCATCACGATCGTGGTGGCTTCCACCATCTCCACGAAACACGCGACGAACGTCGCGATGATCAGACCCCACGTTGCCGCGTCCATCTCTCACTTCCCTCAGGTAGATGAAACATATGCTGCACGTAACGATAGTTACGCGGCACCGTGGGTGTCAATCGGTGGGGTGCTGAGGCGGCTCAGCCCAGGGTCGTCAGCAGCGCCTGGACGGCCTGCTTCTCGGCGGCCGGATTCTTGGTTTCGCGGACCGACGTGAACAGCGCGTCGTTCTGGCTGTCGATGTAGTCCCAGGCCTTGCCGTCGAGGGGTTTGAGCTTGCTCTCGTCGTCGTCCCACGCCTTCTCGTAGGCGTCGACGGCGGTGTTCAGGCCGGCCTGGTCACCCTTGGTGAGGTCCGTGTTCATGCTCGTGACCAGGGTGCGGAACTGTGCGACATCGGTCTTCGGGAAGTGTGCTGTTGCCTCCGCGGCGGTCATGTGAACGTTCTTCTCGGCCGGGTTCGGACCTTCACCCTCAGCGGCAGCGTTCGCGTGCGGTTGGGCGGATGCCCAGTTCAGCAGGATGCCGGCGGCGACGGTCGCAGCGACCATGACGCCGAGGAGCGGCCATTCGCGGCGGGGCCGGTGGTACTTCGGTGTGCGGTCCCAGTGGCCTTCGATGACGTCCGCGCGGGTGATCGTGAGGTAGACGACGGTCGCGAGGATCGCGGCCAGGAAGATCAGGCTGGTGACGAGGGTGCCGAGGCCGAGACCCTGGTCAGGCGTCTTCGGGGAGGCGAGCCAGTCGCCCAGGTTCGCGCCGAGCGGGCGGGTCAGGATGTAGGCCAGCCAGAACGCCAGGACCGGGTTCGCGCCCATCCGCCAGCAGGTGACGATGATCGCGATCAGGGCCAGCGGGAGCAGGACGGACACGCCCGGGCTCCAGCCGGTCAGCTCGAGGGTCCAGTCGCCGGCCGCCGTACCGAGCGCGAAGGTGACGAGGACGGCGAGCCAGTAGAAGCCCTCCCGCGGACGGGTGACGATGCTGTGGATCGAGAGCGTGCGCTCGCGGGCCCACCAGATGCCGAACACGACGGCGAGCGCAACGGTGAAGACCGACGTACTGATCCACAGCGGTACGCCGAGTTGGTCGGTGAGGATGTCGGTGTAGAGGGTGCCGGTGACGCTCACCACGACGACGGTGAGCCAGTACGCCGCCGGCCGGTACCTGGACGTGCTGATCTGCCAGATCAGGACTGCTGCGAAGACGACGGTGAAGATGATCGCGGTGGCGACGAGTCCGACGCCGAGTTGCATGTTGATCCAGTCGGCGAAACTCTCGCCGACCGTGGTGCAGAGGATTTTGATCAGCCAGAACCAGATGGTGACCTCGGGCACCTTGTTCAGCAGCACCCGAGCTGCAGCTGGACGGGACGCGGTAGTGGTTGTCATGCCGGCCACCCTTGCGCGCGCGACCTGCACGCAACCTGACTGCTGCGATCAGGCCCGCGGGAACCGGACCTCGACGTGTCCACGGCCGTCCGCGATCGCCCGTACGCCGAGACCGGTTGCGGCGGCGATCCGGCGTACGACGGCCAATCCGAGCCCGTGGCCGCCCGCAGTGCTTCGACCGGGGGCGAAGATGCTGTCGAGCTCGTCGGGCTGGAAACCGGGTCCGTCGTCGAGGACGTGAACGAGGACGTTGTCACCAGCGGTCTTGGCCACCAGCCAGACGCTGGTTCTCGCGTGGCGGGCGGCGTTGTCCAGCAGCGGCGCGAGGACGGACGTCACCACGTCGGCGGGGACGGCGAGGTCGACAAAGGATGGAGCGTGGATCTGGACGTCGCGGCCCTCGGAGACCTTGCGCAGAGCTGTCGTCAGTCGGCAGCTCGCCTCGCGGTGGGGCCGTGAGCGGGCGGCGTCCAGGATCGTGGTGACGGCCGTGCTGAGCCGGTCCGTTTCGGTGAGTACGAGCTGCGGGTCGACGTCGGTTCCGGCGAGCTCCGCGAGCTGTGCCTCGCCGCGGAGTACGGACATCGGCGTACGGAGTTCGTGGGCGATCTCGTCGGTGAGCCGTCGTTCGTCGGCGATGCTGTCTGCGACGCGATCGAGGAGCCGGTCGAACGTGTGCGCCAGCTTGCCGAACTCGTCGCGGCCGTGCCCGAGCCCGAACCGGCGGTCCGGGTCGTGGTCGCCCCATTCGTCGGCCAGCGCCGACATCTGCTGGACGACACGCAGGGCACGGCTGACGCCGACGTACGCGATGATGCCGGCGAGCGCGACGACGAGCGCGCCGAGGATCAGCGACATCGTCAGGCTGCGCTGTTCGGACCTCTCGTACGGCGCGAGGTCCACCATCACGACGACGGCGACCTGATGCGCCTGCACCGGCAGCGGTTCGGCGTACAGGAGGTAGTGGCCGGTCGTCAGGAATCGGCTTCGGTCGGGCTTGCTGAGCTGCTCGACCTCGTCGGCGATCGCAGGGTGGAGTACGCCGTCGACGAGGCGTCCGTCGGCGTACACCCAGGCGAGGGTGTCGAAGGCATCGCCGGTGCCCTCGACCAGGCGGACCTTCCCGGCCACGACCTCGACGGTGCCGGCGACGGCCTCGGCCCGGGTTCGGGCCAGCATGCGGGTGTCCGCTTCGGACGCGCGGGTCGCCAGGACGTGGCTGAGGATGACGAGTACGGCGACCACCAGCGTCGCGGTCAGCACCGCGAGCGAGACGATCCGGGCGCGGAAGCCGGTCAGTCCCATCGGTACCCGACGCCGCGGACGGTCGCGACCCGGCCGGCGATGCCGAGCCGATCGAGTTTCACGCGGAGTCGTCGCAGGTAGGAGTCCAGTGTGTTCTCGCTGACGTACGCCCCGTGCGGCCAGCCGGCGGCGACGAGGGCATGGCGGCGTACCACCTCGCCGGGGACCGAGATGAGTCGGCCGAGCAGACGAAACTCGGTCGGCGTGAGTGCCTCGCCGGCCGCGCCCCGGCGTACCTGATGGCTGGTCGGGTCGAGTACGACCTCGTCCACGGTGACGGCGACCGTCGTACGGCGGAGGAGCGCGCGGACCCGGACCAGGAGTTCGGGGATGTCGAACGGCTTGGTGAGATAGTCGTCGGCGCCCGCCTCGAAGCCGCTGACCTTGTGGTGCATCCCACCCAGCGCGGTGAGCATGAGGACCGGGGCGTCGAGGCCGTGCGCACGTAATGCCAGGCAGACGTCGCGGCCGTCGGCGTCCGGGAGGCCTAGGTCGAGGATGACGAGCTGAGGCGCGGGATCGAGCCTGGCCAACAGGTCGGAGCCGTTGGCGGCGGCAACTATCGAGTGACCGTCGCCTTCCAGGGCTCGCTTCAGGACGCCGCGCAGCGCGCGGTCGTCCTCACAGACGGCGACCCTGGCCATAATTCAGTGCGGTCGCGATGAGACAGAGCCAGGTGAGCGCGATCAGCCATCCGGCGAGGACGTCGGTTGCCCAGTGATATCCGAGGTAAACCCGACTCAGCCCCATCGCGAGGCTCAGCACGGTCGCCACGGCCACGGCGGCGAGCTTGGTTGCCCGACGTACCTCCGTGCACCACACAAGTCCTGCGAGCAGGAAGAAGAACACGGTCGAGCTCAACGTGTGACCGGAAGGGAACGAGAACCCGGTGTCGATCGGCCCCAGCACGAAGGCGGCGCCCGGCCGGTGCCGTCCGATGAGCAGTTTGAGTCCGTAGGTGAGCGCTCCGGCACCGCCCATACCGACAACGAGCAGGAGCACCGGCTGCCATCGTCTCGTGCGGAGCCACAGGATGCCGGCGGCAATTGCTGTCAGCAACAACAAGACCGGCACATTGCCGACGAAGGAGATGCCCTGGGCAACACGGGTCAGGTCGGCGGTGCGGTGGGCAACGAAATCCGTCGTCAGCCGAGGATCGAACGCCGCGAGGTGGTCGCCCTCCGCAGCCGCGTCGGCGAGCCACGCGAACCCGCTTACCCCGAGCACCACGAGGAGAAGCCCGACCACAGCCCGCGTGGTCAGTACCTGCCCGTGTTCGTCCCGCATGTGATCCAGTGTCGAGGTCGCCCGCTGAGAACCCGCTGAGCGACTTTGACGTCAGCGGTCGGCGTGCTTGGTGCCGTGGCAGGATGTCGGCGTGAAGCTTTCGATGCGGATCATCATGGCGCTCGCCGCGCTGCAAGGGCACCCGATTCGATTCTCGACTGTCGCGGCTCCGGACAAGGACCCCGACAGCGTGGCGCTCGACATCGGACCGGGTCCGCAGATCGGCCGGGTTCGGAACCTCCGGTCGGACAAGGGCATCGCGTACTCCGGTGATCTCCGGATGGACGTCCTGGTACCGCAGGGGAGCGGTCCGTTTCCGCTGGTGCTGTACCTGCCCGGTGGCGGGTTCGTGTCGGCCCGCCGGATGATGGCCGGCAAGCAGCGCCGGTACGTGGCCGCGGCCGGCTTCGTGGTGGCGAGCATCGACTACCGTACGACGACCGTCGGCGCGACCTACCGCGACGGCTTGGCCGATATCGCTGCTGCGTTGGCGTTCCTGCGCGATCACGCGGCGGAGTACGCGATCGACCCGGACCATGTCGCGGTCTGGGGCGAGTCGGCCGGCGGCTACCTGGCGTCGATGGCCGGCACCGCCCCGGACAACCGGATCGACGCCGTCGTCGACTTCTTCGGCGCCTCGAACCTGGCCGCGATCGCCGACGGCTTCGAGGGCGACATCGTCGCGGCGACAACCGGCCCCGATTCCCCGATCACGGCGTACGTCGTGGGCCCCGGCGGACTCGCCGTCGGCGAGATGCACGAGGCCGACCCGACATCCCGGGTGACCCCGACCACACCACCTTTCCTCATCTTCCACGGCGACGACGACCGCATCATCCCGCCCGCGCAGACCGCCCACCTCCACCAGGCCCTACGCGCAGCCGGCGTCCCATCCACCCGCTACATAGTCACCGGCGCAGGCCACGGAGACCTCTCCGACGACCCCGCCCCCTGGACAACCACCCAACTGATGGATCTCGTAACAACCTTTCTCCACGACCAGCTCAGCTGAGCGCGGCCGGGGATTCGGCGTGGGGGATGAGGAGATGGGGCGTGCCCGAGCCGTCCGCGGCGACGGACCAGATTTCGGAGTCGGCGGGTCCGTGTGGGACGGCGTACCCGATGGTGTTGGGGTCCAGCCAGGCTGGTTGATCGTCGATGCTGCGGGTTTCGGCCAGTGGGGTTCTGGTGCCTGAGGCGAGGTCGAGGACGGTCAGTCGCCAGCCCTTTGCCGGGTTGTCGTCGATCGCGGATTTGAAGGCGATGCGCTTGCCGTCGGGGGACAGGGACGGGCATTCCACGTTGCGGGCGATCGTGCGCACCGACTTGGCCGCGATGTCGCCTTCGACCAGATAGCGGTGCCCGGCGGTGGACATCGTGGCGTAGAAGTGGTTGTCGTCGGCGGCGAACGTGATTCCCCAGAAGTTGAGGTCGGGGGCGGTGTAGGGATGTCCGTCGACGGTGACGGACAGGAATTCCAGCGAGTCGATCATGTCCTCGGTGCCGAGGTCGATCAGCCCGGAGCGGGTCGAGAATCGCCCGTGGTTGTACGAATCGCCCGCAACGAACACCGTCCACGCCACCAGGCGACCGTCGCCGGAGACCCGGGTCCGGTTCGGTACGCCGACCAGCGGAATCGCCTTCTGCACATTGAGGTTCTTGTCGAGGATGGCGATCTGGAAAGTCGCCAGTGCGCCGTCCTGCCGCAGGCATGTGCCGGTGCCGCCCGCTGCATAGACCCGCAGGCAGCTCAGCGCGGACACCGAGCGCGGCCCGCCCGGGTTGTCTTTGGCAACAAACGCCAGGTGTCCCTTGCTGTCCGGTGCGGTACTGCGGAACATGATCCGCGGGCCGGCAAGGCTCAGCGCGTCGGCAGCTGCGACCGGCGTCGGCTGGCGCGCGACGGCGTACACGCCGTACCCGATCGCCACGGTCGCCAGCACGAGTGCCCCGACCAGCGCGAGGACGATCTGCCGCCTCATGCCGGCTGCTCCGCGTCGGCTGGGATCTTGCGCAGGAGTAAGGCAACCACGATGACGGCGACCGCGGCGAGCGCAGCCGCGGTCCGGATCGCGCCGGTTGGTCCCCAGGTCGTCCAGGCGAGCCCGAAGAGCACCGAGGAGACGAGGTAGGACAAGGCCTGTCCCGTCTGGATCAGCGAGATCCCAGTCGTACGGACGCCGCTCGGCAGCACCGGCCCAGCCAGCGCGATCAGCACTCCGTCCGTCGATGCATAGAACAGGCCATATAAAGCAAGTACGACGATCAGCAGTGGCCAGCCGCCGAGCGGTCCGAACAGCAGCAGATACACGAGCATCAGCGCGAGGTAGCCGCCGATCACCACCTTCTGCCGGCCGATCTTGTCGGCGAGCACGCCCAGCGGCGTGGCCAGCACCAGATAGGACAGGTTGGTGCCCACGGCAAGCAACGGGAACCAGCCGATGCTCAGCTCCTCGCGCCGTTGCAGCAGCAGATAGACGAAGCCGTCGCCGATGGTCACCATCCCGGCGAGGCATGCGGCCAGCACCAGCCGACGTACCGGCGCGATCCGCAGCAGGCCGCGCAACGCCGAGGGTGCGACCGTGGTTTTCGGCGGCTGTTCATCGCGGTGATCCCGCACGAACAGGACGAGCACGAGTACGCCGAACGCGGCGATACAGAAGCTGGCGACGAACACTGCGTCGTACGCCTGCGCGGTGCCGGCCAGGATGGCGAGCGCCACGAGTGGCCCGGCGAACGCTCCGATGGTGTCCATCATCCGGTGTACGCCGAAGGCACGGCCGTACAGCCGTGGCGGTGTGGACAGCGTGATCAGTGCGTCGCGCGGCGCCGTGCGCAGGCCCTTGCCGGTTCGGTCGAGGGCGATCACCGCTCCGATCGCACCGACGGCGTTGCCTGCGGCAAGCAGTCCGAGTTTGGCCACGGCCGACAGCCCGTAGCCGAGGCCGGCGATGAACTTGCGTCGGCTGGCCCGGTCGGCGACGTACCCGCCGACGAGCCGCAACAGCGCGGTCGCGCCGGTGTAGGTGCCGTCGACCACGCCGTACACGGTGGGGCTGAGGTGGAGGCCGATCATCAGGTACACCGGCAGCACAGCGGTCACCATCTCCGAGGAGATGTCGGTGATCAGGCTGACGGCGCCGAGTGCGAAGACGTTGCCGCTGACGAGGAAGAGGGCGCGACGGCGCGAGGTCGTCGCGGCGTGCGGACGGTCGATCGAGGACAGGTACACGAGAGTCACCTCCGGGGCGCGGACTCGCGGCCACACCGAAGCGTGGCCGCGGGCCGGGACGACTTAGTTCCACACGTTGGTGATCGCTGCGGCCGAGTTCAGGTGCGTCAGCCCGTAGGCACTCTCGATGGTGCTCAGGACGTTGTAGTGGTTGATCTGGTTGGAGAAGGTGCCGACCTGCGTGTGCGCGCCGACGAACGCGGTGAAGATGTGGTTCGACGAGCCGCCGTTGTCCTCGTCGAAGGTGATGACGAGCAGGCTGTTGTGGGTCTTCGCCCACGTCGCGTACGCCGTCAGGTTGTTCTTCAGCCAGGTGTCACCCGTGCCGACCGAGCAGTCGTGCATGTCGCTGCACATGTTCGGCGTCACGAACGAGACGGTCGGCAGGCTCGCGTAGTTCGCCGAGCTCGGGAAGTCGGCGTACCGCAGGTTGTTCGCCGACGGCACGTTGCTGAAGTTGACCCAGCTGTTGTGCTTGCGCTGGTACTGGCCGCTCGAGCAGCCGGTGTAGCCGACCGACGGCATGCTCTCGGAGTAGCCCTTGAAGGTCTTGCCGGCGTCGATCAGCTGCTTGCCCAGGTTGCTGCCGCTGTACGTGTGCGGGCAGCTGTCGCTGGTCAGGCCTTGCGTCGACCCGGAGAAGATCGCTGCATAGTTGGGTTGGCTGGGGTGGGTGACGCCGTACGCCTGGGTGAACTTCGCACCCTGGCCCGCCAGGCTGTTGAACGTCGGGGCGCCGGAGCTCCCGCTGATCTGCGAGTACGCGTGGTTCTCGAACATCACCAGCACGATGTGGTCGAACACCGGCACACTCGCCGCCGCTTGCGCGGGCGACGAGTGGCCGTTCACGACCACCACCGAGGCGACGACGGCCGCCGCCGCCACAACCGCAGCCGCGATGCGTTTCCGTATCACGATTCCTCCTCACAGGATTGGCCGACCCTGACGCCACCGCCAGAGCCTGACCAATCGTGAGATCCGCCAACCGCGCCGACCCCAACACTGCGAGCACCCCACATGTGCGCAAGGTAAACAACCGACCATCACTCTCAGAAACCCTCCGATCGCACAACGACACGATCGGACGGGTGAGTCAGGTCGCCTCGACCTGTGCGGGTGTCCGGATCAGCCATACGCCGAGCCAGACCATGGCCAGGCCGAGGGCGATGCCCCAGGGCGGGAGGAGGGCCTGGAAGCCGAGGAGGCCGCCGATGATGATGGCTGCGCTGATGACGCGGGGGAAGACCCCGGCGCGCAGGCTCGCGATGCCGAAGAGGGCCCAGCCGATGGCGAACAACAGGTAGCTGGAGATGGCGCCGATGACGATCATGCCGCCCGGATCGAGTTCGAGGACCTGGGGGGCGTGATCGGCGATGTAGGTGACGTAGAACGACTCGAACCACAGGTCGCCGCCGAGCCACATGGTGCCTACGACGGCCGCGATCATGCCGATCAGGCCGAGGCGGCCGGCCCTGTGTGCCTGGCGTGCGTACGCCGCGACCGCGACGAGCACGAGCAGGCAGAAGGCGACGAAGTACACGACGCCGCTGATCCGGTAGACGAGGTTGGTCGAGGTTCCGACGTGATCGTCGACATCGACGATGGGCAGGATCGCCAGTTCGACGACGACCATCAGGAGGCCGGCGGCCACCGCGAGCGGGCCGGCCAGCCGGGCGAGGGCCGAGTGTGAGTAGTTCGGTTCGGTGGTCGTGGTGGGTGGTACCAATCCGGTCATGCTGGGCAACCTTTCAACGAGTGGGGACCTGTGGGACGGGCGGTTTCAGTCGGCGATCACCGCCTTCAGTACGTCGACCTTCGCGGCGGACCGGGCCGGGCCGATGGCGGCGAGTACGCCGGCGACGGCCGCGAGGACGACGTACAACGTGACCTGCAGGCCGGGCACCGAGATCGACTTGATGCCCTCGTCGGCGAGCGCCTGCGAGAGCCCGAGGCCCAGGCCGATACCGAGGGTGGCTCCGGCCAGTGCGCCGATCAGCGAGATGACCACAGACTCCCAGCGGACCATCGCCCGTACCTGAGCCCGCGTCATCCCGACGGCGCGGAGCAGGCCGAGCTCGCGGGTGCGCTCGTACACCGACAGCACCAGTGTGTTGACGATGCCCAGCAGCGCGATCACGACCGCCAGCAACAGCATCACGGTGACGAAGGTGAGCAACTGGTCGATGAACCCACTCGCCTCCTTCTCGAACCCCTTGCGGTCCAGCACCTTGGCGTCGGGGTGGCCGGTCAGCGCGTCCGTGATGGCATGCTGCACGGTTCCCTTGTCGGCTCCGTCCGCGAGCGTGACCAGCCCGGAAGCGGTCAGCTGCCGGCCGGCCGCCGCGGTCTGTGCGGCGATGCTGATGACGTAGTCGTCGCTGATCCAGCCCTTGCTGTCGTAGATGCCGACGACGTGGAAGTTCCGTTTGCCCGTCTGCGCGAACTCGCTGGGAATGACGGTGCCGAGCTTCCATCCGTGGGTCGTGGCGGTGGTCTTGGCCACCACCACGCCGTCCGTGCCGAGCGCGGAGACCGAACCGGACGACAACCGCAGGTTCAGACCCACTGCCGCGGTCGCCGGGTCGACGGCCGAGTAGCTGGAGTCCGTGCCGTTGAAGCGGGCCTGGCCGAAGCCGCTGGCCGAGACCGCGTTGACCCCGGAGACGCCCTGGACGACCTTGATCACCTCGGGGCTGAAGCCCGGGGCCTGCTTGCTCGAGGGCGTCACGAACAGCTCGGCGTTCGTCGAGTCTCCGACGATGTCCGTGAACGACGCCTTCAGCGACGACGCGAACACGCCCATGCTGACGACCAGCGTCAGGCCGACCATCAGTGCGGCCGCGGTGGACGACGTACGGCGTGGATTGCGCATCGCGTTCTGCCTGGCCAGCTCGCCGGGCAGGCCCCGCAGTCGCAGCGGTACGCCGATCAGCGACGCGAGCGGCCGGGCCGCGGCCGGCAGCAGCATCAGGACACCGGTGATGATGGCCAGCAGGCTGGGGCCGAACAGCTTCATGCTGAGATCGCCGTACAGGGTCGTGAACAGGCCGGCCAGGCCGAGTCCGGTGACGACGATGCCGGCGATGACACGCTTGCCCGACGGGTTGCCGGATCCCGGAACGGCCTCGCGCAGTGCCTCGACCGGCAGGACCTTCGTCGCCCGGTACGCCGGTACGAGCGCGGCGACGACGGTCACCAGGGTGCCCACCAGCAGGGAGACCACGATCGTGCGCGGCTGGACCTGCATCGACGTACTCGGCAGCGAGAAGCCGACCGCGTCCATGAGCAGATTGAGGCCCTTGGCAACCAACAGGCCGAGAGCGATTCCGACCGCGGAGGCCAGCAGGCCCAGCAGGAACGCCTCGACGATCAGGCTCTGGTTCACCTGCCGCCGGGTGGCGCCGATCGCCCGCAGCAACGCGATCTCGCGGGACCGCTGGGTGATCGTCATCGTGAACGTGTTCCAGATGATGAAGGCGCCGACGAACAACGCGATCCCGGCGAAGACCAGGAACAGGATTCCGACGAACCTGAGGTCCTTGTTCACCGCGTCCGCGGATTCCTTCACCACGGTCGCGCCGGTGACGGCCTCGGCGCCGTTCGGCAGGACGGCGTTGATCCGTTGCACGAGCTCGGTGGGCTGTACGCCGTTGTCCGCGCTCACGTTGATCGCGTCGAAGAACCCGGGTACGCCGAGAACCCGCTGCGCGGTGGCGGAGTCGAAGTACGCGCCGGTGGTCCCGCCGAGGTCCTTCTCCTTGCCGAAACCGACGGTCCCGACCACGGTGAAGTCCTGCGCCGGACCCTGGAACAGCACCTTGATGGTGGAACCAATCGCGATGTGGTGCTCCTCGGCGCTCGTGGCGTCGATCGCGACCTGACGTGGTCCGGTCGGCGCGGTGCCGCTCAGGAGCTTGACGTCACCGCGCAGCGCGGGGTCGGCGGCCAGGCTGTAGCCCATCGTCGGCGCACCGCCGTTGGTCAGCACGGCCCGGCCGGCGTTGTCGGTCAGCAGCGCGTAGCCGCTGACGGCACCTTCAGCGGCACGTACGCCGTCAACCGTGCGTACGCCGTTGACGACAGCGGCCGGGATCGGCGCCCTGCTGGTGCTGATGCCTTCCGACTGGCTGTAGGCGGCCTCGGTCCGGACGACTGCCGACGTACCGGCGGAGACCTTGCCGAAGAGCTGGTCGAACGCCACGTGCATCGTGTCGGTCAGCACGAGCGTGCCGGCCAGGAACGCGACGCCCAACGCGATCGACGCGATCGTCAGGACGAGCCGGACCTTGTGTGCGAGCATCCCTCGCAGAGTTGCGGTGAACATGGGTCACGCTCCCAGGTGCTTCATGAAGTCCAGTACGGCGTCAGCGGTCGGCTCGAACATCTCGTCGACGACGTGGCCGTCGGCCAGGAACAGCACCCGGTCGGCGTAGCTGGCCGCGGTCGGGTCGTGGGTGACCATGACGACCGTCTGGCCGAGTTCCTGGACTGCTGTGCGCAGGAAGGTGAGTAACTCGGTGCCGGCGGCTGAATCCAAGGCGCCGGTGGGCTCGTCGGCGAAGACGATCTGCGGACGCGAAGCCAGGGCACGGGCCGCGGCCACCCGCTGCTGTTGCCCACCGGACAGTTCAGTCGGGCGGTGCGACAACCTGTCAGCCAGCCCGAGCTTGTCGACGATCGACTGCACCCAGGCGTCGTCGGGCTTGCGGCCCGCGATGCGGATCGGCAGCACGATGTTCTCGGCCGCGGTCATCGTCGGCAGCAGGTTGAACGACTGGAAGATGAACCCGATCTGATCGCGACGCAGCAGGGTGAGCGCCTTGTCGTTGAGCGAGCTGATCCGGGTGTCGCCGAGGAACACCTCACCCGACGTCGGCCGGTCGAGGCCCGCGAGCATGTGCAGCAGCGTCGACTTGCCTGACCCGGACGGGCCCATGATCG
This sequence comes from Kribbella sp. NPDC058693, assembly GCF_042715335.1. NCBI lineage: Bacteria > Bacillati > Actinomycetota > Actinomycetes > Propionibacteriales > Kribbellaceae > Kribbella > Kribbella sp. NPDC058693. The sequence continues at coordinate 550,377 of NZ_JBHXSQ010000002.1, forward strand.
CGGTGAACTGACCGGCCTGCAGGGCAACGTGAACGTCTTTGAGAGCGGTGACGGTCGCGTCTCCGGATCCGTAGAACTTACTGACGCCTTCCGCGCGGGCCGCGGATGTGGTCGGAGCGATTGTGGTGGCAGACATAGGTGAGACCCCCTGTGCTGGAGTGGCCTCCCCGGAACGAGCGGCCGTGCTACCAGCAAAGGCGTTTCAGCTGCTCGCTCCCACCGCGCTGGGCGCACGTCGGCCGGGGGCTGACCGCAGCGGTGCAGCGGGCGATCGTGCGGGTAACCCACCCCAGAGGGTTCGGGTACTCCCATCCCGGCAGCTGCAGGGGCAGACTGCAGAGGTGAGGGTGAGGGGGCGATGGCTGACGGGCCGTGAACGCTTCGTCGGCCTGCTGGTGCTCGGCGGGCTCGTGGTGTTCGTGGTGCTGGTGTACGTCGTCATCGTGCTCGGCGGCGGGGTTCTGATCGGCCGCACGTCCTCGCCCCACATCGGGCTCTCGGTGCTCGCCACGGCTGTGGTGGCGCTGGCGTTCGGGCGCGTGCAGTCACGCCTCGAGAGCGTGATGTCGCGGCTGGTGCACGGGGGACGGCAGTCGCCGTACGAGGTGCTGAAGCGGTTCTCGCCGGCTGTGACCGGTAGCCGGGACGACCTGCCGGTGCGGATGGCCGAGATCCTCGCCGATGGCACGGGTGCGCAGTCGGCGCAGGTGTGGCTGATGGTCGACGGGACGTTGAGGCTCGCTGCGACGTGGCCGCCTGACAGCTCGGTCGGCGTGGGTGGCCGACGTGAGCTCGCGGTACGGCAGGCGGGTGAGCTGCTTGGCGTGCTCGCCGTACAGGAACACGAGAACGTGCCGCTCACTCCGGTCGAGGAGCGGCTGTTCGCCGGCCTCGCGGACCAGGCCGGGCTGGTGTTGCGAGGCACTCGGCTGCGGGCCGAACTCGTGCACCGGATCGCGGAGTTGTCCACCTTGGCGGCCGAACTGCGAAGGTCCCGGCAACGAGTTGTCGATGCACAGAACGCCGAACGTCGCCGGCTCGAGCGGGACATCCACGACGGCGCGCAACAGCATCTGGTCGCCCTCGCGGTGAACCTGAGCCTCGCGCGTACCCTCGCGGGCCGGGCCCCTGAACGGGCGGACCGACTCGTCCAGGCGCAATGTCGAGCGGCGACCGTCACCATCGAGACGATCGCGAATCTGTCCCGCGGCATCTACCCGAACCTGCTCGTCGACGAAGGTTTGGAGGCAGCGCTCCGTACGGCGATCGCCGACAGCCCACTCCCGGTGGAGTTCGTCGTGGCCGACCTCGGCCGCTACCCGGCCGGCGTCGAGGCCGCGGCGTACTTCTGTGCGCTGGAGGCCTTGCAGAACGCCGCGAAACACTCGGCAGCGAAGGCGATTCAGCTCTGCCTGACCGGCGGCCCTCGCCTTCTCGAGGTGACCGTCCAGGACGACGGTTCCGGGTTCGATCCCGAGGCAACAGGTGCGGGCGCGGGCCTGGTCAACATGCGTGATCGGGTCGAGTCGGCCGGCGGAACCCTGACGATCGCGACCACGCCGTCGCACGGCACGCTGGTCGCCGCGAGCCTGCCGGGCCCGCTCCGGCCCGGGGACTGACATGTACGCGCGGGTGGCGTGGGTACTGGTGGCGATCACCGCGCTGTTGGCCGGGGCAGATATCTGGGTGACCTCCCGGTACCGGCCGTTGCTGTCCGAGGAAGCGGTGGCCGTGCACGGCGTCCCGTTCGTCAGCATCGCGGTCATCGGCTGCGCGACGATGGGTGCCCTGATCGTCGCTCGCTGGGCGCGGCATCCGATCGGCTGGTTGCTGTGCCTGATCGGCTTCTCGTCGTCGATCTCATTGCTGGCCGAGGCCTACAGCGTCTGGGTGGTCACTGCGGACGGGCCGGGGTCGCGGAGCCTGGGCGGAGTTGCCGGTTGGGTTGCCTCCCTGCTCGGTGGGCAGCTGTCGCTGGCCGCGTTGGGCGTTGTGTTCCTCGTTGCGCCGGACGGCCATTTCCTGTCCCGTCGTTGGCGCGCGGCGGCGGTCGTCGTCCTGCTCGGATACGGCGCGTACGCCGGGATGCTGCTCACGCTGTCGCCGGCGGAGTACGACATCGACGATCACAACCTCGGTCCGGTCGGCAGTCTGTTGTCCGTGGTCGGTCTGCCGTTCATCTCCGGTGGCCTGATCGCCGCGATGGTGTCAACGGTCCTGCGCCTGCGCCGCAGCCAGGGGGAGCAGCGGCAGCAGGTGCGGTTGATTGCCGTGTCGGCAGCGCTCATCGCCTTGAGCTTCGTCTACCTGATCGTCGTGCAGTCGATCAACGGCGGTCACCAGACCTGGCTCGCGACTCTTCCGCTGTACATCTCCTATCCGTGCCTGCCACTGCTGCTCGCCGTCGCCGTACTGCGGTACCGCCTCTTCGACCTCGACCTGATCATCAACCGCGCCGTAGTCCTTGCCTTGGGCACCATTTTCGCCGGGATCGGGTACGCCGGCCTGGTGCTGGCCGTCTCGGGCCTGGTGAACCTGCGGACGAGCGGATTCTGGGTGTCCCTGCTGGCGACCGCGCTGGTCGCGCTCGCGTTCCAGCCGCTCCGCGGGTGGGTGGTCCGGCTGGCCAATCGGCTCGCCTACGGAGTACGGGCGCAGCCGTACGAAGCGCTGTCCGACTTCAGTCGTCGCCTGGCCGAGACCCCTTCGCCGACCTCGCTGTTGCCCGCGGTCGCGGAAGCAGCCGGGCGTGCGGTGTCCGCGCGATCCTCGACCGTCGTCCTCCAGGTGCCCGGAGCGGACTGGATCTCCAAGTCCTGGCCCGCTGAGTCCGAAGAACCCCCGGAGTGGGAGGTGCCGGTCCGGTACGGCGGCGAGACTCTCGGCAGCATCGGCGTCATCATGCCGAAGGGACGTCCGCTCCGACCCACGGACGAACAGCTGCTCCGCGATCTGGCGGACCAAACCGCGGTGGCGTTTCGCAATGCTGCGATGGAGTTCGAGCTGGCTGCACACGTGGCCGCTCTGGATGTCACCACCGGTGCGCTCGCCGAGTCACGGAGACGACTGGTTGCCGCGGACGATGCCACCCGACAGCGGTTGGAGTCCGCGATCGCTCGCGACGTACTGTCCCATCTCGCGCCGATGCCGGAGCGCCTCAGCAGCCTCCGTGTAGCCGGATCGAGCGTCGCAGCGTCGGTCGAGCTCGAGCGGCTCGTCACCTCGACGAACACCGCGCTCGAATCCTTGCGTGAGCTGACCCATGGCGTCTTTCCCGGTCAGCTGTCGCGGTCCGGTCTGTCCCGCGCGCTGCGGTCACACCTGGCCCGGACCGGCGCTGTCGCCGTACTGCGGGTCGAGCCGTCGGCGGATCGGCGGTTCCCAGCCGGGGTCGAAGCAGCGGCCTATTTCTGTTGTGTTGAAGCGCTGCGGTCGGCATCCACCGGGGCCCGGATCGATCTGGCGGTCGTGGCGGAGGAGCTCGTCGTCCGAGTGCATGGAGTAGCCCGCGGGGAGATCGACGTACAGGCCATCGTCGATCGGATCGAGGCGGTCGGCGGAACGCCGTACCTCGATGATCCGTTGCTGGTGTCGGTCAGCATCCCGGTCTAGCCGCGGTCCAGGTGGCGACGAGTTGCTCGGGGCCGAAGGTGGCCTTGGCGAGGTAGGTGGCCGCCCCGCAGCCGGACAGCTCGAACTCGTCCGGGGGAGAGGTCGAGAGCAGTACGACGACCGGCGCGTCCGCGGCGACGGTGATCCGCCGGCAGGCCTCGATCCCGTCGATGCCCGGCAGGCGTACGTCCATCAGCACCAGGTCCGGGCGGAGCCGGCCGATGGCTCGCAGCGACTCCTCACCCGATGCGCTCGCCGCGACGACGACGAAGCCGTCGGTCTCCGACACGACGGCTGCGATGGCCCGGCGAAAGGGTTCTTGGTCGTCAACGACCAGGACACGTACAGCGACCACAGACCTGCCTCCTTGCGGCCAGGGTGAGGCATCGAGGTGCCGGCGCGGCATGGGGCTGACCGCTCGGCTGTGGTGCGGTTGCCCGCACTATCTGGTGGCTTCGAGGAACGCCAGGACGGCCATCACGCGGCGGTTCACGTCGGCCTCGTCCGCCAGACCGAGCTTCTGGAAGACCGCGCTGACGTGTTTCTCGACGGCGCGCTCGCTCATGAACAGCGCCTTCGAGGTGGCCGCGTTACTGCGGCCGGCCGCCATCTCCTGGAGCACCTCTCGTTCTCGCCCGGTGAGCCGGAGGAGCGGCGACTGTTCGTCCTTGATCTTCCGCGCGAGCAGTCCCTCGACGACCGTGGGGTCGAGCACCGAGCCACCCCGCGCCACGTCGTACAGGGCCCGGACCAGGTCGTCGAGCTGGGACACTCGCTCCTTCAACAGGTATCCGAGTCCCGCGACACCGTCCGACAACAGGTCGAAGGCGTAGTCCTCCTCGACGTACTGCGACAGCACGACAACTCCGGTGGACGGCTGCTCGGCCCGGATCCGTTTCGCTGCGTCGATTCCTTCGGTGGTGAACGTCGGCGGCATCCGGATGTCGGTGAGGACGGCATCGGGCCGGTGCTCGGCAACCGCCCTGAGCAGAGCGGCAGGATCCCCAACTGTCTCGACCAGATCGATCTCAGCGGCCTCGGCGAGAAGGGCAGATATCCCTTCACGCACCAAGAAGTTGTCATCCGCGAACACCAGCCGCAACACCATCCGGCCACTCTAACGTCGGGACCGACTGTGGCCGGGTCTGCAACTTACTGCGCTCCGGCGGCATCTAGCAGGTGTCCAAAGGGGGGACATCGTGACACTTCTTCACACCATCAAAGACCGTCGACCGATTCGTACTGCTCTTGCAGTGCTTGCAGTAGCCGCAGTACCGGTGGGCGCGGTCGCTGTGCCGGCGGCGGCCGACGGTGATCGGCATCAGGGCACGATCGGCCTCGTGTCGGTCGGAGCTGCTGGAGGTGGTGGCAACGCCGGCTTGTTCCCTGGGACGGAGAAGGGCGTGGGAGTGTCGGGTGACGGGCGGTACGTCGTCTTCTCGTCGTACGCGACCGATCTCGTCCCCAACGACACCAACGGTCAACGGGATGTCTTCGTCCGCGACACCAAGACCGGCCGTACGACGCTTGCATCGGTCGGGGTCGGCGGGATCCAGGGAAACCAGGAGAGCAGCCAAGGTTCGATCTCGGCTGACGGGCGGTTCGTCGCCTTCAACTCCGACGCTTCGAACCTGCTGCCCGGTGACACCAACAACAGCCCGGATGTCTTCGTTCGCGATCTGCGGACCGGACGTACGACGCTGGTCTCCGTCGGGCGCAGCGGCCAGGCGGACCAAGGCGCGCACCAGCCGGAGATCTCGGCCGATGGTCTGCATGTGGTGTTCACGTCGGCATCGACGAACCTGGTCGCCGGCGATACGAACCAGACCGCAGATGTCTTCGTACGGGACCTCGACCGCGCTCGGACCGAACGCGTTTCGCTGACCGCCGGCGGGCTGCAGTCGACCCATTCGTCGAGTGATCCCGCGATCTCGGCGAACGGCCGCTTCGTCGCCTTCGCTTCCAATACCGAGGTCGCCGTACGGGACCGCGATACGAACAGGACTCGCGTGGTTTCGCGCGGTGTCACGGTCGACCCGCGGTCGGATTCTCTCGAGGCCGGGAAGCCGTCGATTTCGAACGACGGACGGTTCGTGGTCTTCACCGTCATCGGGTGGCTGCCGGGAATGGATCCGGTTCCGAACGTCTGGCTTCGCGACCTCCGCACCGATCGACTCGAGCTGGTTTCCGTCGACCACCTGGGCCAGCCGGCACTGGCGATCGGCGCCGGCTTCCGGACCGATATCTCTGCAGACGGGCGGTATGTGACCTACGGGTCGACAGCTCGCCTGACTCGCACCGACGAAGGGGAGATCAGCGACGTGTTCCGGCTCGACCGGAGGACCAGGTCGCTCCTCTGGATCACCTCCGGCCAGGATCAGACGCAGGTGAACGGCCGCAACGGCAGCCACGGCCCGGCGATCTCCGACGACGGACAGCACGTGGCGTTCGACTCTGACGCGACGACGCTGGCGCCCGGTGGTGGCACCTCCGGATACGACACGTATCTCTGGAGCTCCGCACACATCAGGTGAAGAATGATTCGAGGTAGTCGGGGGGTGTGGTGATGACGACGGTTGAGATCGGGCACGCCGACCTCGGGCCGAAGGCTGCGTTCAATCTCGGGGTCCTGTGTGAGGATCGGGACGATTTCGTCGGGGCGGAGCGGGCGTATCAGCTCGCGATCGACTCAGGGCACGCGGACCACGCCCCGATGGCGGCGGTGAACCTCGGGGTACTCCGCGAGGGCCGGGGCGATTTCGCCGGCGCCGAGCAGGCGCTGCAGGTGGCGATCGACTCCGGCCACGCGGACCTGGCCCCGATGGCCGCCGTCAACCTCGGCGTACTGCGTGACGATCCCGACGGCGCGGAGCGCGCCTACCAGGTGGCGATCGACTCCGGCCATGTCGACCAGGCCCCGAGAGCCGCGGTCAACCTCGGCGTACTCCGCGTGCGCCGGGGCGACTGCGTTGGCGCGGAGCGCGCCTATCGGCTGGCGATCGAGTCCGGACACGCTGACATGGCGCCGATGGCAGCGATCAACCTCGCGGTGCTCTGCGAGGGAAGGGGTGATCTCGCCGGCGCGGAGCTGGCGTACCTGGTCGCGATCGACTCCGGCCACGCCGACCTCGCACCGAAGGCGGCGGTCAATCTCGGCGTACTGCGCGAAGGCCGGGGCGATTTCGACGGCGCGGAGCTGGCGTATCAAGTGGTGATCGACTCCGGGCATGCCGACCAGGCTCCGCAGGCGGCGGTGAATCTCGGGGTGCTGCGTCACGGTCGGGCGGACTTTGCCGGCGCGGAGTCGGCCTTCCTGTTGGTGATCGAGTCCGGGCACGCTGACATGGCGCCGAAGGCCGCGTTCAATCTCGGCGTGCTTCGTCAGGATCGGGGCGATCTCGACGGTGCCGAGTCGGCGTACCAGCTCGCCATCGACTCCGGGCATCCCTTGGCCGCCGCCTGTGCACGAGAGGCGATGACGCAGCGGCGCGGCTGATGCGATTTGCGGCGGCACGCTCTAGCCTCGACAGGGATATGCCCGACCGGCCCGTACGACGCCCTGACCTGCGTGCCGACTGCACGCAGTGTGTCGGCCTGTGCTGCGTGGCGCTCGCGATGACCGCGTCCGCCGACTTCGCCATCGACAAGCCGGCCGGCCAACCGTGCCCGAACCTGAAACACGACTTCCGCTGCGGTATCCACGCGCGGCTGCGCGACGGCGGCTTCCCGGGCTGCACCGTGTACGACTGCTTCGGCGCCGGTCAGAAGGTCACGCAGATCACCTTCGGCGGCCGTGACTGGCGGCAGGCGGCGGACTCCGGCGCGCAGATGTTCGAGGTGTTCTCGGTAGTGCGGCTGCTGCACGAGCTGCTCTGGTACCTGACCGAGGCCCTCGAGCTGGCACCTTCGCTTCACGGTCCGCTCAGGCATGCGACCGACGACACCGAACAGCTGGCTCTCGGCAGCCCGGAGTCGCTGACGGCGCTCGACGTCCTCGCCCACCGTTCACGGATCAACGACCTGCTGCTCCGGACCAGCGAGCTCGTCCGGGCCGGCGTATCGGCCACCCCGCTGAACCGACGCGGCGCGGATCTCATGGGTGCGGACCTGGTCGGCGCCGATCTGCGGGGCGCTGACCTGCGCAGCTCCTACCTGATCGGCGCCGACCTGCGGCGCGCCGACCTCACCTCCGCTGATCTCATCGGCGCCGACCTGCGGGACACCGACGTACGCGGCGCACACCTCGCGCGGAGCATCTTCCTGACCCAGATGCAGGTCAACGCGACCCGCGGCGACGCCGGCACGACGCTCCCGGACCGGCTGATCCGCCCACCGCGCTGGTCCTAGCCGCCCGTCTCGGCCGCTGACCGCATCCGGGCATCGGATGTTTATCGGTATACGAGTGGGCCAGAATTGGATGGCGTCCGCAACCATCCGCGGTGACAACCTGACGAAGAGGGCTGAGTGATGCTTGATCCCGTCGTAGACAAAGGGCAGCTGACCGAGACCGACCGCTTCATCTTCGAGTCGTGGGGTTACTTCCTGATCCCCAACGTCTTGACCAAGGACGAGGCCGCGGAGGCGTACGACGTGTCGCAGCGTCTGCACGAGAGCCGCGACCGCGAGTTCGGGCAGATCGGCCGGACGTACGAGAGCGAGCCGGTGCTCGAGCGGCTCATCGATCATCCCGACGTACTTCCGAAGGTCCAAGGCCTGCTCGGCGACCGATTCGTCCTGCAGGCAGGCTGGAACACCATGCAACCGGCGCACGCGGGGAACGGCGGTTGGCACCAGGACGGCTCGTCCGCGTTCGACTTCAAGGACCTGGGCTACCCGGTTCCGTTGATCCAGCTGCGCGTGTCGTACCTGCTCACCGATCAGACCGTGCCCGGCATGGGCAACATGGAACTGATCCCCGGCAGCCATCGCTCGCGGGTCCCGCTGCCTGACTCCATCCGGAAGAACAAGGGCGACATCGCGATCGGCCACGTCATCTGCGCCGAGGCGGGCTCCGCCTTGGTCTTCCACAACGGCGTCTGGCACCGGACCTTCCGCCACGACGGCGACTACGACCGGTTCACCACCCACTACGTCTACAGCCCGCCGTGGGTCCGCCCGGCCGACCGCCTCAGCAACGACCCCGAGTTCCTCGAGCGCACCACACCGCTGCGGCGTGCCCTGATGGGCGAGTTCGCTCGGCCCGACGCGCCGTTCGGCGCCAACTACGACCCGCTGCCGATCTGACTCAAGAAGTCGACGATGGCTTCGGCCGCGGGTTCGGGTTCTTGTTCGGCGGGGTAGTGGCCGGATTGTTCCAGGACGAGGCCCGTGACCTGTGTCGACAGCGTTCGGAGGCCGTCCGCGACGGCGGTGCCCATCGCGTAGCGGCCTCCGAGCGCGAGCACGGGTGTGTGGATCGGCTTCGCCTGGAGTCGTCGGACGTCGGTGATGTCGTCGGCCCGGGCTCGGTAGTAGCCGAGCCCGGCCTCCAGCGCGTCGGCCGTCGTGTAGGCGTCGATGTAGGAGCGGAGCGTGTCCGGGTCCAGTCCGGCCGGGCCGGCGCTCTGGCGGAGGAAGGTTCCGTAGTACGCGTCCTCTCGTCCCGGGACGAGCTGCTCGGCGAGGCCGGGGGTGCGGTTGAACGGTCCGTGCCAGGTCGGGTAATAGTCGGCGCCAGGTGCCGGGATGTCGACGTCGATCCCGGGGAGGATCTCCTCCTCGATCACGAGCGCGTTCACCGCCTGGGGCATGGCAGCGGCCAGGAGAAGGGCGACCGTGCCGCCCCAGTCGTGGCCGACCAGGGAGAAGCGGGTCAGCCCGCGGTTGCTGAGCTCGTCGATGAGGTGGTCGGCGAGGTCGCTCTTCCGGAAGCCGGTCGCGCTCCCCACCGGCGTACCGAGCCCCGGCAGCGCGACCGGAACCGGCGCGAAACCACTCCCACTCAGGAGCGGCAGCAGACTGTCCCAGTGCCTCTCTGTGACCGGCCACCCGTGAAGCAGCACGACCGGCCAACCGTTCGAAGCCGTCATCCTCACCACATCCTTGTCGAGGCGATGCAACCAACTTTGCACCCATAGGCGTGTCTAACCCGGTACCGAGGACGGGGAGGACAGATGAGTGACAGGGACGCCGCATTCGAGGCGTACTTCGTTGCACGGTCGGACGCCATGCGAGGCACGGCGTACCTGCTGTGCGGCGACTGGCATCGAGCGGAGGACCTGGTCCAGCAGACGTTCACGAAGATCTACCTGGTCTGGCGCCGGATCCAGCGGCACGAGGCAATGGACAGCTACACCAGGCAGACGCTCGTACGCACGTTCCTGTCCGAGCGGCGCCGGGGGTGGTTCCGGCACGAGTCGGTCGGGTCCGCGGAGACCGATCGGGCGTCGCCGTCCTCCGGCCTTGCCGACGAACGGCTCGTGCTGCTGGAGGCGCTCGCGAAGGTGCCGCCGAGGCAACGCGCCGTCCTCGTCCTGCGGTACTGGGAGGACCAGTCCGTCGAGCAGACGGCGGCATTGCTCGATTGCTCGGCAGGAAATGTCAAGAGCCAGGCCGCGCGCGGGCTGGCGACGCTGCGCGGTCTGCTGGAAGAGGAGAAGGTGCGATGAACGAAGACGATCTCAGCGAGGCGCTGCACGACGTGATGGTGCGGAGCAGCCCGCCGCCGTCGATGGATCCTGCGCGTGCTCTCGATCAGGCCCGCCGGGCGCGCAAGCGGCGTGCGGCGGTATTGGCCGCGGCCGCCGTCGCCACGCTGGTGGTTGGCATCGGGGCCGGTCCCGTACTGGTCGCGCACCACACGGGTGGCCGGTCGACGGGCCAGATGGTGGCCGGCGTCCCCAGTGCGTCGCCGTCAGTGCCGACGCCGCGTGCGACCTCCACCGTGCTGCCGAAGGTGCCGACGGCGCGGAAGTCCGGTGACCCGTGGCCGGAGGGCCAGGTGGACCGGACGGCGAGCGCGGGTCCGCGCGCCGATCGGGCCGTGACGTTGATGCAGGACCTCAGCTCGTCCGTGCCGACGGGCTTCAGCACGCCGGATGTGAAGTACCCGGACGGCCGCGCGATGAGATGGCCGCAGGCGCAGTACGCGTCGAATGACGGGGAGCAGGACTACTGGGAGTACCAGGCCATCATCCCGGTCCAGAACGACAACCGGCTCGGCCAGTTGCTGGTGCAGGCGACCACACCCACCGGGAAACCGGCGACGACTCCGTGCAAGCTGGCGGGGGAGTTCTGGGGTGGGTCCGGTACCTGCACTGTGATGGACATCGGCGGCAAGAAGGTCGGCGTGGTGACCGCCAAGGGCCACCACAGCTACGACCAGTGGGCCGCCTACCGCTACGACGACGGCACCGTCGTGGTCCTCGCCCAATCCAGGAAGACCGACCGCGAGGGCCGATCGCCGCTGACGCAACCGGTCTTCAGCACCCGCCAACTGGCCGAGCTGGCGATGTCGCCGAAGTTCAAGATCAGCACCTGATCAGGGGTCAGCGACGCCCTGAAGGCCGACTAGTCCGCCCGGGGTGACGCCGCACCTCGGCGCCGGAGGCATCGTGAGGAGCCTAGGACTCGGGTGCGGCCGCGGTCGCGTGATCAAAGGAGAGACCCGTGGGATCTGACATGAAGGCTCCCGTCGCCCTGTACATCGCCGCGTACACCGATGCGGCGGCGGCGCGCGTCGATTGGGACACGATCAAGCAAGCCGCTTCGGACGATCTGATCAAGGTCGACGGGCTGGTCCTCATCAGCCGCGGCGCCGACGGCAAGATCAAGGTCGACGACGACTTCCACACGGCCCGGAAGGGCGCTGCCTGGGGTGCAGTCGGCGGTGCGGTCATCGGCCTGATCTTCCCACCGAGCCTGCTGGCCGGTGCGGCGGTCGGTGCGGGAGCGGGTCTCGGCATCGGTGGTCTCAAGTCCCACCGGGAGAAGGCGGCGATCAAGGCCGACGTCGAGGACTCCTTGCCGGCGAACAGCTCGGGCATCGTGGCGCTGTTCGAGGAAACCTGGGTCACCGACGTCGACAAGGCGCTGTCGCACGCGGAGAAGGTGACCAAGCACGAGGTCGACGCGGACAGTGCGACCGAGGTCAAGAACGCGGCCAAGTAGTCCGGGCTGACCCGGGAAGCCCCAGCTCGACCGGACGTGCTCCGGGATCCGCACGCCGGCCGAGCTGTCGACCCGGGTGGTCAGACGTCCGGGATGGCCTCGATCCGGTTCGAGGCGATGGCCTTGGCGAAATCGGCGAAGTCCTGGTCGTTCTGGGCCGCATAGCGTTCGGAGAAGTCGGTGATCGACTTGTCGAAGCCGTCGTCGTCGCCGAGGTACGCCGAGATCGACACCGGGTCGCCGGTTCGTGCGTGTGCACGGGCCAGCGTCCACCCGCACGTGCGGCCGTACCAGGCCAGCGCCGCGGGTGCCATCAGCTCCACGAGTGCCGAGCCTTTCATGTCGCGCAGTTGGCGCCAGTAGAAGTAGCGGTCGGCCTGAACCCCTTTGGACCAGCCCAGGAAGATGTCGCTGTTGGCCTGCATCATTCGCTGGCCCTGGACCACCCGCTCGCCCGATTGCTTGAACGCGCTCTTGCGCAAGGTTCCTTCGAGCACCGACCTGGTGGCTTCCTTCACCTGGAGGAACAGCGGATCGCCGGCGTCACGGCCCTGCAGGAGGACGATGAACGCGCGCGTTCCGACACTGCCGACGCCGACGACCTTCCGGGCCCAGTCGACGACCTCGAAGCGCTGCAGCAGCTGCCGGAGGTCGAGCCGGAGGGTGGAACGGTAGTCCCGGAACAGACCGAAGACGGTTTGCTCGAGTTCTCCCGGCTCAACGCCGTACGTCGTGTGCAGGTCGCGCACGGGGACGATCACCGGCGGGACACTGACGATCCGGTAGCGGCCGTCGACCTCTTCGCCGAGCTTGGACAGCGCCTGGTCACTGGTCCGGGAGTGCGTCTTCAGTGCGTTCTTCTCGAACCGCTTCTGGGCCTGTTTCGCCTGCTTCGGCGTCAGCCCGCTGATGCCGTCCTCCTCGCGATTGCCCTTGCGCTTGCCCTTCTTGGATCCCTTGCCGTTGCTGTCGGCCCCGGACAGGAACGCGGCCATCGACTGCTTGATCTGGTCCTCGGCAAGGTGGGCGTACCACACGTCGAGAGTCTTGAGGCCGGCGAACTCGGCCATCGACTCCCGGTAGGAGGTGACACAGGCCTTCGTGATCGCACGTGCGTCCGACTCCGAGCAGCCGTTGTTCTGGGCCGCGACCATGAGACTCGCGGCCAGCCGCTTGACGTCGTACTCGAACGGGCCCGGAAGGGTCTCGTCGAAGTCGTTGATGTCGAACACCAGATTTCGCTCCGGCGAGGCGAACGCGCCGAAGTTCGACAGGTGGGCGTCCCCGCACAGCTGGACCTGGAGACCGGAGGTGGGCGTGTCGGCCAGGTCGGCGGCCATGATCCTGGCGGCACCGCGATAGAACGTGAACGGCGAGGCCATCATCCGGCCGTGCCGGACCGGAACCAGGTCCGCGTCCCGCCGGAGATTCTGCTCCTCGATGAGTGCTACCGGGTCCGGCCGGTCCGAGGCGGGCTTCCACCCGGCATGACTGTCCGGCATCGCGCGGGTGCGAGCCTGCACGCCGCGTGCGCTCCGCTCGTCCAGAGTCAGATGTTCAACTGTCGTCGACATGATCGGCCGCCCTTCTCTTCCCACCCCTGGGTTGCGTGTACTCAGCCGACGATTCACCAGCACCCTGACTGCCGCATCATCCCTGCTGAACGATCACCGGGCCTTCTTCAGCGTCGGCTGCCGTGCTCGTCACACGGAGGGGTGACGTGGAGCCCGACCAGCTTGAGCGAGGCATCGATCTGGCTGATGGTTCGCACCATGGCGGTCGGCTGCAGCCTGCCCACCCCTTCGCCGTGCGGATGGTCGAAGAAGACGAGCAGGAACAGTAAGAGCGTGATGACCATCGTCACGCTGCCCATCAGCAGGCCCTGCGTCACCGCGCCCTCGGCCGGGTCGGCGAAGAACAGCAGGTACCCGAAGATCACCACGGAGATGACCGACAGGACCAGCCACACCGGCGCCGGGATGATCCCCTCCGCCCCGTGCACGCGGTCGATGCGGGCCTGTTCCCGGGCGGCGGTCTGGTCCATCCAGCGGTCGTACGCCGACTGCTCGACCGGCGTCCGCGGGGCGACGGCCGAGATCGTCCGGTACATCTCGACGCCCCACGGATTGACGGAGTTCCCGAGCGTGCCGGTGTCCAGGGCATCCCACTCGACCCCGGCGACGGACCGCGCGTAGCAGATCAGCTCGCCGGTGAGCTCGGTCCTGGCCGGAAGGAACTGGGCCGTTTGGACCTGTTGCGCCACGATCGTCGCCTCGGTCTCGGCGCCGGTTCGTGACTGGTCGTACGAGCTGAACGACAGGAAGATGATGAAACCGAGCAGCACGGAGAATCCGGTGGCGAGCACACCGAAGACTCCGGAGGCACGGTCACCATCGCTGAAGTGGCCTCCCTGCGGCGCCCGCCTGCGCACGAGGAGCATCGCCGTGACGGTGACGGCGGTCGCGAGGACGCTGACCAGAGCAGCCCAGACGAGGTTCATCTGCGCCTCCTCGCCTGTCGGCCAGGCTCGATCGTCGCTGCCGCCGGCGCACGGAACCTCACCCCCGGCGGATGAACCGACCGATCGGGACGTACGGCGACAGCGAGTAGCCGGGACTCATCCTCCCGGGGTGAGGTGCCTGCCGGGTGGCGGGAGTCAGCATCCAGGTGCGAGCCGTCGCCGACTCCGGCGGTCGGCCGACGCAGCGAGAGGAGATACAGAGATGGCTGCGAAAAAGGTCGGGGCGGCCATGACCGGCGTCGTGGTGTTCGCCGGTGCGGTGCTGATGGTGATCGGACTGGTCAACGTCTTCGAGGGGCTTGTCGCGCTGTTCTCCGACGAGCGTTTGGTGGTCACGCCGAGCAAGCTCGTCCTCGTGGACGTGACCGGCTGGGGATGGATCCTGCTGATCTTCGGACTGCTGTTGATGCCCGTCGGCGCCGGTCTGATCGCGGCGCGGACGTGGGCCAGGATCACGGCGATCCTGCTCGTCAGCCTGCATGCCGTCGTACAGATCCTCTGGCTCGGCGCCTACCCGGTCTGGTCGGTGCTGATGATCGTGCTGGACGTCGTTGTGCTGTACGCCCTGACTGCCCGGTGGTCCGACGTACGCGACCAGCTCGGAGGGATCGACGAAGCACCATGGACCAGAGACGAGGAAGCTCAGCTCACCACCGCCGATCGGCGCAGGCCTCCGCACTGATCCGGATCAGCGCAGGTCGCTATTGAGGTGGTGATGTGGGGAGCGTCGTGACCGAGGTCCGGGACCCGGACTGTCCTCTGCTTGTTCGAGCCTGACGTAACGACGTCCGAGCGGCCCGGCCGAGATTCCGTGCAGTACGACGCTCAGCAGCACGGTGAGAGCGACGGCGGCGACGGCGCGTTCCACCACCTCGTTCTCGCCGAGTTCTTCGATCGCCAGCAACGCGAAGACCACGGACGCGAGACCACGAGGCCCGAACCATCCGACGAAGAGGACGGTCTGGCTGTCCAAACCCTTCCCCAGCAGCGCCAGGGCGACCGGGACCATGCGGACCGCGGTCAGGCTCAGTACGGCGTACGCGAGGAGCGGCAGGTCGAAGTTGTGGACGAGGAACGGCACCAGCGCGGCGCCGAACAGGAACCAGACCGCGAACGCCAGGATCTCGCCGACGAGTTCCGGCAGCTCGATGACGTTGTCCGCGTCGATGACGTCCTCGTCGAGTCCCGCCCGGAAGGCGATCCCGGCCACGAACGCCGCGATGAAGCCGTTGCCGCTCAAGGCGACGGCCAGGGCGAAGCTGCTGAGCGCGCCGGCGAACGTGCCGAGCCGTCCCGCGCCGGTGCTGACCCAGTCGCGGCGGGATCCGTAGGTCAGGAGCCTGCCGCTTCCGAGCCCGACCACTACGCCGACGCCGAGGCCGATCGCGAGCTCGAGTAGCGCCCCGCTCCCGTCTGTGGAGGCGTCGCCCTCGTGCGCTGTGCCGAGTTGTCCCGCGGCAACCGCGAGCGTGAACGTGACGATCGGTGTCACGATGCCGTCGTTGAGTCCGCTCTCCACGTTCAGTGCGCGACGCAGCCGCATGGGTATCCGTTGGTCGTTGACGACCTGGGCACTGAGAGCCGCGTCGGTCGGAGCCAGTGTGGCGCCGACGAAGCCTGCGAGTGCCCAGGTGAAGTCGTCGAAGAGCCAGGCCGCTAAGAGTGAGCCGACGATCACCGAGAGCGGAAGTCCGATGCCGAGCAGACGCACGGGCAGGTTGATGTCCCGTTTCAGTCCGGAGAGGTTGACTCTGGAGGCGTCCGAGAACAACAGCATCGCAAGGGTCAGCTCGGCCAGCAGGTGGACCGATGGGGCCTCGACGTGCACCTTGAGGGGTCCCCAGTCCGGGTTGCCCAGCACGAAGCCGGCAGCGGTGAAAACCAGCGGACCGGTGATGTTCGCCCGGGCCAGGAGGTCCGAGGTCACCGCCCAGGCCAGGACCAGCAGCGCGAGCACTGCGAACGTGGCTTCGGTCACCGCGCCGCCTCCGTCGTGTATCGGACTGCCTGCACCGTGACATCGCGTTCGGGGGAGCACCTCATCCCGGCTGTGGGATGTAGTGGCGGTGGCAGCCGCACAGGATGGGTTCCATGAGGCGGCGGGTTGCGGCGGTTGTGGCGCTGGTGGTAGGGGCGGCGACGCTCGTGCTCGGCGTGGTGAATTCTGTGAATCAGTTCCCGCGTGGGCTCGGTGTGTTGGCCTGTGTGGTGATCGCTGCGGTGGCGGCCTGGTACGGCGCGTTGCGACGGGGGATAGCGCGCCTGGCCGGTTTGTACGTGGCCGGTGTCGCGCTCGCCGGCGTGGTGATCTTCATCGTTGTGGGTGGGAAGTTCGGCGTGGACCTGCTGGTCCTGGTGGGGCTCCTGGTCACTCTGGCCGCGACTCGCGCCGCCTTTACGTCTCATGTGGATCTGCCGCCTGCAACGGCACCGCAGCATGCGGTGCTGTTCTACAACCCGAAATCCGGTGGCGGAAAGGCGGAACGGTTCGCCTTGGCCAAGGAAGCGCGCGACCGCGGTATCGAGCCGATCGAGCTGAAGCTCGGTGACGATCTCGAAACCCTCGTCCGGGGAGCGGTCGCGCGCGGCGCCGACGGGCTCGCGATGGCCGGCGGGGACGGCTCGCAGGCGATCGTTGCCTCGGTCGCCGCTGAACTCTCGCTGCCGTACGCCTGCGTTCCGGCCGGCACCCGCAACCACTTCGCGCTCGATCTCGGGGTCGACCGGGACGACGTGGTCGGTGCGCTGGACGCCTTCGTCGACGGCGGTGAGCGATTGGTCGACCTCGCCGAGGTCAACGGCCGCGTGTTCGTGAACAACGTGTCACTCGGCCTGTACGCCGAAGCGGTCCAACGCAGCGGCTATCGCGATGCCAAGATGCGGACCATCCTCGACACGGTGCCCGACGCGCTGGGCGAGAGTGGCAGCGATCTCGACATGCGCTGGACCGGCCCGGGCGGTCACGATCATCGCGGCGGTGCCGCCGTACTCGTGTCCAACAACCGCTACCGGCTCGGTCGCGCGATCGGATCCGGTACCCGTCCACGCATCGATGACGGTCTGCTCGGCATCACCGTCCTGGGGGCGCCTGCGGACGGCGATCAACGCCGCCTTCAGCGCCCGTGGCGAGAGTGGACCGCTCCGACGTTCGAGGTGGAGGCCGATCGCCCGCTGCCGGCCGGCGTCGACGGAGAGGCACTCGTCCTCGACGCGCCGCTGCGGTTCGCGATCCGGCCGGGAGTTCTTCGCGTCCGGATCGCCCACCAGCACCCGGGTTCATCGCCGTCGGCGACCGTTCCCGAGGGGCTGCGCGCCGGGCTCGTCCAGCTGGTGCGCATCGTCCTCGGCCGGGACCGCGAACACGTGGTGACGGGGACCGCTGGGTGACCGCCTCGCCGCGTCGTCTGGCTCGTTACGACCGTGCGCTGTACCGGTCGGTGGCGCAGCTGTCCACGCCGGTCCTGGACGAGCCGCTGCGGCGGGTGTCGGACTTCGCCGATTTCTCCAAGCCATGGTTCCTGATTGCCGGTGTACTCACCCTGGTCGGCGGCCCACGGGGTCGGCGGGCTGCGGCCGCAGGGGTCGCGGCGATCGGGGCCGCGTCCCTGGTGGTGAACCAGCCGATGAAGAAGACGGCAGGTGTACGTCGTCGGCCCAACCGCGTACGCCTCGGCGTACCCGTGCAGCGGTGGGTGCGGATGCCCACCTCGGGGTCCTTTCCGTCCGGGCACTCGGCATCCGCTGCTGCCTTCGCCGTTGCGGTCGGAGAGGTCCTGCCCGCGCTTAGACCGATCCTGCGGGTCGCAGCGTCGGTCGTCGCGTTCTCGCGGATCTATACGGGCGTGCACTACCCGAGTGACGTCGTGGTCGGGGCGACGGTCGGAGCGCTCATCGGGCGATTGGCAGGCCGGCTGGCCCTTGAGACGGAACACAAGGAGCGCACGTCATGACAGTTCAACCCACGCAAGGCGGTGCGCACGCGGTGGACGCCGGTCGGTTGTGGGCCGGAGGCGCGGCTACTGCCGTCGTTGCCGGCTTGATCGCGGTGGTCGGCATCCTGGTCGCCCGCGGCGTCTTCGACGTACCTGTCCTCGCACCCGAAGGCGAGGGCACCTGGGGAGACGCGGACACACCGAAGTACGCGCTGTGGTGCGCGCTCGCGGCGTTGCTGGCCACCGGGCTCATGCACCTGTTGGTGATCTCCACGCCCCGGCCGCTCAGGTTCTTCGGGTGGATCATCGCTCTGGCGACGCTCGCGGCGGCCTTCGCGCCGTTCGTCACCAACGGCTCGACGTCGTCGAAGGTTGCGACCGCGGTGATCAACCTCGCGGTCGGGATCGCGATCGGCACGCTGGTGAGCGGTGCGGCGCGGTCGGCGACGCGGACCCGCCGTACCGGTCCGGGTTACCCGCAGGCCCGCTATTGATCGGTGCTTTCTGGTCGGTGCTGGAGCGCCCAGGCCTCGGCCGCCCGCAATGCCCGCTCGGTCGATTCCCCGACCAGCTCGGTGGCCTCGAAGATGCCGACCGGATCGGACCCGTCCAGCCGGTCGCTACG
Source organism: Kribbella sp. NPDC058693 (assembly GCF_042715335.1). Taxonomy (NCBI): domain Bacteria; kingdom Bacillati; phylum Actinomycetota; class Actinomycetes; order Propionibacteriales; family Kribbellaceae; genus Kribbella; species Kribbella sp. NPDC058693. The sequence goes on from NZ_JBHXSQ010000002.1 coordinate 569,176, forward strand.
ACGAAGGAGTTCGGCGAGGGTGGAGTCGACGCCGCTGAGGTACAACCGGCCGCCGACGGCCTCCACCGCGACGGCGTAGTCGTCCACGACCTTGACGAACGTCGCGCCGACGGCGGTCCGGCCGCGCAGCCGCAGTACGACGGCCGGTGCCTCGGCGCCGCCCGGGTCGGGCAGCTTGACCCGCAGCGTGCGTGCGCCGGCGTACAGCAGGCTCCCGTAGACGTCGAGGACGGTCGCCTGATGGCTGGGCAGGTTCGAAGGAGCCGGGTGCTCGGTCCACCGGCCGTCGCCGGCGGACCTCAGCAGCACGACCTTCAGGTCCATGGCTTCCTGGTTGAGCTGCAACAGTAGCGAGAGTGACACGCCGATACCTACCGCGGCCGAGACCGGCAGGAACAGGGTCGCGCAGAACGTCGTGATCACCGCGATCTGAGAGGTCGGTCCGGTACGCAGAATCGTTGCCACCTCGCGCGGCTTCAGCGACTTCACCGCCGCGTAAATGAGGATGGCGGCCAGCGTGGGCATGGCGACGAGTCCGATCACGCCCGCGCAGGCCACCAGGATCACCACCATCCACAGCCCGGAAAGGATCGCCGCCCACCTGGTGCGGCCGCCGACGGTCCGGTTCAGGGCGGTCTGACCGACCGACCCGCCCACCGGTTGACCGCGGAAGAATCCGGCCGCGAGGTTCCCGATGCCCTGGGCAACGAAGTCGCGGTTCGCCTTCGAGGCGGTCCCGTCCAGGTTCGGCGCGGCATCGGCGACACCGCTGCCCTGCACGAGGACGATCGCCGCGACGGCCAACGCTCCGGTGACCAGGGGAAACGACAGCTCGCCGAAGTCGGGCAGCTGCGGCAGCGGAATACCGCGGGGGATCTGGCCGGTGTCCTTGACGAGCGCCACGTCGCCGGCGCCGGCGACCGCCAGGCCAACCGTTGGGATGACCAACGCAACCAAGGCGCTCACCGCCGAGAGCCGGGTCCGGGACAGGCCGATGAGGATTCCGAGCGCACCCAGCCCCGCGAGCAGGGAGGGGATATCGATCCGGGTGGGATGGATGGCGACGTCCACCGCCTTGGCGAGGGCGATCTGCCCGGAGGCCTCGGCGCCGGTCAGTCCGGGCAGCTGGCTGAGGACGATGTTCACCGAGATCCCGGTGAGGAAGCCGGTCATGACCGAGTGCGAGACGAAGCGGGTGTAGCGCCCGAGTCGTGCGATCCCGGCCAGGATCATCACCAGGCCGGCGATGATCGTCAACAGCAGCAGGGCTTGCGGCCGGTCCGCCGCATCGACGCCCTCCAGGGCCGATCCGGCGGCGAGGGCCCCGGCCGTGGTCGTCGTGACCACCATCAGCTGACTGCTCGTCGCGAGCCCGCCGGCGACCGGACCGGCGAAGCTCGCGTACAGCCCGTGGATCGGGTTCACCCCGATCAAAGCCGCCGACGCCATCCCGTTGGGGACACTGCTGATCGCGCCCGGTAGACCCGCGATCACGTCGGCCCGCAGACTCCGTCGCTCCGGCCGGACCGACCGCAGCCACCGCAGTACCGGACGAGCGCTCACGCGATGACCACTCACGCCGTCTCCCTCCGCGTCCGGGGTCTCCTCACCCGGGATCGGCTGCGAGCCTAGGTCCGAATCCGCGCCGATATCTCACCCCGGTCGGACGATGTGGCGGCCGGGATCCGCGGGCATCGTGGTGAGCAACGACGAGGGAGGCCGAGCACGATGACGTACGGCGATATGGACGAGCGGCACGACGTGTCGAGCGGTGCGGTGGGCGGGATCGCGTTCGCCGCGAGCATCATGGTCATGGTCGGTGCGTTCTCGATGGTCGCGGGCATGGCCGCGATCCTCGACGACGACTACCTGGTCGTCTCCCGGCGCTACGCGTTCGACCTCGACACCGTCGCGTGGGGATGGATCCACCTGGTGCTGGGCCTCGCGGTCGTGGTGGTCGGATTCGGCCTCTTCATGAACAAGGGCTGGGCCGGCGTGGTCGCGATCGTCGTCGCCGGGTTGACCGCGCTCGACTACTTCTTCTTCATCCCGTACCAGCCGGTGTGGTCGATCGTGGTGATCGCGCTCTGCGTGTGGGTCATCTGGGCCGTGACCCAGGGCCGCGCAGAACGCCGTACCTGAACCCCGGGCGGCCTCCGTATCCGACTTATCCGACCTGCTCGGTGGCGACCTCGGTGGGTGGGAGGTCTGCTGCTTCTTCCTCTTCTTCGACGGGCGGGGCGTCCTCGGGGAGCTGGTCGCCGGAGATGAGGCCGCCGAGCCAGCGGGTGGAGGGGTCGGCGTCCAGCAGTAGCGCCTTGACCAGGAGCGAGAGCGGGATCGCCAGTACGGCGCCCAGCGGGCCGAGGATCCAGGCCCAGAAGACCAGGGACAGGAACGTCAGCGTCGTCGACAGCCCGACCGCCTCGCCGACGACCTTCGGCTGGATGATCGACTGGATGATGAAGTTGATGACGCTGTAGGCGATGATCACCCACAGCAGCGTGGCCCAGCCGTGGTCGAGCAGCCCGAGCAGCGCGGGCGGGATGACGCCGATGAAGAACCCGACGTTCGGGATGTAGTTGGTGATGAAGGCCAGCAGCCCCCACAGCCAGGGCAGCGGGATGTCCAGCAGGTACAGGACGCCGACGTCGAAGATGGCGACGATCAGTCCGAAGACCGTGGACACGACCAGGTAGCGCGTCGTACCGCGGGCGAAGCCGGTCAGGGCGGAGCTGATGTCCGGCCTGACCCGGGCCGCCTCCCGCAGGCGCTCCGAGAAGGCGCTCGCGTCGAGGCCCATGAAGAACAGCACGACGATGATGAAACCGAGGTTCGAGACGACCCCGAGGAGTCCGGACAGCCAGCCTTGCAGGACGTCGAAGAACTTCCCGAGGTCGATCTTCTGCAGGGCCGCCTGGATCTGCTCGGTGCCGATTCCACGGTCCGCGAGCCAGCCACGGACATCGTCGACCAGAGCGGTGAACCTCTCCTGGTACGTCGGGAGCAGCGTCGCCAGCTTGGCGACGGAGAGGGCCAGCGCGGCCGCCATACCCAGCAGGAAGGCGTTCACCACCACGAGCGCGATCAGCGAGGCGATCCAGACCTTCATTCCTTGCCTGACCAGCAGCCGGCGCAGAGGACTCACGGCGATCGTCAGGATGAGCGCGAGGAAGACGGGTCCGGCGATGCCCGCGAAGCCGCGCAGGCCGGCGGCCGTCAGGATGGCGGCTGCCGTGCCGAGGAGTACGACGACTCCGCGCGGCAGGGCTGATGGCGACGGGACGTCGGGGGGCTGCGTGGAGTCTGCGGACATCGTCGCACCCTCCCTCCCGACCCATCGTGGCTTCGAAAGTCGCTCAGATCGGCCTGGCGGGCATCACCCGCCCGGGATGATCCTCGACGTCGTCCGCCAAGGGTGACGCGCAGCCGGTCCGTGCGGCCCTACTGTCGACGCGCACTCGACGTCCGTCGGGGAACGAGCAAGAGGGTGACCACAGATGACCGACCATCGCGCGCTCGATTCGATCCGCCAGTGACGGCCGGCTAGCCGTGTCCACGCCGCTGGTCCGTACCGGCGATCTCGGCCGGATCGCGGCCACCTACGTCACCTCGGTCCTGGCCCTGGCGCTCGCCGCGGCCGTGCTACCGGGCCTGCGGTTCTCGTCGTTCCCGCAACTGCTCGCCGCGGCAGCGGCCGCATTGCTGGTCGGCGCGCTGGTGCGCCCGCTGCTCGTCGTCGCGAGTGCGGCGATCGGATGGCTCGCGGTACTGCTGCTGGCAATAGTCGGCCAGGCCGTGATCCTTGCAGCGGCGCTGTCGCTGATCCCGGGCGTCGAGGCGGACTCGTTCTGGGTGGTGCTGATCGCGGCGTGGATCGCTGCGGCCGCGACGACGATCGTGGCGTGGCTCTGCACCTCCGGTACGCCGGAAGCCTTTACCGCGGCTCTTGTCCGTCGAACCAGGCGGCGGCGGATAACTGTCGACGATCCCGAGGTTCCTGGCGTGATCTTCGTTCAGCTGGACGGCGTGCCGTTCCCCGTACTGCGCTGGCAATTGCTGGCCGCAACTCTGCCCACTGTGGGGCGCTGGATCCGTGACGGCGGCTACCGCCTGGTGGAGTGGACGCCGGTGCTGCCCCCAACCACGCCCGCCAGTCAGTTGGGGATCCTGCACGGCCGGATCGACGGCGTGCCTGCTTTCCGTTGGTACGACCGGGCGCTCGGGCGGGTGCTGGTGGCGAACCGGGCCGCCGACGCCGCCGAGATCGAGCGCCGCGCGTCGGACGGTCGAGGTCTCCTGGCCGACGGCGGTGTGAGTATCTCGAACCTCTTCAGCGGTGACGCCGAGAGATCGGTGCTGACGATGAGCAAGCTCGAGATCAGCCGTGGCTCGGCCGACACCCGTCGTCGGGTCGCCTGGTATCTGGCCAGGCCGGACGGGTTCGCGGGCAGTCTGTTCGGGGCGATCGCAGAGATCGGCCGGGAGCGGTTCGAGGCCCGGCGGCAACGACGGCGCGACGTACGTCCGCGGGGACACCGCGGCTGGCTCTTCGCCGGCATGCGGGCGGTGACGAACGTCGTACTGCGGGATCTCAACACTGCCTTGGTGGCCGAGGAGATGATCCGCGGCACCCGGTCCGTGTACGTCGACTATGTCGACTACGACGAGGTGGCTCATCATGCCGGTGCACTGCGGCCGGAGTCGCTGGCCGCGCTCGACCGGCTCGATCACGTGCTCGCCTGCCTGGAGGCAGTTGCCGAGGCCGCACCGCGCCCGTACCGGCTGGTCGTTCTGTCCGACCATGGCCAGTCCCAGGGCGCGATCTTCGCCGACCGGTTCGGCGTCGATCTCGCTGCCGTCTGCTCGCAGCTGACCGCGGCACGCGTCGAAGCGGTCGAGCAGCCCGTCGAGGGCTGGGGGCGCCTGAACGGTCTGCTCGCCGACCTCGCCGGCGGTGATAGCGGGACGGGACGGGTCGCCCACAACGCCGCCGGCCGGGTGCAGCGCCGGTCCGCACCGCCGACAGTCACCAGCAATTCGGACCTGGTCGTCCTGGGGTCGGGGAACCTCGGCCTGGTGTACGCCGCCGAGGAGCAGCGGCTGACGCTGGAGGAGCTCACCGGTCGCTGGCCGGCCCTGATCCCGGGCTTGGTGAACCACGACGGGGTCACCTTTGTCGCAGTGATGAGCGAGGAGCACGGACCGCTGGTCGTCGGACCTTCGGGGGTCCACCGGCTGGCCGACTCGAAGGTGACAGGGGATGACCCGCTGGCCCCCTTCGGGCCGTTGATCCCGGCGGACCTGCTGAGAGCGGTGTCGATGCCTGAGGCACCTGACCTGTACGTCAACAGCTCGGTCGACCACGACACCGGCGAGGTCTCCGCGTTCGAGGGACTGGTCGGCAGCCACGGGGGACTGGGCGGGTGGCAGGGCCGGGCGTTGCTCCTCGCCCCGCCCGACCTGGTGATCCCGGACCAGCCGATCCGTGGCGCGGACGAGCTCCATCGCGTGCTCGTCGGCTATCTCGAACAGCACGGACAACGCAGCGGGACTCACCCGCGGAGGATGAGCAACCCGGGAGGTCAGGACGCAACACTCGACCGAGGGGTGTCACGATGACCGACCACACAGCCGGGAAATGGTTCCTGCGACCGGACGAGCGCGGCAATCCCGGTACGGACATCGACCGGGTCGGGGACGTGGACGGATCCTGGGTCGACGGCAACCTGGTCCGGCCGCTGATCCACGGCGCGACGTACTTCCGCCGGCTGTACGAGGAACTGTGCGCACTGCACGCCGGCGACCGGGTCTATTTCACCGACTGGCGTGGTGACGCGGACGAGAAGCTGCTGCCCGAAGGTCCGACGATCGGCACTGTGCTGGCCGATCTGGCCCGGTCGGGGATCGAGATCAGGGCACTGCTGTGGCGATCCCATTCGGACCATCTGCAGTTCAATGCGCGGGAGAACCGGCGCCTGGGGACGAAGCTCAACGAGGCGGGCGCCGAGGTACTGCTCGACCAGCGCGTCCGGCGGCTGGCGTCGCATCACCAGAAGCTGTTCGTGATCCGGCGCAAGGGCCGGCCGGAGCTGGACGTCGCGTTCGTCGGCGGTATCGACCTGTCCCACCAGCGCCGTGACGACGGCGAGCATCTCGGTGATCCTCAGCAGGCACCGATGGACCGCAGGTACGGCGACCAGACCCCCTGGCACGATGCGGCGCTCGAGATCCGCGGACCGGTCGTCGGCGATCTGCTCCGGACCGTCGTCGAGCGCTGGGACGACGGCCACCCGCTCGACCGCCGGACGCCGTACCGGATGGTCGTGCAACGGCTGGCCCGGATGCCGCGCCATCCGAAGTCGCTGCCGGAGTCGTTCCCCGATCCGCCGCCGGCCGGGCCGCACGCCGTACAGGTGTTGCGAACGTATGCCCACAAACGTCCTGGCTATCCGTTCGCGCCGCTGGGGGAGCGGAGCATCGCCCGCGCGTACCTGAAGGCGTTCGGCAATGCGCGGAAGCTGATCTATCTGGAGGACCAGTACCTGTGGTCGGAGCTGATCGCGGAGGGGATCCACGACGCCCTCGAGCGGTGGCCCGGGTTGCACGTGATCATCGTCGTACCGCGGTACCCCGATGCCGACGGGGCACTGAGTGGTCCGCCGGCCCGCTTCGGCCAGCTGCGCGCCGTACGGATGTTGCGGCGCACGGCGCCCGAGCGGGTCGCGATCTACAACCTGGAGAACGGCGCGGGCGCTCCGATCTACGTGCACGCGAAGATCTGCATCGTCGACGACGTGTGGTTCACCTGCGGCTCGGACAACTTCAACCGGCGGTCATGGACCTGCGACAGCGAACTCACCTGCGCCGTTCTGGACGGGACCCTCGAAGACCGCGATCTGGTTGCCGAGGGCACCCGTCGGCTGGCCCGGGAGCTCCGGCTGGAGGTGTGGTCGGAGCACCTCGGTATGCCGCGTGACCGCCTGGCCAAGCTCGACCTCGAGACGGGCTTCGGGCTGTGGCAACAGACCGCGGCGGACCTGGATGCCTGGTACGCCGCGGGCCGAACAGGTGAGCGGCCACCGGGGCAGATCCGTCCGCACCACACGCAACCGATCAGCCGTTTCCAGGCTTTCTGGGCGGAACCGTTGTACCGGCTCGTCTACGACCCCGACGGCAGGCCTCGCGGGATGCGTCGGCGTGGGGAGTTCTGACATGAGTGTCGAGGTCGTGTTCTGGAGTGTGGTCCTCGCGCGCTTCGCGCTGCCGCTGCTGATCCCGATGTTCCCGTTGCCGGCCATCATCGCCTGCCTGCTGCTCGACGGTGTCGACCAGACGATCTTCCAGACGTTCGGATTCGACCCGCCGTTCTACCAGAGCTACGACAAGGCGATGGACGTCTTCTACCTGTCCATCGCCTACCTGGCGAGCCTGCGGAACTGGACCCATCCGGGGGCGGTCAAGATCAGCCGCTTCCTGTTCTTCTTCCGGCAGATCGGCGTCGTCGCGTTCGAGGCCACCGGTATCCGGCTGCTGCTCTTGCTGTTCCCGAACACGTTCGAGTACTTCTTCATCGCGTACGAATCGGTGCGGACCCGGCGGAATCCGCTGCGGTACACCTTCAAGTTCTGGGTGATCGTCGCCGCTGCGATCTGGATCTTCGTCAAACTGCCGCAGGAGTACTGGATCCACATCGCCAAGCTCGACCTGACCGACACGATCCGGGACGTCCCATGGTTCCTGCCGACCCTCGTCGTCGCGATCCTCGTGCTGCTCGCGGTGCTGTACTTCTTCGTGCGTCCGCGGCTGAGTCCGGCCGACTGGTCGTGGAGGTTCCGTGCCGATCCGTTGCCGGCGGGTATCGACGAGGCGTCCGAGCGCGCCGCGTACCAGGCCGCGCACCGGAAGGTCTTCGATCTGACGACGTTGGAGAAGATCTTCCTGATCGGCCTGATCAGCGTGATCTACGGCCAGGTGCTGCCTGGCGTCGACGCCAGCGGCGTCCAGATGTTCCTCGGCATCGCGGTCTTCGTGGTGATCAACGCCGCGATCGGGCTGTGGGCGGCCAGGCGTGGCTACTCGTGGAACTCCGCGGCAGTCTCGTTCGGGATCGTCTTCGCGGTGAACGTCGTACTGGTGGTGGTCGCCGACGTGCTGCTGTCGAGGGGACCGGGGCAACTGCACCTCGTGGACGCGCTCTTCTTCATCTTCCTGTTCAGCATTCTCGCGACGCTCTACGACCGGTACCGCCCGATCGCCGACTATCGCGTCGCACACCCCGACCGTGCGGCGGCCGGAGGCGAGCGTGCCGGTTGAGCTCATCCCGCCGGGGTGATGACGCCGCCGGGCGGTCGCGGCATCGTGGCGACGAACGGGAAACGACGTGGGAGGGTGGAGAGACATGCCGGAGGCAGAGGTTCACGGACCCATCGACTACATACTCATCGAGTTCACCGGCAACCGGCTCACGGGCCGGGCCGCGGAGGAGCTCGTGAACCTGGTCGAACGCGGCATCGTTCAGGTCTACGACGTGATGGTGGTCGGCAAGGACGCCAACGGCTCCGTCTACTGGGTGGACCTCGCCGAAGGCACCGGTCAGGCCGGCGGCTTCGCGGATCTCGCCGGTGCCCGCTCCGGGATCCTGGCCGAGGACGACCTGCTCGAGGTGGCCGACGCGATGCAGCCGGGAACACTCGCAGCGCTGATCCTCTACGAGAACACCTGGGCGATCCCGTTCGTTGCCGCGGCCCTCGAGTCCGGCGGCACGCTGATCGGTGGCGGGCGCATCCCCGCCCAGGACGTGATGGAAGTGCTCGACGCCCTGGAATCCCTGGAAGCGACGACCTAAGGAGCCTGAGATGCCAGGACTGTTGCGAGGAATAGTGAGGACCGCCGCCGTCGCGGGCACCGCGACCGCCGTCCACGGCCGGATCCAGCGCAGGCAGGACGCCAAGTTCGCCCAGCGCGACGCCGAGACCGCGGCCACACGCGACGAGGCCTATGCGGAGCAAACCGCGCCGCCGCCCGCGCCGGTAGCCGCGGCGCCGGTTGCGCCGCCGCCGTCGGCCACCTCCGACCGGTTGGACCAGCTCAAGACGCTGGGCGAACTGAAGCAGTCGGGGGTTCTCACCGATGCCGAGTTCGAGGCACAGAAAGCCAAGATCCTCGCAGGCTGAGGGACGCCATGAGCGACGAGGCGAGCGGGGTCCCCGCCGGTACGAAGGCCAACCCACGGCTCGCCCTGCTGCTCGCGATGGCGATGTTCGTGCTGGTCGTCGACACGTCGCTGATGAACGTCTCGATCTCCTCGGTGGTCCGCGATCTCGACACGACGGTGAGCGGCGTCCAGTCCGCGATCGCGCTCGAGGCCCTGGTCTCGGCGGCGTTCATCCTGATCGGGAGCAAGGTCGGCGATCTGATCGGGCGCAAGCGCGCCTACCTGCTGGGACTGCTCGGCTACGCGATCGGGGCCAGCGCGATGGCACTGGCCCAGAGCCTGACCGCGATCATCATCTTCTGGGCCTTGGTGGGTGGCATCGGAGCGTCGCTACTGCTGCCTGCGATGCAGTCGCTGATCCATGGCAACTTCGAAGGAGCGGAGCAGACGAAGGCGTACGCCTTGGTGGGGGCCTCGGCTGCGATGGCTGCCGCGGTCGGTCCGCTGCTCGGAGGTTTCATCACCACCTACCTGTCCTGGCGGGTGGGGTTCCTGCTCGAGGTCGCGGTGATCGTGGTCGTTGTCTCCGGCCAAGGACTCGTCCACGACGTGCCGTACACGGGCTCGCGGCGGGTGGACGTCGTCGGTGCGATCCTGTCCGTGCTCGGCATGGGTGGCATCGTCTTGAGCATCCTGGTCTGGCAGGAAGGCGGCGAGTACGTCGGCCTGATCCTGGCCATCGGCCTGGTCGCACTCGGCTCGTTCATCTACTGGCTGGTGCGACGCAAGCGCCGGGGTGAGCCGACGCTCATCGATCCCGCTCTGTTCAGCTCCGCCGTCTACCGGCTCGGCATCTCCCAGCAGATGCTCCAGCAGATCGCGCTGGGCGGCAGCATGATCGCCCTGCCGATCTACCTGCAGATGGTGCTCGAGTACAACTCGATGGAGGCAGGCCTCAGCCTGGCGCCGCTCTCGCTCAGCATGTTCGGTGCGGCGATCATCGCCGAGAAGAAGGCCGGTGGACGACGCCCGGGCAAGATCGTCAGGTGGGGTTTCGCGCTCGTGACCGCGGGCCTGGTGATCCTGATCCCGATCGTGCCCCGGGCCGACTCCGGCTGGGCCCTGGTCGCGCCGCTGATCGTCGTGGGAACCGGGCTCGGCCTCCTGGTATCGCAGCTGAACAACTACACCCTGGGACCGATCTCCGAGGAACGTGTCAGCGAGGCGGCCGGCGTGAACTCGGCGGCGGGCTCGTTCGGCCTGTCCTTCGGACTGGCCTTCGCCGGCGCGATCATGCTGGCGACGTTGTCCTTCACCTTCACCAACAAGGCGGAGGCGAGCACCGTCCTGCAGCCGGCCCAGCAGGAACAGGTCGCCACGGCGCTGGAACACGATGCGGAAGTGATGACCAACACCGGGCTCGAGGAACAGCTCGCCAAGCAACCGCAGGACGTTCGCGACGAGATCATCCGGATCAACACCGACGCCAGACCACTCGCCCTGCAAGTGGCCCTCGGCATCCCGATCCTCGCCGCTCTGGCCGGGTTGGTGAACTCCTTCCGGATGGTGCGCCTGGAGGACCCGCCCGTCATTCCCCCCGCTGACTGAGATTGTGCTGGACGGCGCCGATGAGGGTCCGCGCGACCAGGCCGACCATGACGAGATCACCGAGCATCTGCACGGTGACGACCGCGCGCGCCGCCGCCGACACGGCCGTGATGTCGCCGAAGCCGACGGTCGCGAAGACGGTCACGGTGTAGTACGCCGCATCGAGCCGGCTCAACGGCTCGGAGAAGTTCGCCGGTTGCGCACGCGCCATCAGGACGTACGTCGTACTGAAGATCGCGAGGAACAAGGGCACTGACGTCGCCAACGCACCGATCGCCTTGATCCGCGGGTAGGGGGACCGGGAGATGTCGAGGATCTGCCGGGCCAGCAGCAGCCCCACGACGGCAAGCCCGCCGACCAGGGCGACGACGGCGAAGGTGCCGTCGATACGCATGGGCAGGACGAAGTAGCCGGCGACGATCACCACGGACACGCCCAGGGAACGCAGCAGCGACATCGTGGCAAGGCGGCGCCGGGTCCGCTTGGGGAGCTGGTGGTAGTCGACGTCGGCGGCTTTCACAGTTCCAGTCAAGCCCCGAAACGGCGCCGCTGGTTCATCCGGCGGGGGTGATGCCGACCTGTTCGCCGCAAGGTTGGGTGGAACTCTGGCGGACCAGAGCCAGATCACGTGACTCGATCACGACCGGAGGGGTGGGGAGCATGAGTGCACGGAACGCGACGGCGGCTTCACCCACACCGTTACGAGCCGCACCCGCCACGAGATCAGCTCGCGCCGGCACTGGATCTGTGTCCACCGTGCGCCGTCTCGCTCCGGCCGACCGGGCCCGACTGGGACTTGCCGCGCGCGTGGTGCTGCCGCCGCGCGAGCAGGCGGAGTTGGTGCTGCCCCCGGACCGTCCGGATCCGGTCGCACTGTTCGAGGAGCAGGCCCGGTCGCGCATTCCCGAGCTCGTCCCGGTGCGGCACGGCCGGATGATGGTGTCGCCCTTCGCGTTCTTCCGGGGCAACGCCCTCGGGATGGCGACCGACCTTGCCGCGGCGCCCGTCTCCGGCCTCCGGGTGCAACTGTGCGGGGACGCCCACCTCTCGAACTTCGGAGTCTTCGGATCGCCCGAACGACGGCTGCTGTTCGACATCAACGACTTCGACGAGACGATCGCCGGGCCGTGGGAATGGGACGTCAAACGCCTCGCGGCGAGCATCGCGGTCGCGGGCCGGGACAACGGCTTCTCGCGCAAGGAGCGGCGCAGGTGCGTCCTCGAGACGGTACGGCGCTATCGCGACGCCAGCGCCGAGTTCGGGACCATGCGAGCCCTGGACGTCTGGTACGCCCGCGCGGACATCGACGAGGTCGAGCAGACCATGCGTAACAAGCTGACCTCGAGCCGCCGCAAGAACATCGACCAGGCGTTGCTCAAGGCACGCGGCAGCGGAAGCCTCAAAGCCTTCACCAAGCTCTGCGAGATGACCGACGACGGCGTCCGGATCAAGGCCGAACCGCCGTTGGTCGTCCCGATCGCCGATCTGCTGCCCGAGGCGGGCCGGCAAGAGCTCGAGACCGGGATCAAAGCCCTGCTGGACCAGTACCGCAGGTCGCTGCCGCACGAGCTGCGGACGTTGCTCGACCAGTTCGAGGTGGTCGACCTGGCCCGCAAGGTGGTCGGAGTCGGCAGCGTCGGCACGCGCTGCTGGATCGTGCTGCTGCGCGGCCGCGACGACGGCGATCCGCTCTTCCTGCAACTCAAGGAGGCCGGTCCGTCGGTCCTGAAGACGAAGGTCCCGGCTGCGTTCCGGCATCGATCGGCACCCCGCAACGAGGGGGAGCGCGTGGTGGTTGGGCAACGGCTGATGCAGGCGGGCAGTGACATCTTCCTCGGCTGGCAGCGGGTCGACGGTATCGACGGACAGACCCGCGACTTCTACGTCCGGCAGTTGCGGGACATGAAGGGTTCGGCCGCGGTGGAGAAGCTGGACCCGTCCGGCATGACGATGTACGGCCAGCTGTGCGGCTGGACCCTGGCCAGGGCGCATGCCCGGTCCGGCGACCGCATCGCGCTGACGACGTACCTCAACAGCGATGACGCGTTCCCCGAGGCGATGGTCGAGTACGCCGAGGCGTACGCCGACCAGAACGAACGCGACTACCAGGCGTTCCTGGCCGCCATCAAGAGCGGCCGCCTGGACGCTGAAACCGGCTTATAGTCGGATGCTCTAACAGGCAAAAGGGGTTAATGGCTGTTAGAGTGAGACCCGGAGGTGGTTCCGGGTGGTGTACCGGCCCGAGTTGATCGGTGGGCAGCTGGCGGTTGATCTCGTGAACACCGTGGCGTGGCGGCTCGATCCCGAGCGGACGGTTGATCGGTTCGACGATCTGTCGAACGTGGAGCGCTGGCTGCTTGCTGCGGGCGTGAGCGCGGATCCTGCGGTGGTGACCCGGCGGCTGCGCGACGACCTGGTGGCCGCGCGAGACGTCGCGTACGGCGTACTCGCGCCCCTCGCCGTCGGAGACCGGCCCGACCCTGCCGCGATCGACGCGCTGCACGACCTCATCGCCGGAGTCGTGCGGGTGGCATCCGTCGAGATGAGTCCGTTCCGATGGCGAGCGGATGAGCCGGGAGACACCGTACGGCTGGCGGTGTGGCGGCTGTTCGAGGACGAGGATCTCGGTCGGTTGCGTCAGTGCGGGGATGACGGTTGCGGCTGGCTGTTCCTGGACCGGAGCAAGAACGGTTCGCGCCGGTGGTGCAGCTCGGCCGACTGCGGCAACCGGGCCCGCGCGCGACGGCATTACCAGCGCGCCCGGGACGGGACAACCGCATGAGGCCGCCTGCTCGGCAGTCGTTCACGCGCGGGCTTCGCCTCGGCATCGGGCCGGGGCTCGCGACCGCCGTACTGGCGCTGAACTTCGGCGCGGAGGCGCGGGCGCGAGGCTGGGGGACCGCCGTACCGGTGGCGTTCTCCGCGTTCGCGTTCAGCGGCTCGGCGCAGTTCACGTTGCTCAGTTCGTTGTCGGGGGCAACGGTGTTGGCGGCGGTGGTCGCGGCGATGGTGATCAACGTGCGATACCTGGTGATGAGCGTGGCGATCGCGCCGAGTCTGCGTGGAAGCCGATGGGCGCGCATGCTCCAGGCTCAGGCCATCGTCGACGCGTCGTTCCTGGCCGCGCACGAGGAGGACGGCCGGTACGACGTCTGGCGGATGATCGGGGTCAGCGTGCCGCAATGGATCTGCTGGACCGCAGGCACCGCCGTCGGCGCGCAGGCCGCCCCGTCGCCGGATCTGATGCACGAGCTCGGGCTCGACGTGGCGTTCCCGGCGTTCTTCGTCATCCTGCTGATCGACGAGGTACGCCGATCCCGCCGCGCCCTCGTCGCGTGTCTGCTCGGCGGGATGATCTCCGCCGGACTGCTGTTCGTCACCGGTCCCAGCTACGCGCTGCTCGGCGCAGCTGCGGCAACTCTGATCGGACTACGACGAAAGGAGCATCATGAAGCTGTATCTGTGCGTACTGATGGTCAGCGTCGCTAACTGGTTCATGAAGGCCGCAGGTCCATTGGTACTCGGGAAGCGCGACCTCCCGCCGACCGTGGTCCGGGTCACCCAGCTGACCGCGCCGGCGTTACTCGCCGGCCTGATCGTCACCGACCTCGGCGGCCGCACCCTCGACTGGACCCAACTGATCGGCGTCGCCGTCGCCGGCGCCCTCAACCTCACCCGCATCCCAATGCTGCCCGCAGCCGCCGCAGGCGTCGCCACCACAGCCCTCGTCCGCCTCGCGCTGACCTAGGACCCAGCCGGGCGCGTCGTTCTTGCGTTCGTTGAACTAGTCCAGGCTAGTAGCCGGGCAGGAAGAGGCACACGAGGTGGCCGTGGGGATCGCGGATGACGCGGACGCCTTCGGGCTGCGGCTGGGGTGGCAGCGAGTTGTGCAGTCAGTCGCCCTCGATTGGTGGGTATTGCTGGTTGCGGAGGAGGCGGGCCAGGTGAGCCGCGTTCGCGGCGGCGGTTTTTGTGGTGAGGCCGGTGGTGTCGGGCTTCGGGCCGGCGTCGTTGTAGTCGAGCGAGCCCATCGCCTCTCCCACCCAGTACGTCGCTCCGGCGGCCGGGATCGTGAAGCCGACGTCGTTCAACGCCTGCAACACCTCGGCGGTGACGTGATGAGCGCCGTCTTCGTTGCCCACGACACCGACCACGGCGACCTTCCCGTACACCAACGGCCGGCCCTGCTCGTCCTTCTCGGACAGCTCGGCATCCAACCGCTCCAGGACCATCTTGCATACGCTCGCCGGCTGTCCCATCCAGATCGGGGTCGCGATGATCAAGATGTCCGCGGCAAGCATCTTCGCCCGCAGCGCCGGCCATTCGTCGCCGTCGCCCTCGTCGGCACTGACCCCGAACCGGACGTCATGATCGGCAACCCGGACCAGCTCGCCGTCGACGTCATGGTCGGCCAGGGCGGTGAGCAACTCACGCCCGATCAGCTCCGAACTCGACTTCGCCGGTGACTTCCTCAACGAACATCCCAGCACCAACGCCCGCAACGTTGCCATCTGCCATCTCCGTTCCAGATTCTCGAGCCACCCCGGTAGCCAGCAGACAGCCGTCGGAAACCAGCGATCGGTGCAATGGGCAACTGCTCGCTGGTCGCAGTCAGCTCGCTCGGGTGCGTTGCGGGATGGCGTGGGTGCCGTCGCAGAACGGAGGGATGGCGGTGCGTCCGCAGCGGCAGAGCGCGATGGTACGGCGTGCCGCCGCCATCGCCTTGCCGTTCTCGTCCAGCAGCTCGAAGTCTCCGCGCACCAGGATCGGGCCGTCCGGGTAGAAGCGGAGCTGTGCCGCGCTGTCGTCATCCATGGTCATGGACCGCCGGTACCCAGTCCTGCAACGGTTTCTTGCTCGGGTACCGGGTCGCGGTCAATGCCGAGGAGAGACACATGCAACTACCACCACCGCGTGGGCCGCTCAGTACCTGGCTGAACAACCAGCTCAGGGGTGTACAGCGGCCGATCGAGATCTCGCGATCCCGTCAGCCGTTCGCGGACGAGGATCTGCAGCTTGCGCTCTGGATCGCGTACGAGCTGCAGTACCGCGGCTTCGACGATGTCGAACCCGACGCGCAGTGGGACCCGGTGATCATTGCGGCCCGCACCCACTGGGAGCGTCCGTGGATCAACTGGCTCGAGGCCAACTGCCGGGTTCGTCCGACCGACGAGCCGGTCGCAGCTCAGCTCCGGGCGATGATCGAGGCCGACGACGGGCCGCGGCTGGCGCCGTACCTGCGTCGGCACGCCACGCGAGAGCAGTTTCGCGAGTTCGTTCTGCACCGGTCGGTCTACCAGCTCAAGGAGGCCGACCCGCACAGCTTCGGCATCCCACGTCTGGACGGCGCTGCGAAGGCGGCATTGGTCGAGATCGAGTCCGACGAGTACGGCGGCGGTCGCCCGGAGCGGATGCATTCCGAGCTGTTCCGTACGACGATGCGCTGGCTCGGCCTCGACGACACTTACGGCCGCTACGTCGCGGAGGTGCCGGCCGTCACGCTGGCCGTGTCGAACGTGATGTCGCTGTTCGCAATCCACCGCCGCTGGACCGCCGCCCTCATCGGTCACCTGGCCGCGCTCGAGATGACGTCCACGCTGCCCAACCGCCAGTACGCCGCCGGTGCCGCCCGACTCGGCGCCTCGGACGAACAGGCGCAGTACTTCACCGAGCACGTCGAGGCGGACGCCGTGCATGAGCAGATCGCGGCCCACGACCTCTGCGGCAGCTACGTGCAGCAGCATCCCGACGCGATCGGCGACGTCCTGT
This sequence comes from Kribbella sp. NPDC058693, assembly GCF_042715335.1. NCBI lineage: Bacteria > Bacillati > Actinomycetota > Actinomycetes > Propionibacteriales > Kribbellaceae > Kribbella > Kribbella sp. NPDC058693. Next base: position 585,710 of record NZ_JBHXSQ010000002.1, read on the forward strand.
TCGGCGCCCGCTGCGCACTCGTCGTCGACAACCTCTTCGCCGAACACCTGCTGACCGAATGGGCAGCATCGCCTCGTTACCTTCGCGCGAGCGCCACCGCCACAGGGCGAGTCGCTGAACGAGTCGCGGGGACCGGCATCGAGGGCTGATGAACCGGTTTGTGGCTTGGGCACAGGTGGGGTCGCTGCGGTACATCACCTCAGCGATTCGGGGCTACAAGAGGAACGGAACCATGGAAATCATCGGAGTCATCGTGGCCGGCATCATCATCGGCCTACTCGGAAAGTTCGTCGCTCCGGGCAACAAGGACAACATCCCGATCTGGCTGACCATCCTGTGCGGAATCGGCGGGGTAATCATCGGATGGTTCGTCTACACCGCGTTCGGGGGTAACGGCAGCGCCGGCGTCGACTGGGTGCGCTGGCTCGTGGCCATCGTGATCTCAGCCATCCTGGTCGTCATCGCATCCACAGTGACCGGACGGAACACGACCGCGCGCCGCTGAACCACAAGCCTGCTCGCCCGTTCGAGCCGTCGTCGACGGCTCGAACGGGCGAGTTGTGTCACCGAAGCGCGCTTTACCGCGGCGGTCCTGTGTACCGCCGTGTGATTGTCAGAGTTCTGCTTGCTTCTGCACCTTCTGCTGGAGTTTGTCCTTGGGCAGGCCGGACGTCCCCTTGATGTCGGCGTTACTCGCCTGCTGCGCGAGTTGGTCGCGGGTGATGTCGCCGGGCTGCTCGCCGAGGTGTTGCTTGCGGCTCGCAACGAAGGCTTCGCCCAGTTCGGTACGGCGTTCGTCCGACAAGTTCGACCGCATACCGGGCAGGACCTTCGTCTCTTCCTCCTCGACGTGGTGTGACACCGCGTCGATCAGGTTCTGCAGCGCCTTGTCGAACGCGGCCGAGGTCGGATCTGTCTCGGCGAGCTTCGCGAGCAGTTGGTCGGCCTCGATGTGCTCCTGCTGGCTGTGCGAGACCTCTTCCTTCTCGCCGGCTTCGGCGGCGGCGACCGGATAGACCTCGGCTTCCTCGGCCCGGCTGTGGGCGGTCAGCAGGGTCGTCAGCACCGGGAGCAGGTTCGGTCGCTTCTCCGGATTCTCCTGGAGTTCGGCGAACAGCCGCTCGACCTCGCGGTGGTCCTGCATGATCAGATCTACAACGTCGCCGGGCATCTCATCGTCCTCTCGCACTGTGTGGTGCCCTGCTGGTACCCGACTCGCATGCACTGCTACGACAGAGATTCGCGTGTTTGGCCGAGGGGTACCGGTCGGCTGATCTCCTTGGTGGTACGGCAGTGTGCCATTTCGGTAAGTCCTTGTTGCGAGGCAGAAATGCTGCGCCCGCCGGCCTTGACCAGGCCATCCCCCCACCTTTGGTGCCGTCGTTGTCGTACGGCGGTTGAGGCGCGGCGTCTCGTGACGTCAGTCAATTGCTCCTGGAAGGAGCCGTCACATGTCGCATACGACGAATCAACACTTGAGTGCAGAGAGCCCACCGGCGGATGGTGTGGCCGAGACCGCCCGGGACCAGGCCGGGCAGCTGAAGGAGACGTCGGCCGACGCTGCTCGCGAGGTCGCGGGAACGGTCAAGGAGAAGGTGTCGGATGTGACGTCGGACGTCCGTTCCGAGACCCGGCGGCTGGCGAGCCAGACTCGCCAGGAACTTGCCGGGCAAGCGAGTCAGCAGAAGGACCGTGCCGCCACCGGCCTTCGTTCGGTGAGTGACGAGCTGCGCGGTATGGCCGAGCACGGGCAATCAGGTCTGGGTGCTCAACTCGCACGGCAGGGTGCCGACTTGACCGATCAGGCCGCGGATTTCCTGCAGCAGCATGAGCCTGCCGACCTGCTGGACGAGGTCCGCGGGTACGCGCGCCGCAAGCCGGGCACGTTCCTGCTGATCGCGGCCGCGGCCGGTATCGTCGCCGGACGCCTCACCCGTGCGTTGGCAGCAGGCGGCACCAGCGGTACCCCGAGTAGCAACGGATCGCCGTACAACGGATCGCTGGGTGGCAACGGAATGTCAGAGCCAGCCTCCGACGAGTACCTGGTCCCGCCGCCCGCGGCGCCGATGGGTACGCCGGTCACGCCCCCGCGTGAGCCGGGAACGGAGTGGTGAGATGACTGTGGACGGGTCACCGCCCGGTAGCAGTCCGCAGCGGCTGTCGATGGACGAGTCGGTCGGTCAGCTGGTCTCCCAGCTGACCACGGATCTGGGCCAACTCACGCGCCAGGAGCTCGCGCTGGCCAAGGCCGAGCTCCAGGCGGAGGCGAAGAAGGCCGGCAAGGGCGCCGGGATGCTCGGCGGCGCGGCGTTCGCGGGCTGGATGGTCGCCCTGTTCGTCTCGTTGACGGTGATGTGGGCTCTCGACGAGGCCATGGATCTGATCTGGGCAGCGCTGATCGTCGCGGTGGCCTGGGCGGTCGTGGCCGTCGTCCTCGCGATGTCGGGACGTAAGGAGCTGCAGGAGGTCAACCCGAAACCCGACCAGACGGTCGAATCACTCAAGGAGGACGCGAAATGGCTGAAGACCCGGAAGAGCTGAAGCGCAGCATCGAGCAGACCCGGCGTGAGGTGGGCCGCGATGTCGATGCCTTGACGGAGAAGGTCAGCCCGGGTCGCGTGGTCGGCCGGCGGGTCGACCGGGCCCGCGGCGGCGTCCATCGGTTGAAGGAACACGTGATGGGTTCGGCTGAGTCGGTGGGCGATACGGCGGGTTCGGCTGTGTCGACCGTGCAGGACGCGGGCAGCAAGGTCGGTGACGCCGTCGGTTCAGCACCGGACATGGCTCGGTCACGGACGCGCGGTACGCCCCTGGCTGCGGGTCTGATCGCCTTCGCGGCCGGCTGGGTGGTCGCTGCGGCGCTGCCTGCGTCGACGCGGGAGCGCGAGCTCGCCCACGACACCAAGGACAAGGCGATGGAGGCCGCTGGCCCGGTGAAGGAGCAGGCCGCGCAGGTGGCCCAGGCGCTGAAGGACAACCTCCAGGAGCCGGCGCAAGAGGCGGTCGAGAACGTCAAGCAGTCCGCGTCCGAGGCTGCCACGGATGTGGCGGACGAGGGTCGATCGGCGGCGCAGCAGGTGGCCGAAGGTGCGAAGGATTCGGCGGACAACGTCCGGCAGGCCGGTTCCTCGAGCTGACGAACGGCGTACGGCGACCGGACGTTCCGGGACTGGATGCCGAGAAACCGACCGAGATCCCGGCGTCAGGGCGCGATCTGCTGCTCCAGCAGCTCGACGCTCTGACGTCGGCGCCGCCACGCCCGCCCGGCAACGCCGGGCTGGGACCTCGCGTCCTGACATGCCTCATGGTGTGCCGTCGGTACTCCTGCTGTTCGTGGTGTTCCGTGCGACGGGTGCGGTTCCGGTGCTACTGGTCTGAACACCGGAACCTCGACTGCCTGGTCGCGCGCGATCAGGTACCCGTACCGACCCTGTGCCCGTGCTGAACCCCACAGCCTCGTGCGGTCAGTGGGAGAGGGCGGCGCGGGCCGCGTTGGAGCCGCAGGCGCCGTGGACGCCGCCGCCGGGGTGGGCGGACGCGGAGGCGAGGTACAGCGATTTGATGGCGGTCCCGGCGCGGCCGAGGCCGGGCATCGGGCGGAGTACGAGTTCTTGTCGCAGGCCGGACGTGCCGCCGTTGACGGCGCCGCCGACGAGATTGGCGTCGCGTCGTTCGAGTTCCAGTGGGGTCAGGATTCGTCGTGCGGTGATCGTGTCGGTGAAGCCAGGGGCGTACTCCTCGACCCGTGCCTGGATCCGGTCGGCCATCGCCTCGGCGTCGGCCGCATCCCATCGCCCGGTGAGCTCGCCGCCGGCGTCGTCCCGGATTCGCTGCGGGACGTGGGTGTAGGCCCAGGCGGCCTCCGTTCCGGCTGGGGAACGGCTCGGGTCGGCGGTGGTCATCTGTCCCATCAACAGGAACGGCCGGTCCGGGACCAGTCCGGCGGCCAGCTGATCGGACCATCGGCGCAGATCGTCGACCGAGTCGGCGAGGTGCGCGGTGCCAGGAGCCAGGGCCGGCGTATCCCGCCAGGGGATCGGTGAGCTGAGGGCCCAGTCGACCTTGACGGTGGCAGGGTCCCACTTGAAGAACCGCAGCCGCTGCAGCACGTGGTACGGCAGGTCCTGCCGAGGAATCAGGTGACAGTACAGAGCGGGTGCCGACACGTCCGCGAGTACAGCCCGGCCGGCGTCGTACTGCGTGCCGTCGACGGTCCGTACTCCGACCGCTCGCCGATCCTTGATGACGATCCGGTCGACCGGAGCCTTGCAGACGATCGTGCCGCCGCGGTCGGTGAAGCGGTCGGCCAGTGCCTGGGACAGCCGTCCGGCGCCGCCGCGGGGTACGGGGTATCCGTACTGCTGCGCGATCATGACCAGCAGCCAGCCCATCAGCCCCGAGCCCGTTGCGGTGGGAGCAATGTCCGCGTGCTGCGAGTTGGTTGCCAACAGCAACTTCGCGGCCTCGCCCGTGAACCGCTGGTCGGCGACGGAGCGAACCGGGCGGAGCAGAAGCTGTAGCCGTTTCAGTCCGCGCGGGCCCAGAAGATGGCGGAGCAGGTCGATACCGGCGCGCACAGGCGGGAACGGCGTGAGCAACGCGTCGGTGACGGCCGGGCCGACGCGCTCCCAGTCGGCGTACAGGTCGAGCCAGGCCTGTCCGTCTCCTGCCGCGTGCGCGTCGAGGGCGGCGGCGGTGTCGGGGGGATCGGGGTGGACAAGCGCCCAACCGCCGGCGCGCAACGGATTGCCGACCGGAGACGGCGCGTTGGACCACTCCAGACCGTAGGCGCCGAGATTCAGGTTCCGGATGGTGGGGGAGACCGCCGCGAGCGGGTAGAACGAGCTGAAGGTGTCGTGCACGAACGAGGCATCGACCTCCGTCGAACTGCGGACCGCCCCGCCGATGGCGTCGTTGGCCTCCAGCAGGACGACGTCCCACCCGGCGTCGACCAGCAGGTTCGCGGCAACCAGCCCGTTCGGACCGGCTCCGACGACAACCGCATCGCTCACAGCACTACCGCCTCTCGTCCAGGCTCGCCCGGTACCCTTTCGGCGTCGGAGGATGCCCGCGGGTACAGGTTGAACATGAGCGAGAACGTGTGGGTTGTGCGGGCTTCGGCCGCGGATGTGTTCGCGGTGCTCGGTGACGGATCGTCGTACGCGGGGTGGGTGGTCGGCGCGGCGCGCGTCCGGTCGGTGGATGACGGTTTCCCGGCGGTCGGGACGAGTCTTCACCACTCGGTCGGTGTCTGGCCGTTTCTGCTGAACGACGTGACGACGGTCGAGGAGTTCGAGCCGGACCACCGGTTGGTGATCAAGGTGCGGGCCTGGCCGGCCGGCGCCGGCCGGGTGGAGTTCGTTGCCACCGCCCGCCCCGACGGCTGCCTGCTGGTGATGCGCGAGCAGGCCGTCGAAGGCCCGGCGAACGTCCTGCCGGGCGCCGCGATCGACCCCGTCCTCCACTGGCGCAACACCGAGACACTGCGCCGCCTGGCCTACCTGGCCGAATCACGCGCTGCCCTGCACCAGACCGACGGCGTCGGTACGCCGACGAACTGATCGACGAGCGTTCCACAACGGCCGGCGGTGGCGTCAGTCGATCAATGCGCAGGTTACCCGCGTTTGAGTTCGAGGACGGGGATGGTGCGGATGCCGGCGGTCTGGCGTTCGTACTCGGCGAAGCCGGGGTAGCGGTGGGCCTGGACGGCGTAGATGCGGTCGTGGTCGGGGCCGGTGATCTCGCGGACGGTGACGTCGTACGTCTCGGTGCCGCGCTCGATCGTGGCGTTGCCGGCAGCAACGAGATTGACGTACCAGTCGGGGTTGGTCGGCGCCCCGCCCTTGGTCGCGAAGATGTAGATGCTGTCCGGGTCGTCCTCGTTCGCCAGGTACATCGTCGGGGTGACGTACTCGCGCCCGCTCTTGCGGCCGCGGTGGTGCAGCAGAAGCATCGGCGCACCCTCGAACGGGCCGCCGACCCGGCCCTCGTTGGCGCGGAACTCGGTGATGGTCTGATTGTTCCAGTCGCTCATGTGGCACTCCTGCCGCTTAGGTGAGGTACGCCGCGAGCAGGCGGCCGGCCCGGTCCAATGCCGTGGCGCCTTCGTCGAGGATGGCGTGGTAGGCCTGGAAAACGTGCGGTACGCCGGGGGTGATGTCGAGCGTGACCTCGACGTCGGCAGCCGCTGCTTCGCGGGCAAGGCGGACGGCGTCCTCGAGGAGGACTTCGTGGGAGCCGGCTTGGATGACGATCGGCGGCAGGCCGGTGAGGTCGGCGAAGATCGGGCTGATCAGACCGAGCGCGGGATCCTGTCCGGCGGTGTAGTCGGGGATCCGGGCCTGGAGCGCGTCGAAGCTCATCAGCGGGTCGGCATCGCGTTTGGTCTTCATGGTCGCGCCGGCCAGCGTGAGGTCGACGTACGGCGACATCACGTACGCCGCGGCCGGCAGCGGGAGCGCGTGGTCGCGGGCGTTGACGAGCGTGGCGATCACCAGCCCGCCGCCCGCGGATTCGCCGGCGAGGACGATGTCGGCCGGCGCGATCCCGCGCTCGAGAAGACCCTGGTACGCCGCCAACGCGTCGTCGACTGCTGCCGGATAGGGGTGTTCGGGGGCGAGGCGGTAGTCGACGGAGATCGCCGACGCCTCGATTCGACGGCCGATCTGCGAGGCGAGGTCCGCGGAGAGCGCGGCGTCGCCCATCACGTACACGCCGCCGTGGAAGTACAGGACCGTGTGCCGGGGCTCGATCCCGTCGACGGTGACGTCGGCCGTCGGCACCCCGCCGAGTTCGCCGGCTGTGACGGTCAGGTCGGCAGGCAGCGGCTGTGCCGACAGCAGTGCCTTGAGTTGGGCGCGCTGTTCCTCCAGCCCGATGTCGGCCGGGAATGCGCCCTGTCGCAGGATGGCGTCCAGGGTCGAGCGTTGCTCGGTAGTCACCGACGATCTCCCTTCACCCATGAACCACCGCAAGTCTCACCACCGGCTACCTCCTCCGGCATCGCCGGATTCCGGTGATTCACGCGGCCGGCCGTCAGTCGCCCATGGGACGGGTTTCGGTCCAGTCGACGAGGAGTTTGCGTTCGGCGAAGTACCAGCTGCCGTCGAGCTTCACGAACTCGTCGAGGTAGCGGATGGAGGCCACCATCAGGGTTCGGTGGCCGTCGTCGCCGATCGTGACGTGGTGGGCGATGGTGTAGCTCTCGCCGCGCGCTTTGTTGCCGCTGACAACAACAGTGCTCTGGCCGTTGAAATGTGTGGTTGCGGCGTACTGGTTGAGGTTGTCGAACACCGGCGCGAGCGACGCCCGCCCGTGCAACTCCTGCGTCGGCTCCGCGGAGCTGGCATCCATGTAGACCACGAAGCGGGTGTCCTCGGTGAACAAGGCCATCTGGCCCTGCGCGTCCCGGCGATCCGCGCAGTGCGCGTACGCATCGAAGAGCTCACGGATCGCGAGGCGGTCGGCTGCTTCTTCGGGCGAGAGTGTGGCGTGGGAACTCATGACTTCTCCTCGGCTGAACTAATTTACAGCTGTAAAATAGATCGCTAGGCTGAGCCGGACAAGGGCTGGAGGAGGCCGATGACCGACCGACCGGATCCGCGGATGGTGCGGACCGATCGCGCGCTGGCGGACGCCGTACTGCGGCTTGCGGGGCAGCGGGCGGTGTCGCGGATCAGCGTCGCGGAGCTGACCGAGGCGGCCGGTGTCACCCGGCCGACCTTCTACAACCGGTACCGAAGCCCGCTCGAGCTCCTGCTGACCGTGCTCGACGCGGACCTCGCCGAGGTCTACGAGCGCGAAGAGAAGTGGCGGGCTGCTGAGCGACTGACGGCTGACGAGGCGCTCCGTCGAGCGACCGGCGAGATCGTCGATCATGTCTCCCGCTTCGCGGATGTCTACCGGCAGACGCTCGCGGACCCGGCGGATCGTGGGGTCTATGAGGCCCTGGTCCGGCACTTCACCGAGTACAGCCTGGCCTTCATGGCGGTGACTCCGGATCCACCGGCCGGCGACCGTGAGCTGATGGCCCAGTTCGTCTCGCACGGCTTCGCCGGCGCGATCAAGGCCTGGCTGAGCGACGGAAAACTGAGCAAGCAGGACCTCGTCGACGCCGTCGTCGCCTGCGCGCCGCCGTGGTGGCGTTGACGAGGTCAGTGGCGACTGAGGCGTTGGAGGACCTCGAAGACGCCGGCGATGTCGCGGCGTTCGTAGCCGAGGGCTCGGGCGAGGGTCAGGATCTCGTCGGCGCTGGTTGCTGTCGGCAACGGTACGGCGAGGGTGCGGCCGGTCTCGAGCGCGAGGACGAGGTCCTTCTGCATCAGCCGGATGTCGAACCAGGCCTCGTCGGGAAGCTCGAGCAGTAACGGTTCGCGGGCCTGCAGCATCGGGGAGCCGATCGGGCTGGCGGTCATCACCCGGAGGGCGAGTTCACGGTCGACCCCCGATCGCTCGGCCAGCAGCAGCCCTTCGGCCATCGCGAGGACCTGCACCGCGAGGCTGATGTTGATCCCGAGCTTCAGCGCCAGCCCCTGACCGTTGCCGCCGATGTACGTCGGCTTGCCGAGCTGGCCCAGGACCGACTCGACCTGCCGGTACGCCGTCTCGTCGCCGCCGACCATGATCGTGAGCGTGCCGGCCTGTACCTGCGGGACACTCCCCGACACCGGCGCGTCCAGGAACTCGGCGCCGGCCGCGAGGACGCGGTCCGCCACCTCGCGACTGGCCTGCGGGCTGACGGTGCTCATGTCGATCCAGACCTGGCCGCCGGACAGCGCGGGAGTGATGCTGTCGGCAACGAGCTGTAGGGCCGCATCGTCCGGGATGGAGGTGATCAGGACATCCGCGGTCTTCGCGAGCTGATCGGCGCCGTCGACCCATCGCAGTCCGGCCGCGATCAGTCCGTCGGCCCGCGCACGGGTCCGGCTCGTGCCGTGGACCTCGTAGCCGGCCCCGAGCAGACGCGTTGCCATCGCGCCGCCCATGTGGCCGAGGCCGACGAACCCGATCACGGGACGGTCGCTCGCCGTACTCATCGGTCCGCTCCGATCGCGGTCAGATCGGCGGCGTCGAGCTCCAGTCCGGCCGCGGCGAGAACGCCGTCGACCTGCTCCGGTCGGCGCGCGCCGACGATGGCGCCGTCGACGGCCGGATTGCGCAGCGTCCAGGCCACGGCGACAGCGCCTGGCGTCACGTCGTGGCGGGCGGCAACGGTCTTCAGCCGCTCGACCAGTTCCAGGTTCTCCGACAGCCGCGGTTCGCGGAACTGTTCGTCGTTGCGGCGCCAGTCATCGCTGGGCAGCTGCGCGATCCGCTCGCGGGTCATGGCGCCGGTGAGCAGGCCGGATGCCATCGGCGAGTAAGCGATCACGCCGATGCCGTGCTCGTCGGCGTACGGCAGCTCGGCCTCGATCTCGCGGTCGATCAGCGAGTACGGCGGTTGCAGCGTCTCGACCGGCGCGATGTCCTGGATCTGCTGCAGTTGCGGGATGTCGAAGTTCGAGACGCCGATGTGGCGTACGACGCCCGCGTCCTTCAGCTCGAGCATGGCCGACCAACCTTCTTCCAGGTCGTGCTCCGGGATCGGCCAGTGGATCTGGTACAGGTCGATCGCGTCCACCCCGAGCCGTTTCAGACTCCCTTCCGCCTCGCGCAGGATCGAATCGCGTTTCAGGCTGTGGACGACGGTCCGGTACCGGCCTTCGAGCAGCGATGCTTTCGTGAACACGTACGGGCGTTCGTGCTCGGGCAGCCCGGCGATCGCGCGCCCGACGACCTCTTCCGAGCGTCCGAAGCCGTACGCCGCGGCAGTGTCGATCCAGTTCACCCCGCCCTCGAGCGCCCGATGGATCGCGGCGATCGAGTCGTCGTCGGCCTGCGGACCCCAGCCGAACTCCCAGCCTCCGCCGCCGATCGCCCAGGCTCCGAACCCGATCCGGCTGATCTCCATCCCGGTGTCACCCAGCGAAACGGCCTTGATACCCGCGTCTTTCATCGTCTCCACTCTTCCCCTCGACTGCCTGCTGTCCCCAGCATCGCCAACCGGAGCAGGGCGAGACGTCCTTGCCAGCCGTCCTTCTGTCCCCCTGGTAGCAGGAACATCGGTTGTGCGGTCGGGGCGGCGATGGGACGCTCGACAGGTGTTGAGCCTCGGATGGGTCCGGCTCCGCGGGTCATTGCTGCTGCAGTGCGTGGCCGCGTTGGCAGCCGGAGCTCTTGCTTTCTGGCTGGCCGCTGTCGTGTGTACAGCAGCCCGGGACCACGTGCCCGCGGTGATCATCGGCGTACTGCTGCTGGTCGTTGTCTTCGCCATCGCGCGGCTCGGCGGGATCACGTACGCGCTCCCGGTCGGCGTCGCCGTGATCCTGGCCTTCGACTGGTACCTGCTGCCGCCGTTGCGCACGCTGGACGCGGCCACCGTCCTGCTGCTGGTGCTGTTCCTGGTGATGTCGGTGATCGTCGCCGCGGTGACCGCCGAGGCGGGCCGGCGCTCGGTCGAGGCCGAGAGGGCTCGTGGCGATCTCGCCGACACCCAGGCTGCGCTGCGCCGGCTGGCTCTGCTCGTCGCCGCCGGCGAGCCGCCCGCAACCGTGTTCGGGGCCGTCACGCAGGAGGCGGCGCGGCACTTCGGCGGCGACACGGCCCGGATGATCCGCTTCGAGCCCGACGGTACGGCGACCTTGGTCGCCAGCGACGGGACGACCGGGCCGCATGTCCGAATCGGTGCCCCGTGGGAGGGTTATCCGCCGACCGGCCTGACCGCGACGGTACAGCGCACCGGACAGGCCGCTCGGGTCGACGACTACGCCTCGGTCCCGGGCGGCGAGCCGTATCTGCGCGAAGGCCTGCGCGCGGCGGTGGCGATGCCGGTCCACGTCGACGGGCGGGTGTGGGGGCTGATCGCTCTCGGGTCGAGGCATGGGCCTTTACCGGCCGGCGCCGAGGACCGGTTGACGGACTTCACCAACCTGGTCGCGATGGCGGTGGCGAACGCGCAGAGCCGCGCGGACGTGATGACCTCGAGGGCGCGGCTGGTGACGGCGTCGGACGAGGCCCGCCGCCGGATCGAGCGGAACCTGCACGACGGCGCCCAGCAGCGGTTGGTGTCGCTGGCCCTCGGTCTGCGGTCGGCGGCGACCGGCTTCACCGGGCCGGAGGAGACCCGAGCCGAGATCGAGCAGATCGCGAGGGAGCTCGTCGAGGTGATCGACGAACTGCGGGAGCTCTCCCGCGGCATCCACCCGGCGCTCCTGTCCGAGTCGGGACTGGGCCCGGCGCTCCGGGCGCTGGCCCGGAGGTCGGTCGTCGAGGTGAAGCTCGAGGCCCGGATCGAGGGCCGGCTTCCCGAGCCGGTTGAGGTGGCGGCGTACTACGTCGTCTCGGAGATGCTCGCCAATGCCGCCAAGCACGCGCAGGCGAGGGTTGTCCGCGTGGGGGCCGAGATCTCGGACGGCCGGCTCCTCCTCGTCGTACAGGATGACGGCATCGGCGGCGCCGATCCGGCGCGCGGCTCAGGGCTCGTGGGACTCAAGGACCGCCTCGACGCCCTCGGCGGCTCGTTCACCGTCGACAGCCCGCCCGGCGCCGGCACGAAAGCAGTCTGCGAGCTCCCGATCAGCAGTTGAGTTCCTGCTAGCGGGAACGCGACGATTCCCACCACCCTGCTCACCAGTTGGGTGCTCACCGCGACGACAGCACCACCCGCGCCGCGCGATGCTCCAAGGGTGCGATCACTGCGTAGTACCCAGGAGCTCAAGGAGCGTTTCGAGACGGAGGCGGTCCCGCTACGCCCCCGCCTGTACGTCGCCGCGCTGCGGCTGACTGGAAACCGCGCCGACGCCGAGGACCTGCTGCAGGAGACGTATCTGCGCGCGTACCGAGGCTTCGCGGGATTCGAGCCCGGAACCAACCTGCGGGGTTGGCTGTTCCAGATCCTGCGCAACGTCTTCATCACCAGCTACCGCAAGCGCCGGAACGAGCCGATCACCGTCTCCGACGAGTGGTACGAGACGTCCGGCCGCGTCCTGCACAGCGTCGCCGCCTCTGCCGAAGCCACCGTGATCGACGCGATCCCGGACCATGGCCTGCAAACGGCGCTGGCGTCGCTCCCGGACCGCTACCGGCGCGTCGTCCTGCTCTTCGACGTCGAGGGTTTCAGCTACCAGGAGATCGCCGACATGGTCGGGATTCCGAGGGGAACCGTGATGTCACGGATCCACCGCGGCCGACGGGCTCTGCGGGCGGACCTGGAACGTGCGTCGTGATCGGGATTCTGCGCGAGGCCTGGCACACCGCCGTACCGGAGGACGGCGATCGGCACGGTCCGCTGCAGCCGTTGATGCTCGTGCTCACGGTGGTCACCGGCTTGGTCGACGCCTTCAGTTATCTGTCGCTCGGGCATGTTTTCGTGGCGAACATGACCGGGAACATCGTGTTCGGCGGCTTCGCGATCGCCGGCGTGCCTGGGTTCTCCCTGCTGGCCACGGTTGTCGCGCTGGTGGCGTTCGCCGGGGGAGCGCTGCTCTGCGGGCGCGTGATTCGTCGCGGCGAGGCGCATCGGGCCGGCGTGCTGTACCGCGCCGTCGGTGTGGAGGTCCTTCTCGTCGGCGCGGCGTTCGTCGTGGTCGCGGTGCTCGGAGCCGGCAGCACCCGCTATCCGCTGCTCGTGCTGCTCGGGCTCGGGTTGGGCGTACAGAACGCCGTGGCGCGGTGGCTGGCGGTACCTGATCTCACCACTACCGTGCTCACCCTGACCGTCACAGGTATTGCGGCTGATAGCCGCGCGGCGGGTGGCCCCGGGTCGAGGGCCGGTCGACGCCTGCTGTCCGCGGCAGCCATGCTCGTCGGCGGCCTCGTCGGAGCGCTGATGCTGCGAGCGGGTTGGCACGCGGTGCCACTCCTGGTTGCCACCGTGCTGCTCGCAACGGTCTGCCTCACGGCCCGTCGGCTCGCCTCATCCAGCGCACCCTGGACTCGTAGCCCGTGACGGCTCCATCCGACATACTCTGTGCCATGGCGACCCGGCCGTCACCACAGCAGAGCGACGATGACGCCGCTCGCACACGTGTGCTGCTGGCCGAGGACGACGTACTCCTGCGTGAAGGGCTCGCCCGGCTACTGCAACAGGCCGGCTTCGAGGTGGTCGGGCAGACCGGTGACAGCGCGTGGATCCTTCCGCTGGTGCGTGACGAGCAGCCGGATCTGGTCGTACTGGACATCCGGATGCCTCCGACCAGCACCAACGAGGGCCTGGACGCAGCGCGCCAGATCCGCACCGAGTTCCCTGGTATCGCCATTCTGGTGCTGTCGGCCCATACCGAGGTCGAGCACGCGATGGAGCTGCTGGCGACCGGTGAACGGGTCGGGTACCTGCTGAAGACGCGGATCACGGATGTCGACGAGTTCATCCAGACGCTGGAGCGGATCGTCAGGGGCGGTTCGGTGATCGACCCTGCGCTGGTGCAGGAGCTCGTCAGTACGCGACGCCGCAACGATCCGCTCGGGGGACTGAGCGAGCGCGAGCAGGAAGTCCTCGCGTTGATGGCTGAGGGCCGGTCGAACGCCGGGATCGCCCGGCGGCTGTGGGTGACCGAGGGCACGGTGGAGAAGCACGTCCGGCACATCATGGCGAAGTTGAGCCTGCCCGCGACCGACGACGACCACCGGCGGGTGCTCGCCGTGGTCGCGTACCTCGAGGCCCGCTGAGCGCGGGTCAGGCCGTGAGGCCGAGCACGGTGCGGATCGCCGGAACGGACAGCCTGGTCTTGGGCAGGAAACCCGCCACCGGACTGGCCGAGATGCGGTCCGCGTAGTCCTCCTCGGCGTGCGTGGAGACCAGGATCACCGTGGCCGGTGCCAGCTTGGTCTCGCCGGTCAACCGGCGTACGACGTCGAAGCCGCTCTCCTTGCCGAGGTCGATGTCGACCAGGGTGACATCGGGCCCGAGCTCCCGGGCGAGGCGGACCGCCTCGTCGCCGTTCGAGGCCACGGCCACCACGTGCATGCCCTCGCGCTCCAGTAGACCGCGTGCAGCCGACAGGAAATGAGGGCTGTCATCGACGATCAAGCAGCGCAACTCCATGGCTCCAGGATGCCGAACCGCCGAGCGCCCAACAATCCGGCTAGCTGGAAGCCTGGGCGGCTCCGATCTTCCGGCTGGCCGGTACGGCGGATTGCCGCTCGCTGTGACGAAATCCGGTCGCTGCATCGGCACCGTGGGAGGTGGCAGAAAACCGCGGAGTCATGGAGAGGTGCTGGTCGTGAGGTTCGGATCGATGCTGAGGGCAACGGCAGTGCTGCTCTCCCTGCTGGGACACGCGATCGGACCGCAGTGGGGGATCACCCACGTGGCCGCGGTCACACACCACGATCCGGCGCCTGCCGAATCACCCGCGGAGCGTGCGGGGGAGCGGCTCGACGCGATGTCACCCGCTGACCGCGACCGGGTGGAGGCGACGATGGCGGCCGCCGATGCCGACGAACGGCCGTACGTCGTCAAGGTGGTGGCGGCTGGGCACAATGCCGGCGAGGTTGCGTCGTTCGCGCAGCTGATCCGTGGCAAGAAGCCTCATTGGCTGCACACCCACCTGGACCTCCTCGATCCCGACGGATCCGGTTGGGTCGACTACCGATCTGCTCCCGTGCAACAGCCCGATGACACGAGCTGTGGGCCGATGACCATCCTGATGGCGCGCGCGATGGCCGACCCGCTGTACGCGCTGTACCTGACGACCGGCGACAGCACGATCCGCGCCGACGCGGCCGCGGGACAGTTCCAGGCGCGCCTGACCGCCGAGGAACACCGCATCCACGCCGAGACCAACCGCTTCTGGCCGCAGCGCCTCGGCTCGACACCGCTCGGAATGAGCAACGAGCTGAATCGGTACGCCGACGCACTCGGAACCCACTACCGGCCACGACTGGCCAACCGTTCGGCACTCGCGGACGCAGCCGATGCCGCAGGCAACGGTCATCCCGTACCCGTGCTGATCGGCGACTGGATCCCACACCACTACATCCTGCTGATCGGCCGCGTCGGCGCGGACCTCCTCTACTACGAGCCCGGCTACGCAACCGTCGGCAGCCTCAACGAACAGAACTTCCTCCACGGCAAACTCGACGTCATCGGATTCCACCGCATCTACGCGGTGGTCACCCCTTCGTAAGCCCTCCGATCGCGGACAGATATGCGGCGCTCGGCTTCATGGCCGGATCTCTCCGTGGCCGGCGCCCGTCCGTCGCAACGCGTCGGCGATCTCGATGAGGTCGGTCGCATCCAGGTCCACGTCCGGCGCCGAGATCCAGCCGTCGACCTGGCGTGGATGCCGGGCGCCGACGATCGCCGCGGTGACACCCGGGCGCGACAGGCACCACGCGATGGCGATGCTCGCGACGCTGGTCCGATGGCGGTCCGCGATCGGACGGAGCGCGTCCACCAACGCGAGGTTGCGCATCAGGTTCCGCCCGAGGAAGTCGGCCGATCCGGACCGCCAGTCGTCGAACGGCAGAGTCGCGGCGCGTTCGGCCGTGAACGCGCCGGAGAGCAGCCCCGACTGCATCGGGCTGTAGACGATCACGCCGGTGCCGTTCGAGTGACACCAGTCAAGCTCGGCTGCGGCGTCGCGATTGATCAGCGAGTACGGCGGCTGCAGCGCATCGACCGGTGCGATCCTCTCGGCCCTCTCGAGCTGCTTGGTGTCGTGGTTGGACAGCCCGATCGCGCGAACCTTCCCCGCGGCCTTCAGCTGCGCCAGGACCTCCCAGTACTCCTCGATCGGTTCGGGCGCAGGCCAATGCATCTGGTAGAGATCGATCCGCTCGGTGCGCAGCCGGCGCAGCGAGCCCTCCACCTCGCGCCGGATCGAGGCCGCGTGACCGCTGCGACGCGGTTCGACGCCGCGGTCGGCCCGGTCCCAGACCAGGCCGCACTTGGTGAAGACGTACGGCCGGTCGGCCTCGCCGTACGGCTTGACGGCGCGGGCCACGAGTTCCTCGGAGTGCCCGAGCCCGTACACAGCCGCCGTGTCGATCCAGTTCACCCCGGCTTCGATCGCGCGCCGGATCGCGTCGATCGAAGCACGGTCGTCCTGCGTGCCCCACCCGTACGCCCACTCGCCGCCGCCGATCGCCCAGGCGCCGAAGCCGACCCGGGTGATGTCCATTCCCGTCGTGCCGAACGGCACGGTGCGCAAACTCATGACCCCAACTGTGTGGTCGACTCCGGCGATTATTCCAACAGGGAAATGTGATCCACCGGATTCATCGCAGCGATTAATCACCCGGCCAGCTGACGACCATGCCCGGGATCGATCGCACGTGAACGCCCGTGTCCTGTTTCCGGCGCGCATGAGCCGTCATCTGTCTCATTCCTGCATCTGGCCAGTCGGCTGAGTTTGATACCGACACACTGGCGGACACGAAACCGCGCGATCCTGTGAGGCATCCGATGACGACGAACAAACACGACACAACTGAACAGCTCGCGATCGACGAACGCGAGCCCGGTCGGCTGGGCGGCGTACTGGGCCTCATCGAGCGCCTCGGCAACAAGCTGCCCAACCCGTTCCTGCTCTTCGTCGGCCTACTGCTGTTGATCGCGGTGGCGTCGACGGTCGTCGCAGCGTTCCATGTGACAGTCAGCGTCCCGGGAGTGAAGGACGTCGTGCCGATCCGGGCCGCGCTCTCACCGGACGGCCTGGTTGCGCTGATGCAGGGCGTGATCGACAACTTCGTGTCGTTCCCCGCGTTGGGTCCGGTGCTGGTCGTGGTCCTCGGCGTCGGTGTCGCACAGGGCACCGGCGCGCTCGAAGCCGCCGTACGGCTGGTGTTCGCGCGGGTGCCGCGCAGTGCGGTGCCGTACGTCGTGGCGCTGGTCGCCTGCCAGGGACATGTGATGTCCGACGCTTCGTTCCTGGTCATCCCGCCGCTCGCCGCACTCGTCTTCATGGCCGTCGGGCGGCATCCACTCGCCGGCCTGATCGGTGCCTACGCCTGTACGGCGACGGGGTACGGCGGCGGGCTGCTGATGGGGACGCTCGACGCGTCGCTGGCCGGCATCACGCAGAAGGCTGCCTCGCTGCTCCCGGCCGGACACGACTTCCATGGCAACATCGCGATGAACTACTACTTCGGGGTCGCCGCCGGCCTGATCCTGCCGATCGTCGGCGGCCTGCTGATCGACAAGGTGCTGGAGCCGAAGCTCGGTCCTTGGCAGGGCACGCAGGCGGAGACCGAAGGCGTGCGGGTGAGCCGCGAGGAGAAGCGCGCCGTTCTGATCGCTGCCGGTGCGGTGGCGGTCTTCGGAGTACTGCTCACGGTCGCGTGGTTGGTGCCCGGTTCGCCGTTGCAGGGTGAGGGCGGCACGCTCGTCCCGTCGCCGCTGCTGTCGAATCTCGTGATCGCGATCTCGCTGTCGTTCCTGATCTTCGGGCTGGTGTACGCGCGGGTGCTGCCGGTCCAGCGGGACAAGCGCCAGGTCGGCAAGCTGATGGAACA
This sequence comes from Kribbella sp. NPDC058693, assembly GCF_042715335.1. Classification (NCBI taxonomy): domain Bacteria; kingdom Bacillati; phylum Actinomycetota; class Actinomycetes; order Propionibacteriales; family Kribbellaceae; genus Kribbella; species Kribbella sp. NPDC058693. The sequence continues at coordinate 603,203 of NZ_JBHXSQ010000002.1, forward strand.
GGCGATCCGTGAGATGGCCGGCTTCATCGTGCTGATCTTCATCGTGTCGCAGACCCTCGCGGTGCTGGCCTACTCGAACCTCGGCGTGCTGATGGCCGTCAAGCTGGCCGATTCCGCGCAGAGCGTCGGACTGCGTGGTTTCGGCGTGCTGGTCTTCCTGGTCGTGCTGTCGTCGCTGCTGAACCTGGTCATCACCTCCGGCAGCGGGCTCTGGTCGCTGGAGTCGACGGTGATGGTGCCTGCGTTGATGCTGCTCGGGTTGTCACCGGCGATGATCCAGGCCGCGCACCGGATCGGCGACTCGGTGACGCAGGCGATCTCGCCGATGCACATCTTCTTGTACCTCGTGCTCACGATGGCGCGGCGCTACGAGCCGAACCTGAAGCTCGGGACGCTGGTGGCGAGGCTGGTGCCGTTCGCTCCCGCGTTCGCAGTCGTCTGGATCGCGATCCTCGCCCTGTTCTACTTCCTCGGCCTGCCGCCCGGTCCTGGACAATCGGTCTTCCTGCCCTGATCAGCGAAGCTCGAGGGCCCATGGGTCGACCGGAGTCGCTCGGACCCAGCGGCCCGTGGCGTCCAGGACGCGCCCGTACAACTTGGCCTGCCGGAGCACCATCTGCCGGTCGACCACCCGGATGTGCGGGAACTCGCTGGTCAGCCGGGAGACCAGCGGATGGAGATCGGACGCGGAGTGCAGCCCGACCGTGAGCAGCATGTTGGCCGGTCCCGCGACCGCCGCACAGGTACGGGTCTCGGCCCAGTCGACCAACGCGCGGCCGGTCTTCTCGAGTAGGTGATCCGGCATCTCCAGCCAGAGCACGGCCGCCGCGTGCCAGCCGGCCAGCGGCCGGGCGAGGTCGCACCGGAAGTCGACGTCGCCGGTCGCGACCAGCCTGGCCAGCCGGCGTTGGACCGTGCGTGAGGATGCGCCGACCAGCTCGCCCAGTTCGGGGTACGTCGCGCGCCCGTCGACCGACAACGCCGAGAAGAGCCGTCGGTCGATGTCGTCCATCGGCCTGGTCGACTCGGCCGGGCCGGTGGCCGGTGTCAGGGCCGACACCGCGGACCGGGGTAGCACGCGGAGGCGCCAGCGGCGGGACGCGTCGAAGACCCGGGTGGCCATGTGCGTCCGGATCTTGCGTACGCCGGGCAGCCGCGGAAGGTCTGCGAGCAGGTAGTCGGCCAATGGTGGCAGGGACGCCGATACGGCGATCACCCAGAGGTCGTAGCTGCCCGCGATGTGCTGGAGCGTGATCAGGTGGCCGGCTTGCCCGAGTGCGTCGGCCACCTCGAGGGTCGCGCCCGCCTCACAGTCGAGCTCGAGGAACGCCATGGTCATCGTGTGCAGTTGCCGCTGGCCGAGCGCGACCGTCGACCACGCCTCGCCGGCGGAGTTCAGCCGGGCCCAGCGCCGCGCGACCGTGACCGGGTCGACGCCGAGCACGTCGCCGAGCTGTGCCCAGCTGGCCCTGGGGCTGATCTGCAGGGCGTCGATCAGCCCGAGGTCCGCCTCGGACAGCAGCGATGCCGACCCGGTGTCGGAATCCTGCGATCGATCAATGCCTTGTGTCCCAATACGGCGACTTTCCATGTCCGGGAGCTTACTTCCGGATACTTGCGGTGCCAATGAGACTGCCGGACCGAACGTCGGCCGGCCGGAGAGGACGGTTCCATGGAGTCGCGACCCGCTGCGGTTGCCGAATGCGATCTGCTGCTGACCGGAGGGCGGGTGATCGACCCCGAGACCGGACGCGACGAGATCGCCGACGTCGCAATCACCGGCGGCACGATCGTCGCGGTCGGTGGTTCCTCACCTCGCGCCGACGTGACCGTCGATGTGGGCGGGCGCGTCGTGACCGCGGGATTCATCGATCTGCACAGCCACGCGCAGAACATCCCGTCGCTCCGGTTGCAGGCACTCGACGGCGTCACCACGGCGCTGGAACTGGAGTCCGGCGCCGGTGATGTCGCCCGATCGCTGGCCCGCGCGGGCGACGAGGGCCGCCCGATCAACTACGGGTACTCCGCATCGTGGGCTCAGGCGCGCATGGACGTCCTGGACGGATCGAGTCCGGACGGCGGCTTCCTCGACTTCACCAACGGCCTGGCCGGCGCCAACTGGCAGAAGCCGGCCGAAGCCTCTGAGCTGGACAAGATCGTCGGCCGGCTGGAAGAGCAGCTGTCCGTGGGTGCCCTCGGCATCGGTGTGCTCGTCGGGTACGCACCCCAGACCGGGCGCAACGAGTACCTCCGGGTGGCGTCGCTCGCCGCGCGGTACGGCGTACCGACGTACACGCATGCCCGGTTCAAGAATCCCGAGGATCCCGAGTCGGCGCTCGAAGGTGTGGCCGAGGTGGTTGCCGCGGCCGCCGGAACTGGCGCGCACATGCACTTGTGCCATGTGAACTCGACATCGCTGCGGGCCATCGACGAGGTCGCCGAGTTGATCGACGGCGCCCGGCAGCGTGGGCTGGACGTCACGACCGAGGCCTATCCCTACGGCGCGGGGATGACGGCCGTCGGGGTGCCGTTCCTGCACCCGGACCGGCTCCCGCGGCTGGGGATCGAGCCGTCGAACCTGAGCATCGTCGCGACGGGGGAGCGGCCCAAGGACGCGGCCCGGCTGCTGCAGATCCGGCAGGAATCGCCGGGCGCGCTCGTGATCATCCACTACCTCGACGAAGACAAGGAGGAGGACGTGTCTCTGATCCGCCGCGCACTGCTGATGCGCGACACCGCCGTCGCGTCCGACGCGATTCCGTTCACGACACCGGCCGGACTGGTGGTCGAAGGCGATCGGGCGTTACCGCCGGATGCATCGTCCCATCCGCGCACCACCGGAACGTTCGCCCGCTTCCTCCGCACGACGGTGCGCGAGAGCGGCGCGCTCTCGCTCGCGGAGGCGCTCCGGCGGTGTTCATTGCTTCCGGCAAACATCTTGACAGAGGTTGTCCCCGCGATGGCACGCAAGGGCCGGGTGCAGGTCGGCGCCGACGCCGACCTCGTGGTGTTCGATCCCGGGTTGGTGAGCGATCGATCGACGTACGCCGCATCGCAGACCAGCTCGACCGGCTTCGACCACGTATTAGTGGCCGGCCGAGCGGTCGTTCGCGACGGCAACGTGGTCACCACCGCGCTTCCCGGCCGGGCTGTTGTGCGAGGTGCCCGATGACCGCGGAACTGGTAGGGCTCAACGAGATCCGCGCGGCCGCGGACCGGATCGCCGGTGTTGCCGTCCGTACGCCGATCGTCGACCTCCCGCATCCGGAGGAGCCGAAACTCGTACTGCGCTGCAAGGCCGAATCGCTGCAGCCGACCGGAGCGTTCAAGCTCCGCGGCGCCTACAACATGATCGCCCAGGTCATGGATCGCGCGCGTACCAACGGTATTGTCGCGCAGTCCTCGGGCAACCACGCGCGGGCAGTCGCCTGGCTGGCCCGCCGATTCGATCTGCGCGCGGTGATCGTGATGCCGGACGCGGCACCCGCCCACAAGGTCGCCGCGGTCCGGGCGCTCGGCGTCGAGGTTGAGTTGGTGCCGCCGGCCGAACGTGACACCCGGCCGCTGGAGCTCGCTGCGAAGGGATACGTCCACGTTCCGCCGTACGACGATCCACGTGTTATCGCAGGGCAGGGGACGGTCGGGCTGGAGCTCCTCGAACAGGTGCCTGAGCTCGAGAGCATCGTGGTTCCGGTCTCCGGGGGTGGTCTGGTCGCTGGAATCGCAACGGCGATCAAGGCGTTGCGCCCCGAGGTCCGGGTGATCGGAGTCGAGCCTGAGCTGGCTGCGGACGCGGCGCAGAGCCTGTGGCTCGGGCAGCGGATCACGTGGGAGCCTCGCCGTACCTATCGCACGGTGGCCGACGGTCTGCGTACGAATGTGCTCGGCGTTCATCCCTGGGAACACATCCGCCGCTACGTGGACGAGATCGTCACCGTCACCGACGAGCAGATCCTCGCCGCCGTACGGTATCTGGCGATCGAGGGCCGGCTTGTCGCCGAACCGGCCGGTGCCGCGGCGGTGGCCGCGTGGCTGAACGACAAGGTGCCTGTCGGACCTGGCGCCGCTGCGATCGTGTCCGGGGGATCGATCGATCCGAAGCTGCTTGCATCGGTGCTCGAGTCATGAGCGGCATCGAGGCACACCCCTACAGCGATGCGGTGGTCGCGGGCGGATTGGTGTTCGTGTCGGGCTCGCTGCCATTGCGACCCGACGGCGTCGTGGTCGGCGGCCGGGCCGAGGCGCTGGCGGAGGCAATGGAGACGGTACGGCGCCGGCTCGCGACCGTGAATGCCCGGCTCGAGGACGTCGTCAAGGCGACGTACTACCTGACCGACATCACCTTGCGGGACGAGGCCAACGCGCAGTTCTGCGAGGTGTGGTCCGAGCCCCGCCCGGCGCGGACCGTGGTCGAGGTGGCCGAGCTGCCGTACGGCTCGGTCGTCGAAATCGACATCGTCGCACTGGCCCCATGACCACTACCAGCGCGCTCGTGGACGTGTGTAGCCGGAGGCTTGCGCGGTGTGGTGGGCGGTGCCAGGCTGAGTTGTACGCCGTCGACGGCGGGAGCGGACTGCACCGGGGGGAAATCGGTGCCGGCCGTACTGCGGGCGGCACCAGGGGGATCGCATGGGGAACAGACATCACGAGCCGGGTGGGCGGGCGGAAGACCGGCGTCGGCAGTTCGAGGACTCGCGCGGGTTGGACGGCAGCCGCGAGCTCCCGCTCGACGACGAGCCTGCAGCTGACGAGTCTTCCGCTGACGAGGCGGCGGATGAGTCGGACGACGATGAGCTCGATCCGGACGAGGTGTCTTCACCCGCCGAGTGCGAGGCGGACGATCAGCAGTAGGTATTTGTAGGGGGCGTCCAGATGAAGGGTCCGATCGAGCTTCAGGAGCGTGGGGCGGGGAAGGCGGCAAAGGAGGGAGCCAACGGTGAGCAGCCTGTTCAGCGGAAGATCTTCCTCCGGGAGGCGGCGTTTCTCGACGCACGGGGACTGAGCCGCGAGGCGAAACCACTCGCGATCGCCGAAGAGCGGACGACAGCTCAGTCGTACGGTCACGCGATGCGCGAGCGTGCAACGCTCCTTGCGGCAGCACCGCCGTCGCCCGACCTGGTGTGGCGTCCGTTGGGGCCAAGTGGGATCCCGAACGGGCAGACGTACGGCACAGGTCCCGGAAGCGCCGTCACAGTAGCTGGACGGATATCGGCGATCGCTGTCGATCCGAATGACTCGCGCCGGCTTCTGATAGGTAGCGCCGCGGGCGGTATCTGGCAGTCGCGTGACGGCGGCGCGAACTGGACGCCACGTACTGACGACCAGCCGACGCTGTCGATCGGTGCGCTGGCCTTCGACCCGTCCGACGCATCCACGGTCTACGCGGGAACCGGTGAGGGGAACTCGGAGTACTTCCATCTCGGCCAGGGGATTCTGGTGTCGCACGACGGCGGCTCGAGCTGGGCGCAGATCGCCGAGCAGGTGTTCGCCGAGGTCGGCTTCTACCGGATCGTCGTGGACCCGGCGGGCGGTGGGCGGTTGCTCGTCGCGACTACCGGCGGCGCGGCCGAGTCGCCGGACGGCGGTGCGACCTGGTCGTTGCTGCACCGGGGAATGACCTGGGATATCTCGCTCGCGAAGCACCATTCGGGAGTGGAGGAGATTCTGCTCGCAGCTCCGGACGGTCTCTTCGCCGCGAAGAACGGCGGCGCCTTCAACAAGGTGGATCTACCGGGCCTCCCTGCACTCGACACGCGCTCGGAACGGATGGCCGTCGCGCACGTGCCATCGGATCCCGGACAGGCGTTCGTGTTCGCCGCGACGCACGGTCGCGCCCGGCTATGGCATCGGCAGGGCCGGAACGCGCCGTGGGACAGCATCGATCTTCCCTCGTTCCGGCTCGGGCAGCTTGTGGACAACGTCCTCAGCGTGGATCAGGCCTTCTACGACTGGTACCTCGCGATCGCGGAGGCCGACACCGTCTACCTGGGCGCGAAGGAGCTCGTGAAGGGGGTACGCACCAACGACGAGTGGAAGTGGAGTGACATCTCCACCCGGATCGGTCACGGAGACTCGATCCACCCGGACCAGCACACGATGGCCTTCGACCCCGCGGATCCGGACGTGATCTACGCCGGCTGCGACGGCGGGCTCTTCCGCAGCCCGGATCGTGGTACGTCGTGGAAGTCGCTGAACGCGGGTCTCGCGATCAGCGAGGTCGAGTACCTTGCCCAGCGCCCGGACGACGCCACCTGGTTGCTGGCCGGACTGCAGGACAACGGGACGATCCGCCGGGAGGGACCCGACGAGTGGTCGCAGGTGGGCCTGGGCGATGGCGGGGACTGCGCTACCGACCTGTCGGCGCCCGACGTCTGCTATCACTCGTACTTCCACATGTACCTGGAGCGCTCGCGGCATCGCGGGGATGCGGACAGCTGGGAGAACGTGACGCCCCCCGATGCCGATACGCCGCTGCAGCTGTTCTATCCGCCAGTGGAGGTGAACGGTTCGGTCGTGGTCAAGGCCGGGCACACCGTTCATCTGTCGAGGGACGCGGGCGACACCTGGTCGGACGTCGATCTGGCCGGCGGTCAGCGATCCATCGCCTCGGCGCTCGCGATCCCGGATCAGGACACGGTTCTGGTCGCCACGATCCAGGGGGACGTGTTCCGCATCCAGTTCGACAACGCGAAATGGAGCGAGGCCGACATGCTCCTCCGTCCGAGGCGCGGCTGGATCAGCGACCTGTTGGTCGATCCGCAGAACGCGAACCGGTACTGGGCGACGTTCTCGAACCCGGGCGCGGTGTTCCGCTCCGACGACGCAGGCGCCACGTGGACGGACGTGACCGCGGATCTGCCCGCCATTCCGGTGAACGCTGTCGTCTGCCATCCGACGGAGAACGATCGCGTGTGGGTCGCCTGCGATGTCGGAGTGTTCGAGTCGCGTGACGCCGGCGGCAGTTGGTCGGTGTACGGGACAGGGCTGCCGAACTGTCTCGCGGTCGACCTTGTCTTCCACGAAGGTGAGCAGCTGCTTCGGGTCGGAACTCGCAGCCGCGGCGTGTGGGAGCTGGCGACCCAGGTCGGTCCTGAGATGCCTTTGAAGGAGAGGGGATTGTGATGAAGCAATCGCGTCCGGCGGTCCGACCCCGGTTCTGGTGGCAGGCCGGTTTCTCCGTTGCAGCCCTGGTGCTCGCCCTCGTGACGGTGATCAGCCGCGAGTGGATCGAACTCCTCACCGGCTGGGACCCCGACAACGGCAGCGGAATCCTGGAATGGGTGATAGTCGCCGTCCTCGGCGTCATCGCTATCGCCCTCGGCGCGGCCGCCCGCCACGAATGGCAGCGGGCCACGGCAACGAGTGGTTGACGGTGTCCATGGCCGCCGAGCGCACAGAAACGCTGCAGGAACTCATCACGGAGTCCGGTCACTCGGAGGATCATCGGATCGGTGAGTTCGCGGGGCTTGCGGTCGCCGTACAGCGGGTTCGGCATGACAGCGGGGTCAGCAACACGACGCTCGTCACGCGGTCGACGGCCCTGTTGGTGCTCATGCTCCTCGATCCGAAGATCAACGCTGCTCTGGAGGCCGGCGGAGTACGGCAGTCGGAACTGTTCAAGGCGCTGTCACTGACGAGCGTTCCGGAAAGCACGGCGTCCGGGCCGGCAGGCCTTCATGACGAGTTCGAGCGGGCGATGCGGAGGTATCTGGCCGATCGTCCGCCTCAGCCCCCGATCGATCTGCAGGACATTGCCACCGCGATCATCCGCGACGGCCGCGACCAGCCCGGCGGGCTCTTGCCGGAGCGGCTGAAGGAGCTCGACTACGCGATCGTCCTTGCGGACATCGACCGCTTTCCTCCGAGTACGAGCGAGAGCCGGGCCGAGCGGCCTCCGTTGTCCGAGTCGCTGCAGGCGGTTGCGAGAGAGTTGTCGTCCACGCCGGACGCCGTGTCCTCGTTCATCATCGTCCGGGCGATCGCGCAGCGGCACCCGGAGTACGCCGATCATCGCCTCGGCGCCGCAGTCTTCACCCCCGTGCCCGACGCGATCCAACTCACTTGGCCGGAGTGGGCAGAGAACGTTGCCAATGGCTACGATCGCGGAGCGCTGGCGCAGTCCGCGCACGGCGTACTCGACGGTCGGCTGTTCCTGATCGGACTCGCGCTTGCCGATCCCACGTTGCATCAGGCCATGGCGGCAGCCGGCGTGTGGACACCACTCCTGCTCGAGATCGACGAGGTGGCGGCTCCGGTCGGCTCGGCGTTGTCGTCGGTGCTGCGCGAGATCCAGTTCGGGTACGGGTACCGGAACGACCAGGCGAGCGGGGACGACCAACTCGGCATCCAGGGTGAGGTGAATGCGGTCTGCGCGGTGATTACCGATCCCGTCGTGAAGCCGCCGCTCGCCGTCGGTCTGTTCGGCGAATGGGGCAGTGGCAAGAGCTTCTTCATGGACAAGATGCGGCAGCGGGTCGCGGAACTCACCACGCCGTCGACTACCGGCAGCCAGGACCCCAAACCGCTCAACGTGATCCAGATCAGGTTCAACGCCTGGCACTACTCGGACTCGAGTCTCTGGTCGAGTTTGGCCATCGAGATCTTCGAGCGTCTCGTGGACCCCGAACCGATCGACGAGTCGCAGCGCGCTGACTGGCTGCTGCGCAAGGGTGATCCGATGCAGACCGAGCGCAGGGATCTGCTGTCCCAGCTCGAGACCTATCGTGGGGCGAAGGCCGCGCTCGACGCCGAGCGCGTACACCTGACCACCGAGCGCGCGGCGCTGGCCAGGCGCCGCGACCAAGCGACCCAGCAGCGGATGCAGAGCGTCCAGAAGGCAAGGTTCACCGACGTCGCGGGCGCGCTGGCGGAGGACACGACAGTACGCCGCGCCCTCGACCGAGTCGCGACGGAACTCAAGGTCAAGCCGGCGGTCAGCGAACTGCAAGGTCTCGCAGCCGAGCTCCGGACCACAACCGGGTACCTGCCGACGGTCTGGCGACTGGTCCGGCACAAGACCTGGACCGTGGCGCTGGCGGCGACGTTCTTCGTTCTTGCCCTCGCCACGGCTGCGTTGATAGTCCGGCCAAGCGTGTCGTGGCTGGGATCGCTCGTGACCGGGATCGGTTCCGTCGCCGCGATCGTCGTTGCCGTGGTCGGCTGGATCCGGCCCGCGGCCCGGCAGGTGAACCGCGCCTTGAAGGTGATCGAGTCAGCTATTCACGCCAGCGCTGAGGTGGAGGCGAAGCTCCGGTCTCGGCGCGAGCGCGAGGAGCGGATCCTCGACGTGACCCTGACCGCGAAGGATCACGAGATCGCGCAAGCGACCCAGGCGATCGCCGCCCTCGACGAGAAGATCGCTGCCAGCGAAGCCGCGGCGGAGGCGCTGACCGTCGGCCGCAGGCTGTACGACTTTCTCGCCGATCGTGCCGCCGGTTATCAGAAGCACCAAGGTGTGGTCGGCATGCTGCACCGCGACTTCCGGCTGTTGGACGCTCAGTTGCTCGCGTACCGGACGCAGGCGACGCAGACGCCGGGCTGGCCGGCTGCCGACCGGGTGGTCCTCTACATCGACGACCTCGACCGGTGCGCACCGAGCAAGGTGCTGGAGGTCCTCGAAGCCGTTCACCTGCTCCTTGCACTCGAACTGTTCGTCGTGGTGGTCGGCGTCGACCCGCGCTGGCTGGAGCGCAGCCTGCGTCACCAGTACCGAGAGCTCGTCACGACGGGCGAGCCCGGCACCGATCCGTACTTGCGGGCGATGCCGATCGAGTACCTCGAGAAGATCTTCCAGATACCGCTGACCCTGCCGGCCATGGAGCCCACGGGGTACGCGCGGCTCATCGCCAGCCTCGCACCGACGACGGCAGTTCCGACGCTGACATCTCCCGGCGACGCACAACTCGGAACGACCCGACGTGCCACGTCCGGCGAGTCTCCCGGCGGCGATCGCGCGCCGACCCGTGCTCCGTTGGACGTCCAGCCCGGATCGGCGGCAGCAGGTTTGCACGGCCAGCAGATCGACCTGACGCCGGGTGAGGTCACATTCGCTCAGCAGCTCGGCCCGCTGGTGGACAGCCCACGAGCAGCGAAACGATTGATCAACACATACCGGCTGATCAGGGCCACCCAGCACGTGGGCTCACGCTCGCGGTTTCTCGGAGTCAATCGGCAGCCGGGGGAGTACCAGGTTGTCCTGACTCTGCTTGCCGTTGCGGCCGGATACCCGACGATGGTCGACCGTGTGCTGGTGGCTCTGCAGGACGACGCAGGCAAGCACGGCATCCACCTCTGGCCGGACTTCGTTGCCGCACTTGCGCCGTCGACCGCGTCGAGCTCGGCAGGGCGACTCGTCCCGTCGGATCTCGATCTGCCGAACGATCCGGAGCGGATCGACTCGGCGGTCTGGGCGAACATGCACCGCTCGCTGGCCGCCTGCCTGCCCGCCACCCAGCTGACTCAACTCGAGCCCTATCAGCGCTGGGGCCGCATCGTTGCCCGCTTCAGTTTCACGCTGTAGGCCAATGGTGTTGGTCAGGCGAAGGGATCGCGGTCGGCTTCAGCTCGGACGGCGTGCAGGGCCTGGCGGAGGTCGGCGATGCTGACCGAACCCAGCGCCAGACGTAGGGCGTGCGGCACGGTCGGCGTGGTTGCGAACGGCTCGGCGGTGGAGACCGCGACTCGGCGTGCGGCCAGAGCTGCGACGATCCGGTCCGGGCGTGCGTCGGGGGCCAGAGGCAACCAAAGGAAGTACGACGAGGGATGCCCGACGTACGGCAGCCCGGCGAGGATCTCCGCGGCGACGGATTGCCGCCGGCGGGCGTCGTTGCGCTTCTCCACTTCGAGACGGTCGACGGTGCCGTCATCCAGCCACTTGCCGGCGATCGTTGCCGTCAGCGCCGGGGTGTTCCACGTTGTTGCCCGGATGACACGCTCCAGCGTCGGCACGAGCATCGCGGGCGCGGCGATGAAGCCGATCCGCAAGCCGGTTGCGACGCTCTTCGACAGGCCTGACACGTAGACGGTGATGTCGGGAGCAAGCATCGCCAGCGGCGGTGGCGCGTCCTCGACCAGGTACGCGTACGACGCGTCCTCGATGATCGAAACGCCGTACCGGCTCGCGATCGAGACGAGCTGCGCGCGCTGGGTTTCGTCGTACACCCAGCCGAGCGGGTTGTGCAGGGTCGGCATCGTGTAGACGGCGCGGACCCGGCGGCGCCGGCACAGCTCTTCGAGCGCGTCGAGATCCGGCCCGGCTGCGGTGGCCGGCAGTGGTGCCAACTCCAGTCTCAGCGTCCGTGCGAGCACGATGAAGCCCGGATAGGTGAGGGCGTCGACCGCGATCACATCGCCCGGTTCGAACAGGGCCATCGCCGTGACCGCGAGACCCTGTTGGGCGCCGTTGACGATCAGGACCCGTTCGCGGCCGACCTCGAGTCCCCGGTGGCGCAGGTGGCGGGCGACCGCGTCGCGGTCCTGCGCCCGCCCGCGATGTGGTTGATAGCGCAGGAGCGCATCGAGGTCGCCTGCTCCGGCGAGGTCCCGCAACGCCTGGCGGAGCAGATCGGCCTGGCCGGGAACCGACGGCGAGTTGAAGCTCAGATCGATGGCGTCGACGGCCACGGCCCGTTGATCGATCTCCTCGCCGGACGCGGCCGCGAGATCGCGGACGAACGTACCTCGGCCCTGCTCGGAGCTGACGAGGCCCATCGCTTCGAGTTCGGCGTACACGCGTGAGGCGGTGACGATGGCGATTCCCTCGTCGGCTGCGAGCCGGCGATGCGTGGGTAGCCGGTGACCGGCCGGCCATCGTCCGCTCCGGATCTGCGCAGCCAGCGAGTCGACCACGGCCTTGTACTTCGGGATCCGCATCGCAGCATTGTATGCAGGACAATTCTTCCACTGTCATGGACCGGCCGCCCTAGGGTGCGAGTATGCACACAGCGATCCTCACGTTCGACGGCTACAACGAACTCGACAGCCTCATCGCCCTCGGAATCCTCAACCGCGTCAGCGCACCTGGCTGGCGGGTGTCGATCGCAGGCCCGACGCCGCGACTGCGGTCGATGAACGGCGTCGTCATCGACGCCATGATCGATCTCGAGGAGGCCTGCGATGCCGACGCGGTCATCGTCGGCAGTGGCAAGAAGACCAGAGAGGTGGTCGAGAACCCCGCCATCATGGCGACCTTGGCCCGGCTCGACCCGACCCGTCAGCTACTGGCTGCGCAGTGTTCCGGCGCGTTGGTCCTGGCCAAGCTCGGGCATCTGCGCGACGTACCGGCCTGCACCGATCTGGTGACCAAGCCCTGGGTCGTCGCGGCGGGTGTCGACGTACTCGATCAGCCGTTCTTTGCGCGCGGCAATCTCGCCACGGCCGGCGGGTGCCTGGCCTCGACGTACCTCGCCACCTGGACAATCGCCCGGCTCCACAGCCTCGAAGCCGCCAAGGACGCCATGCACTATGTCGCGCCCGTCGGCGAGAAGGACGAGTACGTCGACCGGGCGCTGCGCAACGTGACGCCTTACCTCGAACCTGTCGGCGCGCTCCAGAAGTAAGAGCCTATGACTGGTCGTTGCGGCTGAAGAGCTGGAGGAAGAACAGGAAGACGTTGAGGATGTCGAGGAAGATCGAGGCGGCCAGCAGGGGTGCCGAGGCGAGGTCGGTGGACCGGCGGAGGCGCTGGAAGTCGAAGGCGGTCAGGCCGGCGAAGATGACCAGGCCGACGATCGAGTAGATGAGCGCTCCGCCTGGGATCTGGACGAAGATCAGCACGATGCCGAAGAGGATCAGTCCGATCAGAGCCCACGAGCCGGCACGCGCGATGCCCGACAGGTCACGGCGGGTGGCGTAGCCGGCCGCGCCGAAGCCGACGATGAACAGGGCCGTCGCTCCACCGGCTTGCCAGAGCGCACTCGGGTCGACGCTGGCGTAGTACGCGAGTGTCGGTGCGGTCGCGAGGCCCATCAGCAGGCCGAACGCGGCGAGCAGTCCGACGGCCCGGCCGGTCGACTTCCGGACGGCGAACTGCATGCCGATCAGTACTCCGAAGGCGGCGATGAACGCGATGATGCCGATGCCGCCGTGCAGGTCGCGGCCCAGGTACGCCCCAAGGGCGAACAGTCCGGTGGTCATCGCGACGTACTGCATGGTCTGCGCGAACAGCGTGTGTTCCTGATCCCGATCGCTGACGCCGCTCCGGGGGTATGCCATTGACTCGTCCATGTCTTCCACGATCCGACGAAGCCGTACGCATGGCACCAGGGAGACTCCCTGGTCATCAGCCGTCAGGCCACCCCAGTGAACCGGCCGGGCCGAGATTGAATTCATGGGCCAGTGGTAAATACCATCACGCGACCCGCGCGGCAGCGGGCCAGGCGACTGGTGGCGCTGTCGTCGATTCCCGGTATTTACCAGTGATCACCGCCTGAATTGGTTTATGTCGGGTCAATTCGAAAAGTTTGGTGGAGCTCTTGCAGTTCACTCCCGCGGCATTCATGCTCGACCAGGATCCGGCTTCCGCCCCATCCTTGCCGCGAAGGAGACCGAAGACATGTCACGTCAGCGAACGACCATCTTCCTCGCCACCGCCGCGACGATCGCCTCGATGGTGAGCGGCGCCTCTGCTGCCGTCGGATCGACCGATCGGGCCGACCGCGGGTCAGGTAAGTGCGGCGTACTGTTCGACGACTTCCAATACACGTCCGCCACCGACCCAGCTCTCGCTGACCACGGCTGGAACGCGCGGAATGAAATGGGTGGCCCGGGCGTGCCGGGTACCGCGTGGCCGGCGAGCAACGTCTCCTTCGTCACCACCGGCGGCCAGAAGGCAGCTCAGCTCCGGGCAACGACGGACGGCACGGTCGCCGGCACGACCAACGCCGAACTCCGCCGGACCACCATGAATCTGCGGAACGGCACCTACGCCACCCGCGTCCGGTACGCCGACACCCCGGCCACGGGGACGGACGGCGACCACATCAACGAGACCGCGTTCGCCATCGGCCCGACGAAATTCGACTACGACCCGATCTACAGCGAGCTCGACTTCACCGAGTACCTGCCGAACGGAGGCTGGGGAGAGGTCGGCCCGGTCAACTTCCAGACCAGCTGGCACACGTTCCGAGAGGACCCGTGGGACGCGCGGACCGCGGAGAGCCGTCAGGACAGGTCGCTGAACGGCTGGCACACCTACGTCACGCAGGTCGGCAACGGACACGCCAGGTACTACATCGACGGCAAGCTGACTGCCGACCACACGGTCGACCAGGACGGCAACACCGTGCTGCCGCGTCAGGACATGAGCATGAACTGGAACCTGTGGTTCATCGATCTGGACGGGCACCAGGGCACGGCGACGAGTGAGTACCGCGAGCAGGTCGATTGGGCCTACTACGCCAAGAACGAGACCGTCTCGCCCGCGCAGGCCGACGCCCGCGTGGAGAAGTACCGCAAGCACGACACCACCTACCAGGACTCGTTGAGCAACACCGGGAGCTGCGAGAACTACCAACCGCCGGAACACTGAGCTCCGGCGTAACATATGGACCCTCCGGCATACCAAGGATGGGTCCTCGTGGCAGGCAGCCTGCGGAAACGAGATCGGGCGCGTGAGCACCTGCTCGGGCTGGTCGAGACGCGAGCGGTCGGCCAGCCGATTCCCTCCGAGCGCCAGCTGTCTGCCGAACTCGAGATCTCCCGACCCACCCTTCGAGCAGTGGTCGACGACTTGGTTCGCGATGGCTGGCTGGTCCGCGAGCACGGCCGCGGCATGTTCGTCGGCAGCCCCAAGGTCGCCCAACAGATCAGCGGCACCCACGGAGCGACGTACCCGACCGGATCCGGCAACTGGACCAGCAGGGTCCTCAGCCACGGCACGATCCAAGCCGGCACGTTGATCGGCAGCAGACTCCGCGTCACCCCGACCACCGCCGTACTGCGGATCGCCAGGCAACGCTTCGTCAACGGCGACCCGATCTGCCTGGAGACCATCCACGTACTGCAGGAGCTCGTCCCTGAGTTCGACGTACGAGCGATCGAGCAGAACTCGTTCTACGCAATGCTCGAGGACCAGTACGGCGTGATCCCGACCGACGCCGAACAAACCCAAGGCGCAGCAGCCGCCGACGCCACCGAGTCGGCCCTGCTCGGCCTCGCCCTGGAAGCTCCGATCCTCATCCTGGAGCGAACCACCCGCGACCAGCACGGCCGCAGATTCGAATTCACCCGCGCCGCCTACCGCGGCGACCGCTACCAAATCAAGGCGCACCTGACTCTTTCCCAACCACCAGCCGAGTCTGCATAAGCGGAATGCGAGGAGGAATTGTGGGACGTGTCGGTCGTCGCCGCGGTTACCTGTTGATGGTTTGTGCGTTGGTGCTTGGGTTGTCGACGGGCATGACGGCGAATGCTGCGCCAGGACGGATGTCGTTCTCGCCCGGCGCATCGGGGGCGGGGGATCCTTACTTCCCGGACATGGGTAATGGCGGCTACGACGTCAGCCACTACGACATCAGGCTGGCGTTCAACCCCAAGACCAAGGCGATCAGCGCGACGACGACGATTCTCGCGAAGGCCACGCAGAATCTGTCCCGCTTCGACCTGGACTTCCAGGGACCGCTGAAGATCACCAAGCTCTCGGTCAACGGACGGGGTGCGTCCTTCACCCGCCGCGGTGCTCAGGAGTTGGTGATCACGCCGCGACAAGGTCTGTGGCGAGGAAGCACGTTCGTTGTCTCCGTGACGTACGCCGGCGTCCCGCAGAAGATCGACGACCCGGCGCTGGGCCTCTCCGGCTGGGTCGCCACCAAGGACGGCGCGGTCGCGCTCAACCAGCCGATCGGTGCCGCGACGTACTACCCGGTGAACGACACCACCGACGACAAGGCGACGTACAGTCAGACCATCACGGTGCCGACCGGGCTGACCGTGCTGGCCAACGGTGAGCCCGGACCCACCACCAAGCACGGCGGCTACACCACGTTCCGCTGGCACATGAGCCAGCCGATGGCCAGCGAGCTGGCGATGATCGCGATCGGGAAGTACAACGTCACTCGCGCCGTGACGGCCACCGGCCTCCCGAACATCACCGCCATCGGCAGGTCGGTCGATACCAAGCCCGGCCAGGGCAGAGTGTTCAACCGGACCACGGCGCAGATCGTCCAGTGGGAGTCGTCGATGTACGGGCGCTACCCGTTCAGCTCGACCGGCGGCATCATCGCCGATGTCGGCGTCGACTATGCCCTCGAGACCCAGAGCCGACCGGTGTACGACCAGCGGACCAGCGAAGTCGACGGTGACCTGCTCGCCCACGAACTCGGCCACCAGTGGTTCGGTGACAGCCTCACTCCGGTGCACTGGTCGGACATCTGGCTGAACGAGGGCTTCGCCACCTACTCGGAGTGGCTCTACCAGGAGAAGTTCAACAGGATCCCGGTGCAGCAGAGCTTCACGGAGACCTACGCCGACGAGAAGGACTGGAGCGGCAAGGTCGCCGACCCCGGGCGGGATCACATCTTCGACGACCTCGTCTACAACCGCGGGGCGATGACATTGCAAGCACTACGCCTGAAGATCGGCGACCGCGCCTTCTTCCAGGTGCTGCGGCAGTGGCCGACGACGCACCGGTACGGCAACGTCTCGACGCAGACCTTCATCCGGTACGTCGAGCGATTGACCCACCGCGACCTCGGCGCGTTCTTCCACACCTGGCTCTACCAGCCGGGCAAGCCGACGCTCTGAAGCCTTGCGCTCGGACGGTTCGATCCCGTCTATTAACAGATGGGGTTGCTGGGGGGCGGGCTCGAACGACACGACAGCACGTTTCTTCAGCTGTAGTTCGATCTTCGAGGGAGGGGTTCAATGCGCAAGTACGTCACGCGTGCCGCCATCGCGGCAGCGAGCGTCACCGGGTTGCTATGGGTCGCAGCCGGAACGGGTACCGCGACCGGCGGTCAAGAGCGGCAGTACGTCGTTCTCTACGCCCAGGGCGGATCGGCCGCGGCCGCGCACGCCGCGATCGCGGCTGCCGGCGGCAAGGTACTCGACGAGAACACGGCGATCGGAGTCGCCACCGTCACCACCAAGAGCGACGCTTTCCCGGCCGCGGCCCGTGGCTCGTCCGCGATCGTGGGGGTGGCACGAAGTACGGTCATCGGCCACGCGCCGGACGACCGTCTGGCCAATGGCAAGGCGAGCTTCAAGCGCGACGTTGCGCAGGCCGACCTGCTGGGTGCGGCCGCGGGTCGCCAGACGTCCGCCGACAAGAACAAGAAGAAGCAGGAGCCGCTGGCCGGGCTGCAATGGGACATGCAGCAGATCGGCGCGACCGCCGACGGTTCACAGCGCTATGAGCAGGGCAAGGGCGTGCGCGTCGGCATCATCGACACCGGCGTCGACGGCAGCCATCCCGACATCGCGGCCAACTTCGACAGGGCCCTGAGCCGGAATTTCACGACCGACATCCCGGTCGACGCCAACGGCACGACGGTCGACGGACCGTGCGAGCACCCGAGCTGTGTCGATCCTGTCGACGAGGACGACAACGGTCACGGTACGCACGTCGCTTCCGAGATCGCGTCGCCGGTCAACAAGCTCGGGATCGCGGGCGTCGCGCCCAAGGCGACGATCGTCAACCTGCGGGCCGGCCAGGATGCGGGCTTCTTCTTCCTGCAGCCCACGGTCGACGCGCTGACCTACGCGGGCGATCACGGCATCGACGTCGTGAACATGAGCTTCTACGTCGACCCGTGGCTGTTCAACTGCACCAACAATCCGGCTGACCCGCCTGAGTTCCAGGCCGAGCAGGCAACTGTCATCCAGGCGATGCAGCGGGCGCTCGACTACGCCTATGCCCATGGCGTCACGCTGGTCGCAGCGGCGGGCAACGGCGCGACCGACTACACCAAGACGATCGTGGACTCGTCGAGCCCGGACTTCCCCAGCGTGCCCGGTGAGGCGCCGTACACGCGGACGATCCCGACTTCGTGCATCTCGATGCCGTCCGAGGGTAACCATGTGCTCTCGGTGACCAGCACCGGAATCTCCACGCGCAAGGCCTACTACTCCGACTACGGCAACGGGTACGCCGACCTGTCCGCGCCCGGCGGGGACGTGTACGACACCGCGGACCAGAAGCGCGACATCACGAAGGCAATCCTCGCGGCGTACCCGAAGCACCTCGCCGTAGAGCGCGGTCAGCTCAATCCCGACGGGACACCGAACACACCCAGCGTCGTTCAGAGCTGCAACAAGGGCGTCTGCGGCTATTACCAGTACCTGCAGGGCACGTCGATGGCGTCACCGCACGCGGCCGGCGTCGCTGTGCTGGCAGTCGGCCGGCTGGGCGTCAAGGACCACGTCAACGGCGGCAAGAAGGCTTCGCCGGCGGCCGTCGAGCAGTTACTGCGCGGAACGGCGACCGACCTCGCCTGCCCGACCCCTCCGCTGTTCACCTACACCCGTCAGGTCCTGCAGGCCGACGGGACCTTCCTGACCGTGACAACCAACCACCTGTGCGAAGGCACGACGGCGAACAACGGCTTCTACGGCGACGGCATCGTCAACGCAAAGAAGGTCGCAAAGGGCTGACCTGACCCAGCGACGAGGCGCGCCGGTTGGTGGCGCGCCTCGTTGCCGGACCTTCAGTCGAACATGGTGCGGCCCAGCCAGTCGTCGGCGTGCTGTACGCCGGGGAGGGCGAAGAAGTAGCCGCCGCCGAACGGGGAGATGTAGTCGACCAGGGGTTCGTCGATGAGGAGTGTCTGTACGGCGACGAACTGGTGGTCGAGGTCGGCGTTGAAGCAGATGAAGATCATGCCCAGGTCGAGCTGGCCGTTGGGCTCGACGCCGGCGCTGTAGTTGAAGCCGCGGCGCAGCATCCGCCGGTCGTCGGCGGTGCCGTCGTGGGGGTTGGCGAGGCGGGTGTGAGCGGTCAGCGGGACGGTGTTGCCGTGCGCGTCCCGGTAGTAGCTGGGGAGTTGGAGTTCCTCCTGGCCGACTACTCGTTCGCCCGGGCGGCCGGACAGCGGTGCGCCGGTGTCGCGGTCGCGGCCGAAGATCCGTTGCTGCTCGTTGATCGAGATCCGGTCCCAGAACTCCACGAACATCCGGATCAGCCGGACCACGTGGTACGAACCGCCGGTCACCCAGTCCGGTTCATCGCCGCCGGGCTTGGTCCACACCAGCCGGTCGAGCAGGTCGGGGCGGTCGAGGAACTCCAGGTTCGCCGTACCGTCCTTGAAGCCGAACAGGTTGCGGGGTGTGCCGGTCGGGCGTGGTGGGCTGGTGAAGCCCTCCTGCTGCCAGAGCACCTGCAGGTCGGCGCGGGTGGCGCGCATCAGGATGCGTAGTGCGTGCAGCACGGTGTCGCGGTGGTCGGCGCAGATCTGCAGCAGCAGGTCACCGT
Source organism: Kribbella sp. NPDC058693 (assembly GCF_042715335.1). Taxonomy (NCBI): domain Bacteria; kingdom Bacillati; phylum Actinomycetota; class Actinomycetes; order Propionibacteriales; family Kribbellaceae; genus Kribbella; species Kribbella sp. NPDC058693. The sequence continues at coordinate 622,608 of NZ_JBHXSQ010000002.1, forward strand.
CGCAGCGGTCGGGGTCGAGCGCGTCGTTCGGGAACTCGTCCATCGCGCGCAGCCGGGCCGGTTTGACGCCGGCGAGCCCGTAGCTGTCGTCGAACAAGCTCGCGCCGACGCTGACCGTGACGGTGAGACCGTCGGACACGGTGCCCGGGCCGAGTACGCCGTTCTCGTACGGCGTCGACACGAGACCGTCGTCGCTGCCGCGCCCGGTCGGTGCGTCGCCGCCCGTCAGATACCGGATGGTTGAGGTCAGCGTCTGGAACATCCGCCGCAGCGCGGGTCGGTCGGCCGCGGTCACGAGAAACGCGACAACAATCGCCGCCTGCTGCGCAGGCTCGAGAATGCCGGCTTGATGCACGCCCTCAAACGCCCGACCGATCGGTGCAGCGGAGACATCGGGCACGGCCGGGCCGGCCGGGGTGTGGTTAGTCATGGGTGATGGGGCCTCGGTCGGTGGTGGCGTTGCGGGGGTCGACGATGGCCGCGGCGTGGGAGAGGAGCTCGACGCTGTGCTGTACCGCCGCGTTGATCGTGGCGCGCTGCCGGACCGAAAGCGCCGCCAGGCCGACCCAGCCGTCGTCGTGGTGGTGGCTGCGGATCAGCTGCTGGGTGAGCCGGAGTTGCTCGTCGGTCTGGTCCAGGTACGGGTTCTGCTTGCGCAGGATCGGCCGCAGCGGGTCCAGCGCCTGCCAGACCCCGGTGAGGTTCGCGTCCACGGTCGCCAACTCGGTCTGGCTGCCGGCGTCACCGATCCCGTTCAGGTCCCACTGCAGTGCGTCCTCGAGGATCTCGTGAGCCCGCCGGCCCATGTCGATCGGCGTGATCGCGTTCGGCAGCGCCAGCTCATCGGTGAAGCGCTCGATCGCCTCGACCAGCGCGTCGACGTACGGCACGATCGTCGCCGTCGGGCGGTCGTGCCACAGCATCGCCTCGATCTTGCGGAAGCCGGCGAAGTCCGCGTCCGTGAGCCGGTCGGGGGCAACGCCGCGCGGCGGGTCGGCGTTGATGTCGTCACCGGTCTCGTCGTACGCGCGGTAGGCGCCGCCGAGCGTCTCGTACGTGAGGTGGGCGGCCAGCCAGTCGCGCCGGGCCTTCGCCGCATCGCCGGCTCGCAAGGCGTAGCGGAGCTGTTCGACCTGGTCGGTGAGCATGGGCAGCTGCCCGGTGATCCAGGCGAGGTACGAGTTGATCGGTACCCGCAGGTCGAGCCCGGTCACGGGGATGATCCCGTGTACGTCGTACGGCAACGGATCACCGGTGACGACGACCGGCCGGCTGTACTTGATCGTGTAGTCGGTGATGCAGACCCAGCGGTACGTTCCGGGCGGGACCGATGCCGTCACCGCACGGCTGACGCCGCGGCCGAAGTGCTCGACCTCGAGGTAGATCCGCTCGGTCACGGGATCCTCCAGGTAGACCTCCGCGCCGGCGCCCTCGTTGTTGACGAACACGAAGTCGTAGCGGCCGGCCGGTCCGCCGAGCCAGTCGTCGATGCCGTAGGGCGACCCAACGACCAGAACTATGGGCTGCGGCCGGATCGACGGCAACGATCGTGCGGCCGCCGAGGCCGTGCTGCTGCTCACCCGGCCCACGCTGGGCGGCGGTTGTGAACGGATCCGATGCTGCCCACGACGCGCCGGTGAACAGCGGGTGACCTGCCGGGCATGGCGACCTCACGGACTCCCTGAGTCTTCAGGGAATGTTCACGACACGATGCTCGCGAGGTCCGGACCTTTCGACGTTGACTTTGTGGGTATCCCCGCCACGAGAGGCTAGGTAGCAAACCCATGTCTGACAACGATTCGGCACCCGCGGACGGCACCAAGGCGACCCCGGAGCGCAACCGGATCAGCCGGCGCCGGCTGATGCAGACCGCGGGCGCCGCCGGCGCCGCAGTCGCCGCCGGGGGGCTGTCGAGCGTTCCGGCCCAGGCCGCGCCGAACGCGGCCGCGACGGCCGACAGCACGACCGGCTCGAAGCCGGCGCAGCACTCGCGTCGCACCGGCACGATCAAGGACCTGAAGCACGTCGTGATCGTGATGCAGGAGAACCGGTCGTTCGACCACTACTTCGGCACCCTCGACCTGGCCGGCGCCCGCGGCTTCGGTGACAAGCAGGTGCTGACCTGGCAGAACGGCCAGACGATCTACTACGACCCGAACAGCCGCGCCGAGGGCTACCTGCTGCCGTACCACGCAGACAGCCTGAAGTACAACGCGCAGAACACCAGCGCGCGCAACCGGTACTTCATGGAAGCCGACGTGCCGTGGCACCACGCGATCGCCAAGGCCTACACCATCGGTGACCACTACTTCTGCTCGCTGGACACCAGCACCAGCCCGAACCGCATCATGATGTGGGCCGGCACCAACGACGCGGCCGGTACGCAGGGCGGTCCGGTCATCAACAACAACGGCGACTACGGCTACGCCTACAAGTTCAAGACGTACCCGGAGACGCTGCAGGACGCCGGTGTCAGCTGGCAGATCTACGTCAACAACGACACCGACGACGACTTCCTGGGCGACTACACGGACAACACCGTGCGTTCGTTCACGGCGTTCGACCCGAAGAACGCGACCCCGGAGAACACCCTGCCCCGCAAGGGCCTGCTTGCCCGCGGCAACGTTGTGTACGCCCACACCACGCAGCCCGCCGGCATCAAGAACGACACCTCGAACGTCGACTACGTACTGCGGGACTTCATCGCCGACTGCGCGTCAGGCGACATCCCCGAGGTGTCCTGGATCGTCGCGCCCGCGGCGTGGACCGAGCACCCGACGTACGCCCCGAACAACGGCGCGGTCTACACCGACCGGGTGATCCAGGCGGTGCACGAGAACCCCGAGCTGTGGGAGTCGACGCTGATCATCCTGAACTACGACGAGCCCGACCACGCGAACCGGATCGGTGAAGGCGGCTTCTTCGACCACGTCGTACCGCCGATCCCCGAGGTCGGCACCACCGGCGAGCGCGCTCCTGGGATCAAGCCCGGCTTCGGCGGCCGGGTGCCGTTCGTACTGGTCTCGCCGTGGACCCGTGGCGGCTTCGTGAACTCCGAGGTCTTCGACCACACCTCGACGATCCAGCTGATCGAGGAGTGGACCAAGAGCCTCGGTCGGCCGGCCGTCTGCGAGAACATCAACGCCTGGCGGCGTGGCGTCTCGGGCAACCTGCTCTCGGCGATCGACTTCGGCAACTTCGACACGTCGTTCCCGAAGCTGCCGAAGCCGGCCGACCTGCTGAAGTCGGTGGTTGTCGACGCGAGCCTGCCGCCCGTGCCGCAGCCGGCCGTCGGTGCGCAGGTCCTGCCGACCCAGCCGATCACCGGCAAGGCGAAGCGGAGCCCGCTGTCGTTCCAGCCCAACGGTGTCGTCGTCGAGAACCCCGCGACCGGGACCGCGACCGCGACCTTCACCGTCGAAGGCGGCCCGAACGGCAAGGCGGTCAGCCTGGTCGGACTGGCCGACAAGTACGTGCCCGCCCTCGTCGGCGCCGAGCCGCTCGGCATCGGTCAGGACGCGCTGCCCCTGACGGCCGGCAACCACGCGCCGAAGTCGTACACCTGGGACACCAAGGCGACGAACGGCAAGTACGCGTTCTCGTTCTACGGTCCCGACCACTTCATCCGGTCCTTCGCCGGCACCGTCGTGCCCGCCTCCGACCAGACCTCGGCCCAGCCGCGGGTCGACGTCCGGCTGGTCAAGGCGCGCGGGCGGTCGGCCGCGACGGTCGAGTTCACCCTGTCCGCGGTCGGCCGCAAGTCAGTGACCTACACGCTGACCGCGAACGACTTCGCCGGGAAGAAGACGACCATCCAGGTCCCCGCCGGCAAGCACAGCGTCATCACCTGGCCCACCGTGGACGGCTACTACGACGTCGTCATCACCGCGAAGGAGTCCGCAGACTTCAACCAGCGGTACGCCGGACGCGCCGCCGAGAAGTGATCCTTTGAGCTGATCGCAGACTGTGCCCGGCTCGCGGGCACAGTCTGCGTCGCGGTCAATCGTCGGTCGGGAAGCTTGGAGGCGCCTGCAGATCGTGGGCGCGGAACAGGACAGCATGCTCGACGCCCATGGCCTTACCGCTCATCGCCGCAAACATCGGGATGAATTCGGCCGGGGCCGGGTGCCAGGGGAGCGCGGCCAAGTACGCCGCGTGTGCCTCGAGCGACGCGACGCCCTTACGGAGTGGTTCACCGGTCACGTCGACGCCGTGGGTCGCGGCGCCGGCGAGGCCGGGTGTGAGGTACCAGCGAGGCGAGTGCGGCTCGAGCTGCTCGTCGTCGATCTGCTCCGGGAACACCCAGCGGTTACCTGCGTCCCGGATCGCGTCGAGCGTCGCCAGCCCGGCGGCCCGGTGATCGGCTTGGTCGAACCCCATCGGCGTCTCGACGTCGTAGCCGACACCCAGCACAACATCGGGCTTGAACCGTCGGATCTCCCGGCAGATGTCGCGACGCAGATCGAGCCCGTAGACGAGCACACCATCCGGATGCTCGAGAACCGTCAGGTGCGTGACACCCACGACGTCACACGCAGCCTGCTGCTCCGCAAGCCGCAACCGAGCCGTCTCCTCCGGCGGATTCGGCATCCCCGCCTCGCCGCGCGTAAGCAGCAGATACCCAACCTCGATCCCACGCGCAGTCCACCGAGCAACAGCAGCAGAACTGCCGTACTCCATATCGTCCGGGTGCGCGACAACACACAACACCCGCTCAAAGGACTCCTCAGGCAACACCGGCAAGGTCATGCAAGCATCCTTACACCCCGCCGACTCCTTCTGGTGAGGCGGTCTCTAGTGGTACTTGGTCGGCTGGGATGACGCCGAGTTGGGTGGTCTGGCGTGGCAGGACGGCGTCGAAGAACCAGTCGGTGGCGGTGCGGACGCGGTTGCCGGGCATCGACAGCAGGTGGTACCCGCGGGTGACGACCTTCGCGGGCAGGCCGGCCAACGGTACGTGCAGCGGGTTGGCCGCTGCCTGGGTGCCGCCGAGGTCGACGACCAAGCCGAGGTCTTCGTGGCGGTAAGGCTGCAGGATTCCGGTCCCGAAGCTTGCCGCGATGTTGTCGGCGGCCTGTTTGCCTTGCCGTTGGGCGTGCTGGGCGGTCATCGGCGTGACCTCACCGGGCCGGGTCAGGTCCGGTACGGCGGCCGCGTCACCGCACGCGAACACCTCAGGATGCCCGGGCACCTGGAGGTACTCATCCACGACCAGCCGACCCTTGTCGGTCTTCAAGCCGAGCCCGTCCACCACCGGATCGGGCCGTACGCCGACGCACCAGATCAGTGACTGCGTCGGGACGAAGCTCTTGTCGGTCAGCCGTACGCCGTCCTCGACCGCCTCCTCGATCGAGACACCCATCCGTACGTCGACACCGCGCTCGCGCAGTACCTTGTCCGCCGTACGCGAGAGGCGTTCGTCGAGCTCCGGCAGAACCCGGTCGGCGACGTCGAGGAGCATCCAGCGGATGCGCTGATCACGCAGGCGCGGGTGACGCTTGCGCAGCAGTTCGGTGTAGAGGACGGCATGCGCGGCGACCTCCGTGCCGGTGTATCCGGCGCCGACGACGACGAACGTACACAGGGCGTCGCGGGCCGACTGGTCGTCGGTCGCGTCGGCCAGCTCGAGCTGTTCGGTCAGGTGGTCGCGGAGGAAGATCGCCTCGGGTATCCCGCGGAATCCGTGCGCGTGCTCGGCGATTCCCGGCACGGGGAGGAGTTTGTTGACGCTGCCGGCGGCGATGACCAGCCGGTCGTACGACAGCTCGCCGCGCGCGCCGGTCGGTTCGGCGTACCGGACGGTCCGTGTGTCGAGGTTTAGCCCGTCGACTTCACCGAGCACGAGCCGCACGCCGGGCAGCGTTTCGGCGAGCGACACGGTGATCCGGCGGGGTTCGATGATTCCGGTGGCGACCTCCGGCAGCAGTGGAACGTAGAGGAAGTAGTCGGTCGGATTCACCAGGATGATCTCGGCGCGGTCCTTGGCGAGTCTGCGCAGCCGGCGCGCGGCATGAAATCCCGCGAACCCGGCACCCACGATGACAATCCTCGGCCTGTCCATGCGCCACCAGTACCAGCCACACCGACGTGCCAAACCCGCGAACATCGCCGGGCACGGATCACCGGCTGCTCTTTCGGGATCGGACCCATCCGCGGCGTGGAGCGCTCCGAATACCGGTCATTGAATCCTCGCGAGGAGATGGTCCGCAGTGCCGGAATTCGAAGATCTCACGCAGCCAACGGTCGCCTCTGTCGGTGAGGCCTGATGCAGGGCTGGAAACCGATCTGGCGCTGGCTCACCGCAAGTGTCGTTTTCGCCGTCCTCGTGGCGGTCGCGGTCGTTGTGTTCGGCCCGAACGGCAGCGGACAAACCGCCGCCGCACCGCCGACGAAGACGGCAAAGCCGACCCAGCCATCGGCGGCGCCGACCGATGATGATGCCTTGGTCAACCGAATGCTCGATCAGCTCCGGGCCGGGAAACCCGTCGAGCCACAGTTCGCGGCCGGGGACAACCCCGCGGCGGGTGTGCCGATCGAGGCGATCAAGGCCAGGCCGGGGGAGCAGTTGCGGCTGGGGCGGTTGGAGATCCCGCGGTTGAAGGTCGACCAGCCGTTGAACAACGGCGTCGACGAGGCCGCGCTGGTGCAAGGCGTGGGTCATTGGCCGGGGACCCCGTTGCCGGGCAGTCCGGGCAACAGCGTGATCAGCGGGCATCGCAGTACGCACGAGAAGCCGTTCCTGTACCTGGACCGGCTGCGCCCCGGCGATCCGATCATCGCGACGGTCGGCGCCACGCGGACGACGTACAAGGTCGCCAAGGTCGTGATCGTGCCGCAGGCGCAGTACGTGAAGTTCGTGCTGAAGCAGCCCACCAGACCAGGCGAGAAGGACATCACCTTGTTCGCCTGTAACCCCATCACCGCGCACTACCAACGCATCGTCGTTCAGGCGACGGCTGCTTGAGGAGGAGAGTCATGGGTTTCAGTAAGATTTTCGGGGGCCGTCCGGTCCTCGAGTTCGCCGACGAGCACAGCCGGCGGAGCTTTCTGCGCAACGCGGCGCTGGTCGGCGTCGGTCTGACGTACGTCGCCACCCGTCCCGGCGATCCGGTTGCCTTCGGCAACGCTGATCGCGGCTTCGGGACCGAGGCCGCCAAGAGTGACCTCGACATCCTGAACTACGCGTTGACGCTGGAATATCTGGAGTCGGCGTTCTACACGATGGGTCTGAAGGCGAAGCTGTTGAAGGGCCGCGAGCTCGAGTTGGTGGATCCGATCCAGCAGCACGAGGCCAACCACGTCACGGCGGTGAAGACCACGATCCAGGACCTGGGCGGCAAGCCGGTGGCGGCGCCGAAGGTGAAGTTCCCGGCCGGCACGTTCTCCAGCCGGGCCGCGTTCCTGAAGACCGCGGGCACGTTCGAGGAGCTCGGCGTGAAGGCGTATCACGGTCAGGTGCCGCTGGTGAAGGACGGTCACATCCTGGCCGCTGCGGCGTCGATCGCCGGGGTCGAGTCCCGGCATGCGGCGATCATTGCCCAGATCTCCGGCGGGAACCCGTTCCCGGCGCCGATCGAGGCCCATCTCGGGATGGCGCCGGTGCTCAAGGCCGCCATGCCGTTCATCGCGTAACAGGAGGAGAGCTGATGACTGACACCGTTCGTGATCTGATCCACGGCAACGCCTCTATGGTGGCGCCCGGTGCCGCACTCGGCGCCCTGAGCCACGGGTTCGAGCTGGCCAGTGCGAAGGACTTCAATAGCGACGTCGAGGTCTTGAACTACGCACTGACACTCGAGTACCTGGAGGCCGAGTTCTACCGTCAGGGCAACTCGGCAGGACTGCTGAAGGGCACCGAGAAGAAGTACCTGATGCAGATCGGCGCCGACGAGGCGTCGCACGTCGCGACCGTTACCGCGACGATCCAGAAGCTCGGCGGTACGCCGGTCGGCGCGCCCGCGGTCGACTTCGGCGGCGCGTTCGAGAGCCGGAAGAGCTACCTGACCACGTCGCACATCTTCGAGAACAAGGGCGTGGGCGCGTATCTGGGTGCGGCCGGGTTCGTGAAGGACAAGATGATCCTGCAGGCCGCAGCCGGCATCTTCGGTGTCGAGGCCCGGCACGCCGCCGTCGTCGGCAACCTGCTCGGGCTGAAGGCCGAAGGTGGCGTCTACATGGGCTCGACCGAGGTCGGCATCCCGAAGGCCGACGTACTGAAGGCCGTCGCTCCTTTCCTGCGCGACCCGGCCAAGGTCGTCGCCGCGATCACCCTCTGACGCAACAAAATCAACGGCCCGGCCGCCCTGGGGGCGACCGGGCCGTTGTGGAACTCTCAACCTGCCGGCTCAGGCCGGATTGGGGTAGGTGAGGCCGATGTCGTAGGCGAAGATGACAGCCTGGACGCGGTCGCGGGCGCCGACCTTGGCGAGTACGCGGCCGACGTGGGTTTTCACCGTGGATTCCGACAGGTGGAGGCGCTCGGCGATCTCCGGGTTGGTCCAGCCGTGGGCGATGGCGACGAGGATCTCGCGTTCGCGTTCGGTCAGGGTCTCGAGCTTCGCGTCGCCGTCCTCGCGTGTGGCGCGGGGGAGATGCTGTGCGTAGGCGTCGAGGAGCCTGCGGGTCAGGCCGGGTGAGATGATCGCGTCGCCGGCCGCGACTGCGCGAATGCCGCCGAGCAGTTCCTCCGGCCGTGCGTCCTTCAGCAGGAACCCGCTCGCCCCGGCGCGGAGTGCCGCGTGGGCGTACTCGTCGAGGTCGAACGTGGTCAGTACGAGGACCCGCGATCGGTTGCCGCTGGCCACGATCCGGCGGGTGGCCTCGATTCCGTCCATGCCGGGCATCCGGATGTCCATCAGCACGACATCGGGGTGCAGCTCGGCAGTCCGGCGTACGGCCTCGGAGCCGCTGCCCGCCTCGCCCGCGACCTGCGTCTCCGGCACGGACTCGAGCAGGATCCGGAGACCGAGCCGGTGCAGTGGCTGGTCGTCGACGATCAGCACGGTGGTCATGGTGTCCTCTCGGGGGCGAGCTCGAGTTCGGTCTGCACGGTCCAGCCGCCGTTACGGGTACGCCCGGTCCGCACCGTGCCGCCGTACAGGGCTGCGCGTTCGCGCATTCCGATGAGGCCTTGGCCGTCTCCAGAAACAGATGCCGGTTCGAAGCCGCCTGATGGTCCGGTGTCTTCGACCTGGATCCGCAGCCGCTGGTGTACTACCTCGACCGACACCCGCGCGTCGGTCTCGGGCCCGGCGTGTTTGAGCGCATTGGTCAGCGCCTCCTGAATAATCCGGTACGTCGCGAGCTGCAGACCTCGATCGGCTGGGAGGTCGCCCGCGGTTCGGTAACTCACGCTGGGACCGGCTGCTCGGATCCGGTCGCACAGCCCGTCGATGTCGGCGATCCCCGGCTGTGGGCTGAGATCCGGCACCGCGGCGTCGTCTCGGAGCGCGCCGAGCGTACGCCGCAGATCGTTGAGCGCCTCCCGCCCCGTCTCGCCGATGAGCGTGAGCGCCTGGGCGGAGCGATCGGGATTGACGCGTACGGCGTACGCGCCGCCGTCCGCGAGTCGGATCATCACCGAGAGGTTGTGCCCGAGGATGTCGTGCATCTCGCGCGCGACCCGAGCGCGCTCGCCCGCGACCGCCAGCATGCTCCGCTGGTCGCGCTCGATCTCCAGTTGCGCGGCGCGATCGCGCAAGGCGGTGAGTTGCGAGCGCCTGATCCGGACGACCAAACCCAGCGCGACCGCAGCCGTGCTGGCGCAGACCAGGAAGAACGCCACCTCCGCAACGGACACGACGGCGGAGATCCGTACGACGGCCAGCGTCAGTACGCCGACCATGATCGCGCACGCCCACAGCAGACGACGGAGCGAGCTGTGGAGCGTGAGGCTGTAGAGCGCGATCAACAACGCGACATCTGCGCGAAGAAATACCAGCAACGACCACTGCACAGTGAAGACTGCCGCCGTGAGAACAAACGCCGTCATCGGTGCGCGGCGGCGGAAGAAGAGCGGGAGTATCAGTCCCGCCTGCAGGGCCAGCATCGTCCCGACAGATACCTGGTTGAACACCCCGGCGAGTTCGCGTGGGCCGTCGTCGCGCAGCAGATCCGGCAGGCAGAACAACAAGAAGGCGCCGACGACAACCAGGGTGTCGACCGCCCACGGTCGGGCGCGGTCTGCCCGGCGCAGCCGCCCTCCGATCCGGCCGAGACGGAGCACCAACGGGTGCTGCCACAGCGGATCCGGATCGGCGGCGGTCTGCGGACCTTCGGGGCGCGCCGCGCCGTCCTCAGTCACCGTTCCCATCTGTCCATTGTTACCGCCGATCGCGACCGTGGATCAGGCGTCGCTGCGAGACAGGCGCCAGGCCGCGCCGGCGAGGGCGAGCGCCGTCCATCCGGCGAAGACCAGAAAGCCGATCCCGGGCGAGAGGGTGTGTGGTGCCTGGTGCAACGAGTACATGGACTGACCCGCTTCGCTGGGCAGGAACTGCTGGATGGCGTGGCGCCAGGAGACCGGCAGCAACGAGACCAGTCCGGGCAGGAGCATCAGCGCCCCGACCAGGGCCGAGATGGCTCCGGCGACGGATCGCAGCATCGCACCGAGAGCCACGCCGATCACGCCGACGAGACCGAGGTACACCGTCGCGCCGAGCAGACTCCGAACCACGCCGGTACTGGAGATCGTCAGCGCGGCGGGAGTGCTGCTGAGGATCCCGCTGTCGATCAGGAACGTGACGAAAGCCCCGACCAGGGCGATCGCCAGCGCGACGACGCCGTACACGGACGCCTTCGACCACAACACCGGGAGCCGGCGCGGTACGGCGGCAAGCGTCGAGCGGATCTGTCCCGTCGAGTACTCGCCCGCACTGACGAGCACTCCCAACACGCCCAGGGCCAACTGCGACAGGGCGACCCCGAAGAGCGACAGGCTCAGCGTCGTGGCGTCGGCGAAGTCCGGGTCGAGCTGCCGGCCGGAGTTGACGCTGGAGCGGTAGCGGAGCGCCGCGATGATGCCAAAGGCAACCAAGAACAGCAGGCCGAGACCCAGCGTGATCCAGGTCGACCTCAGCGACCACAGCTTGGTGGATTCGGACCGGAGCACCCGACGGCCGGTGACGCGGTACTGCGGTTTCGGCGCGGCTGCTGATCCGCCGCTCGCGGGGCGAGGTTCGGTGATGACGGTCATGCTGCACGCTCCCCGAGTTCGGTGGTGCCGTGGTAGACGACATCGTCGCGGGTCAGGTCCATGAACGCGGCCTCCAGCGAAACCTGGATCGTCGTCAGTTCGTACAGCGCGATGCCGTGCGCGGCGGCCGTGGTCCCGATCGATCGCGCCGACAGGCCGGTGACCTCCAGCTCCTCGGAGCCGGCCGCACCGACAACCTCCACGCCTGGCCCGGCCAGAGCGTCACGCAGTCCGGCCGGATCCGCAGTTGCTACTCGGACAGCGTCACCACCCGCTTGTCGTACCAGATCTTCGACGGTCGTGTCGGCGAGCAGCCGGCCGCGGCCGACGATGATCAATCGGTCCGCGACCAGGGCCATCTCACTCATCAGGTGGGACGAGACGAACACGGTCCGGCCCTCCGCGGCGAGGCCGATCAGCAGGTTGCGGATCCACAGCACGCCCTCCGGATCCAGCCCGTTCACCGGTTCGTCGAGCATCACGGTCGCCGGGTCGCCGAGCAGCGCGGCAGCGATTCCGAGCCGTTGCCCCATACCGAGCGAGAACTGGCCGGCGCGCTTCTTCGCCACGGACTGCAGGCCGGTCAACTCGATCACCTCGTCGACGCGGCGCCGGGGAATGCCGTGAGTCTGCGCCTGGGCCAGCAGATGGTTGTACGCCGACCGGCCCGGGTGGATGGACTTCGCCTCCAGCAGGGCACCGACCTCCTGCAGCGGGGCGGTGTGCTCGCGGTACTGCTTCCCGTTGACCGTGACCGAGCCGCTCGTCGGCGCGTCCAGCCCGATGATCATCCGCATCGTCGTCGACTTGCCCGCACCGTTCGGCCCGAGGAACCCCGTGACGGAACCGGGCCGGACGGTGAACTCCAGCCCGTCGACCGCCGTCGTCTCGCCGTACCGTTTGGTGAGCTGTCTTGCCTCGATCATCCCGTCGCCCTCGACTCCCTGGACCGGACCTCCCGGCCTCGTCACCCAACCTAGGAATCGCCCGCCCGGGATCCGTGGTACCGCGGCCTGATCTTCCGACGACGAGTAGTACCGCGGTACTACGAGCCGCCGGTTGACAGGTGCGTTATATCGCCGGACGATATAGCGTGTCGCGTAATAGTGGGGGAGCGCATGGAAGCTCTGGGTAGATTCGCCGAGCCGAGTGTCTTGATCCTGACGAGCCTTGCGGGTGGGGAGAAGCACGGCTACGCCCTGATCAAGGACATTGAGGAGCTCGCCGACACGGTCGTCGGGCCGGGCACGCTGTACGCCGCGCTGAGTCGGCTGCAGGAGCGCGGACTGATCGAGGCCTTGCCGACCGAGGACCGGCGCCGGCCGTACCGGATCACCGCTGCGGGTGCGGAGGCGCTCCGGGAGTACTTGCAGCAGGCCCGTCAGATCAGCAGGGTCGGGCTCAAGCGACTGCAGGCGTGGGCATGAAGCGCCTCCTGCGGCTGTATCCGGCGAGCTGGCGGCATGAGTACGGCGATGAGCTGGCGCAGGTGCTCGAAGACCTCGGCCCGCTGAGCCTGTCGCGGCGGATCAGCGTGATGGTCGACCTGGTGCGCGGCGCTACTGATGCCCATTTCAGGGCGCTCCCAGCTGTCGGCGCCGTACTGCGGCGGGCGGTCCTCGTCGCGTCGATCGTCTGGGCCGCGTTGAGCATCGAGATCGTGCTGTCGAACGTGGTCTTCCCGACCGGCGACAACGACGGCGCATCGGTACTGATCAGCTATCTGGCCGTTTTCGTTGCGCTCACGGCAGTCGGTGTACTGACCGGCCGGCTCGCCGGACACTGGTGGATCGTCGCGCTGGCCGGAGGGTGCGCAGGCGCGCTCGTCGGCGTGCTGACGATCGGCACGTACGCCGTGATCGACAACGTCTTCCTCGACGTCATCAGCCGCCAGCAACCGAAGATCGACGGCCTGGCCGCTAGCGGCTTCACCTCGATGCGGACCTACATCAATCTCAGCCTGCTCCTGGCCGGCGTACTCCTGTCGACGTTCCTCGGCTTCGCCGGAGCCGGCCTCGCCGTACTCGGCAGCCACCTCCGCCGAGCCGGATCACGCCGGCAGATCCTCGCATGACGCTGCGGCGCCTGGTCGTCGTTATCGCTGTGGTAGAGGTGATTCTGGCCGCGGCAGGTTCGCTGACTGATCGGGCGGCATTGCGGGGGAGTGGCGCGTTCGCCCTCATCGGAGTCGCGCTGGCCCAGACCTTGTGCGTGCTCCTGGTCCGGTACGGCCCGTTCTCGAACCGCTCAGCGGCGATCCGGATCGGAGTCGGGATCGGATTGGTTGCCGGAGGCATGTACGGCGCGGAGGTGGTCGCGGAGTACCTCAGCCCAACGGTGACCGATGCGAGCGTCGTCATCGGCTGGATCATCGTGATCGGACTGGTCGCCGCCGCCGTACTCGCGTCGACCGTGGCCTCGCTCCGCGAACGCTCGCTGCGAGCCGGCATCACGGCCGCCGTCTACGCGATGGTCTTCGAGTACCTCACCTGGTATCCGGTAGTGCTCCTGAGCTACTACGCATTCAGAACAAGCCCGGCAACAGACCGGGTCTGGCGTGCAGAAGGCACGTACGACGACTTCGCCCGCAGCGGGATGACCGACCTCCACGCCTTCGTCATCCAAGACTTCTGGGGCGCCGGCACCTTCCACCTCCTCGCCGGCCTCACCATCGCCGCCGTCTTCGGCACCATCACAGCGACCCTTCCACTGCTTCTGCGTAAACCCGCTCCGGGCTCGGCGCGTACTTCGACCGCACGATAGAACCGGTCGAAGAGCGGTCGGGGTCCGCTGCCGACAGGGGCTCGACCGGCTCGGTAGCGGCCAGATTGCTGGCTGAGGGCGTTCGCTTTCGTCGGAGTCGAGCCGCCGGCGTCCTGACACCGATCTGAAGCCGGGCGGGTCTACTTTGCGGCTTGTAGTGAGAGGGCGTTAACGAGCTGAGGGGGCTTGCATGTCGAACAAGTTGCCAGTCGCGTCGCTGTCGTCGACCCGCGAAGGGTAGTCGGCATCCGCGATCGATGAGATCTCTGGCGCGGCGAGCCCGGGCGGGTCTCGCCGCGCCAGTCCATCAGCAAGAAACCACACGTACGAAAGGACTGTCGCCATGCCTACTGTTACGTCCACCGACGGGACCGGCATCGAGTACGAGCTCAGCGGGGCCGGGCCAGTTGTCGTCTTCATCGGCTCCGGGCCGACGGACCGCACTTCCAATGCGGAGCTTGCGGGATTGCTTGCGGGATCATGCACGGTGATCAACTACGACCGGCGGGGGCGTGGCGGGAGTGGTGATACCGCGCCGTATGCCGTGGAGAAGGAGATCGAGGATTTGCAGGCCGTTGTGGATGCAGCGGGTGCGCCAGTGTCGTTGTTCGGGGACTCCGGTGGGGCATTCCTGGCCTTTCGGGCGGTGGCGGGTGGGATGCGGGTGGATCGGATCGCGGTGTGGGAGGCGCCGTACATCGTTCCGGGTAGTAGGCCGCCCGTTCCGGATGACTACGCTGAGCAGCAGGCGGCGCTCGCCACGGCAGGTGACAGCGGTGCGATGGCGGAGCTGTTCTTGGGGACCGCGGTTGGGATGCCGGCCGAGTTCGTCGCCGGTCTGAAGGCGGGGCCGTACTGGAGTTTCCTTGCCGATGCTGCGAGTCCGGCGTTGGTGTACGACGCTCAGCTTGCGGGGGACTTCGGCATCGATTCGGCTCAGCAGGCGAAGGTGTCGTGTCCTGTCCTGATTCTGGACGGGAACACGACGCCGTGGTTGTCGGAGACGGCCGATGCGCTCGCGAAGATGACACCCGGCGCCGTACGGCAGACGCTCGATGGTCAGCAGCACAACGTCGAGGCCGCGGTCCTGGCGCCCGCGCTCAGTGCGTTCTTCGCCGGGTGATCGAGAGTATTGGGATGAGGAAACTCGTCGTCATCGAATACCTGTCCCTCGACGGCGTGGTCCAAGGACCCGGTCACGCAGCCGAGGACGAGGACGGCGGCTTCGACCTGGGCGGGTGGACCGGTCCGCACATGGCCGACCACCGGGAGTGGGGGAGTCCGCTCTACCAGGCCGCGGGTGCGTTTGTCTTCGGTCGTCGTACGTACGATCTGTGGTTGCCGCACTGGTCGACGATCACGGATCCGGACGACCTGATCGCGGCTGCGCTCAACGGCAGGCCGAAGTACGTCGCCTCGACCACGCTCACCGCGGCGACGTGGCCGGGTACGACGGTGTGGCCGGACCGGATCCCCGAGCGGGTCGCGGAACTGAAGGCCCAGCCGGGCGGCGACATTCTGATCGCAGGCAGCGCGGCGCTCGCGTCCGACCTCATCGATCGCAAACTGGTCGACACGTACCACCTGTGGTTCCACCCGGTCGTCCTTGGTGCCGGCAAGCGTCTGTTCCCACCAGGGCTAGCGCCGCAGCAGGACCTGGACCTGATCAGCAGCACGACCACCAGGACCGGGCTCGCCATCCTGACCTACGAGCGAGCTCTCAATTCGTGAACCTTGATCGGCGGCCCCACGCTGGTCAGCTACTCCCATCAAATCCAGCAACAGACGCTCCCAGAGAGCCTTGGACGGCGGTGCGGAGCACGAGCAGCACCGCACGAGGGCTGGGCTAGCCGGCGGTCGGTCGGAGCGTGAGTTGCTCGAGTTTCTCGGCGAGCGGTACGGCGGCGCTGTCACCGAGGTCGGCAAGGATGGAGTGAGCCCGGCTCCAGACTTCGCCGGCCGCGGTGATGTCGCCTTGGACGTAGTGAGTCTCGCCGAGGTGTACGAGCACGTCTGCTTCGTTGTAGCGGTCGCCGAAGTCCTGGAAGGTTTCGAGCGCCGACTCGTAGGCTTCGATGGCCGGCCGGTAGCGGGACAGGTGGTGATGGCTGTAACCGATGGTGTCCCAGGCGAAGGCCTCGCCAGGTCGGTCGCCGAGCTTGCCGAGCAGCGCGAGCGCCTCCTGACCGGTCGACAGCGCCCCCTGATAGTCGCCCAACCGCGCCAGGTCCCACGCGATGACACAGATTGCCCTTGCCCGCTTGGCGTCATCGTCGGCGGCCTCGAAGTGGTGGAGTGCCTGCCGGTCGTGTTCCAAAGCCTCGTGCTGACGTCCTTGTGCTTCCCGAACGAGACCGCAGATCCGGTGCGAGCGAGCGATCTCCGTCTCGATACCAAGGGTGCGTGAGGCCTCGAGCGCCAACCGGCTGTGCAGGTCGGCGTCACCCGGCCGGTTCAGGCGCGTGTACGCGAGTGCGAGCTCGCGGTGCGCGCGAGTCTGTACGGCGATGTCGGCATCCGCAGCCAGGACCGCTTGCAGCGCCGCGACGAGATCGTGCAGGCGCCCGACGCGAGTCAGCGGATCGGCCAGCGTAAATATCAACGCGGTCGCTCGATCGGGGAACTCGTCGCCGGCCTGGTCGAGGACGGCCAGCAGCGCAGGAATCTCGTCTGCGAACCAGGCCAGCGCTGCACGATGATCCTCGAAGCTCCGGACGACGACACCGTCCTGCGGCTCGAACGCCGAGGGGCGCGGATCGCACGGGTACAAGGTCGAAGCGGCCGCCTGGCTGGTGAACAGGTAGTGGTCGAGCAGGCGCCGGCGGACCTGGAGACGGTCGAGGTCGGCGTCGTACCTGAGCATCAGTTCGCCGGCGTACACGTTCAGTAGATCGTGCAGGGCGTACCGGCCGGGCCGCGGTTCGTCGAGGAGGTGCGCTTGCCGGAGTTCGGCCAGCAGACGCCGTACGTCGAACCGTGGCTCGCCGGCCAGGCTGGCGGCTGCACCCAGATCGAAGTCGGGCCCGGGATGCTGTCCGAGCAGCCGGAACAGCCG
The DNA here is from genome assembly GCF_042715335.1 of Kribbella sp. NPDC058693. Classification (NCBI taxonomy): domain Bacteria; kingdom Bacillati; phylum Actinomycetota; class Actinomycetes; order Propionibacteriales; family Kribbellaceae; genus Kribbella; species Kribbella sp. NPDC058693. The sequence continues at coordinate 639,620 of NZ_JBHXSQ010000002.1, forward strand.
GGCCGCGGGCAGGCCCAGCTCCCGGTACGACCAGGAGAAGACCCGGCGCATCTCGGTCGCGGGACTCATCTCGCTGAAGGCTTCGAGCCGCCCTTGCCCGGCGCGCAGGTCCGCCACGAACGCCTCGAGCCCGAAGCCTGGGCGCTCGGCCGCTCGGGCTGCCACCACCGCCAGCGCGAGCGGCAGCCGGGCGCACAGATCGACAAGCTCGTCGGCAGCAGGTCGTGCTGCGTTGATCCGGTCCGCGCTCAGCCGCCCAGCCAGGAGCTGACGGCTCTCGTCGCGGCTCAGCAGGTCAAGCTGGATCGAGCGTGCACCCTCAACGGCGACCAGGTCGGACAGCTGGTTTCGGCTCGTCACCAGCACCATCGCGCCGGGGGAGCTCGGGAGAAGGGGGCGGACCTGCGCGGCGTCGGCCGCGTTGTCCAGTACGACGAGCATCCGCCGCCCGTCCAGCAGCGACCGGAACATCGCGGTCTTCTCATCGAGGTCGAGCGGGATCTTCGCATCGGAGACACCGAGCGTCCGCAGAAATCGCGTCAAGGCTTGATCGGAACTCACGGCGGGCCTGGGTCCGAACGCCTGCAGGTTGAGCCAGAGTTGCCCGTCGGGGAAGCGGTCGGCGGCCCGGCGAGCCCAGTACGCAGCGAGGGCGGACTTGCCGATCCCGGCCATCCCGGAGACCAGCGCGATGGCGACCGGCGCGGGCCGATCGGGCGCTCCGAGCGGAGCGGTGAGCTGGGCCAACGCATCCGCTCGGCCCACGAACGCTGGCACGTCCGGCGGTACTTGCCTGGGAACGGTGACCTCGGTCCGGGGGCTCCCGGCGAGCATCCGCGCGTACAGGGTCTGGAGTTCGTCGTCGGGATCGATTCCGAGCTCTTCGGTCAGCCGTGTGCGGACTGTGTTGTAGGCGTTCAGGGCATCGGTCCGCCGGCCTTGGCCGTCGAGAGCGCGCATCAGCTGTGCCCACAGCCTTTCGCGCAACGGATTTTGCTTGGCGAGCACGACGAGCTCGTCCAGCAGCTCCTCACCGCGGCCGCGATCGAGCTCGATGTCGAAGCGCCGTTCGATCGCCCGCAAATGCTGTTCGTGCAGCCGCGGGGCGAAGTCTCGCTGCAATCGGTCCGACGGCACGCCTGCCAGGGGTTTCCCGCGCCAGTGGGCGACGGCTGCGGTGAGCGCGTCGAACTCGCCGTCGAGATCGCCGTGCTTCGCGGCGCGGGCTGCCCGTTCGAGGTCCCGGTGGAAGCGGCCGAGGTCGACGTACTCGGGCTGCACGTTGATTTGGTATGCGTCCGTCCGGGTGGTGATGTCCAGCTCCGCAGACAGTCTGCGCAGCCGCGTGACGTAGAGCTGGATCGCGCGGCGTGGATTTCCGGGCTGTTCCTGGCCCCAGACGGCATCCGCCAGCTCCTCGACCGGGACCGGCCGACCAGCGTGCAGCAGGAGGGCAGCTAGCAGGATGCGTAGCTTCGGAGACCCGAGCTGGACGGCAGAGCCGTTCGCGCGGACCTCGAACGGTCCCAGCAAGCCGAATTCCACTGTCATGCCACATCCGTCATTCGCGGTGTCGATCCAACGATTGTAAGAAATCGCAGTCGATCAGGATTCACGTGCAGCAGGACCCCGTTGGGAGCTTTCAATGAGAACAATTCACGTAGTTCATGCACTCTGCGCATCAACTGCAGCCCGGGCTCGATTCCAGCCGCGGCCGTTTGGAGGCCGCCGGCCGCCGGCCCAGTCGTTTGGCCGCGTTGGGCGTCTGGAACCGTCCTGACGAAGAACGCGTACGCGAGCATCGTGTACGACGACAGAACGCCGACCAGACCCCACAGGATCAGCGCTGGGACCAATCGGGGGTGAATGGCGCTCAACACCAGCGGAACGCCGGAGACCAATTTCACCGGCGTAGGGAGCAGCTAGACCCTCCGGAGCAATGTAGAAGCCGTACACGTAGACCAACGCGAGCAGAAAGCGAAGGCGACGATCGTTCCAGGTCAGTGAGAAACTCCGCCGCATCGAGGACCGCGAACGTTGATCGCCGGGCGCGGCGACCTTTCTGGGTGGTGGTAGATGAGGTGACGTTCCGAAGCGAATCAGGGCCGCCGCGACGACGAAAGTCAACGCATCCAGCGTCAGGGCACCGCTGGCGCCGGTCAGCCCCATCAACAGTCCACCGGTCGCGAACCCGACGACCTGCACGATGTTGTCCGTGGTACCGGTCAGGCCCATGCCGACGATGTACCGGTCGCCGGCGAGAACGTTCGGCAGCACGGCATTGCGAGCAGCGCTGTACAACGGCTGCAGTGTGACTACACAAACCAGGAGGGCAACGACGACGACCAGGGGCAGGCGAGGTACCGCCATCCCCGCGACCAGTCCCGCCCTGACAAGATCCGTCACCACCATGATGCGCCGCCTGGAATGCCGATCTGCAAGGCCGCACAGCAACGGTGCGCTGACGAGCGGTGGTATGAGCGTCATCGCGTAGGCGAGCGCCGTGAGGAGCGGGGACGACGTTCGTTCGAACACGAGCACGGCCACCGCGACCCTGGCCAACTGATCGCCGAAGCGCGACTGCGCGTGGGCGAGCCACACTGCACGAAACTCTGCGACCCCGATGACTTGGCGAATTGTGGCCCGGGGCTCGTCGCCCTCGCTCGACAGTTCAGTCATGCACCCCCTCGCCGTCCAGTTGCGTCGCTGCTCCCCATCAGGTCGCGAGGACGGTCTCACGCAACGGCTTCAGATCGACTTCGCATCCGAGGACGCTGCTTGCACCATCGATTCCCGTCCCGCGGCAGCGCGGACCAGCCAGGTGCCGGTCTTCGCCGCTGACCGACTGGGAACTCGTCAGGCGATCATTGAGGGGATCGACGCTGCGGAGCCTGATGGGCGGCGGGCGATGACGGCGTTCAGTCGGTATCGGTTGCGTGAGTTACTGGAGATCATGCCGTACGACGCAGCTAACCCGGGTCGAACGAGTGCGTCGATCCGTCCTCAATCAAACGCTGTAACGCCGGTGGGTTTGTCCACCGTCTTGTCCTTTGTGGGCTGCAGGGATTTGATGAGGTGATCCCGATCGGAGGTACGGGGAATCAGTCCTCGTGCGCCGTCGGGACGGGGGTGGGACCATGTCGACTCGTTGGTCGAAGGTAGCGATTTTTCTCGCAGTGATGTTGGTGGCAGTCGCAGTTCCGACATCAGCCCAAGCTACTTTTCCTGGCCGGAACGGGTTGATCGCGTTCACGGCAGGCACAGACGCCGGCAGCCAACTGTTCACCGTGCGCCCCGACGGCACCGGGCTTCGGCAGATCACGCATGTGGACGGTGACGCCGTCAACGTCGACTGGGCGCCGGACGGCGGCCGCATCGTCTTCTCCATCGGCGGCGAAGACTCGGTCCGGATTGCCGTCGCCCGACCGGACGGAACTCGGCTCCGTGTGCTGCCACAGCCCGCGGGCGTCTTCGACGACCAGCCGTCGTTCTCGCCCGATGGACGCACCATCTACTTCGAGCGGTTCACCGCCGCGACCAACGACGACGCGATCTGGCGCATGTCGAGCGACGGCAGTCATCAGCGCCGGGTGCTCGGCCCGTTCCCCAACGGTTTCGTGACCGATCCGAACGTGTCGCCGGATGGCAAGACCCTCAGTTTCCAGGGCTTCGACGGTTCGGTGACAGGTCCGCCGCCCAACCTGGAGCCGGCCCAAGGCCTGTTCACGGCCGATGCCAACGGTCGCCATATCAGGCAGATTCGTCCATTTACGGCCGATGAGACGATCAAAGCCGACTGGGCCCCGAGCGGTCGTCGGATCGCGGCGACCGAGAACGCGAACCACTTCCATCCCGAAGACTCAGCAAACATCGTGACGATGCGCCCGGATGGCTCGACCCTTCGAGAAGTCACTCATTTCCACGACGGCCAGACGAATGCATACTTCGGATCGTATTCGCCCGACGGCCAATGGATCGTCTTCAGGTTAGAGATCGGCGGCCTGTTCGGCCTCTACCGCATGCACCCCGACGGAAGCCATCGAAAGGCGATCCTGACACCGTCGGCATTCCGACCATCCCTCATCGACTGGGGCTCCTCGCGCTAGCTCCCTATTCCAGACCGTAAGCTCGAATGGCGTTGCCGCGAGCAAGCATTTCGACGTAGCGTCGCGCGTCGGCCGCGCCGATCAGGTCGTCGGCCAGCCACTCGTCGAGGATCCGGCCGACGGCCCGGCGCCACAGCCAGGATCCGCACGCGTACAGCTCGGGCAGGCCGAACGCGTCCGAGGCGTAGAGCACCTTGTGCATCGGTGCCATCTCCAGCGACTCCCGCACGAGCGTTTCGCTGGACGGCCCGGCGTGGCTGACTGCGCAACTGGTGTCGAGCCAAACGTGCGGGAAGAGCTGCGCGAGAATCCCGGCCTGACGGATGTACGGGTAGCAGTGCAGCAGCATCAGCTGAGCTCCCGTCGTACGTGTCGCGTGCGCGAATCCGGTGAGGTGGGAGGGATCGCAGCGGTGCAGCACGATGTCCGGGTCGCCGTACCCGACGTGCAACTGGATCGGCTTGCGGAGTTCCACCGCCTGCCACAACAGGTGCCGCAGCAGCACCGGGTCCGCGAGACGCGTCGGTGAGCCTGCCTCGATGTCCGTCAGCCAGCGGCCCGCGGCCGCGGTGACCTGAGCAGGTTCCGGAGGGGCGGGGTCGAAGTCGAGACCGTACCGGTAGGCGATGATCGATTTGACGCCGACAGCGTTTGCGGCGGCCGCCTCGAGCGCGTCGTCGAAGGCGCTGGCGAAGCCGGCGGCAGTACAGCCCGGCGCGATCGACTCGGCGAGCGTTTCCAGGCGCACGATCTCGTCGGTAGCCGCGCCGGTCAGCGTCGCCATCTCGTCTGGTGTCGTGATCGTCGAAGCCCGGAAACCGGTGTCGAGCAGGTATCGCTCGGTTCCGCTCGAAGCCAGCAGCCGCGCGCTGACCTCCGCGCCGCCCAGCTCGCCGCGGCGCCGAAGATACTCCTCCGCGGTGCAATGCCGCGGCAGATCGAGCAACGGCGCGCACACCGAGCGCACCGTGATTCCGAACGGGTTGTCGAACACCGACGTGCCGGGTGGGGCAGGCCAATCCGATTCGGTGGCCAGCAACTCCACCTCCGCATCGGTCGCAGTGCCGGTCTGTACGCCGTGGCAGTGGTGGTCGATCAGCGGCAGCTGGAAGGCCAGCTCGGCGACACCTTCACCAGCCCGCCGCAGGGCCTCCGGGATCGCTCCTCGATCGGTCATGCGGACCACGCGAACCGCAACCGGTCGGCCACTGCGGACGGATCCTGTCCTTCGAAGGCGGTCACCTCGTGCCGCCGTACGGCGAGAAGCGCGGACAGCAGGTCTGCGCCGAGTATGTGTTTGGCCTGGGCCGAACCCTGGAGCGCGTCCAGCGCCGCGGCCTGATCGGTCGGCAGTGTCTGGTGCTGCGCATCGGCCGGATGGGTGGTGACCTCGGCCGGCAGCGGGGTCCTGCGCCGCAGTCCGTCCACGGTCAGGCCGAGCACGACCGCGGTCGCGAGGTACGGGTTGGCGGACGGGTCGATGCATTTGACCTCGATGTTGGCACTGCCTGCCTCGACCGCGCACAGGCGTACTGCGGCCTCGCGGTTCTCCAGACCCCAGCAGGCAAACGCGCCCGCCCAGTGCCCGGGAAGCAGCCGCTGACCCGACAACACGGACCCGGCGAGTACGCCGACCACGCCGGGGAGCCCGGCGAGGATGCCGCCGATCGCCGACTCACCCTCCACGGTCAGCCCGTGCGGTCCAGGCCCACCGGACAGTACCGGCGTACCGTCGCGATCGAGCGAGACATGGACGTGAGCCCCGTTGCCGCTGCCACCTGCGAACGGCACCGGCGAGAACGACGCGGCCAGCCCTGCGCGCCGCGCCGCGCGGCCGATCACGATGCGTGCCAGTACGACCATGTCGGCCGCGGCGACAGGATCGGCGGGGGAGAAGGAGATTTCGTACTGGTTGTCGCCGTACTCGGCATGACACTGCACGACGTCGAGCCCGGCGGTTCGGCAGTCGTCGAGCAGTCGCAGGAGGAAGTCCTCACGGTCCAGCCCTGCGGTCAGGCCGTAGCAGTTCCATGGGCGTGCGGTCAGCGCCGCGCCGTCGGCGGCGGTGAGTACGAACTCGACCTCGCAACCGACGGTCGCGGTTATGCCGAGCGACGCCAACTCGCCCACGGTCTCCCGCAGCCGCCCGCGTGTGCAAAGCGGCGAGGGCGAGCCGGACTGTTCATGGAACTCCGCCGGCGCCCAGGCCAGCCCGCCGCCGAGGACACGCAGCGCGCGCAGGTCGGGACGCAGCCGTTGGTCACCGACCACACCCAGCTCAGGCGTGAACGCGATGCCGTTGTCAATGCAGAAGACATGCCAACTCGGCGCCGCCCCCAGCCCGGACCGGTGCGCCTCCGCGACCTTCTCGCGCGGCACGAACTTCGCCCGAGGCACGCCACCAGGATCGACAGCGGTCACCGCGAGCACGCTCACCGCGGCCCTGGCAAGATCGGCGTCGAGCTCGACGAGCTCGTGGCTACCGAGGACGGAAAGAAGATGCGAGGCCATACAACAGACCGTCTCACCTCACCCGCCGCTTAAGCTCCTACAACCCGACGACACCCGCGTGTCGAGTGGCGCGCGGGCCACCGATGGCGGGACTTGATGGCTGGAGTCTGGCGAGCGTCTCAGTCCTGCGAAGTGTCCTAAAACCACAAAACGTGGGTGGCTGATGTTTCCATCAGTCCAACTCCGCGTGGGGTTAGAAAAGTGTGTCCGAGGCGGGACAGGCACCTTAACCACACACCTCGACGTTGCCCCCGATGACGCTGCGGCCGGCCGAACCCCATAACCGGGCGGTTCAAGTCGAGCGGTTCGGCGCGGCGGCCCCGGCTACGGAACGTCCCGCGAAGCGACGAACCTGACCTCGGCGAAGACGTTGGAGGCGAGCCGGAGTTCGTCCCCGTCATGTAACGGGCGGCGCTCGCGGGCAGGCAGTTTCTCGCGGTCGACGTACGTGCCGTTCATCGACCGGTCGTCGCGGATCCAGGGTCTGCCGTCGTCCGAGAGCCCGACTGTGGCGTGTCGTCGCGAGACGTTGTCGGTGTCCCGGAACAGCGGGGCGGTGGACAGTTCGGGGTCCCTGCCGAGGACAACCTCCTGACCAGGGGAGACGTGGACATCTCCTGTGTCGAAGGAGAGTCGCAACAACGGCAGCGTCGGCTCGCGGGAGGTCATCAGTGCTGGCTGTGGCGGCCGGGCAAGAGGTGCTGGTTCCCAGGAGAACAAACAGGAGAGGCAATAGCCGTCAGTGGCGGTGGCTCGACCACAGCGTGGACAGAGCGTTTCCGGTGCAGGTGGAGACGGGACCAGGTCGGCCGGCTGGTCTGCCGCGTCCTGTACTGCGACCGGTGCGGCCTCGTCCGGAGTCCACTCGACGACGCGCGTGTCGGCGGGGCCGCCGATCACCTTCTGGCAGCGCGGACACGTCAGCTCGTCGCTGCCCAGAGGTGCTTCGCAGCGGGCACAGATCAAGCGTTCCACGATGATCCTTCCCAGATCACTCCCGCACTCTCCAGCGATTGCTCCCACTGACGTAGCGCCTCACGCCGGGGGATGCCCACTAGCCATAGCCTGCCGTCGACAACACTTGCTTGGAGACGGCGCTGCTGGTAGCGCTCGAGGGCCTGCTCCCCGTACCGCTCATGGCCGAGTTCGGTCAGCGGTACGACGACCTGGTTGTCCGAGCCGCGCAACGGCACCGCCGTGTTACGCCGCTCGACGTACGGACCCGCGACCACCGCATCGCAATGACCCAAGGCAGATCGGAACGCAGCCGTGCGAGCCAGTCGGGACCATGCGTAGCCCGAGTACACCAACAGGTCCACAGGCTCGTCGCTCCCGGCTGTTGCCTCGCGAAGCCCGCCAAGCAAGGCCGCCAGCGCTTGTGGCTGCTCGAAGGGTTCGCCCCCGGATATTGTGACGCCGTCCAGCCGACCGGGTAGCTGAAGCACCCAGGCGACGACCTCCGATACCTCGACGGCGGACTCCGGTCGCTCCACCCAGGTGTCACGCGACATGCATCCGTGGCAACCAAGACTGCAGCCCTGCACCCAGATGCCGGCCCGTACGCCGTGACCGAGCACCGTGACCGGGTGGTGTAGCCGGTTGACCGCGATGGTCGTCATGATCGGCTGCGCTCCTGGCGATCCCGACGGCGATGATCCACCTGCTCCTGCCGTGCAACTCGCGGGAGCGGACGTGAACCTGGCTTCGTCCGGGACACTACGGTGAGGTCGACCCCGTTCTGGCCGAGTGCCTCGCTGAGCGCATCGAGCGAGTCGCACCACTCCTCTTCCCGCTCCAGGTCTTGTCGACTCGCATCCAGTCCTTCGCCTCCCGCATTGCGTACCACCATCGCCCGCATCTCGTTGGTGTCGTGGTCGAGCACCACCAAGACCTGGTGCTGTCGCCAGCCGGAGCGCGAGACGGCCAGCCGTCCCTGTTCAGGTGTGAGAGTGGAGAATTCCTCCACTACGTCGTACTCGAGGTCTTCCAGAGCACCCACCACGACCTCGCGCAGATACTGACGCTCCGCCGCGGCACGAACTGTTTCGGCCCACTGCAAGGCCTCCGCCCGCAGTGCATCGTCGAGCTGTCGCGCCCCGCTTGCCACCGCCTCCAGGGCTTGCCTGACCAGCAGTGCTTCGGCGTCGTCGAGGTGAGCGAGCGGCTGAAGGTACGCAGAGGCCTCCCGGGCGTCGGCCATCCGCAGCTCGCACATGCCTGCCAGCAGTTCCGCGCGTGTCCGCAGATCGTCGAGGCGGTTGCGTGCCTCGACGACGGAGGTGGCCTCGACAACTCGTGCTGCCGCCGCTGCGATATCCGCCCGTTCCGACGTACGGGCAGCCGCTGGAACCCGGTCCATCACGCGTCCGGCCGCAGCGATCTCCCGTTGGATATCCAGCCGGGGCGCGGCGGCCTCAGCCGCGTTGACAGCGGGCTGGAGCGACTCGGTGCGCGCGCTCTCGTTCTTTGCCCAGGCCTGGATTGCCGCCTCGGCGCGCCGGCCGCTGGCGGAGCGAGTCAGCAGGGAAGCCGCCCGCCGAGTAGTCGCCGCTTGAAGAAAGGTCTCTGACGCGGCCAGCGCTACATCCGCTTGCGTGCACCAGTTCTGGAGGTCGGCGAGCGATTGCCTGCGCAGCGCCAGTGGCTCCGGAAGCGGCGCCGGTGCCGGACGCGGTGGACCGCCAGGGTCAGCGAGGGCGTCCTTCACTGCCTTGCGATTGACCGCGATCAACGCATTCCGGGCGATCACCTGGACAGCTGCCTGTTCCCAGGTGGCTTCCGCGCATTGGTCCTGCTCCCACCTGCGGTGGCGTCGATCGATCGAACCACCGATCGCTCCCAAGCTACTGCTCAGCGCGACCGACACTGCCGCTCCGGCCGCCATACCGAGCACGGCCGTGACGGCTAGAGGAACGACGACGCCGGTCACCGAACCGCTGCTCATTCGGAACCTCTGACTCGGATCTCTTCGGCGCGATACCGGGATCGCCAGTCGCGTCGCCGGTTCACGATCGAACGCACATGAAGGATCGCGAGTACGACGTACAGCAGTATGGGAACCGCGAGCAGGAAAGGCACCACGATCAGGGCGAGAACGATCACGCCGCAACCACGCGCCGGACCGCGCACGCCGCGACCGGCCGCCTGTAACGCCGGGCCAGATCTGCTGAACAGGCCATATCCCTGCCGGTACTGCGAACCGATCTCGGTCGCGAGAACCATCTCCGCGACGAGTTGCCCGACCGCGAGCAGCAGCCCGATGACGAGCATCGGGACGACCGAGTTCTTGGCATTCGGATCGATCTTCAGCCCGACCACCGCGACCAGGCAGATGACGACCGCATAGATGGCGAACGGCACGATCGCGCTGAGTCGGGCGGCGGCCAGGGCCGAAGACGATCGACGGCGACTCTCCATCGTCTGCCATTGCTCGGACCGTCGCTGCTTCTCCTCCTGGTTGGCAGCCGCCTGCCGGTCCAGGTAGTCCGCGTCTGCCAGTGCGCCCGGAGCCAGGAACAGAGTTGCCAGTACTGCGGCAGGCTCGTCGCCGGCTGCCTGCCGCGCGCTCGTGTACCAACTGACCTTGTTCGTCCGTGCCGCGACTTCGGCCATGCGCTGCTGGAGCGACGCGGTTTCCTCTTCGGGTTCCAGCACCAGACTCAGCAACGGCGCCAGGACATCGCGAGTTCCGACTGGTGGTGGCGGTTCGCGGAAGTCCGGTGTCATCGCGCCGCGGATCCGGGCCTGCGCCGCACGGTAGCGATGCTCGGCTGCCCGCCACGCGTGATCCACCTCGTCCAGACTCGATCCCGTGGGCTGCAGGGCCAGCTCCTGGAGGAGACGTTGACTCCACAACGCGTCGATGAACAGCAGGCGTTCGTCGTCCAGGGCCTGTGCGGCCCGGGCGTCGTCGGCTGCGGCGGCCAGGTTCGCGGGATCGACCAGCCGGCCACGGCACATCGCCGGGGCCTCGGGGTCGAGCCAGCGGATCAACCGGATCAGCTTTGCGTCCGGGCCGGCCGTCTCGTCGGTGAGTTCCAGGTCGACCAGCCGCTGTAGCTCCTCGTCCTGATCTGCGGCGTCGAAGCGGGTCAGCCAGACGCGGAGCCGGCGCCAGCCTTCGGAGGGATGGTCGGTTGTGCCCATCGTCGTGAAGTAGCGCTCGCAGGCCGTCGCCCACGCATCCGGCTCCGCCAGGGCCCGGACGAGCTCCTTCCGGTCGACGTAGGACTTCTGCCGGAAGATCAGCGGCTGACGATTCGTACCGACGGCCTGGCCGGTCCGCGTCGCGGTGATCTGCGACTCCTGGACGGTCGGCTCGTCAGAGACCGGCGGCGAGCCACCGTCCAGCCATTGCTCGACCTCGGTCCAATCCCACCGCGCGTCGGGATCCTTGGTCAGCAGACCGCGACAGAGCCGGCGCAACTGCGGATCGTCGATGCCGGGCAGGTCGATGTTCCGCAACAGCAGCGAGGCGTCGATGGCGGATTCCATCATGTCCTGGAACGGCCGTTGCCCGATCAGCAGTTCACGCGCGATCATGCCCAACGCCCACCAGTCGCGCGCGGGCGAGGTCCTCCCACCGGACGCGAGGCGGAGTTCGGGCGCGAGATATGCAAGGGTGCCGGAGGCGCCCGCGGCCACCCGGGTCTGGTCGAGCACGCGGCTGATACCGAAGTCGGTCACCGCGAGATCCAGCGGCGTCTCCGAGCGGACCAGCACGTTCTCGGGTTTCAGGTCCTGATGGACGATGTGCTGGTCGTGCAGTTGTTTCAGGGCAGAGGCGACCTGGCGGACGACGTTCCGGACCAGAGCGGGCGCGGCCGGACCTCCGACGCGGCGGACCAGTTCGGCCAGGCTGCCGCCGGCGACGTACTCCATCACCTCGAAGTCATGGCCGCTGCCCGTCTGGCCCGTTTCGACGATCCGGATCACGTGACCGGTGCTGAGGTGCTCCAGGCGCTCCCACACGTCTCGGGCGGCCTGATCGCCGCGGCGACGATAGAGCTTGATCACCCGGCGGACGCCCCGTTGATCGCGGACCAGCAGCAGATTGGCCTCGCCGCCGAAGGACTCGAGTTCTCCCTCGATCGTGTATCTGGCCGCCAGCTCCCGGGGCAACTGCGTGAGCAGTTCGTCGGCGTCCTCACGCCGGGTACCTAGGGGGTCCTCGCGTCTGGTGTGGTGACCGGCCGGTTCGGCCGGGCGGACGGCAGGCGCTTCCTTCCGGGTGGCCCAGGCCTCGTCGTTCTCGGTCATGACAGCAACTCCGGCCCAGGCTCTGAAATGGGCACGGAATCCGCCGGCTGCAGAACGATCTGCCAGCCCGCTTCGTCCTTGCTCGCACTGGTCACGGTCTGCCGCGGCGCCCGGTCGGGGGGCTGGGCGAACAGGGCGCGAGCGAGCGGATTGACCAGCATCGTTTCCAGCCGGGACCCGATGCCCCGGCCGCCCATGGTCAGGTCCGTGGTTGCCTCGGCCAGGAAGGCCTTCTGGACTGCGGGGTCCAGGTCCACCTCGAGATGCAACTCCCGCTCGATCAGCCCGGTGATCCGGTCGACCTGCAGGTCGAAGATCTCGGTGGCGATGGCCTGACTGATGAAGTTGAAGACGACGATGTTGTCGCCGAGGCGGTTGAGCAACTCGGGTCGGTTGAGCTTCTCGCTGATGTGCTCCCGGACACCCGCGGTGACGGACTCGACCAGTTGGTCGCGTGGCGTGTCGGGGCCGACCGTGACGGTGTCGCCGCGCTCGTCGAGCCTGGTGATGCCCAGGTTGGAGGTGAAGATCAGCACCGCCTCGGAGAAGTAGACGGTCGAGCCGGTGCCGTCGGTCAGCCTCCCCTCGTCGAGGATCTGCAGGAACTTGTCCATCACCCGGTCGTGCGCCTTCTCGATCTCATCGAACAAGATCACGCTGAACGGGCGTTCGCGGACCGCGTTGGTCAACTCGCCGCCCGCGTCGTGACCGACGTAGCCGGGCGGAGCGCCGATCAGTCGTTCGGCCGAGTGCTCGGCGGCGAACTCGCTCATGTCGAAGCGGATATAGGCGCTCTCGTCCCCGAAGATCAACTGGGTCAGGGCTTTGGCGAGTTCGGTCTTGCCGACGCCGGTCGGGCCCGCGAAGAAGAGGGCACCGCGCGGGCGGGACGAGTTGGACGAGGTCTGTGCTCCGGACAGGCCCATCACGGAGCGCACCAGGATGTCGACCGACCGGCCGATGGCCTCCTCCTGGCCCCGGACCCGGTGCCGCAATCGTTCTGGCGCATTGGCCAGCCTGCCGCGCAGGTACGGCTTGTTCCAGGGGTTGTCCTGGACCCCGACCCGGTAGCACCTGGTCGCGTCCTCGATGGTGCCCGGCCCGGACGTCTGCAACTGGGCCAGCCGGACGATCTCCATCATGCTGCGCAGCGTCAGCGAGCGCGTCTGTTCGGCGAACCGGTCGGCCAACTCGTCCGGATCCTCGTTCGGTGACTGCGCGATCAGGCGGCCCGCGAGGATCTTCGCGGCGGCCTTGCGGTCGCCGAGATCGGGCAGCGGTACGGCGATCGGCCGGATTGTTGCGTTGCCCGCGGCGAGCCAGGACGGTAGGTCCCGGTGATTGTTGGTCACCCAGAGAATCGGGTTGTACCGCGGGGTCGGGTCGTTCTTGTCCGGCAGCCTGAGCACCTTGGTGTTGTTGGACAGCTTCTCGACCGCTGTGAAGAAGTAATGCTCCTCCGGGCTGAGTTGCTGGGTGTCCCGGCACAGTCTGGAGGCGTAGTCGATCATCACCGCGACGCGATGCTCGGTGTTGCCGGCGACGTTGCGGAGTACTCCCAGCAGGGTCTCCAGGCTGACCGGCCTGCCCTTGCCGACCGGGCATCCGGCCACCTCGGACGCCAGCCTCTCCGTCTCGTCCCCGGCCGGAAGCACCGTGAGACCGTCGACCGGGTCAGCCACGAGGAGCAATCGATAGCCGAGTGGGTTGATCAACCACCAAACGGCCTCCCTGATGTCGGGAGTGCGCCAGTCGTCACCGTCGGGGACGAGATAGCTGTCCCGGATGTTGCCGTAGAGCAGCAGTTGCGGGTTCGTCAGCAGACAGGTGCTGGTTTCCCGTAACCATGCAGGAACCCGGCGCTCCTGATCCGGATCGGCCTGGGCAGCGGAGTTCGGTCCGCCGTACCCGTCGAGGGTGCTCATCGACGTCATGAGTCTGACTCCATCGCGCTCGTCGCGGCGCGGCCGGGCTGGTCCGGGGGAGTGACGTCCACTGCCATCGCGGCCGGCGGCCCGGCTTGCGGTCCCGACTCGCCGGGTCGGAGGCTCGCTTCGTAGCCTCGTCTCCGCACCGGCCGCCGCTGTCGCCGGGGCGGCCGGTCCGATCCGGCTGGTCGGGCCGGCTCGTCGTCGATCCCTTGCTCTGTCATGTCCACGACACCTCCGCGTAGTTCACTTCTTCCCAGCGCACGAGCACGCCGACGCCGCGAAAGGCCGGCTGCCCGTTCACCAGTTGGATCCGTCCCGAGGCCGGATCGACGTCGACCGTGTCGGCCAGATAGAGGTCTTGATCGTGCGGGAAACCCGCGGCGTACGAGTTCGGGCCGTTCTCGGACGGAGCGAAGACGCCGGCCACCCAGCCGCCGTCGCCGCCGTTGGGGTCCTTGAGCTTGAGCCGCAGCCAGGCTCGTCCCTGGTGGGAGAAGACGTTGTCCCATGCGCGAGGAGCCGGCGCCGGGCCGGTCAGCAGGCGGGACCAGGTACGACGCTGCTTGGCCGCCCGGCCGACGAGGATTCCGGCCAGCGCGGGCAGTAGGGCGTATGTGGCCACCGCGGGCCAGAGCAACCACGGCATCGATCCACCGACCAGGCCGTCACCACGGACCTGCTGGTAGATCCACCACGTCAACGGTGCCAGGAGCAGGTGGAACAGTACGGACATGCCGAGGAATCTGAGCACCCGGTCGACCATGTCCAGCCCCCAGGAGCCGACCTGCTTCTCGAGTTCCCAGGTGTAGATGGCACCTGGTACCACGCCGAGCAGGGCGGCCAGCAACGCGTCGAGCGAGTCCATCGGCCCTCTCAAAGACCTGTGTGGGTGAAGGCGGCCCAGACCAGGGGGCTGCCGTGGTCTCTCTGGGCGGCCCAGTCCGGATCGGACTCGGCAGCGGTCGGCGGAGCGAACAGATCCGGGAAGAGCAGCTGTTTCTCGCCGTTGGTGCTGTCACGCAACCAGCGCGCCGCCAAAGTGAGTGCCGTAGGCAACGGATTTCCGTCGGTCAGCCAGAAGCGGTACGTGAGGGCCATCTGGGCCGCGGCCGGTCCGTCCTCGGCCGGCCAGGAGGTCGCGATCACCGCGGCGAAGCCGACCTGGTAGAAGCCGGTGGCCAGGCTGACCACCTCGTCGGGCAGGTGCTCGTCGATCCGCGCCGTGTCACAGGCCGACAGGACGGCGAGCCGGGCGCTGAACGGTGGTAACGAGAGCAGGTCCCGCACGCTCAGCACCTCATCGTCAGAGAGCACGAGGCCGCCGCTGAGCGGGTCGCTCAGGAACATCCCGGCGTGACACGCGAAATGACACACGTCGTACTGCGGGAGCGCGCGGAGGAGCTCAGCCCTCGATGCTTCGCTGCCTCTGATCTCGGTGATTCGTGGCGAACCCACGGTCGCGCTGACCAAAGCGATCTCGGTCGCGGTTGCTTCGAGTCTGTCGGCCGGATCGGCCGCTTGCAGTTCGTGGACCGCGAGCAGCTTGCGGATCGCTCCGTCTTCAGCGTCCGGCCGCCCGGCGACCAGCGTCAAGGCCCGGGCGCTCGGGGCGTAGACGGTGACGAGGTCGTCGGCGACGTAGCGGATGCCGGTGGCGGCCGCCGGGTCGGGCCGACCTGCGGCGTGCAGTGGCAGCAGCCCCGTCCGTCCAGTTGGGATCAGGACGGCTTTCGCGGCGGTCATCAGCTGTACAACAGGTGCCATTACCGAGTCCCACAACTGCAGGGACAGCTCTTCCATCAGGGCCTCGACGACGTCGAGGTCGTCCGTCTCTGCTGTTCCTTTGCGCAGCAGCTCGATGGCTTCGCGCTCGAACTCGGATGTGAGCGTGGGCAAGGGCACGATGTCCACCGATTCATCGGCTGCCGCTGGATGGACGATCAGCCCCAGACCTCCGCGGTCGGTTGCCGCCAGGTACACCAACGGACTGCCGCAGCGCGTCGCTGTCTGGGTCAGGTCGGCAAAGCGTGGCTGGGTCAGGAAATGCTCGAAGCCGGGGATGCCGCGGACGTCAAGGGTTGCCTGGCGGAGCTGATCCAGAGTGTTCCGATAGCCCTCGCGCTCCGCGGGTTGACCGCCCGCGGTCGCGAACAGCAAGGCGCGCTCGGCGGCCGCAACAGCGTCGGCCAATTCGCGGAAGCGGGTCGCTGTCGCGCGGTGCTCGCTCTGCTGTAGACGCGCGAGGTCCGGGTGCTCGCGCTGCAGGACCTCGGACAGCATCAAGGCCCGGCCGGTCTCCAGGACGACGGCAGCCGATGCCGGGTCGTTGGTCACCACATAGGCGTATGCCGCTCTGGCCGCCAAGCCTTCCGCCTGTCGCAGCGGCAGCGCCTTGTGATCGCGCTCGGTCTGGAGCGCCGAGATGTCATGCAGTTGCGCCACCGCCGCGCCGTAGGCCTCGGCCGCTTCCGAGAAGGCTCCGCGCCGCCAGGCGGACTCACCCCAGGAACGGGCGGCAAGGAAGACTGCGGCGCGGTCGGTTTGCTCGGCGGCAAGCACCTCGCGCGCGATGTCGATCGCCTCGCCCAGGTGGTCCGGACGTCGTGTCGACTCTGCGCGGGCGAAGAGCGCATCGGCGAGAGTGCCTTGGACTCCGGCGCGCAGTGGCGAGGAGTCCGGGACGACAGCGACGACTTCGCGGAATCCCGACACAGCCCGGTCGAACAGCGCCGGATCACCCGTGGTCCGGGCGGCCGCGAGTTCGCAGTACGACAGCCTTGACTGTGCTCCGATCCGGGACTGGCGGTCGAGCAGTCCGTCGGTGAGCGCGGAGTGCAGGGCCTTCGTCGCGGCCGGCAGGTCGGCCGATCTGGCAGCGGGATCGGCCAGGTGCCGTTCGAGCAGCAAGGCGCCCAGTTGGGCCAAGGCGACGCCGCGCCAGATCGCCGGGACCTCGCCGGTCAACGCCTCTTCGACCAGGTCGATGGCCCGGACGAGATCGGCCGAGCTGTCGAACGATGTGAGATCGATCCGCCGTGCGTGGTGACGCACGGATAGCGTGGCGGCCAGGTTCAGGATCAGCGGGACCCGGTGGATCGCCGCCTTGTCGGAGCTCGCGAGAGCGGCCTCTTGTTCCTCGACGGCCCGGTCGACATCGCTCTGCCGCGCATCGCCGAGATAGCCGTACAACGCCTCGGTGGCGCGGACGTCATGGTCGATGAACGACATCCGATTCGGTGCCGGGCTGCTTGCGGGATCAGGTTTGGCGGCGCGCTGGAGCTGCCTGATCCGGGCGAGATCCGCCGGGTCGCGATAATCCGTGAAACGAGCGGAGAGCGCCTGGGTCAAATATATTCGGGCAGTGCCCGGCAAATCGGGTGCGGAGGATTCAAAGCTTGCCGCGAGCAATGATTCGAGAATGTCGATCGCCCGGTCGAGTTCGGCGCGGTCGGGGCGCACCAGGTTATGCCGGGTCAGCAGGGTGACGGCGAGATTCACCCGCAGTACGGCGGACTCGCTCTCGGGCAACGACCGCACTGCCTCGGACAGGTTCACGATCGACTTGTCGAGCAGTGCGGGGTCACCTTCGTACTGGAACAGTTCGTACGAACCCTGGCCGAGTTGGCCGGTGAGGAACGCCCGGCCGGGATCACCGGCCGGTGTCCGGGCCAGGGCTGCACGCCACAGCGCGATGGCCTCCCGGGTGCTCTCCCCGGTCTGCCTCGCCGCCACCATCATGCCCAGATTGCCTTGCACAGTGGCGTATTCGGGATGGGCCGGCGGGAGCAGTCGCAGTACGGTCTGCAGGTGCCCGACGGCCGAGTCCAGGTCCCGCACGTCGCCTTCGCATCGATATCGCGAGTAGAGCGAGACGGCGAGATTGCCCAGCGCAGGGCAACGTTCGGACAAGGCGCTGCCGGCGCGGCGCAGCGCCTGGACGTCAGCAACTACCGCCGCGTCCGTTTCCGCGCACGGCACAAAACCGGTGCGCGCAGCACCAGTGACAAAGCCCCCCATGCCATACCCCCCCGGGTCCGGCTTGTACTCGCGACGTGCGATATGCCCCCGCCGCGACGAGGACTATACGCAGGTCTCCGGACTTGAGGGAACCGTCCAGTGATCAATATTTGGTCGCGTCGTGGTGTCAATATCTTCCCACCGCAAGTGGCGGTCGGGAGATGCTTGCCTCGCGCTGCTGACCGGATTCCTTTGCTGTGCTTTCGGCTGAGTGAAGTCTCGTGTCGAACTGCCGGTGCGCGGCGCGCTGAGGCCTGCTGGCATGCAACTCGACGCCGTGCCCTCGGCTGCTGTAGAGGTTCGTCGGCGCCCGCGCGGCGTACTGACGAGCGGAGCGGGACTATGCATTGGAGACCTGTGGCTCGGTCGCGACCGAGGCGTTCGCTGACGCGGCACGCCGTCGGATGCGATATCGGGGATCAAGATCGCAGACCTCTCCTTGAGTACGTCAAAGAACGGGCCGGCGCGCCTCCATCTATGCGCCCCGCGTACCATGTGGGCGGAGTCGTCCGAAACATTCCGACATGCGCTCTATTTCGACATATTTGTCATTATTGGGGTCCCGGGTTCGACTCCAATGAGGTGACGTTCTTCTCAGCTACGCAAGTGTTCGCTTGAAATCCAGAGACACCAGCGACCGGCAATCTGCTCTTGACTTGAGTTGAGCAAAAGCGGAATGTGGCATGCGGGGATTGGATACCGGCGTGGATGCCAAGACGCCCGATAGTTCTGCTGGGCAGGGTAGTGGCTCCGCGCAGCGGGGACGGGGAAACCAAGTAGCCACAATTGGCGTCGTCCTGTCTGTCGCCGGTACATTAGCAATTGGTTTGCTAAATGTTGTCGGTGCTGGTAGCGGCCTGGTGTTCAATCTGGTGACTGTCGCGTTGCTCGTGGGCGCGTTTGCGTCGTCGATACGGACGCTTTTGAAGGAGCAACTCCGTCGCGCGTCGAAGCGGACCCGGCGCCTGTACATCGGCGGGACTGCGGCATCCGTTGTAGCCCTCGTGGTGGTTGGAACACTGACCCGGACGGTCGCGCCGGTCGAACGACTGCCGGGACCGGGTGATGTTGCGATCGTCGGGCTGGCTGCGCCGACCAAGGGGGAACAGAGGGCGTACGACGATCTGGCGTCCAACCTGGCGCGGCGACTCGACTCGTCCGGCGAGCAGACGGCGCGCTCCTATCCGGATACCGACGACCTGCGGTGGCCGGATCCTGGAGATCCGTCGTCGCTGCGGCGGTTCGACAAGTGGGCAACCGAATTCGTCGGTCAGATGGGGGCCGAGATCCTGATTGCAGGTCAAGCCCGGCGCGAGCTATCGGGGCAGGTCACTCTGGCCCTGGCCATCTTTATCTCGCCGGTGCTGATCACCGACGCCTCCGAGCTGGCTGGTTGGTACGGACTCGACGAGGTGCGCTTCGATCGGGATCTCAGGTCGGCTTCGACCCAGGCCGATGTCCTCGATCGCGTCGCGGCTCAGGTCGGCGACGTCTCCGGTTTCATCACTGCTCTCGATGCCTGGCACTCAGGTCTGCTCGACAAGGCAGCCGCAGGCTTCTCCGCGTTGCTCGCGCACCTGTCGTCGAACAGTGGATCCGCCTTGCATGAACTGGCACTGCTGTTCAGCGGTCACGTTGACGAAGCGGTCGCCGTGCAGACGGCCGGTCCGAAGAAGAGTGCTGCATTGTTGGCCACCGCCCGAGCGCGGTATCTGGAGTTGCAACATTCCCCGACGCTGGGGGCACGTGCCAAGCTGAGTCTCGCCGGCAACGACTTCTACACCGCATCGCGTCAGGGATGCAGAGCGGGAGTTGTGGACCTCGACCGGCTGCGGCAAGCTGTCGGCACCCTCAATGAGCTGGTCCAGAAGCCTTCCTCGTCGGATCTGCTGCGACTGAAGGCACGCGTGAATCTCGTCCAAGTCGACCGGTGTAGTCAGCTTGCCGGCTCGGCTCCGTATCGGCCCGCAGACGAGGCTCGAGCGATCCTGCTGGCCGAGGCGGTGCCTGCCGCTGGACCGGAGCAGGAGTTGCGCAAGCAGATCAAGGCACTTGCCCTGTCCGATGAGGCTCTTCGGCTCAGAACTCTCTCCGTCAGCCAGGGAAGCCCTGAGTTGGTCGACGAAGCAATCGAGCAGCTGGATCAGGCCCTTGCGCTCGATTCTCGTTTCGAACGGCAAGCGCTCTGGCTCGGCCTCAAGAGTGCATGGCAGTTGGCCAGATGCCGGGTCGAGCAGGCCATTGAATCACAGGCGATGTCGCAATCCCAGCGACGCGAGTCGGTGCGCCTCGGACGGACTCCGCAGTCGGAATTGGAGCAATGGGAACGGGCCTTCGCGCGAGATCGATCCCTTGCTCAGAAGGAATGCAATCGTTCGACGGCGAGCACTCGTTAGGAGCGAAATGTTCAGGAGGAGTTCGG
The DNA here is from genome assembly GCF_042715335.1 of Kribbella sp. NPDC058693. NCBI lineage: Bacteria > Bacillati > Actinomycetota > Actinomycetes > Propionibacteriales > Kribbellaceae > Kribbella > Kribbella sp. NPDC058693. Next base: position 659,866 of record NZ_JBHXSQ010000002.1, read on the forward strand.
GAATCGGTCTGGTGGCCGTGTGGTGCTGCGTAGCCATGCTTTCGGGGGCGTGTCATGGAGATCGCCCGCGCGAGCAGTCGAATCCAGTTCTGACCGCAGGAACGTCACCGCCCGGCGCGAGCACCTCAGCTACTGCGACAGGTACGGCTCCGGGCGAGTCAGGCCCCGGCCAGGAGACGACCAAGTCATCTCGCACCACTGCGCCCCCGGCCACGCGCCCAACCACCGGCAGGACGACAGGCTCGGGCGGAGCCGAGGAACTGGCCCTTGCCGAGCAGATCGATCTCCTCGCGGCGGGCAACGGCGCGGCCAGCGATTGCGCCGCAGATCTCGAGCATCTGCCGGCATCGTTTGCCGAATCTCCGTCCATCTGGATCAGCCGGGCGTACCACTCGGAGATGCCGCTCGAGTACGGCGTCCACTCGGCCCTGTGCCTACACGGTTTCGACCCGGGCCGGGCGATTGATGTGCGGGTGCGGGCTGGCAGTGTGACAGTCAGTACGAGCGTCGTACCACTGTCCGGAGAGCCGAATCTCGATGCGTACATGGATCCCCGGACCCTGTTCAGCGATCGCGAGTTGCCGGTCTATCCCGCCGGGGTCGACCTCATGATCAGCGAGATGTGGATGTTCGTGACGATCCCGGAGGCGAGGGAACAGTTTGCGCGTGGCGAGAGGCTTTCGCTGACGGCTGTGCAGGCTGGCAAACGGGCAAAGAATCAGCAGGAGGTTGCGACACCAACGATGCCCGAGCGTGTTGGCATCGATGGACTCCCGGAGAGCCGGACACGTCTGCTTATTCTTGGATTCAAGCCGGGGCAACAAGTGCCTGTCGGTTTGTACCGAGCGAACGCGGACGAGTCGGCGCAGCTCGTCGCGCGCCTCGGATCGGTGCGGATGACAGCCGCACGAGCAGCCGAGTTCGAGGTCGGCCCAGGTGTCCTTGATGGTCGTGAATCAGGTGAGTACTGCGTGACTGTTCCGTTGGAAGAACAGTTCAATTGCCCAAGACTCCCGTGATGTCGTCGCTGGCGGACATCGGCAAGATGGTTGAGGAGCCGGCTGAGGCTCGTGTGACCGAGAATGTGCCTCAGGAGACGGCGAATTCGAGCCAGAGTGGGTAGTGGTCGGAGATGCGCCAGGACAGCCGGGTCTTGTCGAGATCGGTGAGTATGTGTGGCACGAAGTCGAAGTTGCCGGCTCGGTGGGTGTAGGTCAGGCCGTCGAGGAGAGATGGTAGCCCCGGTTTGGTGGGGTCGTTGAACCAGGCGACCTGGTCGTAGAAGTGATGGCTGTGGGGGTTGTCGAAGATGGTGCGCGGGACCATGTCGAGCTCGGACGGCGGCCAAAGCCCGGTCGAGACGAACGCTTCGAACAACGGGTTGCCGAGTCGATCCAGGTTGAAGTCACCGAGGACAAGGAGGTTGTGGTTCCAGTCCTTCGGGCGGTTGGCCCAGCTACGCATCCAGGTAGCGAAGGCGGTCACTTCGTCGATCCGGTCCCGCGGGCCATCGCCCCAGACGACGTGCACGGTGGTCAGGATGAAGTCGGTGTTGCCGCGGACGAATCCGGCAGCGTACGGCGTGCGGGCGAACTGCTTGATCGGACCATTCGCTCCAGCCGGTAGCACGATCTCGCCGACAAGGCCGGAAGGCTGGAGTCGTCTGCTGTCGTAGATGTAGGCAAGACGTTCGTCGCCACCGGGATCGCCCGCGGTGACGTCCGATGCGATGACATGGTAGTGCGGGCCGAGCAGCGAAAGGACAGCAATCAAGGCTGTCGTGTCGCGGCGCGTCTCCTGGACCGCGGTCACATCGAACCGGTCGATGACCGCGGCGATGCAGGCCAGGGCGTGCCAGTCGCGTCGAGGACTGTCTCCTTCGACCGAGTTCCATCGGGGGGCGAGGCCGCCGAAGGCACGGATGTTCCAGCTCCCGATCAGCAGGTTGTCGATCGTCTTCTCGGGGATCACCAGCTTCAGCGCTGCCTTGATGCGGTCGAGGTCGGCGGCGGCGTCGGCAGGGATCGCGCCGGGCGGCGTCACGATTGTCGTCATGACGCACCACCCGGACACTGGTACCAAGGCCGCAGGACGTCATGAATTGTCTCGGTCACTGTGATTCCCCCGCAGTACAGGACGTTTTGAACGCCCTGTGTCGGCGCTGCTGTCAGGTCGTGGATTCGCGCCCGAAATAGAATCCGAGGACGGTGCCGACGATAGCGACGACCGGCGAACCGATGCGCAACGCGACGTCCGCGCGACTGGCGAGATCGCCGTCGTCGATCAACCAGACGGTCAGAAAGGCCGCGACGATCGTCAAGGCAAAGGTGCCGAAGACCAGTACGGAGATGATGCGGCGCGATGATTCGCGCTCCGCCGCAGCATCGACGGGATCCCACTTTGTTGCCGCCATCTCAGATCCTTCCCATCTATACAGCCTGTTGACCTGGGAACGACACCGAACGACGTTCGCGGCCGCGGGTCACGAAGAACCGCCACCCGCCGCGTAAGCGATCGTCGACGTAGGCCTGGGTTGCGACGCATCGCTCGAAGGCTTCCTGCTCGGTGAGCTTCAGAGAGTCCTGGATCTCAGTCATCCGGTGCAGGGTTGTCACTGACACCCCGGCAAGGGGAACCGTGCGCGATGATTCTTGTGCGTCCCCCGGTTGGTCGGCGGATAGCCGTGGCGTGGTAGATGCCTGCTTGGTCGGAGTGAGCACTTGAAGGATGTCCGAGGTGCTGCGCAGCCTCCCGAGCAATTTGATCAGATCCAACTGGGTGCTCTCGAGAGCTTCTCGAAAGGACGCCGGCCGCTGACCTGGTGGCCCGTCGATCTCAGGTCCTGCGAGGCTCGAGCCGACGGTCTGGAGAATCCCGTCGAGATCTTCGAGAGCGTCCTGGAGATTTCGATTCGCACGTCCGAGGAGGCTTGCGGCGGAAACGGAGATTACCTCGTCTACCATGATCGCTCATTCCGTCGTCAGGCGAGGGCCGGACGAGATGCACCAGCAGTCGGTCGATAACGCCTTCGGACACGAAGGACGCATCGGACAGCATCGCCGGCCACCGGCAATGCCAACGCACAACAGAACCTCGCGATGAATTATCGCGAACCCAACCCCCTAATGCGCAGTATGCGAAGGAGAATTGCTGATGTCAACGGCAGGAGATCGGCGGCACCAGTAATTCAAGCATTTCGATCATGTCTGGATCGGATCGTTCCTCGGGGACGTCATGAATCCGGGACATGTCGTACACAAGCAGCGCTCCGGAGCCAGGCGGTCAAACGTTTGAGGGTTCTCGCGGCGAAGCGTCGGGCATGGCGTCGGGGTGTGTGAGCGTGCCAGAGTGGAGCAGGGCGTCTTGGACGCTTTGGGGGCAGGGGGCGTGCAATGGATGGGTCACGGCTGTCGCTGCTTGGCCGCTTCTCGTGCGAGCGGCACGGCAGACCGCTCGAAACGCCGTTCGGCATGCAGCGATTGCTTGCGTTCCTGGGGTTACGCGGACCGTCGCACAGGTGCTTGATCGCGGGTTCCTTGTGGCCTGAGGTTCCTGAACAGCAGGCGTTGGCCAGTCTGCGCACGGCCGTTTGGCGGACGAAACGTTTGGCGCCTGGGCTGCTGAGGGTGGAAGGCGACGGGATGCATCTGTCGTCGACCACCTGGGTGGACAGCGCTGCTCTGGAGCAAGCCGTCGGTGTGGTGCTTGACTCGAAGCCGGTCGACGAGTCAGTTGCGGGGATCCTCTGTCAGCCAGAGCTTCTTTCCGGCTGGTACGACGATTGGGTGGTCTTCGAGCGCGAGCGACTCAATCAGTTGCGGCTGCATGCGCTCGAGGTCGCTGCGCAGCGGTTCATCGAGAAGCAACGGCTTGATCTGGCGTTGCGTCTCGCCTTGGAAGCCGTCCGAACCGAGCCACTGCGTGAAACTGCGAACGCGGTCCTGATGTCGGTCTATCTCGCCGAGGGCAATGTCTCGGACGCGATACATCAATACGGGATGTTCCGCGCACTACTCCGACGCGAGCTCGACCTCGAACCGTCATCGCGGTTGGCGAAGCTGCTGCCCGAGCGCAAGAGGACTTTGACGCCGACGTGACGGCTGGGTGGTGGACTTGGTCACCGGCTGCTCGACGAGGTGCTCGGGCCGGTGACGCGGGCGTGACGGGCCGCGGAGTTGGCTCGGGGATTCAGCATGTAGTGCACCGCGTTCGCGGACTGGATCCTTCGACACTCCGCTGAAAGGAGACGGCATGCTCGGCGCCGCGGCGGAGTTCAGCCGGGAAGGCGTGACGTCAGCTGACTCGGAGCCACCGACGCCGCTTGCTGGATTCCTCGCCTTCCGTCGCCTCGACCTCTTGCTGTCCTGTGCTGTGACCGCGGCGCGTCAGCGGTACGGACCGGGCGCCGCCTCCGACGACTACCGTGGTCTGTATCTCACGGCTGAGCAGGTGGAGATGTCCTTGGCCCGTCCGCCGGGCGAGCCGTTCGTCGGGATGGTCGGCCTCACCGATGCCGACGCGCCGTCGTGGCTCGATGTGGCCAGGGACTGCCCTCGCTGGGGCTGGGTCCGGGACACGTACGGACTGACGGACCTCGAGCTCGATGTCGTGTTGCTCGCCCTGGGACCGGACGTCGATCTGCGGTACGAGCGGTTGTACGGCTACCTCCAGGACGACGTGTCGGCGCGCCGTCCGACCGTCAATCTTGCGCTCGATCTGCTGACGGTCTCGCCGCAGCAGCGGATCGCTGCACTCGGGCTGTTCGGTCCCGAGGCACCGCTGATCGCGAACGGGCTGCTCGGGATCAGCGCCGACGAGCGGTCCGCGGAGGGTCCGCTGATCGCGCAGCGGATCGCCGTGGACCCGCAGATCGTGTCGGCCTTGATCGGGCAGGACGGCCTCGACCCGCGACTGGCGTCGTTCTGCCGCACGGTGCCGGCGATGCCCGAGCTGGGCCCGTCGGATGCCGAGCAGCTGGTCACACCGCTTGCCGCTCTGGTGGCTGGGACGCTGAATCGGCGCCCACTGCGGCTGTCCTTCAGCGGACCGCCGGGCAGCGGTCGCCTGGGGACAGCGAAGCTCGTCGCGACGCGACTCGGGCTTCCGTTGCTCGTCGTCGATCTGCAGGCGTTGGTCAGCGAATCCGCCGAGGTGCCTGATCGGCTTCGGCTGGTCTTTCGCGAGGCGGCGATGCGCGGCTCACTGGTGTATCTCGAGAACGTCGACATGCTGCAGGCAGAGACTGCACAGCTGGCTGCAGCCCTGGCACTCTTTCAGGGAACGGTCGTGTTGGCGACGAGAGACCGCTGGGTACCGACAGCGGCGGACGCTCCGCTCGGGGTGCTCGACGTACCGTTCCGGCTGCCCGGGGCAGCTCGCCGCAGGCGCCTGTGGGGTGACGCCCTGCGTGCTGCCGGAGTACGTGCACATGACTGTGACGTGGCCGCGGTCGCACAGCGCTTCCGTCTGTCGGCCGGGCAGATCGAAGACGCAGCCCTTACCGCCGCGACCGGCGCTGTCCTGCGGGCGTGCGGGCACGGCCCCCGCGCTGCCGGCGATGAAACCTGGCTTGGCGCGCCGGATCTGTATGCCGCAGGGCGGCGAGCAGGCGGCCGGGCCCTGGAGTCGTTCGCCCGGCGGATCGTGCCCACACGTGCCTGGGCCGACCTCGTTCTGCCCGACCAGGCCATCGGTCAGTTGCGTGAGTTGGCCGCCAGGATCGAGTACCGCGACGAGGTGATGGAGAACTGGGGATTCGACGCGAAGCTGGCCACCGGCAAAGGCAACGCCGCCTTGTTCGCCGGACCGCCTGGAACCGGCAAGACCCTGGCCGCCGAGGTGATCGCCGCCGAGCTCGGTCTCGACCTCTTTACGATCGATCTGTCCAGCGTGGTGAGTAAGTACATCGGGGAGACGGAGAAGAATCTCGAGCGGGTGTTCACCGCCGCTGCCGATACCGACGCCATCCTCTTCTTCGACGAGGCGGACGCGCTGTTCGGGAAGCGTTCGGAGGTCCGGGACTCCCACGACCGCTACGCCAACATGGAGATCGCCTATCTGCTGCAGCGGATGGAGCGCTATGACGGACTCGCCATCCTCGCGACGAACCTGAGGCACCACTTGGACGAGGCGTTCGTCCGGCGGTTGCAGGTGGTCGTGGAGTTCCCCTTCCCGGACGTCCCCGAGCGCCGTCGTATCTGGCAGGCGTGCCTGCCGCCGGGGGCGCCGCTGGCGGCGGACCTGGACATCGACCTGCTGGCACGGCACCGGCTGTCCGGCGGCAACATCAAGAACATCGTGCTCGCCGCCGCGTTCCTCGCGGCCGCCCAGGGTACGCCGATCGGCATGGACCAACTGCTCGCGGCGACGCGGCGCGAGCACGAAAAGATAGGCAAGGTCGCAACCGGTCCCTCCCCCTGACCGAAACACATCGACGCGCACGCGATCGGTCGAGGATGCACGAGCTGAGGGGGTGGGGGAGATGTTCGACGATCTCGACGCCAGCCTGGCCGCGATGCTGGACGACCCGGCAGCTCCGGCGCCGGTACGTAGCGCGGACGTGAGTTTCGCCGTGCCGGACAAGAGCTTCGCTCCGGCCCAGGCGACGCTCAATCTCTTCCTGTATGAAGTGGAGGAGAACCGCGCGCTGCGTGACGACACACCCGTGACGGAACGCGTTGCCCAGGGGTATCTGACTCGACGGCCTGCTGTCAGGGTCGATTGCACCTACCTCGTCACGGCATGGTCCACGAAGAGCGGTGGGCTGCAGTCCGCCGAGGAGCACCAGATTCTCGGCCTGACGCTGCAGTGGCTCTGCAGGTTCCCGGTGCTGGACGCCGGCCATCTTCACGGGCTTCTGCAGTCCCCGCCTCAGCCGTACCCCGTCACGATCAATGTTGCCCAGCGGCGTGAGGGGCAGTCCATCAGCGAGTTCTGGTCGGCTCTGGGGATCGCACCGCGGCCTGCGTTGTCCCTGACCGTGACGCTGGCAACGGTCCCGTTCCCGGAGACCCGCACCGACCCGCAGGTCACTTCCGTGCAGCTGCGTGGCGGGCTGGTCGGGGACCCTGTGCTGCGCGGCCGAGTGCTGACCAGTGCACTAGACGCAGTCCCGGCAGCCACCGTCCAGCTGATGGAGGCCGGACGGAGCACCGGTGTCGATGCGCTGGGCGGCTTCAGTTTCACCGACGTCCCTTACGGCGCCTACACCCTCACCGTCCAGACAGCCGGTAACCCCGACACCACAAGGCACGTCGACTACGCGGCCGGCGCGCAGGTACACGACGTCATCCTGACCGGGCCCTGACCCGGCATCGCCGAGGAGAGAAAGCATGGTCGACTACGAGACCAAGGCGCCAGGCGTCTACATCGAGGAGGAACCGGCCGCCGGGCCGATCACAGGTGTCGGAACAAGTACCGCCGTACTGATCGGCACAGCGGTCGGCAGCGTGCCGGCCGCGAACCTCGGTATACCCGTGCCGATCACCAGCTGGACCGGGTACGTCGACCAGTTCGGTGGTTTCAAGACCGGGCAGCCGCTGCCGTACGCGGTCCGCGGATTCTTCGACAACGGCGGTACGACGGCCTACATCGTCCCGGTCAAGGACATCAAGGACTCCGCCGGGATGACGGCGGCGCTCGACAGTCTGACCAGGGTGCGGGATGCGAGCCTCGTGTGCGCACCGGGCGCAGTCGACTCCGGCATCCAGGGCGCGATCCTCGCGCACTGCGAGGCGATGGCCAACCGCTTCGCGATCCTCGACGGCGCCAACGACACTGCCCCGCTCAAGGCAGGAGGGCCACTGCAGACCCAGCGCGGTGCCTTGCTGTCCCAGGGCGGTTGGGGTGGCCTGTACTGGCCTTGGATCGTGGTCGACGATCCGGCGCCGACACCGTCGACCACGACGCTCGTGCCGCCGTCGGGCCACGTGGCGGGAATCATGGCCCGTTGCGACGCCACCGTCGGTGTCCACAAGGCACCGGCGAACCAGGTGGTTCGAGGCGCCCGCGACGTCTCGTACCTGTTGAACGACACCGAACAGGGTGCGCTGAACCACGCGAACATCAACGCCGTCAGGGTGTTCCCCGGCCGGCCCCCACTGCTCTGGGGCGCGCGCACCCTCACAGACGGGACGGCCTGGCGGTACGTGAACGTGCGGCGGCTGGTTGCCTTCCTGGAGGCGTCTCTGCTGGACGGGTTGCGCTGGGCAGTCTTCGAACCCAACACCACCGGTCTGTGGAAGAGCCTCGATCTGACCGTGACCGAGTTCCTGACGCGTGTGTGGCAGTCCGGCGCGTTGTTCGGCCGGACGGCGAAGGAAGCCTTCTACGTGCGGATCGATGAGGAACTCAACCCCGCGGCGCTGCGTGCCGCCGGACAGGTGGTCATCGAGATCGGGGTGGCTCCGACCCGGCCGGCCGAGTTCGTCGTCATCCGGATCGGGCTCTGGGACGACGGTTCCCGGTCCACCGAAAACTAGCGGGACCGGAGGAGATGGCGATGGCACAGACAGGACAGCTCGTAGACCCGTACCGGAACTTCAACTTCCTGGTGCAGATCGACGGGATCACGCAGGCCGGCTTCAGCGAGTGCAGCGGTCTGTCGTCGACGACGGAGGTCGTCGAGTACCGCGAGGGCGGCGACAACACGACGGTGCACAAGTTGCCCGGCAAGACGGCGTACGGCGACATTACGCTCAAGTGGGGGATCACCGACAACCTCGACCTGTGGAACTGGCGGCAGCAGATCATCGACGGTCAGGTGGTGCGTAAGCACGGCACGCTGATCCTCTTCGACTTCGACGCGAGCACCGAGCGGGCCCGGTGGAACTTCATCCGCGCCTGGCCGACGAAGTGCGAGCTGCCGTCGTTCTCGGCCAAGGGCAACGAGGTCGCGATCGAGACGCTGACGCTCGCGCACGAAGGGCTGACGCGAGCGTGACGGCCCTCGTCACCGAGGTCGAGTTCGAGCTGCCGAAAGGGTACGTCGACGCGACCGGCACCGTGCACCGGACGGGTGTGATGCGCCTGGCGACCGCCGCGGACGAGATCTACCCGCTCAAGGACCCCCGGGTTCGCAACTGGCCGGCGTACCTCATCGTCCTGGTCCTTTCCCGGGTGGTGACCAAGCTGGGCAGCCTGCCGGAGGTGCACGCCGGCGTGGTCGAAGGGCTGTTCTCCGAGGATCTGGCGTATCTGCAGGACCTCTACAACCGGCTTAACGGGCTCACTTCGACCCAGATGGCAGTGACCTGCCCGCAGTGCGGCGCCGAGCACGTCGTCGAGGTGGTGCCGTTGGGGGGATGACCGGCTACCCCGTGGACCGGGTTCACCACGAGGTCGCCTTCCTCGGACGTCACGTCCACTGGACCCTCGAGGAGCTGCTCGGCCTCGACCACGCGCAGCGGCTGCGCTGGGTCGGTGAGGTCAGCGCGCAGCTGGCGGGCGAGGGCTGAGCCGGATCGCGGAGCGACGCCGGAGCCGAAACGGAGAGGAGGATCGCAATGGACGACGGATCGCCCGAGGAGGAGCGACGTACGTCCGATGCGTCGCCGCGGCCGACGCTCGGTCGGCAACTGGATGCCCAGGCTCGCGCGCGGATCGCCGGCTACGTGCCCGGCCTGGCCTGGGCGAGGCCGTTCGCTGTCCTCGCGAGGCGGGTCGAACAGCTCGCCGAGCTGTCGGGCGAGCGGTTCGAGCGCGTCGAGCAACGCCCGCACACGGACATCGCCGCGCGCGACCGGTGGTCTTCGGTCGGCGCGACGCAGCAGCCTGCCGGCCGGGTGGCCCGTCCAGTTGAGCGCGCTCCGGAGTACGGCGAGGGGCGGCAGGAGGAGAGCGAAGTACGCGAAGTCCCGTCCTCGGTGCGGTCTCGGTTGCGAGGACTCGTAGGCCCGGCCGCTGACGCCATGGAGGTACACGTCGGCCCCGACGCCGACGCGGTCGCGCGTGCGGCTGACGCGGACGCCGTGACGATCGGCCGCGATGTCCATGTCCGCCAGGACCGGTATGCGCCACAACGGGAGGACGGTATCGCGCTCCTCACGCACGAGGCCACCCACGTAGCTGCCCTGCTTGACCCCGGCAGCGGCTGGAGGCGCGCCGTCGGCACAGATGCCGAGGAGCGACTGGCCCGGGACCATGAACGTCACGTCCTCGGCGGTTCGGCGGACGAGCCGACTCGCCCGGGTTCTGGACGTGCGCGTCGCGATGACGCCAGACGCACGGACTCAGGAACGCAGCCGGCCGGCGGTGCCTACCGGGCGGGCGCTGCCACTGGTACCGCGCCAGTGAGCATCGCAGCAGCAGGGCCGGGCGCACCGAGGCAATCAGCCGCCATGCCGGGGGCGGCCGTGCACGCCACGGCACCGCAAGCCGCACGTGCGGCGACCGATCGAGACCTGGACGGGCCGCCGGCCGTCGATCTCGAATCGTTGCGCCGGGGCGTGGTGGCGGACGTGATGCGTCAGATCATGAGCGAGTACGAGCGAGGTGGCTGACGTGAGCGAGCCGAACATTCTCACCGGCCGGCTGGCCGCAGTCGCCTCGCCGACCCGCGCCCTGGCCAAGGCGACGATCATCAACACCTTCACGCACGAGACCCATTCGGTGATGTACAACCCCGAGGAAGTGAAGCTCGAGCAGGGCAACACCTTCGCAGAGGTGGGCATCCCGGGCCTGAGCACCCCACCCGTGCAGTACGTCCGGGGCAAGGCCAGGATCCTGTCGATGGAGCTGTTCTTCGACACGTACGAGACGGGCGAGGACGTCCGTACCTTCACCGCCCCCGTCGTCCAGCTGCTCGACAAGGATCCGAACGAGCAGGCGCCACCGATTCTGCTGTTCTCGTTGGGACGGTTGCAGTTCCAGTGCGTCCTGGTGGACGCCGGCCAGCGCTACACGATGTTCCTGCCCGACGGTACGCCGGTGCGTAGCAGCCTGTCCGTCCGCTTCCAGGAGTACGTGCGCCTCGAGGTCGACATCCATCAGGGCGTGTTCTTCGGCTCGCCGACCGTGTCAGCGGCTGCGAACGCCGTGGGCGCGATGACCGGCGTCACCACCGCGCTGCACGTCATGAGCGTCAGCGACACCCTCGCCGGTCTGGCGGCGGCCTATCTCGGAGATCCCGCGTTGTGGCGCGAGATCGCCCGCGCGAACAAGATCGACGATCCGCTCGGCGTACCGCCGGGAACGACGCTGATGATCCCGCCCCGGGGACGCGCGGCCGGTACCGGCACCGAGAGGCGGGTGCCATGACCCAGCCGTTCTACGCACCACGCTTCGAGATCGTGCTGTCCGGCGTGACCCTGGCCTCGGACCTCACCGAGCAGATCGTCAGCCTGACCGTCGAAACCGACCTGGACATGGCAGGTACCTTCTCGCTCGTACTGCGGAACCCGGACAACACGCTGCTCGACTCCGCCCTCCTGGACATCGGCAAGACGGTCGAGATCCACCTCGGGTACGGCAACGACCTGCAGCCGGCCTTCCTCGGTGAGGTGACCTCGGTCGCGCCGAGCTTCCCGCAGGACGGCCCGCCCACGATCCAGGTGACCGGCTACGACAAGTCGCACAAGCTCCGGCGCAATCAGCCGAAACCGACGACGTACGGCATCACCAGTCCCAGCGTCATCGCGGCCCGGATCGCCGTCGAGAACGGCCTCATTCCGTTGGTCGACCCCACGCCGCCGCTACTCGAACCCCTCTCGCAGACCGACAGTGACTTCACCCTGCTGAAGTCGCTTGCCAAGCGGCACTACTTCGACGTCTACGTGGAATGGGACAGACTGCACTTCCAGTTCCCCCGGCCCCAGCTGGCCGCCGAGGTTCTCCAGTGGGGCAAGAACCTGTCCAGCTTCACCGCCCGCATCTCCGGCGCGGGCGTGGCCGGCCTACAGGTGATCCGCGGATACAACCAGGAACTGGCGCAGAGCATCTACGCCGCTGCACTCGCGACGGACCTCAACACCGACAACCTCCTCGAACGGCTGGGCAGCTCGGCCATGGACCTGGTCACCTCCCTGGTTCGTGAGGGGATCCGGGACCACACCATCGCGAGCTCGTTCAGTGCAGTGGAGATCGCGCGGTCGGTGCTCGCCGACCTGCTGGAGGGGATGTACGAGGGAAACGGGTCGTGCGTCGGATTGCCGGACCTGACTGCCGGCAAGTACGTCGAGATCCAGGGTGTCGGCAAGCGGTTCTCCGGCACCTACCGGGCGCGCAAGGTCACGCACACGATCGACTCGGGAGGATTCCGCACCAGCTTCTCGATCTCCCAGCGCGGCCAGTCGAGTCTGCTCGGCCTGCTGCGGAAGAGGGCCGTCGACGTGCCCGGGCCAGAGCACGCCGAGAAGTTCTACGGCGTCATGGTTGCCGAGGTCATCGACAACAAGGAGCTGACGGCCATCCCGCCCGTGACGCCCCTGGGCCGGGTGAGGTTGCGGCTGACCGAGTTGTCGGACGAGACGGAGACAGGATGGGCGCCCTGCGTCCAGCCCGGCGCCGGCTCCGGCAGCGGGCACTACTGGCTGCCTGCCTCCGGTGATCAGGTGCTCGTCGCCTTCAAGGGCGGCGACCTCTCGCAGCCCTACGTCCTCGGCGGCCTGTGGAACGCGAAGCAGTTGCCGCCGGAGCGGAATCCCAGCAAGCGCGTCATCAAGACTCCTGCCGGACACACCGTCACCTTCGACGATTCGGACCAGTCGCGGTCGGTGACGATCCAGGACACCCAGGGCAGCAAGGTGGTGCTGAACTCGCAGACCGGCGCTGTCACGATCGCGTCGGCGGGCAGCCTCACGATCAGTGCCAAAGGCAACATCTCGATCTCCGGCGATGGCAACCTGACCTTGTCGGCCAAGCAGGAGCTCCATCTCGAAGCCGCCGCCGGCTCGACAAAGATCGCGATGACGGCGGCCTCGGTGGATGTCACGTGAGCGCGCGGACGAGGGGGCGGCGATGAACGAGGCGGTGTACGGGCGCGGGCTCAGCCATCCCTTCCGGCTGGGCGTGGCCGGACTCAGCGAGTCCGCCGGATCGCCCAAGGTCGAGGAGTCGATCCGGATCATCCTCGGCACGTACTACGGGGAACGGGTCATGCGGCCCACGTTCGGCTGCAACCTGAGCACGCTCGCCTTCGCACCGAACAACGCCGCCACCGCCGGTCTCGCGCGCTACTACGTCGCGGAGGGGCTGGCCCGGTGGGAGCCGCGGATCGAGGTGATCGACGTCGTCGTCGAGAACGACAACCGCGCGGCCCAACTGCTCATCACGATCACCTATCGGCTGCGTACCAACCAGGACGTGCACAACCTCGTCTACCCCTTCTACCTGGAGCCGACATCATGACGTTCGACGCTCAGCGTGGACGTATCGAGCCGCCGGACCTCGACGACCGGACCTGGCAGGACCTCGTCGACCAGATGCGGGCACTGATCCCGAAGTACGCGCCGACCTGGACCGACCACAACCCGAGCGACCTCGGTATCACGCTCATCGAGCTCTTCGCCTGGCTGACCGAAAGCGTCCTGTACCGGCTGAACCAGGTGCCCGAGAAGAACTACGTTGCCTTCCTCAACCTTCTTGGGATCACCCGCGACCCGCCGACACCGGCTCACACGTATCTCACGTTCACCAGCGATGCCGTACCGGTGGACATCGCGGCCGGAGCTCAGGCTGAGACCGCGGCGACCGAGGGCCGGCCCGGCATCGTCTTCGAGACCGACGAGCCGGTACGGGTCGTGCCCGTGCAACTCGACACCGCCCTGCAGGTCGGTCCCTTCGACAACGGGGCCGCAACAGCGACCTACGGCGATGTGACCACGGCGCTGATCGGGTCGCCGGCGGCCAAGACGCTCGTCACACTCCCGGCAGGCAAGACCGTACAGCTCTGCTTCGGCTTGGACGCGAAGCCCGCAGAGGCCGCCAGGCTGGGCATTCGGCTGTATCGGCCGCTGCCGCCAGGGGTGGCCGTCACGTGGGTGTACTCGACGGCGGCCGTGGAGCCGATCGCTTGGACGCAGACCACCGCCGCCGAGCTCACGGACGGAACCCTGTTCCTGCCGCCCGGCGGCGGTCCGGCGCAGGCACTGGGTCAGGACGGGACCGTGGTCCTGACACCACCCTCGAGCTGGTCGGCGCAGCGCGCCGCGCCGGCATCTGACGGTACGCCGACGCCGTCCTGGAGTGCGGTGAGCGCCGCGACTCCTGCGGATGCCAACACCGGCCCGCGTTTCTGGCTGGGACTTCGCCTTGTCAACAGCGGCACAGCCCAGTCCGCCGTCGGCATCGACCGAGTCCTGTTCAACGCCGCCCACGCCTCCACCGCATTGACTCTCCGGGTGCCCGAGGACCTCGGCGTGAGTGCCGGTACGCCGTTCCAGACCTTCCCACTGCGCTACCGGCCGCTGTACCGGGCGCCGGATCCGCGCGCGCCGTACGGGCATCTCGTCGTGGAGGTCGGCGCGGGTACGCCGCCGGTGTGGCAAGCCTGGAACGCCGTCGAGGACCTCGCGGCGGGTCCGGGTGAGGCGTACCGGGTTGATCCCGTTGTCGGTGAGGTCTCGTTCGGCAACTACGATCCGCAGACGCGGCAGGGGAGTGGCTCCATCCCTGCGGCGGGCAACCGGATCCGGGCCACCTACCGCTACGTCGCTTCCGGTGGAGCCGGGAACGTCGCGGCCGGCCAAGTGGTACAGCCGGGGACGACGCTGGCCGGCGAGAAGCTGTCCGCGGTGAGGTCGGTGACGAACCTGGCTCCGGCCGCCGACGGCTCCGACGAGGAAGCCGTTGCCGACACGCTGCGCCGGGCGCCACGCGAGCTGAAGACCCGCGACCGAGCTGTGACGGCGGAGGATTACGCGATACTCGCCGGGGAGCCCAACAAGAGCGTCAGCATCGCGGCATGCCTGCTGCCACGGATGCAGCTGCTCGACCAGTTGCCGGCCTGGAAGGCCGGTGATCCGTGGACGTTCGCCGGGGTGGTGCGCGCGCCGGGGAACGTCACTGTCGTCATCGTTCCCGACCAGGGCGAATCGGTCCCGAGGCCGACTCCGACTCCGGAGCTCGTCGACCAGGTGCGTGATTACCTCGACCAGCGCCGCGACATCGGCGTCCAGCTGCAGGTCACCGGTCCGCGGTACCTGCCGATCATCGTGCAGGCTCAGGTCGTCATCTGGAAGGAAGCGGCGGCCGCGGGGGCGAAGACGGACGACGTCAGGGCCGACACCCTCGACCGCATTGCCGCCTTCCTGCATCCGACCCGCGGCGGTCCCGACGGCACCGGGTGGCGGGTCGGTCAGAACGTGTACACCTCCGACCTCTTCCAGGCGATCATGCCGGCCCGGGACCTCGGCTACATCTCGGCGCTGCAGGTGAAGCCGGACACTCCGGCGTACCACTATCCGCCACTGAACCCGACCGGGACGGACGGCAACTACAACCCGACGTTGGAGCGGCCGTTTGCGCTGTCCGGGTTCGGGGCCTCGGTCCGCCTCGCCGACTACGAGCTGGTCTGCGCTGCTACGGGCAAGCACGACGTTCAGCCCCAGATTTCGGACAGCTGAGCGCGGCGCGAGGAGACGACATGGAGCAGAGCTCTTACCTTCGTTACCTGCCGCCGGTGCTGTGGCGGGACGCGGACCCGCCGGACGGCATCAGCCTGGGCGAGTGGCTGCGCATCGTCGAGAAGGTGCTCACCGGGATCGACGACGACGTCCGGCTCGATCACGGAGACCATGTTCACGAGGCCGTGGCCGAGGTGGTCGCCGGCACCGACCGCCTGTTCGATGCCTGGAAGACGCCGGAGAAGTTCTTGCCGTACCTCGCCTCGTGGGTTGGCCTGGACCTGCCGACCCTGCGCGGCGAGCCGCTGTGGGACGAGTACCAGCGCAGACGGGTCACGGCCTCGATCGCCGCCGTCTATCGCCGCCGGGGGCTCAAGGGCGGATTGCTGGACCATCTGGCTCTGCACACGCTGGGACCGGCCAGGCCCCGAGTGGCCATCGATGACGGGAGCCGAGTGCTCGTCACCAGGCCACGACCGGACCTGCTCGCGCCGGTCAGCGTGATGGTCAGCCAGGGCCCTGTACTGCGTGGTTCGACCGTCGTGACCGAAGGACTGGTACGTCCGTGGTGCATCGCCCGCGGCAGCGCGGGAGACTTGTTCGTGGGCGACGTCGGTCTGCCGACGGCGGTTCCGTTGCCACTGAGGCCCCGGGTGTGGCGGCTCACTCCGTCCGGCGACTACACGTACGCCGGTGCCCCGCCGAAGCCGCGGCCTGTCGCCCCGGACACCCAGTTCCGGCAGGTGATCGGTGTCGCGGTGAGACCGCCACGCGGCGGGCAGCCGGAGACGCTCCACATCCTCGACGCGCGTGGAACACTCACCGCCGTTGCCGCGCCGTACGACGCTCCCACCGCGACACCGGTCACCGCGCTGGCTGTCGGCAACAATCTGTTCGCACCGGTGGCAATGGCGGTCGACGTCAACGGCGACCTGCTCGTGCTCGACCGTGGGGACGGCCCTGGCACACCCAACCCACCGAAGATCGTCACCGTCACGCCGAGCCCGCTGTCTGTCACCCGACATGCGCTGACGACAGTGCTTGAACCGCTGTCTCTGCTGGTCCGTCCCGACGCGACACTGGTGATCGGGGACGGGCGCGAGCAGGAGGGTCTCGGCCCCGGACTGCTCAACGGCAACCTTGTCGTCGTCGACCGGACGAACGCTGCGGCCTGGACGGAGTCACTGCTGCTGCCGACGGCCAATCCTCTGGTCGCGCCCACCGCGGTGACCCAGACCCGGGGCGGCGCTCTGCATGTCCTGGATGTCGGGATCAAGCCGTTCCGGCAGCTCGACCAGGACGCGTTCGTCCGGGCGGTGTGCGACAGCGCGGCTGTCTATCAGGTAGATCCAGAGGCAGCGACGCCGCAAGCGGTGCGGGTCAGCGTGGCAGGGCACATGGTCTTCCCGACCGGGATGGTTGCCGCTGACGACCGGCTCGTCATCTGCGACCCCGGCCAGCCGGAGGCGCCCGGGGTCACCCCGATCTGGCCGCGGCTGCGCCCGTACCGGTTCGACGTCGTCGTCCACTTTCTTGAGAGTGGGCTGCCGATCGACCAGGACGAGCGGGCCGCGACCGAGAGCCAGGTACTGGCGATCGTCAGCAGTGTCGTCGAGGACAACCGTCCCGCTCACACCGAATGGGGCCGGATCACCGCGAACTGAGGACCTCGGCCAAGCAGGCACAGCACTTCGGACGGAAAGGAACCAGCATGAGACTGCGTCGAACGTATTACGGGGTACTCGACACGGGACCCGTCCGCGGCGGCAGTACCCAACGCGGTGAGAGTCTGACCGACGTCGACGGATACCTGCTGCCGATGGAGCGGACCACGCTCGGTGCGCTGTTCGAGCCAGGCGTCGCGGACGGACTGCAGGTGAGTGCGGTGCAGGGGCAGCCCGGGCTGACGATCGCGCCGGGAGTGGCCGTCGACGGTCTGGGCCGGGTCGCCGCCCTCGTCGTCGACGGCACTGCCGTCATCGACCAGACTCTGCCGGCCGATCAACAGACGAACGTGCCCATGGTGGACGTCCCCGTTGACGGGGTCGCGGTTCCGACAGACGGCAGCAGCGGCGAGTTTGTGCTTTCGATAGTCCCCCGTGAGGTCTGGGTGACCGCGAACCTGGGGCAGGTACCCGAGATCGACCACGCGCCGTGGCTCCACTTGGAGCCCGTCGCCGCGTGGACCGAGAACGAGCACAGTGTCGCGCTCGCGACGGTAATGCTGGACGCGAACGGCGCGGTCACCGCGCTGGTTGCCGATCGCCGTCGTCTCGCGCTCGCGGTCACCGACACTGTGACCCGTCACCCGACCTCCTCCCGCGGAGCGGCGGCGCTGATCGTGGGCCAGGCCACCGGGAGTCGCCCGAGGTCGCGCGCCGACGGCGGGCTCGAGCTGGAGCGGACCGCCCGCGACGGCACGGTCACCGCCGGCCTCACCGTGGACGGACCGAGCGGTGCGGTCCTCGTGGCGGACGACCTGAACGTCGCGGGCAACCTCGCCGTGGGCGGTGCGGAACTGCAGCTCGCCAACCGTGCCGGCGGGTCTACTCATACGTTCGGCACCTTCGTGGATGCGGACGGCCGATGGCGCTTCACGGACGTCGAACGCGCTGTCGACCGCCTGGTCATCGAGCCGTCCGGGGACGTGGCGATAGGGCTCGGTTCCGCCTCACCGTCACGTACTCTGCACGTCGAGGGATCCGAGGTGCACAGCGGCGGGGCGGGCGGAGGGTTCTCGTTCGCGGACCGCCAGGTCGGCGCCTTTGTCGAAAGCCCGGCCGCGGGACAGCGCTGGGTCTGGTACGCCGCGGGTGGCACCGCCAGATTGTGGTCGGGGACCGACCAGCTCACCGTCGGAGCGCCCGGTGAAGGTGGTGGCCTCGATGTCGCGCGCCGGATGCGGGTACGTCAAGGAAGTAGCGCCTCGGCGGGGATCTGGCTGCACCAGAACGGATCCGGGGACGCCGGTTTCGTGGGAATGGCCGACGACGGACATGCCGGGTTCTGGGGCCGTGGCGCAGGCTTTGCTCTCGTCATGGATGTAGCGAACGGCCGGGTCTCGGCCACGGGGCCACTCGACGTCGGTGCCGGCGGCCGCGCCGACCTGCGTGTGACAGGCGACGTGTACGTCGGCGCGGGCGGCAACGGCGTACTGACCGCCCGGCACGTCAACGGCAAGGCGGTGGGCAGCGACGGCGCGGACGACCTCTTCCTCAACTGGTCGACGGGCCGCAGTGTCCATGTCGGCGGGGCTGCAGCGGCAACCTTCGCGGTGCACGGCGACGGTGTGGTCGACGGGAATCTACGCACCAGGGGCGCGCCGGGAAAGCCGGACTGGTCCGGCGGCGGAGTTACGACCTTCGACATGTTCGCGACTGGTGGCGTCTACGTAGGCGATGACGTCGCCAATCCCCGGTGTGCCTTCTACAGCGACGGTACGAAGCATTTCGTCATCGACCACCCGCTCGACCAGGAGAACCGGTCGCTGCACCACGTCTGTATCGAGGGTCCGGAGGCGGCGGTCTTCTACCGCGGATCCGGTCGGCTCGTCGACGGCCGGGCCGAGGTGGTTCTTCCGGAGTACTTCGAGGCGCTGGTCCGCCCCGAAGAGCGCACAGTCATGCTCACGGCCGTCTGCGACGACGATGAGCAGGTCGCCGTCCTGGCCGCCTCACCGGTGCGCCGCGGCAGGTTCACGGTGCGGGCGGCGGACGGGCGCAATCCCTCTCAGCGCTTCTGCTGGGAGGTCAAGGCTGTGCGGGCGGACGTCGAACCGCTGGCCGTCGAGACCGAGAAGTCCGGCCGCACGCTGGTCGGCTGAGAGAACCGGAGCGGAGCGAACGATCATGGCGGATACGACAACGCGGGAGCAGGCGCAGTCACGGCTGTCGGAACTGCAGCGCGAGTACGAAGTGGGACAACGACGCCTCCAAGAGGTCATGGCCCAGGAGGTGACGCTTCGCGAGACCCTGCTGCGGATCAGCGGGGCAATTCAGGTCCTCGAAGAACTGACCGGGCGACCGAGCGACGAACCGGCACCCGCCATGGCTTCGACAAACGACGGCGGCTCCGTTCTGAAGGTCGGTTGATGGCCGAGCCGGTCGTCGTCGTGAGCGGAACTGTTGGTTGTGGCCACGCTGGGACGATCAGCGTGGCCACGGTTTCAACGCGCCTCACGGTCGGCGGTAAGGGCGTGCTCCTGCTGGGACAGGAGGCGGGCCTGGCATTCCTGCCCGCTGCACCGCCAACAGCCCCCGTACCACCGCAGTGTGCACATGTGACGACGAGTCAGGTTCCGTTGCCTGCTCCCTGCATCACCCAGTCCGCCTCGTCGGGGACGGCCACCAAGTTGACGGTCGGAAAGGTGCCCGTGCTGCTGAGCTCCGCGCAGGGCACGACTACCACGCCGGTGCCGAATGCCGTCCCGCCGACGAACAGCACGTGGTCCGTGTCCAATCCCGGCCAGACCAGGCTCGCCGCGGTCTGACCTGCAGCCGAGGCCCACAACGAAAGGTCATGCCGTGAGCGTCACCCCGATCGTCCGTACGCAGTACTGGAACCTGTCCACCGACACGATTCGCAGCGGCTCGACGAATCACGGCGAGAGCTTCACGGACGTGGAGAGCGGGCTTCTGCCCATATCCAGGGCGACTGAGTCGAGCCTGCACTCCTGGGGTGTCGCGGATGGCCTGGCCGTGTCGGCGGTGCTGGATACGGCGGGTCTCACCGTGGCACCCGGCGCTGCTCTGGACTCCCTGGGCCGGATCGTCGCGCTGGCGGCGGGAGGTGAGGCCATCGTGGATCCGGCGGTTGATCCGGGCCAGATGGTCAACGTGCCGACGGTGTCCGTCGGTGACAGCGGTCTGATCGTGCCGACCGACTCGGCCGGACCGGGTCCTCTGCTGCTGACGGTCGCTTTCCGCGAGGTGCAGGATCAAGGGCTGCTCTTCAACGCGCCGGTGCTGGTTCATACGCCGTGGCTGCGGTTGATGGGGCCTGACGACGTACCGGACGACGGACGCATCCTCGTCCTGGCGACCGTGACTCTGGGGCCCGGCGGGGCGGTGACCGCACTGGATGCGGGTCGGCGTCACCTGGCCGGCCTGCCGGCGGGCAGGCTCGAGCTGCGCACTCCGATCGCCACGGGCGGTCCAGCACCTGGTGTGTCGCAGCAAGAAGGCGCTGCGCTCGCCATCCCCGCGAATGGCGGCCTCCTGCTCAGTGCACGCTCCGGCGGATCGGACGTCCCCCTACTCTCTGTGGACGCCGCCCTTGCTTCGCTGTCGCTCCTGTCCGGAGGGGGACGCGTGTCGGTCGCTGTGCCCGGACCTGCGCGTACGACGCTGCACGTCGAGGGAGAGCCGGTGCACAGCGGCGGCACGGGCGGCGGGTTCTCATTCGCCGACCGGGCGGTCGGCTCCTATGTCGACGTTCCGGCAGCGGGGGAGCGCTGGGAGTGGTACGCGTCGGCCGGCGCGGCACGGCTGTGGTCCGGTACCGACGTACTGACCATCGACGTGACCAACAAGCGGCTCACCCTGCCGGCCGGCGGACAGTTGGCGATCAACGTCGCGGGGGAGCCGCAGCGCATCGTCCACGTGGAGGGCAGCGAGGTGCACAGCGGCGGCCCGGTCGGCGGGTTCTCGTTCGCGGACCGGGCCGTCGGCAGCTTCGTCGAGTTTCCGGCCGCAGGGCAGCGGTGGGTGTGGTACGCCAACGGCGGAAGCGCCAAGCTCTGGTCCCGGCAAGATCTGCTCACCGTGACCCCGGGACTGAACGGCGAGGTGGAGTTCGGCCGTCCCGACGCGCCGGCGACGCTCTCGCTGTTCGGCTCGCGGATCTTCGACGTCGGCGGCGGAGTCCTGGCAATCCAGTCCGGCGGGACGGTCGTGTCCTTCAACGGTGGGGACTCGGTCGGCATCGGTACCACCAGTCCCGGTGGGCAGCTCGGGGTCGAGTCGACAGGTGTCGCGATCTCGGCCACGAACTCGCAGGATGGACTGTTCAGGTCCGCCGTCCAGGCCATCGGTATGACGGGTGTGTTTGCCCAGGGCCGCAACACCGGAGTCTGGACCTCCGGAAACTCGTTCGGCCTGGTCGCAGCTGGACCCACCGCGGGACAGTTCTTCGGCGACGTCAGCGTGACGGGCACGCTGCACAAGGGCGGAGGGGGCTTCCGGATCGATCATCCGCTCGACCCCGCGAACGCCTACCTCTCACACTCCTTCGTGGAGTCTCCGGAGATGCTCAACGTCTACCGCGGGACGGTGACGACGGACCTGGACGGTAACGCCACCGTCGAGTTGCCGGCGTACGTCGAGGCGCTGAACGCAGACGTGAGCTATCACCTGACAGTGCTTGGCGGCGCGAGCCCCGTCGGCGTGACGCAACCGCTGCAGGGCAACAGATTCAGCCTGCACACGGACCTGCCCGGCGCGCAGGTGTGCTGGCTCGTCTTCGGCGTACGCCAGGACGCGTGGGCGCAGGCACACCGGATCCAGGTCGAGGAACCCAAACCCGACGATGCCCGTGGGCGGTACCTGCACCCGGACCTGTTCGGCGAGGGTGCGGCACCGGTGATCCTGAACCCCGAGCACGAGGCCATGCTGGCCGGCCGGTTCCCCGGCGGAGACTGACCGGAGGTCTACTCGCCGAGGAACTGCCGGAACTTCGCTTCGATCGCCGCGCGAGCACGCTGGTCCGCAGCACGGAGTGCGGCGGCGACGTCCGCTGGGAACGGAGGTTGATGCTGCTGGATGAACTGCTCGACGGTGAGGCCCCGCTTCACGTGCTCGTTGACGAAGTCGCGCAGTGGCAGGTAGTTCTGCGGTACTTCGTTGAGGATCTCGTCGCGCTGTAACGGTGTGAGCCGGCTGAAGCGCGGATCTCTGCCGATCTCCGATCGCGACATGATGTGGTCGGCCTGCCAGGTCTCGCGGGACATGGGTCCGCCAGTGGTCACATCGACCGCCAGGTCGTTCACCGGCGCAAGCACAGGATGATCCTTCGCCAGCTCCCGAAGGTTGGTCATCGCCAGGTCCTTGCCGTACTCGCCGGGCGCAGCTCGCCTGAGCTGTTCCTGGATACTGCGGTTCAGGTTCTGTACTTCGGCGGCGAGCTCGGTGGTTGTCCGCTCGAGTGCCAGGCTGATGTCGCGGAAGTTCTCGAAGCCTTGATCGCCGGGGCGTGGGTCGGAGAATCGGGCGCGTTGACCGAACGCCTTGGTTGGCGAAGGCAACGTTGTCGTCTCGGCCTGGGCCCGGAGACGGGCGCGGATGTCGACGAGAACCCTCTCCAGTTCGGCGATCGACTCCGTGGCCCGCGACACCTCGGCGGCCTCGCCGCGGGCGAGAGCGAGGCCGCGCTCGAGTCGGGCGGCCTCGCTGCGAGCAGTTGCCAGTGCTGTCTGAGCTGCGTCGACGAGAGCCTTGGCATCCGCACCGGGCGTCTCTACCTGCCAGCCCTTGGCGGTGGCGAGATTCTCGTGCGCCTGCCGGAGGGCGTCGGACGCGGAGTCTGCCTCGGTCTGCGCTCGCGCGAGTGCCTTCTGTACCTCGGCGGTGCGGTCACCGGCGCTCAGCATCGCAGCCGTTGTCGAAGGCAACGGACGTGGCGGCGACAGCAGCTGCGACTCAGGCAACGCACCGGGCGCAACGGACGCCTGAGCCGGATGCGGCGTACCGGCGGCCGGCAAGGGCTCCGGCGTGGGCGTCGCGGCAGGGAGAGGTTCCGGTGTCGGGGTTGGCGCTGGTAGAAGCTTCGGTGTCGACGCAACAGGTAGCGCCTTCGGAGCGGCGGTGGCGGCCGACACGGGCTCCGGTGTGGCGGCGGGTGCCGATAGGAGCTTGGGTGGCGGCCCGCCTGGTAGCGCCTTCGGTGCGGGGACGGCGGCTGGCAGCGGCTTCGGTGCGGTGGTTGCCGTGGGCAAGCGTGTTGCGGTCGGAGTGGCCGGCAGCGACCTCGGTGCCGGGGTGACTGCGGGGACGCGCCTGGGCGTTGGGGTGGGTAGTGGCTTCTGGGCTGGTGTGGATGCCGACCAGTGGCCGGTTGCGGGGTCCGGGGCGAGGTCGATCGGCGGCCGGGCGGCTCGGGGAGTGGCGGCGGACGCGCCGGTAACCCGAGGCGGATCGAACACCTCGGTGCCGTCCTTGAGCACGGCGCGCCGCGGACCGAGCGGCACCGGCGGCGCCCGGTCGAGGGTGGCTGCGACGTCCCCCTCGAGCTGTGTCGCCGGACCGGCGGGCACATGGAGGACACCGGCGATACCGCCAATGATCCCGGCCGCTTCCAGGAAGCTCCCGCTGCCTTGGGGCGGAGCCGTCGCCAGCGGTACGCCGGCGTGCGACGCGGCGCGCAGGTCGTCCAGATGAGCAGCGTTGGCCGCCGAGTCGTGCACCGTGACGACCAGTTGCGCGGCGCGAGCGGCCCAGCCGATGGGGCCGAGCGCGAAGCTGAGGACCAGCAGGATGCCGTCGAGAAGCTCGCGCTTCCACGACTTTCCAGGCTTGGTACGCCCGTCGCGGATGACCTGGGCCTGTACGGAATCAGCTCCCGCGCCCATCTGCTCGAGGGCCTGTCCGACGACCTCGTCGAACTCGAGGACGAGATCCGGATCCTCGGCGAGCCGCTCGCGAGTCTTCGTGACGTTGCCGAGTTGGGCCTCGGCGTTCTGCAGCAGGACGTCGCGCAGAAGATCCGGAATCTCGACCGCGACGGCCGCGTGCAGAGCTACCGGGCTCATCAGGATCCGGTGCGCGTCGAGGATCCGCAGGAACTGCTGGGGATCGGGCGGGCGGCCCTGGCGGAACGGGCGCAGCAAGGTGGCCAGCCGATTGCACTCGGCCACGCTCGGGTAACGCCCGAGGGCCTCACGCAGAATTTGCTCGCTGACGTTCAAGGTGTCCAGGGCGATCACCCTCGAGCGTCGGGCGACCACTACCCGCAGCGCCCGTACGGCATCGTCGAACTCGTCGATCGACTGCAGATGAGCCGCCGCAAGACCTTTGTCCACAGCCGCCTGCCGCTCGTACCGGATGGCGGCGAACTCACCGGCCAGCTTTCCCGAACCGCGCGGCGTGTGCTCGAGCCGGACGATGTCCCGGTACAGCGACCCGGTGCCGGCCAGGGTCGCCATCGCTGCTCGCTCCTGATCGGGCTGAACCGTCTGTTGCGCCGCGGCGCGCTCCTTCTCCCGCAGTTCGGCCCGGGTGACGGTGCGCGGAGTGAGGCGGATCGCCGTCTCTGGAGTGCCCATCGGCAGCCACTGCTGGCGTTCCTCCGACCACACGCTGATCCGGCCGTCCTCGTTGACGTCCCAGATCTGGCCGCTGTCGTCCGTCACATAGCCCATGTCTTCGGCGGAAAGTTCCCCGCTTGCAGCGTCCGGGGCAGGTGCCAACTGCCGAGCAACCGCATGATTTCCGGCGCGCCGCTGCAGATTCAGCACCTCAGGGTGGCGGCTCTGTTGCCCGCGGCGTGACGGCGCCTGCCGGCCTCCCGCCCGCTTCGCCGACCTCGCCGAAGCGGCCACCTCCACTGGGGTAACTGCCATGGCCCGGTCTTACCCTCCCCTGCCACACCCGCCTGCCGACGTCACCGTCCAGCCGCAGATCCTCTTTCAGATCGTACGGCGCATCGCGAAATATGGCGCCCTTCAAGACCCGTCGACACCGCCGCGACAGTACGTAGACTGATTGGGGGGACGGCGTTGTTCGCCGGCGATCCATCGGATCGGGGAACACTATGCAATGGTTTGGCAGTAGCGATTGGGAGATCGAGGCGACTGTCGGTTCCAGATCGCTGGCTCACGTCGGCAGCGTGAAATCGTGACCGGTCAGGGGGCGCGGATTGCTTCGGTTTCGGCGAGCCGCGTGGGAGCACGGCAGCCGGTGGCGCCGGCGCGGCACCTCACGCAGTCAGCCCCTGGTTCGCATGCGGCGCTATTGCGTCTGCAACGCGACATGGGCAACCGTGCGACAGTTGGGCTGATCGATGCTGTCCAGGTGTCGCGGATGCCGACCCCTGTGCTGCAGCGCTGTGGCACGCACCCATGCTCGCCCTCCGGATGCGACGAAGCATACGAGCGCGGCGTCGCGCCGCCTGTCGTAGACCGTGTGGTGCACTCGGAGAGCAGGTCGCTGGACCTGTCGGCGCGCACCAGAATGGAGGCGCTCTTCGGTCACGACTTCGCCGACGTCCGGTTGCACACGGGTGTCGAGGCCGCCGGATCTGCACACGCCGTAGGTGCGGCTGCATATACCGTCGGCAACCATATCGTTCTGGGCGCCGGGTACGAGCCTGGGAGCCGAGCGGGAGAACAGACGCTGGCGCACGAACTTGTCCATGTGATCCAGCAACGGCATGCCACCGGACCCTCGGTGGCGGGCGAGACCCCGGTGCTTGACATGGCGGACCCGCTGGAGCGAGAGGCACACGAGTTGGCCGACAGCCTTACCTTCGGCCGTGACTCCGACGTGACGGGGCGGGCGGGCCACCAGGCGGTGCACCGGCAGCCTGCCTCGCCGCGGCCGGCATCGAGCGGTGTCCCTGCGATGCTGGCGCCGACCGAGCTGCCACGCCCGCCGGCTCTCCCAGTCGATGGTGCCTTCCAGTTGGTTCCCGTTGAAGGCGGTCCGCAGGCCTTGCTCGACGCCATGCCCGATGGCGTGCTGATGCAACTGGTTCCTGGCCAAGGTCTGCAGCCGGTCGCCGAGGTGCGTGCTGAGTGGCCGAAAGCGCTTGAAGTCGCGGGCACGGGGTCAGCTGGTGCCCTGACGGGCGCCAACAGCGTGCTCATGTCTCAGGGCTTTGCCGCCGCAGGACCCAACTCGATCGGCGTGATCGCTCTGCCGCAGATTCGGACGCCTGCTGTGATCGACCTTGCGCGTCCGCTGGACCGGCTGGGGCACACGGCGGTCTACGTCCGGCAGAACGGCAGGATCGTCTGGGCGCGTGGCTTCGGTCCGAAGATGACGGCAAGTTTCATGCTGCGCCCTGACGCCGCCAGTGAGGGATTGGCGGCCGTTCCTGGCTTGGTAGACAACGACATCTCGATGTTCAAGTCGACCAGCGCGCGGACAATCGAGTATCCGATCGACCCAAGATCAGCGGCACAGATCTTGGCCGAACATCCCACCGGTCCGGGCGGGACGGGCGGATCCCCGACCTCGTGGACCGGCAGGCCGAACATCTTTGCCAGCAAGGGTCAGCCTGCCTCAATGTGCACGAACCAGAACTGTGTCATGTACGCGATCGAAACAGTCGAAGGGCATCTTGGCGGTCCGGTCGGGGAACTGGGAACGGGCTCGATCATCGACATTCCCACGAGCAAGACGCCTCCCGGTCTTGCTCGAGGTACAGCGAGCCAGGGAAAGCTGTACCAGCTGATGGGCGAGGCCGAGTCCGGCGCGACTCATCTCAGCCGGCCGCCGGGCGCAATCGGACCGGCCGTGGCAGGCCGAATGCCGACTGCGTTGCGATACATCAAATGGGGCGGTCGTGTGTTCGTGGTCATCGGCATCGTTGCCGGTGGCTACGAGGTATGGGCTGCTCCCAAGGGTCAGAAGGTTCGTACCGCCATCGGTGTTGCCGGCGGATTTGGGGGCGGCCTCGCTGGGGGTGCACTCGCGGGGGCGGCGGCGGGACTCGTCTGCGGCCCAGGCGCACCGGTCTGCTCACTCGTACTCGGCATCGGAGGGGGGCTGGTGGGAGGCGTCATCGGCGCACTCGCGGGTCGAGCCTTGTTCGAGGGATTGTTCGACGATCTGACGGCTAGCACTTCGTCATCCGGTCCGCCATGCCCCTCGTGCCACGCCCAGATGAGGAGCTACGAGCGGGCGCGGTCGACGAGGCTCCAAACGATGACACTGCTGACGACGGAGCTCGCATCCACAGCCGGCGGCACAGTCGGTGGGCACCCAACGACGTTGACAGACTCCGAGATGAGGTCGCTCGAACAATTCCTCAAGGTCGGTGCTGAGCATTGATCGGCCCGCTGTACGCAGCGGACTAGCGCCGCAGCTTGATCTCCAGGGCCTCCGAGACACCGCTCTTGAGGAGTTGGTCGCGGACGTCGTTGACGGCGCCGTCGTCGTGCCCGGCGGAGACGGCGTCTTCGAAGCGGCGGTAGAGCTTGGGGTCGGTCGCCAAGTAGAACGCGAGCTCCTGACCGACCTGGCCGAGGTCGGCCGGCACCTTGTCGGCAGACGTCCCCAGGAGCTCCGCCAGTCCGTCGTCGAGGGGATTCGGTTCGTCGGCCGCAGCGGCGAGAGATGGTTGGGCACCGCGAACAGTGCCCTCGAAGAGATGACCGAACGTGGTGAGGCCGCCGCGTGCCAACGGCACGTGTTGGGTCGCGGTCGGTGCGAGCGTCGGTACCGTCCGGCCGTTCGGCAGCTGTGCAGACAGCAGTTTGTCGGCATTGACGAGCCCGCCGCCGAACTGACCGGACGGCCAGCCCGGGACCGGGGTCGCGGTGTCTCGCAGCAGTTGCGAGAACGTCGACGCGATCCGCTCCTTGCCGCCGCATGCGTTGATGATCTTGTTCCGGCCGTGCTTGGCGAGCCACAGGGCGGCGATCCCCGCGACGGTGGCCACGGCGTACGACGTACCTGACCCCTGGCTCACGTTGTCGAGGGAATCGTCGGCGTTCGCGGCTGCGTGCCACACCCGGTCGCCGGGGGCGGTGATGTCTACCGCACGTCCACGTGATGAACCCTTCCAGGTGCCGAGCTCGGCATCACACGCGGCGACCGCCACGACTTCGTCGTACGCCGCAGGGAACACCACGAAGCGCACACAGTTGCCGGCGGCGGCCAGCACGATGACACCTCGGCTGGTCGCATAGACCACGGCGTCGTGCAGACGGTCGCTGCTGAGGCCGCCCATGCTGATGGAGATGACGTGGACGTCCCGGTCTGTCGCCAGCTCGATCGCCCGGGCGAGGTTGAGGGTGTCGAGGATGACGACGCTGTCGGATACCCGGAACGGGATCAGCGTGGCGTGCGGCGCCGTACCGCTGACCGCGTTCTCCGGATTCCCGTCGGCGGCGCCTCGCGGACTGACGATGACGCTCGCGGTACCCGTGCCGTGCCCGCCGTTCTGCCACGGGAAGGTCTTCTTCAGTTCGTCCTCCGGATCGTCGTCGTTGTCGACCAGGTCGCGGCCGCTACCGGTCTGCAGGTTGGCCGCAATCTCCGGGTGGCGTCGGTAGCCGGTATCCGGGTGGCCGATGACGACTCCTTCGCCCGGCTGGGCGCCGGCGAAGTGGTTCTGCCAGGCCAGCGGAACGCTGGCCATGTCGATACTCCATTCGTGATCCCTGGCCGCGGCGAAGTCCTGACCACTGCCACAGCCGAAGCTCGGCAGACCGAAGGCGGCGGTCGCTTCCTCGTCGCCGTCGAAGCCCCATTCCGGACGGTCGGTGACCCAGGCCTTGAACAACGGCTCGGCGCTCGCGATGCCTTTGTGCGCACGAAGTTGGTAGGTCCGATCCCATGCATCGCGTGGTCTCAGTGCACTTTCGGAGGAAGTCACCTCGAACTGGTTCTTGCGGTCTCCGTAGTTCGTGGCCTGCCAGCCCTCGCCGAGTACGTCGTGGATCGCACGATCCACTTTCTGCTGCGCGGCGCGACCGGTCGTCTTGACGGTGAAGGCCTGGAGAACCGGACCGGGGTCCTGCTCGTTCTCGTTCATGTGTCCGCGTCCAGATCAGATCGTGGATGTGGCGATCAAGTGCTCGAGGACCCGTCGGGTCTTGCTGACCTGGCTGTCGTCGACCGGCAATTGCTTCTGCTGCATGAACGCAGTCAGCGCGGCCTGTGCGGCCACGGCATTCTTCGGCTTGACGAGGATCGACAGCTCCAGAAAATCGAGTTCGTCGACGCGCCAGCGTTCGCCTCGCACCTTTGACGTCAGGCCGTCGACGGTGATTTCCCCGAAGCGGGTGGCTGTGATCGGTGGCAGCATGCTGACGGCGGCGAGATTTACGCGGCCGACGCTGCTGGTGGCCAGGAAGTCGAGTTGTTTCTTGCTGAACAGTTCGGCGACCTGTCGGCCATCGGCCAGCCGCGAGTCCGACCACTTCACGGTCATCGACGCCGCAAGCGACCGCTTCTCGCCCGCCCAGTCCGCCTCGATCTTCAGGTCCTCGAGGTTGTCTTCGTCGGCATCGACGTTCTCGAAGTACTCCGGATCGAGTTGGGACCAGCGACTGGGCCGGAGCTTGATCGTCGAGTC
The DNA here is from genome assembly GCF_042715335.1 of Kribbella sp. NPDC058693. Lineage (NCBI taxonomy): Bacteria > Bacillati > Actinomycetota > Actinomycetes > Propionibacteriales > Kribbellaceae > Kribbella > Kribbella sp. NPDC058693. The sequence continues at coordinate 689,664 of NZ_JBHXSQ010000002.1, forward strand.
GCCGGTCGTCGCGGTCTTCCCACGCACCCGCAGTACGACGCCGATGTCGAGCAACGCCGTCGACGCCGCGGCGTCGGTGACGTCCTCACAGAACACAACCGTCCACGGATCAGCGCCCGTGAGTCCGAGGCGTTCGACGGCCTCCTCGACGTGCCGTGCCGGGGCTGCCGGATCAGGCGCATCGGCCAGTGTGACCTTGATTTCCACCTTCTCTGGGCGCACCTCGCCCACCCCCCAACAAGTACGCCGGCCGGACCCGCCCCAGGTTAAGTGGCCGCACTCAGATTTCTACCCTCCTCTGAGTCCTGACCACCGTCAAGGTCGCAAATGTTCGACTCTCCGGCCGCGCTGATAACAGACCGTCTCGCGGGCCCGGCAAAATCCATTCCACTCGCTGGACAGGTGAATCATGTCCGCTTATCAATCGATTGTCTGTATTTTGCACACGGTCTTGCGTGTTTTCGTGACGAGTGGGACGCTCAAATTGACGCATTGCGTCGCGGGGGCATCATTCGGCTCGGTTTGAGCCAGGGGGAACGTCGTCGGCCGCTGGGGGAGGCGTGCTGGCGGCGCTTGAGGTATCGCGCGGGCCTCGTCCGACCTTTGAGCTGGTGCCGCCTTCGGGTGCGGCAGGTTGGGGAGGGTCTGATGAGTCGGACGCTGGCGGTTTTCTTCGATATCGGGGACACGTTGGCGAGCGCGGTGATGGAGGGGACGCACCTGTCTCGCCTCGACGTCTATCCGTTCGTGCCTGAGGTTCTGGCCAGGCTACGGGCCGGAGATGTCGCGCCTCCGGCAGCGGTCGGTCTCATTTCGAACACCGGCAGCGAAACCGCAGTCACGATGAACAAGGTGCTGGGTGCTGCCGGGTTGCTTGCTCTCGTCGACGCCGAATTGTGCCTCTTCAGCTCTGTCGAGGGTGTGAACAAAACACAGCCCGAGATGTTCGAGCGCGCCCGCGATCGGATGGCGCTACCTGCCAGCAGGTGCATTTTCGTCGGTGAGGACTTGAGGGAGCGACGTACGGCGGAGTCCGTCGGATTCGGCGTCTCCCCGCACCCGCTGCACGCGCTTCATATGGTCGCGGCCGATTTCGCCGTACCTCCGCAGCTTTGACCGGAAGGAAAGACCGCCATGCCCGCAATGCCGACAGAACTCGGGAACGGACTGAATTCCGTTTCCTTGCATGGTTCGGACGAGTCCTGGACCGGAGTGATCCAGGAATTGGAGCAAGAACAGGCCGCGCGGCCAGGTTTGCGTCCGGAGGGCGCCGACTCGGCGAGCGAGGTCGATCCGGAGACCGCGGCGCGTCGATTCCTGGACCAGGCTGTTGCCAGCGCTGATGTCCCGGCATTCACGGCGCCGTCGGGCAACCGGGACCGCCAGTTCAGGACGATCGGCACCGAGACGGTCCCGCTCACCGGAACCCGGACAGTGAAGTTTCGGCAGGTGCTCGACGACATCCCGATCTACGGATCGCTCGTGACGGTCGAGCTCGACGATGCGAACAGTCTGATCGGCATCGACGCTGCGCTCGGCGAGCCGCAAGGCGTCGACCCGGTGGCGAGCGTGTCGCCGGCTGCTGCCGTCGAAGCTGCTGCGGATGCGCCGGACGGATATCGGCCCACGCTCACCAGCGTCGTTCCGCGGTTGAACTACTACTACGACGTCAAGAACACCCGTTGGCGGCTCGTCTACATCCTCGAGGATGTGCCGGTGAGTTTGGATCGGAGTGTTGAGGCATCGGGGGATAGCGACACTGCACTGGAGCCGCCGCACTTCGTCGACTATGTGGTGGACGCACATGACGGTGAGGTTGTCACGATCCTGCCGCGGACGCCGAGCATTGCGCCGGTGGAGCAGACGGCAGTCGACTCCTTCGGCGTCAAGCAGACGTTCCTGGTGTCGCCTCAGGCCGGCCAGTTGGTGATGGTCGACCCGGAGCACAAGGTCGAGACCTACGACTTCGCGTTCCAGGACCCGACGGTCGATACGTTGCCGGGCCGTTTGATCAGCGATCCGCCGGCGTGGACGCCGGCCGGTGTGAGTGCGCACGTCAACGCGATCGCGGTGTCGGAATTCCTCCGCATGGTGCTGCGACGGGACAACATCGACGGCCATGGCGGGACCATGAGGTCGACCATCAGTTGTGTGGTCCTGGAGGACAGCCCAGGCCCCGAGCAGTGGGTCAACGCGTTCTGGAACGGCGAGCAGATGGTGTACGGCCAGGTGTTGCGCGGCAACGGGCTCCGGTCGCTGTCGGCCAACGTCGATGTGGTTGCCCACGAGATGTTCCACGGCATCACCGACCACACAGCCCGACTGGAGTACGCCTTCCAGCCGGGGGCGCTGAATGAGTCGATGTCCGACATCTTCGGCGTGTATGTCTCGAACCTGGGCAATCCCGATCCGCGGCATTGGGGCTGGGAACTGGGTGAGAACCTCCTGCCTGGCGACGAGCCGTTCCGGGATCTTTCAGATCCGCCGCGCTTCGGGCAGCCGGATCACATGCGGGACTTCAAGGTCCTGCCCGACACCAGGAAAGGCGATTGGGGCGGCGTGCACGTCAACAGCGGAATCCACAACAAGGCTGCCTTCAACATGTTCACCGCGGAAGACAACGCCGGCAATCTGGTCCTTGCTCCGGATGAGGTGGCCGCAGTCTTCTACCTCGCGTTGACGCAGCGACTGTCGCGCACCTCCCAATTTGCAGACAGTCGGCGCTTCACGGTCTCCAGCGCACGAAGCCTGTTCCGCCTGCTGCCTCCGGACGAGCGCGATCGCAAGGTTGCGGCGGTCGACGGGGCTTTCGCCGCGGTCGGCATCGTCTGACCACGCAGCTCGAGATAGGGGATTTCTGATGAACGAAGATGGGCTCTTCTCAGTGGATGCGGTCAATCTCCGGCGTGGAGCGACGACACCGGTCGTGAGTGCGCTGCACGCGTACCTGGGCCGATTCGGCTGGCTCCGGGTGCCGGGGCAAGAGCGGGTCGTGGCAGACCACGACGTGTTGCCCGAGGTGGAGCCTGGTCGTTTCGACGAAGGCACCGAGGCCGCCGTCACCGAGTTTCAACGTTTCTATGGTCTGCCGGTGACGGGCGACCTGAACCCAGAGACCGTTGCCCTGATGCGCCGGCCCCGATGCGGTGTCCCCGACAAGCCTCCTGGGCGCCACGCCGGGCCGGCAGAGTTCGCCGCCTTGGGGACGAAGTGGCAGAACCTCCGACCGGGCTATCACTTGAACAGTGGCACTGCCGATCTTTCCAACGCAAGCGTAGAGAACGCGCTTCAGTTCGCCTACCGGAGCTGGTGCCTCGTCGCGCAGATCGCGGCCCGCCGCGTGTCGTCCGGCGCGGACATCGAGGTCAGATTCGCAACCGGTGATCACGGCGACGGAGCAAACAATGCGTTCGACGGGCCGGGAAACGTACTGGCACATGGCTTCTCTCCACCCTCGGGAACCGGCAGCGCCATCGACGGAGACCTGCACTTCGACGACGACGAGACGTGGACGCGTGACCTGCCGCCGACGGGAATCGACCTCGACACTGTCGCCCTCCACGAGGCCGGCCACACACTCGGTCTCGACCATTCGGCAGTGGCCAGTGCGGTGATGTATCCCTTCTACGGTGGGGGCCGCCGTACGCTGACCGACGACGACGTCGCCGGGATCCGCTCGCTCTACGGGACGCGCGAGCGGAATGTCTTCAGCGACTTCGACGCGGCTGTCGAGGGTGAAGGACCTTTCCACGGCAAGGGGTACTTCTTCTACGGTTTCCGCTACCTGCGCTACGACTTCGCCGACGATCTGCCGGATGCCGGCTACCCGCTGCACATCGTTCCGCTGTGGCGGGACCTGCCGGACGGCTGGGGCTTTCCGCGTGGGTTCGACGCCGCGCTGAACGGCCAGGACGCGTTCGCCGGCAAGTTGTACCTGTTCCGGGGCGACCAGTACGTCCGGTACAACTGGGCCAAGGACACGACGGACCCCGGCTATCCGCTGTCGATCGCCGCCGAGTGGCATGGATTGCCGGCCGAGTTCACCTCGGGCCTCGACTCGGCTGTGACCGGCAAGGGACCCTTCGCGGGTAAGGCCTACTTCTTCAAGGGCGATCAGTATGTGAGGTACGACTGGGCGACCGACCAGACCGACCCCGGCTATCCGAAATCGATCGCGGCTATGTGGCCCGGCTTACCGCCGGACTTCACCTCTGGCATCCAGGCTGCGATCAATGGCCAGGGAGCCTTTGAGGGAAAGCTGTACCTGTTCAAGGGCGGGAACTACGCACGCTACGACTGGGCCGCCGACCGCGCGGATCCAGGCTATCCGCTGCCGATCGAATTCAACTGGTTCTGAGAGCCCGGCTGGGCGCGTCGGACAACGAAGGGGGAACCACGATGGCTCAACGGGATGACATCGCTCACCTGGCCGGCAGCCAGGTCCGCTTCGCCGCTGACATGGCCCTGGAAGACGTCATGCAGCGTAGGCTCCGCTATCACCTGCTTCGCCTCACTGTCGTCGGCGTCACACAAGAGGACCTCAAGGACCTCGGCGAACTCGCCCGCCTGGCATTCGAGGACTCCGACGTGAGCGCCCAGGCGGCCAGGATCATGGAGCGCGCCGGCGCGAGCCCGCTGGCGTTCGCCATCGCCGACATCGTCCAGCAGACGCCGCGCACGCCAGGCCCGCTCGGACCGCGGGCCGCAATGCTCGGCGCTGTGCTCGGCGCGTACGCCTCATTGCGGGAGGTCAACGACGTCGACCAGGTCGTCGTCGCCGTCTTGGGCGCTGTCGCCGGTGCTGTGGCCATGACGGCGAGCAACTTGCTCCTGAACAATCTTGAACAGGTGGGGGAGGCGGAGTATCTCCGCATGGACGACTGACATTTAGCGCTTTCTGGCGTCCTCGAAGGCGGCTCAGGACCGGCGAGATGCTCGCCCAGCCGCAGAGCAGGTGCGGCCGTTCTCAGGGATGCAGGAAAGACGGAGTTGCCGCAGGCGTGGAGATCGTCGTACGCCAGGACTTTCAGGTTCTCGCCGACCACGCCGGTGTTGTCACCCGGCCATCCGCAGTATGCCGACCTCGCGTGCGACACCGCCCAGCGCGACAAGATCGCCGCGGCCGATACCGTCATGAAGAGGTTGCGGCAGGCAATTGGATGCCGACTGGGTCCCGTGGATCTTCGCGAGCGGACAACGCTGCTCTGGTCGAAAAGCGCGCAGGTCAATCCGATTGGCGACCGTGTGGATAAGTTGCATGTCCGAGGGAACCGCGCGCCTTAACATGCCAGCAGCAGATCGTCACCCAGCTTGATGCGGCTGAGCCGATGAAAGTTGCGCAGTCGTGCCCGAACGGCTCACGTGGGCAACATCTCTGCCGCACTACTGTGCCCGGGCTGAGCAGCCGGATCGCCAGTAAGCCGGACGGACCGCTGGAGCGGTTCGTCGTCTCGCCGGAGGATCAGGCTGACGGTATGGCGCCCGCGGCCCGCCGGCGCCCTACGCCCTCATGGGCCGCCTGGTGCGCGGCAGCGAGCGTCCGTTGATTTGCTGTGGTCCGGGTGACATCGGTGCCGTTGGCAAGTACGGCGTTCGTCCTGGATCACGACTCTGCTGCCCGGCTCGCGACTGAGCTGGCGCATCCCGATCTGATTAGCGCGCTGCTCGACGCTGACGACAGCGCCGATCGACGCTCGAGCAGGTGGGACAGCTCCGAGATCGGGTCGCCGCGGCGGAGGTCGCGATGGACAGGTCGCGACGGCACATGATGAGGGCTGGGATCCGGTCGAGTTGCGTGAGCAGTACAACGCGGCGTCTGCGGAGAATGTGTTGCCGAGGCGGCGCTTCAGGTGGCGCCGAGCGAGGTCGGTCTGAGCCATCAGGAACTGGAGTCCTAGGTAGACCAACCCGGCGATATGTCGCAGGCACTCGATCAGGCTGAATCGGACGAGCTGGGTCATCGGTATACGAGCTTGAGCTCCCAGACCCACTGCCAGCCTGGCGGATCAGTGTCCGCGGGTGTCCAACTCGGCGAACGTCGTGCTCACAACCGTCGTGTTCACAGCCGTCGTGAGCGGTCACGGGCTGAGCTTCCTGCGGGGCACCTTCTCGCAGGCGCATTCTCTTCACCGAGCTGCACGACGACGAGCGGGGTATCAGCTTCGCTGGCCCACTGTCGCGCATCGTCGCTCAGGCGCCGGATGGCTACTTCATCGCGCACTCTCTCGACGCGGTCACCCCGGTCGTCCAGTCCGAGGTGAAGCTGCAACTGTCCGGCAGTACCAGTCGCACGCCCCTCATCCTGTCGCTGACCTCAGCCGTGCCTGCTCCGCAACAGGAGACAGATGTCCCTCCACGAGCACCGTCCGCTGGATTGACCGCATGACGTTCACCTCGGTGCCACCAGGACGCTGGCTCGACGTCGAACCCATCGACGCGCTCGCCGTACACATGCTTCGGACGGACAACCCCCCGCGACCCCCTCTGGCCGGCCTTGGGCACCGAGTGCATCGTCCGCCTCGCCGCGCACCAACCCGAGGACGCGCTGCCCGGCCGTAACGAAGGCGGGTTCGGGACCAAATCGGGCACTCGCGTTGTTATATGCAGTGACGGCGCAGCCAGCGACGTCGGGAAGGGAGAAATCGTGTCGCACGACTACCGGAAGACGCCGGAGGCGGTCAGTCGCCTCACCGACAGTCAGTTCCGGGTGACGCAGAAGGACGGGACGGAGCCCGCGTTCCGAAACCAGTACTGGGACAACCACGAGGCCGGGATCTATGTGGACGTGGTGTCCGGGCAGCCGCTGTTCTCGTCGATCGACAAGTACGACAGCGGCACCGGGTGGCCGAGCTTCACCAAGCCGATTGAGGTGGACGCAGTTCGCACGAAGAGCGACAGGACGCTGTGGATGACCCGAACCGAGGTGCGGTCATCGGGCGCCGACAGTCACCTCGGTCACGTCTTCGGCGACGGCCCCACGGAAGCGGGCGGCCAGCGATACTGCATGAACTCCGCCGCCCTACGCTTCATCCCGGTAGCGGATCTGGAGCGTGAGGGGTACGGCGAGTACCGGGCATTGTTCGACACGTCCAGTGACACCACGGCCGCAGAGGAGAACGCATCATGACCAGTGGAATCCATGACACCGGGCAGGTCACCCGCCATCCCGGCACCGAGACGGCGGTCCTCGCCGGCGGGTGCTTCTGGGGTGTGGAGGATCTGATCCGGCGGCAGCCAGGTGTCCTCGAGACGCGTGTCGGATACACCGGCGGTCAGAACGACCACGCGACGTACCGCAACCACCCCGGGCACGCGGAAGCCGTCGAGATCGTCTTCGACCCGACGCAGACGACGTACCGCGATGTCTTGTCGTTCTTCTTCCAGATCCACGACCCGTCGACCCTTGACCGTCAGGGCAACGACATCGGCACGAGCTACCGGTCGGCGATCTTCCCGCTCACCCCGGAGCAGGAGCAGGTCGCGCGCGACACCATCGCCGACGTCGACGCGTCAGGCCTGTGGCCAGGCAAGGCCGTCACCACGATCGAGCCCGCGGGCCCGTTCTGGGAGGCCGAGCCGGAGCACCAGGACTACCTTCTGAATTACCCGGCCGGCTACACGTGCCACTTCGTACGCCCCAACTGGGTGCTACCACGCCGCGCCACAGCCTGATACGAACCCGAGCATGTGCCCGCCGCAGACGCGACGGGCACATCCTCAGCAGGCAGTCACGACCACATCGAGCACATTGTCGACGTAGAGGTCGACCTCTGGCCGACCGCGTGGATGAGTTGTGTGTCCGAGGCCGGACACGCACCTTAACCACACGCCTCGAACTCGGCTCTGGTGAGGCGTATCGGACACCGTGACAACAGATTGATCCCGGCCGAGGACCCGCAGCGGTTCGCGGGCCTCGCGATGCAGATGACCGCGACGATGAACGAGGCCTACCCCTGCGCGATTCTGTGGGGCTTCGGGAGGCGACGATCCCGGCCGATGCCCGGCCGGCGGCATTCGATGCCATTCGGCACATCATGAGTCTCGGTCTGTCCAGTTGCGATCGGCGGCTTGGATGGTCAGTACGACGTATCCATGACGACACGCCGCTCGATGTCGTCGACGGGATGAGCGGCGCGGAGGGTACGTTCACGATCTGCTCGTTCTGGCTGGTGTCCGCGCTGGTCGAGATCGGCGACCTGGGCGAGGCTACGGCGCTGTGCGAGAAGCTGCTGTCGTATGCGAGCCCGCTCGGTCTGTACGCCGAGGAGATCGATCCGCTCACTGGACGCCAGCTCGGGAACTTCCCGCAGGCGTTCACCCATCTGGCCATGATCAACGCCATCACCCACATCATCCGAGCCGAGGAGGCAGCCGGTACGTTCATCCCTCCCCGGCAGCGGTTCTGCGGTCATGCTGCCTGGTTCACGTAGTCGAGCAGCGACCAGCGGGGATCGTCATCGGTCAAGTGGTTGACCAGGGCGTTGACCGCGAGCTGGTGGAGCTTGGGCTCGAGAATCCCGGCCTCGGTCGCCGCGTCGAGGACCTCGAGGTACGTCGCAACGGACTCGATCGTGAGACCGGCGCCGAACTCCGCGAAGGTCTCGTTGGCGATCTCGGCCGCGATGGCGTCGAGGTCGTGCGGCTCAACAGCAATACTGGATGGCGCGACGATCTCTAGGGCTCGGGATCATCCAGCGATCGGGTGCGGGGACCAGTCGGTCGCCCATCGGACTTCCGTTGAGCATGGGGGTTCGAGGGGCGTGAGCGGGGCCGTGTAGCCGCCGCGACCAGTGTCGGCCGGTCCGGGCGCTGGCCCACTCGCAGAGGCGGGGGCCGGTTGACGTGGGTGGTCAGGGGGTCTGAGAAAATGTGTGTGCCCGGCGTGTCCGCCTCTTCGGGGGATTTCCGCAGCGCGTGGCACACCGTGCACCTTGACCAGGAGACAGCGCATCGATGCGATCACCGCAAGTCGAGGTGGCTACGGAGCCTGCCTGGCGTTACTTGATCGGGCATGTCGTGCTGCGATGGCTTTTCGTGGCCATGTTGATGTCGGGCTTTGCCCTGTCGTTGAGCTGGCCGCAGATGGGCCTCTTCCTGACTCAGGAGCTGCATCTGTCGGTGCGGGCCGCCGGGATGTACTACGTGACGAACCTGGCTGCCCCGGTCGCCGGGTTCCTCGTCGGCGCGCTCTCGGATCGATTCGACAAGCCGATCTCGCTCGCCGTGGGAGGTTCGCTGCTTGCTGCCGCGGGCTGGACCGTGATTGCGATGTGGGAGCAGCCGTGGGTGCCGTACGTGGTGAACGTCGTGGTCCTCAGCCTGGCCGGGACCTCTGGTGGACTGCTGTTCACCGTGGCCCGTCGCTATCTGGAACGGCATCCGACACCGTCGCGGTACGGTGTTCTCGCGCTGTTGCGGATCAGCCAGGCGGTCGGCTGGATCACCGGGCCGGCGCTCGGTGCGTGGCTCGCCACAGTGGCCGGGCTGCAGGAGACGCTGTTGGCCACGGCCGCGTTGGCGGCCGTCGGGGTGGTTCCTGTGGTCCTGGCCGGTCGGCACCTGCCCTCGGAGCGTACGAAGCCGCGCTCGGATGCGACTGCTGTGGCAGCTCGAGAAGCCGAGCCGGCCGTGCCGCCAGGCCGGTTCGCGTTGTTGGCGATGTTCACGGCGGTCGGTGTGCTGGTGATGTCAGGTGAGTCGATCAAACTGTCGTTCCTGTCGATCTACATGGCCGAGACCCTGCGCGTGAGCGCGTTCGCCCGTGGCGCGGTCATCTCGTTGCAGCCGCTGCTGGAGGTCGTCTTCATGGCCACGTTGGCCCGGCTCGCCGGGCGGTTCGGCGCGCTGAGGGTGTTCGCGCTCGGCATCGTGGCAGCGTTCGGGGCCTACCTGTCCTACGCCGTCGCGCAGAACCTCGTCGCGATCGCGATCGGCCAGGTGTTCATGTCGGTCGCCGTCGCGGCGACGGGCGCGTTGGGCGTTGCGATCGCTCAAGACCTCGTGCCCGAACGGCTCGCCACCGCGACGAACACGTTCAGCAGTTCGGTGATGGTCTCCGGAGCGCTCGGCGGTCTCTACACAGGCATTGCGGGTGACAGCCTGGGTATCCCGCGTCTATTCGTGCTGCCGGCCGCGGCCGCTGTAGTAGCCGCGGTGCTGTATGGCGCGATGGTCTTCGCCCGGCGCGGGCCTTGGGGCCGTGGTCTGCGGCACTGACTTGGAGGGCTACATCGTCGGGGTGGCTATACGGGCCGGGCTCCAAGTCAGTTGAATAATCTGACGATTTCTCCGAACTAGACCTGGTCCATCGAGTGCCTCAATGCCGGGCGATCCGAACGCACTCGCCTGAAGGAGACGTTCGCTTCGTTGCACTGCTGCAGTCGTCGCAGAGCGCGAATAGTGGACATAGGTGCCGTTGGTGTATCCGGGGCGGGCATCTGGCAGCCTGGGAAGCTCCGCGGGGTCGGGTCGCCGCTAGGGTCATCGGAGGCAACCTCGTTCTGATGCTACGCGAAAATAAGTTGCTTCAGACAACTATCATTCGGCAAGGCAACAAGCAGGATCCGTTAGATATCAAGTATCTCGGCAAGCTGATGGACATCACGACTTCGCGAATATGACGCTGCAGGTGAGCATGATCGCTAGCTACACGTTTCGGCGCCATCAGTCAGGCTCGCTCCCGTGGTGAGGGTCCGGGCTGGGGATAGGGACTCTCGGCGGCACGCGCTCGATGCGGGTCCAGCCCTTCCAGCCCCGTTCCTCCATGATCGCGAGTAGCCGCGCTGCTTCGGGCGCGGACTCGAGCATGACCGCATCCAAGAGCTCGATGAGTTGATCGTCGAACGGTTCGTCGCCCAGCTGACCGGCCTCGGCGGCGCGGAGGTACAGGCGTTCGAGGATGTCGGCGATCTCGACGAGCAAGGCATCGTCACCCTGGTTGTCGACGGCTTCGCTCACCAGGCTGTAGAGCTTCTGCGCATCGGGATCCTCCAGCTGCTGGTGCTTGGCGGCGATCATGGCATCGATCACATCGGGCACCTGCGCGGCGATCATGATCCACGCGTCGCGCTCCATCTCGAGGTAGCGCTCGCTGACGCCGTGACCGCGCAGCCGGTCCAGGTAATCCACGACGCTCTGCGGGAGTGCCAGCTGCTCGCCGACCGCCAGCCTGGCGAGCCGGCGGCGGCTGGCCTGCAATCGGCGGATCTCCGCACGCAGCTCCCTGTCGATCTCGTGTACGCCGTCCGCGAACTCCTGAGGCGCGGCATCGAGGAGTTCCTGTACCCGGGCCAGCGGCACGCCGGCGTCGGCCAGGGTGTGGATCCGGATCAGCCGTACGACGGCACCCGAGTCGTACGACCGGTACCCGGACCGGTCGCGCGCAGGCTCCGGCAGCAGCCCGATCTGGTGATAGTGCCGCACGGCCCGCACCGTCACACCGGCGTACGTCGCCAGCTGGCTGATGGTGAGCATGGGCCCAAGCCTGCCTCAGGCGGACTTCCGGCGATAGGCGACCATCGCCAGCAGGTACGCCGCGACAAGTACGCCGACGCACCAGGCCAGCGCAGTCCAGATGTCGTTGCCGACCGGTTGCTGAGCGAACAGTGCGCGGATCGTGTTGACGATCGATGTGACCGGCTGGTGCTCGGCGAACCACCGCACCGGGCCGGGCATGGTCTGCGTGGGCACGAACGCCGAGCTCACGAACGGCAGAAAGATGAGCGGGTAGGCGAACGCGCCCGCGCTCTCGACCGATCCCGCGGTGAGCCCGGGGATCACGGCGAGCCAGGTCAACGCCAGTGTCGACAGGAGCAGGATGCCGGTTACCGCGAGCCAAGCCTGTACGCCGGCGCTCGAGCGGAAGCCCATGAGCAGAGCGACGCCGACGACGATCACCAGCGCGATCAGGTTGGCGACCATGGAGGTGACGACGTGGGCCCACAGTAGGCCGGACCGGGCGATCGGCATGGACTGGAAGCGCTCGAGGATCCCGCTCTTCAGGTCCATGAAGAGCCGGAACGCGGTGTAGGAGATGCCGGACGCGATCGTGATCAGCAGAATGCCGGGCAGCATGAAGTTGATGTACTTCGATCCGGTGGAGATAGCGCCGCCGAACACGTAGACGAACATCAGCATCAAGGCGACGGGCGTGAGGACGGTCGTGATGATGGTGTCCAGGCTGCGGGTGATGTGCCGCAACGTCCGAACCGTCAGGGCGAGGGTGTCACTGAAGAAGTAGGTCGTCATCGCTTGTCTCCGATGATGGCCAGGAAGATCTCCTCGAGCGTCGGCTGCTTCTCGACGTACTCGACCTGCGCGGGTGGGAAGAGCTGTTTGAGCTCGGCGAGCGTGCCGTTGGCGATGATCCGGCCCTGGTGCAGGACCGCGATCTGGTCGGCCAGTTGCTCGGCCTCGTCGAGGTACTGCGTGGTGAGCAGCACCGTCGTACCGGAGCCGGCGAGCTCCTTGACTGTCTGCCACACCTCGATGCGAGCCTCCGGGTCGAGCCCGGCGGTCGGCTCGTCCAGGAAGACCACCGGCGAATCCCCGATCAGGCTCATCGCGATGTCCAAGCGGCGGCGCATGCCACCGGAGTACGTCGACACCCTGCGCGTGGCCGCCTCGGTCAGCGAGAAACGATCCAGCAGGCCGTCCGCGATCACGACCGGGTCGTCGAGGTGCCGCAGCTTGGCCACAAGCACGAGGTTCTCCCGGCCGCTGAGGATCTCGTCGACAGCGGCGAACTGTCCGGTCAGGCTGATTGAACCGCGCACCTGCGCGGCCTGCGTGGCGATGTCGAAGTCGTTGACCATCGCGGACCCCGCGTCGGCTTTCAGGAGTGTGGCGAGGATCTTGATAGTGGTGGTCTTGCCCGCGCCGTTGGACCCGAGCAACGCGAAGATGCTGCCACGCGACACTTCGAAGTCCACGCCACGCAGAACCTCCAGCTTCCCGTACGACTTCTCCAAGCCCCGCACCCGGATCGCCGGACCGAAGCTCTGCCGGCTCTTCTCGATCAACGTCGTCATCACCTGTCTCCTTTGTGGAGCCGTTCCCGTCAGCTGGGAGAAGCGGCCTGCCACAAAGGATGCAGGGCTGACGCCGCGTCAAGGTCAAGTCGCGCGGCAGGCCCGCCTGAAGCTGTAACCCGACGCCGCCCCGGGATTCCTGTTCCAGCCGCACTCGGAATTCGCTCACGATGTCGATGCTTTCCTCACCGGATGCGGACAAGGTGTCTCAGGTCGTGAGTGAGGCTCGGCCCGAGTTCGAGGACATGCCGATCCGGGATTTTGCGCCGTCGCTGTCACCGGCCTTCCCACGATGTGGCCGCCAAGATGCTGGTCGCGGAGTTTCATGAGCTGCGGAGCCTGATGTCGAGCGCGACTCTGCTGATGCGCTCGTTCGGGGTGTCCGACTTCGCCGAGGTGATGCACGCGCAGGCCGAGGGCGATCGTGCGAACCGGCTGGCCGAAGCTGAGGCCGGGCTGAAGGCGGCCTCGGACCATCTGGGCGAGTGTGGATTCAGCGCACATCCCGTATGCCGTACCCGGAAGGACGTCGGCCATGACCATCCCCAACACTCAGCACCGCGCCGTCGACGGAGTTCGGACCAGGTACGCCGACAGCGGCGGACCGCACCGGACGACGGTGCTGCTGACGAGCCCGTATCACCACGCCGGTCACGCTGATCAACGGCCGCCACGACCGCGTCGTACCGCTGTCCAACGCGGAGTTCCTCGATGCCCGCCTCCCCAACAGCCGCCTAGTGGCGGTCGACTCCGGCCACTTCATCTGGGAGGAAGCCCCGGACCAGTACGCCGCGACAATCGTCGAGGCGATCACGTCGAAGGACTGAACAGCTCGATCTCGATGCCGTCGGGAGAGTTGCACAGGGACGCCGGAGACGTATTTGCCGTGCTATCGGCCCGGAAGGGAACGGGGGAGGCCGAAAGGTTGGAGGGTGTCGTTCTCGAAGCGGGTCATGGCCGTGATGTGGTCGCGGTTGAGGGTGAGGACGTAGAGGCCAGTTCCGTGGCGGGTGCCGTTCGGGGCCTGGAGGTAGGCGCCGAAGGCCGGTTGGCCGTTGGCGCGGGTTGGGATCAGGTCGAATCTGCGGCCGGCGCCGAAGAGGGTGGCGCAGAACTGGCGGACGACTTCGCGGCCTTGGTACTCGAAGGGGAGAGGCGGCATGGACATGAAGACGTCGTCGGTGAGGAGCGCGACGAGGGCGTCGATGTCGGCGGTCTCCCAGGCCTGGACGAAGCTCGTGACGAGGGCGTTCTCGGCGGGTGAGTCTGCGGCTGGAGGGGGTTCCTGGTCGGCTCGTCGGCTCTGTACGCCGGCGCGTGCTCGTTTGAGGGCGCTCTTGACCGATTCGACGGTGGTGTCGAGCATCTCGGCGACTTCGCTCGCGTGAAAGCCGAGGACGTCGCGCAGGATCAGTACGGCGATCTGGCGAGGCGGGAGGAGCTGCAGCGCGGTGACGAAGGCGAGTGAGATCGATTCGGTCTGTTCGTAGCGGGCCTCGGGTCCGAGCGGTACGTGCATCGCGTCTTCGAGGAGTACGTCGGGGAACGGCTCGAGCCAGACGACTTCGCCGAGCCGGGTGGGTTCGGGCGGCTCGACGCCGGGAATGTCCCAGGCCTTCGCTGGCCGGCGGCCGGCTGAGCGCAGCGTACTGAGGCATCTGTTCGTGGCAATTCGGTACAGCCAGGTGCGGATCGACGCGCGGCCGTCGTACCCTCCGAGGCCGCGCCAGGCGGACAGCATGGCGTCCTGAAGTGCGTCCTCGGCGTCGTGGAACGATCCGAGCATCCGGTAGCAGTGCACCTGTAATTCGCGGCGGTGCGGCTCGGACAGCGCCCGGAACGCCTCGGCGTCTCCGGCCCGCGCTCGGCTGATCAGGTCAGCTCCCATCAACTCCACCTTCCTTTCACCTGTGTAGACGTCGGCCGAAGGCCGAAAGGGGCGGTTGAGGAGCGCCTCCTTTGTGTACGTCGTGGCGTCAGTCCCAGTGGTAGTCGACAACACTGACAGAAGGAGCACTGCCATGGGAAAGCTGATCGTCAGCGAGAACATCTCGATCGACGGGGTGATCGAGGATCCGACCGGCGAGGACGACGGCGGGCGTGGCAACTGGTTTGCGCGGATCGGAGACACGACCCGCGGTGTATGGGCCGAAGTCGAGCTGAACGAGGCGCTCGGAGCTGAGGCCCTGCTGATGGGGCGCCGCAGTTACGAGTGGTTTCTGGCGCGTGGCTGGGCGACGTCGCGTGCCGGTGCGTGGGCCGACAGGTTGCGGACCCTGCCGAAGTACGTCGTGTCGTCGTCAGCCCTCGAAGGTCCGGATTGGGGCAACGTGACCGTCCTGAAGGGCGACGTACCGGCGGAGGTCGCGAAGTTGAAGGAACAGATCGACGGCGACATCGTCCTGTACGGCAGCGGTCGACTCGTGCACACGCTGTGGGAGCACAACCTGGTGAACGAGCTGCGGCTGATGACCTACCCGGTCGTGGTCGGCACCGGCTCGCGACTCTTCACCGACACCAGCGACGCCACGGATCTACGCCTGATCAACACCCGACCCGTCGGCGAGGACCTCGCCCTCCACATCTATCAGCCCATCCTCTGACGCAGCCGCCCGGCCGTGCCCGCTCTGAGCG
The DNA here is from genome assembly GCF_042715335.1 of Kribbella sp. NPDC058693. Classification (NCBI taxonomy): domain Bacteria; kingdom Bacillati; phylum Actinomycetota; class Actinomycetes; order Propionibacteriales; family Kribbellaceae; genus Kribbella; species Kribbella sp. NPDC058693. The sequence continues at coordinate 705,326 of NZ_JBHXSQ010000002.1, forward strand.
CGTCACGGCCGGGCAGTGAACCCCGACTGGACCAGCGTCGATCACATCTGTTCGTGTGTCTTGGTGGGGACTGGTTATATACGTCGAGACGACGGTCAGCGCCGCGGTGAGGTGCGCGAACCTGCTGTCGGAGAAGGCGCCAGACGCAGCTCGAGAGTTGTGCCGTGCTGCCGAGATCGCTCTTCCGGTGACAGCCGATGCCGCCGACTTGGCGTCCGTTGGCGTCACATGGTCGGCGTTGGACCAGACCGAGGGGGAGCGCGTTCTTGACCTGGCGGCCGAACGAGTCGCCGCGACGCCCAGGGCGGTCCCCGGGTACCTCAGGGCGCTCGAGCGGCTGCCGTCACCGCAGGCGGAGGAACGCGTAAGAGCCGTTGGCGCCCTTGTGACGGAGGACGCCGACGATCACAAGGCGACGTTCGTGGCCAGGGCGGCCTGGGCTGCCTCGCTTGCCAGATTCGACTCCACGGCAGCGGCGGAAGAGATCTGGCAACTGATCGCCGTACTGCCGGAGACGGCTGAGCGATCCGACGAATCGTCGAAGGGGATTCAGCAGTTCGTGCAGTTGCTCCGTGACTTGACGGGCGGCTCGTCGTCCGAGCTGCCGGACCTTGCGCAGTCAGCCGCGGAAGCGGTGGCGGCGCTCGCGAAGGCGGAGCATCCGCGGGCCCACGAGTATGCCCGCGCACTCATCGAGGTAGCCCACGCACAGACGAGACCGGACGTACGCCGAGATGCCGCACTCGCGGTGTGGCGTGGCCTCGCCGGATCAGCTTCGGCGAGTGCCGATCTTGCTTCGTGGCCGCCCTCGGTGATGGATGAGCCAGAGCGTGAGAAGGTCGTCGATGTCCTTTCCGACGCCGGCCGCTGGGACGTAGCCGAAACGCTGGCGGCCGACCTCACAGACTCCGGGAGTGCGCTCGAGGAAATCGAGAGCGCACGATCTGCGGCCGCGAGTCCGACAACTGTGCTTGAGCGCACCTTGCTCGAAACCGCCGACAGCTCACTCAAGGGCCTCACGGGCTGGGCCATCCAGATGGCTCACAGCGACGAGTGCGAAGAGGCTCTTGCCCAGTTGCTTGCTGCCGTCACTGATCCGGACTTCCAGGAACCGCGCTTGAGGGTGCTCGGCGACTTCGCTCCCTGCGCCGTACCGCTCCTGCTTGCCACGGGAGGCACGGTCGCCCTCGACAAAATGGTCGACGCTTTCGCCGACCTCGACGAGCGCCTCCGCGAGGCAGCCGCACTCTCCGCCGCCAACTGATTCCGTGTGCGGGTAGTCGGCAGCAATTTGGTTGTTGCAGGCAACCTGTCCCAGAACCACAAAAGCGGCACCGGAGTGCCGCTTGGTTGGGGTGAAGCGAGTGTTTCAGTGTCCGAGGGGGGACTTGAACCCCCACGCCCCGTAAAGGGCACTAGCACCTCAAGCTAGCGCGTCTGCCTATTCCGCCACCCGGACGAGTGGTCTGCACCGGGGTGCGGTGCTGACCGGAGAACAGTAGCAAACTCCAGGGGTGGAATTCACATCGGGCGGGTGGGGGTGGTGACGGAGTGTTGGGGGCGGGGTAGTTTCGGGTTCAAGGAGAAGGGTGGGGTGGGATGACGGAGATCGAGCTGGGTGCGATCGAGGCTGAGCGGGACCGGATCCGGAGTGCTTATCTGAGGCCGGGTGGGGTCAGTTCGGCGCGTGGGTTGCATCACACCGCGTTGTTGTGTGCGGATGTCGAGCGAACGGTGAAGTTCTACCAGGACGTGCTCGGGTTCCCGCTGACCGAGATGGTCGGGAACCGGGACTACGAGGGCTCGACGCACTTCTTCTTCGACATCGGAAACGGGAACCTGCTGGCGTTCTTCGACTTCCCGGGACTGGATCTCGGGCCGTACGCCGAGGTGCTGGGCGGGCTGCACCACATGGCGATCTCGGTCGAGCCGGAGCGGTGGGGGCAACTCAAGGAGAGCCTGACCGCGCACGGCGTCGAGTTCCAGGAGGAGAGCGGTACCTCGATCTACTTCCGCGACCCCGACGGCGCGCGGATCGAACTGATCTCGGATCCGCTCGGGGAGATGTACGGGCTGAAGGTCCTCTGAACCGGCTGAACCGACTGAGCCGCTGAGCCGTTGACCAGGCGATGGGTCGGCGGGATCCTCGTCTCGGGGTGAGACCGGCGTCGGGCTGGGTCTCGGGGTGGTGGGGCGGCGATGGGGCAGCGAAGTCCGTTGGTGACGTTGGCGGCGACGGCCGTCGGGTTGGTCGCGTTCATGGTGGTCAACAGCACCCAGACCGGCAATCCAACCCAGGCGAGCAACCCGGCACCAACAGCGACGCCGGTTGGAACAGTCACCCCATCCGCGACCCCGCTGACGCCGAGCAAGCCCGCCACGACAGCGCCGGCCAAACCACCCGCGGTCTACGCAGGTCGGACCAACGAACGCGAGGCCTCATTGGCGATCGCGACGAAGGGCGAGCGCGCCGCGGCGTACGTCTGTGACGGCCGCAGCCTCGAAGCCTGGCTGACCGGCACCTACCGCAACGGCCAGCTCGTACTGCGTTCCAAGACCGGCGAGCGCCTGACCGCCGCCGTTGCCGGCAACACCGCCACCGGCACTTTCACGCTGAGTGGTCGCACGCTGCGGTTCGCGATCGCGAAAGCCGGCCCACCCGCCGGCCTGTACCGCGCGCGGAACTCCACCAGCACCATCGGCTGGATCGTCCTGCCCGACGGCAAGCAGGTCGGTGTCGACAACGACGGTACGCCGGCCCCCGCCCCGCCGCTCGACACCACCACCCGCGCCGCGACGGTGAACGGCGTACCCGTGACAGCCCAAGCAGTCAGCGGAGATGAGGCGTTCTGATGAGCACCGCACAGGTCCAACACGCGACCAGGATCGCGGTACCGCTCGCGGTCGGCACTGCCGTCGCGGTCGCGCTCGGTGTCTACGGCCGCCTCCACGACCCCGCCGGCGTTGCGATCAATCTGGCCGGCTTCTCGAGCTTCCAATCGGTGAAGACCTGGCTCGCGACCGTCGCTCTCCTCTTCGGGATCGTGCAGCTGATCTCGGCCATGTCGCTCTACGGCCGCCTGCCCACCCGCCCGTGGGTCGCGCCGCTGCACCGCTGGTCCGGCCGCATCGCCGTGGCGTTCACCCTCCCGGTGGTCGCGCACTGTCTCTACGCACTCGGCTTCGAGTACGGCGAACCGCGCATCCTGATCCACTCGCTCCTGGGCTGTTTCTTCTACGGCGCCTTTGTCGCGAAGATGCTGACCCTCAGCCGGACCGACGCCCCCAAATGGCTCCTGCCCGTCGTCGGCGGAGCCGTGTTCACCGCGCTGGTCGGTCTGTGGCTGACCTCGTCGCTCTGGTTCTTCACAACGTTCGGAGTGATCCGATGACACAGCAACCTGGCCGCCGGACGGTCCTGGCCGTCGCGATCGGAGCGACCGCCGCCGGCTGCTCGAAGTACGGCGAACCGAAGAACCCACCATCGCAGACGGCACCCGCGAACGCCGTACTCGGGAAGACCGACGAGATCCCGGTCGGCGAGGGGAAGATCTTCGACCAGAACCAGGTCGTCGTCACGCAACCGGTCAAGGGCACGTTCAAGGCGTTCAGCTCGACCTGCACGCACCAGGGCTGCCAGGTCACGACTGTTGCCAACGGCACCATCGACTGTCCCTGCCACGGCAGCAAGTACTCCGTGAAGGACGGCTCGGTCGTCGCCGGGCCTGCGCCGCGACCGCTGCCGCCGAAACAGATCACCGTTTCCGGGGACTCGATCACGCTGGTCTGACCGACCTCGGGATGCCATCACCGAGGCGGTGAGAGAGGATGGTCGGCATGACGACCTCCAGCGACCGTACGTCGTACACGCCCGATGCCGAGGTGGTGGAGCTCTGCAGTGAGCTGATCCGGATCGACACCACGAACTACGGGAACGGCAAGAGCAACGGCGAGCGGGTCGCGGCCGAGTACGTCGCCGCGAAGCTGGACGAGGTCGGCATCGAGTCGACGATCTACGAGTCGGAGCCGGGGCGCGCGACACTGGTCGCCCACTGGGACGGCGAGGACCAGAATGCGGACCCGCTGCTCGTGCACGGGCACCTGGATGTCGTACCGGCGGACCCGAAGGACTGGAAGGTCGACCCGTTCTCCGGGGAGATCTTCGACGGGTGCGTATGGGGTCGTGGCGCGGTCGACATGAAGGACTTCGACGCGATGGTGCTGTCGGTCGTCCGGGCTCGTCAGCGCGCGGGCGTGAAGCCGCGGCGGCCGGTCCGGCTCGTGTTCACCGCCGACGAAGAGGCCGGCGGTGTGTACGGCGCGCAGTGGCTGATCAACAACCACCCGGACACCGTCGCCGACTGCACCGAGGGCATCGGCGAGGTCGGTGGCTTCTCGATCACGGTCAAGGACGACCTCCGGCTGTACCTGATCGAGACAGCCGAGAAGGGCATGAACTGGATGCGGCTCAAGGCCCGCGGTACGGCGGGGCACGGGTCGATGGTGAACAACGACAACGCCGTCACCAACCTGGTCGAGGCGGTGACCCGGATCGGCGGGCACGAGTGGCCGCTGCGGGTGACGCCGACGGTTCGCGAGTTCCTGAAGACGCTCGAGGACGTGCTCGGGACCGAGCTGGACCCCGATGACATGACGGCGACGCTGGCGAAGCTGGGCAGCTTCAGCCGGATGTTCGGTGCGACGATCCGCAACACCTCGAACCCGACGATGCTGAACGCCGGTTACAAGGTGAACGTGATCCCCGGCGACGCCGAGGCGCACATCGACGGGCGGTTCCTGCCCGGGTACGAGGACGAGTTCTTCGCGACGATCGACGAGCTGCTCGGCGACAAGGTGCAGCGCGAGACCGTCGTACAGGACATCGCGCTGGAGACCGAGTTCAGCGGCGGGCTGGTCGAGGCGATGAAGGCGTGCCTGGCGGCCGAGGACCCGCAGAGCCGGACCGCGCCGCTGCTGATGTCGGGTGGTACGGACGCGAAGTCGTGGAGCCGGCTCGGCGTACGGTGCTTCGGATTCGTACCGCTGCAGCTGCCGCCGGACCTGGACTTCATGGGCATGTTCCACGGCATCGACGAGCGGGTGCCGACGTCGGCGCTCGAGTTCGGCTCGCGGGTGCTGGACCGCTTCCTGGACCAGGCCTGAGCTGGCGCCGGCGGCCTGAGAAGCTAGGAACGTGATCGCAGACAACGCCACCGACGAGCTCGCCCGGCTCCGCAGCAGCATCGACAACATCGACGCCGCGCTGATCCACCTGCTGGCCGAGCGCTTCAAGTGCACCCAACAGGTCGGTGCCCTCAAGGCCAGCACCGGAATGCCGCCGGCCGACAAGTCCCGCGAACAGGCTCAGGTGGCCCGGCTCCGCGCGCTCGCCGCCGAGTCCGGACTCGACCCGGTCTTCGCCGAGAAGTTCCTCGCCTTCGTCATCGCCGAGGTCATCCACCACCACGAACGCCTCGCCGAGACGCGCGCCGCGGACTAGCTGGTCCGGATGATCGTCGGTACGGCGAGCAGCCCGGAGTTGAGGTAGTCGGCCGCGTGCTCGATGTGCTGGAGGTCGAAGCGGTGACCGAACTCCGCGGTGACGTCTTCCGCTGCCTGGAGAAGGTGCTGGTCGGCGGACAGCGCGTTGGCAGCGGTGTTGTGTACGACGATGCGTAGATCGTTGGCACCCGATCGTGCGGCGTCGGTGATGTCGACGCGGTACGGCGGGGCCCAGAGCGTGCCGCAGCGGATGTCGTTGAGGTAGATCTCGGCGGCGACGCCTACCGGTGGGGTGATGAGCGCGCGGTACGAGTTGGGCGGGAGGTAGGGCTCGCTGCCGGCATCGACTGGCGTACCGGGGCCGAGGTCGAGGAAGAGTCGGCCTTCGGTTTCGGGGAGGTGAAGGTCGGTCTGGTAGGTCGCGGAGCCGGAGTAGGTCGCGAGTTCCGGGGTGTCTTCCCAGCGGTGGGGGATGGTGACCGGGCGAATTTCGTTGTCGAAGGCAACCGACCATTCGCCCAGAGCTGCTTCGACAACGTCGGACGACTCCGCCGTTGCAGGGGTGGTCGTTCTGGTGAGGACGGCTGACTCGTAGGGGTGCAGGGTGAGGGTGCGGGTGACGTCGTTCGAGGTCCAGCGTTCCATCGGCTGGTCGAAGGTGAGGGTTCGGGCTTCGGGGCCGGTGTTGGCGACGAAGTAGATGTCGCCGTCGTCGAGGCGGCGGTGGACCACGCCGACGTCCTGCTGTGGGGTGAATGGCGCCGGCGGGAGGTGCTCGGCGAGCGTGGAGATGTCGGTGACGACCGTGCCGCCTGCCGCGCGGACCGCGTCGAGCCAGCGCGTGGTCTCCGGGGGCGTGGTGGTCCCGTCCGGTACGACGACCAGCGGTACGTCGGCTGGATCGACGACCGAGATGGCGTCGTCGTCGATCAGGTCGTAGTCGAGTCCCGCCTCGCGGATCGTGCGGGGGATGCTTTCCGGGATCAGTCGGCGTACGACGCGGTACAGGTTGTTCGGCTCGCTCAGGCCCGTCTCGGCGTACGCGTCGGAGGCCGGGATGTAGATCTTGACCGGGCGCACCGGCGTACCTTGCTGGAGGAGCCAGGACAGGCGGTGGAGGGATGCGAACAGATCCGTTGCCACCGGCCACCATGGGTTGCGGTCGTCGAGGGCACCGGCCGCGTAGAAGATCCAGCCGAGGCCGCGGCCGTTCGACGGGGAGTACGGCCAGCCGTGGCCGATGAGCTGGTTGACGCCGGACAGGAAATGTTCGTGCGCCTCACCCTGGAGATCGAGCGGCGTCGCGCGAAACGACGGCGAGTGCACCCAGGTCCACACCTCCGCCGACACCACCGACCGGCCGTAGATGTTGGCGGCCGACGACGCCCACCGGGTCTCCGGGATCCGCGTCCAACCCCAGCCCTCGCCTTCGAAGATGTCCGCGAACCGGTAGCTGCTCATCGTCGCCGGCGGCTCACCGTAGCTCTGGATGCGGAACGGTACGCCGTACCCGGCCGCCCACTGCTGGAACACCTTCAGGAAGTTGTCCTCGTACAGCTCCGACAACGTCCGCCCGAAGTCGATCCGCAGTTGCCGCGACTCACCGGTGTCGACGAGCAGCTCGTACAGCCGCGGCCGCAGCTCGTATCCCCGGCGCTTGGCGAACTCGTCGAAGATCCCCGGCGTCCAGTCCGCGCCGTACACCTCGAGGCTGTCGCAGAACACCGACCCGAGCAGCTCAGGAGTCGCCGCCTTCAGCAATGGCTCCGCGACGCGGCGGATGTGCTCCGACGCCGCGGCCGCCGAGTAGTGGTCGAGCGTGTGCCCCTCGGCGCCCGCAGCCGTCCGCTTCACCTGCTGCCCGGTGACCCGCGACGTGGCGATCAGCACCTCACGCGGCTGACCACCGGCCGGGACGTGGATGATCCCGTCGCGCACCGGCACCTCGACGTACGACGACCCGTCGCCCACGAAGGCTGCGACGAACTCATCTCCCGGCCAGGCCTCGACCACAGGTACGTCGTACGCCGCGCCGCCGATCCCGCGCCGATCCCAGCGCAGCTGCCGCGCGGCGTGCTCGGGCCCGATATGCCCGCCGCCGTACGACCAGCCGCTGCCGAGCGTCACATCGAACCGCAGTCCTAACGAATGCGCTGTCCGAGCCGCATGGCCGACCAGCTCGAGCAGCTCGGGCGATCCGAACGGCGCGGTCACCGGCCCCATCGGATAGACGAACGCGACCTCGACCCCGCCGAGTCCGGCCGCTGCCATCGCGTGCAGCTCCCGGTCCAGCTCGTCCCGCGTGACCGACGGACCGAACCACCACCAGCGCATCATCGGCCGCCCCTCGGGCGGCGGGTTCCGGAACTGTCGTCGTACGTCGTCGACGGTCGCCATACCCTTCACCCCACAGCGGAGGCGACCCGCGGTCAACGACGATGACCACTACCGGTCAGATTTGCTCACGCCCGACGTCAGCAGGTACTGCCCGACGGCGTACGTCGACATCGTGAGCGCGCCGCGTCCCGGGAAGTCCCGCCCGGACATCCGCAGCGCGATCAATGCATCCGAGACCAGGAACAACGCCCCGCCGAGACCGCTCCGCGAGTTGTGCCAGCGGGACGCGACCGCAGTTGCCGTGAGCAACAACGCGTACGCCGCCACCGGCACCCGCTGGCTGCCGAGCCCAGGGGACAGCACCGCGATCAAGGCAGCCCACAACGCCGCGTACGCCGCGAGCACCCGCCACGACCGCTGCGCCGGATTGGCGAGGAACACCGCGAGGTAGCACGCATGCGCTGCCGCGAACGCCGCCATCCCCGCGAGTTGCGCATCGGTCTCCAGCAGCAGATCACCGGCGGCCGACGCGAGCAGCGCCGCCTGGATCAGCGGCGGCGCGTCCTGCGTGCGCGACCACTGCCACAGCAACGGCATCAGCGTCGCCTTGCTGGCCTGTTCGAGGATGTTGACGTCGAAGGCAACAGCCGCGACCTGCACGACCGTCGCACCCCAGAACCCCGCCAACACTCGTCGCCCGCGCGCCAACCGCCCCAGGTTCATGCGTCCGAGTCTGCCTGCTCCTGGCCGGCGACTCGCCGGTGTTCACGACAAGTTCAATGTCGCGCGCAGCTGTGGAAGGTGTTTGATCAGGGCGCGCGGCGGGGTTGGCGTGGTGACGACGGAGAGGGTGAGGCGGTAGGTGAAGGGGGAGGCGGCGAGGTGTTCGCCAGGGCGGAGTTCGGTGGCGAGGGCGCTGCGGGGGACCAGGGCCAGGTGAGAGCGGCGGCGGGCGATGGCGACGGTCGTGCTGAGCGTGACGCCGCGGCGGGGGATTGCGCCGAGGGCGGCGAGGCGGGCGTGGATCTCCTCGGTGCCGCGATCGTAGGTGGAGAACACGATCGGGCGGTCCTTCAGCGGCTGACGGCCGCGACCCGGTGGACGGGCGCCCGGTGGGATGAACAGGACGAGGTCGTCGCGGCCGACGCGGCGGGCGACGGCGCCGCGGGGGAGGGTCATCTGCTCGGCGATTGCGATGAAGGCGGCCTCCATTGTGCCTTCGGCGACGCGTTCGACCAGGAACTGGCCGTGGTCGACCTGCTGCTGGATCTCGAGATCGGGCAGGTCCGAGTCGAGGACCGGGAACAGGATCGGGGCGAGGCTCGCGAAGGTGCCGATGACGAGCTGCTGGCCGACGGCGGCCGCGCGGGTTGCGTCGTACACCTCCTCCAGGTGGCGGAGGATGTGGTCGGCGCGGCGGCTGAGCTCGGCGCCGGCGGGGGTGGGGCGGGCGCCTCGGGTGTCGCGCTCGAAGAGCTTGGCGCCGCAGAGGCGTTCGAGGCGGGCCAGGCGTTGTGATGCCGAGGGCTGCGAGATGCGGAGCTCGCGGGCCGCGGTGCCGACTGCGCCGGTGCGGGTGACGGCCTGGACCAGCCGTAGGTCCTCGACCGAGGGTAATGAGGCCATAGGTTCAGCCTATGGCAAGCAGTCAACGTTCGACGGCTACCTGCGGAGTGCTGGAAAGCCAAGAATCAAAGGTGTGAAGGCGAGATTCGAGGCGTTGGCGTTGCTGGCCGGCAGCGGTACGGCGGACTTCGCGATGCGGATCACGCAGGTCGCGTTGCCGTTGGTGATCCTGCGGGAGACCGGATCCGTTGCGGCGACGGGGCTGGTCGGCGGTGCGTCCGGCATACCTGTGCTGTTGTCGCCATGGTGGGCACGGAAGGCACGGCAATGGGTGGACTCGGGGCCGCGGCTGGCGGTGGTCGCGCTGGTGACCGCGATCGCGTTGGCGTCGGTCCCGGCGGCGGCCGGACTTGGACTGCTGACGCCGGAGTTGTTGGTGTTCAGCGGTTTGCTGCTGGGCTGCGGTACTGCGCTGGCGGATCCGGGCCGGTCTGCATTGCTGGCCGACACGGGGGATCGTTGGGGTCCGGATCGCGCGGTCCTGTTGCTCACCTGGCAGGACGGTCTCCGCCGGGTCGGCATGCTGATCGGACCGACGGTCGGTGCGCTGGCGGTGTCGGCCGGGTTCACGAACCGGCTGCTGTGGATCGAGGCGGTGGCAGTCGTCGGCGCCGGCCTGCTCGCCTGCACAGTGCCCGCCCAGCGAGTGGTTGTCAGAACGGTTGAGGTCCCCTCCATTCGAGGCAGCCTCAAGGGTCGTCCAGAGGTGATGTACGGCTGGCTCATCCGTGGGACCGGGTGCGTGACCTGGTTTGCGTTCACGTTGGGTTTGTCGGTGCTGGGAGAGCAACGCGGGCGGCCCGGCATCTACCTCGCCGCCGGTATGACCGGGTACGGCGTGGGCTCGCTGATCGGGACCGCGATCTCGCTGGCCGTCGTACGCCGGATCCCGCCGGTCGCCTGCGCCGCGGTCGCCTGGTCCTGGAGCGGACTGTGCTGGATCGCGATGGGTTTGTGGTCGACCCCGGCGATCGTCGCCGTCGCGGGAGCCTTCTCCGGCGTGACCGTTGTGGTCGGCATCGCGGCCATCTCGATCATCATCACCAGGTCGTCGGCCGGGGCAGAGCGACGTACGTTGCTGAGCGGGCAGGCTGTGGTGGTCAGCGCGAGCAGTTCGGCGGGGCTGTTGATCGGCGGACCGATCATCGCGACGGTCGGCGCGCAGCTGACGCTCGTCGGTGCTGGAACGCTCCTGGCGTTAATCGCTGGACTCGTGCTGCTGCGGTGTCAGACTGCATTACATGCCAGGGATCGCGATCACCACGTTGGCCGAGCGGCCTGAGTACCTCGAGCGGATGTACGAGTTCGCGGACACCTGGCCGAAGTTCATGTTCAACGACCCGATCGGCAATGCGCTGATGGGCCAGGTCGCGGCGAACTTCCCCGACCAGTGCCTGGTCGCGACCGAGGACGGCGAGCCGGTCGCGCACGGCCGGAGCATCCCGTTCGTCTATCCGGACGAGAACCGCACCAAGGTCCCCGCCGACGGCTGGGACCGGGTCCTGCAATGGGGTTTCGCCGACAAGCGCAACGGCCGCGAGCCGAACGTGTCGAGCGCCCTCGAGATCCTGATCCGCCCGTCGCATCAGGGCCGCGGCCTGTCCCACGCGATGCTCGACGCGATGCGCCAAGCCGCAAAAGCTAAGGGCCATACCACCCTCTACGCCCCGGTCCGCCCGAACGGCAAGGCCGACCCGCACCAGCCGATGACGGAGTACATCGAGCAACTGCGGCCGGACGGTCTACCGGTTGATCCCTGGCTGCGCGTCCACGTCAAAGCCGGCGGCAAGATCATCCAGGTCGCACCACGGTCGATGGTCATCACCGGAACACTCGACGAGTGGCGCGACTGGACCGGCCTCCCGTTCGACACCACCGGCGACGTCGTCGTACCCAAGGCTCTCGTCCCCGTCCACGTGGATGTCCGCCACAACCACGCCGTGTACGTCGAGCCGAACGTCTGGGTCCAGCACGACCTCTAACGCGCGAGGCGGCTGAGGAGAGCCGAGGCGGCGCAGATTCCGGCGATGGCGGCGACGATGAGGACGCCGAAGTCGAGCCAGTAGTTGGTCGGCTGGCCGATGAGGAGACCGCGGAGTGCGCTCACCTCGTAGGTCAGCGGATTGGCATGGCTCAGCACCTTCAGCCAGCCCGGCATGATCGCGATCGGATACAGCGCGCTCGACGCGAAGAACAGCGGCATCGTGATCGCTTGCCCGATGCCCATCAGGCGATCGCGGCGCAGTACCAGACCGGCGATCGTCATCGAGAGGCACGAGAAGAACGCCGCACCCAGTACGACGACCACGAGAACGGCCAGCAGCTTCAGCGGGTTCCAGGTCAGGCTGACGCCGAGCAGGGCGGCGACGATGATCACGACGATCGCTTGCGAGATGGTACGGACGCCGGCCGCGAACGCCTTGCCTGCAACGAGAGCGGAGCGCGGGCTGGGCGTGACGAGGAGCTTGGTCAGGATGCCGGCGTCGCGTTCCCAGATGATCTGGATGCCGTAGAAGATCGCGACGAACAGCGCGGACTGGGCGATGATGCCCGGCGCGAGGTAGTCGAGGTACGGGACGTTGCCGGTCGGGATCGCGCGGATCCGGCTGAACGTCTGGCCGAAGATCACGAGCCAGAGGATCGGCTGGATCGCGCGGGTGATCAGCTCGGTCCGGTCGTGCCGCAGCTTCTGCAGCTCGACCAGGCAGAACGTGCCGATCCGCGATAGCAGCCGGAGCGCCGCTCGCGGCCTCGACTCAACCCATGCGCTGGGCGGTGCGACGGGTGCCACGGACATCGCGCAGGCCTCCCTTCTCCGAAGCCGCGAGGCTTTCGCCGGTGTGGTGCCGGAACACGTCCTCGAGGCTCGCCTCGGGACCAAGCTCGGCCTTGAGATCGGTGGGTGTGCCGACGGCGCGCAGCCGGCCGAGATGCATCAGCGCCACCCGGTCGCAGAGGATGTCGGCCTCTTCCATGTAGTGCGTGGTCAGCAGCACGGTCATCCCGTACTTGTCCTGCATGTCCTGCACCCGCGCCCACACCGAGTCGCGCGCGACCGGGTCCAGCCCGACCGTCGGCTCGTCGAGCACGAGCAGCGCGGGCCGGTTGACCAGCGCCTGCGCGAGCTCGAGCCGCCGTACCATGCCGCCGGAGTACGTCGATGCAAGCCGATCCGCTGCATCCGTCAGATCAACGATCTCGAGTACTTCGGCCACGCGAGCCGCCCGTTCACGCCGCGGTACGTCGAACAAGCGCGCGAACCAGGACACGTTCTCGCGACCGGACAGCGCGCCCTCGATCGACAACTGCTGCGGGACGTAGCCGAGCAGGCGGCGTACCGACATCGCGTCGGTGCGGACGTCGAGGCCGAAGACGCGGACTGTGCCGGACTGCGGGGGATAGAGCGTGTTGAGCACCCGGAGGGTCGTCGTCTTGCCGGCGCCGTTCGGCCCGAGCAAGCCGAAGCACTCACCGGGGGAGACGGTCAGGTCGAGGCTGTCGACCGCGAGATGGTCGCCGAACTTGTGACTCAGCCCGATGATCTCGGCGGCCGGCGCCGGCTGTGCTGCGGTATCCGCACTCATACGCGCTCCTTCACGTCCTGCTCGGATGGGGTGAGCCGTTCGGCGAGTACGCCGAGAACCGGTAAAGCGGCCCGCAACGCGTCGCGGTCGGCGGGACCGAGTCCGTCGAGGGCCTCGTTGACGAGCGCGGCGCGGCGGTCGCGCCAGGCCTCGACCTGCTCGCGGGCCGGCTCGGTCAGGGTCAGGCGGGCGATCCGGCGGTCGCTCTCGTCCGACGTACGCAGCAGCATGCCGCGCTCGGTGAGCTGACCGACCAGGGTCGACACGGTGTTCGGGACGAGGCCGAGCTCGGCGGCCGCTTCGGCGACAGAGATGCCCGGGTTGCGCCGTACGAGCCGGATCAGCTCTGCCTGCGAGCCGGTCAGCGTGCTCAGCGCCAAGGGGCGGCCCGCGGATCGGCGGAGGCGGCGGCGCACCAATCCGATCGCGGCGAGCAGGTCCTCGGCGAGAGTCTCGGTCACGGTTCCGAGAATACCTCTGTCGCAGAGATATTTCATCGGGAGAACCCCAACTAGTCGGGGTACCTGGCCGGACCTGGCCCGCGCACGATCGAGGCATGAGCACAACAGAGAGCAACAAAACCGTCGTCAAGGACTTCATCGACGGACTGTTCACCAAAGGGGACCTCGGCGCCGTGGACACGCACCTGGCCGAAGACTTCATCAACCACGACCCGCCGTTCGGGGTCACGCCGCACCGGGAGGGGATGCGGGACGCGGGGAAGCTGATGCGGGCCGCGTTCCCGGACTGGCACAGCGATACGCACGCGCTGATCGCGGAGGGGGATGTTGTCGTCGAGCGGTTCACGGCCGGCGGGACGCAGCGGGGTGAGGTGCTGGGGGTGCCGCCGAGCGGGAAGGCGGTCAGCCTGCCGGGGATCAACATCTGGCGGCTGCGGGACGGGCTGATCGTCGAACGCTGGGGGCTGCTCGATGACCTCGGGTTCCTGCGGCAACTCGGCGTAGCATCCTGATTATGGGGGCGGGGGATCGCCTTGAGGTGCTGATCCAGCGTTGTTATGCGGGGCTGGGTGCCGATGAGTTGCGGTCCGAGGTGCTCGGGCGGCTGCGTGGTGTGCTGTCAGTCGACGCGACGTTCTTCGCGACGGTTGATCCGGCGACGGTGTTGTTCACGTCGGCGATGGTCGACGAGCCGCTCGGGGCGGTCACGGAGCAGTTCATCGCGAACGAGTTCGGGCAGGACGACGTGAACAAGTTCGCCGTACTGGCCGGCGGCCGGGATCCGGTCCGGTCGCTGGGCCAGGCGACGAAGGGCGACTGGGGGAGCAGCCCGCGGTACGCCGAGGTGATGCGCCCCCTCGGTCTCGGCGACGAACTCCGCGCGGCCCTGATGTCGAACGGCCGCTGCTGGGGCGTCCTCTGCCTCCACCGCGAAACCGCAGACACCGGCTTCGCCGACCAAGAGATCCAACTGGTACGCCGCCTCGCACCCCACCTCGGCGAGGGCCTCCGCCTCGGGCTCCGAGCACCTGCTGCTGGATCTACCGCAGTCGGTCCCGGGGTGGTGGTGCTTGACCGAGTGCTGCGGATGCAGTCGACGACAGCGGAGGGCGAGTACTGGCTTGGGGAGCTGGGGGCGGTGGAGCAGTTGCCGGTGGCTGTGTTGTCGGTGGCTGCTCGGATGGAGCTCGGGGGCGTGACTGCGCGGCTGAAGGTGAGGACGCGGACTGGGGAGTGGCTGGCGCTGCAGGCGTCGCGGCTGGGGGACGACGGGCAGATCGTGGTGGTGATGGAGCCGGTGACACCGGCTCAGCTGGGGTCCTTGCTGCTCGATCTGCACGGACTCACGCCGGCTCAGCAGCGGGTTACCGAGTTGCTGTTGCGCGGCTACTCCACGCGGCAGATCGTCGAGCGGTTGTGTCTGTCACCCCACACCGTGCAGGAGCACGTGCGGGCGTCGTTCGACAAGGTCGGCGTCGGGAGCCGACGGGAACTGGTGAGTGCGTTGCTCAGAGGGTCCGCATCACGCGGATGATGCGGCGGCGGAGCCAGACGCGGCGGGTGCCGTCGGGATAGCGGCGCAGACGGGCCAGCTCCCACCCGCCGTACTCCGCGTGCTCGGTGAGCAACCTGCGCACCGCACCGCGGGACTCCGTCCTGGACACCTCGAACTGCTGCAGCTCGTATTCGGCCATCCGCACCTCCTGCCACATTCAACAATGCAGCCTGAACAACAACAACCTCAAGAAACATCCTCCAACGCCGCCGAAATCGCGGGCGGCAGGGTGAGCTCCTCTACTCCCAGCACCGACTTCAATTGCAACGCAGTCCGGGCTCCGACGATGGCCGCCGACACGCCGGGCCGGTCCCGCACCCAGGTCAGCGCGACCTCGAGCGGGGTCCAGCCGAGCCCGTCCGCTGCCCGGGCAACCGCTTCCACGATGCCCGAAGACCGCGCGTCGAGGTAGGGGTCGACGAATCTGGACAGATGCTGAGACGCGGCCCGGGAGTCCGCCGGGATGCCCGTGCGGTACTTCCCGGTCAACACGCCCCGGCCGAGCGGGGACCACGCGAGTACGCCGATCCCGAGCCCGGCGGCGGCGCGGAGCGCGTCCACCTCGGCGTCCCGGGCGAGCAGCGAGTACTCCACCTGGTTCGACACCGGGACCGCGCGGCCCGGCCACGCCTGCTGCCAGGTGACGGCCCGGGCGGACTTCCAGCCCGCGTAGTTCGAGATCCCGACATACCGCACCTTGCCGGAGCTGACCGCGTGATCGAGCGCGGAGAGCGTTTCCTCCAGCGGGACGTCGTCGGACCAGGTGTGCAGCTGCCAGAGATCGATGTGGTCGACGTTCATCCGGCGCAGCGAGCCCTCCAGGTCGCGCAGCAGGGCGCCGCGGGAGGTGTCGGTGATCCGCTCACCCCGGCGGACGCTGAACCCGGCCTTGGTCGCGATCACCAGGTCGTCACGGTCGACCACGTCGCCGAGCAGCGACCCGATCAGCAGCTCGCTGTCACCATCGCCGTACGCCGCGGCCGTGTCGATCAGCGTCCCGCCCGCGGAGACGAACGCCGCCAGCTGCTCGCGCGCCTCATGCTCGTCGGTGTCCCGGCCCCACGACATCGTGCCCAGGCCTAGCCTGCTCACCGCCAGTCCACTGTGACCGAGATAGCGCTGCTGCATGACCCGAGCCTATTGCGGGCCACCGACAACCTCTCGCTAGGCTCGCCAGTCATGCGACTCGGACTCAACATCGGCTTCGTGTACGGCGGCGACGATCACCTGGACCACCTGAGGCTGGTGAAGGAGGCCGAGGCACTCGGTTTCGCGGTCACCTGGGCCGCGGAGGCGTACGGCTCGGACGCGGCGACCCTGCTCAGCTGGATCGCCGCCCAGACCACCACGATCGACGTCGGCGCGGCCGTCTTCCAGATCCCGGCCCGGACGCCGGCGATGACGGCGATGACCGCGGCCACCCTGGACCGGCTGTCGAACGGCCGGTTCCGGCTGGGTCTCGGCGTGTCCGGACCGCAGGTTTCGGAGGGCTGGCACGGCGTCCGGTTCTCTCAGCCTCTGCTCAGGACGCGTGAGTACGTTGACATCGTGAACGCGGCTCTCCGGCGGGAGACCGTCGCGTACGAGGGGAAGTACTTCACGTTGCCGCTGCCCGACGGACCGGGCAAGGCGCTGAAACTGACGGTGCGGCCGATCCGCGACCATGTGCCGGTGTACCTGGCGGCGGTCGGTCCGAAGAACCTCGAGCTGGCCGGCGAGATCGCCGACGGCTGGCTCGGCATCCTGAACGATCCTGCCTATCTGGGAGAGCAGTTGACGCACATCAAGGCGGGCCGCCGAAGGAGTTCGGCAGAGCCCCGTCAGCAGGACCTCGACGGCTTCGACGTCGTGGTCACGACCCCGCTGATGACGGGTGACGACATCCAGGCCGCGGCCGACCCGGTCCGTGGGTACGCCGCGCTGTACATCGGCGGTATGGGCAGCCGGGAGAAGAACTTCTACAACGCGCTCGCGGTCCGGATGGGGTACGCCGAGGAGGCCAAGCAGATCCAGGACCTGTACCTGGACAGGAAGCACCGCGAGGCGATGGCCGCCGTACCGTTCGGGTTCCTGGACTCGATCTCGCTGCTCGGTTCGAAGGAGCGGATGGCGGACAAGCTCACGGCGTACGCCGAGGCCGGGGCGACGACTGTCGCGCTGACGCCGTTCGCGTCGACGGTCGAGCAACGCATCGCCGACCTGCACACCGCCGCGGAGGCGCTGGAGCTGGCCGGGGTCGCTGGCTGATGACGATCTGGGACTCCATCATCCTCGGCATCGTCGAGGGCCTGACCGAATTCCTCCCGGTCTCCAGCACCGGGCACCTGACCATCGTGTCGAAGATGCTCGGCCTGAAGATCGACGACCCGTCGATCACCGGCTTCACCGCGGTGATCCAGGTCGGCGCGATCGCCGCGGTCGTCCTCTACTTCTGGAAGGACATCTCCCGGATCGCGGTCGCGTGGGTGCGTGGGCTGGCGAAGCCCGAACACCGCGGCGAGTTCGACCACCGGATGGGCTGGTACGTCATCGTCGGCTCGGTCCCGATCGTGATCGTCGGCTTCCTCGCCCGCGACCTGATCTCCGGTCCGCTCCGCAGCCTGTGGTGGGTGGCCGCGGCTCTCATCGGTTGGTCCATCGTGATGGTCGCCGCCGAACGCCTCGGCACAAAGGAACGCCCGCTGACCCGCATCACGTTCGTGGACGCGCTAGTCATGGGCCTGGTCCAATGCCTCGCACTGATCCCCGGCATCTCCCGCTCCGGCGCCACCATCTCCGCCGGCCTCTTCCGCGGCCTGGACCGAGTAGCCGCGACCAGAATCTCTTTCCTACTAGGCATCCCCGCGTTGGTAGGCGCCGGCGTCTACGAACTAAAAGACGCCCTCCACGGCAACGTAGGCGCGGTCCCACTCCTGGTCGGCACAGTCGTCAGCTTCATCGTCGCCTACGCCTCAATCGCCTGGCTCCTCCGCTTCGTAGCCAAACACACCATCGAGGTCTTCGCCTTCTACCGGGTCCTATTAGGCATAGTCCTAGTAATCCTCCTAGCCACCAGCACCATCACGGCAACCTAGGCGGTACTACGAACGCTCGCCGGGCCGGCGACACCCGACGGGGTGTCGCCGGCCCTCGCATCTGCCCGCCCTCCGACGCCCGATCCGGCCCTGCGACACGAGCAACCGGAGGCCCGCTCCGCCACGCGAGCTGTCCACGTCGCGGGTCGGCTCGGCTGCGGATGCACGCCACGGCGCGGGTGGCTCACGAGCAGCAGTCGGCGGCGCGACGGGGCGGTCGCACCGCGCGGCAGCGCGAGAACGCGAGCGGCAGCTGGCAAACGCCGGCGGCAGCCGGAAGAACCGGCGATAGCCGGAATGGATGCTCCGGGCGATAAGCCCGGGGGTGGGTGGGTGGCGCGCGGAGCGGGCGCGCCGAGGAGCGGAGCGACGAGAGGCGGCCGCGGAGCACGCGGGGGTATTACAACCAGCCGACCTTGCGGAAGAAGCGGTACATGGTGGAGCAGACGACGGCCATCAGGAGGAGGACGCCGTAGTAGCCGAAGTGCCAGCGGAGTTCTGGCATGTTGTCGAAGTTCATGCCGTAGATGCCCGCCAGCATCGTGGGGACCGCGGCGATGGCGACCCACGCGGAGATCTTGCGCATGTCGTCGTTCTGCTGGACGGAGACCCGGGCGAGGTGTGCGTTCAGCGCCGACTGGAGCAGGGTGTCGATCGACTCGGTCTGCTCGGACACCCGGCTGAGATGGTCGGCGACGTCGCGGAAGAACGGGCTCGCCTTCGGCCCCAGCCCGGCGACTCCGTGTGCGAACTCCTCCATCGGCTCCCGCAGCGGATCGATCGCCCGCCGCATCTCGAGCACCTCGCGCTTGAGCCGGTAGATCCGCTCCGCGTCGCTCGTCCGCTCGGGGGAGAACACCGAGCTCTCGATCTCGTCGACGTCGATCTCGACCTGTTCGGCGACGGTCTCGTACTGGTCCACGATCGCGTCGCAGATCGCCCAGAGTACGGCGGCCGGACCGTGCCCGAGCATCTGGGCGCGCTCCTCGAGTTCGTGCCGCGTGGTGGCGAGCTCGCCGCCTTCCCCGTGCCGCACCGTCACGACGTACTGCTGCCCGATGAACGCGGTCACCTGCCCGGTCTCGACCGCGTCGCCCTCGTCGACGTACCAGAGCGTCCGCAGTACGACGAGGATCATGTCGCCGAACCGCTCGACCTTAGGCCGCTGGTGGATCTGCAGCGCGTCCTCGACGGCCAGATCGTGCAGGTCGAACAGCCGTTGCACCCGCTCCATCTCGGCGTCCGACGGGTCGTGCAACCCGATCCACCCGAACGATTCGTGGTCGTCGTCGATGGCCTGGGCAACGGTCTCGGGGTCCTTGGGCAGATCCCGCCGTTCCCCCTCGGCGTACACCCCGCAGTCGACGATCACACCACCCATCATGGCACCACGACTTGTCGGACCGGATAACGTGCACACCATGCCCACGGTGATTCTGGTCCGCCACGGTCGTAGCGCTGCGAACACGTCCGGCACGCTGGCTGGTCGTACTCCCGGTGTGAAGCTGGACGAGACCGGCGTCAAACAGGCCGAGGCGGTCGCGCAGCGACTGGCAGACCTGCCGCTGGCCGCGATCGTCACCTCACCCCTCGAGCGCTGCAAGCAGACCGCGGCCGCGATCG
The DNA here is from genome assembly GCF_042715335.1 of Kribbella sp. NPDC058693. Lineage (NCBI taxonomy): Bacteria > Bacillati > Actinomycetota > Actinomycetes > Propionibacteriales > Kribbellaceae > Kribbella > Kribbella sp. NPDC058693. The sequence goes on from NZ_JBHXSQ010000002.1 coordinate 725,088, forward strand.
CCAAGCAGTACGCCGAACACCACCCCGACCAGCACCCCGCGTTGCGTCCGGCAACCGACCGCCGACTGACGGAGTGCGGGTACGGCGACTGGACCGGCAAGAAGATCGCGACCCTCGCGAAGGACCCGCTCTGGGCCGTCGTCCAGCAGCACCCGTCCGCGGTCACGTTCCCGAACGGCGAGTCGATGCGGGCGATGCAGCAGCGCGCGGTCGACGCGATCCGGGCGCACGACGCGGCGCTCGCGAACAGTCATGGCAACAACGCGATCTGGGTCGCGGTCTCGCACGGCGACGTGATCAAGGCGATCGTGGCGGACGCCCTCGGCCAGCACCTGGACACGTTCCAGCGGATCGTCGTCGACACCGCCTCGACCACGGTCATCACCTACACCGCGACCCGCCCGTTCCTGGTCCGCCTGAACGACTCCGGCAGCGAGCTGGCGTCCCTGGTTCCTAAGCCGACAGCGAAAGGCAAGCCCAAGAAGCAGTCCTCGGACGCGGTCGTCGGCGGACGGTAATAGGGTCTAGATATGGCGCGAGTAGTACATACCTACGACGACCCCGAGCGGTTCGTCGCCGGCACCGTGGGGGAGCCCGGTGCGAGGACGTTCTTCCTGCAGGCCAGGGCCGGGCAACGGCTGACGTCGGTCGCGTGCGAGAAGGAACAGGTGATGGCGCTCGCGGAGCGGCTCGACGTGATGCTCGACGAGGTCGCGCGGCGGTTCGACCGCGACCCGGTGACGCTGACCTCGGCGGACGACACCGCGCCGCTCGAGCAGCCGATCGAGGAGGAGTTCCGGGCCGGCACGATGACGCTGGCCTGGGAGGCCGACGCCGAGCGTGTGGTGATCGAGGTGTTCGCGGTCGTCACCGGTGAGCAGGCCGACCTCGAGGAGACCGACCCGGTCACCGCCGCGATGGAGTCCGACGACGCCGAGGTGTTCATCGTCCGGATCACGGAGGAGCAGGCCAGGGCCTTCGCCCGGCGAGCTGTCGCGCTGGTCGCGTCCGGTCGCCCGAGCTGCCCGTTCTGCGGCCGGCCGATCGACGCCGACGGCCACATCTGCCCCCGGGCCAACGGCTACCGCAGGCATCTGCCGGAATGACAATCGATCCGGAGCTGCTCGCTCTCGGCGAACTGTCGTTGCACGGTCGCCTCGTCGCGGCGTCGAACGGCACGTACCAGGGCTCGGTCAGCCTCAACGGCGAGACTGCAACCGTGGTCTACAAACCGGTCGAGGGCGAGCGGCCGCTGTGGGACTTCCCCGACGGCACGCTGGCCCAGCGCGAGTTCGCGGCGTACGTCGTCTCCGAGGCGCTGGGCTGGTCCGTCGTGCCGCCGACCTTGTTGCGGGACGGACCACTCGGCGTGGGCATGGTCCAGCTCTGGATCGATGAGGCCGAGCTCGGGCCGGGGGAGACCGAGCTGGTCGACATCGTGCCGCAAGGTCGCGTGCCGAAGGGCTGGGTCGGCGTACTCGAAGCGCTCGACGGCCGCCACAACCCGGTCACGCTCGTCCACGCGGACAACGAGGCGCTGAAGCGCATGGCCGTCTTCGATGCCGTGGTCAACAATGCCGACCGCAAGGGCGGCCACGTGCTGAACCCGGGCGACGGCCGGGTGTACGGCGTGGACCACGGCGTCGCGTTCAACGCCGACGACAAGCTCCGCACGGTGCTGTGGGGCTGGGCCGGCGATTCGATCCCGGCCGACCTGCTGGACGACGTACGCCGGTTGGCCGATCAGCTCGCTGGTGGCTTCGGGCAACAATTGTGCGAGCTGATCACCGCGGTCGAGCTGACCGCGACCCGCGAGCGCTGCGCGACGCTGCTCAAGACCGGCACTTTCCCGTACCCGAGCGACGACTGGCCCGCGATTCCCTGGCCCGCGTTCTAGACCGTCGGCTCGACGCTCACGTTGCCGATCCGGCCGAGGTCGTCGAAGGACGCGAGGACGACGCTGCCGTTCGGCGCCGTACCGCGGATCGCGTCCGGGCCTTCGTCGTACTGCAGGCCGAAGTGCTGGAAGTACCCGCGGACGACCTGCCGGTGGTCGGACGGGAACACGCTGACAGCCGTCATCAGCAGCCGCGGTGCGGCGATCGCATCGAACCCGGCCAGCGGTAGCTGCTCGTCCGCGACATGCAGGTACACGTGCCCGAGACCCTCGTTGATCGCGGTCGACCAGACGCCACGACCACCGAGTACGGCGCCTGCGGTGATCGCGAGCGTGATCGCGGCCTGCGCCGGTTGCGGGAACCCGCTCAGGTCCAGGCTGCCGGTGGTGAACTCGTCGATCCCGTGCCTGCCGCCGAACTGCCGGATCGCCTCGGTCGGCGCGACTGCCGGCGCGTCCGGGCCGAAGCCCGGGTTCGCCCAGCCCCACAGCCAGGTGTTGTCCTGGTGCGAGAAGCTGCCGAGCAACGAGACGCCGCCGAGCGCGGTCCGGTCGCCGGTGAGCGTCCGCGCGTCGAGGTCGGCGTGCAACGAGCCAGGGCCGACCACCTCGTTGAAGAGGTCCTGTTGCTGGATCGCGGCCGCGGCGATCCAGCGGCCGTACGCCTGGAAGTCGGAACTGAAGTCAGCGCTCATCGCTGGCGACGCTAGCGGGACCAGGGGGCCAGCCGATGGACGGACCACGGATTGGAACCGTGTCGCGTCATTGAAAATCGGACTGGCATAAGCTCCGACACATGCAGGCGTGGACGAAACCAGACATCCCGGTCGTACCCGGGCCGGCCCGGCGGCTGCGCCTCTACGACACCGCTTCCCGCGGCCTGGTCGAGGTGCCCCCGACCGACAGCGCCACCGCGCGGATGTACGTGTGCGGCATCACGCCGTACGACGCGACGCATATGGGCCACGCGGCGACGTACGTCACGTTCGACCTGATCAACCGCCTGTGGCGGGACAGCGGGTACGACGTCCACTACACGCAGAACATCACCGACGTCGACGATCCGCTGCTCGAGCGGGCGACCGCGACCGGGGTCGAGTGGACCGACCTGGCGGCGCAGGAGATCCAACTGTTCCGCGACGACATGACCGCGCTGCGGGTCATCCCGCCGCAGAACTACATCGGCGTGGTCGAGTCGATCGATCTGGTCTCGGACGCGGTCGAGGACCTGCGCCGGGCCGGCGCCGTGTACTCCGTCGACGGCGACCTGTACTTCGCGGTGAAGACCGACCCGCTGTTCGGCGGTGTGTCGAACTACGACCGCGAGACGATGACCGAGCTGTTCGCGGAGCGTGGCGGCGACCCGGACCGCGAGGGCAAGCAGGACCCGCTGGACAGCCTGCTGTGGCGGCACGAGCGGCCGGGGGAGCCCGCGTGGGACTCGGCCCTCGGACGCGGCCGGCCGGGGTGGCACGTGGAGTGCTCGGCGATCGCGCTGAAGTACCTCGGGATGACGTTCGACGTCCAGGGCGGCGGGACCGACCTGATCTTCCCGCACCACGAGATGTCGGCCAGCGGTGCGCAGGTCGCGACCGGCGAGCACCCGTTCGCCCGGGCGTACGTGCACCAGGCGATGGTCGGGCTCGACGGCGAGAAGATGTCGAAGTCCAAGGGCAACCTGGTGCTGGTGTCGAAGGAGCGGCTGGCGGGCGCGGATCCGATGGCGATCCGGCTGGCGCTGCTCACCCACCACTACCGCACGGACTGGTTCTGGATGGCGTCGGACCTGACCGACGCGCAGGCCCGACTGGATGTCTGGCGCGGTGCGATCGGTCGCGGTTCCGGGCCGGACGGTGCTGCCGCGGTCGACGCTCTACGGGCGGCACTGACGAACGACCTGGACACCGTGGCCGCACTGGCCGCGGTGGACGCCTGGGCGGAGAGCGAGGGCGACGATCACGAGGCGCCTGCTCTCATCGCCCAGGCAGTGGATGCCTTACTGGGCGTGAAGCTGTAGAAGAACAGGCCGTCAGCCGGTGACGGCCTGGTGGGTCTTCACCGGGGTCGGAACCGGCGCGGCCGGCGGGGTGTCGAGCTGCGGCGGGGCCGGGTTCGCCGGCTTGGGGGTCGGCTTGGGCTTCGGCTTCGTGGCCGGCTTGGCGCAGGTGGCCGAGGCCAGGTTGATGACCTCGGCGCCGCCGCCGAGGTTGATGCTCAGGCCGGTGATCGTGAACGAGCCGTCCGAGTGCTTGCCCTGGCTGTTGACGCTGATGGCCGCCAGCGGGTTCGACGGCAGCGACGCGCCCTGCTTGGTGCTGGGGAGCTTCAAGGTCTGACCGAGCAGCGTCACCGCGCCCAGGTCGACCCCGCCGGAGTCACCCGAGCAGTAGACGTTCAGCGAGTCGATCGCCAGCAGCGAACTCGGCGGGTTGAGCAGCAGGTTGCACAGGTCGGGGAGGTTCTTGACCGGCAGGTCCTTCGTGCTCAGCTGCGGCAGCGGCAGACCCAGGTCGGGCAGCGCGATATCCGGCAGCGGCAGGTCGTCCGCGCCGGTCTTCGGCAGGCTCGCACACTGCTGCTTCAGCTCCGGCGGGATCTGCACCTGGCTGAGGATGTCCGGACCGACCACGATGTCGAACAGCTCGACCGACGCCGAGTCGTTGCCCGCGGTCGCCGTACCGGCCCGGACCGAGATCAGCGGGTTCTTCGGGAGCTCCAGCGCGGAGGTCGTCTGCCGCTTGCCGTCGAGCGATTCGGCGTACGGCGTCTTCGCGATCGGCACCTGGCCCTCCGCGCTCACGGCGTACGCCGACGACGGGCGGGCCGCGGCGTTGCCGGCCGGCGCACTGGCGACCAGGCTGAACGTCACGACGCCTGCCACGGCCGCGGCCGTGAGGATCGTCGGAGTCAACTGTCGTCGCATCGGAATCTCCTTATTTGCTGTCGATCAGGACGAGCGTCCCGAGCGGAACCTTCTGCAGATCGGCGAGGGCGGTCTTCGGCACCCGGACGCAGCCGGCACTGATCGCCGCCCCGAACACGTGGGGATTCGGCCAGCCGTGGATCGCGACCGTACCAGGCCCGCCACCGAACGTGTCCAAGGTGGGACTGTGCGCACCCAACGGGAGCACGATCGGCGACGCCGACCGCTTGTGGTCGATGATCGAGCCGAGCAGGAACGTCCGGCCGGGCGGCGTCGGCGTCTTCTTCGCGCCGACCCCGGCCTTCCAGGTGCCCAGGCTCTTGTTCTTGTCGAACAGCTCGATCGTCCGCGAGCTGGTGTGCACACGGATCAGGTACGACGAGGAGGCCCGGTCGAGGTCCTCGTCCTGTAGCCAGCCCGTCGACCGGTTCGGCTTGGAGGGGAGCAGCACCCGGACCCAGCCGTCGGTCTGCTCGACCACCGGCAGCCAGGTCGGACCGAACTGGGTCGGGCCGACCTTGCCGAACGCGTCGGCGTCCGGTGCCGTGAACAGCGCGGCCTCGGCGCGGGGGTGGACGACGAGCCCGCTGGTCCCGGTGAACGGCTGCGTGTCGAGCGGTGCGGTAGCGATCGTGGTGGCGGTCGTCGACGCCGTCAGTGTGGTGAGATCGACGGTGACGTGCTTCGTCTTGTTGCCGAAGATGCCGACCGCGGCGACGACGCCGAGCAGCAGGAGCACGGCAAGGGCAGGGATCGAAGTACCGCCCCGCTCGTTGCGCATCTCGTTACTCCCCGTGCTCCCGGTGACGGCACGCCGTCACCCCCCAGTTATCCGGACGAGAATAAACCCATTAGTAACAACGCGCCATGCCCACCCGGGTTACGTGGTCAGGTAGTGCGCTGCGATCTCGTCACTCGTCGTCAACCAGACGTCGCTCTGCGCGGCAATGTACTCCAGCGCGAGGTTCAGGTACTTCGCCCGGAACGGCTGCCCGATCACGAACGGATGCAGCGCGAGTGCCATCACCCGGCCGCCCTCTTCGCGCAGCACGTCGTACTGGTCCTTCACCATCTGCAGGAAGTCGGGGCCGGACAGGCCGCGGAGGAACAGGCCGAGGTCGTTGAGCTCGAGCGTGTACGGGACGCTGAGCATGCCGGGGACGTTCAAGCGGTAGGGCTGGTCGTCGTTGGTCCAGTCGAGGACGTACTGGTAGCCGAGCTCGCCGAGCAGTTCCGGGGTGTTGTGGGTCTCGGTCAGCGCCGGTCCCATCCAGCCCTTCGGACGCTTGCCGGTGGCGGTCTCGATCGTCGTCGTGATGTCGGTGAGGATGCGGCGTTCCTCGTCGGGCTCGTACCCGGTGTGCAGGATCGAGTTGGTCTGCCCGTGGGCGAGCCAGGCCCAGTCGCGTTCGACGCCGGCCTTGATGATCTGCGGGTTGTGCTCGGCAACCATCGAGTTGACCAGAGCGCTCGCGCGGACGCCGTGCCGGTCGAGGATGTCGATGGTGCGCCAGATGCCCACGCGGGAGCCGTACTCGCGCCAGCCCTGGTTCAGCGCGTCGGGTTTGACGTCGAGCGGCCAGATGCTGGTGGAGGGTTCGTCGGGCAGGAAGTGTTCGATGTTGAGCCCGACGTAGAAGGCCACGCGCTTGCCGTCGGGCCATTCGAGGGCGGGTCGTTCGGTGATCGGGCTGTAGTCGTAGAGCGTCATACCGGGACGGTAAAGTCTGACATCAGTGTCAGGTTCAAGTCCTGGAGGCAGCGTGCGGATCGGGGAGCTGGCGGAGCGCGCCGGGGTCAGTGTGCGGTCCCTGCGGTACTACGAAGCGCAGGGCCTGCTCGTGTCGGAGCGAACCGCCGGCGGCCAGCGTGAGTACGCCGAACGCGCCGTCGACCGCGTCATCTTGATCCAGGAGCTGTTCGCGGCCGGCCTGCACAGCAAGAAGATCGCCGAGCTGCTGCCCTGTATGCGCGACCCGGACGGCGGCCCGAACGAGCGGGCCACACCCGAACTCGTCACGGAGTTAACCGCCGAACGGGACCGCATCGACCAGATGATCGCGGACCTCACGACCTCCCGCGCCGTCCTTGACGACGTCATCACCACCGCAACGCGGGAGATGCCTGCCTAATCGCTCGGGTGGTTCTTGTTGCGCCGCCTGAGGTACCGCTCGAACTCCGCCGCGATCGCCTCGCCGGTGGCTTCCGGCAGGTCGGCGGTGTCGCGCTGCTCCTCGAGCGACTGCACGTACTCCGCGACCTCGGGGTCCTCTTCGCTGAGCTCGTCCGCTCCGCGCTGCCAGGCGCGGGCCAGCTCCGGCAGCTCGCCTTCAGGGATGGCCAGGTCGAGCAGCGCCTCGATCTTGCCGAGCAGGGCGAGTGAGGCCTTCGGGCACGGCGTGCCGGCGATGTAGTGCGGGATCGCGGACCAGATCGAGACCGACGGGACGCCGAGCGTCGTGCAGAGATCGGCGAACACACCGGTGATGCCGGTCGGACCTTCGTACGTCGACGCCTCGAGGCTCCACGACGCCGTCAGCTCCGGGTCGGACGACGTTGCCGAGACCGGGATCGGCCGGGTGTGCGGCGAGTCCGCGAGCAGCGCGCCGAGCACGACGACGATCTGCGCGTTCGACTCGTCGACGATCTCCAGCAGCTCGCGCGAGAACGCCCGCCAGCGCATGTTCGGCTCGATCCCGCGGATCAGCAGCACGTCGCGGCCGGTGTCGTCGGGCCGGGCCAGGTAGATCCGGGTCGTCGGCCAGGTCAGCCGCCGTACGCCGTCCTCGTCGAGGCCGACCTGGGGACGGTTCACCTGGAAGTCGTAGTAGTCCTCGGGGTCGATCGCCGTGACGAGCTCCGCGTCCCACTCGTCCACGAGATGGTCGACCGCTCCGGTGGCCGCCTCGGCCGCGTCGTTCCAGCCCTCGAACGCGGCGATCACGACCGGGTCCCTCAGGTTCGCGAGGTCAACCACTCGCAGGCCCCCTGTCGTCTCTGTAGGCAATCCGGCGGGAAACCGGACTGCCAGCCTACGTGTTCCGGCCCGGGCGTGTGCCCGGTTTCACGCGCAGCGGAACGTGTCGGTGAGACCCGAAATGTCCGGACCTGGCGTGACCAGGGAGAATGGACCCGAGCTGATCGGTGGAGACGGCCATCGACGACGTGTGAGGAGCGGTAGTTGCCGGCCCTGCAAGCGGTGCTGTGGGACATGGACGGGACGTTGGTCGACTCCGAGAAGGTCTGGGCGGAGGTGCAGCTGGAGCTGCTCGCCGAGCTCGGCGCGACCTGGACGATCGAGGACTGCATGTCGCTGATCGGCAGCGACCTGCGCGACGCCGTCCAGGTCTGGATGGCGCGCATCCCGGCCGGTGTGATCACCGCCGAGGAGCTGGCCGACCGGATGTTCTCCGAGGTGATCGAGGCGCTCCGCAAGGACGTCACGTTCCAGCCCGGAGCGCTCGAGCTGCTGCAGGCGTTGCGCAAGGAAGACGTGCCGTGCGCGCTGGTCTCGGCGTCGTACCGGCAGATGATCGACGCCGTACTCCTGCACCTGCCGCCGGACCCGTTCGACGTGATCGTCGCCGGCGACGAGGTGACGCTGGGCAAGCCGAACCCGGAGCCGTACCTGACCGCCGCGGCCAAGCTCGGCGTCGACCCGGCCAACTGCGTGGTGATCGAGGACTCGATGACCGGCACCCAGGCCGGTACGGCGGCCGGCGCGTACGTCGTCGCCGTACCGCAGTGGATCACGATCCCCGAAGCGTCCCGCCGGCTGGTGGTCAAGTCGCTCGAACCGCTCACCCCGGAGTCCCTGCGCGCTCTGCTCCATTGACCGGCTACCGTCACTTGGTGCCCTCGGGGGCGTTGTTCGGGTAATGGCTGGGGAGAGTGAGACGGTGAGCAAGTGGGTGCGCCGCATGTCGGCGGCCGTGGCAGTGGGCGCCCTGGGGGTGTCCCTGGCTGCCTGCGGTCAGCCGGACGACAATGCGCCGCACCCGGGGGAGTCGTCGCCGAAGCTGATGCTGCTGAAGGTGGCGACCACCGACCCGATCTCGTCGCTCGACCCGGCCGGGCCGTACGACGTCGGCTCGCGTACCGTCCAGGCGAACCTGTACCAGACGCTGCTGACGATCCTGCCCGACAAGCCGACGCCGGTGCCGGACGCGGCGGATTGTCAGTTCGACTCGCCGACGACGTACACGTGCAGCCTGAAAGAGCACCTGACCTTCCCGAACGGGCACGAGTTGACCTCGTCGGACGTGAAGTTCAGCTTCGACCGGATGATCCGGCTGAAGACGCCCGGGGGAGCGGCGCACCTGTTCTCGTCGGTGAAGTCCGTGAGTACTCCGGACGACCTGACCGCGGTGTTCAACCTGACCACTCCCGATGCCCGCCTGCCGTACCTGCTGACGATGACCGCTGCGTCGATCGTCGACGAGCAGTCGTACCCGGCGAACCAGCTGCTCGACACGAAGGCGATCGGCAGCGGGCCGTACCAGCTGGCGGCGTACAAGCCGGGTGCTGAGGTCACGCTCGCCAAGTTCGCGGCGTACAAGGGTCCGCGGGCGGCGCAGAACGACGGCGTGACGATCAGCGTGATGAAGGACTCGACCGCGCTCTACCAGGCCGTCACGAACGGCAAGGCGGACGTGGCGTACCACGGGTTCGGTCCGAGTCTGCTGGACAAGTTGCGCAAGTCCGACCAGGTGCAGGTGGTCGAGGCCAACTCCGCCGAGATCCGGTTCTTCGCCTTCCAGATGAAGTCGCTGCTGGCCCGCAAGCCGGCGATCCGGCAAGCGGTCGCCCAGCTGATCGACCGCCCGTCGATCGCGAAGAAGGCGTACGGCGACCACGTGTCGCCGCTGTACTCCGTCGTACCGCCCGGGTTCGGCGGTCAGACCGACGCGTTCAAGACCGAGTACAAGCAGCCGAACAAGACGGCGGCCGCGGCGATCCTCAAGGCCGCGAACATCGCCGCGCCGGTCCCGCTGACGGTCGGCTGGACGCCGACGCAGTTCGGCACCGGCGCGAAGGCCGAAGTACTCGAGCTCAAGCGTCAGCTGGAGGCGTCGGGGTTGTTCCGGGTGACGCTGCGGAGCGCGGAGTGGCCGCAGTTCCAGCAGGCGGCGAAGGCCGGGGCGTACGACCTGTACCAGTTCGGATGGATCCCGGAGTACCCGGACGCCGACGACTACCTCGCGCCGTTCGTCACCGACGTACCGTTCCAGAACGGGTACCGCTCGGCCGCGGCCACGAAGCTGCTGCAGCAGCAACGGACCGAGCAGAACGGGCTGAAGCGCGACGAACTGATCGGTCAGCTACAGACCGTGATCGCGCGAGAGGTGCCGGTGATCCCGAGCTGGCGGGGCCGGGTCGCCGTGGTGGCCCGCAACGACCTCGAGAACGTCCAGCCGGCCATCGACCCGCTGTCGTTCCTCTACCTGTCCGGATTACGGCGCTGAAAACCGCCGAATACCGCCCTGATCACGGCACTGACACAAAAATGCCATGGCAGTAACGGTTGGCGAGGTCCCGGCGACCGAGGGTGCGACACCGTGGTTTACTGCGGAACGTCCACGATACGGGACGATTTCCTGACGATCACGATCGGGCAACGCAGCACTTTCCGCGTTTGACTCCGCGCTGTAATGGCGGCAGGTTAAGGCCGCAGCCATACGGGATTTCGTTCCTGTTCAAACCGAACCAGGCAGGGGTACCCATCGCGTGAGCGCGCCACTCGAGGTCGAGCCCGGAGCATCGTCGGCCCAGCCGGACGCCATCCTCGAGGGCGTCGGCAAGATCGAGGGCCGGTCGCTCTGGCAGATCTCCTGGATGCGGCTGAAGCGCGACAAGATCGCGATCGCCGGCGGCATCTTCGTGGTCTTCCTGATGCTGGTCGCGATCTTCGCGCCGCTGCTGTGCAAGCTGGTCGGGGTCACCCCGAACGACTTCCACCAGGACCTCGTCGACGCCTCCCTGCAGACCCCGATCGGCAAGCTCGGCGGGATCAGCTGGGACCACCCGTTCGGGGTCGAGCCGGTGAACGGCCGCGACATCTTCGCCCGGATCGTCTACGGCGCCCGGATCTCGCTGCTGATCGCGTTCCTGGCGACCCTGCTGTCAGTGGTCATCGGTGTCGTGATGGGCATCATCGCCGGGTACTTCGGCGGCTGGGTCGACACGCTGATCAGCCGCTTGATGGACATCTTCCTGGCCTTCCCGCTGGTGCTGTTCGCGCTGGCGCTGGTCGGCGCCATCCCGGACTCGGTCCTCGGGCTGACGGGTGATCCGCTGCGGGTCGCGCTGATCGTCTTCATCATCGGCTTCTTCAGCTGGCCCTACATCGGCCGGATCATCCGCGGGCAGACGCTGTCGCTGCGGGAGCGGGAGTTCGTCGACGCGGCCCGCAGCCTCGGCGCGCGCCGCCCGTACATCCTGTTCACCGAACTGCTGCCGAACCTGATCGCCCCGATCCTGGTCTACGCCACGCTGCTGATCCCGACCAACGTCCTCTTCGAGGCCGGCCTGTCGTACCTGGGTGTGGGTGTCCGCCCGCCGACGGCCAGCTGGGGCGACATGCTCTCGATCGCCGCGAAGTGGTACCAGGTCGACCCGATGTACATGGTTCCGCCCGGCCTGTCGATCTTCATCACGGTGCTGGCCTTCAACCTGTTCGGCGACGGACTGCGTGACGCGTTGGACCCGCGGTCGCGATAGGACTTCTCTCCAACCAGGGAGCCTGGGCTCTCACGAAAAAAGGGGTGCAACAAGAGATGAGATGGAATCGCATCACGACGGCGACCGCCGTCAGTGCGGCCGTCGCCTTGAGCCTGGTGGCTTGTGGGGGACCCAAGGCCACGCCCGGAGGGTCCGGGAGCGCTGGGGCCTCGGCCAAGCCGGAGTTCAACGCGGCCGTCGGCAAGGTGTACAACCCGAGCGACAAGAAGGGTGGCACGCTGCGGATGGCGATCACCCAGAACTGGGACTCGACCGACCCGGGTGACACCTACTACGGCCTGTCCTGGAACCTGGTTCGCAACTATGTCCGGCCGCTGATGACGTTCGCGGCGAAGCCGGGCGCCGAGGGTGCCAAGCCGGTGCCCGACCTCGCCGAGGCCGCGGGCGTGCCGAGCGACGGCGCGAAGACCTGGACCTACAAGATCCGCAAGGGCGTGAAGTTCGAGGACGGCACCGAGGTCACCTCGGCCGACGTCAAGTACGCCGTCGCCCGGTCGCTGGACAAGACCACGCTGCCGAACGGCCCGACGTACTTCAACGACTTCCTGCTGGACATCCCCAAGGGCTACAGCGTCTACAAGGACCCGAGCCTGTCCGGGGTGGCGAAGGCGATCACGACGCCCGACCCGAACACGATCGTGTTCCACCTGAACAAGCCGTTCTCGAGCTTCGACTACTTCGCGCAGCTGCCGTCGACGGCCCCGGTGCCGAAGGCGAAGGACACCGGTGCGAAGTACAAGGAGCACCCGGTCTCGACCGGCCCGTACAAGTTCGAGAGCTACAACGCGAACACCGGCCTGAGCCTGATCCGCAACGACCAGTACGACGCGTCGACCGACCCCGACTCGGGCCGTAAGGCGCTGCCGGACAAGATCACCGTCGCGTTCAACGTCGAGGGCACCGACATCGACAACCGGCTGCTGGCCGGCGACCTCGACGTCGACATCGCCGGTACCGGCGTGCAGCCGGAGACCCAGGCGAAGATCCTGGCCGACCCGAACCTGAAGGCGCACGCCGACAACGTGCCGGCGCCGCGGCTGAACTTCACCGTTCTGAACAGCCAGGTCGCTCCGCTGGACAACGTGAACTGCCGCAAGGCCGTTCTGTACGCCGCCGACCACGAGGGCTACCAGCGTGCGTACGGTGGTCCGATCGGTGGCGACATCGCGACGAACCTGATGCCGCCGGGCGTCACCGGGTCCGAGAAGTTCGACGACTACGGCTTCGAGACCGACAAGAACGGCAACGTCGACAAGGCCAAGCAGGCCCTGCAGGCGTGTGGCCAGCCGAACGGCTTCGCGATGAACATCGCGTACCGCGCCGACCGGGCCAAGGAGAAGGCGGTCGCCGAGACGCTGCAGCAGTCGCTGAAGCGGGTCGGCATCAACCTGACCACCAAGCCGTACCCGACCGGTGACTACACCAAGCTGTACGCCGGCAAGCCGGACTTCGCGAAGGCGAACAAGCTCGGCCTGATCGTCTACAGCTGGGGCGCGGACTGGAACGACGGCTTCGGCTTCCTGAGCCAGATCGTCGACAGCCGGGTCATCCGGGACACCGGTGGTAACACCAACCTGGGTATCCGCATCCCCGAGGTCGACAAGCTGATCGACCAGGCGATGTCCACCACCGACGAGACCGCCCGTAACAAGTTGTGGGTCGACGTCGACAAGAAGGTCATGGAGCAGGCGGCGGCGCTGCCGGGCATTTGGGCCAAGGGCCTGCTGTACCGCCCGGACACGGTGTCCAACGTCTTCACCAACGACGGTCAGAACATGTACGACTACGCCGCGATCGGGGTCGCGCAGAAGTAGTTGCTCTGACCAACCATCATTTCGCCAGCAGAGGTAGGTGAAGGCTGATGGTGGCCGGTGATCAGCGATGATCACCGGCCACCACGCCGCGCACGGTGCTCGCATATCTGATCCGCCGGGTGATCGGGGCAGTGGTCCTGCTCTTCATCGTCACGGCCGTCACGTTCTCGATCTTCTTCCTGGTTCCGAAGCTCGGCGGCGCGACCGCCGACGACCTGGCCTCGCGTTACGTCGGCAAGAGCGTCGGCAAGGAGCAGATCCACGAGACCGCGGTGCGGCTCGGCTTCACCGATCCGCTCTACGTGCAGTACGGCCGGTTCGTCAAAGGCCTGGTCGTCGGGTCTGACTACAACTACGGTCCGGCCACCGAGCACTGCCCGGCGCCGTGCTTCGGCTACTCGTTCCTGACCCAGACACCGGTCTGGCCGGACCTGGTCGCGCGAATACCGGTCACCGCCTCGCTGGCGGGTGGTGCGGCGTTCATCTGGCTGATCACCGGGGTCGGCACCGGCATCATCTCGGCACTGAGACGTGGGTCGGTCCTGGACCGATCACTGATGACGGTGGCGCTCGCCGGTGTGTCACTGCCGATCTTCTTCACCGGCCTGCTGTCGCTGTCGATCTTCAGTTACGGCCTCGGCTGGACCGTCCAGGGCGGTACCAACCCGATGGACGAGACCAATCCACTGTGGTGGGCGTACGACCTGATCCTCCCGTGGGTCACGCTCGCGTTCCTGTACGCCGCGGCGTACGCGCGACTCACCCGGGCCGGCATGCTCGAGACGATGAACGAGGACTTCGTCCGGACCGCCCGGGCCAAGGGCCTGACCGAGCGGGACGTGGTGATCAAGCACGGCCTGCGGTCCGCGCTGACGCCGATCCTGACGATCTTCGGTCTGGACCTGGGCCTGTTGCTCGGCGGCGCGATCCTGACCGAGACCACGTTCTCGCTCCCCGGCCTCGGCCAGTACGCCGTCATCGCTCTGCAGGCCAACGACCTGCCGAAGGTGCTCGGCGTGACACTGATCGCGGCGTTCTTCATCGTGGTCGCGAACCTGGTCGTTGACCTCCTGTACGCCGTAGTCGACCCGAGGGTGCGGATCTCGTGACCGAGCCGAACGAAGCGGTACAAGACGCGGTACAAGACTCGGTCCAGCGGGTGGAGCGCGGCGAGGCGTTCCTCGACGTACGCGACCTCAAGGTGCACTTCCCGACCGACGACGGTTTGGTCAAGTCGGTGGACGGGATCTCGTTCAAGCTGGAGCGCGGCAAGACCCTCGGCATCGTGGGGGAGTCCGGCTCCGGCAAGAGCGTGACGAGCCTGTCGATCATGGGCCTGCACCCGCCGGGTGTGGCCAGGATCAGCGGTCAGATCTTCCTGGACGGACAGGACCTGGTCTCGGCCAGCCGCGAAGAGGTCCGGTTGCTGCGCGGCAAGCGGATGGCGATGATCTTCCAGGACCCGCTGTCGGCGATGCACCCCTTCTACACGGTCGGCCACCAGATCGTCGAGGCCTACCGGGTGCACAACCAGGTCAGCAAGCAGGTCGCGCGGAAGCACGCGATCGAGATGCTCGACCGGGTCGGCATCCCGCAGCCCGACCGGCGCGTCGACGCGTACCCGCACCAGTTCTCCGGCGGTATGCGGCAGCGCGCGATGATCGCGATGGCGCTGTCGTGCGACCCGGACCTGCTGATCGCCGACGAGCCGACGACGGCCCTCGACGTCACCGTGCAGGCGCAGATCCTGGACCTGATCCGGGACCTGCAGCGCGAGTTCAACTCGGCCGTCATCATCATCACCCACGACCTCGGCGTGGTCGCGGAGCTGGCCGACGACATCCAGGTGATGTACGCCGGTCGCGCGGCCGAGTACGGCACGGCCGAGGAGATCTTCGACGAGCCGCAGCACCCGTACACCTGGGGTCTGCTCGGCTCGATGCCGCGGATCGACCGGGAGCGCAGCGAGCGGCTGATCCCGATCAAGGGCACGCCGCCGAGCCTGATCAACGTCCCGACGGGCTGTGCGTTCAACCCGCGCTGCAACTACGCGCACCTGAACGGCGGCGCCAGCGAGACCGACCGGCCGGAGCTGCTCGACACCGGCAACGGCCACATGGTCGCCTGCCACCTCTCCCCGCAGAACCGCCAGCAGGCGTGGGAGACCGACATCAAGCCGAAGCTGTGAACGGGACGACTGTGACCACTACTGACGCCGAATCCACTCCAGCCGTACCGAAGATCGGCGAGGAGATCCTCTCGGTCACCAGCCTCGTCAAGCACTTCCCGATCCGCAAGGGCGTCCTGCAGCGCCAGGTCGGGGCGGTCCAGGCGGTCGACGGTCTGACCTTCAGCGTGACCCGCGGCGAGACGTTGTCGCTGGTGGGCGAGTCCGGCTGTGGCAAGACCACCACCGGCCGGCTGCTGACCCGGCTGCTCGAGCCGACGTCCGGCGAGATCATCTTCGAGGGCCGCGACATCAGCCACCTGCGCGAGGGGCAGATGCGCCCGCTGCGCCGCGACGTCCAGATGATCTTCCAGGACCCGTACGGTTCGCTGAACCCGCGGCACACGGTCGGCAAGATCGTCGGCGCGCCGTTCAAGCTGCAGAATGTGAAGACCGAGCACGGCGTGAAGAAGGCCGTGCAGGAGCTGCTCGAGCTGGTCGGTCTGAGCCCGGAGCACTACAACCGGTACCCGCACGAGTTCTCCGGCGGTCAGCGCCAGCGCATCGGCATCGCCCGGACGCTCGCGCTGCGGCCGAAGCTGATCGTCGCGGACGAGCCGGTGTCGGCGCTGGACGTGTCGATCCAGGCCCAGGTGGTGAACCTGCTCGAGGACCTGCAGGAAGAGTTCGATCTGACGTACGTGATGATCGCGCACGACCTGTCCGTCGTACGGCATGTGTCGGACCGGGTCGCGGTCATGTACCTCGGCAAGATCGTCGAGCTCGCCGACCGGGTCGACCTGTACGAGAAGCCGATGCACCCGTACACGGTCGCGCTGCTCTCGGCGGTCCCGGTGCCGGACACCAAGCGGAAGGCCAAGCAGGAGCGGATCCGGCTGCAGGGCGACGTACCTTCGCCGATCAATCCGCCGCCGGCCTGCCGGTTCCACACCCGCTGCTGGAAGGCCCAGGACATCTGCAAGTCCGTCGAGCCGCCGCTGGTCGAGCTGGCCCCCGGCCACCAGACCGCGTGCCACTTCCCGGAGAACCAGCCCACGGACAAGCCTGCCGCGCAGGTCGATCAGTAGACGTCGTAGATCGACGCACCGGTCGGCATCGCGAACGGCAGAATCCGCGGTGCCGTCGTGCTGAAGGTGTACGTCGAGAACTCCGGCGCCACGACTGTGTGCGCGCCGGTCTCGGCGTTGATCGTGAGCAGGTCCACCACATCCGAGCGCACTCCGGCGGCGGTGAAGGTCGTGTTGTCGAGCCACTGACCGAACAGGAACTTCGCATACGTGCCGGGCAACCGGCCGACGGTCCGGGTGGTCACACCGAACAGTTGGAGGTCGGACCAGACGGGCTGATCGCCCATCCGGGCGTCGGCGGGCTGGCTCACGAGGTATTTCGCGTCGGGTGACAGGAACGCCTGCTGGCCGGTGAAGGTGGTCCTGGTTCCACTGGTGAGGGTCGGGCCGACCCTCAGCGTGTGGCCCATGACCGGTTGCACGAGCGGTTGCTGGTAGACGAGTTGGCCCGCAGTCACGGTCCGGACCGCGTTCGGGGCTACGTTGGCGATCAAGTCGCCCGTGTTGGTCCCGAGGTTCCAGCGGTAGAGGCCTTTGAGCGTACCGAAGTACGCGGTGTCGCCGTCGAGCGCGACGATCGTCGGGCTGAACGCGAGGCTGACGTTGGGCGGGATCGCGTTGCCGATCGGGGTCCGCACGAGCTCGCGCTTCTCGGCGACGTCGTACACCACCGACTCGGCGTGGTCGTTGAAACCTTCGACCCAGGCGACCAGGTTGCCGCGGTGGTCCGCCGTCAGGCTCCACGCGCCCTTGCCGGTCGCGCGGTCGGCGATGTGGATGTTGTTGCCTTCGTCAAGGAAGACGAAGCCGGCGTCGGTCTGGACGAAGGCGTTGATCCGGGTGGACTGCGTGGTGATCACGTCGGCGCCGTAGTGGATCTTGTTGCCGACCGCAAATGTTGCCGCCCGGCGCTCGACGTACGGAGCCGGCCGGACCGGTTGGGGGCGCCGGGAGCGGATCAGGGTTGCGCCGCCGACGGCAACCGCCGCGGTGGCGACGGCGCCGCCGAGAACGGTCAGGGCGCGGCGGCGGGAGATCTGACGATTGCCTGCCGCAACAATGCCGTCCAGGTCCAGCGGCGGTGGTTCGAGGTTGTCGGCGCGCTCGGTGAGGGTGTCTCGGAGTAGGTTCGTCATTCCGTCATTCCTGCCTTCAACACCACGTCGGACCGGAGTTTCTTCAGTGCATCGGAAACCTGGCTCTTGACGGTCCCGACGCTGCAGCCGAGCACCTCGGCGGTCTGGGTCTCGGTGAGGTCCTCGTAGTACCGCAGTACCAGCGCCGCTCGTTGCCGGGGCGGGAGCTTCTGTATTTCGTGCCACAGCCAGACGCGGGCGGTCACGTCATCGGGGTCGGTCGGCCGGTCAGGTACGTCGTCGTTGGGGAGCTCGGCCCGCCAGGACTTACGGCGCCACCAGCCGATCGCGGTCGTGGTGATGACGCGGCGGGTGTAGGCCTCGGCGTTGTTCGGGTCGCGGAGGCGGTGCCAGCCGACGTACGTCTTGACCAGGGCCTCCTGGACGAGATCCTCGGCCAGGCCGCGGTCTCCGGCCAGCAGGTAGGCGTACCGATAGAGCGCGCCGTGCCGGCTGGTCGCGAAGTCGGCGAAGCTCATCTGGTTCCCCTCGGGTCGATCTACCCTCCCTGACGTGGGGACGCCGTCAAAGGGTTGGGTGTTGCGGCGAGGAGGGTTCGGGCGATCAGGGTGTGACCGGCCGCGTTCGGATGGTCGCCGTCGGAGGCGAGCAGGCTGGTGATGTCGGTGCTGTCCTCGAACGGGGTGTAGATGTCGACGTACGTCGCGTCGTCCGCCTGGGCCGCGGCGGCGATCGCGGCGTTGGTACGGACGGTGAGCTGGTCGCTGGCGATCCGGCCGCTCGGGGTGTACTGGCGTTTTGCGACGTCGCCGTCCTTGAAGACGTTCCAGTACCCGGTCATCAGGATCGTGGTCGGCAGGTTGGCGCGCAGTACGTGGATCCGGTCGAGGATCTTGCCGAGGTTGCCCTGGAGCTGCTCGAACTCGTCGGACACGCAGTCGCCCGTGCACTGGCCGCTCGTGACATCGTCATGGTGGTCGCCGAAGTCGTTCGCCCCGATCGTGATCAGTACGACGTTCGCCGCGGCGGTGGCCTGCTCGGCGGGGGAGTTGTGCTGGTTGAGCAGCTGCAGCAGTCCGTTCGAGTCGAGGCCGGCGACGCCAAGGTTGTTGACGAGGACGGGTACGTCGGAACGGTCGTGGAGCAGGTCGCCGTACATCTGGGGGAACGCGGCGCAGTTGCAGTTGTGGCCGGACGTGACCGAGTCGCCGAGCGCGACGACCCGGACCTGACCGGCAGCCTGCGGCTGCCGCCGGAGGACCTCGCTGATCGTGTCGGCGCTGCTGATCGCGGTGACGATCAGGAGAACGACCAGACCGATCGCGAGTCGTCGGAGTGTCTGGATCACGCCGGTTTCGTGTGCCTCGTTTCGTGATGCGGGCCCGCCGGGAGCGCGAGTTGGTTCGCGAGCCAAGGATAGGCCGTCGCGAACGCCGGAGCGGCGAACTGCCACACGTGCGTGCCGGGCGAGATCTCGACCCGGGACCAGATACCGACCTTCGCCGCGGCGGTGGACAGCTCTTCCGACTCGTGCTGGTGCCGCAGCTCCTCGGTGCTGGTCAGGAAGAGGCCGTTGACGTTCGTGTACTTGCCATGGGCACGCATCACGAGCAGCGCCTCGTTGGCCTTCTCGAGCGCCACGTTGCCGCCGTACAGGTCGTGCAGGCTGGCGGCCGGCGTGCTGGTGTACGGCGCGAGGTCGCCGGAGATGTCGATGAAGTGGTCGAAGACGTCCGGGTGCTCGACGACGAGGTCGAGGGAGCACGTGCCGCCCATCGAGAACCCGGCGACGGCCCACTGCCGCGGGTCGTGCGAGGCGCCGAACATCTTCTCGACGAAATGCGGGATGTCCTGGTCGAGGTGGTCGGCCGAGTTGCCGCGCGGCCCGTTCACGCATTCGGTGTCGTTGTCGAACCGCGAGGTCGCGTCCGCGAAGACCAGGATCGGGGCGTATCCGTGGTGCCGGTGCGCGTAAGCGTCAGACACCTGTACGGCGTTCCCGAGCCGCACCCAGTCACCCGGCCCGCCCCGCTCACCGCCGATCAGCTCGACGACGGGCAGCGCCGGGCGGTGCTCACCGTGGAACCAGATCGGCGGCAGGTAAACCAGCTCCTGCCGGTGCTTGAAATGGCTGTACGTCGCGGGGATGTTCACCGCGACCAACCGCCCCGCCGGCGGCAGCTTCGTCGTACCAGCCGTGTGGGCGAGGCCTGACATCGACACCTGCCCCGGCAGCGGCGTGTCGGTCCAGTCGTTCACCGCCGAGTCGATCGTCGGGTAATACCCGACGAACCGGTTGATCTGGTTCGCACACACCAAGCCCGCGAGCGCCACTGCAACCACCGCCGTACCCCGCCGCCACCACCCCGCAGTCCGCCACCCGACCGCGAGCACGATCACCCCTGCCAGCCCCACCCCGAACCACAACCACACCGAGAACGGCAACGGATCCGTCACCCCCGCCAACTTGGCCCCCGGGTACGCCGCCACCAGCGTCAGCAACCCCGCCCCAACCCCCACCAACGGCACCACGCGCCCCCGCCACCGCCGATCCCGCCACCCCACAGCCGCCACCAACACCCCCGCCGCAACCACTTCCAGCCCCGCCGGAAACCATCCCCCAAGCAGCGAAACACTCATCCAACCCCTCCAGAACCAGAGCCGATCCACAGGCGAGACGCCGAGCACCGGCGCCCGGTTGGCATGTTCCGTTGGGTGATCATCGGATTACCGTGTGTCGCAGCTCATGAGCCGGGGATCGTCGTTCGACAATGTCGAACGGCGGGCGTTGTCACGTCTGGTTATCGCTCCTAGATTCCAGCCAGCCGTGGTCGTCACGGCGGGGAAGGGAGGTTCGGTATGGCTACGACCGAAGCGGTCAAAGCGAAAACCCTTCTGGGGGAGTGTTCCGCGGAATTCGCGGGCACGTTCATCCTGATCCTGTTCGGCGTCGGGGTGGTGGCGCAGGTGGTGGCCGGCGGGATCGGTGACCACGACTCGATCGCCTGGGCCTGGGGTATCGGCGTGACACTGGGCATCTACGTTGCGGGCCGGATGACCGGCGCGCATCTGAACCCGGCGGTGACGGTCGCCCTCGCGGCGTTCCGCGGCTTCAGCTGGCGGAAGGTACTGCCGTACGCGCTGTCGCAGTTCCTCGGGGCGTTCGTGGCGGCTCTGGTGGTCCGCTGGAACTACACCGAGGCACTGCACAAGGTCGACCCCGGTCTGACCATCAAGACCCAGGGCGTGTTCTCCACGCTCCCCGGCAACGGCAGCCTGGACCTCGGCGTCCACATGTGGGGCGGCTTCCGCGACCAGATCATCGGTACGGCGATCCTGATGATGGTGATCCTGGCGATCACCGATCTGCGCAACACCGCCCCGGCGGCCAACCTGGCGCCATTCATCGTCGGCCTGCTGGTGGTCGGTATCGGCATGGCCTGGGGCACCAACGCGGGGTACGCGATCAACCCCGCCCGTGACTTCGGGCCGCGGGTGGCGTCGTTGATCACGGGGTACGGCGGAGCGTTGAAGGATCAGTTCGGGGATCTGTATTTCTGGGTGCCGATCGTGGCGCCGATCCTCGGCGCGCTGCTCGGCGCGTTCCTGTACGACCTGCTGGTCGGACGGAACCTGCCGATCGCGGACGAGGACGAGGAACCGGGCCGCATCCCGGAGGAGAACACGAGCGCATGACACCACCCCTGTGTGAGGAGAGGACTTTCCATGGCTGACTTCGTCGGTGCCGTCGACCAGGGCACCACGAGCACCCGATTCATGATCTTCGACCACTCCGGCAACGCGGTGGGTATCCACCAGCTGGAGCACGAGCAGATCCTGCCGCAGGCGGGGTGGGTGGAGCACAACCCGCTGGAGATCTGGGAGCGGACCAGCTCGGTGATCCGGACCGCGCTCAACGCCAACAACCTGCACGCGAGCGACCTGGCCGCGCTCGGCATCACCAACCAGCGCGAGACCGCGGTGGTGTGGAACCGCAAGACCGGTCGTCCGTACTACAACGCGATCGTCTGGCAGGACACCCGGACCGACCGGATCGCCTCCGCGCTGGAGCGCGAGGGCAAGGGTGACGTGATCCGGCAGAAGGCCGGTCTGCCGCCGGCGACGTACTTCTCGGCCGGCAAGGTGCAGTGGATCCTGGAGAACGTCGACGGTGTCCGCGAGGCCGCCGAGGCCGGTGACGCCGTGTTCGGCAACACCGACACCTACCTGCTGTGGAACCTCACCGGCGGCACCGAGGGCGGCGTCCACATCACCGATGTGACGAACGCCAGCCGGACGATGCTGATGAACCTCGAGACGCTCGACTGGGACGACGAGCTGATCAGCTTCTTCAACATCCCGCGGCAGATGCTGCCGGAGATCCGTCCGTCGTCGGACCCGAACATGTACGGCGAGACGCTCGCGAACGGCCCGGTGGGCGGCGTCGTGGCGCTGACCGGCGACCTCGGCGACCAGCAGGCGGCGACCGTCGGTCAGGTCTGCTTCAACCCGGGCGAGGCGAAGAACACCTACGGCACCGGTAACTTCATGCTGCTGAACACCGGGACCGAGCTGGTCCGGTCGAAGGCCGGCCTGCTCAGCACGATGTGCTACAAGTTCGGCGACGAGGCGCCGGTCTACGCGTTGGAGGGTTCCATCGCCGTGACCGGGTCGGCCGTGCAGTGGCTGCGCGACCAGCTCGGCATCATCTCCGGCGCCAGCGAGATCGAGACGCTGGCCCGGACCGTCGAGGACAACGGCGGCGTGTACTTCGTGCCCGCGTTCTCGGGCCTGTTCGCGCCGTACTGGCGGTCCGACGCACGCGGGGCGATCGTCGGGCTGTCGCGGTTCAACACCAACGCTCACCTGGCGCGCGCAACACTGGAGGCGATCTGCTACCAGAGCAAGGACGTCACCGACGCGATGGAGAAGGACTCGGGTGTGACGCTCGACGTACTGAAGGTCGACGGCGGTGTGACGGCCAACGAGCTGGCGATGCAGATGCAGGCCGACATCCTCGGCGTACCGGTGAGCAAGCCGGTCGTCGCGGAGACCACGGCGCTCGGTGCGGCGTACGCGGCCGGTCTCGCGGTCGGGTTCTGGAAGACCAAGGAAGAGCTCGTCCAGAACTGGAACGAGGACAAGCGGTGGACGCCGCAGTGGGACGACGACCAGCGTGCCAAGGGGTACGCGGGCTGGCAGAAGGCGGTCCAGCGGACCCTCGACTGGGTCGACGTCGACTGATCGAGCACGAGTAACTGCAATCGGAAGGAACAGCACAGTGGGCGTAGTGGCTCTGTCACCGCAAGCAAGGGCCGACGCGATCGACGCGATGGCCGACGGACGCGAACTGGACGTCCTGGTGATCGGTGGCGGGGTGGTCGGCACCGGGTCGGCGCTCGACGCCGCGACCCGGGGCCTGACCACCGGACTGCTGGAGGCGCGCGACTTCGCGAGCGGCACCTCCAGCCGGTCCAGCAAGCTGATCCACGGTGGCCTGCGCTACCTGGAGATGCTCGACTTCCGACTGGTGCACGAGGCGTTGCAGGAGCGCGGGCTGCTCCTGCAACGCCTGGCGCCGCACCTGGTCAAGCCGGTGCCGTTCCTGTACCCGCTCCAGCACCGCTGGTGGGAGCGGTTCTACGCCGGCTCCGGCGTCGCGCTGTACGACGGTATGGCGGTCAGCTCGGGGTACGGCGCCGGCCTGCCGATCCACCGGCACCTGACCCGCCGTGGCGCGATGCGGTTGGTCCCGTCGCTGAAGAAGTCCGCGTTGATCGGCGCGTTGCAGTACTACGACGCCCAGGTCGACGACGCCCGTCACACGATGGAGCTCGCGCGCACGGCAGCGTCGTACGGCGCGCACGTGGCGAACCGGGTGAAGGTGACCGGTTTCCTGCGCCAGGGCGAGCGGGTCACCGGCGTGCAGGCGAAGGATCTGGAGAGCGGGCGCGAGTTCGAGGTCCGGGCGAAGCAGGTCGTGAACGCGACCGGCGTCTGGACCGATGACACGCAGGCGATGGTGGGGGAGCGCGGGCAGTACCACGTCCGCGCGTCGAAGGGTATCCACCTGGTCGTACCGAAGGACCGGATCCAGTCCAGCACCGGGATGATCCTGCGGACCGAGAAGTCCGTGCTGTTCATCATCCCGTGGGGCCGGCACTGGCTGATCGGGACAACGGACACGGACTGGCATCTCGACAAGGCGCATCCGGCCGCGACGAGCAAGGACATCGAGTACCTGCTCGACCACGTGAACGCCGTACTGACGACGCCGCTGACCCGTGAGGACGTCGAGGGTGTGTACGCCGGGCTGCGGCCGCTGCTCGCCGGTGAGTCGGAGAGTACGTCGAAGCTGTCCCGTGAACACGTGGTCGCGCACGCCGCGCCCGGCCTGGTAGTTGTTGCCGGGGGCAAGTACACGACGTACCGGGTGATGGCCAAGGACGCGATCGACGCGGCCGCGGCCGCGCTCGACGGACGGGTGCCGAAGAGCGTCACCAAGAACATCCCGCTGGTCGGCGCCGACGGGTACCACGCGCTGTGGAACCAGCGGCACCTGATCGCGCAGCGCTCCGGCCTGCACGTGGCTCGCATCGAGCACCTGCTGAACCGGTACGGCGCGCTGGTCGACGAAGTGCTCAAGCTGGTCGAGGAGGACCCGTCGCTGGGCGAGCAGTTGCCCGGCACGCAGGACTACCTGAAGGCCGAGATCGTGTACGGCGCGAAGGCCGAGGGTGCTCGTCACCTCGACGACATCCTGGCCCGGCGGACCCGGATCTCGATCGAGGCCTGGGACCGTGGCGTCGGCGCCGCCGAGGCAGCCGCCCGGCTGGTCGCGCCGATCCTCGGCTGGGACGAGGCGACGATCGAGCGCGAGGTCTCGTTCTACACCAAGCGCGTCCAGTCCGAACGCGACTCCCAGGACCAGCCCGACGACGAGTCCGCCGACAAGGTCCGC
This sequence comes from Kribbella sp. NPDC058693, assembly GCF_042715335.1. Lineage (NCBI taxonomy): Bacteria > Bacillati > Actinomycetota > Actinomycetes > Propionibacteriales > Kribbellaceae > Kribbella > Kribbella sp. NPDC058693. The sequence continues at coordinate 749,776 of NZ_JBHXSQ010000002.1, forward strand.
CTCGAGGCTCCCGACATCGTCTCGCCGGCCTGACGGACCGCCCCGGGGACTAGAGCTCCTGATCCTCGGGGCGGATCCAGTTGAAGGTGCGCTGGACGGCGGCCTGCCAGTTCGCGTACTCCGTCTTGCGGCGGGCCGGATCCATGTGCGGCATCCACTGACCGGCGCGGTGCCAGTTGCTGCGGAGGCCTTCCAGGTCCGGCCAGTACCCGACGGCCAGCCCCGCGGCGTACGCGGCGCCGAGTGAAACCGTCTCGGTCACCATCGGGCGTACGACGCGCACGTCGAGCAGATCGGCGAGGAACTGCATCAGCAGGTTGTTCGCCGTCATCCCGCCGTCGACCTTCAGCGCGGTCAGCGCGATACCGGAGTCGGCGTTCATCGCATCGACGACCTCGAGCGTCTGGAAACCGGTCGCCTCGAGGACCGCCCGCGCAAGATGCCCCTTCGTGATGTAGCCGGTCAACCCGGCGATCACCCCGCGCGCCTCACTCCGCCAATGCGGTGCGAACAGGCCGGAGAACGCTGGCACGATGTACGCGCCGCCGTTGTCCTCGACCGTCCGCGCGAGAGTCTCGATCTCGGCCGCGGTGTGGATCATCCCGAGCCCGTCCCGGAACCACTGCACCAGCGACCCGGTCACCGCCATCGAGCCTTCCAGCGCGTACGACGCCGGGTGGTCACCGATCTGGTACGCGACCGTGGTCAGCATCCCGTGCTTCGACCGGACGATCTCCTGCCCGGTGTGCAGCAACAGGAACGATCCCGTGCCGTACGTGCACTTCGCCTCACCGGCGCTGAAGCAGGTCTGCCCGAACAGTGCAGCCTGCTGATCACCGAGTGCCGCGCCGATCCGGACTCCGGGCAGCACTTCGGTCGCCGTCGCGAACACTCCGGACGACGGCCGGATCTCCGGCAGGATCGCGCGCGGTACGTCGAACGCCTCGAGCAGCCGGTCGTCCCATTCGAGCGTCTCGATGTTCATCAGCATCGTGCGGCTCGCGTTGGTCACATCGGTGGCGTGCAGTCCGCCGTTCGCGCCGCCGGTGAAGTTCCAGATCAGCCAGCTCTCCATCGTCCCGAAGCGGATCTCGCCGCGCTCGGCGCGCTGCCGCAGCCCGGGCGTGTGGTCGAGCATCCACTTGATCCGCGGCGCGGAGAAGTACGTCGTCAGCGGGAGACCGCACAGCTCCGCGAACCGGTCCGCGCCTTCGGTGCCGGCGAGCTCGGTGACGAGCCGGTCCGTCCGGGTGTCCTGCCAGGTCACCGCGTGGCCGATCGGCTGGCCGGTCAAACGGTCCCACAACAGGCTGGTCTCGCGCTGGTTGGCGATGCCGATGGCAACGACCTGGGACGGCGAGGCGCCGATCTGCTTGATCGCAGCGGGCACCACCCGGGTGACGTTGTTCCAGATCTCGCCGGCGTCGTGCTCGACCCAACCCGGCCGGGGGAAGAGCTGATGGTGCTCACGCTGCGCCACCGACACCAACCGCCCGCGCCGATCGAACAGGATGCACCGGGTCGAGTTCGTCCCCTGATCCACCGCAGCCACATACTGCTCAGCCATCAATCCACCCCCCGATCATGCTCATGCTTCCGCCCGTAGGTCGCGGGCGATGGCCTCCGCGGTGGCGCGGACCATCGTGACCAGGTCAGGGCGGTGCCGCAGACGGCTGTCGCAGATGCGTTCCACCCGGCCGGCCAGGCCGACCGCGCCGACGACCAGGCCGCCGAGTCCGCGGATCGGCGCGGCGATACTCGCCAGCTCGACGGTGTATTCCTCGAACTCGCTGGCCCAGCCCCGCGCGCGGACCGCCGCGAGTTCCTCGGCCAGCCGCGCCGGATCGGTGATGGTCCGGGTCGTGAACGCCTCGAGTTTCCGCGGCCGGGAGGCACCGCTGGCGTCGTACGCGAGAACCGCTTTGCCCAGTGCGGTCGCATGCGGCGGCAGCGTCGTACCGACGTCCAGGTCCTGGTCGCTGTCGTCGGGCCGGAAGACGTGGTGAACGACCACGACCTTGCCCTCGACCAGGCGGCCGACGCGAACGACCTCGCCGCTGCGGGACGCGAGTGAGTCGGCCCAGTTGATAGCGCGGCTGCGGAGCTCGTTCGGGTCGAGGTAGCTCTCGCCGAGCCGGCCGAAGGCGTCGCTCAGGTGATAGTGCGCGCCGCTGTGGTCCTGCTCGACGAAGCCGACCTGGTGCAGGGTGCGGAGGATCCCGTGCACGGTCGTCTTCGCCAGCCCGAGTGCGTTGCCCAGGTCGGCGACCCCGAGCCCGTCAGGCGCGGCGGCGAGGAGTCGCAGCACCGCCGCGGCCCGCTCGATCGACTGCACAGTCCCCGGCACAACGGCAGATTACCTGTGAATCACTGGTATGGCTTCACCTCAGGAGTTCACTGCAGTACTCACTCTGAAGCGATTGCTCGCAACACATTCAGACGTGCAGCACGGCGTGACGGCCAAACAGCAGCGAGTACGCCGAACAGCATCGCCGCCGCCACCGCTGCCACCAGCTGCAGCACCGGGATATCGCGGACATTGAGGCCGTTGTCGACCATCGCGGACTGGATCGCGGCCGCGACGCCGACTCCGAGCGCCAGTCCCAGCAGCGATCCGAGCATCGTGATCGCGATCGACTCGACCCGCAGCATCCGGCTGAGCTGCGGCGCGTCCATCCCGACCGCCCGGAGCAGGCCGATCTCGCGGGTGCGCTCGACCACGCCGAGGCCGAGCGTGTTCACAATGCCGAGCAGCGCGATCAATACGGCGAGCACAAGCAGGAATCCGACCGCCGCGAGTACGCCGTTCACCGGCTCGCGCGCGGCGGCGGCGTACGCCTGCTGGTCGCGGACCTGGATCGACGGGTAGTCCTTGGCCAGATTGCCGAGGATATCGGCCCGGACCTGACCGACTTGGTTGCCGTCAGCAACTTCGACGTACAGGAGGTTGTCGCTGGTCGTGCCGCCGATGGTCTGGTACGTCGGCAGCGAGACGATCACCGCGTTGAGCTGCCGGTTCGGCGCGAGGATCCCACCGACGGTGAGCTTGTGGCTGCCGGTCGCCGTGGCCAGCTCGATGGCCTTGCCGACGGTGACGCCGAGCGTTGTCGCGAGGTTCCGGGGGAGGAGGGCCTGGCCGGAGCCGAGCGCGGCCGCGGAGCCGGAGTCGAACGTGGTGGTGATCGGGCCGTCGAGCGTGCCGTCGCTGATCCCGGTGACCTGGACGTTCGTCTTCCCGACCTTGCCGGTCTCCGTCCGGACCCGGTGCACGGACCGGACGCCGGTGACCTTCTCCGTCCGGTCGCCGACCTGGGTGCTGAACGCGGGCGTGCCGTCGGTGGTGATGAGGATCTGGGAGGTGCCGAGTGCGTCGGCGATGTTCTGGTTGATCGAGGCTTTCGCCGAGGCGGCGATCACCATCAGGCCGCAGATCAGCGAGACCGAGATCATCAGCGCGGAGGCGGTGGCCGACGTACGGCGTGGGTTCCGCTCGGCGTTGCGGCGGCCGAGGGTGACCGGCGCCTTGTGGCCGAACGGGTACATCAGTCCGCGGACGACGTACCGGCTGAGGAGCGGGCTGAGCATCACGATGCCGATGACGGCGGTGCCGGCGCCGAGCACGATGAGTACGACGCCCGGCAGGCCGCCGGCGTTCAGGCCGATCGCGTACAGCAGGACGGCCATCAGCAGCACGAAGGCGCCGATCAGGATGCGTACGAGGAGCGAGCGTTCCGCGACGGTGACGTCGTCGCGCATCGCGGCGATCGGCGGGAGTTTCCCGGCCCGGCGCGCGGCCGGCGCCGCCGCGGCGACCGTGACGCCGATGCCGATGATGTAGCAGGCGATGATCGTGGTGGGGGTGACCTGGAGCGACGCGGTCGGGATGCGGAGGTCGAGGGTCTCGTACGTGAAGCGGATCGCGACGGCCACGCCGATACCGATCAAGAGGCCCAGCGTGGAGCCGAGGAAGCCGATGACGGCGCTCTCGACCACGATCGAGCTGGTGACCTGCCCGCGGGACGCGCCGATCGCCCGCAGCATCGCGAGCTCGCGGGACCGTTGCGCGACGACCATCGCGAACGTGTTGACGATCAGGAACGTGCCGACGAACAACGCGAGGCAGGCGAACAGCACGAGGACGGTGCTGAAGCCGCCGAACGTGGTGTCGAGATCGTGCTGGCCGTCGGCCGAGACCTGCTTCGCGGTCCGGACCTTTACGGAGTCGCCGATGGTCGTGGAGATCGCCTTGCTGACTGTGTCGGCGTCCGAGCCTGGCTTGAGTGCGACGGTGATCGACGTCCATCCGGCCTTGCCGAGTAGCAGACGCTGGGCCGTCGCACCATCGAAAGTCATCAGCGGCGCACCGGCCGCGGCGCCCGCGACAGCTGGAGTGGTCGTCCCGGTGAGGGTCGCGCTGAGGGCCTGGGTGGGCGTGACGATCCTGACCTGGTCGCCGATCCCGTAGCCTGCGCGACTCGCGGTCGACTCGTCGAGCGCGAGCTGATTGCCACCGAAGGGTGGGGTGCCGTCGACCAGCTTGAACGGCGCGGTCCCGGCGTCCCGCGGCCACGCTGCTCCGAAGCTGGTCAGTCCGTAGTTCTCGATCTTCTTGCCGTCCGGGCCGAGGATCTCGACATCGCTGACCATCAGTTGCGGGATCGCGCTCGCCACCCCGGGTACGGCGGCGACGCGGTCCGCGACCTCGGACTGGAACGTCGCGGGGCGGTCGGTGCCGGTCTCGATCGGGGACGACGGCGTGACGGTGATGTCCGCCGTACTCACCGCGAAGTTCTTCTTCAGGGCGTGCGAGAGCGTGTCGGTGAAGACCATCGCGCCGCCGGCGAAGGCGACGCCGAGCGTGACGGCGAGGGTGCACAGGACGAACCGGAGCCGGTGCGCGAGGACCGAGCGGAGGCCGAGCTTGAACATCAGCCCGCCACGTGTTCGGCAGGCAGGGTCGTTTCGAGCTTCTTCATGGTGTCGAGCACGGACTCTGCGGTCGGGTCGAGCAGCTCGGACTGCAAGGTGCCGTCGGCCAGGAACAGCACACGATCGGCGTACGACGCGGCGCTCGGGTCGTGCGTGACCATGACAACGGTCTGACCGAAGTCGCGGACGGAGCGATGGAGGAAGTCGAGAACGTCCGCGGAGGAGCGGGAGTCGAGGTTGCCGGTCGGCTCGTCCGCGAAGACCACATCCGGGCGGGAGACGAGCGCGCGGGCGCAGGCGACCCGCTGCTGCTGGCCGCCGGACAGCTCGGACGGCTTGTGGCTCAGCCGGTCGGTGAGGCCGATCGCGTCGATGACCGTGGTCAACCACTCCTGGTCGGGCTTCCGTCCGGCCAGGTCGAGCGGGAGCGTGATGTTCTCCAGCGCGGTCAGGGTCGGCACCAGGTTGAACGCCTGGAACACGAAGCCGATCCGGTCCCGGCGAAGGTGGGTCAGCTGCTTCTCGGGCAGCGCGGTCAGGTCGACCTCACCGAGGAACACCTTGCCGTCCGACGGCTGGTCCAGCCCGGCGAGACAGTGCAGCAGCGTCGACTTCCCGGAGCCGGACGGCCCCATGATCGCGGTGAACCGGCCCTTCCCGAAGTCCGCACTCACGTCGGCCAGCGCGTCCACCCGCGTCTGGCCCCCGCCGTACACCTTCCACACCCCGACCGCCCGCACCGCCGCATCAGCCACGCTCATGCGACGAACCGTATCGACCGAGGGTTCCTCCGCCTGGGCAGAGGTGGGGATCAGCCGTCGACCGTGATCAGGTCGATGCCGGCCGACTCGGCGGCCACCTCTTCGACGGAGCGAGTCGGGAGAGGCGGGGGTGTGCCGCCCCAGGCGGGGCAGATCGCTTTGTGGTCGCACCAGTCGCAGAGCGGGCCCGGGCTCGGGCGCCAGTCGCCGGAGTCGAGGGCGCGGGTGATCGCGATCCAGAGCGCCGAGACCTTGCGCTCGCAGGCGCGGAGGTCGGCCTCGTCGGGGATGTAGCGGACGATCTCGCCGTTGCCCAGGTAGACCAGTTGGAGCATGGCCGGGACGACGCCGCGCAGCTTCCACAGCACGAGCGCGTAGAACTTCATCTGGAACAGGGCCTTGGCCTCGAAGAACTCCGACGGCGAGCGACCGGTCTTGTAGTCGACGACCCGGATCTCACCGGTCGGCGCGACGTCGAGGCGGTCGACGTACCCGCGCAGTACCAGACCTGAGTCCAGCGCTGTCTCGACGTACAGCTCGCGCTCGGCGGGCTCCAGGGCGTTGGGGTCTTCGAGTGTGAAGTACTTCCCGAGCAGTTGGTGCGCCTCGGCCAGCCACTTCGCCAGCTCTTCGCCGTCCGCGTCCTCGGCGAACAGCTCGGCGACCTCCGGCTCTTCCTCGAGGATGCGTTGCCACTGGGGCTCGAGCAGCTCCGCAGCCTGCTCCAACGTCCGCTGCCCGCGCGGCAGGTCGAACAGTCGCTCAAGAACCGCATGCACGACGGTGCCGCGCACCGCGGCGGCCGACGGCTTCTCCGGCAACCGGTCGACGACGCGGAACCGGTACTTCAGCGGGCAGCTCATGAAGTCCGCGGCCCGGGACGGCGACAACGCCCCGCGCGGATGCACATGTGGATCGACTGCAGCTGCAACGCTCATACCGAAACCCTAGGCACAACCACCGACACTTCGCGCGCACCCCACTCCGCCCTGTGGAAAACCCAGCAAACTCCCAGCCGCCTTTCGGCGGACCATCGGCCGGACGCGCGACCCTGGACATATGAACCGCCACCCACCGCCGAACCACGATCGCGGCCTGTCGTACGACCTCGCCACCCTCCACCGCCGCCGCTTCCTGGGGCTGGTCGCGGGCGCCGGCCTGATCGCCGTCGCGGGGTGCTCGTCACCTTCGACTACCTCGACCGGCGTCGATGAGATTCCGCAGGAGACCGGCGGTCCGTTCCCCGGCGACGGCTCCAACGGGCCGAACGTGCTCAACCAGTCCGGCATCGTCCGAAGCGACATCACCAAGTCCTTCGGCACAGCCTCCGGTCAGGCGAACGGCGTACCGCTCTCCGTCGAGCTCACCGTCCTCGACGCCGGCAAGGACAGCCCGCTCGAAGGCGCCGCGATCTACCTCTGGCACTGCGACGCCCAAGGCCGCTACTCGCTGTACTCCGACGGCGCGACCGACGAGAACTACCTCCGCGGCGTCCACGCCGCCGATGCCACCGGCAAGGTCACGTTCACCACGATCTTCCCCGCCGCGTACCAAGGCCGCTGGCCGCACATCCACTTCGAGGTCTACTCGAGCCTCGACGACGCGACCAAGGCCGGCCGGATCACGCGCACCTCGCAGCTCGCGCTCCCGAAGGATGTCTGCAGCACGGTCTACGACACCGACGGGTACGACGGAAGCGCGCAGAATCTGAGCCGGACGTCGCTGGAGGACGACAACGTGTTCGGCGACGACGACGGCGTACATCAGCTGGCGGCGGTGACGGGAGATGTCGATCAGGGGTACATCGCGACTCTCACGGTGGGTGTGTAGCACGGAGTTACCGACGGCAAAGTAGGTTTGGCTTGATGCCAGACTCGCGTGATCCCCAGAACCCCGCCCAGCAGGCCGGTCCACCACCGCCCGGCACCTGGGTGCTCGGTCGTATCCGCGGGATCCGGCTGACGATGCGATTCACGTGGCTGCCGGTCGCGATGCTGCTCGCGGTCGGGTTCGCCGCGATCATCGGTCAGCAGTTCCCCGAACTGGGCGGCTGGCGGTACGCGGCGGCGTTCGCGTTCGTGGTCGCGTTCACGCTGTCGATCCTGGTCCACGAGCTGGCGCACGCGCTGATGGCACTGCGGTTCGGCATCGGCGTCTCCGAGATCAACCTCGGCTTCTTCGCCGCCGGCACGCATATCGAGGGCGAGCGGAAGTCGCCGCTCGAGGAGTTCGCCGTTTCGGTGGTCGGCCCGATCGCATCGCTGGTCGTCGGCGGGCTCGCGTACCTCGGGTCCCGGGCGTTCGACGAGGGTGTCGGGTACGTCGCGCTGTGGGAACTGGGCATCGCCAACCTGATCGTCGGCGTCACCAACCTGCTGCCCGGCCTGCCGCTGGACGGCGGCTGGGTACTGCGGGCGATCGTCTGGAAGTTCACCGGCAACATGCACACCGGCACGATCGTCGCCGCGTGGGCCGGCCGGCTGCTCGCGATCTCGGTGCTGGCCGTGCCGGTGCTGCTCGAGGAGATCTGGGGCTGGCAGCCGTCGATGATCGATTTCATCATCGCGCTGCTCGTCGGCTTCTTCCTCTGGACCGGCTCGACCGCGTCCTTGATGCAGGCTCGGCTCCGGCGCAAGCTGCCCAGCCTCCAGGTCCGCACACTGGCCCGCCGCGCCGTCGCCGTACATTCCGGTACGCCGATCTCCGAAGCGGTCCGGCTCGCGGGTCAGACCCAGGCCGGCGCGGTCGTGGTGATCGACGGCGAGGGCAAACCGCACGCGCTGGTGTCGGAGAACGCGGTCGCCGCCGTCGCCCCGAACCAGCGGCCGTGGACCACGGTGAGCGAGGTTTCGACCGCCATCGGCGCGGGCCACATCATCGGCGTCAACGACACCGGCGAGGAGATCCTGGCCACATTGCGCGAGCACCCGGCCTCGGAGTACCTCGTCCTCGACGCGAGCGGCGCGGTGTACGGCGTACTCGCGACCGCGGACGTGGAACGCGCCTTCCGTTCGCGCTGATTACTCGGTTGTCGTGACCGAAAGTTAAGGTGAGCGCCTTATGGCTGACTTGCGTGACTTTCCCGACCAGGCGTTCTCCGGGGTCCATCACGGACCGCTGCAGGAGGGCGAGTGGATCACTCTGCAGGACTCGAAGGGCCGCCGGCACTCGGTCAACCTGGAGCGCGGGAAGATCTTCCACACGACCAAGGGCGGGATCGCTCACGACGAGCTGATCGACGGCCCGGACGCGGTCGTGATCAGGTCCAAGGGCGGCGTCGAGTACCTCGCGCTGCGCCCGCTGATGGCCGACTACTCGGTGTCGATGCCGCGCGGCGCGGCGGTGATCTACCCGAAGGACACCGCGCAGATCGTGACGATGGCCGACATCTTCCCGGGCGCGAAGGTGGTCGAGGCGGGCGCCGGCTCCGGCGCGCTGACCACGGCGCTGCTGCGGGCGGTCGGGATCCACGGACAGGTGATCTCGTTCGAGCGCCGGGAGGACTTCGCCGAGGTCGCGCGGAAGAACGTCACCGGCTTCTTCGGCGGCGAGCACCCGGCGTGGCGGCTCGAGGTCGGCGACCTGGTCGAGAAGCTCAACGAGCAGGACGTGGACCGCGTCGTGCTCGACATGCTGGCGCCGTGGGAATGCGTTGACGCCGTCGCTGAGGCGCTTTCACCCGGTGGGGTGTTCTGTGCCTATGTGGCCACCACGACGCAGCTGAGCCGCTTTGTGGAGACGCTGAGGGCACACGGCGAGTTCACTGAGCCGCGCGCGTGGGAGTCACTCGTGCGAGACTGGCATGTAGAAGGCCTTGCCGTTCGACCGGGCCACCGGATGCAAGGTCACACCGCCTTCCTGGTCACAGCACGAAGGATGGCGCACGGGGTGCAGGCACCCCGGAAGAAGCGACGCCCCGCGCCTGGCGCGTACGGCGACGATTACCTCGGGCCTCGTCGCGAAGAGGCCCGGGCGGAATCAACCGACGACATGCCGAAGGCAACTGGTTCATCCGCAACCGACACGTGATGGGATTCAGCTTGCCCGGCGAGGTTTTCTGGGTAAGGTCCATAGGGTCGAGCCCCACATGGTGAGGTGATGATCGTGGCTGGAGACGAGAGTCCTACCGCGGCAGAACTGCGTAACCAGGTCCGGTACCTGGAAGCCGAAGTCGCGGCGTTGCGACGGCGGCTGCTCGAGCACCCGGCAGACAGCCGGTCGCTCGAGAGCAGGCTGTCCGAAACACAGGCCTCCTTGGCGAGTGTCACCGCTCAGAACGAGCGGCTGGCCGACACGCTGCGGGAGGCGCGAGAGAAGATCATCGCCCTGAAGGAGGAGGTCGACCGGCTGGCGCAACCGCCGTCCGGATTCGGCACCTTCCTCGGACGCAATGAAGACGACACGCTGGACGTGTTCACCGGTGGCCGGAAACTCCGGGTCGCGGCGAGCCCGTCGGTGGACCTGGACGCGCTCCGGCTCGGCCAGGAACTGATGCTGAACGAAGCACTCAACGTGGTCGAGGCCTGCGAGTTCGAGGTCGTCGGCGACGTGGTGATGCTGAAGGAGCTGCTCGCCGACGGCGAGCGGGCGCTGGTCATCGCGCAGGCGGACGAGGAGCGGGTGGTGCGGCTCGCGTCGCCGCTGCTCGACGTGCCGCTGCGGGCCGGCGACTCGCTGCTGCTCGAGGCGCGCTCCGGGTATGTGTACGAGAAGATCCCGAAGTCCGAGGTCGAGGAGCTGATCCTCGAAGAGGTCCCGGACATCGACTACACCCAGATCGGCGGCCTGACCGGCCAGATCGAGCAGATCCGGGACGCGGTCGAGCTGCCGTACCTGCACAAGGACCTGTTCCTCGAGCACGAGCTCAAGCCGCCGAAGGGCGTGCTGCTCTACGGCCCGCCCGGTTGCGGCAAGACGCTGATCGCCAAGGCGGTGGCGAACTCGCTGGCCAAGAAGGTCGCCGAGCGGACCGGGACGGAAGGACAGAAGTCGTTCTTCCTGAACATCAAGGGTCCCGAGCTGCTGAACAAGTACGTCGGTGAGACCGAGCGGCACATCCGCCTGGTCTTCCAGCGGGCCCGGGAGAAGGCCTCCGAGGGTATGCCGGTGATCGTGTTCTTCGACGAGATGGACTCGCTGTTCCGCACCCGCGGATCCGGGGTTTCGTCCGACGTGGAGAACACCATCGTTCCGCAGCTGCTGAGCGAGATCGACGGTGTCGAGGGCCTGGAGAACGTCCTGGTCATCGGTGCCTCCAACCGCGAGGACATGATCGACCCCGCGATCCTGCGGCCCGGCCGGCTGGACGTGAAGATCAAGATCGAGCGCCCCGACGCGGAGGCGGCGCGGGACATCTTCTCGAAGTACCTGACCAGTGGGCTGCCGTTGCACGTCGACGACCTCGGCGAGTTCGGCGGCGACCGGCAGGCGTGCGTGGACGGCATGATCCAGCGCACGGTCGAGCGGATGTACACCGAGGCCGACGAGAACCGCTTCCTCGAGGTCACCTACGCCAACGGTGACAAGGAGGTCCTGTACTTCAAGGACTTCAACTCGGGCGCGATGATCCAGAACATCGTCGACCGGGCGAAGAAGATGGCGATCAAGGCATTCCTCGACGAGAACCAGAAGGGCCTGCGGGTGCAGCACCTGCTGCAGGCCTGCGTGGACGAGTTCAAGGAGAACGAGGACCTGCCGAACACCACCAACCCGGACGACTGGGCCCGCATCTCCGGCAAGAAGGGCGAGCGGATCGTCTACATCCGTACGCTCATCTCCGGCAAGCAGGGCACCGAGCCCGGACGGTCGATCGACACGGCGACCAACACCGGTCAGTACCTGTAAGACAACCTGTAGGACACCGCGAACCGCCCCTGGACCAACGGGTCCAGGGGCGGTTCGTTTGTCGTGAGGGGTAGGTATAACACCCGGTGCGATCGGGGGGTTTCCCTGATTGGTACGGCGGTCGCGCGGCCTTAGCTTGCTGTTATGGCGACGGATGAGGTGCGGAAGGACCTGCGGGCCGCGGTCGCGGCACGGCAGGAACTGGGGCCGGAGTACGAGAACGAGATCATCGACAGCTTCCTGGAGAAGCTCGATGCCAGGGATGTCCAGCGACGCGTCGGTTCGCTGCCCGAGCCGGCCCCGCGACGGCATCCCGGCCGCGAGACCGACCCCGGCGGCCTGGCGCTGGCGATCGTATCGATCGTCGCGGCCATCCCGATCACCGCGATCGCGGCCGGAATGATCGGGCCCTTCGGCGTACTGATCGCCTGGATCGGACTGGTCAGCATCAACTTCGCCCGGACGATGTCCCGCCGCATGCGCTAGCCGATCGGCAGCTGGTGCCCCTGCGCGTCGAAGGCAAGGACCTCGGTCTTGAGCTTCTGGCCGACGGTGAACTTCCCGTTCGCCTGGACCTCGATGTAGGCGAAGCCGTCGCTCACGACACCGCTGGTCCACGGACCGGTCTTGCCGTTCAATACGTACCGCGCCTCGACCTTGGCGACATCCGGGTGGGCCCGGTAGAGCCGCCACGATTGCAGCGTGGTGAGGTCGTTCGTGAAGTCGCCGTCCGTGGTGCCGAGCGCCACCAACGCGCGCTGCGCCGTGGGTTGGGTTCGCCAGGCTTTGTCGTCGACCCGCCCGACCGCTCCGATCGCGCCGAGCTTGCCGCTCGGCGGCGTCCGCGTCATGCAGTACCGGTACCCGAGCTTGGCGGTGGACGGCGCTCCTCCGCCCCCCGGCTTGCGACGGCCGTTGATCACCGGGGGCTGCGTAGTCGACTTCTTCGTGTCCAGGGCCACTGCCACCAGCGCGGTGCTGTCCTTGGTGATACCCCGGACGTGGCGGCTCCAGACGAGCTGGGCCGGCCCCGGCTCGTTCGGGAACTGGCAGTCGGCGACGATCTTGGCCACGTCGGCCTTCGGCACCGGGCCGAGATCGACGCCCACCTTGGCCTCGGGCGACGCGGTCGACGTACCGGCCGCTCCGGTGTCGTCGGGTGACTTCTGAGCGACGACCAGCGTTCCGGCCACGACGGCGGCGACGGCTCCGACGGCGACCGCCGGGGCGATCCACCGCCGGCCGGGGCGGTGATCGCCGGGCCGGGTCCTGTCCATCACCTGATTGCGGAGCCGGGACCGCTCCGCCGCGCTCAACGGCGGAACCCGCGGTGGTTCGAGTTGGGTGTTCATGAGAGCTCCTCGTTAAGGGCGACCCGGGTCAACAGGTCGGGGAAGCGGCGGCGGGTGCGGTGGAGTCGGGCCTTGACGGTCCCGACCGGTACGCCGAGCGCGTCCGCGGCCTCGGCTGTGGTGAGTCCGGACCAGACGACGAGCTCGAGGGTCTCGCGTTCGTGCCGGGGGAGTTCGGCCACCGCGCGCCGGATCGCCGACATCTGGCGTTCGTCGTCCAGACGGCGGACGACGTCGGGTGCATGGTCGTCGTCGGGTGCAGGGTCAGGCAGGCGGGTGAGCAGGTTGTGCAGTCTGGCCGCCGTACGAGCCAGCGCCCGGCATTCGTTGCCCGCCACGACGAGCAGCCAACCGCGGGCGCTCGACGCGGTCAGCGGACCGGGTGGGTTGCGCTGGAAGCGTCGCCAGGTGCTGAGGAACGTCGACTGGACCACATCGTCGGCGGTGCTCCAGGACGCGGTACGCCGGAACGCGAACGCCCGTACGTCGTCCGCGTATCGGTCGAACAGCTCGCCGAGCGCGAAATGGTCCCCGACGCGCAATCGCTCCCAGAGCTCCGTATCGTCAGTCAGGGTGGTCTTCACACCCTCTAATGACCGGACAGCCGGCGGATGGTTGCATCAGAGCCGGTTCAGGATGTCCTGCAGGCCATTCGTCACGTCGTCCGGCAGGTCGAGGAGCAGGCCGCGGTGGACGCCGTACCAGGGGGAGAGGCGAGCCCAGTCCGCGGCGCGTTCGACCTGGTCAGGGGTGGGTTCGTACACCTCGATCAGACCGGTCCTGAGTGCTGCTGGAGCGCCGTTGAGGGGCCAGCAGAGGTCCAGTGCGGGGTCGCCGATGACGGCGTCCGTCCAGTCGATGATGCCGGTGATCTGACCGTCGGCCATGAGGATGTGGTCCGGGCCGAGATCGCAATGGATCAAGGATGTCCGGACGTTTGCCACGCGGTCGAGCAAGTCGATGGCGCGACCGCGTGCTTCAGATGGCAGTAGCGGCACGATCTGGGTCTTGCACTCCTTCAGGAACACCGCCTTCTCGGCATCGGCCGTGGCCGCGTCCAGCGCACCACGCGCGACCGCCTCGACCGGATCCACAGCGTGCAGGGCCCTGAGGAAGGCGCCCAGTTCGCGGCCCGTCGCCGTGCCGCCGTCGGTGAAAGGTGAGCCGGGCAGCATCAGGTGCCGTACGCCGTTGTCCCTCAGCTCGGGCACCGGGACGGGCAGGGGCAGCTGCGGGGCGAGCCAGGGGAGGAGCGTGGCTTCAGCGAGCAGCCGGGGGCGCACCTCGGGCCGCCGTGGGGAGCGGTTGATCCACGGACCTTCGATCCAGGCGTCGCTGTCCCAGCCCTGGTCGATGGTCGCCAGACTCCGGACGAAGTCTCCGAGCAGGCCCACCGCGTCTGGCATAAAAGACCACGACGGGTCGTCCAGCTTGGCGACGAGCTCGGCGGGGGACATCCAGGCGCCCCACTCGACCTCTTCCGGCTGGTGCCGCACCGGGCCGTCCCAGACGCACGTGTACAGGTAGGCGTGGTACTGCGTGTGGTCGTCGGCGTAGTCACCCTCCGGCAACCGCGTCAGCTCGACGCCCGAGATCCCGAGCTCCTCCTCCAGCTCCCGTACGACGGCGTGGAACGGGTCCTCACCGGCCGCGACGACCCCGCCGGCAGTGAAGTCGTACCGGCTCGGGTACAGGTCCTTGATCGGTGTACGACGGTGCACGTAGATGTCACCGGCCGTATTCCGGACGACTACTCCGGTGGCGGAATGGCGCAGGTTGTCGCGCCGCATCACCGACCGTGGCGCGGAACCGGTGACATGGTTGTCCCGGTCCAGGATCGCCACCAATTCGTCCACGGGCGCAGTCTCACATGTAACCCTGTGGACACAGCAACCCCTTTAGTCGCCGGTACCGCGTAGGCTCGTTCGCATGAGTGTTCGGCGGATCATGGGTACCGAGACCGAGTTCGGGATCTCGGTGCCGGGCCAGCCCGGGGCCAACCCGATGCTGACCTCGAGCCAGGTGGTGAACGGCTACGCGCAGACGCAGCCGCTCGCGCGCAAGACGCGGTGGGACTTCGACGAGGAGCACCCGTTACGCGACGCGCGAGGATTCGACCTGAGCCGGGAGGTGGCGGACTCCAGCCAGCTCACCGACGAGGAGACCGGCCTGGCGAACGTGATCCTCACCAACGGCGCCCGGCTGTACGTCGACCACGCCCATCCGGAGTACTCCGCTCCGGAGACCACCAACCCGCGGGACGCGGTGGTCTGGGACAAGGCCGGCGAGCTGGTGATCATGGAGGGCGCGCGGCAGGCCCGGCTGATCCCAGGCGCCCCGCAGCTGAACCTCTACAAGAACAACACCGACAACAAGGGCGCGTCGTACGGCTCGCACGAGAACTACCTGATGCGCCGGTCCACGCCGTTCGCGTCGATCGTGCGGCACCTGACGCCGTTCTTCGTCAGCCGTCAGGTGGTCACCGGCGCCGGCCGGGTCGGCATCGGCCAGGACGGCGCGGCGCACGGGTTCCAGATCAGCCAGCGGGCCGACTACTTCGAGGTCGAGGTCGGCCTGGAGACGACGTTGAAGCGCCCGATCATCAACACCCGCGACGAGCCGCACGCGAATCCGGACCGGTACCGTCGGCTGCACGTGATCATCGGCGACGCGAACCTGTCCGAGATCTCGACGTACCTGAAGGTCGGTACGACGTCGCTCGTGCTCGCGATGATCGAGGACGGCTGGCTGACCGACGACCTCGGCGTCGACCGGCCGGTCTCCGCGCTGCACGAGGTCAGCCACGACCCGTCCTGCACGCACCTGCTGACGCTGAAGGACGGCCGCAAGATCACCGCCGTCCAGCTGCAGGCGGAGTACCTGGAGCAGGCCCGCAAGTACGTCGAGGACAAGTACGGCGACGACGCGGACCGGCAGACCAAGGACATCCTGCACCGGTGGGAGCAGATCCTCGACCAGCTCGCGATCGACCCGATGAAGCTGTCCGACCAGCTCGACTGGGTCGCGAAGTACAAACTGCTCCAGCAGTACCGCGATCGCGACGGTCTCGAGTGGGACGACCCGAAGCTGCACCTGATCGACCTGCAGTACGCCGATCTCCGCCCGGACAAGGGCCTGTATTACAGGTTGGTGAAATCCAACCGGATGCAGCGCATCGTCACCGACGAGGAGATCCGGATGGCGGTGGCGCACCCGCCGACCGACACCCGCGCGTACTTCCGCGGCCGCTGCATGCAGCAGTACGCGCCGCAGGTCGCGGCCGCCTCCTGGGACTCGGTGATCTTCGATCTGCCGGGTAAGGAGTCACTGCAACGGATCCCGACGCTGGACCCGCTGCGGGGTACGAAAGCGCATGTCGGCGCACTTCTTGACCAATGCGACACCGCCAGTGACCTGGTTCGCACCATTACTGGGGGCGCCGCCGGGTAGGGTCGCTATAGAAGGGTCGGTTGGGCGACCTTTCCAGCGGTTCTAGGAGGTGTGTGCCATGGCGAAAGACGGCGGGCAGCAGCACAAGCAGCCCAAGCGTTCGTCGACCGAGGAAGAGGTCGAGGAGGTCGAGGCGTCGGAGGACGTCCAGGAGCGCAAAGAGCGACTCGACGAGGACGTCGACTCGATCCTGGACGAGATCGACGAGGTCCTCGAGGAGAACGCCGAGGAGTTCGTCCGCGGATTCGTGCAAAAGGGTGGGGAGTGAACCGCTCGATGACTTCTGATGCCTCCGGCCGGTTGCCGGAAGCCTTCCTGACCCCAGGTGGCTCGTCGTTCATGGACTTCCTGGCCGGGCACGCGCCCGACCTGTTGCCGGGACGACGGGCCCTGGGTTCGGGTGACCTGTCCAGTGAGGTCCCGCACGGTACGACGATCGTCGCGGCCACCTTCCCCGGTGGCGTGATCATGGCCGGCGACCGGCGGGCCACGATGGGCAACATCATCGCCCAGCGTGACATCGAGAAGGTGTTCCCGGCCGACGAGTACTCGGCGGTCGCGTTCGCCGGCTCGGCCGGGTTCGGGATCGAGATGGTCCGGTTGTTCCAGGTCGAGCTGGAGCACTACGAGAAGCTCGAGGGCGCGACGCTCAGCCTCGACGGCAAGGCCAACCGGCTCAGCGCGCTGATCCGGGGCAACCTGCCGATGGCGATGCAGGGCCTGACCGTGGTGCCGCTGTTCGCGGGGTACGACCAGGACATCAAGGGCGGCCGGATCTTCTCCTACGACCCGACCGGCGGGCGGTACGAGGAGACCCACTTCTACAGCGTCGGCTCGGGCTCGTTGTTCGCCCGCGGCGCGCTGAAGAAGCTGTACCGCGAGGACCTGTCCGAGACCGACTGCGTGACGGTGATGATCCAGTCGCTGATCGACGCGGCCGACGACGACTCGGCGACCGGCGGCCCGGACATGCTCCGGCGGATCTTCCCGGTGGTCGGCGTGGTCACCGCGGACGGTTACCGGCGGCTGCCCGAGGACGAGGTGGCGGCGCTCGTCGACGCGGCCTGGAGCCAACGGCACCGGCGCCCCGACGGCCCGGCCGCGACGTCCCTGACCTGACCCCCGCCCTTCGACTGATAAGAGGACGACACCTTCGATGAGCGTTCCGTTCTACGTCTCGCCCGAGCAGCTGATGCGGGACCGGGCCGACTTCGCCCGGAAGGGCATCGCCAAGGGCCGCAGCGCGATCGCGCTGCAATATGCCGACGGCATCCTGTTCGTGGCCGAGAACCGCTCGCCCGCGCTGCACAAGGTGGCCGAGATCTACGACCGGATGGCGTTCGCCGCCGTCGGCCGGTACAACGAGTTCGAGAACCTGCGGATCGCCGGCGTGCGGCTGGCCGACATGCGCGGGTACTCCTACGACCGGCGCGACGTCACCGGCCGGGCGCTGGCCAACGCGTACGCGCAGACGCTCGGCGCGATCTTCTCCTCCGGCGGTGAGAAGCCGCTCGAGGTCGAGATCCTGGTCGCCGAGATCGGCGCCGCTCCGTCCGACGACCAGGTCTACCGGCTCACGTACGACGGCTCCATCGCCGACGTGCAGGGGTACGCCGTGATGGGCGGCCCGGCCGACCAGGTCGCGGACTACATCGGCGAGCACTACTCCGAGGGCATCTCGCTCGCGGGCGCGCTCCGGCTCGCGGTCGACGCGCTCGGCCACGACGGCACCGAGGTCCGGCAGCTGACGCCGGACCAGCTCGAGGTCGCGGTCCTGGACCGGACCCGGACGCAGGTGCGCAAGTTCAAGCGGATCTCCGAGGAGACGCTGGCCCGGATCCTGTCCGAGTCGCGTCCTGCGGAGGAGCCCACCGCGCCGGCCGACACCGACGCCGCCGATAAGGACGACAGCGCGGAGACGACTGCGTCGGCCGACGACTCCGCGGTCGCCCCGCCGGCGGATGACGCACCGATCGCTCCGCCGGAAGATCCCGACGACAACCGTCCCCTGTGACGGACCAGCACGAGACCTCAGCCGTCACCGACAACGTGGCGGCTGAGTCGTCTCGGCCCGCCGATCCCGTTCCGTGGGAGCTGCTGGAGGAGGAGCCGGGTTTCCAGCGCTTCCTGACCGTGCGGCTGCGGCGGTACCGGATGCCCGACGGCCGTGAGGTCGAGTGGGACGTCCTCGGCCCCGAGGCCGGGATCGCGTCCGGGATCACCGTGCTGCCGCTGACGCCGGAGGGCCGGATCGTCACGATCCGGATGTTCCGCGCCGGCCCGGACGCCGTGGTGACGAACCTGCCGGGCGGCCTGGTGGAGCCCGGCGAAGACGTTGCCGTCGCCGGCGCGCGGGAGCTCGAGGAGGAGACCGGCTACACCTGCGAGACGCTCGACGTCGTCGGCTGGCAGTGGTCCGCGGCGTCCTCGACCTTCCGCAAGTACGTCGCGATCGCGCGCGGCTGCCGCCCGGACGGCAAACAACAGCTCGACGAGGCCGAGGATTGCGTCCCGGTCGAGCTGACCGTGGACGCGTTCCGTGCCGAGCTGCGCACTCCGGGTGCGATGACCGGAATTGATGCCGCCTATCTCGCGTTGGACCACGCAGGCTTGCTTTAGAAAATCTGCGGAGGAAACGATATGAGCGACTGGAACACGAACGTCATCACTGAGTTCCGGGAGAACGAAGGCAAGGTCGGCGGCAACTTCGAAGGCGCCCCGATGGTGCTGCTGCACCACATCGGTCGCCGGAGCGGACAGGAGTTCATCGCCCCGACGATGTACCTGGCCGACGAGACCGACCCGGCCGTCATCTACGTGTTCGCCAGCAAGGGCGGCGCGCCGACGAACCCGGACTGGTACCGCAACCTGGTCTCCGCCGGCGAGGGCGTCGTCGAGGTCGGCACCGAGACCTACAAGGTGTCCGTCGACGACGTGACCGGCGCCGACCGCGACCGCATCTACGCCGAGCAGGCGCGGCGCTACCCGGGGTTCGCGGAGTACGAGGTCCGTACGGCGGGCATTCGCACGATCCCGGTCCTCAAGCTGACCCGGGTGTCTTGACGGGCAGGTCCGCGCGCTGAGTGGATAGGGCTGTGACCCCTGACCCTCAGCAGACCAGCACGCGTCCGGACGGATTCGACCTCGGTAGCACGGTCGGTCTGGTACACGGACCGACCACCGATCCCGACGCCGAGCGGATCGTCCGCGACACCCTGACCCGCGCCGGCGTGACCACGATCATCGACGGCGAGGCCGCAGTGACCGTCCATCTCGGCGGCACCGGCCTCGACGTCGAACCGGCCGCCGGTCTGCCGACCGAGGGGTACGTCGTTGCCGTCGGTGACCACCAGATCGTCCTCGACGGCGTCGACATCCGAGGCACGTACTACGCGGCCCTGACCCTCGACCAGCTTGTCGAGGGCAACCACGTCGACGGCGTCGAGATCCGTGACTGGCCGACGCTGCCGTACCGCGGCTCGATCGAGGGCTTCTACGGCACCCCGTGGTCGCACGCCGACCGCCTCGACCACCTGGACTACCTCGGCGCGCACAAGCTGAACACTTACCAGTACGCGCCGAAGGACGACGTGTACCACCGCGAGCAGTGGCGTGACCCGTACCCGGCCGACAAGCTGGCCGAGCTCGGCGAGCTGATCGAGCGGGCGCAGCGCAACAAGGTCGACTTCACCTTCGCGCTGTCGCCCGGCCTGTCGATTGCCTACACCTCCGACGAGGACTTCCAGGCGTTGATCGCGAAGTTCGAGGCGCTGTACGCGCTCGGCGTACGGGTGTTCAACGTGCCGCTGGACGACATCGAGTACGAGAAATGGCACTCCGACGAGGACGCCACGAAGTACGGCTCAGGTGGTGGTGCGGCCGGTGCGGCGCAGGCCGACCTGTGCAACCGCGTCCAGCGGGAGTGGATCGCGACCAAGCCGGACGTGGCTCCGCTGCAGATGGTCCCGACCGAGTACTACGACGTCGAGGAGACGCCGTACAAGCAGGCCCTGCGCGAGCAACTCGATCCCGCCGTGATTGTGCACTGGACGGGTACTGCGGTCGTTCCGGAGCAGATCACGAGCGCACAAGCGGCCGCGGCGAAGGCGGTGTTCGGGCACGACATCCTGATCTGGGACAACTACCCGGTCAACGACTACGCGCACGGCCGGATCCTGCTGGCGCCGTACACAGGTCGCGAGCCCGGCCTCGCCGAGCACGTCGTCGGCGTCATCTCGAACCCGATGAACCAGGCCGCGGCCAGCAAGCTCGCGCTGTACTCGTTCGCCGAGTTCGGCTGGAAGCCCGCGACGTACGACGCCGACGCGTCCTGGCATCGCGCGATCGCCGAGCGCGCCGGGGGAGACGCGGCCACGATCGCGGCGCTGGAGGTGTTCGCGGACCTGACGACGTACGACGGGAAGCTGCACCTGACCAATGCGCCGGTGCTGGCCGCGAAGCTGGCGGCCTTCAAAGCGACCTGGGACGGCGGCGACCTGGCCGGGGCGATCGCCGAGCTCGAGCCGTACTTGGAGGCGATCGAGAACGCGTCCGCTCAGATCCGCAGCGGCGTGATCGACCCGGAGTTCGAGGCCGAGACCGACTCGTGGCTGGACGCGTCGTTCTACTGGGGTGGGGCGCTGCGGCAGGCGCTGCGCGTGTTCGAGGCGCAGGCGGAGGGCAACGAGTCGGACGTCGCGACTGCCCGGGACGAGATCGAGCACCTGATCACGCAGGCGAACGAGATCCGCGATGTCCGCCTTCCGCACAGCAAGGTCCCGCTCCGGATCGGCGACGGGGTGGCCGACGCATTCGTAGCCCAGGCGACGGGGTCGGTATCCTGAGGACGGACCGCGACTGGCGCTGAGGTGGACCACCACCGGGGAACGGTCTGCCATCCGGCTTCGCCGCGCGCCTGGGCACCTTCGACGTCAGAGGAGTGCGCCAGATGACAGCTGAGTTGATGATCGGGACCGACCTCGCCGCCGAGATGGTGGCCAAGGCGGCAGAGCGGGCCGCTGCCGTGCAGGAGAAGTACGGCGTGCAGCCCTGCCTGGCGACCGTGCTCGTCGGCGACGACCCGGCGTCGGCGACGTACGTGCGGATGAAGCAGAACCGGTCGAAGAAGGCCGGGATCGCCTCGCGGAGCGTCGTACTGCCGGCCGAGACCACGACCGAGGAACTGGTCGCGGAGATCCGGAAGCTGTCCGAGGACCCGGAGGTGCACGGGATCCTGCTCCAGCATCCGGTGCCGGCGCAGATCGACGAGCGGGCCGCGTTCGAGGCGATCGACCCGGGCAAGGATGTCGACGGCGTGACGATGCTGTCGTTCGCGGCGATGGCGTTCGGCGATCCCGGGTTCCGCTCGGCCACGCCCGGCGGGATCATGCGGCTGCTCGCGGCGTACGACGTACCGCTCGAGGGCGCGCACGCCGTGGTGATCGGCCGCAGCCCGATCCTCGGCAAGCCGGCCGGGATGTTGCTGCTGGCATCGAACGCGACGGTGACCTACGCGCACTCGCGGACCCGGGACCTGCCCGAGCTGGTCCGGACCGCGGACGTCGTGATCGCCGCGGTCGGTAAGGCGAACTTCGTCCGCGGCGACTGGCTGAAGCCGGGCGCGGTCGTGGTCGACGCCGGGTACAACGAGGGCAACGTCGGGGACGTGCATTTCGAGGAGGCGGCCGAGGTGGCTCGCCTGATCACCCCGGTCCCGGGCGGCGTCGGGCCGATGACGATCGCGCTGCTGCTCGAGCAGACGGTCGACGCCGCCGAGGCACAGCTCGGATAGCAGTCGGCTAGCGGTCGCAGCCGCCGTCCTTGTCCGGCCGCGAGTGCGGCCGGGCCAGGTCGTCGATGCCCTTGTAGGCGTACGGATCGGTCCCGGCGACCATCACGATGTCGCGGTAGTCGTGCTTGCCGACATGTACGCCGTCCGGCACGGTCTGCCAGGGGAGCAGCGACTCGGCGCTCATGTAGTGGTTCGCGAGTGCTCGCCGGAGTCCGTGCCGGCCGGTGTTCGGCAGGGACCGGTGCAGCAGGTACCCGTTGAAGATCACCGCCGAGCCCGCCGATACCTCGACCGGGATCGCGTCGTCGTCGGAGTACGGGAAGTCGAACGCCTCGACCGTGCAGTCGAAGCGGAGGTCGTCCTGCTCGCGATCCGGATAAAGCACGCCGCGCCGGTGCGAGCCCGGCAGCACCCACAGGCAGCCGTTCTCGACGGTGGCGTCGTCGAGTGCGATCCAGGCCGCGGTCAGCGAGCGGTCCCTGGTCGGGATGAAGAACTCGTCCTGATGCCACGCCTGCCCAGGCTTGCCTTCGGGCTTGATGAACAGCATCGACTGCATCGCCTTGACGTTGGGCCCGATGACGGCCGTGAGCGTCTCGACCACCCGCGGCGCGTGCAGCGCCGCAAGGGCAGCGTCGGACACCTTGTGTGGGTGGTGGATGCAGAGGAACCGGCGCAGGACATCGTCGGTGGACTCCGGAGCCGGAGCGCCTTCGACGGCGCCGAGCTCGCCCCGGCACAGTTGCTCGGCGGCGACGTGGAGCTCGCTGACTTGTTCGGCAGGCAGGGCCTGGTCGAGTACGACGAAACCGTCTCGCCGGAAGGACTCGACCAACTCGTCGCTGACCTCGGTGAAATGCATCTAGCCACCGTGACAGAGGACGCCGAGCCGGCCAATGTCGCCGGCAAGCGCTTTACTATCTGTTCGTGACATCGCGAGCACCGGCGGTCAGCGTGAATTCCCTGGTGCAGATCGCGGACTACGCGCCAGGGGCGACGTACGGACCGCGCCGGCTGCCGAACTTCGAGCTGCTCTGGATCCTCCACGGGTCGGCCATCTGGCGGACCGATGTGTACGACGCCGGCGTCCTGCAGGCGACGGTCGAGCACGAGTTGCGCCCGGGGACGGTCGCGCTTGCGAGGCGTGGGAATCGGGACGCCTATATCTGGGACTGTGATCACCACTCGCGGCACGCGTACGTGCACTTCCAGATCGACGACTTCGGCGACCTCGGCGATCCGTCGAGGTGGCCTTGGGTGCGTTCGATGTCCGATCCGGGCCTGCTCGGCGAGCTGTGCAGCTACTTGCTGGACAGCACGGCTGAGCGGGGCCACAGCGATCGACTGGTTGCAAGCATGCTGGAGGTCTTCGTCAGCGCTCCGGACGGCCGGCAACGTGCGGAGCTGCCGGATGCCGTGCAGCGCGTCGTCGACCATGTCGCCGCGGTGTGGGCGACTGGTCCCCGGATCGTCTCCGTCCCGGAGCTGGCCGCCGCGGCGAACCTGTCCGCCGGACACCTGCACCGGCTGTTCCGGGAGCGCTACGGATGCGGACCGGCGTACGCGCTCGATCTGATCCGGCTGGCCCGCGCCGCGACCGCTCTCCAACGCACCAACGCCACGATCGGGGAGATCGCGTCCGACTGCGGCTACAGCAACCCGTACCACTTCTCGCGTCGCTTCGCCCTCGCGTACGGCGACCCGCCGGGCAGCTTCCGCCGCCGTCGCCAGCTGTCCGATCCACTCGCCCCGGTACGCGAGGCGGGGCTGCTACCGATCGCCCGCCGGCTCCTCGAGGCCGCCCGGAACGGCTGACCACGTGCACGATCCGAGACGGCTGTCCACTCCTTGATTACTCTGGCCTAGGGTTGGGGAGACAAACATCGAGGAGGCAAGCACGTGGCGGTACGGGCGATCCGGGGTGCCACCCAGCTGGACGTGGACGAGCGCGAGCACCTGCTCGAGCGGTCCGCGGAGCTGGTGAAGGCGGTCCTGGAGGCGAACGATCTGGAGAACGAGGATCTGATCAGCATCCTGTTCACCGTCACGTCGGACCTGCGTTCGGAGTTCCCGGCGGTCGCGGGGCGGCAGATCGGGCTGACCGACGTACCGCTGATGTGCATGCAGGAGATCCCGGTGCCGCACGCGCTGCCGCGGGTGGTCCGGCTGATGGTGCACACCGAGACCTCACGCTCCCGCGACAAGATCCAGCACGTCTACCTCCACGGCGCCGTCGCGCTCCGCCCAGACCTGACCGGCGCCCAGTGACCGAACTACGGGGTCCTGTTCGCATCGTCGGCACCGGGTTGATCGGTACGTCGATCGGCCTCGCGCTTGCCCGGCTGGGTGTCGTCGTGGAGCTCGTCGACGGGAACCCGGACAACGCGCTGATGGCCGAGCGGATCGGGGCCGGCTCGCGGCTGGTGCAGATCGAGCCGCAGCTGGTCGTGGTCGCCGTACCGCCTGACCATGTCGGCGCGGTGGTCGCCGAGCAGCTTCAGCAGACCGACGCGGTGGTGACGGACGCGGCCAGCGTGAAGTCCAAGCCACTCGCCGACGCCCGCAGGCTGACCGGCGACCTCAGCCGGTACGTCGGCAGCCACCCGATGGCCGGCTCCGAGCGCAACGGCCCGCTCGCCGGGCGTGCTGACCTGTTCGACGGCGCCACCTGGGCGATCACGCCACACGAGACCAGCTCGCCGGATGCGGTAGACCTCGTACGCCGTCTGGCCGAGGCCGCCGGCGCCCGTACCGTCGAGATGTCCGTCGAGGACCACGACCTCGGCGTCGCTCGCGTGTCCCACCTGCCGCACCTGATGTCGGCGCTCGCTGCCGGCACGCTGGCCGACGCACCGTCGTCCCACCTCGAGCTGTCCGGTCAGGGCGTCCGGGACGTCACCCGGATCGCGGCCGGCGACCCGACGCTGTGGACCCAGATCGTGTCCGCGAACTCGGGTGCGCTGACCGGCCTGCTGGAGCAGATCCGCGGCGAGCTCGACCGCCTCCTCGTTGCCCTAGGCAAGGAAGAGGCCGGCGACGAGCTGACCGCGATCCTCGGCCAGGGCGTCTCCGGCGCGGTCCGCGTACCGGGCAAGCACGGTACGCCGCACATCGACCTGGTCACGGTCCTGGTCACGATCCCCGACCGCCCCGGTCAGCTGGCCAAGTTGTTCGCCGATGCGGCCGAGTCCGGCGCCAACGTCGAGGACCTGCGCATCGACCACAGCCCCGGCCGCCCGGTCGGTGAGGTCGAGCTCGCCGTCAAACCCGCCTCCGTCGACCAGCTGGTCGACGTCCTGACCGACCGCGGCTGGGTGGTCCACCGCTAGTTCTGTCCCCGTCCGAAGGTAATCTTCGGGGCATGATCATCGCTGTGGACGGCCCGAGCGGCTCCGGTAAATCGAGCACCGCCCGCGGAGTGGCCACCCGGCTCGGACTGCGGTTCCTCGACACCGGGGCGACGTACCGGGCGGTGACCTGGTCGGCGGTCGAGCACGGGCTGAATCTGGACGACATCGCCGCGGTGGCGCAGCGCGCCCGGGACCTGCGGCTGGAGATCAGCACCGACCCGGGCCACCAGTTCGTCATCGCCGACGGGACCGACGTCACGGCCGCGATCCGGGAGCCGCGGATCAGCGAGGTGGTCTCGAAGATCGCCACCAACCTCGACGTTCGCAAGGAGCTGATCCGGCGGCAGCGGGCGATCATCGACAACGCCCAGCCGAGCGGCGGGATCGTGGTCGAGGGCCGCGACATCGCCACCGTGGTCGCCACCGACGCCGAGCTGAAGGTGCTGCTGACCGCCGACCAGGAGGCCCGGATGGCCCGCCGCGGCGCCGAGGTCAGCTCGTTGACCGCGGAGCAGCTGCGGGACCAGATCATCCGGCGCGACGCCGACGACTCGACCGTGTCGGAGTTCCAGGTCGCCTCGGACGGCGCCGTCACCATCGATTCGACGTACATGACCCTCGAGGAGGTCATCGACGTGATCAGCCGACTGGCAAAGGAGACTGTCCCTCAAGGCCAGGACAGATGACGGCGGAAGTCACCGGGCACAAGGACCTGCCCCGCACCGATGATCTGCCGCCGTTGCCGTACCGCTTGGCGTTGCCGATGCGGAAGATCGCGAAGCCGTACTTCCTGCGCAAGTACAACTTGACCATCCACCACGAGAACCGGTTCCCGCTCACCGGCCCGTTGCTGATGGCGCCGAACCACCTGAGTCTGCTGGACGCGCCGCTGCTCGGAGCGGTCGCGCCGCGGATGCTGCACCAGCTCGGCAAGATCGAGGTGTTCGGGGGTCTCCAGGGCGCGTTCCTGCGCCGGATCGGCCAGATCCCGGTCGACAGGTCGTCGTACGACATGCTCGCGGTCCGGAAGTCGATCCAGGTACTGCGGGACGGCCGGGTACTGAACATCTACCCCGAAGGCACCCGCGGACCGGGCGATTTCAGCCGGATCAAGGTCGGCGTGGCGTATCTGGCGATGGTCACCGGCGCCCCGATCCTGCCGGTGGCGCTGATGGGGACGCGGCTGCCGTTGGGTAGCGTGGAGGGTCACCCACCGGCCGGGAGCCGGGTCGATGTCGTGTACGGCGAGCCGTTCACGATTGAGCGCGTACCCTTTCCTAGGAGACATTCCGACGTACAGGCGGTTGCCGACCACATCGGCGACGTGCTGCGCGCCCATGTGAAGGCGGCCGTCGAAGAAACCGGCCACCCTCTTCCGGGCTGGCGAGACGAGAAGGACCCTGATGACTGACCTGCCCACCGAAGTACCGACGCACGACCGTGAGGACACGGGGCCACTCCCGGTGCTTGCGATCGTCGGGCGGCCGAACGTGGGCAAGTCCACGCTGGTCAACCGCATCATCGGCCGCCGCGAGGCGGTCGTCGAGGACACCCCGGGCGTGACCCGCGACCGCGTGTCGTACGACGCCAACTGGGCCGGCCGTGAGTTCACGGTCGTCGACACCGGCGGCTGGGACCCGGACGCGGTCGGCATGGCCGCGCTGGTCGCGGCCCAGGCCGAGGTCGCGATCAACGCCGCCGACGCGGTGCTGTTCGTGGTCGACGCGGTCGTCGGTATCACCGACGCGGACGAGGCAGTCGTCCGGGTACTGCGGAAGTCCGGCAAGCCGGTCGTCCTCGCCGCGAACAAGGTCGACGACCAGCGCGTCGAGTCCGAGGCGATGAACCTGTGGAGCCTGGGTATCGGCGAGCCGTTCCCGGTCTCCGCGATGCACGGCCGCGGCACGGGCGACATGCTGGACGCCGTACTCGCGGCTCTGCCCGAGGCGCCGCCCGAGCGTGACGGTGAGCTGGCCGGGCCGCGACGGGTCGCGATCGTCGGCAAGCCGAACGTCGGCAAGTCCTCCCTGCTGAACAAGGTCGCCAAGGAGGACCGGGTCGTCGTCAGCGACGTCGCCGGGACGACGGTCGACCCGGTGGACGAGCTGATCACGCTCGGCGGCAAGGAGTGGCGGTTCATCGACACCGCCGGCATCCGGCGCAAGGTGAAGAACTCCCAGGGCCACGAGTACTACGCCTCGCTGCGGACCAACGCCGCGATCGAGCGGGCCGAGGTGGTCGTGGTCGTCATCGACGCCTCGCAGTCGATCACCGAGCAGGACCTGCGGATCATGAACGCGGTCGAGGAAGCCGGCAAGGCGCTGGTGATCGCCTACAACAAGTGGGACCTGATGGACGAGGAGCGCCGTTACTACCTGGAGCGCGAGATCGACCGCGACCTGGTGCAGTTCCGCTGGGCGCCGCGGGTGAACATCAGCGCGCTCACCGGCTGGCACATGGAGAAGCTCGTACCGGCGATCGAGGCCGCGCTCGAGGGCTGGCAGACCCGCGTCCCGACCGGCCAGCTGAACGCGTTCCTTGGCCGGATGGTTGCCGCCCACCCGCACCCGGTCCGCTCCGGGAAGCAGCCGAAGATCCTGTTCGGTACGCAGGCCACGACCATGCCGCCGACGTTCGCGATCTTCACCTCCGGCCAGATCGAGGCGTCCTACCAGCGCTTCATCGAACGCCGCCTGCGCGAGGACTTCGGCTTCGTCGGCAGCCCGGTGCACGTGCAGATCCGGGCCCGCCAGAAGAACAAGAAGCGCTGACCCGCCCTGGTCAGGACCAGGGCGGCGAATGCTGTAAGGTAAAGCCCGCTCACCTCAACGGCGAGTATCGGGCTGTGGCGCAGTTTGGTAGCGCACCGGTCTGGGGGACCGGGGGTCGCAGGTTCAAGTCCTGTCAGCCCGACAACGAAGAAGGGCACCGACATTGTCGGTGCCCTTCTTGGCGTCAGCGGACCTCTGCGAGTTCCTTCTCCTCGGGCTTGCCGGGCACGTTCAGCGACTCGCCCTCGATGTCGACCCTCGGGGTGATCCGGTCGAGCCACTTCGGGAACCACCAGGCGCGGTCGCCGAGCAGGCTGAGGATCGCGGGGACCAGCGTCATCCGGACCACGAAGGCGTCGATCAGTACGCCGATGGTGAGGCCGAAGCCGATCGCCTTGATGATCGGGTCCTCGACCAGGATGAACCCGGCGAAGACCGAGGCCATGATCAGGGCGGCGGCGGTGACGACCCGGGCGCCGTGGCCGAGGCCCTGGATCGTGGCGTCGTTCGCGTGCCTGCCGTGGACGAACTCCTCCCGGACCCGGGACACGATGAACACCTCGTAGTCCATCGCGAGCCCGAACAGGATGCCCATCATGATGATCGGCAGGAAGCTCACCAGCGGACCGGGGGAGTCGATCCCGACCAGCTTCGCCAGGTGCCCCTGCTGGAACACCGCGACCGTGATCCCGAACGTCGCCCCGATCGTCAGCACGAACCCGAGCGTCGCCTTCAACGGCACCAGGATCGACCGGAACGCCAGCAGCAACAGCAGGAACGACAACCCGATCACCACGAACAGGTACGTCGGTAGCGCGTCGGACAGCTTGTTCGACACATCGACCCCGACCGCGGTGTTCCCGGTCACGGAGATATCGGCGCCACCGGTGGCGAGCGGCTTGATTGCCGAGCGCAGGTTCTTCACCAGGTCGGCGGTCTGCTCGCTGGCCGGTCCGCTCTTCGGGATCACCTGCAGCAACCGCGTCGTACCGTCCTGGCTCGCCGCGGCCGGCTGGGCAGCGACGACGTCGGGAAGGCCCTGCGCCTTGCCCAACACCTGCTGTGCCAGCGCATTCGAGGTCGCCGGGTCGTTGCTCTGCACAACGACCACCAGCGGCCCGTTCGCGCCCGGTCCGAACGCGGCAGCGGTCATGTCGTACGCGACCCGCTGGTTCGTCCCGGCCGCCGCCGACGCGCCGTCCGGCAGCGCGAGCTGCATGTCCTTCACCGGGATCGCCAGGAAGCCGAGCCCGATGATGCCGACAGCAACGATCGGCACCCGCAGCCGCGTCACCAGCCGGCCCCAGCGGAAACCGAACCCCTCCTTGTGCACAGCCGCGGTCGGCGACTTCCGCAGCTTCCGCGGCAGCACCCGGTTCCCCACGAAGCCGAGCAACGCCGGCAGCAAAGTCAACGCGACCAGTACTGCGGTGAGCACCGTCGCCGCAGCGGCAAGACCCATGGCAGTCAGGAACGGAACCCCGACCACCGACAGCCCGGCCAGCGCGATCACTACGGTCGCACCGGCGAACAACACCGCGGACCCGGCCGTCGCGGTCGCCCGCGCAACGGACTCCTCGGGATCCATCCCTTCAGCCAGCTGCGACCGATGCCGGGAGCTGATGAACAATGAGTAGTCGATCCCCACCGCGAGCCCGAGCATCAACGCCAGGATCGGCGCCGTTGACGACACATCCGTGAACGCCGTCACGATGAACAGCCCGGCCATCCCGGCCAGTACGCCGAGCAGCGCCGTCGCCAGTGTCATACCCGCGGCAACCAACGACCCGAACGTGACGACGAGTACGACGGCCGCAACCGCGACGCCGATCACCTCGGTCGCGCCGATCTCCGGTACCCCGGCCTTGATCTGACCGCCCGGGACTACCTTGAGATCACCCGAACTCAGTCCGCTCAGCCCGTCGTACCCGTCGACGCTCT
This sequence comes from Kribbella sp. NPDC058693, assembly GCF_042715335.1. NCBI lineage: Bacteria > Bacillati > Actinomycetota > Actinomycetes > Propionibacteriales > Kribbellaceae > Kribbella > Kribbella sp. NPDC058693. The sequence goes on from NZ_JBHXSQ010000002.1 coordinate 779,965, forward strand.
CCTTCGACAGCTCGTCGGCCGGCTTGTCGAACTGGACGCTGATCAACCCCGTCGTACCGTCCGGGCTGATCGCCTTGCTGGTGAACGGGTCGACCGCACCGATCACCTCGGGCACCTTGGCGACCTTGGCAACCGTCACGCCGACCGCGGCCTTCACGGTCGGGTCGGCCAGCGTCTTGCCGTCCGGAGCCTTCACCACGACCGTGGACGACGCGCCGCTCGCGGCCGGCAGCTCCTGCTTGAGTGCATCGAGCGCGCGCTGCGACTCGGTGCCCGGGATCGAGAACGTGTTCGCGGTCTTGCCGCCCAGCGTCAGCGCGCCGACACCCAGCAGGACGAGGAACAGCGCCCACACGGCGGCCACGAGCCGCCTGCGCTGGTAGGAGAACCGGCCGAGCCGGTACAGCAGATTGGCCATCGGGAACAGCATCCGTTCGGGTCGGTACGGCGTACGGGCAGGGGTGATGGTCCGCCCGGAGGGCGGAGGGCGGCGGGTTCAGGTCTCAGGCGCGGCGGAGGAGTCTCCGCAGGGCGATGTCGCAGAGTCGTCGGAGGTCGTCGTCGGTGCGCTCGACGGAGTGCCGGCACTCGCCGAGCAGACCGTTGATCGCGAACTTCGCCAGGTCGTGCTCGATCGGGTCGTCGGACCCGGCCATGTACTCGGTCAGCTGCATGCCGTCGGTGACCAGTTGCCCGACCTCGGGCATCTCCTCGATCACCGGGAGGATGTCCTGCAACACGTCGACGACCCCGCGGTGGGTGACGGCGAGATCGATGAAGCTCTGGATGGCGAGCTCCTGGGCGTCGGCCCGGGACAGCTCGGCCGCGGCCTTCACGAGCTCGGCCACGTCGGCGGCCGCGGGCTCGAGGACGGCCGCCAACACAGCCGGCTTGCCGCTGAAGTGGTACAGCACCGTCGCCTTCGAGCAGCCGGCCGCGGTCGCGATGTCCTGCAACGACGTCGCGTTGTAGCCGCGGGCCTGGAACAGGTGCATCGCCTGCCGGACGATCTCGCGCCTGGTCCGCTCCCGCGCCGGGGTGGTGACTGCCATGTCAGCATCTTGCCTGACCGATCGGCCAGTTTTCAACCGATCGGTCAGGTTTGTGGTCCGGTTCACGCGCTGGTCCGGATTTGATTGCGGTGTAATCCTGTAATCCAGGAGGCGTGACGATGGCTGAAGAGATTGCTGGGGACGATGTCCTGGACGCCTACTCCCGAGTGGTCTCGGGGGTGGCCGAACACCTGATCCCGCGGGTCGCGAGCCTGCGGATCCACAGCCGGCGCGGCGACTCGTCCGGCTCCGGGGTGGTGCTGACCGGCGACGGTCACCTGCTCACGAACGCGCACGTGGTCGGCGACGGCTCGGAGGCTTCCGCGGAGTTCGCCGACGGTACGACGGCCCAGGCCCGCGTCGTCGGCGTCGACCGGCTGTCCGACCTCGCCGTGCTGCGCGCCGACCGCGAGATCCCCGACCCGCCGGAGTACGGCGACGCGGACCATCTGAAGGTCGGGAACCTGGTGGTTGCCGTGGGCAACCCGCTCGGCCTGGCCGGGAGCGTGACCGCCGGCGTGGTGAGCGCGCTCGGCCGGTCGTTGCCAGTCAGCAGCGGCTCGGCGCAGCGGATCATCGAGGACGTCATCCAGACCGACGCCGCCCTGAACCCGGGCAACTCCGGGGGAGCGTTGGCCGACGGCAACGGCCGAGTGATCGGCATCAACACCGCGGTCGCCGGGATCGGCCTCGGCCTGGCCGTCCCGATCAACCCGACGACCCGCCGGATCATCTACTCGCTACTGCACGACGGTCGCGTACGCCGCGCGTACCTCGGCCTGGTGACGACGCCCGCACCGCTACGCCCCTCGTTGGCGGAACGGTTCGACCAGCGGGCGGCGCTCCGGGTCGTCGAGGTTATCCCGGCGAGCCCGGCCGCCGCCGCGGGCCTCCGCCAGGGAGACCTGGTGCTGGCGGTGAACGGAGTACCGCTCCGGGATGCTCAGTCGCTGCAGCGGCAACTGTTCGAGGACGCGATCGCCCGTCGTACGGAGATCACCGCGATCCGCAACAACGCGCTGGTCGACGTGATCGCCTACCCGGCCGAGCTCACTGATCGGTGAGGTCGGCCCGGAGGAGTACGCAGGTGCCGGGTTTCAACGGGGCGCCCGGGAAGATGAAGTCCCGGGTGACCTCGGTGAACCTGAACCTCTTGTTCAGGTCGAGGATCGCGCCGTTCGCCTGGTTGACGAACGAGTAGACGGCGTCGGCGCGCTCCGCGGTCCAGCGGATGCGATCTCGCATCAGCAGCTCGCCGATGCCGTGCCGTCGCCAGTCGGGGGAGACGATCAGGCCGATCAGGTAGTACCCGGTCGGAGCAGTCGTCGGCGGGTCGTCGGGTTTGAGCTCATGGCGGATCACCCCGCCGTACCCGACGACCTCGTCGCCGACGACCGCGACGGCGATGTACTTCTCCGGGTCGGCGAGGTCGGCCACCAGCCGTTCGCGCCGCTCGGTCGCGGACCCGTGGGTCCGCGACACGATCAGCTCCGCACACGCGTCCAGGTCACGCAGCTCTCCTGGACGCACCTGTACGTCGACGGTCTGCCGGGCGACACCCGGCTCGTATTCGGCGAATCCACTCACCAGCCGCGCTCGCGCCACTCTGCGAGGTGCGGGCGCTCGGTCCCGAGGGTGGTGTCGGAGCCGTGGCCGGGGTAGACCCAGGTCTCGTCGGGGAGCTCGTTGAACAGCTTGGTCTCGACGTCGTTGATCAGCGAGGTGAACCGCTCCGCGTCGCCCTGGGTGTTCCCGACGCCTCCGGGGAACAGCGAGTCGCCGGTGAACAGGTGCGGCGCGCCGTCCGGGTCGTCGTACACCAGGGCGATCGAGCCAGGCGTGTGCCCGACGAGGTGGATCACGCGGAGCGTGCACTGGCCGACGGCGATGTGGTCGCCGTCGTCGACGAGCTGGTCGGTCGGGACCGGGATGCCCTCGGCGTCGTACCGGCCGGCGACTGTGGTGGCGCCGGTGCGGGCTACGACCTCGGCCAGCGCCTCCCAGTGGTCCTTGTGCTGATGCGTGGTGATCACGCGCGCAAGGCCGCCGTCGCCGATCAGCTGGAGCAGCGTGTCCGCCTCGTTCGCGGCGTCGATCAGGACCTGCTCGTCGGTCTGGCGGCAACGCAGCAGGTAGGCGTTGTTGTCCATCGGCCCGACCGCGACCTTGGTGATCATCAACTGGGCCAGCTCGTGGGTCTGGGCCGGTCCGCCGACCTTGGCGTTCCCGTGGTACTCGGGCATGCGACTTCTCCCTGGATGTCGGTGATAGAGCGATCCTTGCACTGTTCGCGACCGGGTGCGCGAACCACCCTCGGCGATCGAATATACTTTCGAAACGCCCCGCGAACGGACCACTGCATCCGGCGGCGGAAGTTTTTGTCGGTGGGCCTCGTTAGCATGACGGGGCATGCCCCGGATACCCTCGAGAACGGCTGAGAGTGAGCTTGTGTCTGACCGTCTGATCGTGCGCGGAGCGCGTGAGCACAACCTGAAGGACGTCTCGGTCGACCTGCCGCGGGACGCCATGATCGTCTTCACCGGACTGTCCGGGTCCGGCAAGTCCAGCCTGGCCTTCGACACGATCTTCGCCGAGGGCCAGCGACGCTACGTCGAGTCCCTCTCGGCGTACGCGCGCCAGTTCCTGGGGCAGATGGACAAACCCGACGTCGACTTCATCGAGGGGCTGTCGCCGGCCGTCTCGATCGACCAGAAGTCCACCTCGCGCAACCCGCGCTCGACCGTCGGCACGATCACCGAGGTCTACGACTATCTCCGGCTGCTGTTCGCCCGCGCCGGGCGGCCGCACTGCCCGGAGTGTGGCGAGCCGATCGCGCGGCAGACGCCGCAGCAGATCGTCGACCGGGTGCTCGAGCTCGACGAGGGCACCCGGTTCCAGGTGCTGGCCCCGGTCGTCCGCGGCCGCAAGGGCGAGTACCTCGATCTCTTCCGCCAGCTGAGCGGTCAGGGGCTGTCCCGGGCGCGGGTGGACGGTGAGACGATCCAGCTCACCGATCCGCCGAAGCTCGACAAGCAGAAGAAGCACGACATCGACGTGGTCGTCGACCGGCTCGCGGTGAAGAAGTCGGCCAAGCAGCGTCTCACCGACTCGGTCGAGACCGCGCTCGGGCTGGCCAGCGGCCTGCTGGTGCTCGACTTCGTCGACCTGCCGGAGGACGACCCGCACCGCGAGCGCCGCTTCTCCGAGAAGCTCGCCTGCCCGAACGATCACCCGCTCGCGATCGACGAGCTCGAGCCGCGGTCGTTCTCGTTCAACTCGCCGTACGGCGCCTGCCCGGTCTGCACCGGGCTGGGCACGCGGATGGAGGTCGACCCGGAGCTGCTGGTGCCGGATCCGTCCAAGTCGCTGGACGAGGGCGCGATCCAGCCGTGGGCCGGGCAGAACGTCTCGCAGTACTTCGAGCGGTTGCTCGACGCGCTGGCGAAGGACCTGAAGTTCAAGACCAGCACGCCGTTCGGAGAGCTGCCGGCGAAGGCGAAGAAGGCGCTGCTGACCGGCCACGACAAGCAGGTCCACGTCTCGTACCAGAACCGCTACGGCCGCGAGCGGTCGTACTACACGAGCTTCGAAGGCGTGATCCCGTACGTCGAGCGCCGGCACGCGGAGGCGTCCAGCGACACCGGCCGGGAGCGCTTCGAGGAGTACATGCGCGAGGTGCCGTGTCTGGCCTGCAACGGCGCGCGGCTGAAGCCGATCTCGCTGGCGGTTACGCTCGGCGGGAAGAACATCGCCGAGATCAGCGCGATGTCGATCGACGAGGTGCACGGCTTCCTGGCGCAGATGGAGCTGTCGCCGCGGGAGAAGCAGATCGCCGAGCGGGTGGTCAAGGAGATCGGCGAGCGGCTGCGGTTCCTGCTCGACGTCGGTCTGGACTACCTCGCGCTGAGCCGGCCGGCGGGTTCGCTGTCCGGTGGCGAGGCGCAGCGGATCAGGTTGGCGACGCAGATCGGTTCGGGTCTGGTCGGCGTGCTGTACGTGCTCGACGAGCCGTCGATCGGTCTGCACCAGCGGGACAACCGGCGGTTGATCGAGACGCTCGTCCGGCTGAAGGAGCTGGGCAACACGCTGATCGTCGTCGAGCACGACGAGGACACCATCGACCACGCCGACTGGGTCGTCGACATCGGTCCGGGCGCCGGTGAGCACGGCGGTCAGGTCGTCGTGTCCGGCACGGTCGAGGACCTGCGCAACCACCCGGACTCGATCACCGGTGCGTACGTGTCCGGTCGGCGGGAGATCCCGATCCCCGCCGTGCGGCGGCCGCTGACCGAGGGCCGTGAGCTGACGGTGTACGGCGCCCGGCAGAACAACCTGAAGGACATCGACGTCACGATCCCGCTCGGGGTGTTCGTCGCGGTCACAGGTGTGTCGGGGTCGGGCAAGTCGACGCTGGTCAACGACATCCTGTACACGTCACTGGCGCGGCAGATCTACGGCGCTCGCGCGGTGCCGGGCCGGCACACGAAGATCTCCGGGATGGAGCTGGTCGACAAGGTCATCCACGTCGACCAGTCGCCGATCGGCCGGACGCCGCGATCAAACCCGGCGACGTACACCGGAGTGTGGGACCACATCCGCAAGCTGTTCGCGGAGACGCCGGAGGCGAAGGTCCGCGGGTACCAGCAGGGCCGGTTCTCGTTCAACGTCAAGGGCGGCCGGTGCGAGGCCTGCTCGGGTGACGGCACGCTGAAGATCGAGATGAACTTCCTGCCGGACGTGTATGTCCCGTGCGAGGTGTGCCACGGTGCGCGGTACAACCGCGAGACGCTCGAGGTGCACTACAAGAGCAAGACGGTCGCGGACGTGCTGGACATGCCGATCGAGGAGGCGGCGGAGTTCTTCGCCGCGATCCCGGCGATCTCCCGGCACCTGAAGACGCTGGTCGAGGTCGGCCTCGGGTATGTGCGACTCGGTCAGCCGGCGCCGACGCTGTCCGGCGGTGAGGCGCAGCGGGTGAAGCTGGCGTCCGAGCTGCAGCGGCGTTCGACCGGCCGGACGGTGTACGTGCTGGACGAGCCGACGACCGGTCTGCACTTTGAGGACATCCGCAAGCTGCTCGGCGTACTGAGCGGCCTGGTGGACAAGGGCAACTCGGTGCTGGTCATCGAGCACAACCTCGACGTGATCAAGACCGCCGACTGGCTGATCGACCTCGGTCCGGACGGTGGTCGCCGCGGCGGCACGCTGATCGCGGAAGGTACGCCGGAGGAGGTCGCGGCGAACCCGGCGTCGTACACCGGGCAGTTCCTGGCCGAGATCCTCGAGGGCCGAGCGGCGAAGCCGAGCGCGCGGAAGCAGCCCGAGAAGACGGTCGCGGTGAAGAAGGCCACCGCGAAGAAGACGGTGGCCAAGAAGGCAGCGGTGAAGAAGGCCGCGCCGGCCAAGAAGACGGCGGCCAGGAAGCGCGTCGCCGGCTAGCTCGTCAGCGGCGGAACAGTTGCTGGACGAGGTGCCGGACCCAGGTACGGCGCGGGGACGGCAGTAGCGCCGCCGGCAGCATGACTGTCGGCGGCTCGGCCAGCGTGACCGGCACCTGGACCATCCGGTCGCCCTGCAGCCAGAACACGTCCGGACTGCACTGGTCGGGCGCGTCGCGATAGGTGTCCGCGACGAACCTCGCCAGGTCGTCCGCCGTCTCCTGGCCGGCATCCGCGGGGCAGAACGCGACCGTGCTCAACCGCGGTACGCCGAGCAGTACCCCCAGGCCGAGAGACGACTGCGGCAGCAGATTCTCCCGGTCGACGACCGCCATCGACACGAGCGGATCGTTCTCCCGGCTGAGCACCGAGAACCCGTTGTGCTCGACCGGCCGCAGGTCGGAGATCTGCTCCAGCGTGAGCTGCACCGGCGACGGCACGGCCGGATCACCGAGGCCGAGCATCGATCGCCGTACGACGGTCAGCCGCCGCAGCTCCGTGCCGGTGCCGATGAAGACGACCACCTCGAAGTGGTCCCCGAACGGGATCAGCGCGTCGGCCACCGGCCCCGCCGTACGGGCGGACCACCCGCGCTGGACGAGCAACGCCCGCTGGCGTTCCGCGACGTCGCCGAACCGGTGCTCCTCGGTGGCGAGCTCACCCTCGGCGACGACGGCCCGCAGCCACGCCTCGATCTGCTCGGCCCAGCGATGCTGGGGCAGCTGATTGCACCGATCGATGATCTCGCTCAGCCCGACCACCGCGGACATCTGCAGGGCACCGCGGCCCCAGCCGACCTCGACCGTGCGCTCGGCGGTGTCGACGACGCAGCCCGGCATCCACATCGGTGCGAGGTCCGCGATCGCCCTCAGCACGGTCGAGTCGTTCGTCGTTCCTGTCATCCCATGGCCTTCCCCACGCCCAAAGTCTGTCAGGCACCCGGTCGACTCGTGCCCGGGCGGGTGGCGGCGCCCATCGGATTGGCAGCCGATTCACAGCAAACCTTCAAACTGCAGTTCAATCCTGGACTCGTTGAACCGTTCGGCTCATCCGGTCGTTTGACCCGGTATATAGCGTTCAACTACTTCGACCAGCAGGCTCTTGGAGGTCCAGATTCATGAGCGATGACACGATGGCACCAACCACCCCGCAGCAGACCGGACCCGTGCCCAACGCACCGGCGGACGGTCTGCGCGACCGGAGGACGGTGCTCCGCTGCGCGGCGATGGCCGCGCTGGTGGGTGCCAGCGCCCCGATCCTCGCGGCCTGCGGCAGCAGCGACGACACGTCCGGCAGCGGCGCCTCGACGCCGTCGGCCACCGGTTCCAGCTCCGCGCCCGCCCCTAGCTCGAGTGCGCCGTCATCGAGTGCGCCGTCGTCCAGCGCTCCGGCCAGCGGCGGGACAGTCCTCGGGCCGGTCTCCGACGTACCGGTCGGCGGCGGGAAGGTGTTCACCGACGCCAAGGTCGTGGTGACCCAGCCGACCGCGGGTCAGTACAAGGGCTTCTCCGCGGTCTGCACGCACCAGGGCAACATCGTCGGCTCGGTCGAGGGCGGGCAGATCGTCTGCCCGTTCCACAACAGCCACTTCAAGATCACTGACGGCAGCGTGGCCAGCGGGCCGGCGCAGTCGCCGCTGCCCGCGGTGAACGTCGCCGTCGAGGGCAGCAACATCGTTCAGTCCGCCTGACACGCGAAAGGGCCCGGCCGTGCGGCCGGGCCCTCCGCGTCAACTCAGGACTGGGCCGGGTCGACCTTCCCGACGTACAGCAGCTTGTTGGGGGAGGCGTCGCCCGGGTCGCCGACCTTGTCCGGCGTCGAGTTGCCGACCAGCGCCGTCGCGACGTCGGCCGGGGTGGCTTCCGGGTGGTCGGCCAGGTAGAGCGCGATTCCACCGGCGACGTGTGGCGTGGCCATCGACGTACCGCTCATCTTCGCGGTCGCGTCCGGGTCGGTGATGCCGACCGAGGTGATGTCGACCCCCGGCGCGAACAGGTCCACGCACTTGCCGAAGTTCGAGAACGACGCGCGCTGGTCCTGGTCGTCGGTCGCGCCGACCGTGATCGCCGAGGGCTCCCGGGCCGGCGAGCTCTGGCAGGCGTCCGCGCTGTCGTTGCCAGCAGCAACTGCATAGGTGATACCGGCACCGACCGAGGCCTTCACCGCCGCGTCCAGCGCCTCGTCCGCGCCGCCGCCCAGGCTCATGTTCGCCACCGCGGGCTTCTTGGCGTTCTTGGTTACCCAGTCGATCCCGGCGACCACGGACTCGGTCGAGCCGGACCCCTTGCAGTCGAGCACCCGGACCGCGATCACCTTCGCGCCCTTGGCCAGGCCGTACGTCGTACCGGCGATGGTGCCGGCCACGTGGCTGCCGTGACCCATACAGTCGACACCGTTCTGGCCGTCGCCCACGGTGTCGGTGCCGACCGACGCACGGTCGCCGAAGTCCTTGTGCTTGGCGTAGATCCCGGTGTCGATCACATAGACGTTCACGTTGTCGGCGGTGGTCGACGCGTCGTACTTCTTGTCCAGCGGCAGATCACGCTGGTCGGCCCGGTCCAGACCCCACGGCGGATCGTCCTGGCTGACCGTGATCTTCTGGTTCTGCTGGACGAACGCGACCCGCGAGTCACCGGCGAGCTTCTTCGCCTGGTCCTCACTCATACTCGCGGAGAAGCCCTTGATCGAGGCGTCGTACTGGTCCTTGACCTTGACGTCGTAGCTCGTCGCCAGGCTCTGTGTGGTGACCCGGGTCTGGGCCTGCGACCGCTGACCGTTCAGTACGACGATGTAGCTGCCGGGGATGGCATTCGAACTGCCGGCGCCGCGGATCGTCACCGGTGCCTGCTGGGATGCGTTGCTGCCGGCTGCCGTGGCGACGATGCCGGTGACCGCGAGCGCTGAAGCCGCGATCGCGCCGAGGACGGCGCGCGGCCTGCTCAGGGATGGGGACATGGGCGGAACTCCCTCGAGTCAGCGCAAGGCCTTGTTGCCTCACGCAAAGGTCCTGCACATCTACCCTGGGTCACACGCTAGAGACGACGCTCATCCCAACCGGGGGTCAAACCGGCCTTATGGGTGAACCCGCAACACGACCGCAACGTTCACTGCGTTTGCCGCGCCTGATGGTTGGCGTACTTACGGGCCGCGAACTCGTAGGCCTCGTCGAGCAATGGGATCAGGGGTTCGAGGTCGACCGGGTTCACGATCGCCGCCCAGTACTGGGCGGCGTAGAACGGGTGCGGCATGAGGGTGTTCCGGGCTGTGTAGTCGTGGCCGGAGTCGAGCACCCAATCGGCGTCGCGTTCCGTCGGCACGGGTCCGAAGAGCGAGGTGTACGTCGTCTTCGTCAGCCCGATGTTCAGCCGCCACGCGCCGGGCTCGTCGAGCCGGGACACCTTCTCGTAGTGGTCGCCGGTGACAATGGTGGCGAAGGGCTGCTGCCGCTCCGGTGGGAGGTCGGCAGCCGGGTCGTAGAGGTAGAACAGATCGTCCTGGGCCTCGAGCACCCGGACACCGTCGTACGCGCGGATCGTCCGATCCAGTTCTTCGATCGTCATACCTTCAAGTCTGTCATTGAAGTAGCAATAGAGACTTCGCCGGAATTCCGGATTTGTCGGCGTACCGAACTAGGGTGGTTGGGTGGCTGATCCGTCCTCGTACCGTCCCGCTCCGGGATCGATCCCCGACTCACCCGGCGTCTACCGTTTCAGCGACTCCGCCGGGCGGGTCATCTACGTCGGCAAGGCGAAGAACCTGCGGGCCCGGTTGTCGTCGTACTTCCAGGACCTGGTCAACCTGCACCCGCGGACGCAGGCGATGGTGACGACGGCCTCGAAGGTCGAGTGGACCGTGGTCGCCAGCGAGGTCGAATCGCTGCAGCTGGAGTACTCCTGGATCAAGGAGTACGACCCGCGTTTCAACGTGAAGTACCGCGACGACAAGTCGTACCCGTGGCTCGCCATCACCCTCAACGAGGACTACCCGCGGGTGATGGTCGGCCGCGGCCAGAAGAAGAAGGGCGTGAAGTACTTCGGTCCGTACAGCCACGCCTGGGCGATCCGCGAGACCGTCGACCTGCTGCTCCGGGTGTTCCCGATGCGTTCGTGCAGCAAGGGCGTCTTCAACCGGCACCGCCAGATCGGCCGGCCCTGCCTGCTCGGGTACATCGGCAAGTGCTCCGCACCCTGCACCGGCCAGGTGACGCAGGAGGAGCACCGCCAGATCGTCGACGACTTCGCCGCGTTCCTTTCCGGTCAGACCGCGACGTACGTGCGCCGGCTGGAGAAGGAGATGAAGGCCGCGGCGGCCGAGCTGGAGTACGAGCGGGCCGCGAAGATCCGCGACGACCTGGCCGCGCTGGAGAAGGCGCTGGCCAAGAACGCGGTGGTTCTAGGCGACGGCACCGACACCGACGTGATCGCGTTGAGCGAGGATCCGCTCGAGGTCGCCGTGCAGATCTTCTACGTCCGCGGCGGCCGGATCCGCGGTGAGCGCGGCTGGATCGCCGACAAGGCGGACGGGACGGCGACGACCGGCGATCTCGTCTCGCGATTCATCCAGCAGATGTACGCCGACGACTCGGTCGACGCGATCCCGCGGGAGATCCTGGTCCCGACGATGCCCGAGGACGCCGACGCGCTGACCGAGTGGCTCGAGGGGATCCGCGCTGCGCGGGTGTCGATCCGTGTCCCGCAGCGCGGCGACAAGAAGGCGCTGATGGAGACCGTCGAGCGGAACGCGCTGCAGACGCTGACCATGCACAAGACCAAGCGGGCCAGCGATCTGACCACCCGCAACCAGGCGCTCGAGGAGATCCAGGCCGGGCTCGACCTGCCCGAGGCGCCGCTGCGACTGGAGTGCTACGACGTCTCGAACCTGCAGGGCACCGAGGTGGTCGCCTCGATGGTCGTCTTCGAGGACGGCCTGCCCCGCAAGAGCGAGTACCGCCGGTTCGTGATCAAGGGCGTCGACGGGCAGAACGACGTCGCCTCGATCGCCGAGGTCCTCACCCGCCGCTTCAAGCGCCTCCTCGACGAGCGCGCGGCCCTGGCAGAGGACGACGACCCGTCGGCGGCCCTCATCGATCCCGAGACCGGCCGGGCGAAGAAGTTCTCCTACGCGCCGGGGCTCGTCGTGGTCGACGGCGGTCCGCCCCAGGTCGCGGCAGCCCGCCAGGCGCTGGACGAGCTCGGCCTGGGCGATATCCCCATCTGCGGTCTGGCCAAGCGGCTCGAGGAGGTCTGGCTCCCCGACGAAGAGGACCCGGTCATCTTCTCCCGTACGTCGGAAGGCCTCTACCTGCTGCAGCGCCTGCGCGACGAGGCGCACCGGTTCGCGATCACGCACCACCGCAGCCGCCGGTCGAAGTCGATGGTCGAGAGCACGCTCGACGAGGTCCCGGGGCTGGGCGAGGTGCGGCGGAAGACCTTGCTCCGGCACTTCGGGTCGCTGAAGAAGTTGCGCGCGGCGACGATCGACGAGGTCGCGGATCTCCCCGGTTTCGGGCCGCGGCTCGCCGAGTCCGTCGTACTGGCGGTTAACGCTGCCGCAACGAAGGCGGAAACCGGCCGGGCACCGTCGGTCAACACGGCCACGGGCGAGATACTGGGCGACGACATCCCGGCGCCGGCCGGGGCGCCTGACGGGGACCCAGGGAGAACTGAGAACTGATGGACGACACGGGCGGCAACCTCATCATCGTGTCCGGCATGTCCGGCGCGGGACGAAGCTCCGTCGCCGACGTACTGGAAGACCTCGGCTGGTTCGTCGTGGACAACCTCCCGCCGATGTTCCTCACCACGCTCGTCGAGCAGGTCATCGGCACCGGTGCGGCGCCGCGGCTCGCGGTCGTGGTCGACGTCCGGACCGGCCTGTTCTTCGAGGAACTGAGTTCGGCCATCCACGACCTGCGGCTGAAGGGGTACCGCCCGCTGACGCTGTTCCTGGAGGCCTCCGACGACGTGATCGTGCGCCGGCAGGAGAGCGTCCGCAGGCCGCATCCGCTGCAGGGCGAGGGCAGGCTGCTGGACGGCATCCAGCGCGAGCGCGAGCTGCTCGGCGACATCCGGGCCGGCGCGGATCTGGTCATCGACACCTCGAGCCTGAACATCCACCAGCTCGCCGCGAAGATCGTGAACGCGTTCGGCGACGAGGAGAACGCCGAGCTCCGGGCGACCGTGGTGTCGTTCGGGTTCAAGTACGGCATCCCGGTGGACGCGGACGTGGTCGCCGACATGCGCTTCATCCCGAACCCGTACTGGCAGCCGGATCTGCGCCCGATGACCGGGCAGGACAAGCCTGTGTCAGACTTCGTGCTCGGCCATCCGCTGGCCCAGCAGTTCCTGCAGAACTACGTGGACGTGCTGGACACCCTGCGGACCGGCTACCTGAACGAGGGCAAGCGCTTCGTCACCGTCGCGATCGGCTGCACCGGGGGAAAGCACCGCAGCGTCGCAATGGCCGAGGAGATCGCCCGCAGGCTGCGTGAGAAGGGGTCACCGACGTTGGTCGTCCATCGGGATCTGGGGCGTGAGTGACGCGATCTCCTAAGGTCGTAGCACTGGGTGGGGGACACGGCTTGGCCGCCTCTCTTTCCGCACTTCGCCACGTCACCGACCAGTTGACCGCGGTCGTAACTGTTGCCGACAACGGCGGCTCGTCCGGGCGGTTGCGCCAGGAGCTCGGCGTACTGCCTCCGGGTGATCTGCGGATGGCGCTGGCCGCGTTGTGCCGCGACGACGAGTGGGGCCGCACGTGGGCCGACGTACTGCAGCACCGCTTCCGCAGCAACGGTGAGCTGCACGACCATGCCGTCGGCAACCTGTTGATCGTCGCGTTGTGGGAGCTGCTCGGCGAAGCGGTCGACGGGCTCGACTGGGTCGCGCGGTTGCTCGGTGCACAAGGTCGGGTGCTGCCGATGTCCGCCGTACCGCTGGACATCACCGCGCGGGTGCTCGGGCTCGATCCTGCGCATCCCGAGGCGATCACCGAGATCCGTGGTCAGGCCGAGGTGGCGACGACCGAGGGACACGTGGTCGACGTCGCGCTCGATCCGGCCGACCCGCCTGCCTGCCCCGAGGCGCTCGTCGCTATCGCCGAGGCTGACTGGGTCGTGGTCGGCCCGGGCTCGTGGTTCACGTCCGTCATCCCGAACCTGCTGGTCCCCGAGCTGTCCCGCGCCCTCGAGCAGACCGGCGCTCGCCGACTGCTCACACTGAACCTGGGGGAGCAGAAGGGCGAGACCGACGGCTTCTCACCCGAGACGCACCTCGAGGTCCTGGCCGCACACGCCCCGGACCTGCGCATCGACGTCGTCCTCGCCGATACCGGTCACGTGCCCGACCCCGAGTCACTCCGCCGTACTGCGGAATCCCTCGGGGCCGAGCTGGTGATCGCCGATATCGCCGACGACGTACGGGATCTTCACCACGCTCCGGACAAGCTGGCGAAGGTCTACCGGGAGATCTTCGCGTAGCTTCAGTCGAAATCGGCGTCGATGGACTTCTTCTGGGCGTAGACCTGCTTGCCCTGCGCGTCGTACCCCCGGATCAGGACGGTCTTGATGCCCGAGTTCCCGCCGGTCAGGCCCCAGATGTAGTAGCCGTTCGAGATCAGCGCGCGGGTCGGGCCGGTCGGCAGGTCGACGACGAGCTGGGCGACGCCCTCCGGCACCATCCCGAACACACCTTTGTCCGCGAACTTCCCGTCGGCCTGCACCGCCGCCCGGGAGTAGTCGTACGGGCCCTTGGCTGTTGCCGTCAGCATGTGACACCACGCGTAGACCCGTTTGTCCGGCGACACCAGGACGGCCGTGAGCTTGTTCCCGGTCCCGGTCTTCAGCGCGACCTGCCAGTCCTTCGTCACGGGGCCGGCTGCCTTGATCACGCCGTCGTCGGTGTTCACCCCGCCCTGACCCAGGTCCTTGAAGTAGATGTCGTCGACGCCGCGGCACCGCGTGGTGATCTGGTCGTCGGTCAGCGGACTGACCGGCGGCGGGGGAGCGAGCGGCTTCCCGGTCTCCGGGTCCTTGGTGAGTACGACGACCGGCGTGATCGGCGTTGCGGTCTCCACCGTCACCGACGGATCGACCGTCCGCGCCGGAGCCGTGAACGGCTTGGGCGTCTGGTCGTACACCTTCTTGCCGTTGGCGTCGAAGCCCCGGATCCGGTTCAGGATGATGAGCTTGCTGTGCTTGCCTGGATGCCCGAGCGTCGCGTAGCCGTCCGCTCCGACCAGGGCCTCGCGAGGACTGCTCTCCCCGGCGATGTCCAGCAGCACGCGGGCCACGCCAGGCACCGGAACGCGGAATCCGTCCTGCGGGGTCAAGGGATTCCGGTACTGGTTCCGGGCCGCGAAGTTCGCCGGGCTGGTGCGCGAGATGCTGTCCGGCCTGGTCGGACTGGTCATGGTGCACGTCGACACGATCGATCGGTCCGGCGAGAGAAGCAGGGTGTTCAGCACGGACTGATCGCCGCTCTTGACGAGGACCGTCCATCGGTCGTTGATCGGACCTGCCGCGTCGGCGGTCCGGTGCTCGGCCTGGGCACGGCGTGCGAAGGCCTGGTCGTACCGCCCGCAACGGGTCAGTACCTCGGCATCGGACAACGGGCTGACCGGCGGTGCCGGTACGACCGTCCTGCCGGTCTCGTTGTCGACGATGCGGCCGGTCTTCACGTCGACCGTGATGGTCTGGCCCGGCGGCGTACCGGCCGGTCCCTGGCTCATCGGGCGGGTCGCGGACCAGGTGGCGATACCGCCGATGATCGCGGCCGTGGTGAGGACCGCGGTAGCCGCCGTCGCGATCCGGGTTCGGCGGACCGACCGCCGGGCGCGGACCAGCAGGTCGTCGACGTCGGTGTGCAGCGGCCGGTCGGTGTCGTCGGCGGCGGTCGCCAATAGGTGTTCGATGTCGTTGTTCACCGGGCGCTCCTTTCGGTCTGGTCGAGAAGCTCGCGGAGGCGGGTGAGGGCACGGGAGGTCTGGCTCTTCACGCCGCCGACGCCGATACCGAGGACGGCGGCGGTCTGTTCGAGGCTGAGGTCGCCGTAATGCCGCAGTACGACGCAGGCCCGCTGGCTCGGCGGGAGTGCGGCCAGGGCCTCGACGACGAGCATCCGGTCGTCGACGGTGCGCACCGGATCGGCGAGTACGTCGGTGAGGTCCTCGTCGGTGTCGACGAACCGCTCGCGTCGCCACGGTTTGCGGGACTGGTCGAACACCGAGGTGACCAGACACTGATGGGCGTAGCTGTTGAGGCCCTGCGTGCGGTCGATCCGGTTCCAGCGGCGATAGACCTTGACCAGTGCGTCCTGCGCGGCGTCCTCGGCGCGGTGCCAGTCGCCGCACATCAGGTACGCCGTACGTCGCAGCCGCCGGATCATCGCTGCGGCGAACTCGGTGAACTCGGCTTCATCCGATGCCTTCATGCGCCTCCTCTCACAATGTCGCCGAGGTAACGCGATCAGGCAGTCGGAAGGTTGCAGCGGCCGTAACCGCGCGGGCCGACAGGCGTTGGTGGTCCAAGGGTCTTTGACATGGGTGGGAGGATGGCCTTCATGGCGATGACAGCACAGGTGAAGTCCGAGCTGACCAGTATTCAGGTGACGAAACCGTGTTGCCGCAAGGCCGAGGTCTCGTCGATCCTGCGGTTCGCGGGCGGGCTGCACCTGGTGTCCGGACGGATCGTCGTGGAGGCCGAGCTGGACAGCGGCGCCGCGGCCCGGCGGCTGCGCAAGGACATCGCCGAGATCTTCGGGCACCCGTCGGACGTGGTGGTGATCTCCCCGTCCGGCATCCGCAAGCAGACGAAGTACGTCGTCCGCGTGGTCCGCGACGGTGACGCGCTGGCGCGGCAGACCGGGCTGGTCGACAACCGTGGCCGGCCGGTGCGCGGTCTTCCGCCGGCGGTCGTGTCGGGTGCTTCGTGTGACGCCGTTGCGGCTTGGCGCGGTGCGTTCCTCGCGCACGGCTCGCTGACCGAGCCCGGCCGTTCGTCGTCGCTCGAGGTGACCTGCCCCGGCCCGGAGGCGGCGCTGGCGCTGGTCGGTGCGGCCCGACGGCTCGGCATCGGTTCGAAGGCCCGCGAGGTGCGGAACGTCGACCGCGTGGTGATCCGCGACGGTGACGCGATCGGCGCACTGCTGACCCGGCTCGGCGCGCACGAGTCCGTGCTCGCGTGGGAGGAGCGCCGGATGCGGCGCGAGGTCCGCGCGACCGCGAACCGGCTGGCGAACTTCGACGACGCCAACCTGCGCCGGTCCGCCCGCGCTGCGGTGGCGGCGGGCGCGCGGGTCGAGCGCGCGCTGGAGATCCTCGGCGACGACGTACCGGACCATCTGCAGGTCGCGGGCAAGCTCCGCCTCGAGCACAAGCAGGCCAGCCTCGAAGAGCTCGGCCAGCTGCACGAGCCGGCCCTCACCAAGGACGCCGTGGCCGGCCGCATCCGCCGCCTGCTCGCGATGGCCGACAAGCGCGCCGCCGACCTGGGCGTCCCCAACACCGAGGCCAACCTGACCCCGGAGATGCTCGACCCGGCCTGATCTTTACGTCACCAGCTGGTCAACTGGTATTCAACACACTGCCCCGGAAGGTTTCCGGGGCAGTTGTGCGTCAGGGTGGTCTGCTCGGGAGGCTACCCGCGGGTCATGGTGGTCTGATGTGGACGCTACCAGTTGGCCAGGTGGGCTGTTGGGCTAATGTTCGGGCTGTAGGGCAGTGCTCGAACGCCAGATCTGAGGAGACGCAGTCCCGTGACCGTACGCGTAGGTATCAACGGCTTCGGCCGGATCGGCCGTAACTTCTTCCGCGCCGTGCAGGCGTCCGGTGCCGACATCGAGGTCGTCGCCGTCAACGACTTGACCGACAACCAGACCCTCGCTCACCTGCTGAAGTACGACTCGATCCTGGGCCGCTTCCCCGGCGAGGTCTCCGCGACCGACGACGACATCACCGTCAGCGGCAAGAGCTTCAAGGCGTTCGCCGAGCGCGACCCGGCCAACCTGAAGTGGTCCGACGTCGGCGCCGACGTGGTGATCGAGTCGACCGGCTTCTTCACCGACGCCACCAAGGCCAAGACCCACGCCGACAACGGCGCCAAGAAGGTCATCATCTCCGCTCCGGCGAAGAACGAGGACCTGACCGTCGTGATGGGCGTGAACCACGAGCTGTACGACGCCGAGAAGCACACCGTGATCTCGAACGCGTCCTGCACCACGAACTGCATCGCCCCGCTGGCCAAGGTTCTGAACGACGCGTTCACGATCGAGAAGGGTCTGATGACCACGATCCACGCGTACACCCAGGACCAGAACCTGCAGGACGGCCCGCACAAGGACCTGCGCCGCGCCCGCGCCGCCGCGCTGAACATCGTGCCGACCTCGACCGGCGCCGCGAAGGCGATCGGCCTGGTGCTGCCGGAGCTCAAGGGCAAGCTGGACGGCTACGCGCTGCGCGTCCCGGTGCCGACCGGCTCGGCCACCGACCTGACCGTCACCGTCGGCCGTGAGGTCACCGTCGACGAGGTCAAGGAGGCCTACAAGGCCGCCGCGGCCGAGGGCTCGCTGAAGGGGTACCTGACCTACACCGAGGACGAGATCGTCTCCACCGACATCGTCACCGACCCGGCCTCCTGCATCTTCGACGCCGGCCTGACCAAGGTGATCGGCAACCAGGTCAAGGTCGTCGGCTGGTACGACAACGAGTGGGGCTACTCCAACCGCCTCGTCGACCTGGTCAAGCACGTCGGCGCCTCGCTCTGACGTCTGCCCACTTGCCTGCGTCCGGAGACCTCTTCGGACGCAGGCTCGTTCACTTGAGGGATGAACCTGTGAAGACCATCGAAGACCTGGGCGACCTGGCGGGCCAGCGGGTGCTGGTCCGGTCGGACCTGAACGTGCCGATCAAGGACGAGGTGATCGGCGACGACGGCCGCATCCGCGCCTCGCTGCCGACGCTGATCAAGCTGGCCAAGGCCGGCGCGAAGGTGATCGTCACCGCGCACCTCGGCCGTCCGAAGGGCGAGCCGAACCCGGCGTACACGCTGGCCCCGGTGGCCAAGCGGCTCGAGGAGCTCATGCAGCCCGAGGGCATCACCGTGCACTTCGCGACCGACGTCACCGGCGAGAGCGCGCAGGAGGCCGTCCAGGAGCTGGACGAGGGCGAGGTCCTGCTGCTCGAGAACGTGCGGTACGACCCGCGCGAGGAGAGCAAGGACGAGGCCCAGCGCGGCGAGCTGGCCGATGAGCTCGCAGCCCTGGCCGACGTTTTCGTCAGCGACGGCTTCGGCGTCGTGCACCGCAAGCAGGCCAGCGTGTACGACGTCGCCCGCAAGCTCCCGCACGCGGCCGGCAGGCTCGTGCTCGCCGAGGTCGAGGTGCTGAAGAAGCTGACCGAGGACCCGGCCCGTCCGTACGTCGTCGTGCTCGGCGGCGCGAAGGTGTCGGACAAGCTCGCGGTGATCGACAACCTGCTGGCGAAGGCCGACAAGCTGCTGATCGGCGGCGGCATGGTCTTCACGTTCCTGAAGGCGCAGGGCCACGAGGTCGGCAAGAGCCTGCTCGAGGAAGACCAGCTGGACGTCGTCCGCGGGTACCTGAAGGAGGCCGGCGACAAGATCGTGCTGCCGACCGACATCGTGGTCGCGCCCGAGTTCAAGGCCGACTCGCCGGCCACCGTGGTCGCGGCCGACGCGATCCCGGCCGACCAGCTCGGCCTCGACATCGGCCCGGACTCCGGTAAGGCGTTCGCCGCCGAGATCGCCGGCGCGAAGACAGTGTTCTGGAACGGCCCGATGGGTGTCTTCGAGATGGCGCCGTTCGCCGGCGGAACGAAGGCCGTCGCGCAGGCGTTGACCGAGGTGGACGGGCTGAGCGTCGTCGGTGGCGGTGACTCCGCGGCCGCCGTACGGCAGCTAGGCTTCGCCGACGAGCAGTTCGGGCACATCTCCACCGGTGGTGGGGCGTCGCTCGAATACCTGGAGGGCAAGGAGCTCCCGGGGCTCGCCGTACTGGAAGAGGACTGACCCACATGGCTGACACCACAGCTGCCCGGACGCCGTTGATGGCGGGCAACTGGAAGATGAACCTCAACCACGTCGAGGCCGTGCACCTGCTGCAGAAGCTGTCGTGGACGCTGCAGGACAAGAAGCACGACTTCGAGCGGGTCGAGGTGGCCGTGCTGCCGCCGTTCACCGACATCCGCAGCGTGCAGACGCTGGTCGACGGCGACCGGATGAAGATCAAGTACGGCGCCCAGGACGTGTCGACGCACGACGCCGGCGCGTACACCGGCGAGATCTCCGCGGCGATGCTGAGCAAGCTGGGTTGCACGTACGTGCTGACCGGCCACTCCGAGCGCCGGCAGTACCACAACGAGTCCGACGAGTTGGTCAACGCGAAGACCGCCAAGGCGCTCGAGGCCGGGCTGATCCCGATCGTGTGTGTCGGCGAGGGCCTGGAGGTCCGCAAGGCCGACGGGCACGTCGACCACTGCCTCGGTCAGGTCGACGCCGCACTCGCCGGTCTGAAGCAGGACGACGTCCGCAAGCTCGTCATCGCGTACGAGCCGGTCTGGGCGATCGGCACCGGCGAGGTGGCGACGCCGGAGGACGCGCAGGAGGTCATCGCCGCGATCCGTGGCCGGCTGGAGGAGTCGATCTCACCCTCGGTCGCCGACTCGGTACGGATTCTTTACGGTGGATCGGTGAAGATGGCCAGTGCAGGTGGCATCATGGCCCAACCGGATGTCGACGGCTGCCTGGTCGGAGGTGCGAGCCTTCAGGTGGACGAGTTCGCCGGCATCTGCCGTTACCTGGACCTTCAGTTAGGCTACTCCTCGTGATTCTCGCTTTCTCGATCGTTGTGATCGTCTGCAGCCTGTTCCTCACGCTGCTCGTACTGCTGCACAAAGGCCGCGGTGGCGGCCTCTCGGACCTGTTCGGTGGCGGTGTGTCGTCCAGCCTGGGCGGCTCGTCGGTCGCGGAGCGGAACCTGGACCGGATCACGATCGGTGTCGGTCTGATCTGGTTCGCCAGCATCGTCGCGGTCGGCCTGCTCTACAAGCTCGGCTGAGGGGTCGGTTCCCGTGGCTGGTGGTGGCAGTGCGATTCGTGGCAGCCGGGTCGGTGCCGGGCCGATGGGCGAGGCGGAGCGCGGCGACACCGCGCCCCGGCAGCGCATCGTCTTCTTCTGTGCGAACGGGCACGAGACCGCGACCTGGTTCGCGGTCGAGGCGTCGATCCCGGAGGAGTGGGACTGTCCGCGGTGCGGTCTTCCGACCAGCACCGATGTGAACAACCCGCCCCCGCCGCCGAAGATCGAGCCCTACAAGACGCACCTGGCCTATGTGAAGGAGCGCCGCTCCGAGCAGGAGGCCCAGGAGATCCTGGACGAGGCGCTCGAGAAGCTGCGCGCCCGTCGTGCTCGCGGCGAGGTCATCTTCTAAGACGTACTGCGTTCAGCCCGGACCGACGCATCGGTCCGGGCTGTGGCGTTGTGTGAGTGGATCGATGCACCGCGCTAAGGTCTGCGGCATGACGTCGATCGCGCCGCTGCGCTGGACCCCGCCGCCCGCTCCGCCGGTGCGGCACCCGAAGAACGTCGACGTGGACGTGGTCGCGCTGCCCGGCGCCGGTCCCGAGGACACGCTGATCGACGACGACGGCAGCGTCCTCACCGGCCTGTACGACGGCCGCATCCTGCGCGTCAGCGCGGACGGCAAGACCATCAGCACCCTCGCCGACACCGGCGGCCGGCCGCTCGGCCTCGAATGGCTGCCCGACGGCAAGGTGCTGATCTGCGACGCGAACCGCGGCCTGCTGACGCTCGACAAGGACAACCGGATCGCGACCCTGCTGGCCGAGATCGACGGCCGCCCGATGCGGTTCTGCAACAACGCGGACGTCACCGAGGACGGCACGATCTACTTCACCGACTCCTCGACCCGGTTCGGCATCGACGAGTGGATGGCCGATCTGCTGGAGCATTCCTCGACCGGCAGCGTGTACCGCCGTACGCCGGACGGCGAGCTGACCCGCCTGGCGACCGGCCGCGCCTTCCCGAACGGCGTGGCGCTCAGCAGCGATCGCCAGAGTCTCTTCTGGGCCGAGACGGCGACGTACGGCCTGTACAAGCTGGACCTGACGACCGAGGGCGCCGAGCCCGTGCAGATCGCGGCGATCCCGGGCCTGCCGGACAACATCGCACGCGGGTCGGACGGGCTGATCTGGGTCGCGGTCGGTTCGCCGCGCAACGCCGTACTCGACTTCCTGTTGCCGAAGCCGCCGGTGCTGCGCAAGATCGTCTGGGCGCTCCCGGACGCGTTGAAGCCGAAGGCCGCGGACATCATCGAGATCCAGGCGTACGACGAGACCGGCGCGCTGGTCCACGACCTGCGCGCGAAGCACCCCGGCTTCCACATGCCGACCGGGGTCCGCGAGCGCGACGGGAAGGTCTGGCTCGGCAGCATCGGCACCAGCTCGCTGGCCACGTTCCCGACGCCTTAGTGTGGCGGTCATGCGTTTCGGGATTGCGATCCTGCCGGAGTACCGCTGGCAGGACGCCGCACGGCGGTGGCGGCAGGCGGAAGAGTACGGGTTCGACCACGCGTGGATCTACGACCACCTGACCTGGAGCGGTCTCCAGGACTCACCGTGGTACGGGACGACGCCGACCCTGACGGCGGCCGCGACGGTCACCTCGACGATGAAGCTCGGGACGTTCGTGACGTCGCCGAACTTCCGGCATCCGTTGGCGCTGACCCGCGACATCCTCGCGATCGACGACGTCTCCGACGGCCGCTTCGTCTGCGGGATCGGCGCCGGCGGCAGCCTGGACGCGACCATCCAGGGCGGCCCGGACCTCAGTCCGCGGCAGCGGCAGGACCGGTACGAGGAGTTCGTGAAGCTGCTGGACACCCTGCTGACGACCGACGGCGTCGACTTCAAGGGCGAGTACTACGAGACGCGCAACGGCCGCACGCTGCCGGGCTGCATCCAGCAACCGCGGGTCCCGTTCGTCCTGGCCGGCAACGGCCCGCGCTCGGTCCGCTTCGCCGCCCAGCACGGCGACGGCTGGATGACGACCGGCGGCGACAGAACGAGCCTCGACACCTGGTTCGCCTCCCTCGCCGACCTCAGCCACCGCCTCGACGACCACCTCGAAGGCCGCCACCTCGACCGCTACCTGTCGATGGACAGCGCGCAGTACGCCGTCTCCAGCCCGGCCGCCTTCGAGGAGATCGCGACCCGAGCAGCCGCTCTCGGCTTCACCGACCTCATCACCCACTGGCCGCGGGCAGAGGGCGTCTACGAAGGCTCCGAGGACGTGCTCGAGCAGATCGCGACCGAGGTCATTCCTCGTCTGCGTTAGTCCGGCGGACCCACGCGGGAACGACGTACCAGAAGACGGCGAACAGCAGCAGCACGACGGCGTCCACAATGATCGCGACCGGGCGGGAGAGGACGACGTCCGCGGCGAGCAGGACGCCGCCGGCGATGGCCACGACCAGGAAGAGCATGCCGGCGATGGTCATCCGGTTGGCGATCGGGAGCATCCGGTCGCGGAGCTTCTGCCGGTAGATGATGCGGTGGAACGAGACCGGCGCGAGGAACAGGCCGACGGCCAGCGCGGACGCGATCAGCGTGACGGCGTACACGTCGTGGGTGAAGCTGTCGGCGTCCTGGAAACGGTTCTGGAAGGCGATGCTGAGCAGGAACGCGAACAGGATCTGCGTTCCGGTCTGAGCCAGGCGGAGTTCCTGGAGCAGTTCGTTCCATTGCCGGTCGAGCCGTTCACCGGGGTCCTCGTCCGGTCGGCTGTACGGCGGGCTGTCGGTCACAGTCCTATTAGACCGGGAAAGGCGGAAGGGCCGCACACCATTCGGTGTACGGCCCTTCTACTGGTTCAAGAAAGGGTGATCCGACTGCTCAGATCGCGCGGATGTTCTCCGCCTGCAGCCCCTTCTGGCCCTGGGTGATCTCGAACTCGACCCGCTGGTTCTCGTCCAGCGAGCGGAAGCCCGACATCTGGATGGCCGAGTAGTGCGCGAACACGTCCGCGCCACCGTCATCCGGGGTGATGAAGCCGAAGCCCTTGTCAGCGTTGAACCACTTGACAGTACCGACAGCCATTTGTCTATCTCCTCGATGGCTTATAACAATCCGTGAACCACACCTCATGGATCACGCGTCGCCGAAAGGCCCCAGACGACAGACCGGCCATGCAGCACAGCAAAGTCAGGGAGTCCAAAACTGCAACGGCATAACTGTAGCCGTTCTGCGGCCTGATGGTAGGGGTGACCACAAACACGTGTCGCTGATTGTCAGGGGCCGTTACGCTACGTGGTCGGTCCTGTGCGGGGTTCCCGGAGCCGCTCCAGAACCCGAAATCCCGCGCCGACCTGCTGGTTCGCAGCGGGCGACGGGTGCGGGACGATGGCAACGAAGGACAATTGCCCGGCACGCCGGGTAGCGGGCGCATTTTTCTGATCGTTCGTCCCGGCGTGTCGCGCGGGCATGTGCAGTACTGCGAGGAGGAGGCGACCGTGATCGTGACAGTGACCCGGAGCGGGGGCTTCGCCGGGCTGACCAAGCACGGCGAGTTGGACACCAGCGGTGAACCCGACGCCGCCGAGCTCGAGGACGCGGTCCGCGCGCTCGGCGCCAAGGACCTCGGCTCCGGCCGGCCGCAGCCGGACCGGTACGTGTACCGGCTGGCGGTGCGTGACGCCCAGGACGAGGACGCCACGCAGCACACCGTGGCCGAGCAGGACGTGGACGCCACCACTGCTTGGCTGCTCGACCGGATCCTCAGCAGCTAGCGCCAGTCGATCTCCGGCGCCCGGTAGAAGTTGACCCCGAGCACCTCCCAGCGCGGACCCTGCTCGGCCAGCCGGTCGCGGTACGCCGTCCAGTCGAGCGCGGACTCCTGCGACCAGCCGAGCTCGGCGATGCCCGGCAACCGCGGGAACACCAGGTACTCGATCTTGCTCACGTCGTCGACGGTCTCTGTCCACAGCGGCGCCTCGACGCCGATGATCGCGCTCGCCGGCACACCTGGGACCAGCGTGGCCGGGTTCCAGCTGTACGACTGCTCCACGCTGACCAGTCCGGCCCAGTCGAGGCCGACCGGCGTCTGAGCGTCGTACTTCATGTCGAGGTATGCCCGGTTGGCGGGGGAGAGCACCAGCGTCGCGCCCTGCTCGACCGCCTTCTGCGCGAGCACCTGGGCCTTGGGGTCCTCGGTGCCCCAGTACTGCACGACGGTGTCGGCCGGCAGCGGCCCGTCGGCGATCTCGTGCCACCCCATCACCCGCTTGCCGTTCTTGACGACCAGCTCGGTCGCCTTGGCCACGAACGTCAGGTAGTCGGTGTGCTCGGTCGAGTGCGCCTCGTCGCCGCCGAGGTGCAGGAGCTCGCCGGGTGTCTGCTCGGCCACCTCGCGGAACACGTCGTCCAGGAACGCGTACGTGACGTCCTTGTCGATCGCGAACGAGCTGAAGCCCACCTCGGTCTCGGTGTAGAGCTCCGGCGCCTGGTCGCCCTTGTTCAGTTCGGCGTACGACGCCAGCGCGGCGTTCGTGTGGCCGGGTGTGTCGATCTCCGGGACGACGGTCATGTAGTGCTCAGCGGCGTATTGGACGAGGTCGGCGTACTCCGCCTCGCTGTACGAGCCGCCTTCGCCGCCGCCGACCTGCAGGCTGCCCCCGTGCGCGGTGAGGTTCGGCCAGGAGTCCACCTGGATCCGCCAACCCTGGTCGTCGGACAGGTGCAGGTGCAGCCGGTTGATCTTGTAGAGCGAGAGCAGGTCGATGACGCGCTTGACCTGGTCGACGGTGAAGAAGTGCCGGGAGACGTCAAGCATCATCCCGCGGTACTCGTACCGCGGGGAGTCGGAGATCGTCGTACCGGCGATCTCCCACGGGCCGTCCTGCTGGCTGTCGGCCTCGGCCTTGGCGGGCAGGAGTTGGCGGAGCGTGGTGACGCCGCGGAACAGGCCCTCGGCGGTGGCTGCAGTGATCGTGACGCCGGACGCGTAGGCGCGGAGTTCGTAGCCTTCGGCACCCAACGACTCCGGGCCGTTGACGGACAGCGTGATCGTGCCGGCCCCGTCCTGCACCGGCAGGTCGTATCCGGTGGAGCGCCGGAGCTGCGCCGCGAACCGGTCAGCGGTCAGCTGGGCAGAGGAATCGTCGAGGCCGATCGTGGCGTCGGCCGCCAGCAGGAACGTCTCATCGGCCAGCGCCTGCTGGGCCGTGGGCTGCGGAATCATGATCGAAAGTGTTGGCGTCCCCACATTATTCGTCAAGTCCCTTCAAAACTTCTTGGCAAGAGCCGTCGCCTGCGCCAGATAGCCCCCGCCGAACAGCACCACGTGGACCAGCAACGGGTGCAGCTGATGCAGCCCGATCCGATCCCGCCAGCCGTCCGCGAGGGGATGGACCTCGTCGTACGCCCGCAGCACCCGCTCGAGCTTCGGCAACCCGAAGAGGCCAAGCATCGCGAGGTCGGTCTCCCGGTGTCCGCCATGCGCGGCCGGGTCGATCAGATGTACTCCGTCCGCCGTCCACAGCACATTGCCCGACCACAGGTCGCCGTGGATCCGCGACGGTACGTCGGACGCATCGTCGTACACGCCTGCCTCCAGCCGACCGCAGAGCCGCTCGAAGACCTCCAGGTGGATGCCCGCAGCCCGCAGATACGGCCGCAGCCGCAGGTTGGCGTAGAACTCGCCCCACGACTTCACCGGCTCGGCTGCGTGCGGCAACGCGATCGTGCCGATGTAGCCGTCGCCGTCCCACCCATCCGGCGGTACGCCGTAGTGCCGCGCTCCGGCGTCGTGGGTGACGACCAGCCGCCGACCGAAGTCCTCGGCCAAGGCATCGGTCGGCGGGGTGGGCTGCAGCATCGTCGTCGTCAGCTGGGTGGGGGAGACGTCAAGCGGCTCGGCTACTCGGGCACCCTCCGGCACGGCGAGCCAGCGCAGACCTGCTGCTTCGACGGCGAAGAAGTCTGGTGGCGCGTCAGGCCAGCTCTTCACAAACCCTGCGGTCATGGTCGGACTCTTCCATCAACGGCCGGCGGCGGGCCAGCCACGGCTCGCACAGCATCACGAGCGCTGCGATGGCGGTCAGCAGCCCACCGGCGAGCGCGACACTGCGGACCGTCGTGTGGTCGATCAGCGCGCCGCCGACGAACGCGCCGGCGGCGATGCCGACGTTGAACGCCGAGCTGGCTCCGGCCGACGCGATGTCGGTGCTGCCGGGAGCGATCTGCAGCGTCCGGCTCTGCACCGCGACCGCGAGCCCGCTGAACGACAGCCCGATCAGCGCGATCAGCGCGACCGTCGCCACCTTCAGCTCTCCGAGAGCGAACACCCCGATCAACCCGACGGTCAGGACCCCGTACGGGACGACGACCGTACCCCACGGATACCGATCGAGCACGCGGCCGGCGATGAGCGTGCCGGCGAACCCGCCCGCACCGCTGGCCAGCAGCATCGGACCGAGCGCGTCGGTCGAGAAGCCGGTGATGTCCAGCAGGAACGGCGTGACGTAGGTGTTGAACGTCAGGAAGCCGGTGACTCCGATCGAGGCGGCGACGAGCAGTATGACGTACCCGCGGAGGTCCGGGGCGCTGCCGCGACGCGACGGACTGTCCTGGACCTCGGTGCGCGGCAGCAGCGTCACGATCCCGATGCAGGCAACCGCGCCGAGCACTGCCATCACGACGAACGGGACCCGCCAGCCGGCCTGCTCGCCGAGCCACGTGCCGAACGGGATCCCGAGGATCGGCGCCAACGCCGTCCCGATCGCGAGTCGCGCGACCACCCGGCCGCGGAGCTCCGGCGGGAACAGGCTGGTCGCGATCGGCGGCGCGATCGACCAGAACAGCGCCTGCGAGATCGCGATCACCAGCCGCCCACCGAACAGCACCTCGTACGTCGGGGCCGCGGCCGAGAGCGCGGTCGCAACAGTGAGGACGGCGAGCGTGCCGCCGAGCACCAGCCGGCGGGGGAGATGGGTGGTCAGCCGGGCCAGTGGGATGGAGGCGAGCACGACGACGGCGGCGTACCCGGTGACGAGGAGACCGATCTGGGAGCGCGACCGGCCGAGATCGTCGGCCATCACGGTCAGCAGCCCGATCGGCAGCACCTCGATGGTGACGAAGGAGAACGTCGAGACGCCGAGGAACACCAGCGCGGCGGTGGCTCGGCGGGACGAGAGGGGCATGAGGTCACCTGATCCCGGTAAAAGGTGTGATGCTGGTAGCATCTCATCCATGATCGACAGTTCTCATGCGGAATTTCGCATCGTGGGCGGGCATCCTGCCCTCGATCTGGTGAACACGGTCACCCCGCGCCTGCGAGGCGGCGCTGTGGAGCACGATTACCTCACCTCGCCGGCCGAACTGCTCGACTGGAGCCGCCGGATCGGGCTGATCGACCTGCGCGATCACAGCGCGATCGAAGGCACCTGGCGCTCGGCCCCGGAGCTGGCCGCGAAGGCACTCGGTGCGACGTTGGAGATCCGCGAGGCGACGTACGACGTGCTCGCGCCGCGTGCAGCTGGTGCCGTCATCGCGATAGACGGAGTCAAGCGCAGCCAGGGATCCGCCTTCGAGCGCTTGATGTTGCGCTGGTCCGCGGCCGCTGCCCGCTCGATGCTGATCCCCGGCGCGGACCGGGAGCGCGGCGTCGCGGAGCTGGTCGTCGGTACGTCGCCGGCGCAGCTCATCCCGGACCGCCTGGTGGTCGCGGCGGTCGAGCTGGTGCGGACGGTCGAGCTGCGGCAGTTGCGCGCCTGTCCGGTCGACGACGGCGGCTGCGGCTGGCTGTTCCTGGACCGCAGCCGGAACGGTTCCCGCCGCTGGTGCGCGATGGAGGACTGCGGGACGCGGGCGAAGATCCGCAAGCTGGGCGAGCGCCGTCGCGCTACCGCCGTACTGCAGTCTTAGTGGTAGCGAGAGCGAACCTTCACTGTCAGCGATCGGCTCACTGGTCGAGAACGCGTGTCGAAAGGTGCGAATTGTCCCCTCGACCTGTCATCGTAGGCGGCCGGGCCTTCCGACCAGAGGGACCTGGCCGGGCCTGCCCCGTACCGGGAAGCAGGCTGACGCAACAGATTGTGGAGGACAGATGACGCAGGTGGCAGAGCAGCCGGGCAGTACTGCCGGGCGGCTCGGCTCGGTGGTGCTGGATTGCCCGGACCCGCTCGAGCTCGCCCAGTTCTACTCGGCGCTGCTGGGGCTGGACATCGACGAGAACGGTGACGACGACTGGCGGAGCCTGACCGGCCCCGGCTCGTCGCTCGGGTTCTCGACGCTGGCCTTCCGGCGCTCGGAGCAGTACGTGCCGGCCACCTGGCCCGGCGCCGACGCGCAAGATCTCCATCTCGACCTCATCGTCGAGGACCTCTCGAGCGGTCACGCGACCGTGGTCGCCCTCGGCGCCGAGCCGCTCGACCCCCTGGATCCGCCGCCCGCGGAGAACGCGCGTGGCTGGCGGATCTACGCCGACCCGGCGGGCCACCCGTTCCGGATCTGCCTCGAATAACCCGTCGAAGGCCCGCCCCAGCCGGGGCGGGCCTTCGCATGTTCAGGACCAGGCGCTGCTCCCCGTGAACGGGAAGTGCCGCCCCTCGTCGTACTTCGGCCGTGGCTGGTAGCTGTTCACCCCCGGCTCGCCGCGCAGATGGAAGGCGCTCGGGTACGGCGTCTCCGCGTCCGTGATCCGCGTCGACGTCGGGATGTAGCGGATCGTCAGCCCGCAGCGCCGGTTCGGCGACGTGTTCGCGTTGCTGCCGTGGACGATGTTCGGGTGATGGACCTCGACGTCGCCCGGCGCCAGCACCATGTCGACCGCCTGGGCCTCGTCGACCTCGACCGCGATCTCCTTGCCGAGCACACTCTCGACGTCGGTGTTGTCGCGCATCCCCTCCACCCCGGACAGGTGGCTCCCCGGGATGACCCGCACGCATCCGTTCTCCGGCGTCGAGTGGTCGACGGCCAGCCACAGCGTCACGACCTCCATCGGGTCCAGCGGCCAGAATGCCGCGTCCTGATGCCACAGCACGGGCTGACCGGAGTACGGCGGCTTGGAGATGTAGTGCGAGGCGAACAGCGCGATGTCCGGCCCGACGAACCGCTGGGCGATGTCGACGAGCCGGTCGTCGCTCACCAGCCGCACCCAGAACGGGTCGTCGCGCAGATACACATGCCCGAGCTGCTCGGGCCGTACGTCGGGATGCCGGGCCTGCAGCCATTCGACATGATCGTTCACTTCCTTGATCAGCTCTTGATCGATGACGTCGCGGAAGATGACGTAGCCGTCTGTTTCGAACATGTCTCCAGCGTGCGGTCCGGGCGAACCGGCGTACTAGCAATGGTCTGACGAGAATTTGTACTGTGTTGACGTGAGTCAGGTACTGCGGTTCGAGGCGCACGCGTTCGGCCGGCCGTACCACGCGGCGCGGGTGCGGATCCTGGCCCGCTCCCGCGACACCGAACTGCACACCCATGCGGACTTCCACGAGTTCATGGGCGTCGTGTCGGGCAGCGGCGAACACCTGCTGACCACCGGCGTCGAGCAGCTCCGCCCGGGTGACGTGGTCCTGGTCCGGCCGAGCGACCAGCACGCGGTTCGCGGCTCGACGCCTGACGGACTGGAGTTCGTCAACGTCGCCTTCCCGAGCTCGATCTGGCAAGGCTTCCTCGACCTGACCCGCACCGCGACCTGGTCGTCCCGCGGCCCGATCACCTTTCACCAACCGGCCGCAATCGCCGTCTTCGAACAGGCTTTGACCCGCTTCCAGGACAACCCGAGCTCCTACGACTTAATGCGCTTCTGGATCGACCTGATGGAGCTGCTCGCACCGGTCGACACCGCGGCCCCCAGCGTGCCGGACTGGCTGGCGCGAGCATGTACTGCGATGCGCGCCGAGCAGAACCTCCGCGGCGGCGTACCCCGCTTGCTCGAACTCGCCGGCGTCAGCCCTGCCCACCTGTCCCGCTCGATGCGCACGTCGTACGGCGTGACGCCGACCGCCTTCGTCACCGACCTCCGCCTCGAACACGCCGCATCCTTGCTAGCGGCAACCAATACCTCCATCGCCGCGATCGCCACCCGCTGCGGCTTCACCAGCCAGTCGTACTTCACCCGCACGTTCACCGCGGCGCACGACCTCCCGCCCCGCGACTTCCGCCGCCGCTCGCAGCGCGCGTTCGTGCCCTAGAGCGATTCCAGGTACGCGACGACGTCCGCCTGCTGGCCCCAGTTCGCCCAGCCGAGTACGTCGGCACCGAACCGCGGATCGGTCAACGTCAGATCCGCGCCGTGCTCGACGAGGAATCGCAGCGAATCCAGCTCGCCGGTCCCGGCCGCCACATGCGCGGCAGTGGCCCCGCTCTTGGTTCGCTCGCTGATGCCAAAGCCCAGGCCGGCTAACTGAGGCACGACCTCCCACCGCCGCGCCGCCGCTGCCTCGGCGAGCAGCGCCGGACGCTCGGCCGGCGTGATCTCGCCGGCGAGGGCGGCCGCGAACGGGTCCTCGGCACGTACTCCGCGATAGAAGTCGCGGACCGTGCCGACCTCGGCGCCGTGGTGGATGAGCTCATCGAGGATGTGCAGGGCGAACGAGCTGCCCGCGTGCTCGGCGTACGGTCCCGCAACCTCGCCCATCGGCCGGGCGAGGTCCTCGGGGCTGAGTGCGGCGAGGCGTCCACGCCAGACGGCGTACGCGTGGTCCAGAGCGGCCAGAGCGTCAGCCGCGGATGCCGGTACAGGCGGCTGGCCGTCCTCGGCAAGGGGCTGGTGCCCGAACCAGGTGGCGGTGCGGTCCTCCTGGAGGATGTCGACGATGTGGGTGATCCGCCACGCCAGCGTCGTGAACGGGGCCGGCTCCGGAGCGAACGGGCTGCCGTCGGCGATGTACCCCGTCTCGGTCTTCCGGATCGACCAGCACCCCTCGAACGGCTCCCAGAGGTATTCGTCGTCGGTCAGGCCCTCCACCCGGTCCCGCAGCCGCTGCCAGGCGAAGTCGGACAGGTCCAGAAGATCTTGCGAAAGCGTCGTCATATGGCCACCGTAGGACGACCTGCGGACAGGATCGGTCCGCAGGTCGGGTAAGAATAGAAATTGATGGATACCGCAGCCCGGCTACTCCGCCTGCTGTCCTTGCTCCAGTCGCGTCCGCAATGGGACGGCGCCGAGCT
Organism: Kribbella sp. NPDC058693; assembly: GCF_042715335.1. Classification (NCBI taxonomy): domain Bacteria; kingdom Bacillati; phylum Actinomycetota; class Actinomycetes; order Propionibacteriales; family Kribbellaceae; genus Kribbella; species Kribbella sp. NPDC058693. Next base: position 811,662 of record NZ_JBHXSQ010000002.1, read on the forward strand.
CGCGGACAGGCTCGCCGTCACGCCTCGGACCGTACGGCGCGATGTCACGCGGCTGCGCTCGCTCGGGTACCCGGTCGAGGCCGAGGCTGGAATCGGCGGCGGCTACCGCCTCGGGCCGGGTGGCCGGCTGCCACCGCTGCTGCTCGAGGACGAGGAGGCCGTCGCGATCGCGGTCGGCCTGCGCGTCGCGACGACCACCACCGTGTCGGGTGTCGAGGAGGCGGCGATCTCGGCGCTGGCCAAACTCCATCAGGTCCTGCCCGCTCGGCTCCAGGAGCGAGTCGCGGCCATCGGCGCGCATACGACCCAGCTGCCACAGGGCGAGCTGCCGCAGGTCGACGGCGAGGTGCTGGTCACCCTGGCTGCCGGTTGCCGTCATGTCGAAGGGATCCGGTTCCGCTACCGCACTCACGACGGCAGCGAGTCCGAGCGCAGTGTCGAGCCGCTGCAGATCGTGCACACCGGCCGCCGCTGGTACCTCGTCGCCCGCGACCGCGATCGCCAGGCCTGGCGCACCTTCCGCGTCGACCGCATCACCGAACCCGTCCTGACCGGCTCCCGCTATCGGTTCGAGGACCCGCCGGACCCGGTCGCACTAGTTGCCGAAGGCACCGGAGTCGCGCCGTGGGACATCGTCGGCCGGGTCCGCGTCCACGCCGATGCCGCCACGGTCGCCCGGATGATTCCGCCGAGCCAGGGCGTGGTCGATCCGATCGACGCGACCACCTGCGAGGTCCGCTTCGCGGCCAACGAGCTAGGACCCCTCGTCTCCGGGGTCATCCGCCTCTACTGGCCGTTCGAGATCCTCGACCCACCCGAACTCCGCGCGGCCGTCCACCGCCACGCCCGCAGGCTGCTCGACTCCTAGCTGTCCGCCAACGCCTTCCGGATCCGCTTCTCCGAGATCGGGTACGGCGACCAAGAATGTGTGAAGGCGTCGGTCAGGGAGCTCCCAACGCCTCGCTAGTTCGGCCGACGGACATCACGAGCGCTGGATTTGAGATCGGAACGGCGAGTGTCTCGCCCCGAGGATGCGGCCTAGCAAGCTCGCCGCCGTGGCGAGGACACTCAGTAGCATGTGATAGATATGGCAAGCCCTATATGTCCGCTATAACCGCAGCTCAGAGGGCTATTTCGGAAGATGGAATTTAGATGCGAGCATATGGTCGACAACTATGCGGACATGTCAATTGATACGCTATCCGGGTCCGGTGGCAACCAGAGGTAGCAAAGCCCCGAAGTTGTGCGGATGACAGTGCAGATTCCAAAGCATGTCGCAATAGGGATTTGACCGACTGCCGGATCGGAGTACGCTGAAGTCGTTCAAGGAACATGGAAGGGAGAAGATCACCATGTCAGATTCCGCGGATGATGCAGGCGATGAAATCCGCCAGGCCGCCAGAGCTGCTCTGGAGGATGTGAACGCCCTGGAGGCGTCGGGTGATGACAGGCGGATCATCCTCAAAGCCGTGCTTCAAGCCAGGCTATCAATGCACGCTCCTGCGGCAGTTTCGGCAGCCTCGTTGCATGCGCCGGCCGCGCGCGATCGAATGACTGGTCCGCCTGCGGTGGCGGGCGAGGCGGACGTTCTCGACAAGATGAGCTCGGTGTTTGGGCTGGACCGAGAGACACTGGAGCTGGTGTATGACGTTCAAGATGGCGAACCTGCCTTGGTCATCTCGTCGAAGAAGGTCGCTTCCGGGAAGGCAGAAGGCGCCCGGCAGCTGACCCAGTTGGTCGCGGCCGCTCGCCAAATCGCCGGCATTGAGGAGTGGACCTCAGCCAACGTCCTCCGCCCGATCGTGCAGGACTACGGCCGGCTCGACAGCGCCAACTTTGCCTCGGCGATCCAGCAGTTGGACACCGTGGCGGTCCTGCGCGGTCGAGGGCAGGGACGAGAATTGAAGATCACCAGGTCGGGCTTGGAGAAGGTCGCTGAGCTGATCAAGAGTTTGACCAGCGGTGACTCGTGACCGGCGGACGCAGTGATGATGCCGCTGGCGGCGGTGTACGGCTACGCCTCCAGGCGCTCCGTGGGCCGCTCCAGGTTCTGTCTGTGAGCGGGCTTGCGGCCACGCGGTCGGAGGCGGGCATCTTTACCACGCGTCAGGTTGCGGACCTGTTTGTGGAGCTTCGGCTGCCGGCCGTCACCAACCCGAGTTCGAGTCTCGGCCGGCTGCGTGCTCAGGGATTACTGATGCGCCCGACGGCCGACACGTGGGCCCTGACGCCGGCCGGAGAGGAGAAGCTGAGCGCCGAGGGGTTGCGGATCCCGTCGCATCTGCTCGATCTCGCTGCCGGACAGTACGCGGGGTCCGAGCTGGGCGACCGGCGCCATGCCTTGATCCCCCCGTTCCTCGGACCGATGGGGCCGGTTGGTGGACTTGCGCACCTCCTGGAGGACTCGCCGTTTGAGCAGAACATCATGCTGATCACACGCTTCCCCAAGACCCTCGACGATGCTGTCGCTGGACTGATCCCGGTTCTCCAGAAGGTCACCGCCGGCCATGATCTCCGTCTCCTTGTGGCCAGCGACGCGATGAGGGAAGACACTCTTTGGGCGAACGTCGTCACCTACATGTGGGCCTCGAAGTACGCGATTGTTCTCCTCGACAAGCCCGGCGAGGCGCTGAATTCCAATGTGCTGATCGAGATCGGCGGCATGCTGATGTCGGGACGCAGGTGTGCGATTCTGCGGGACACAAGTGTGCCGGCCATGCCGACGGACCTTGTCGGCCACATCTATAAGCCCGTCGTGCTCGCGGACCACGACGCATGTGCTCAAGCAATCCATCGCTGGATCCGCGACGATCTCGGGCAAGGAGCCTGCCCGGACTGCCCAGCGTAGGTGTTCGTCACGAGTCCGCCAGCGCCTTCCGGATGCGCTTCTCCGAGATGGGGTACGGCGTACCGAGCGTCTGCGCGAACAGGCTGATCCGCAGTTCCTCGAGCATCCACCGCACCTCGAGCAGCTCCGGGCTCGGGTACTTGCCGGTCGGCACGGCGCGCAGGCGCTTCTCGTACTCGTCGGTGAGCGTCTGGACGATGGCCATCCCGGAGCGGTCGCGCGCAGCGTTGGCGCTGAGCTTGTCCAGGCGCTGCTCCATGCCGCGCAGGTACCGCACCAGGTCCGGCAGCCGCTTGGCCCCGGTCTCGGTGATGAAGCCGGGGTGGACCAGCCGTTCGAGCTGACCACGGACGTCCGACAACGCCACGATCAGCGCCGGGCTCGACGCCCGGGAGATCTGCTTGTCCACGGTCCGCGCATGCCCGAGCACCTGCTCGACTTGTTGCAGGATCGTCAGCACGGTGTCCGCGAGGTCCGACCGTACGGCGTCACGCAGGATCGCGAACGCCGTGAGGTTCCACGCCGGACCGCCCGCGGCCGTCATCAGCTGATCGACCGCCGCGCCGATCGCATCGTCGAGCAACTCGCCGACGTTGCGATGCGGACCCGCCATCAGCGTCATCTTCTGCTGATTGCTCAGGTGCCGCTGTACGACGTCGATCACCGACGGCATCGTCAGCAGCAAGAGCCGACGGGTGCCGGCCCACATCGCCGCGGCCTGATCACGCTCGGTCTCCTGCAGGCGAATCGCGACAGTCTTACCCTCGTCGACGAGGGTAAGGTAGCCGGCGACGGTCAGGCCGTTGCGGCGTTCGGAGAAGCTGCGCGGCAGGTCGCCGAAGGTCCAGTCCGTCAGCCCGGACTTCTCCAGACCGCTGACCGCCTTCGACGCGACCTGCGAGATCGCGGCCGTGGTCTTCGGCTTCAGCTTCTCCTTCAGCTTGGCAAGGTCCTTGCTCTCAGCAACGGTCTTGCGCTTGTCGTCCTCGACCCGGAACGTCATCCGCAGGTGCTCCGGCACCCGGCTCCAGTCCCAGTCGCTCGGCTCGATCACGACACCGCGCAGCTCCCGCAGCGCGCGAGCCATCGCATCGGTCAGCGGTCCGGACGCCGGGTCGAGCTCGGGGAGGATCTGCCGGGCGTGGTCCGGTGCCGGCACGATGTTGCGCCGGATCGCCTTCGGTAAGGACTTGATCAGCGTCGTGACCAGTTCCTCGCGGAAGCCCGGAACGCTCCACTCGAACCCGTCCGCGGTGACCTGGTTCAGCACGAGCAGCGGGATGTGGACGGTCACACCATCGGCGTCGGTACCCGGCTCGAAGGCGTAGGTCAGATCGAAGGTCATCCCGTTCTGCATCCAGTGCAGCGGGAACTCTTCCTCCCGGACCTCGGCGCCCTCGCGAACGACGAGCGACCGCTCGAAGTCCAGCAGGTCGTGGTCGCGTTGCCGCGCGGTCTTCCACCAGGTGTCGAAGTGCCGCCCGGTGACAACTTCCGGGCCGATGCGCTCGTCGTAGAACGCGAACAGCGTCTCGTCGTCGACCAGCAGGTCGCGCCGCCGGGTCCGCTCCTCGAGCTCCTCGACTTCCTCGATGAGTTTGCGGTTCTCGTGGAAGAACTTGTGGTGCGTGTCCCAGTCGCCCTCGACCAGCGCGTGCCGGATGAACAGCTCGCGCGATACCTCCGGGTCGACCTTGCCGTAGTTCACCTTCCGGCGCGCGACGATCGGTACGCCGTACAGCGTGACCTTCTCGTACGCCATGACCGCGCCGGCTTTGCGTTCCCAGTGCGGCTCGGAGTACGACCGTTTGATCAGGTGCGGGGCGAGGTCCTCGGCCCACTCGGGCTCGATCTTGGCGTTCACGCGCGCCCAGAGTCGTGAGGTCTCGACCAGCTCGGCGGCCATCACGAACTGCGGTGGCTTCTTGAACAGGCCGGAGCCGGGGAAGATCGCGAACTTGGTGCCGCGGGCACCGAGGTACTGGTGCTGGTTGGCCGGGTCCTTCATGCCGAGGTGGCTGAGCAGGCCGGACATCAGCGAGATGTGCACGCTCTGCGGGTCGGCCGGCTCGCCGCTGTTGAGCTTGACGCCGATCTGGGACGCGACCTGGCGGAGCTGCGCGTAGATGTCCTGCCACTCGCGGACGCGGAGATAGTTCAGGTACTCGCTGCGGCACATCCGGCGGAACTGGTTGCCGGACAGCTCCTTCTGCTGCTTCTTCAGGTAGCCCCAGAGGTTCAGGTACCCGAGGAAGTCGCTGTTCGGGTCGCGGAACCGGGCGTGGGACTGGGTGGCCTGCGCCTCGGCGTCGGTCGGGCGTTCGCGCGGGTCCTGGATCGAGAGCGCGGCCGCGATGACCATCACCTCGCGGACGCAGGCGTGTTTGTCGGCCTCGACGATCATCCGGGCCAGCCGCGGGTCGAGCGGGATCTGCGCGAGCTGGCGGCCGATCGGGGTGAGCCGGCCGCCCTTCGGGGTGTCGATCGCGCCGAGCTCGGTGAGGAGCTGCAGGCCGTCGGTGATGCTGCGCTTGTCCGGCTCGTCGATGAACGGGAACGCGGCGATGTCACCGAGGCCGATCGCGGTCATCTGCAGGATGACGGACGCGAGGTTGGTGCGGAGGATCTCCGGGTCGGTGAACTCCGGGCGGTTGGTGAAGTCCTCTTCGGAGTACAGGCGGATGGCGATGCCGTCGCTGGTGCGGCCGCTGCGGCCCTTGCGCTGGTTGGCGCTCGCCTGCGAGACCGGTTCGATCGGCAGGTGCTGGACCTTGGTGCGGTGGCTGTAGCGCGAGATGCGCGCCGTACCGGGGTCGATGACGTACTTGATGCCGGGGACGGTCAGCGAGGTTTCCGCGACGTTGGTCGCGAGCACGATCCGGCGGTTCGAGTGGGACTGGAAGACGCGATGCTGCTCGGCGTTCGAGAGCCTGGCGTAGAGCGGCAGGATCTCCGTCGTACGCCGTTCGCCGCGAAACTTGTCGTTGAGCGCGTCGGCGGTATCGCGGATCTCGCGCTCGCCGCTGAGGAAGACCAGGATGTCGCCGTCCGCCTCGTACTCGAGCTCGTCGACGGCGTCGAGGATCGCCTGGGTCTGGTCGCGGTCGATCGTGCTCGGGTCCTCGGGGTCGTTGACCGGGCGGTACCGCACCTCGACCGGGTAGGTCCGGCCGGACACCTCGACGATCGGCGCCGGGTTGCCCTGCGCGTCGGCGAAGTGCGCGGCGAAGCGCTCCGGGTCGATGGTCGCCGACGTGATGATGACCTTGAGGTCGGGACGGCGGGGGAGGAGCCGCTTGAGGTAGCCGAGGATGAAGTCGATGTTCAGGCTGCGCTCGTGCGCCTCGTCGATGATGAGGGTGTCGTAGCGGGTGAGGTCGCGGTCGCGCTGGAGTTCGTTGAGCAGGATGCCGTCGGTCATCAGCTTGACCAGCGAGCGCTCGCTGACCTTGTCGGTGAACCGTACGGCGAAACCGATGGTCTCACCGAGCTCGGTGCCGAGCTCCTCGGCGATCCGCTCGGCAACTGTGCGCGCCGCGAGCCGGCGGGGCTGGGTGTGGCCGATCATGCCGTGGATCCCGCGTCCGAGCTCGAGACAGATCTTCGGGATCTGGGTCGTCTTCCCCGACCCGGTCTCACCCGCGACCACCACGACCTGGTTGTCCCGGATCGCCGCCGCAATCTCGTCCTTCAGCTGACTGACCGGCAACTCTTCCGGGTAGGTAATCTCCGGCACGGCATTCCGCCGCACCTCGACCCTGCGCTCGGCCTGCTCGATCGCGCCGATCACACCCTGCAGCGCCTGCTCCCGCTTCCGGGCTTCCTTCGTGGTCCGAACCCGCTCCAACCGCTTCCCAAGATGCTCGCGGTCGTAAGCCGTGAGGTCATCCAGCCGCGCAACAACCTCCGCCAAACTCACCCCGTCTTCGGTGGAGGGGGCGCTGGATGCGCCGCCGCTGCGGCGGCGGGCGGAGGCGTCTGCGCCGGACGGGGCGGTGCCGGACGGCGACCCAGGAGTCGCGCCGGGGATGGGGCCTCTCCGGCCCTGGGCGCCGCGTCGGCGGCGGCGGTTGGGCTGGGGGTCGGAGGGGGCTGGGGATGGACTCGGGGACTCGGTCCGGGCATCAGGCATAACCAGTCCAGTTTAGGCGGCCGGCCCCAGCGCCTCATCCGGATTACGGGAGGTGGGTTGCGAGGGTCTTGAGGGCTGCTATCTGGTCGGGGATCGGGGTGTTGATGAGGTTGAGGTCCCAGTCCACTCGGGTGATGCCTTCGGCGGCGGCTCGATGCAGGTCGCCGAGGATTGTGTCGGGGGTGAAACCGACCGGACCCTGCAGCATCGGATGCGGTTTCATCGGGCCGGCGCGGAGGATGATCGGCCCGGAACCACCCGCCTCGTGGTACCACCGGATCGCCGCGCACGTGGACTCCCAGTCGCGATGCGCCAGCGTCAGCCCATCCGTGATCCGAGCAGCCCGTTCGATCGCCGGCCGCGCCACACCACCGCCGTACAGCGTCAACGGCGCCACCGGCTTAGGCCCGAGCGTCGCCATCGGCACGGTGTAGTGCGCACCGCTGAACGAGACCGGATCCGGCCCCCAACAAGCCCGCAGTACGGCGACCGACTCCTCGAACGCCGCCACCCGCCCACGCTCCGGCACGCCCGCAGCGACGAACTCCTCAGACAACCAGCCAAGTGCGATCCCCAGATCCATCCGCCCGCCGGAGAGCTGATCGATCGTCGCCACCCGCCGCGCCAGCACCACCGGCTGCTGGAACAACGGCACCAGTACGGCGGTATGCAACCGCGCCCGCTCCGTCCGCGCCGCGACGTACGTCAGCGTCTCCAACGCGTCGTACGCCGACTCCCGCGGCAATCCAGCGTGGTTCACCCAATCCGGCGCCGCCGGCACCAACAGCCGCTCGAACACCGACACCGCCGCGAATCCCAGCTCATCGGCGGCCGTCGCAATCTCGACCACGGCGTCCGGCCCGCGCAGCCCGACCACCGGCAGCCCGACGCCAACCTCCGGATATGACATCCACGGTTCCTTCCGCTCCAGGGCACCCCGAAGGCGCCCGTTCACCCGTGGGTCGGAGCGGGGACCGGAACCTTGCGGTCAGTCGTGCGGCGGAGGCACCTTGACCGCGAGAACCGGAACCGGCGACTCGAGCAGCACCCGCTGAGCGGTGCTGCCGAGGATCAGCTTGCCGACGGGGGAGCGGCGCCGCAGACCGAGCACGATCAGCCCGACGTCCTCAGCGGCGGCCGCCTTCAGCAGCGCGCCGGCCACGTCGCCTTCGGTGACGGCCTGCTGGATCGTCACATCGACACCGTGCGCGCGCAGCTTCGCCTCGGCGGCGGCCAACTCGTCGGCGTTGGCGTAGCGGGCGTCGATGTAGGAGTCGCCGCGGCTGGTGTTCAGGAGCAGGACCGACGCGCCGCGCAGCTCGGCCTCGGTCGCCGCGGCGGTCAGCGCCGCCTCACCTTCGGGCGATGGTACGTATCCGACGAGAATCTTCACGGCACCCACTCTCCCATCAATCGCCGTTGCCGAAGGTCAGGCGGTTAGGGTCAAGCGCATGGTTGAACTGCAGGTGGTCCTCCCGGACGAGTCGGCAGCGATGCCACCCGAGCGACTCGTCGAGCTGGCCGTGGCCGCCGAGGAGCTCGGCTACGGTACGGCGTGGTTGCCCGATCACCTGCTTCCGCCGGGCGAGTTCGGCTCGACGTACGGCGGTGTGTACGAGCCGCTCGTCACGATCGGGTACCTCGCGGCGCGCACGACCCGGATCCGGTTCGGTACCTCCGTGCTGGTGCTGCCGATGCGGAGCGCCTTCGTAGTCGCCAAGCAGGCCGCGACGCTGCACCGGTTGTCGGGCGAACGCGTCGTACTCGGGCTCGGTGCCGGTTGGGCTCGCGAGGAGTTTGCCGCGGTCGGCGTCCCGTTCGAGGAGCGTGGCCGGCGTACGGACTCGTCGCTCGAAATCATCCGCGACCTGTTCGAGGGGCGCGATCGTGGCGGCGTGTTCGAGCCGAAGCTGCGGAAGCCGTTGCCGATCATGGTCGGCGGTACGACGACGCCGGCGCTGCGGCGGGCGGCCCGGTTCGGCGATGAGTGGCAGGGGCTCGGGCTGGACGGCGCTGGGTTCAGTGCGGCGGTCGCGCGGCTGCGGTCCTTCGGCGAGCGGAAGGTGAAGGTCGGCACTCGGCTCGACTGGTCCGGTGGCGATCCGGGACCTGTCGTCGCGATGGCTCATGAGCTTGTCGAAGCCGGTGCCGAGACGGTCGCGGTGTCGTTCGGGGACGAGCGGGACGCGCTCGAGCGGATGACGCGGTTCTACGGTCTGTTCACGGCGGGCTGAGTTTGCCGCGGAGGACCTTGCCGGTCGCGTTGCGCGGGAACTCGTCGAGGATGACGATCTGGCGCGGGGTCTTGTAGCGTGCCAGGCTCGCCTTCACGTGCGCGATCAGCTCGTCCTCGGTCGCAGGCTCCCGCAGTACGACGTAGGCGACCAGGCGTTGGCCGAAGTCGTCGTCGGGTACGCCGGTGACGACTGCCTCGGCGACCGCGGGATGCGCCGCGAGGCACTCCTCGACCTCGACCGGGTACACGTTCTCGCCGCCGGAGACGATCATGTCGTCCTCACGCCCGTCGACGAACAGCCGGCCGGCGCTGTCGAGATGACCGAGATCACCGGTGCTCATCCGCCCGTCGACGACCGTCTTGCTCGAACCGTCGGAGTAGCCGCCGAATACCAGCCCACCGCCCGCGAAGATCCGCCCGGTCGTGCCGGTCGGCACAAGCTGGTCCTGGTCGTCGAGGATCCGGATCGAGCTGCCAAGACACGGACGACCGACCGTCCCCGGCGCTTCGAGCAGATCGGCGGAGTTCGCGATCGTGGCGATACCGACCTCGCTCGACCCGTACGCGTCACACAACACCGGCCCGAACCGCTCGATGAACCGCTCAGCCAGTGGCACACCAAGCTGCGACGCCCCGGAGATCACCGCCCGCAAAGAACGCAGGTCGTACTCCGCGATCGCCGTCGGCCCGAGCTCCAGCAACCGCCGCAACATCACCGGTACGGCGACCACCGCGCCGGCCCGCGTCTTCTCGACATCCGCCAGTACGGTCGCCGCGTCGAACCGCGGCCGCAACACCAACGGCGCCCCGAGGAACAACGCCAGCATCGACGTCAGCAACCCGAGCCCATGGAACAACGGCGGCCCGATGATCACAGGCTCACCCGACCGCACCCCGAACCGACTCAGCGCACTGGCCGTCAACCCAGCCAACCCCACCGCAGTAGGCACCCGAGGCGCCGCCTTGGGCGCCCCGGTAGTCCCTGACGTGAGGATGGTGATGTGCCCAGCAGTTGAAGGCGCGGGCGCGCCTACCGCCCGGCTGTCAGCCAGCTCGCCCAGCGTCGCCACCCCACTCCCGCCCGAGGTCGAGAGGATCGCGGTGACGCCGGCCGGCGGCGTGAACTCTTCGTCGTGGACCAGCAGGTCTGGTCGGTGCCGCTCCAGGACCGCCTCCAGCTGAGGCGCAGCGAACTCCGTATTCACGAACAGGACGTCCGCACCGATCCGGGACGCCGCCAGCGTCGCTTCCAGGAAGCCGATGTGGTTCCGGCAGAGCACCGCGACCTTGCTACCGGCAACGATGTCGTACTGCGCGTGCATCCCCGCGGCGATCCGCTCGCAGCGACGATCCAGCTCGGCGTACGTCAGCTGACTGTCGCCCGAGATCACCGCCGCACGATCCGGCCACCGGATCGCCGCGATCACCCCTAGCGCCGCCATCGACTGACCCCACGTCCGCAGCGCACGCTCGATCCGCACCAACTGCGCCGGCCCCGCCGACCGCCACACGCCCGACCTGACGAGCGCCAGAGACACCTCGCCGACCTCGGCCGCACCCTGCATCAACCACTCGGGCGGCCGGATCGGACCGATCGGCCGGATCGTCCTCATCGCTTCTTCCCGCCTCCGGTACGCCGGAAATACTGCTCGAACAACCGGTCCGTCGGCACCCGCAACAAGTTGCCCACGGCATCAGCCGGCCGCACGAACGGCGGCGTGATGTTGTGCGGCCTCTCGGCCACCGCCGTACACACCTGATCGGCAGCCTGCTCCGGCGTCAGCCCCGGCATCTTGTTCAGCAGCGGCGTCGGTTCACTCATCCGCGTATGCACCAGCCCCATGTAGACGGTCGACGTAGTCACCCCGTCCCCACGAACCTCCTGCGCTACACACCGCAGCCACACATCAAACGCACTCTTCGACGCCAGGTACGCCGACCACCGCGCCATCGGCGGCGTCCGTACACCGGCCGTCGACACGTTCACGATGTGCCCGGACCGTCGCTCGCGCATCGACGGAAGCAGCTCGAGCACGAGTTTCGCCGGGCCGAGGTAGTTGATCGCGTTGGTCCGCTCGATGTCGTGGAACCGCTGGTACGTGTCGGCAACCGACCGCCGGATCGACTTGCCTGCGTTGCTCACCAATACGTCGACCCGCCCGTGCTCGGCCAGCACGGTCCGCACAAGCTCCTCGACTGCGCCCGGATCGGCAAGGTTCGCCGGATACACGTACGCCGACCCGCCACCCGCCCGGATCTCGCCCGCGACAACCTGCAGCTGCTCCTCGGTCCGCGCCACCAGCAACACCGTCGCCCCGGCCGCCGCCAACCGGCGCGCAGTCGCCTCGCCGATCCCGTACGACGAACCGGTCACCAGGATCACCTTGTCCCGCACGGCCGCGGTCAACCGCTCGTCCGAGATCCGCGTGCGCCCGTTGGTCAGCGCAACAAGCAACGGCCAGCCGAACGGTCGCTTCCCAGTCATGACGCCGACATTACCCGCTGGTAGTCACGCGCGGGAGCCCCTAGCTGACTCTTTGCAACCAGTCCCTGACCAGCACGCCGAGCAACTCCGGCTGCTCAATCTGCAGGTTGTGCCCGGCAATGTCGAGCACGGCGAACGTCGCGCGCGGGTAGTGGGGGAGCAGTTCGTACCAGTCCTCGTACCCGGTGACCGCGTCCTGCCGCCCGCACAACACCAAGGTCGGTCGCGTATAGATCGGACCGCTCTCCGGAGCCGTCGACAGCGCCCAGTTCTCCTGGATCCGATCCATCGCGGCCAGGTCCGCAACCGCGAGACCGGGCGCGACGTCGGCGCGATAGGCAGCCAGCGCGGCGGCGGTCTGCACGACCGCGAGCTCGGTGAAGTCTTCGCCGTCGGTCAGCGATTCGAGCACGCCCGGCTCGGTTCGCAGGACGACGTGCTCGGGCACCTTGCGGTCCTTGTGCCAGAGCGTGCCGGTCGGACAGATCAGGCCCATGCCCAGGATCTGCTCGGGGCGTTCGGCGACGAGCCCGCGGGAGAGGTACCCGCCGTACGACTCGCCCATCAGCAGGAACGGCTCGTCGCCGATCTGCTCGTCGATGAACTCCCGCACCGCCGCCATGATCCCGTCGGAGCTGTCGATGTCACCGGCCGGGCTCTGTCCCATCGCGGGCAGGTCGGGATAGATCCGGCGGTACCCGGTCAGTTGACTGAAGATCGGTTCGAGGCAGCCGGTCATCAGCCGGTGGTCCGGAGTCCAGCCGTGCAACGCCAGAACCGGAACGCCGTCGCCGAAGGCCACATGGTGCAGAGTCATGAAAGAGGTTTTAGCAATCACCGCCGACAGTTCTAGAGTCGCCCCATGGCCCGTCGCTCAGCACTGCCTCCGATTCCCGACTTCGCCGTACTCCGTTCCCGCCTCGACCGTGCCCGCGAGGCGGCGGCCGGCACCGGCCTGGTGATCGCGCCGGGCTCGGATCTGCGCTACCTGATCGGTCAGCCGGGCGGCTCGTTCGAGCGGCTCACCGCGCTGCTGATCCCCGCGGACGGCACTCCGGCACTCGTCGTACCGAAGCTCGAAGCACCCGGGTTCGTCGGCCTGGAGGACCTCGGAGTCGACGTCATCACGTGGGTGGACGGAGTTGATCCGTACAACCTCGCCGCCGAGCGCATGGGTGCCCCGGAGCGGGTTGCGGTCAGCGACTTCACGCCGGCGCTGCATGTGCTGGCGATCCGCGACGCGTTGCCGAAGGCCGAGCAGGTGCTGGCCGGGCCGATCGTCCGGGAGCTTCGGATGCGCAAGGACGCGGCCGAGATCGAGGCCCTGCGGAAGGCGGGCGCGGCGATCGATCGCGTGCACGCCCGAGTGGGCGAGTGGTTGCGTGCTGGGCGGACCGAGGCGGAGGTCGGCGCCGATATCGCCGCCGCGATCGTCGAGGAGGGCCACACCGAGGCGGACTTCGTGATCGTCGCCAGCGGACCGAACGGCGCCAGCCCGCACCACGCGCTGTCCGAGCGAGTCATCGAGGCCGGCGACGTGGTGGTCGTCGACATCGGTGGACCCGTTGCCGAGGGCTACAACTCGGACTCGACCCGCACGTACGCCGTCGGCACGCCGCGGGACGCCGATGTCGCCGCGACGTACGCCGTACTGCAGGAGGCTCAGCAGGCCGCGGTCGATGCGGTTCGGCCGGGTGCGACAGCGGAGTCGATCGATGCGGCGGCGCGGGACGTGATCGCTGCTGCCGGATTCGGTGAGTACTTCATCCACCGGACCGGGCACGGGATCGGGCTGGATGTGCACGAGGAGCCGTACATCGTGGCGGGCAACGACCTGCAGCTCGAGGCCGGGATGGCGTTCAGCGTCGAGCCGGGCATCTACCAGCCGGGCCGGTGGGGTGCACGGATCGAGGACATCGTCGTGGTCACCGCGGACGGCGGCGAGTCGATGAACAACCAGCCGCACGACCTCGTGGTGGTCTGAGGTTCAGCCTGCCCGGAAGGTCTTGCGGTAGGCCAGCGGCGAAACACCCAGCTCGGAGCGCAGGTGGTGGCGCAGCGACGCGGCGGTCCCGAGACCTGCCTCGTGGGCGACGCGGTCGACGGACAGATCGGTCGTCTCCAGCAGGTTGCAGGCGTGCCGCACGCGTTGCTGCAGCAGCCAGGTGCCGGGTGACTGGCCGGTCTCGGCCTTGAAGCGTCGGCTGAACGTACGCACGCTCATCTGCGCGTTGGCTGCCATCGCCCCCAGGCTGATGTCCTCGCTGAGTCGTGCGAGCGCCCACGCTCGCGTCGGCGACGTACCTTCGGTGCCTTCTGCCGGGATGGCGTGCTCGATGAACTGCGACTGCCCGCCGTCCCGCCACGGCGGAACGACGCAGTGCCGGGCGGCTCGGTTCGCGACCTCGCTGCCGAAGTCGCGGCGGATGAGGTGCAGGCAGAGGTCCACGCCCGCGGCGAGTCCGGCCGAGGTGAGGATGTCGCCGTCGTCGATGAACAGCTTGTCCTCGTCGAGCTGCACCCGCGGGTAGACGCTGCGGAACAACTCGGCCCGCTCCCAGTGCGTCGTCGCGGGCCGGCCGTCCAGGTAGCCCGCCGCGCCGAGCACGAAGGCGCCCGTGCAGATCGAGGCGATCCGGGTGCCCGGGCGGATCGTCGCCAGCGCGGCGGCCAGGTCGTCGGGCAGGGTGCCGTCGTACCGCGGCTGGTGGATGTAGGTGCCGGGGACGATCACCGTGTCCGCTTCGGCCAGCGCCTCGGGTCCGTGGTCCGGGACGAGGTTGAACCCGGCTCCGGCGCGGACGGGGCCGCCGAGGCCGCAGATGCGGACGTCGTACAACTGGGTGCCGTCGGCCTTGGTCGCCGCGCCCAGGACTGTCGGCGGGATGGTCAGGTCGAACCCGACCACCGGCTCCAGGGCGAGGACGGCGACCACGTGCGGACCTACCGAGGTCAGGTGACGAGGACTCATGGCCGTATCTTGACACATGTTGTCCATCTGGCCACTAGTTCGATGGCGGTCGAACCTGCACCCTTGATCGGGTGACGCAGATTCTCGAGACGAAGAAGACGCCGCGGGTGCATCTTGCCTGGGCAGTCGCCGTGGTTGGGTTCGTGACCTTGATCGGTGCGGCCGGGTTTCGTTCGGTGCCCAGCGTGCTGCTCGATCCGCTGCACGAGGAGTTCGGGTGGTCGCACGCGACCATCTCCTCGGCGGTGTCGATCAACCTGCTGCTGTACGGCGGCATCTCGCCGTTCGCCGCCGCCCTGATGGATCGACTGGGTCTGCGCAAGGTCGTCAGCGGCGCGCTGGTGCTGATCGCGCTGGGCAGCGGTCTGACTGTCTTCATGACGTCGTCGTGGCAGCTGCTGCTCTGCTGGGGTCTCCTGGTCGGCGTAGGCACCGGATCGATGTCGATGACGTTCGTAGCGACGATCACCGGGCGCTGGTTCGTTCACCGCCGCGGTCTGGTCACCGGGATCCTCACGGCCGCCGGTGCGACCGGTCAGCTCATCTTCCTGCCACTGATCGCGACCCTGGCAGCGCGCCACGGCTGGCGGGTTCCGGCACTGGTAGCAGCTGGTGCTGCGTTGGCCGTCGTACCGCTGGTGCTGCTGTTCCTGCGCGACTACCCGAGCGACGTCGGGCTCAGGGCGTACGGCGCTCCAGAGGGCAGCACCGCCGGACAGCGGGTCGAGACGACCGGTAGCAGCGCGGTGCGGGCTGTGCGTGCACTGGGGATGGCTGTACGGCGGCCCGCGTTCTGGCTGCTCGCCGGAGGGTTCGCCATCTGTGGAGCGTCGACGAACGGGCTCGTCGGCACGCACTTCGTCACGGCTGCGCACGACCATGGCATGCCTGCCACGACCGCTGCGTCGTTGCTGGCACTGGTGGGCTTGTTCGACGTCGGCGGGACGATCTTCTCGGGCTATCTGACCGACCGGTGGGACCCGCGGTTCCTGCTGATCGCCTACTACTCGCTGCGTGGACTGTCGCTGCTGGTACTGCCGTCGCTGCTCGGGCC
This sequence comes from Kribbella sp. NPDC058693, assembly GCF_042715335.1. NCBI lineage: Bacteria > Bacillati > Actinomycetota > Actinomycetes > Propionibacteriales > Kribbellaceae > Kribbella > Kribbella sp. NPDC058693. The sequence goes on from NZ_JBHXSQ010000002.1 coordinate 827,388, forward strand.
GACCGCCGCGCCGAGCACCTGGGTCTTCATCATCTTCTACGGACTGGACTGGGTGGCGACGGTGCCGCCGACCGTGGCGCTGTGCCGGGAGTGGTTCGGACAGGACGGGCCGATCGTGTTCGGCTGGGTGTTCGCGTCGCACCAGGTCGGGGCTGCGCTGGCGGCGACCGGTGCCGGTTGGATCCGGGACGCGCAGGGCAGCTACAACCTCGCCTGGTACCTGGCCGGCGGACTGTGCGCCGGGGCCGCGCTGATGTCAGCGAGCATCGGACGGCGACTCGTTACTGCGTGACCCTGTCCGCTAGCCTCGATTTAAGTTGAGGTTGGAGGGATGGGCGATGGACATCGAGCCTGGTGAGCTGACGGTCGGGCAGTTGTCGGAACGCAGCGGCGTTGCGATCTCTGCGCTGCACTTCTACGAGCGCCAGGGCTTGATCCTGAGCCGCCGTACGTCGGGGAACCAGCGCCGGTACAAGCGGGACACGTTGCGCCGGGTGGCGCTGGTCCGGATCGCGCAGCGAGTCGGCGTACCGCTCGCGGAGGTCGCCGCAATCCTCAAGCTGCTGCCGGAGAACCGGACGCCGACGCGGGCCGACTGGGAGCGCATCTCGGAGTGCTGGCAGGCCGAGCTCGACCGCCGGATCCTGCATCTCGAGCAGCTGCGGGACGACTTCAAGGACTGTGTCGGCTGCGGCTGCCTGTCCCTCGATCGCTGCGCCTTGGCCAACCCGTACGACGCCCTGGCCGCGAAGGGTCCGGGACCGCGCCGGCTGATGGACAACGAGGGCGAGCCGTGTCATCCGGGGAAGTGCGCCTGAGGTTATCCACAGCTCCGGGGTCGGGCTCAGCGGGCTGGGGGTGCGGGCGTCTAGGGTTCGAGCATGGCTGAGACCGATGGACCGTTTGCTCTGACCGACGACCGCGCGAAGGTCGCCGGCGATGTGATTCGTGCGATCGCCGGTGATGACGCTCGGCTGCGCGCGGATCAGGAGACCGCGGTCGCGGCGCTGTGCGAGCCGGCTGCGCGGGTGCTCGTCGTGCAGGCGACCGGATGGGGCAAGTCAGCCGTGTACTGGGCGGCGACCGCGATCAGACGGTCGGAGGGCGCCGGTCCGACGCTGGTGGTCTCGCCGCTGCTGTCGTTGATGCGCGATCAGGTCGCGGCCGCGAGCCGGGCCGGGTTGCGCGCGGCGACGCTGAACTCGAACAACATCGACGCATGGTCAGGCATCGAGCAGGACCTGCGGTCGGGCGCGATCGACGTGCTGCTGGTGTCGCCGGAGCGGCTGGCCAACCCGGGGTTCGGGCGGCGGGTGCTCGATGGGCTGGCTGGGCAGGTCGGCCTGCTGGTGATCGACGAGGCGCACGCGGTGTCGGACTGGGGACACGACTTCCGGCCGGACTATCGGCGGGTGTCCGACGTACTGCAGCAGCTCAACCCGAAGACTCCCGTGCTTGCGACGACAGCCACGGCCAACTCGCGGGTGACTGACGACGTGGCGAAGCAGCTGGGGGAGTCGACCCTTGTACTGCGTGGGCCGCTGGCCCGGGCGAGTCTTCAGCTCGCGGTGGTGGACAAGCTGTCTCCGCTCGATCGGTTTGCCTGGGTCGTGGATCAGCTGCCGAAGTTGCCGGGGTCCGGGATCGTGTACGCGTTGACCGTCGCGGATGCGCAGCGGCTGGCATCGGTGGTTCAAGAGGTGCACGGTCGGGATGTGCCGGTCGCGGCGTACACGGGTCAGCTGGAGGCCGGGGAGCGGGAGAGCCTCGAGGATGCGTTGCGGGCCAACCAGCTGAAGGCGTTGATCGCGACGTCGGCGTTGGGGATGGGGTACGACAAGCCGGACCTCGGGTTCGTGGTGCATGTGGGTTCGCCGCCTTCGCCGGTGTCGTACTACCAGCAGGTCGGTCGTGCCGGGCGCGGGATCGACCATGCGGTGGTGGCGTTGCTGCCGTCCGATGCTGACTCGGGCGTGTGGGACTACTTCGCGACGGCGACGATTCCCGTGCCGGAGAACGTGCAGCGGCTGCTCCGGGCGTTGGAGGGGTACGGTCCGGACGAGCCGGCGACGGCGCCTGCGTTGGAGGCGGAGACCGGTCTGCGGCGTACTCGCGTCGAGTTGATGCTGAAGCAGCTGGCTGTGGAGGGAGCGGTCGACCGGGTCGAGCGAGGCTGGGTCCGGACCGGTGCGGACTGGAGCTTCGACGCCGAGCACTACGACGGGATCGTGTCCGTACGGCGCCGCGAGGCCGACATCATGCGCGCCTACACGCGCGGCGATCGTTGCTTGATGCAACTTCTGCAGGAGTCGCTGGACGACCCGTCGGCGGAGCCGTGCGGGCGGTGCTCGGTGTGCCTGGGGGAGTTGCCGCCACCGCTGGAGTCGCGGCCCGATCCGGAGACCGTGGCGACGATCGTCCGGTTGCTGCGCGGCGAGGTCCACGTGCTGGAGCCACGGAAGATGTGGCCGGGCGGTGCGTTCGGAGCCCGCGGGAAGATCCCGCCCGCGCTGTCGGCAGAGCCCGGCCGCATCATCGTGTACGCCGACGCACCGGAGTGGCGTGAAGTGGTTCAGGGTGCATTCGGCGGATCGCCGTTGCCTGACGCGGTGGAGACGCTGAAGTCCGGTGCGGTCGCGGCGCTGTCACGCTGGCGCGGGTCGTGGTCGGCGCGCCCGGATGTCGTTGTGCCGGTGGCCGCTGGAGGTTATGGCGAGCTCACGTCCGCGATCGCCGATCATGTGGCCGGCGTCGGCCGGCTGGGCCGGGCCGAGCTGACGATCGACCGGACCGGCTACACCGACGACCTGTCGTCGGCCGAGGAAGCCAGAGTCTGGCGCGACGGTCTCCAGGTCGACCAGGCCACCGCTCAAGCCATCACAGCCCGGACGGTCCTCCTCCTGGTCGACTCCACCTCATCCCAGTGGCCGGTCACCGTGGCCGCAGCCAAACTCCGAGAGGCCGGCGCGGCCGCAGTGTTGCCTCTCGTCATCCACAAACGCCCTTGATCAACGGACGGGGGCGAGTTCCAAGAAGGACTTCAGGTCGGAGATGACCGCCGGCCAGCCGTCCTGAATCATCGTTCGCAGCACGCTGTCCGGCTCGAAGCCGCTGTGGATGACGGTCAGCTTCACCTTGTCGTCCACCGGCTCCAGCTCGAACGTCGCGGTCGACAGCGGCTCGCGGCTGATCTGCTCGTACACGTCGGCCGGCAGTTCGACCGCCTTCGCGAACTCCGGCGTGATGTGGTGCCAGGCATACGACAACCGCGTGTACGGCGTGTGCTCGAGCACGACCTGCCCCGGGCCGGTCATCGAGACGTCGCCCATGTGCCAGACCATCTCGGAGCCGGGCTTCCAGTCGGTCTCGTGGGACAGGTTCCAGTACTGCGCGGTGAACTTCGGCTCGGTCAGTGCCTGCCAGAGCCGCTCCGGCGTGGTCTTGATGTAGGTCGTGTAGACGAAGTCGTTGTCGCTCATGGGTTCGGCCTCCAAAGCCGTCTTGAGATCGGCGAACAGCTGCGCCCGCCGTCGGTCGTACTGGGTGATCCAGCGGTCGGCGATCGCGTTGATCGGCTCGGCGTTGAGGTAGTGGAGCTTCTCGCGCCCGCGCCACATCGTGGTGACGAGGTTCGCGGTCTCCAGGATCGCGAGGTGCTTGCTGACCGACTGCCGCGCCATCTCCAGCCCGGCGCAGAGGTCGCGCAGGGTCTGGCCGTTACGGGCGTTGAGCATGTCGAGCAGCTGCCGCCGGCTCGGATCGGCCAGCGCACGGAACACCTCGTCGTCCATCACGCCTCCCGGTCGATCATGCAGCCGTGTGGCTGCATGACAAAGATAGGCAGCCGAATGGCTGCATGTCAAGGGAACTCGATTGACGCAGCAGTGAGGATGGACGGGTGGACATCACGAGCCTCGGCTACCGCACCGACCTCTTGCTGCTCGAGCTGGGCGGCAGCATCTTCCGCGACACCGGCGAGTACGTCGTCGTGCGGACGCCGGCCAATCCCGGCTTCTGGTGGGGGAACTTCCTGCTGTACCGCACGCCGTTCGCGCCGGACGACGCCAAGATCCGCGTCGACGACTTCCGCCGTGAGTTCCCGGACGCGGAACATGTTGCCCTCGGCATCGACAGCGTGGACGGCGAGATCGGCGCCGAGGACGAGGTGAAGGCCGCCGGTCTCACGATCGACCGGAGCGTGGTGATGACCGCCGACCGGGTCGTCCCGCCGCCGCGGCCGAACACCGAGTCGACGTACCGGTTCCTGGACAGCGACGACGACTGGGCGCAGCTGTTCAACCTGAGCCTCGCCACCGCGGACATGACGGTCGACGCCGCGTACGAGGACTTCACCCGGCGCAAGCAGGCGACGCAGCGCGAGCTGGTCGCTGCCGGCCACGGGAAGTGGTTCGGTGCGTTCGAGGGTGATCGGCTGCAGAGCTCGATGGGGTTGATGTTCGACGGCAAGGGCGTTGCGCGGTTCCAGACCGTGCAGACGTCGCCCGAGGACCGCGGTCGTGGTCTGGCCGGAACGCTCGTCCACCACGCGTCGACGTACGGGCTGACCGAGGCCGGTGCGCGGACGCTGGTGATGGTCGCGGACCCGGACTACCTCGCGGTCCGTATCTATCGCTCGGTCGGATTCGAGGACACCGAGACCCAGCTCCAGTTCGCCCGGCCGCCTGCGTGACAGCGGCCGCTCCGTGACAGATGCCGGCTCCGTGACAGAGTAGGACGCATGACTGACGGACGTGGAGTCGTGCTGGTCACCGGTGGGAGTCGCGGGATCGGCGCGGCCGCGTCAGTTGCCCTCGCGGCCGACGGCTGGGACGTCGGCGTCAACTACCGGACGCAGGCCGACGAGGCTGCCCGGGTCGTGAAGGCGTGCGAGGAGCTCGGCCGGCGCGCGATCGCCGTACAGGCCGACGTCGTCGAGGCGGATCAGATCGAGCGACTCTTCGACACCGTGACAGCCGAGCTCGGTCCGCTCGGTGCGGCGATCAACAACGCCGGTGTCGTCTCGCCCGGCGGGCGCGTCGCGGAGTACGACGCCGAGCGCCTCGACCGGGTGTTCCGGATCAACTCGATCAGCGCGTTCCTGGTCGCGGGCGCGGCGGTTCGTCGGATGTCCACGGCGTACGGCGGCGCTGGGGGAGTGATCGTCAACGTCTCGTCCCGCGCGGCGGTGCTCGGATCGGCCGGCGAGTACGTCGACTACGCCGCCAGCAAGGCCGCGGTCGACGCTCTGACGACCGGCCTGGGCAACGAGGTCGCGAAGGAAAGCATTCGCGTGCTGGGCGTGCGTCCCGGCCTGATCGAGACCGACATCCATGAGGCGGGGCGGTTGGATCGACTCGGTGCGACGCCTCCGCTGGCCCGTCCCGGCAAGGCGGCGGAGGTCGCGGAGGTGATCGCGTTCCTCGCCTCGGAGCGCTCGTCGTACATGACCGGCACGACGGTCGACGTCTCCGGCGGCCGGTGAGCCATGGGGCTGCGGCCGGTTGACCTGGCGCGCCGTGCCGGGGTGTCGACGCAGCTCGTCCGCAACTACGAGGCGGCCGGGATCCTTCCACCGGCGCCGCGGTCCGACACCGGGTACCGGCAGTACGGACCGGAGCATGTGTCGGCGCTGCTCACGTATCGCGCGCTTGCACCCGGCTTCGGCGCCGAGACCGCGACTGAGATCATGCGCGCAGTCCACGACGGCGACGAACCGCTTGCGTACAGGTTGGTCGACGCGGCCCACGCCGCGCTCCACGAGCAGCGACTCGCGACCGACGCCGCCAGTGAGGCCCTCGCCGCGCTGGCTGCCGAGAACGTCGACGAACTCACCGGCCCGTCCCTGCTGGTAGGAGAGCTCGCGCACCGCCTCGGCATCCGCACCTCGGCGCTCCGGGTCTGGGAGGCGGCCGGTCTGCTGGCGCCCGCGCGAGAGCCTGGCACCAAGTACCGCAGATACGGCCCCGAGCAGGTTCGCGATGCACGGATCATCCACATGCTTCGCCAGGGCCGGTACTACTTCGAGCAGATCAAGCCGGTCCTCGACGGCCTGCGAAGGACCGGCAGCACCGACGCCCTGCGGACCGCGATCGCCGAGCGCCGCGCAGCTCACGACCGCCAAACCAAGGCGATGCTGTACGGCACTGCGCTGCTGCATCAACTGATCAATCAGGGACAGCCAGCCGAGTCGGCGCCGACCGTCCCCGCACCGTGATCTGCTCGGTGGTCCGCCACTGATCAGCCTCCGCCGGCGCTGACTGCTCGACCGCGGCCATCGAGGCGATCAACCGGCCCGGCGCAGCCTTCGCCAGCTCGCTCAATCGCGCTGCCTCGTTCACCGGATCGCCGATCACGGTGTACTCGTGCCGCCGTACGTCGCCGACCGTGCCGGCCACCACGATCCCGGCCGTCACGCCGATCCCGGCGATTGCCTCCGGCAACTCCTCGTCGAGCCGGCGGGCCAGCTCGCGCCCGGCGCACAACGCGCTCCCGGCCGGATCCGCCAGCTCGGCAGGCGCGCCGAAGACCGCCAGCGCCGCATCGCCGGCGAACTTGTTCACGAACCCGCCCTGCCGATCCACCTCGTCGACCACGATCGCGAAGAACCGGTTGAGCAGCTGCACGACCTCGGTCGGCGCGCGGTTCATCGCCAGCTCGGTCGACCCGACCAGGTCGACGAACAGCACCGCGACGTACCGCTCCTCGCCGCCCAGGCGATCGCTGCTCAGCGCCTCCTGCACGACGCCCGGGCCGACGTACCGGCCGAAGACGTCGCGGATCCGCTCGCGATCCCGCAGGCCTTCGGCCATCCGGTTGAAGCCGGCCTGCAACGAACCCAGCTCGGTGCCGTCGAAGACCGGGATGCTCACATCGAGCCGCCCCTCGCCGATCAGACTCAGCGCGTCCCGCACCGACCGGACCGGGGCCACGACCGACTTCGCCGACAGCATCGTCAGCAGCCAGCCGTTGCCGAGCGCCACGATGCCCAAGGCAAGGATCACGACCGACAACCGGGTCGAGGTGACATCACCCTCGATCAGCGCGAGTACGGCGGCCAGCATCAGCCCAGCCACCGGTACGGCGGAGCCGACCGCCCAGAAGAACACCGTCCGCGCCTTCAGCCCTGCCGCCAGCAGCCGTCGCGGCGGCGATGAGTCGGCCAGCGCTCGCGCCGCGACCGGGCGGAGCGCGAACTCGGTCAGCAGGTACGACACCGAGCAGGTGATGATCGCACCGTCGATGACCGTGAGGGCGACGCGGAGCGCATTCTCCGGCTGCATGACCACCGTCATCACGGTGAAGATCACCGCGGCGACCAGCCAGAGCAGCACCTCGATGAGCGTGAGCCGCAGCGGCAGCTGCAACGTGGCGATCTGCTCCCGGCGCGTGGCCGGTCGCTCGAGCTCCACCCAGCGGGTCACCCGACGGGTCAGCCGCATGCTCCAGACGCATCCGACCGCGATCGCGAGCACGAAGTACGCCGGGATGATGATCGCGTCGGCGAGCTGGAGCCGATCGATCAGCGACGGGCCGGGCAGTACATAGACGGCGAGGACGAAGACGACCAGTGCGCCGATCAGGTTCGTGCCGATCGAGAACGTGGTCATCAGGATCTGCAGGCGGACCCGCAGCCGCCGCGTGCTCTGGTCGGCCGGACCGAGCAGCCAGGATCCGAACGGGCGCCTTTTCAGCACCAGATCCGGACTTCCCTGGGTCATCATGGTCACAGTCTGCTAGGTGGCACCCCCATTCTTGCAACTGGTGTCAGGACCGAACCATGGTTTTGGCACGTTGGTGCGGCTGGCTCAGATCGGACGACCGATCGGGCCGGGACCTGGGTACTGTTCCCCGGACGCCTCACTCGGGGAGCTTCCGTGACGCACGATCGCCACTCCTACGCCGAGCCTGCCCTGGTTCGGACCACCCATCTCGAGCTCGACCTCGCGCTCGACTTCGACGAGAAGGTGCTGGCCGGTTCGGCCACGCACACTCTCGCCTGGACCGACACAGAGTCGCACAGCGGGGACCGCCTCGTCCTGGACACCCGCGACCTCACCGTCCTTGGGGTCGAGGGGCAGACGGCCGACGGCTGGGAGCCGCTCGAGTACAGCCTCGCCGTCCCCGACAAGGAGCTCGGCGCCGCGCTGACGATTCGGACGTCGAAACATCCGCGGGTCAAGGTGAGCTACCGGACCGCGCCGACCGCGACCGGACTGCAGTGGCTCGAGCCGGCGATGACGGCCGGCGGCGTCATGCCGTTCATGTTCAGCCAGTCGCAGGCGATCCACGCCCGCAGCTGGGTGCCGGTGCAGGACACCCCGAGCGTGCGGTTCAGCTACGCGGCGCACGTGACCGCGCCGCCGGAGCTGATGGTGCTGATGAGTGCCGACAACGGTACGACGTCGCGCCGGACCGGCTCGTACGACGTGGTGATGCCCGAGCCGATCCCGTCGTACCTGCTGGCGATCGCGGCGGGCGACCTGGTGTTCGAGCCACTCGGCGAGCGGTCCGGGGTGTGGGCGGAGCCGGCCACGGTGCGGCAGGCGGCGACCGAGTTCTCCGACACCGAAGAGATGATGCGGGTCACCGAGGAGCTGTTCGGTCCGTACCGCTGGGGCCGGTACGACCTGCTCGTGCTGCCGCCCTCGTTCCCGTACGGCGGCATGGAGAACCCGCGGATGACGTTCGCGACGCCGACCGTCGTGATCGGGGACAAGTCGCTGGTCAGCGTGATCGCACACGAGCTCGCGCACAGCTGGTCGGGCAACCTGGTCACGCAGGACAGCTGGGACGACATCTGGCTCAACGAGGGCTTCACGTCGTACGTCGAGAACCGGATCGTCGAGGCTGTCTACGGGACCGAGTTCGCGTTGATGGAGACCGCGATCAAGCAGCACGCGACCGTGGTGAAGCTGGACCCGCTGACGCCGGCCGAGCTCGCTGTCGAGCTGCCGGGTCTGCACCACCGCTCGGAGTACCACGGGAAGACGTCGACCGGGCCGCTCAAGGGCTCGTGGTTCTTGTCCTGGCTGGAGGAGCGGTTCTCGCGCGAGGTGTTCGATCCGTTCCTGCGCGGGTACTTCGACCGGTTCGCGTTCCGGAGCATCAACACCGACAACTTCGTCGAGCACCTGCGGGAGCACCTGCTGTCCGAGCACCCGGACGTGGTGACGGACGACGAGCTCGCGGCCTGGCTGTACGAGCCGGGCATCCCGGCGTTCGCGGCGCGCGCGGTGTCGCCGCGGTTCCAGGTGGTGGACGAGGCGCGTGACCTGTGGCTGAAGACGGGCGAGCTGCCGCACGGCGCCGGGCAGTGGACGACGCAGGAGTGGCTGCGCTTCCTCGACGCGGCGCCCGACGTGCTGAGCCCGCTGCTGTTGCAGCAGCTGGATCGTGCGTTCGGTCTGACGGGTACGGCGAACGGCGAGATCGCGCGTCGCTGGTACCAGATCGTCGCCGCCAGCAGCTACGAGGCGGCGTACGCGGAGATGGCTGAGTTCCTCACCAAGGTCGGCCGCATGAAGCTCGTTCTCCCGGTCTACCAAGCCCTGGCCGGCACCGACCGGGCGTTCGCCGCTGAAGTCTTTGCGAAGGCCCGTCCGGGTTACCACCCGATCACAACCGCTGCCGTCCAGAGAATCCTGGGCCAGTAGTCAGAGGTCCAGCTTGCGGCGATTGACCTCGTAGCCGGGTCGATAGCCGAGGTGGGTGTTGGTTCGGCGCATGGGTGTGTTGGTGTCGACGGTGTCGGTGAGCAGGCCGTCGAGGTCGGGGAAGTCGTGCCGGGTCTCGTGGATCTGCGCGGCCTTCATCCACAGGGCGAGGCCGCGGCCGCGGTGGGCTGGGAGTACTGCGGTGCCGTAGTGCTGCCCGTCGCCCTTCCCGTCGCCCGGTACGACGAGCTCGGTGAAGCCGACGATCTGTCCGGTCTCGTCGAGTGCTGCGAGGACCGAGAGATGGTCGCCGCGTTGGGCGATCACCTGCGCGGCGTGCCGCGTCCGCTCGACGTCCCACACATCCGCGCCGACCGAGATCGACCCGGTGGGCGCATCGTCCATCCCGGTGCGCGCGTCGGTGAACGTCTGCACCAGGTCATCCGGTACGACGCCCTCCCAGGAGATCAACCGGTACCCGGGAACCGCCGGTACGTCGGGAATCGGCTCGGACAGGTCGAGCCGCGTATAGATCAGCGTCAGCCCGATCTCGAAGCCGTGATGCTGGAGGAACTGATCACCGACGGACCCGACGTTCACATCGACGAGCAGCGTCCGTACGTCGTGGTCACGCGCCCCGGCGACGACCGCGTCGAGCAGCTGCGACCCGATCCCGCGGCGGCGCTCGGCCGGATGCACGGTCAGCTCGAGCTCACCCAGCTGCGAGTAGTTGTTCCGGCTGTCGAGGCGGAGGAACGCCGAACCGACCGGCGTACCGTCGTCCTCCGCAGCCAGCCACGCGATCCGGCGGCTGGTCGGCCGGTAGTCGGGATCCGTCAGGGCAATCAATCGAATGCTCAAGTCGCCAACCTAACCCGCTGCCGGGATCACGTGCCGCCGGTCAGTTGATCGGCTACCGTGGCGCGCAGGCTGAACGGGGAGAGGCGAACGGGGAGAGGAGCCCACGGGTGGAGCAACTGGACGGCGAGGCCGGGCGAGACAACGTCGTACGCACGATCGGTGCCGATCACATTGCTCTGCGCGAGCAAGTGCTGGCGGAACTGCGCCGCCGGATCATCGACGGCGACTACAGACAGGGGGAGCGGCTGACCGAAACCCGCCTCGCGGACGACTTCGGTGTGTCGCGGAATCCGGTGCGTGAGGCGCTCCGAGTGGTCGAGGCCGAGGGGTTCGTCCACATCTTGCCGCGCCGCGGCGCCGTCGTCGCGACCCTCGACGAGACCGCGGTCCGCGATCTGTTCGCCGTCCGCGAGCAGCTCGAAACGCTCGCCGCAGGCCTCGCGGCAGAACGGGCGACGGCCGAGGGGATCGCCACGTTGCGCCGGCTGATCGACGACGCGAGCAAGGCGACCGAGGCCGAGGACTTCGACCGGGTCGCCGAGCTCAACAGCGCGTTCCACCGGGCCGTGATCGAGGTCAGCGAGAACCGCTGGCTGCACTCGATCTCGTCCGCGATGTACTACCACGTCCACTGGGTGTTCCGCGTCGGCGCCGCCCAGCGCGCACCGCACTCGTCCGAGGAGCACGTCCGGCTGGTCGACGCCATCGAGGCCGGCGATGCGGAAGCCGCCACCACGGCCGCCCGCCTGCACGTGGAGGCGGCCGCGAAGGCAGCGTTCGGTCAGCGTCCGACGGCGTAACCCTGCATCCCGCGCGGGTTCGCCGCTGCGGCGAGCACCCCGTCGGCTTCCTTCCGTACGGCGCAGAGCCGGCCGAGGCTCCACGCATCCGAGTCGGTGACGACGTGCCCACGCCGTACCAGCTCGTCACGGATGTCCTTGCCGACCCGCGTCTCCATCACCAGGCCGCCCGGCTCGGTCGCGCGCGGGTAGAACGACGACGGGAAGCCGGTGGTGTGCCATGCGGGCGCGTCGATCGCCTCCTGCAGATCGATCCCGGCGCCGAGGTGCCGGAGCAGGAACAGCAACTGCCACTGGTCCTGCTGGTCACCACCCGGTGATCCACAGGCCATCAGCGGGTCGCCGTCGCGGAGTACGAGGGTCGGCGTAAGCGTGGTGCGCGGCCGCTTGCCCGGTGCGAGGGAGGCCGGCAGGCCCTCCTCCAGCCAGAACATCTGCGCCCGGCTGCCGAGGCAGAACCCGAGCTCCGGGATCGTCGGCGAGGACTGCAGCCAGCCACCGCTCGGCGTCGCGGAGATCATGTTGCCCCACTTGTCGATCACGTCGACGTGGCAGGTGTCACCGCGTGTCACGCCACCGGACGACACCGTCGGCTCTCCGGTGGTCGCGTCACCAGTTTCGTTGCCCACGGCAAACGATGGCAGTCGCGGCTCGCGGCCGTCCGGACGTCCGGGCCGAAGGTCGAGCGACGCGTCGGACCCGATCAGCTTCGCCCGCTCAGCGGCGTACTCAGGCGACAGGAGTGTGTCGAGCGGTACGTCGGCGCCGTCGCCGTACCAGGCCTCGCGGTCCGCGTACGACAGCTTCATCACCTCGACCGTCGTGTGCACACCCTCGGCGCTGTCCAGGTCGACCTCGCCGAGGGCCGAGAGCACGGCCAGGGACTGCAACAGGCCGGGCCCCTGGCCCCACGGACCGGTCTTCGCGACCGTGTACCCGTTCCAGTCGTACGTCGCCGGGTCCTCCCACGTCGCCTCGAACGCGGCCAGGTCATCGCCCGTGATCAGCCCGGCGTGGTCCTCGCCGCTCGAGTCGCGGTGCGGCAGCCGGGAGAACTTGTCGATCGCCTCCGCGACGAATCCTTCCCGCCACGCCTTCCGGGCCAGCTCGATCTGCGTCTGCCGGTCCGCGCCGGCCGCCTCGCCTTCGACGACGAGCTTCTCGAGCGTCGCGGCGTACCCCTCGTTGCTGAACCGTCCGGTCACCGGCCGACCGTCCTTGAGCCAGAGCGCGGCCGACGTCTGCCAGTGGTTCTCGAACAACTCCTGCACGGTGCTGATCGTGTCGGCGACCCGCGGCACCAGCGGATGACCGTTGCGCGCGTACTCGATCGCCGACTCCAGCACGACGCGCAGCGGCAGGGTGCCGTGATCACGCAGGAGGAGCAGCCAGGCGTCGACCGCACCGGGGACCGTGGCCGCCAGCGGACCTGAGCCGGGAACCAGCGCGAGGCCGAGCGAGCGGTAGTGCTCGATCGTCGCGCCGGCCGGGGCGACACCTTGGCCGCACAGCACGCGCGGGGCGGGGTCGTCGGCGGTCGCGATGATCGCCGGCACCTCACCACCGGGCCCGTTGAGGTGCGGCTCGACCACGTGCAACACGAACCCGGCCGCGGCACCCGCGTCGAACGCGTTCCCGCCGAGCTCGAGGATCCGCATGGCCGACTGCGACGCCAGCCAGTGCGTGGACGAAACCATCCCGAACGTGCCGCGCAGCGTGGGCCGGGTGGTGAACGTCATCGGGTCACTCCTTCTGTTGGTCGTACGTCGGGTCCGGTGCCGTCGTCGTTGACGAGGTGACAGGCCACTTGATGTCCACCTTCTCCGATCGTGCGTGTCTCCGGCACGACTGTCCGGCATTTGTCCACGGCGACGGGGCATCTGGTGTGGAAGCGGCACCCGGGCGGCGGGTCGATCGCCGACGGCAGGTCGTCGCCGAGCAGGACCGGCCGTCGGGCCCGCTGCTCGGCTGGATCGGGTACGGGCGCCGCGGACAGCAGCGCCTGCGTGTACGGGTGGGACGGCTTGCCGAAGATCCGAGCGCGCGGCCCTTGTTCGACGAGCTGGCCTAGGTACATCACCGCGACCTCGTCCGCGAGGTACTCGACCGCGGACAGGTCGTGGGTGATGAAGAGACAGGCGAAGCCGAGGTCACGCTGCAGATCGGCCAGCAGATTCAGTACTGCGGCCTGCACCGACACGTCCAACGCGCTCGTCGGCTCGTCGGCGACCAGTAGTCGCGGCTCGGAGATCAGTGCGCGGGCGATGCTGACCCGCTGCCGCTGACCACCCGACAACTCGTGCGGTGCGCGCTGGGCGACCTCAGGCCGCAGTCCGACGCGGCGCAGAGCCTCGTGAACCTTGGCCGGGATCTCCTTGCGACGCATCAGCCGCAGCGGCTCACCCACGATGTCGCCGACGGTGAACCGAGGGTCGAGCGAGCCGGCCGGGTCCTGGAAGACGATCGAGACGTCCCGGCGATGCGGTCGGAGCTGACGGCGGGACAGGTGTGTGATGTCGGCGCCCGCAAGCCTGACCGTCCCACCGGTCGGTTCGAGGAGTCTGACAATGCACCGGCCGACTGTCGACTTACCTGAGCCGCTCTCACCGACCAATGCAACGACAGAGCCTTGGGGGATCCGCAGTGTGACTCCGTCGACCGCACGGACCGGTCCGAAGTGCATGACGAGGTCTTCTACTTCGAGCGCGTCCATCAGACCTCCACGGCTTCTCGGACCGGGTGCCAGCACGCGACCCGATGTACGCCGGCGGTGAGCTCAGGCTGTGACGCCGTACAGGAATCGTCGGCCCGGGGACAGCGGTCGGCGAACGTACAGGCGTCGGGCTGCTCGGACAGGACCGGCACCAGACCGGGGATCTCGCTGAGCCGATGCGTCTCGGCATGACGTCCGGCGGCGGGCGACGCACCGAGCAAACCGACCGTGTACGGGTGCTGCGGCCTAGCGAAGATCTCGTGCACCTCCGCCGTCTCGACCACGCGTCCGGCGTACATCACCGCGACCCGGTCGGCGAGGTCCGCGACGACGCCGAGGTCGTGCGTGATGAGGACGATGCTGGTACCGAGGCGTTCGCGCAGTCCCCGCAGTACGTCGAGGATGCCGGCCTGGATGGTGACGTCGAGCGCGGTCGTGGGCTCGTCGGCGATCAGGACCTTCGGATCGCAGGCGACCGCCATCGCGATCATCACCCGTTGGCGCATGCCGCCGGAGAGTTGGTGCGGGTAGTCGCTGATCCGGCGTTCCGCGGACGGGATGCCGACGAGCTTGAGCAGCTCGATGGCGCGGGCCTGGGCGGCTTGGCGGGTGACGCCGACATGGGTACGCAGTACTTCGCTGATCTGGTGGCCGACGGTGAAGACCGGGTTCAGCGAGGTCATCGGCTCCTGGAAGATGTATGCGACCTCGCGGCCGCGGATCGAGCGGAGCGTGCGCTTGTCGGCGCCGATCAGCTCGGTGCCGTCGAGCTTGACCGAGCCGTTGACGGTCGCGGTGCGGGGGAGCAGACCGGCGATGCTCATCGCGGTGACGCTCTTGCCGCAGCCGGATTCACCGACCACGGCGAGGACTTCACCGTCGCCGACCTCGAAGCTGACGTTGTCCACTGCGGACAGCCGGCCGTCCTCGGTCCGGAACGTGACCGAGAGATCTTTGACTGCGAGGACAGGTGTCATCGGCGGCTCGCCTTCGGGTCGAGGGCGTCGCGGAGGCTGTCGCCGACGATGTTGAACGCCAGCGTCAGCAGCATGATCGCGACGCCGGGCATCACCGCGGCCCAGGGCGCCCGGGATGCGAACTGTTGCGCGTCGGCCAGCATCGTGCCGAGGCTCGGTGCCGGCGGCTGGATGCCGAGGCCGAGGAACGACAGCACGGCCTCGCCGAGGATCGCGGCCGGGATGCCGACGGTCGCCTGGACGATGACGGCCGAGCCCGCGTTCGGCAGGATGTGCCGGCCGAGCACCCACGCGTCACTGGCGCCCTCGACGATCGCCGCGGCGACGAAGTCGAGCGACTTCAGCCGCAGCGTCTCCGAGCGGACGATCCGGATCATGCCGGGGATCTGCGCGATACCGATCGCGATGGCAGCGTTGCCGAGGCTCGCCCCGCGGATCGCGGCCAGCCCGACCGCGAGGATCAGGAACGGGAACGCCAGCACGAGATCCGTGAGCCGCGAGATGAGTGCGTCGACCGCGCGGAAGTAGCCCGCGATCAGCCCGAGCGGTACGCCGATCACCAGTGAGAACGCGACCGCGAGGATCCCGACGTGCAACGACGCCCGCAGGCCGAACATGATCCGCGAGAGCACGTCCCGGCCGAGGTCGTCGGTGCCGAGCAGATACCCGGCCGTCCCCGGCGGGGCGAACGCGTTGCTCAGGTGCGTCTGGGTGGGGTCGTGCGGGGCGAGCACGTTCGCGAACACCGCGAGGACGACTCCGATCGCGAGTACTGCGAGGCCGGTCAGCGCGAGCGGGTTGCGGAAGACCCGGCGTACCACGCGGCGGCTGTTGCTGCGCGGCGGAGCGATTGCTTCGGCGACGGCCATCACGCTTCACCTCGCACACGGATCCGCGGATCGATGACGGAGTACAGGAGATCGACGAGCAGGTTGATCACGATGTACGCGGTCGCGGTGACGAGGACGACCGCTTGGATGACCGGGTAGTCGCGCTGGAAGACGGCGTCGACGGTGAGTTTGCCGAACCCGGGGAGCGCGAAGATCCGCTCGGTCACGACGGCGCCGGAGATCAGCGCGCCGAGTTGGAGGCCGACGATCGTGACGACGACGATCAGGCTGTTGCGCAGGGCATGCTTTCCGATCACTGCCTTGGGCGGGAGACCCTTGGCTTCCGCGGTACGGATGTAATCGGCGCTCAGCGCGTCGAGCATCGATGATCTGGTCTGGCGCATGATGACCGCGGCCAGGCCGGTGCCGAGGATCACCGCCGGCAGGATCAGGTGATGCAGGTTGTCGATCGGGTTGGTGAAGAACGGGACGAAGCCGGAGGCGGGAAAGAGGCCGAGGGCAACGGACAGGTACAGGATCGCCATCAGCCCCAGCCAGAAGTGCGGCACCGACAAGCCCAGCAACGCAAGGCCGTTCGCGGCCCACTCGGCAGGCCCGCCGCGTCGTACGGCGGCCACGACGCCCGCGCCGACGCCGATGACGCCGGCAATCAGGATCGCGAGCACCGACAACTCGATGGTCACCGGCAACGCACTGAAGATCATCGACCGCACCGGTGCGCCCGTCCGGATCGACTCGCCGAGATCGCCGCGCGCCGCGTGACTGACGAACTGCCAGAATTGCACCAGCCACGACTGATCGAGCCCGTACTGCTGCCGGATCGCCCGCAACGACTCCGGGTCCCGATCCTCGCCGGCCAGGGCCAGCGCCGGATCGCCCGGCAACGCCCGTACTCCGACGAACACCACGATCGTCGCGAGTACGAGCGTCACCACGCTCTGCCACAGCCGGTTGAGGAGGTACCGCCTCACTTGGCGAACCCCGCGAAGGCTGTGCGGATCACGCCGTCCGGGTAGACCTGGATGCCGAGCAGCTTCTTGGAGACACCGGTGAGGTTGCGCTGGCGGTACATGTAGATGATCGGGTCGTCCTGCTGGAGCTTGGTGACGACGTCGCCGTACAGCTTGACGCGCTGGGCCTGGTCGGTGGACTGACGGGCGTCGGTGAGGAGCTTGTCGAGGTCCGGGCTGCTGTAGCCGGAGACGTTCTGGCTGCCGGTGGTGCCGACGAAGTTGAAGATGTTCGCGTCGGGGTCGACCCGGCCGGACCATCCGAGCTGCAGCAGCTCGAAGTCACCACGGTCCTGCTGGTCCAGCAGTGCGGCGTACTCGACCGGCTTGATCACCAGGTCGAATCCGCCCTCCTTCACCATGCCCTGCAATGCCTGCGCGAGCCGCAGGCTGTCCGGGTTGTTCGACGTCACCATCTCGACCTTGTACGGCGTCTTGACGCCCGCGTCGGCCAGCAACTGCTTCGCCTTGGCCGGATCGTGTGCCGGGCAGACCTGCGCCGTGTCCGACGTGAACTCGCTCTTGGGCGAGATCGGCGAGCAGGCAACCGTGTTCAGACCGCCGAACAGCGACTTCACCAACGCTTCGCGGTCGATCGACAATGCCAGCGCCTGCCGGACCCGGGGGTCCTTGGCGAGCGGAGTGCCGAGCGACTTGAGCGGATTGCCGACGCCGCTCGAGTTGCCGATGTTGATCGTCAGGCCCTGGTAGCCGAGCGACTGTGACTGCAGCACGCTCACGGTGTCGTCCTTCTGCAGCGACGGGGTGTCCTGCGTGGACAGCGAGTCCGCGACCTGAGCGTCGCCGGACTTCAGGTTCGCCGAGCGGATGCTGGAGTCGGTGATGATCCGGTACTCGATCGCGTCGAGGTGGACCTTCGCGGCGTCGTAGTACTGCGGGTCCTTCACGACCTTGATCGAGTTCTGCGCGACGCGGCTGGCGAACTTGAACGGGCCGACGCAGACCGGCGCGTTGGAGAAGTTCGCACCGAGCTTCGCGACGGCTGCAGGGCTGAGGACCATGCCGGCCCGGTCGGCGAGCGCGGCCGTCAGCGGGGCGAACGGCTTCGACAGCTTGATGACGACGGTCTTCGGGTCCGGCGTCTCGATCGAAGTGATCGGGCCGAGCTCACTCTTGCGCGCGGATCCGGCGAGCGTGAGGTCGCGGTTCAGCGAGATCTTCACCGCGTTCGAGTCGAGCGTGCCGCCGTCGGCGAACTTGACGCCCTGCTTCAACGGGATCGTCAGGCTGAGGCCGTCGGACGAGATCGTCGGGAGCGCGGTGGCGAGCTGCGGCACGATCTTCGCGTCCGAGCCGAGGTCGTACAGCTTCTCGCACATCGTGTGGAAGACGTACCGCGAGTAGAGGCTGCGGGACAGCGTCGGGTCGAGCTTGTCCGGGTCGGCGGACAGGGCAACGGTCAGTGTCCCGCCCTGCTTGACCTGCGCGGCGTCGGCCGGCTCACCGAAGACGTCCTGCCCGGCCGGCGCCTGGGTGCCGCTGCTGTCGCTGCTGCTGTTGCCGGCGGGTTCGACCGGGGAGCAGGCCGTGCCGACCAGGGCCAGCGCGATGACGGCAGCGCCGATCCCGGCCACTTTCCGGCGGCGGTTACTCAAGGTGAAACGGTTCAGCGAGAGCGGAAGTCGACGAGTCATCGCGGGCTCCTGAGTAGGCGGTTCCGTCGACTGTTTCATGTATACAAGGTGGGTGCGCAAGTGATTCGGCGAGTTTGACTGAACCTTTTACGACCGCTCGCCGTACTCGCAGTGGAACGTTCAACGCCGACGACCGCAGGGGTCGCCGGAGGCTGGAGCGCGGCCTCCGGCGACCCGATTTCAGACGGTGACGGGGTACGTGAGGTCCCCGGCGGGTACGGCGTGGCCGCCCAGTGCGAGTGCCATCAGGTTCGGTCCGTCGTACTGCGGGTGATGGACGCCGAACTCGGTCGCCTGCCGGAATCCGAACCGCGGGTAGTACGTCTCGTGACCGAGAACGACGACGGTCTCCTCGCCGCGATCACGCGCCGTGGCCAGCGCGGCCCGCACGGCCGCCCCGCCGGCGCCTTGCTTCTGGTACTGCGGAAGCACGGCGACCGGTCCGAGCGAGAGGACCGGCTTGTCGCCGATGCGGCAGCGGGTGAGCAAGGCGTAGGCGACCGGCTCGTCGTCGGTCGTGGTCGCGACGATCATGAACCCGGGAATCCAGGCGACCGGGTCGGCGCGATGGGCGTCGAGGAAGTCGACCTCGTAGTGGCGGCCGAACGCCAGCCGGGTGATGTCGCGGATCAGTTCCAGGTCGGACGGTGTCTCGACGCGGGTGTTCCAGGTGATGGACAACGGTGGTCCCTTTCGAAGGATTTTGGGTGTGGTTGAGTGACCGGGCGCGCGGCAACCCGGAATCGCGCGGTCATCAACCCCACCTCCTTCGAAGTCGCGGTCACCCTAGCCGGAAGGCCGGCTGGATCGCACCGGATTTACCACTGAGCATTTACCTCTCGGTTCTTACCACTCGGCGAGGAGCGGATCCTTCGACGGCGGCGCGACCGGGGTCCAGCTGCCGTCGACCAGCCGGTACGGATGCCACCGGCCGGCGCGGTCGAGGCGGAGCTGGGCGTCGGGGCCGAGGGTGAGTTGGTTGCCCGTGGCGGTGATGGTGAGCTCGTCGTCGGCGGCGAGTAGCTCGGCCCGCGCCCGGTTGAGGTCGGCGGGGTTGGGCGTCCAGGTGTGTTCGAGCACGTCGAGGCCGGGCGCTCCGCCGTACCGCCAGGCTTGGATGCCGAGGGCAAGGTCTCTGGTCGTTGCCTCGGTCAACGGTGTGATGAGCTCCGGGAAGTCGGCCGCCAGGCGGATGGTGTCCTGCCATTCGTCCAAGGTTGCCGGGCTCGGGCGTCCGTGGAGGAGTGCGCTCAGAAGCGCTCGCGCCCGGCGGGCCGCGTCGAGGACCAGGAGTGGGAGGACGGCCGGTCCCAGACCGTCGGGTGGCTCGATCCCTGTCACCGCCAGGTCGTCGAGGCTGATCTTGTCCGGCAGATCCGGAGGCTCGGGCAGCTCGCCAGGCGCGGCACCGAAGACGTCTGCCACGAGGACGCCAGCACCAGCCTCAGCCCCAGCACCAGCCCCATGCCCAGCACCAGCCCCAGCACTAGCACCAGCCCCAGCACCAGCACCAGCCCGATGCCCGGCCCCAGCACCGTGCCCGGCCGCAGCGCCGGCCCCACCGCCGGAGGCGCCGCTGGCCCCAGCTCCGGTTGGCCTCGCGGTCGACAGGTGGAGCTCGGCGAGGACGGACTCACGGGTGCGGCCGCGGAGGAGCAAGAGAACGAATGGGTCGGCGTCGAGCAGCCACGCGACCTGGTAGCAGAGAGCCGCCGCGTGCTGGCACGGCAGCTCCCACGCGTCGCACGTACAACTCGGGTCGAGGTCGCCGATGCCGGGCAACAGCGTGACTCCCGCATCCGACGCGGCCTCAACCAGATCGTGCGGCATCTCGCCGTCCAGCAACGCGGCGATGTGGCCGGACCGAGCCGCGACCTGCTCACTGAACCGGCGCCAGTCGCCCGCGCTCAACTCGTCGACGTGCACGACGGACTCGTAGGTGTCCTCGGGGGAGTACACCGTCGCCGCGATCCGGCCCGGGCTGATCGTGATGGTCCCGACCTGCCCCGAGTTCGCGTACTGGCGACCCTTGCGCAGCTGACCGGCGTCGAGCGACGTGTCCTCCATCGCCTGCACCCACGCCTGCGCCCACCACGACCGCCCGCGCGTACTCCGCCGCTGTCGCGCGAACGCCGGGAACCCTTGTACGTCGTTCATCGCAGGCCTCCCCGCAGCTCGACGAGGTCGGCAAGCTCCGCATCGGACAGCTCGGTCAACGCGGCCTCACCGCCATTGAGGACCGCTTCGGCCAGCTCGCGTTTCGCCGCGAGCATCGCGGCGATCCGGTCCTCGATGGTGCCTTCGGCAATCAATCGGTGCACCTGCACCGGCCGGGTCTGCCCGATCCGGTACGCCCGGTCGGTCGCCTGATCCTCGACGGCCGGATTCCACCAACGGTCGTAGTGGACGACATGATCGGCGCGGGTCAGGTTGAGACCGGTGCCGGCGGCCTTCAGCGAGAGCAGGAAGACCGTGACCTCACCCGCCTGGAATCGATCCACCATCGCCTCGCGCTGCGCGACCGGCGTACCGCCGTGCAGGAGTTGGGTCTGGATGCCACGTTCGTCGAGGTGTCGCTCGAGCAGACGCGCCATGGCGACGTACTGCGTGAAGACGAGGACTGCGCCGTCCTCGGCGACGATGGTCTCGAGCAGCTCGTCGAGGAGCTCGAGCTTGCCGGAGCGGCCGCTGAGTCGGGCGGAGTCGCTCTCCTTCAGGTACTGCGCCGGGTGGTTGCAGATCTGCTTCAGGCCGGTCAGCAGTTTCACGATCAGACCGCGGCGCGCCATCTGGTTGCTGGCGCGGACCTCGGCCATCAGCTCGCGGACAGTTGCCTCGTACAACACAACCTGCTCGCGGGTGAGCGAGACCGGCTGGTCGGTCTCGGTCTTCGGTGGAAGCTCGGGCGCGATGCCCGGGTCCGATTTCTTGCGTCTCAGCAGGAACGGCCGGACCAGCTTCGCGAGCCGGGCGGCGACCTCCTCGTCCTTGTCGGCCTCGATCGGGGCTGCCCATTGGTTGCGGAAGGTGCCGAGTCGTCCGAGCAGGCCGGGCGTGGTCCAGTCGAGGATTGCCCATAGCTCGGACAGGTTGTTCTCGACGGGCGTGCCGGTCAGGGCGACTCGCGCTTGTCCGGGCACGGTGCGCAGCGCCTTCGCCGCGCCGGATGAGGGGTTCTTCACGTGCTGTGCTTCGTCGGCGACGACGAGGCCCCAGCGGTGGTCGGCGAGTCGTGCCGCGTCGCGGCGGAGTGTGCCGTACGTCGTCAGGACGAAGCCGTCCCGGGCGTCGTCGAGGGAACGTGAGGTGCCGTGGAATCGGCGTACCGGAGCGCCGGGGGCGAACCGCTGGACCTCCCGCTCCCAGTTGCCGAGGAGTGATGCCGGGCAGACGACGAGGGTCGGGCCGGCTGTGTCGGCGGACTGCTGGCGGTGGAGGTGGAGCGAGATGAGCGTGATGGTCTTGCCGAGGCCCATGTCGTCGGCGAGGCACCCGCCGAGGCCGAGCGAGGTCATCCTTGCTAGCCAGCGCAGGCCGCGCAGTTGGTAGTCGCGCAGTGTGGCTTGGAGTCCGGCCGGTGCCTCGATGGGCTCGTCGGCGCGGTCGGGGTCGGCGATGCGGGCGCGGAGGTCCTCCAGCCACTTGGTCGAGGTGACGGCGATCTGGCGGCCGTCGATCTCGGCGGTACCGGTGAGCGCGACACCGAGGGCGTCGATCGGGGTGACTGGTTTGAGGATGCGTTCGCGGGCTTTGCGGGCGAGCTCGGGATCGATCAGCATCCACTGGTCGCGCAGGCGAACCACCGGACGGGTGGCTTCGGCGAGCTGGTCGAGCTCGGCCTCGGTCAGCGGGTCGTCTCCGACCGCAACCTGCCAGCTGAAGTCGAGCGTCTTGTCGCCGCCGAAGAATCCGGGGAGATCACTGGGCGGTCCGTCCGCGGACGTGATCGCGGCCCGGGCCGTGAGTTGGCGCCCTAGACTCCGCGGCCAGTGCAGATCCACCCCGGCCGCCGTCAACCGCTGCGCCGAGCCAGCGAGCAGCTCTGCCACTTCTTCGTCCGACAGTTCCATACGGTTTGGTATGGCGGAGTCCAACAGCCGCTGGAGGGCCGGCCAGACCCGCGCGGCCCGGCGGATCGCAAGCGTCGCGTCAATCCGTGCCCGCGGACCGAAGCCGGCGACGTCCTCGGCCCAGACGTCGTCCGCATCCCGCACCAACGTCGGATCCTTCAAGCTGTGCAGCTGAACGACCGCGCTGAACGCAAGCGAGTCCGCCAACTCGATCCGCAACGAGATCCGCACCCCGCTGTCGAGCCCCGCAGAAACCTCATCCGCCCAACCCCGCAACCGATCCACCCGCTGCGGCGCCGAGGCGGCAAACAGGTTCGTCTGATGCGCCTTACCAGCAGCCGGCGACCGAGGCATCCCATCAGCAACCGCATCAAGAAACTCCCGCACCAACTCCTCAGCCACCGGCAACCGCACCCCACCAGCGGAGAGCGAGGGAGCAGGTGAGCCTTCTGGTGGAGGCGAGCCCGATGCGCTCGCGAGTTCCCCAGCCCGGTCCGCGAGCGGCGCCGCGGACGTCTCACGCAGCCCGGCCGAGCCGGACGTGGCTGCCGGCTCGGCCGAGGGGGAGGTGGTTGAGAGGGGGAGGGCTCGGGCTGAGGGTGGCATCGACTCGGCGAGGGTGAGGATTCGGGTGACGTCGGCGGTGTCGAGTGGGCCGACTCGCCAGGCGTCGTGGCCGGTTGGGGAGACGCCTGGGAGGAGCTTGCCGCGGGCAACCAGCTGGAGCGCGACCAGCGACGCCGCGCCCCAGAACACCGCCGACGGATGAGCCCCCGCCGCCCGCCGCATCCGCCCGAGCACAGGAACCGCATCCGCAACCGACAACTCGATCGCCCGCACCGACCGCAGCTCGGCGCTAGCCCCCGCCGGCAGCTCGGTGCTCGTATCTGCCGGCAGCTCGGCGCTTGCCCCCACCCGCAGCCCGGCGCCGTCGTCCGGCGGCGCTGTCGCCTCGCCGTCGGCTGGCTGCGCGTCGGGGTCGGCGAGGAGCAGCTGCAGGTCGACCTGGTCACCGATGCCTAGGGGGAGTTCACCTCCGGTAGGGTTCCAGAAGGCTATTCGGCTTGTGCGTGGGGGATCTGCTGGTTGGAAGACCACCGCGTATCCGGCCAGCTCTTGCCCCGTGTCCAGCAAACCGACAACCTCCTAGCGACGTCATCCAACAGATCAGACCGGGACAGTCTCTCCTGGCTGTTCAAACTGCGTGCGGTACAGCTCCTCGTACCGCCCGCCGGCCGCCAGCAGCTCGGCGTGCCGACCGCGCTCCACGATCCGCCCGGACTCGATCACGAGGATCTGGTCCGCCGCCCGGATCGTCGACAGCCGGTGCGCGATCACCACCGCCGTACGACCAGCCAGCGCCTCCGTCAGCGCCGCCTGCACGGCCGCCTCGTTCGTCGAGTCCAACGCCGCGGTCGCCTCGTCGAGGATCACGACCCGTGGCTGTGCGAGCAGCAACCGCGCGATCGTCAACCGCTGCCGCTCGCCGCCCGACAACCGATACCCACGCTCACCGACAACCGTGTCGAGCTGATCAGGCAACGACCGGATCAGCTCACCCAACCGAGCCCGCTCCAGCGAATCCCACAGGTCCTGCTCCGACGCCTCGGGCCGCGCGAGCAGCAGGTTCTCCCGGATCGACTCGTGGAAGAGATGACCGTCCTGCGTCACCATCCCGAGCGTCGCCCGCAACGACTCCGCCGACACATCCCGTACGTCGGCCCCGGCAAGCTTCACCGAACCCGAATCCACGTCGTACAACCGCGGAATCAACTGCGCGATCGTCGACTTCCCCGCACCGGACGACCCGACCAGCGCCACCATCTGCCCCGGCTCAGCCCGGAACGAGACGTCATGCAACACCTCGACCCCACCCCGCGTATCGAGCTTCGCGACCTCCTCGAGCGAAGCCAACGAGACCTTGTCCGCCGACGGATACGCGAAGCTCACCCCCGCGAACTCCACCGCCACCGGCCCCTCAGGAACCCGGCCGGCGTCCGGCTTGTCCTTGATCAGCGGTTCGAGATCCAGTACTTCGAAGACCCGCTCGAAGCTCACCAGCGCCGTCATCACCTCGAGCCGCGCACTCGCCAGCGCGGTCAACGGCGCGTACAACCGCGTCAGCAGCAGCGCCATCGATACAACCGCACCCGCATCGAGCTGATCCCGCAGCGCGTAGAACCCACCCAGCCCATAAACAACAGCCAGCGCAAGAGCAGACACCAACGTCAACGCCGTCACGAAGATCCACTGCACCATCGCCGTCCGTACGCCGATGTCCCGCACGCGCCGCGCCCGGATCGCGAACTCCAGCGACTCCCGCGCTGGCCGCCCGAACAGCTTCACCAACGTCGCACCCGGCGCCGAGAACCGCTCGGTCATCTGCGTGCTCATCGTCGCGTTGTAGTTCGCCGCCTCGCGCTCGAGTGACGCCAGCCGATGCCCGACCCGCCGCGCCGGGATGACGAAGACCGGCAGGATCACCAGCGCGAGCAGAGTGATCTGCCACGACTCGCGGAGCATCACGACAAGTGTGAGCACGAGCATCACGAGGTTGCCGACCACGCCGGACAACGTGTCGCTGAACGCACGCTGCGCCCCGATCACGTCGTTGTTCAGCCGGGAGACCAGCGCGCCCGTCCTGGTCCGGGTGAAGAACGCGATCGGCATCCGCTGGATGTGGTCGAACACCGCCGTCCGCAGATCGAGGATCAGTCCCTCGCCGATCTGTGCCGACAACCATCGCGTCAGCATGCTCAGCCCGGCCTCCGCGATCGCGATCACCGCGATCAAGACCGCGAACCGCAGTACGACGCTGAACGCCTTCCCGCCGACGATCGCGTTGACCACCTCGCCGGCCAGCACCGGAGTCGCGACCGCGAGCACCGCCGATCCGACGCTCATCACGAGGAACCAGATCAGCTGGGTGCGGTGCGGCTGCGCGAACGCGAGGATCCGCCGCAGGGTCGCCTTGGAGAAGGGACGTTTCTCGTCCTGCGCGTGCATCGCGTGGTACAGCGAGTTCCACGCGGTCATTTCCATACTCACAGCGAGCTCCGCAGGTTCGATCGATCAGGGACCGTCGATGATGCCTTGCTCCACCGACAAAACCCGACGCTAGAACCTCGACAAAGGTCGAGGTCAACGGCCTACGCCGAACCCGCCGGATAAATGTGGTTGTGAGTGAGTACTCACTCAGTTACCTTGGTTCCGTGACACCACGAGCGACGCCACTGCCACCCGAGGAGCGACGCGCGGCCATCGTCAAGGCTGCGCTGCCGCTGCTGGAGGAATTCGGGGCCGAGGTCAGCACCAAGCAGATCGCCGAGGCGGCCGGGATCGCCGAGGGGACGATCTTCCGGGCGTTCGGCAGCAAGGACGCGCTGATCGAGGCCGCGATGGCGACCGTGTTCGACACGTCCGACATGGTCCGGGCACTCGAGCAGGTCGACCGTTCACTGCCGCTGCGGGAGCGCACCATCGCGGCGGTCGAGATCGGCCAGAAGCGGTTGCGCGGCGTCTTCAAACTGCTGTTCGCGCTGCGGATCCGCCGGCCACCGGAGTTCAAACACGCCACGCCGATGGACGAGGCCCGGCGGCAGCGGCTGTCCGACCTGGCCAACGAGGCCTTCGCGGACCTGCTCCGGCCGGACGCGGACCAGTTGCGGGTCCCACCCGAAGAGGTGGTCCGGATGATCGGGCTGCTGACCTTCTCCGCCACCCACCCAATGATTTCCGCCGGCCACGTGCTGACCGCCGAAGAGATCGTCGACTTCGCCTTCGACGGTCTCCGCAAGCGCGGGACAGATCAGCCGCCGGCCGCGGACGGCATCGTCGAGTACGCGCTCGGCGGCGCCAACCATCACGACTCTGGGGATATTTGATGCTGATTCGCGTCTTGCGTACGCACCTGCGTCCGTACGCGGGGAACCTGTCCTTGGTGGTGGTCCTGCAGTTGGTCGGGACGATCGCCTCCCTCTACCTGCCCACTCTCAACGCCGACATCATCGACAACGGCGTGGCGAAGGGCGACACCGGCTACATCATGAGCACCGGCGGCTGGATGCTCGCGGTCAGCCTGGTGCAGATCCTCTGCACGATCACGGCGGTGTACTTCGGCGCGAAAACGGCCGCCCTGTTCGGTCGCGACGTACGGGCGGCCGTCTTCCACCGGGTCGGCGAGTTCTCTGCCCGCGAGGTGAACCAGTTCGGCGCGCCGACGCTGATCTCGCGGAGCACCAACGACGTACAGCAGATCCAGATGCTGGTCGTGATGACCACGACGATGCTGGTCGCGGCGCCGATCACGATGATCGGCGGCGTGATCATGGCGGTCCGCCAGGACGTCGGCCTGTCCTGGCTGGTGGCTGTCGCCGTACCGCTGCTGGCCGCCTGCGTCGGGTTCATCGCGAGCCGGATGGTCCCGCAGTTCCGCAAGATGCAGAAGAACATCGACGGGGTGAACCGGGTACTGCGCGAGCAGATCACCGGCATCCGGGTGGTCCGGGCGTTCGTCCGCGAACCGCACGAGGTCGAGCGCTTCGGCGAGGCCAACCAGAACCTGACCGACACCGCGATCAAGGCCGGCCGGCTGATGGCGCTGATCTTCCCGACCGTGATGCTGATCCTGAACCTGTCGAGCGTGGCGGTGCTGTGGTTCGGCGCATCCCGGATCGAGGACGGGACGATGCAGGTCGGCGCGCTGACCGCGTTCCTGAGCTATCTGATCCAGATCCTGTTCTCGGTGATGATGGGCGTCTTCGTGATGATCATGGTGCCGCGCGCATCGGTCTGCGCGGACCGGATCCAGGAGGTACTCGAGACGGACTCGTCGGTGCGGCCGCCGGTCACGCCGATCAGGTCCTTCACGGGTCGCGGGCAGCTCGTGTTCGAGCACGCGTCCTTCAAGTACCCGGGTGCGGCCGCGCCGGTGCTGCACGACATCAACCTCGTCGCCTCACCGGGGCAGACGACAGCGATCATCGGCAGTACGGGCGCCGGCAAGACGACGCTGCTCTCGCTGGTGCCGCGGTTGTTCGACGCGACCGAGGGGCGCGTGCTCGTCGACGGCATCGACGTACGGGAGATCGAGCCGGAGGCGCTGTGGGAGCGGATCGGCCTGGTGCCGCAGCGTCCGTACCTGTTCTCCGGGACGGTCGCCAGCAACCTGCGGTACGGCAACCCGGACGCGACCGACGAGGAGCTCTGGGAGGCGCTGGAGATTGCCCAGGGCAAGGACTTCGTCGAGGCGATGGCCGAAGGGCTGGAAGCGCCGATCGCGCAGGGTGGCACGAACGTGTCCGGCGGTCAGCGGCAACGGCTCGCGATCGCGCGGGCGCTGGTCCGCAAGCCGGAGATCTACCTGTTCGACGACTCGTTCTCGGCGCTTGACCTGTCGACCGACGCCCGATTGCGGGCGGCGCTACGGCCGGTCACCCGAGATGCCTGTGTGGTGGTCGTCGCGCAGCGCGTCTCGACGATCATCGACGCCGACCAGATCGTGGTGATCGAGGACGGCGCGATCGTCGGCCGGGGTACGCATAACGAGTTGCTCGAGACGTGTCCGACGTACGTCGAGATCGTCGAGTCCCAGCGTTCCGCGGAGGAGGCGGCATGAGCGAGGAACAGAAGCCGTCCCCAAACGGACAAGGTCCCGAGGGCCAGTCCCCGAACGGGCAGGCGCCCGAGGGGCAGTCGCCGAACGGGCAGGCGCCGAAGGCTGTCAAGGCGACCGAACGGCCGACGACCGGTCGCGGGTTCGGTCCGCCCGGAGGTATTCCGGGCGACAAGTCCATGAACTTCCTGCCGTCGGCGAAGCGGTTGCTCGGGCGGCTGCGCCCGCACCGGATGCAGGTGTCCGGTGTGATCCTGCTGGCGATCTGCAGCGTGGGTCTGTCGGTGCTCGGCCCGAAGATCCTCGGCCGCGCGACCGACATCATCTTCGCCGGTGCCATCGGCAAGCAGTTGCCGAGCGGTCTGACCAAGGCGCAGGTGATCGAGCAGACCCGGGCCTCCGGCAACGGCCGGCTCGCGGACCTGCTGCAGGGGATCGACCTGGTCCCGGGTGTCGGCATCGACTTCGATGCCCTGCGCAACGTACTGCTGCTGGTCCTGGCGCTGTACGCCGGCGCGTTCTTCCTCTCCTGGGCCCAGGGCTACATCCTGAACGGCGTCGTCCAGCGGACGATCCTGTCGCTGCGCAAGGACGTCGAGGACAAGTTGAACAGGCTGCCGCTGAGCTACTTCGACGGTGCGCCGCGCGGTGAGTTGCTCAGCCGGGTGACGAACGACATCGACAACATCTCCACGAGCCTGCAGCAGACGCTGAGCCAGCTGCTCACCTCGCTGTTGACGGTGATCGGCGTGATCACGCTGATGTTCGTGATCTCTCCGGTGCTGGCGTTGATCGCGCTCGTGACGATCCCGATCACGATGGTCCTGACCGCGGCGATCGCGAAGCGCTCCCAGGTCCGGTTCATCGCCCAGTGGCGTCACACCGGTGCGCTGAACGGGCAGATCGAGGAGGCCTTCACCGGGCACGAGCTGGTCAAGGTCTTCGGCCGGCAGAAGGAGATCGAGACCGAGTTCGCGAAGAAGAACGACGAGCTGTACCAGGCGGCGTTCGGGGCGCAGTTCATCTCCGGGCTGATCATGCCGGTGATGATGTTCATCGGGAACCTGAACTACGTGGTGATCGCGGTCCTCGGCGGTCTGCGGGTCGCGTCCGGCACGATGTCGCTGGGCGACGTACAGGCGTTCATCCAGTACTCGCGGCAGTTCACCCAGCCGCTGACCCAGGTCGCCTCGATGGCGAACCTGTTGCAGTCGGGTGTGGCGTCCGCGGAGCGGGTGTTCGAAGTACTGGACGCGCAGGAGCAGATCCCGGACGACGCGACGCCGGAGAAGGTCACCGATTCGCGTGGACGGGTCGAGTTCGAGCACGTGTCGTTCTCGTACGACCCGGACAAGCCGCTGATCACTGACCTGAGCCTGGTCGCGGAGCCCGGGCAGACGGTCGCGATCGTCGGCCCGACCGGCGCCGGCAAGACCACGCTGGTCAACCTGATCATGCGGTTCTACGAGCTGAACGGCGGCAAGATCACGCTCGACGGTGTCGACATCACCGAGCTGACCAGGCACGATCTGCGCTCGCGGATCGGCATGGTGCTGCAGGACACCTGGCTGTTCGGCGGCACGATCCGCGACAACCTCCTGTACGGCAACCTGGACGCGACCGAGGAGGACATGCTCGCGGCTGCGAAGGCGACGTACGTCGACCGGTTCGTGCACAGTCTGCCGGACGGGTACGACACGGTGATCGACGAGGAAGGCAGCAACGTCAGCGCCGGTGAGAAGCAGCTGCTCACCATCGCCCGAGCGTTCCTGGCCGACCCGCAGTTGCTCATCCTCGACGAGGCCACCAGCTCGGTCGACACCCGCACGGAGGTCCTGGTCCAACGCGCCATGGCCGCCCTGCGCTCCGACCGAACCAGCTTCGTCATCGCCCACCGCCTCTCCACCATCCGCGACGCCGACCTGATCCTGGTCATGGAGAACGGCGCAATCGTCGAACAGGGCAACCACAACGAACTCCTCGCCCTCGACGGCGCCTACGCCCGCCTCTACAACGCCCAGTTCAGCGGCGCCGTAGTAGACATCGACGAAGAGGCCGCAGCCCTGGCCGCCCCGGCCGCGGC
Organism: Kribbella sp. NPDC058693; assembly: GCF_042715335.1. NCBI lineage: Bacteria > Bacillati > Actinomycetota > Actinomycetes > Propionibacteriales > Kribbellaceae > Kribbella > Kribbella sp. NPDC058693. The sequence continues at coordinate 857,675 of NZ_JBHXSQ010000002.1, forward strand.
CCCGGCAGGCCGCCCGATGGCCCGCTAACCCACCAACAGGACGGGGACGCCAACCGGCGTCCCCGTCCTGCGTTCAGCCCTGTGGATAACTTCCGCGGCGCAACCGCGAACTATGCGGTACTTGAGTCATGCCCACGAGCGCCGACCACGCCCGAGAACGCAGCACCCGAGCTGCGGTACGAGTCGCGACAAAGCTGAAGATCTCTGAGGCCGCAGACAAGATGACGCTGCGAGACGCCTATCTCGTCGCGTACGAGTTTCCAGCGCCGCTGATGGTCAGAGTCGCCGACGACATGCTTGCCGACCTTCGCGCTGACGTCGCGGAGCGTCGTGCTGACCGGATCGTCGCCCTCGGTCGCGACGGACATCACCTTGCGCTGGCGATGGCGCGGCTGGACGGGCAGTTCTTCCGCCGGCACGCGTCGAATCTGGTGCTGTCACGCGCGCTCGTCGAGAACGCGTTGCAGGACCTGGAGCATCATCAGGGGCTCCGGTTTCCGCAGGTTGACGGCTTCCGCCGGGTGGCGCCCCGCGTGGATCCTGCTGACACGGTCGGTGGGTTTCGCCTGTTGACCGATTACCTACAGGCGAACCGCGTCCCTGTCGGCCGGCCGGACAGTCGAGTGACTGTGTTCGACACGAGCTTCAAGGGCACGGTGCAGGAGTTGCTTTCGGCGGTCTACCCGGAGACGACCTTCAGCGGGCGGTACGCGTTCCTCGGCGAATCGCCGTACGACCCGCATCCCGGGAGCAAGAAGGGATACGAGGTTCACCTCTCCGCCTCGGAGACTCGGCAGGGACGGCCGTTCTACGAGTTGCCGGCCGATGAGTCGAAGACGTTCGCACATCAGCTTGCGTTGAACAGTATCGAGGAGATGCTCGACGGGCCGATGTCGAGTCCGGTGCGGATCGGTGGTCGCCGGCCTGAGCAGTCCGGTCAGCGCGTCACCATCCGATACTCCTGGAGGGTTTGAGTAGAGGACGGGTGTCGCCGCGGTTGCGGGATCTGCGGGTCCGCGAGGGCGTCAAGGTGGTGAATCTGATGGCGGTGGCGGACCTGGCCCGGGATGTCGCCGTACTGCGTGATGCCGGGGGCAACTATCGGTCGTGGCTGGACGATTGGGCCACCCGGTTTCGGAGCGAGGTCCGCGCCTGGATCGGCGACCGGTCGCCGGATCCTCGGCTCGCGGAGTTCCTCGACTCGTTCGTGCACCGGGGCGACAAGCAGCAGGCTGACGCGCTGCAGAAGACGCTGGATCGCGGACAGGTGCCGGAGCGGGACCGGGAGGCGATCTGGGCTGCGTACGAGCGGTGCGGGAGCGACGGCGACAAACGGGTGTTCGTGGAGAATGTGTTCAATTCCATGCGGATCAGCGGAGGTGGCGATGGGTGGCGGGGACGTGGAGCCCGAGGACGAGTGGACGGCGATCGCCGGGACGAGCGTGAGCTTTGAGGAGTTCGAGGAGCTTGCTGGTCCGCTGGTCCAGGGTGGGCCGCCGCCGGCCGCCGGGGTACCCGCGATTGCTCGGGCTCCGATGATCATCGACAGCGATATCGGTGGGGATCCTGATGACACCGTGGCGCTGGTTGTTGCTGCGCGCTTGGTGCCGGAGCTGCGGCTCGTGATCACGAGTGACGAGTACGGCGGGGAGCGGGCTCGGTTTGCGAGGTATCTGCTGGATCTTGTGGGGCGGACGGATGTTCGGGTGGTGGCGGGATCCGATCTGGGGAACAGCCGGATGTGGGTGGTTGACGGGCTGTGTCCGGAGGAGATCCCGCGGCAGGGGACTGACGTGGTGGGGGCGGTGAGTGAGCTTTGTGAGGCGACGGACGGGCGGATCCGGTGGGTGGGAATCGGGCCGTTGTCCAACCTCGCCACGCTTCAGGCAGAGCGGCCTGAACTGGTGTCGCACCTGGTTGTCACGCAGATGGGTGGGGCGATCAACTACCGGGATCCGTCGCGAGCGGAGCACAACTTCCGGGTGGATCCGGAGGCGGCGATCCGGATGGTGCCGGTCCTCGAGCCGTGGTTGCCGACGTTCGTGGTGTCCGACGTGACGTTCAATCCGGCGATGGAGATCACCAAGGATTCGCCGCTCTACAAGCGATGGGCTCAGCCGGATGCGCGTCCGTTCGAGCGGGTGCTCCGGGAACACTGCGATCGCTGGATGGCGAAGTACCCGGGCACGATGCAGCACGACGCGTTGACGTTGGCTGCGGCGATGCTTTGGCCCGGCGTGCGGTTCGTGCGTGAGCGTGTTGGGCTCGACCCGATCGCGCGAATGAGCCGTAGCGATGACGGGACGGAAATCGTGATGTCGGTGTCCGCCGACTACGCCGCCTTCATGTCCTGGCTGGACAACGCCTTGAGCTAACCGCCAAGCGCGTCGGTGATGGCTTGCCGGAACGCCTTGGGGGCCGAGAACATTGGCATGTGGTCGGCGTCGGGTAGGGCGGTCAGGGTGGTGTTGGGGGCTTGGGCGGCGAGGCGGTGGCCCCAGAGTTGGGTGCCTTTGAAGTCTTGGGCGCCGATGAGGACCGTGATCGGGATCGTGAGTTCGGGGAAGCGGTGCTTCACCGGGGGATCGAGTTCGACGCCGTGGTGGACGGGCATGGTGAGGACGCGGGAGTTGGCCATGACGAGGCCGACCAGTAGCCGGTGGGCGTCTTCGGGCACGGCTGGGCACCAGCCGCGGATGTCGTGCTCGGCGGCTGCTGGAACGCCGTCGGACTCGAGGATCTCGGCCAGCTCGGCGAAGTGGGCGCGCATCACGACCCGGGCTGCTTCCTCCTCCGGCGTCGGGTCGGGGAACTCGCCGAAGGATCCGCCCGCGACGACTACCCGCGAGACCCGGTCCGGGTGGCGGTGCGCGAAGCCGAGTGCGCGGCGGCCGCCGTCGGAGACGCCGATCAGGACGGCCCGTCGTACGTCGGCCGCATCCATCACCGCGGCCAGGTCGGCGATCTCGTCGTACGCCGCATCCGTCGTCGACGACAGGCCGTTGTCGCGGTAGTCCCACGTCGTTACGCGGTGGGTCTCGGCGAGCCACTCGATCGTCGAGGACCACATGCGGACGTCGGCGAGTCCGCCGTTCAGCAGTACGACGTCGGGACCCTCACCGTGCTGCTCGAAGTACAGGTAACCGTCGGGGACGTTCACGAAGGACATGCGGGCAGTCTGCTGAATCGCGGACCGCCCGCATATCGGGAATTCTCCCTACCCCACGCGATTCAGCCGTCGTACGGCGAGCTCGGCCAGCAGAGCGGCGCCGTCGGGGAGGATGGAGTCGTCGAAATCGGCCAAGGGGGAGTGGTTGTCGGCGGCGGCGTCCGGGTTGGCGGAGCGGCAGGCGCTGAGGTTGAGGTACACGCCGGGGATCTCTTCGAGGATGTAGGAGAAGTCCTCCGCGCCGCAGCGTGGGTTGGCGCGTTCGCGGAAGCGGTCGGCGCCGAAGAGGTCGACGATCGTGTCGCGGGCGAACTCGTACTCCGCGGCGTTGTTGACCGTCACCGGATAGCCGACGACGTACTCGACCTCGGCCTTCAACCCGTGCGCCGCCGCCATCGACTCGACCAGTTGCGCCGACACCAGTTGCACCTTGGCGCGGCTCTCGGCGGAGAACGTCCGGACCGTCGCGTCGAAGAACGCGTCGTCCGGGATGATGTTCTCCTTCGTCCCGCCCGCGATCCGCCCGACCGTCAGCACGACCGGGTCGAACACGTCGAACTGCCGCGTGATCATCGTCTGCAGCGCCCCGACGATCTCGCACAGCACCGGGATCGGGTCCTTCCCGCGGTACGGCGTCGACCCGTGCGTACCCGCACCGACCACCCGCACGTGCAACTGATCCGCCGCGGCCATGAACGACCCCGGCTTGCTGCTCCACATCCCCAACGGCTGCGACGCCGACCCGACGTGCAGCCCGTACGCCGCGTCCGCCCGCCGGCCCGCCGCGTTGAGCACCCCTTCGCGGATCATGATCGGCGCCCCGCCCGACGTCTCCTCACCGGGCTGGAACATGAACACCACATCGCCCGGCAGCTCGGCCTGCAGAGCAGACAGCACCTTCGCGGCACCCACCAGCCCCGCGACATGCAGGTCGTGGCCACAGGCATGCATCATCCCGGGATGCTGGGAGACGTACGGCACGTCGGTCCGCTCGGTCACCGGCAACGCATCCATGTCCCCGCGCAACAGCACGACCGGACCAGGCCCGCCACCGCCCCGCAGTACGGCGGTCACCGACGACAGCTCCTTGCCGAGCGTGATCTCCAACGGCAACCCGGCCAGCGCGTCCAGGATCAGCTGCTGCGACTTCGGCAGCTCGAGGTCGAACTCCGGCACCTGATGCAACGCGCGCCGCAGCGCAACGATCTCGTCCCGGAAACCCTCGGCAAGCTCACGCGTTCGGCTCATGCCTTCGGTCCCAGGTCGAGCGCCGACATGACCCGTTGCGCGCTGCCGCCGAGCTCGAGCAGCTCGACGAGATCGAGCCACCGCTCCGGATCCTTGATCTCCTGCGGGATCCGCGCGTCGTACGTCCCGACCGGTGCGTCCTTCGCGACCGCGACCACCTTCGGCGCGACGTCCAGATAGTCGCTGTCCGCGAGGATCTTCTTCTTCACCCCAGGCGCCATCGGCGTACTCGGGTCGGCCGCAGCGGCGCGGATCGCGTCCAGATCGCCGTACGCCGTCACCAGCGCGGCGGCCGTCTTCTCGCCGATCCCCTTCACACCGGGCAGACCATCGGACGCGTCCCCGCGCAGCGTGGCGAAGTCGGCGTACCGCTGAGCGGGGATCTCGTACTTCGCCAGCAGCGCCTTCTCGTCGTACACCTCGGCCCGGCCGACACCCCGCGCCGCCGTGTAGACGATCCGGATGCCGCGGCTGTCATCGATGAGCTGGAACAGGTCACGGTCGCCGGTCACCACGTCGACGGGCATCGTCGCCTGGTGCGACAGCGTGCCGATCACGTCGTCGGCCTCGTGGTCGGGCGCGCCGACGATCGCGATGCCGATGGCCTCGAGGCACTCGCGGATGTACGGCACCTGGACCTCGAGCCGGTCCGGCACGTCCTCGACCTGCTCGCCCTTCGGGGTCACGAACTCGACCCGCTGCGCCTTGTACGACGGAATCAGCGCGACCCGCCAGGACGGCCGCCAGTTGTCGTCCCAGCACGCGACCAGATGGGTCGGCCGGTGGTTCTCGGCGAGTCGGGCGATGAAGTCGAGCAGCCCGCGGATCGCGTTCGTCGGCGTACCGTCGGCGGCCTTCATCGTGTCCGGCACGCCGAAGAACGCACGGAAGTAGAGCGACGCGGTGTCGAGCAGCATCAAGCGCTGGGGTGTCTCAGCCATAGGGCGATGCTTTCATGCCGGGGCGTCGCGGCAGTAGGGTCTCCAGGATGGAGGACCTGGACCGCAAGATCGTCGGGCTGCTCGCGTCCGACGGCAGGATGAGTTTCACCGACCTGGGCAAGGCGACCGGCCTGTCCACGTCGGCGGTGCATCAGCGGGTGAAGCGCCTCGAGCAGCGCGGCATCATCCAGGGGTACGCCGCGACCGTCGACCACACCGCGCTCGACCTGCCGTTGACCGCGCTGATCTCGATCCGGCCGATCGATCCCTCCCAGCCGGACGACTCGCCCGAGCGGCTCCGAGAGGTCCGCGAGATCGAGTCCTGCTACTCGGTCGCCGGCGACTCCAGCTACATCCTCGTCGTCCGCGTCGCCTCGCCGGGCGCGCTGGAGAACCTGCTGGCCGTGATCCGTGCGCGGGCCAACGTCTCCACCACGACAACCATCGTCCTGAGCACGCCGTACGAGCGCCGGCCGCCCGCCCTGTGAGGGCGCTGCTGTCGGACCTGTTCAGCACCCTGATCCCCGGCGGTGAGGCGGAGCGGGCCCTGGTCAACGAACGGATGGGCGCAGCGCTCGGCGTCGACGCGCTCGCTTTCCAGCAGGAGTTCGACGCGGCGTCGTACGAACGCTTCATCGGCGCGTACGGCGATCTGCCGAACACGCTCCGGGTGATCGCCGAACGCTGCGGCGGCAACCCGACCGACGAACAGGTGCAGGAGGCAACGAGTCTCCGCCGCGCCCTCGCCCAGCGCCTGCTCAATGCTGCGCCTGCGACAACGCTGGGCACGCTGGCCAAATTCAAGGCGGCCGGCTGGCGGATCGGTCTGGTCAGCAACATCACCGCCGAAACCCAGCTCCAATGGCCGGCCGGCCCACTCGCACCGTACTTCGACGCAACCGCCTTCTCCGCCGAGGTCGGCGCCGCCAAGCCCGAGCCGGCCATCTACGTCACGGCCTGCAACGCGCTGGGCGTCGATCCGACCGAGTGCATCTATGTTGGCGACGGCAACGACAACGAACTCCCGGCCGCCGCCTCCCTTGGGATGCACGCCATCCGCACCCTCGAGCACGCCAACAGCGCACCCCATTGGCCGGGACCGACGATCAAGTCCTTCGCGGAGCTCGCCGGGTTGGCTATCCCGCAGTAGACGTCTCCGGTGCCACCCCCTGCATTGGTGGCACCGAAGACGGGATCAGGTGAGGTCGAGGAACTTCTGCGCCTCGGCGGCCGCGCGTGACTCCGCGGCCCGCTGCTCGGCCTCGGCGAGCGTGGTGCCGGCGTGCTGGTTCCACCACTGCTGGCCCTCGGCAGGCAGCGTGTCGATCGGGTCGTAGTACTCGTAGGTGCGGTTCAGCGCCTCCGGATCCTGCTGCTCGATGCCGGTGCGGTAGTTCTTCTTCCAGTACGAGATGCCGCGGACCTCGTCGTACTCCGACAACTGGTGCACCCACCGCTTGCCGACGTACGGGACGTCGCACACGATGCGCGGGGTGGCGAAGCCGGGGAGGTACCCGAGGATGCCGTGCTGCAGGTGCTGTGCGTCGCGCACCGACACCCGCCAGTGCTCCGAGAACGGGATCATGTCGCACATGTAGAAGTAGTACGGCGTGATGTTCGCGCCGTCGAGCAGCGCGAAGCAGAGGTCGAGCAGCTGGTGCACCGAGTCGTTGACACCGCGCATCAGCACGCCCTGGTTGCGTACGTCGCGCAGACCGGCCTCGAGCATCGCCTTCGACGCCTCGGCAACCAGCGGCGTCACGGACTGCGCCGCGTTCACGTGCGTGTGCATCGCGATCATCACGCCTCGGTTGCGCGCCACCGACGCAACGCGTTCTACGCCGGCCAGAACGTCGGACGACAGCCAGTGCTGCGGCATGCCCATCAGCGCCTTGGTCGCGAGCCGGATGTCGCGGATGTTCTCGATCTCCAGCAGGCTCATCAGGAACGCCTCGAGCCGCGGCCACGGCATGTTCGCCACATCGCCACCGGACACGACGACGTCGCGGACGCCCGGCGTACGGCGCAGGTAGTCGAGCATGTTGTCGAGCCGGGTCTGCGGCTTCGCGACGAACTTGAGCTTGTCGATCACCGGCGTCGAGTTCCCGACCAGGTCCATGCGGGTGCAGTGACCGCAGTACTGCGGGCACGTCGGCAGGATCTCCGCAAGGACCTTGGTCGGGTACCGGTGGGTCAACCCCTCCGTGGCCCACATCTCGTGCTCGTGCAACGAGTCCCGGGTTGCGTGCGGGTGCGACGGCCAGTCGGCGCGACGGTCGCTGAACACCGGCAGCATGTAGCGGCGGACCGGGTCCGCGTAGAAGGCCTCCGTGTAGTCGGGCGCTCCGGAAGGCACGATCGTGTTGAGCATCTGCGGCGGGAGCAGCATCGACATCGTCGCGCGCTCGGCCTGGTCCCGGGTCAGGTCGTCGTAGAACCGGTCCTCGAGCAGGTCGCCCATCACGTCGCGCAACTGCTTCACGTTCTTCACACAGTGCGACCGCTGCCACTGCACCGAGCGCCACTCCTCGGCCGTGACGTCCTTCCAGCCGGGCAGCCGGGTCCAGTCCGGCTCCACCAGCTCGGCCCGCCGGTACGCGTACGGCTGGCCGTCGCCGGGCTCCGGACGAGCCAGCTCCGGGGTGATCAGATCGGTCACGGGTGCCTCCGCGGCGGGTCAGGTAATGCGGTCTCATGTGAGGATAGCGATAGAACTTCCCTCAGATCCAACAGTACGCCGCAAGAATTCTCGTCAAGGCGTGATCTGAGTAGTATTTTGCCTGACCGCTACGAGGAGGACCTGTGTCATCGAGCCCGGTAGGACTGCACCGTGTACTCGCGCCGTCGGGCGTGTTGCCGCAGGCGGCGGAGAGACTCGACGCACGTGCTGAGATCTGGCCCGACGAGGTCCGGATCGCGGTCGAGCGGCTCAATCTGGACGCCGCGTCGTACCGCCAGCTGGCCGAGGCGCACGACGGTGACGGTACGGCGATCCGCCGGGCGGTCCTGGACATCGTCAAGGCCCGCGGCAAGGTGCAGAACCCGGTCACCGGCTCCGGCGGGATGCTCGTCGGCGTGGTCGACGAGGCCGGCCCGGACTCGCCGCTCGGCGTACAGAAGGGTGACCGGGTCGCGACCCTGGTCTCGCTGACGCTGACCCCGTTGCAGATCACCGACGAGCTGAAGGACTGGGACGGGAAGAGCGAGCAGGTCCCGGCGCAGGGTCACGCGATTCTGTTCGCTCGCTCGATCGTCGCGAAGCTGCCCGACGACCTGAAGCCGGAGCTGTCCCTGGCCGTCATGGACGTCTGCGGCGCACCCGCGCTGACCGCTCGCGTGGTCCGTTCGTATGTCGACAAAGGCATAAAGCCTGTCGTGTCAGTTATTGGCGGCGCAGGTAAATCGGGGTCGCTGTCGCTGGCCGCGGCGCGCTCGGCCGGAGCCGCCCGGACGATCGGGATCGTGCCGTTCCAGGCCGAGCAGGACAAGCTGACCGAGGCCGGGATCGCCGATGTTGTCGCGCTGGCCGACGCCCGCGATCCGGTGGCGCTCAGCAAGGCTGTCGAGGAGGCCGGGGGACCGGCGGACATCACCGTCGTCTGCGTCGACGTACCGGGCTGCGAGCACGGCGCCGTTCTGTCGACCGCTGCCGGCGGCACGGTGATCTTCTTCTCGATGGCGACGTCGTTCTCGGCCGCTGCGCTCGGCGCGGAGGGGCTGGCTGCGGATGTGACGATGCTGGTCGGGAACGGGTACGTGCCGGGCCACGCGGACTTCGCGTTGGAGCTGTTGCGTGCCGAGCCGGGTGTCCGTGGTCTGTTCGAGAGCAGGCTGGCGGAGGATTAGTTCGTGCGCACACTTCTGACGAACGGCTCCGTCTACTCGCCCGCCGACCCCCACGCCACCGCGATCGCCTTCGACGACGGGGTGGTGACCTGGCTGGGTGACGACACCGGCGCGAGCTCGTACGCCGATGGCGCGGACGAGGTCATCGACCTCGGCGGCAAGCTGGTCACACCCGCGTTCGTCGACGCTCACGTCCACACCGCGCAGACCGGTGCCCTGCTCACCGGCCTCGATCTCGCCGGTACGACGTCGTTGACCGAGGCGCTGGACCGACTGGCTGCCTTCGCCGCCGACCTGCCTGCGGATGCGGTGATCGACGGCGCCGGCTGGGACGAGACCAAGTGGCCGGAGGGTCGGCCGCCGACGGCTGAGGAGCTCGACCGCGCAGGTGGCGGACGGCGCATCTACCTGTCCCGCGTGGACGGTCACTCCGGAGTGATCTCATCGGCCCTGTTCTCGGTCGCGACGGGTTCCGGTTTTGACAGCACCGGGCGAGTGGAGCGAGACGCTCACCACGCGGTGCGGGACGCGTTGAGCGCGCTGATCGGGCCGGACCAGCGTCGGCTGGACATCCGGGCCGCCTTGACGCACATGGCGAGCAAGGGCATCGGCGCGTTCCACGAGATGGCCGCCCCGCACATCGGTCCGCTCTGGGAGCTGCCGCTGGTGCGGGAGGTTGCTGAGGAATTGGGGCTCTCGGCAACCCTCTACTGGGGTGAGCCCGGCGTCTTCGAGCACATCGGCACGTACGGGCTGGCCGGCCTGGCCGGTGACCTCAACGCGGACGGCGCGCTCGGATCGCGGACGGCCGCGTTGAAGACGCCGTACGCCGATCGCACCGACCACCGCGGTCACGCGTACCTGACGGCTGACCAGATCGCCGAGCACGTCATCGCGTGCACCGAGCGCAACGTCCAGGCCGGCTTCCACTGCATCGGCGACCAGGCGCTCGACAACATCGCCCGCGGCTTCGAGCTCGCGGCGGAGAAGGTCGGCATCCAGGCGCTCGTCGCGGCGCGGCACCGGCTTGAGCACGTCGAAATGGTCGACGAGGCAACGATCGCCACGCTCGCCCGCTGCGGCGTCGTAGCCAGCGTGCAGCCCATGTTCGACGGACTGTGGGGCGGCCCGGACGGCATGTACGCCGAGCGCGTCGGCGACCGCTGGCAGGGCATGAACCCGTTCGGCTCGCTGGCCCGCGCAGGCGTCGTACTGGCGTTCGGATCGGATGCGCCGGTGACGGAGCTGGGCGGCTGGGAGTCGGTCCGTGCGGCCGCGTTCCACCACGAGAGGTCCGAGCGGATCACCGTGCGCGCAGCGTTCCAGGCCCACACGCGGGGCGGTTGGCGGGCCGCGGGTATCGACGATGCCGGCGTACTCGCGCCGAGCACGGCAGCGACGTACGCGATCTGGGAGACGGACGCGAACCTCGTCGTACAGACCCCGGACGAGCGGGTCGCCGCCTGGTCGACGGATCCGCGCGCGGGAGTGCCGGTGCTGCCGGATCTGAGTGAAGGTACGCCGAGCTGCTTGCGGACCGCTGTCGGCGGCCGCGTGATCTACGAAGCCGAGGGATGGTCGTCACAGTGAAGAAGCTCGACCTTGATCCGGTCACCGTCCGGAAGGCGCGCAGTCTGGCCCGCAAGGCCGGCAAGCCGATCGTCAACCTCGCCCAGCAGCACACCACGGTCTCGGTGGAGCGAGCGGTACTGCGGCTTGCCGGGCTGACCGGTGCCGACACCGAAGGCATCCCGTGGGTCAACCGCCTCGCCGACACCGTCCGTGCCGACGTCGGGCTCGAGCACGGGCTCGCGCTGCCGGTGTGGGATGCGCTGATCCGAGGCCAGGCCGAGGACCTGGCCGTGCTGGCGCAGAAGGCAGCGTCGGGCTCGGTGACGTTCCGGATGCCCGAGGGACGCGACGCCGTACGCGCTCGGACCGCCGCGAGGAAGGCGGCTGCCGCGGGGATGAAGCGGATCGACGGTCGGCGGCGGGAGCGGGACCGGCTGATCAAGCGGCACGGCGACCCGGAGCAGCGGCCGTGGATCTACCTGATCGTTGCCACCGGCGACATTTACGAAGACATCCCGCAGGCGCAGGCGGCCGCGCGGGAGGGCGCGGACATCATCGCGGTGATCCGGTCGACTGGGCAGTCGCTGCTCGACTACGTGCCCGAGGGCGCGACCCGCGAGGGCTTCGCCGGCACGTATGCCACCCAAGAGAACTTCCGGCTGATGCGGGCCGCGCTGGACGAGTCTTCGCGTGAGTTGGGCCGGTACGTCCGGCTGACCAACTACGCGTCCGGACTGTGCATGCCGGAGATCGCGACGCTGGCCGGGCTCGAGCGGCTCGACATGATGCTGAACGACTCGATGTACGGGATCCTCTTCCGCGATATCAACCCGATCCGGACCTTCGTCGACCAGCGGTTCAGCCGGCAGATCCACGCCCGCGCCGGGATCATCATCAACACCGGCGAGGACAACTACCTGACCACGGCCGATGCGGTCGAGGCCGCACACACGGTGACGGTCTCGCAGCTGCTGAACGAGTACTTCGCGAAGGAAGCGGGCCTGGAGGACTGGCAGCTGGGTCTCGGGCACGCGTTCGAGATCAACCCGGACCTGCCGGACTCGTTCCGGATGGAGCTGGCGCATGCGATGCTGGCTCGGCAGCTGTTCCCGAACGCGCCGCTGAAGTGGATGCCGCCGACCCGGCACATGACCGGCGACGTGTTCCGCGGGTACCTGCTGGACGGGTTCTTCAACCTGGTCGGCGCGATGACCGGGCAGGGGATCCTGCTGGTCGGGATGATGACCGAGGCGGTCGTGACGCCGTGGATCTCCGACCGGGACCTGGCGCTGCAGAACGTCCGGTACGTGTTGGGTGCCGCGGGCAACCTTCACGAGGACTTCCGGCCGGAGCCCAACGGGTTCATCGCCCAGCGCGCGCGGCAGGTGCTGGGGGAGTCGGTGGAGCTGCTGGAGGAGATCGTCGACGACGGTCTGCTGAACGCGATCGGCGACGGCACCTTCGGGTTGATGAAGCGTCCTCAGGATGCCGGTCGCGGTCTGGACGGGGTCGCGAAGAAGTCGGCGGAGTACTACAACCCGGCGATCGAGCTGCTCGAGGAGGGCTCCCGATGAGCATCATCCGGCCGTACGGCGACACCACCGGTGACGGGATGGTGCAGCTGTCGTTCACACTCCCGGTCCCGCACGACAAGCGGGCCGAGGGTGCCGCGGTCCAGCTGGCCAACAAGATGGGCATGGATCCCGCCCTGGTCGTGCACTCGAAGCCGATCGGCCCGGACTTCACCTTCTTCGTGGTCTACGGCCAGGTGAACCACCTGGTCGACACCTCGAAGGTCGAGGTGATCGAGCGCGACTACCCGCTGCTGTCGCCGAAGGAGGTCAACCTCGCGATCCGCAAGGGCCTGCGCCGCCGGCTGACAGTGGTCGGCGCCTGTATCGGTACCGACGCGCACACGGTCGGTATCGACGCGATCCTGAACATCAAGGGGTTCGCCGGCGAGAAGGGCCTGGAGTACTACCGCGAGCTGAAGGTCGTGAACCTCGGCGCGCAGGTCGCCGTACCCGAGCTGGTACGCCGCGCGAAGGCCGACAAGGCCGACGCGATCCTCGTCTCCCAGGTGGTGACGCAGCGCGAGGCGCACGTGCTCAATACCAAGGAGATGTCCGCCGCCTTCCGGGAGGCGTATGCCGAGGACGCGCGGCCGGTATTAGTTGCTGGCGGCCCCCGTTTCACCGAGCAGATGGCCGGCGAGCTCGGGGTCGACCGGGTGTTTGGCCGCGGTACGACGCCGGGCGAGGTGGCCAGCTACCTGGTCGATGCCCTGGTGACGAAGAAGGTTCCAGCGAAGAGGAGCGCATAGGTGTCGAAGGCAACCATCGGCCTGACCGCCACGCATCGTCGGTATGTTCCCTACAGCCACGCCCACTACGCCGGGAACCTGGTCGACGGCGCGTACGTGCTGGCGCTGTTCGGTGACGTCGCGACCGAGGTATGCATCCAGTCCGACGGGGACGAGGGCCTGTTCGCGTCGTACTCCGACGTGCAGTTTCTGCAGCCGCTGCGGGCCGGCGACGTTGTGGAGGTGAAGGCAACGATCACCCGGGTCGGGAACCGCAGCCGCGACCTCGAGTTCAGCGCGTACGTCGTCTGCCGCGGCCGGCCGGACAAGTCCGAATCGGCCGCCGAGGTACTGGCCGAACCGCTTGTGATCACACGCGCAAAGGGGACCGTCGTCGTACCGGTTGGGTGACGATTGGTTGCCCAGGGTAACGATCACGTGGAGTGCCGAGACCGCTCTGTAACGTGACCCGGATGAAGGTTCCTCGTTTTCCCTTGCAGGACAGGCGATAGTGTTACAACGGGCTCAAGGAGCCGGGGGAGAGGTTGACACCGTCGCCGCCAGCGAGCATCGTTTTGGGAGTCGTCATATCCCGTTTGTTCAACGGTCACAAGAAGTTCGGCCACCGATGATCCCGCGACGCTGACCAGGTCAGAGCCAGGCTTGAGTCGACGGGGGCTGAGATTGCCGGTGGTTAGCCCCCCGCGGGGCAGAGGTGGAAGAGGCTCGGCGGCCAGTAGACAACAGCCGGACGGTTCGCAGCCAGCGCATCGTCGGTTGGTCCGAAGGCACGCTGGGCCTCTTTCCTCTATTTACCGACCGTGAACCCGAGGCTTTTTCAGGTTGTCGCGCTCTGCTGACACCCCTTCACTTTCCGCATTCGGTGCCCAATGGCTACTGACCGGATACATTCGCGTGCCCCGAACGTTGTACGGTCGTGCGACCGGTATCGGCCGGGATGTGAGGACAAAGGGGTACGGCGTGGACCGATTGAAGGCTCTGGGGCGGGTCCTGCCGAGAGTGGTGGTGGCGGTCGCCGCCGGCGCACTGCTCGGCTTCGCGTTCGAACCGCATGATCACCCTTGGCTGACGATCGTCGCCGTACCGCTGCTGCTGGCCGCGCTGGACGGCATCTCGATGAAGGCCGGCTTCCTCGTCGGCGCCGGGTTCGGCATCACGTACTACCTGGTCCTGGTTCCGTGGCTGAGCGTGATCGGCGGCGATGCGGCGATCGCGCTCGCCGTGCTCGAGGGGCTGTTCTATGCGGTCTTCGGGTTGTTCGCGACGCAGGTGCTGAAGCTTCGGCTGTGGATGTTGTGGATCCCGTGTCTGTGGGTGGCGACCGAGTTCGCGACCGCGTCGGTGCCGTTCGGTGGGTTCCCGTGGGGGCGGCTGGCGTGGGCCTTCTCCGACGCGTCGCTGGGCAAGCTCGCGGCGTACGTCGGCATCCCGGGGCTGAGCTTCGTCGTCGCATTCGTCGGCGTCCTCGTGTACGCCGTACTCCGTCGTGCCAGCGGGCTGCGGTTGCGGGCCGTGGCGCTGGTCGCCGGGCTGGCGATCGTGTTCGGGAGCTCGCTGATCCACCTGTCGATCGAGGGCGACGGCAAGACCGTGAAAGCCGCGATGGTGCAGGGGAACGTGCCCGGCAAGGGGCTGGAGTTCCTGGGGCGCGCTCGTACGGTCACGAAGAACCACATGAACGCGACGCTCGACCTGGAGAAGCGGGTCCAGGCCGGTACGGAGATGAAGCCGGATCTGGTGATCTGGCCGGAGAACTCGACCGACATCGACCCGTACAAGGACGACGAGACCCGGGCCGACATCGAGGAGGCCGTGCACGCGGTCGGCGTACCGATCCTGGTGGGCGCCGTCACCGAGGGGCCCGGGCCTAACGAGCGACAGACGACGGGCATCGTGTGGGATCCGGTCACCGGGCCGGGGCAGCGGTACGCGAAGCGGCACCCGGTGCCGTTCGGTGAGTACATCCCGTTCCGCAACCAGCTGCTGCCGTACATCAAGCGGCTCGAGATGATCGGCGCGCAGACCGTGCCGGGCGTCGGGCCCGGGGTGATGCCGATCAACGGGGTCACGTACGGCGACGTGATCTGCTTCGAGCTCGCGTACGACAACGTGATCCAGGATGTGGTGAAGGGCGGCGCGCAGGTCCTGATCGTGCAGACCAACAACGCGACGTACGGCGGGACGGGTCAGCCCGAGCAGCAGTTCGCGATCACTCGGATGCGTGCGATCGAGACCGGCCGGACCGTGTTGATCGCGTCGACGAGCGGCATCTCCGGCGTGATCCGGCCGGACGGGACAGTCGAGCACAAGTCGGGGCAGTTCGTGTCGGACGTGTACGTCGCGACTGTGCCGATTCGGGACGGTCAGACGCTGGCGACGACGCTCGGCGGCTGGCCGCAGTGGATCATCACCGGCCTGGGTCTGATCGGGCTGGTTCTGGCGCTGGTGAACCGTCGCCGCCGCCGTGGCGACGACCAGGAACCCCCACCCGCCCCTGATTCGACCCGGACTCGCGAGAAGGTCCCGGCCTGACCTGTAACACTGGGGTGAGTCGCTCGGAGGGTTGAGACATGCCTTGGTTCATCGCGCTGGCACTGTTGGTGGTGCCGATCCTGGAGATCTACGTGATCATCCAGATCGGCCAGGTCATCGGCGGCTGGCCGACAGTCGCGCTGCTGCTGGTCGAGAGCGCGCTTGGTGCGTGGATCATCAAGCGTGAGGGGCGGCGGGCGTGGAACGCTCTGCAGTCGGCCTTCCAGACCGGGAAGATGCCCGGGCGGGAGCTGTCCGACGCCGCCCTAATCCTGGTGGGCGGCACGCTGCTGCTGACGCCTGGGTTCGTCACCGACATCTTCGGCTTCTTCTTCGTACTCCCGTTCACGCGACCGCTGGCCCGGCGAGCGATGTCGTCCTTCTTCAACCGCCGAATCACCACCCAACTCGGCGGCGCCGGCCTCGGCGGCTTCATCCCAGGCGCGGGCGGCGGCCCCACCCCACCTCGACCGTCGTCCTCCGACGACGTCATCCAGGGCGAGGTCATCGACCCGGACAAGAAGTAGTCCCCCGCGGGCTACGCAGCCGCTTCCTTCGTCGCTCCGCTCCTCAGCGCATCTGCTCCGCGCGCTCCCACCCACCCCCGGCTCATCGCCGTGCATCCCCTTCCGGCTACCGCCGGACCGTGCCGGCTTTCGCCGGGGGTTTCCGGCTGTCGCCGGACGTGCCGGCTATCGCCGGGAGTTGCGGGCTGCCGCCCGGGTGCGCTCGCGCTGCTCGCGGGTGAAAGCACCCCGCGGGTCACGCCGGCGCTCTCTTCGTCGCTGCGCTCCTCAGCGCGCCTGCTCCGCGCGCTCCCAGTCACCCCAGGCCGAGCACATTGCGTTCCTTTCCGGCTATCGCCGGGTGTTGCGGCTGTGACACGCGGGTGGAGGTGCGAGGGGCAGACGGTCAGAGCGCGCCGAGATCCACCGTGACCGGGAAGGGCGCGGTGGCCCTGACCTCGCCGGTGAAGACCTCTGTGTCGCGGTAGGCACGGGTCGCCGGGTCCAGCACGTAGGTGTACACGAGCGGGATCCCGGTGGCCGCCTGTTCGACCCGCCAGTAGAACGCGATCCCGGACTTCGCGTACTGGTCCACCTTCACTACTCGGTCGGTCGTCTCCGAACCGGGAGACACGACCTCGACAATGAGAAGCACATGCTCGGGGCGCGTGGGGGAGAGGTCGATCGTGTCTGCTCGGTAGACCACGACGTCGGGCCGGCGATTCGTCAGTGGCACGTCTTGCAGCCGGACATCGAAACCCGTGTCGGCATTCCACTCCGGACCCGCCGCAAGGCCCAGCGCGTTCGCGAGGATGCGCGCGAGTCGGTTGGGACGCTTGGAGGCACTCGGGGTCGCGACGACCATGCCGTCCACGATCTCGATACCAGCACACTGCTCGGCGGACCACGACTCGTACTGCTCGGCCGAGATCTGTGCGTGCATCCACGCCGGGACGACCATGTCAGCGGTCACGGCATGCCTCCCTCGAAGCTACGACGGCACAGCGCCATGGCTGTGAGCGTAGCCGGAGCCGTCATCGCAGATGTGGATCCCAGCGTGACCCCGGGCGCTGGCCTGGAGCACACTGTCGGGGTGACGAGGGTCGGTGGGCGGGTGGTGGGGTGGTTGCGCCGGCGGGATGGGGGGCTGGCTGCTACTCGGCGGGCGGGGCGGACGGCGTTGGTTATGCCTACGTTGTTTGCGTTTTGTGCGGAGGTGCTTCGTGCGCCGGTGGTCGCGACGTTTGCGGCGTTCGGGGCGTTTGCGATGTTGTTGCTCGTCGACTTCACTGGCAGCACCATTCAGCGTCTGCGTGCGCAGGTTCAGCTTGCGATCGCGTGGCTCGTGCTTGTCTCGCTCGGCACGCTGGCGGGGCAGTCGGTCTGGTCCGCGATCGTCGGCACGGTCGTTGTCGGTTTCGCCGTACTGTTCCTCGGTGTCGTCAGCTCGGTGCTGGCGGGCGCGAGTACTTCGTTGCTGCTGGCTTTCATCCTGTCGGTTGCCACACCAACGCCGGTGTCGATGCTGCCGGACCGACTCGCCGGCGTCGCGATCGCAGGCTTGGCGAGCGTCCTCGCCGTCTCGCTCCTCTGGCCGCGAGCCGCGGTCGACCCCCTCGGCGCACCGACAGCGCGCGTATGCCGAGCGGCCGCGATGCAGCTTCGTGCGGAAGCCAGCGACACCGTCGAGGTCTGCACGATGCGGACCGAGCAGACGGCAACCCTCATCCAGGAACTCCGCCGTACCTTCACCGCGACGCCGTACCGCCCAACCGGTCTCTCCACCGGCTCCAGAGCACTCGTCCGTCTCGTCGATGAACTCACCTGGCTGACCACGATCCTCAATGAATCCGGCCCGGTCGCAGCCCGAGGAGCTGCCGACGACCCGGACTCCTCAGCAGTCCACTTCGCCGCCGCGACCGTACTCGAGCTCAGCGCCGAGCTGCTGGAGGACCCGACCCTCGCCCCGGACAAACTGTCCGCCGCGGCGGCAGAGCTCAGGGAGGCCGTCACCGCGCTCGAAAAGGGCGCTGTCGCTCGACTGCCGGCGACTGCGAGTACGCCGATGGCGAGCTTCTTCACTGCGCTCAACGTGTCGTTCCGGGCGCAGGAGCTCGCGTTCGGCGTACTGCTGATCGGGCAGAACGTCGAGACCGCCCGCGTCGCCGACCAACGCGGCTGGACCGATCGTCTGCTCGGCCGCGAGCCGAAGTCACTCACCGCCCCCTTCGCCAGCGCCGCCGAACGCGCCGCCGCACACCTCGAGCCACATTCGGTGTGGCTCCACAACAGCATCCGCGGCGCCGTCGGCCTCGCGATCGCGGTCGGCGTCGCCAACTTCACCGGAGTCGCGCACGGCTTCTGGGTCATCCTCGGCGCCTTGTCCGTACTCCGATCGAACGCCCTCAACACCGGTCAGAACGCCTACCGCGCGATCGGCGGCACAGTCGTCGGCTCGGTCCTCGGCGCCGGCCTCCTCGCCCTGATCGGCGAAAACAGGATCGCGTTGTGGATCCTGCTGCCGATCGCGGTGCTGTTCGCCGGCATCGTCCCGGCCGCGGTCTCGTTCGCAGCCGGGCAGGCGGCGTTCACCGTGACGCTGGTGATCCTGTTCAACATCGCCGCGCCGGAGGGTTGGTCGCTGATCCTGTTCCGCATCGAGGACATCGCGCTCGGCTGTGCCGTCAGCGTCCTCGTCGGACTGTTGTTCTGGCCACGAGGCGCGTCCGCGGCAGTCGGCAAGGCCCTCGCCGAGGCGTACGTCGACAGCGCGAACTACCTCGTCGGCGCCGTCGGGTACGCCGTCTCCTGCTGCGTACCGGGCTCCCGTCCCACCACGCCACAGGACAGCCGTCGCGCCGCCGCCGCAGCCCGCCGGCTCGACGACGCGTTCCGCACGTACCTCGCCGAGCGCGGTCCGAAGCCGATCCCGCTCAGCGAGATGACAGCGCTCGTGTCCGGCGTCGTGGCGGTCCGCCTGGCCGGGGACGCCGTACTCGAGCTGTGGGACCGGTACGCCGACGGCCAGCCTCCGACAGACGACCGGGC
The DNA here is from genome assembly GCF_042715335.1 of Kribbella sp. NPDC058693. Lineage (NCBI taxonomy): Bacteria > Bacillati > Actinomycetota > Actinomycetes > Propionibacteriales > Kribbellaceae > Kribbella > Kribbella sp. NPDC058693. The sequence goes on from NZ_JBHXSQ010000002.1 coordinate 876,860, forward strand.
CGCCGCGCAATCGGCCCTGTTCGCGTTGGCGGACCGACTGCTCGAGTGGTACACGACCCTGGCCGCGGCCCTCGAAGTACAAGACCGGATCCCCGAGCCGCTGGCTTATGACCACGAGACCAAGCACCGCTTGGTCGAGGCGGTTCGCCGCGACCTGTACGACGCCGACGGTCGCGCGACGCCGACCGCGATCCGCATGCTCTGGACCGCCGACCACCTGGAGGTCGTACGCCGCCTCCAGCCGGGGCTTACGACCGCAGCCGACGAGACGGTTACTGCTACTGCGTGAGGCTGTTGCTGATGAACGCCAGGGTCCGGGCCTCGACCTGACGGAGCTGCGACTCGGTCAGATCGCGGAGAGGTCCGTGAGTCGTGAGGGTCGCCGTGCCGTGGACCGTCGACCAGATCGGGTACTCGATGCCCTCGCGTCGTTCCGGAGTCAGAACGCCGGCTTCAACCAGCTCGTCCAGGGCGGCGCGGAGGAGGCCCAGCGGAGTACGGTCCGGCCCGTCAGCGGCGCCGTACGCGTGCTGCTGCGGAAGGGCGTACGCCGCCGCGAACAGGCCGGGCTCCTCGTGGGCGAAGCGCATGTAGGCGGTGCCGATCGCGCCCAGGCGCCGCTGCGCCGCCGTCGGGTTGCCGCGCTTGCCACGGACCTTGGCGATCTCGGCGGTCATCCGGTCGGCCAGCTCGAGCATGGCGGCCGAGCAGACCTCGGCGAGTAGCTCGTCGCGGTCGGCGAAATGCCGGTACGCAGCATTCGGTACGACGCCGACCGCGCGCGTCGCCTCTCGGAGTACGACGGCATCGGGGCCACCGGCGCGGGCCAGCTCTACCCCGGCCGCGACCAGGCCGGCGCGGACGTCGCCGCGGGGGCGACGTCGTCGGGGCGGAGCTTCCGGTGCTGGATCGGCTGTGGTCACCGGCTCAGGATAGCAATGTGGACACTGTCCACCAAGAGAGCTAATGTGGACAGTGTCCACTAAATCAGGGAGGCGTCCGATGGACGGGAAGACAGTCGTGAAACCACAACAGGACAGGGCATTGGTGACGGCGGAGGAGTGGTTCGGGGGCGGCAAGCGTCGCTGGTACGACCCGGCGTCGGCTCGGCTTTTGTCTGACGAGGAAGGGGAGACGAGGGCCGGGCTGATCAAGGTCTTCGGCCGGACGACCGGTGTGGCGAGTCCGGACGCGGTGTGGCTGACGATGCTGCCGGGATTCCCTGAGGGCTCGTACGGCTGGGCGCAGGTCGATCGGCTGCTGCCCGCCGGTCTCGGGCCGCGGTTGTACGTCGAACCGGTCGGGCAAGGCGACTCGGACAAGCCGAAGGGGTATGAGTACTCGACAGTGGAGCGTGCCGATCTGATCGGTGCGTGGTGGCGGCACCACGGCGTACGTCGTACCGTCGTGGTCACGTTCGACTACACCTCGCTGGCGTTGCTCGAGTTGTTGCGCCGGCAGTTGGAGCGGCCAGGTGGGCCTGTGATCACTGCGGCGTTGATGGTGAACGGCGGCTTGTTCGCGGACTCGCACTCGCATCCGTGGCGAGGGACGCCGTTGCTGAGGTCGCCGCTCGGGGTGCTGGTGGCGAAGGGGGCGCAGAAGTCGCCGGTCGTGTTTGCGCAGGGGTTCAAGCAGGCGCGGATGTACTCGCACGGCAACGAGCCGAGTGATGCCGAGATCGCCGAGACGTGGTCTGCGCTGGCGCGCCGAGACGGCGCCAAGTTCCTCCACGAGGGCGCCGGCTTCGTGAAGGAACACCGCCGCAACGCGGGCCGCTGGGATCTGGCTGCCATCGCCCGCGAACTGAACGGCTCCGTCGCCCTCACCGTCGGCGGCAGCACTGAGGACCCCTACGAACACCGCCAGGTCGACGCCACCCGCAACCGCGTCCCCGAGGCCGACATCATCACCTTCCCAGGCGGCCACCTGACCACGACCGAACAACCGGCTCTGTTGGCGAACGCAATCACCCGTGTCGCCACCCGCCACGGTGTCAAGGAGGCATTGGTATGAGCGAGTCAAGCGTTCCCGCGCAGTATGTGACCGGGAGGGTGCGGGACGGGATCACTGCGGCTCTTGTTGCTGCGGGCAAGGATTTGGACGGGTTGAAGCCGGCGGATCTCGCGTTGGTCGAGGACTATCACACCGGTGGGCGGTTGGCGACGGTGCAGCTCGTCGATCTGCTTGAGCTGACGCCGGAGATGGAGGTGCTCGACGACGGTTCGGGGATCGGTGGTACGGCGCGATACCTCGCCGACCGGTTCGGGTGTGCGGTGACTGCCGTGGATCTGTCCGATGAGTACTGCGAGACCGCGCACTGGCTCAACGGGCTCGTCGGGCTGGACGACAAGATCGTCGTACGGCAGGGAGACGTGACCTCGCTACCGCTGGATGACGCGTCGGTCGACGTCGTGTTCAGCCAGCACGTGCAGATGAATGTCGCGCGGAAGGACCGTCTCTACCAAGAGGCCAGGCGGGTACTACGGGACGGCGGGCGGCTCGCGCTCTGGGACATCATGGCCGGCGACGGCCGTGAGCTCGACTACCCGCTGCCGTGGGCGGACGGCCCCGAGGACAGCTACCTCGCCCCGCCGAGTGTCATCCGGACCGAGATCGAGGCTGCCGGCTTCACCGTCACGCACTGGGCGGATCTGACCGACCAGGTCGGTGCCATGATGCGGACGATCCAGTCTCAACCACCGAGCCCACTCGGACTGCATGCCTTCGTCCCGACGTTCCGCGAGCGGGTCAAGCACCTGACCGAAGCACTGACAGACGGCCGCGTCCGCGCGATCCAGGCGATCGCCCAGGTCACGAGGTCCTAGCCGCCCTCAGCCGCTGAAGACGCCCTTGAAGACCTCCTCGGTGAACCGCGCGGCCATCACCTCGTGGCTCTCCGGTCCGGGGTGCAGGTCGTCGAGAAGCGGATGGGTCGCGTTGTCGGCCTCGCCGTACAACTCGCGGCCGTCGAGGTAGTGCAGGTTGGGGTCGGACGCGGCGCGCTGGGCGACGATGCGGGCGAGTTCGGCGCGGATCACGGACAGCGTGAGTTTGCCGGCTGGGATCTCGTCAGGGTTGCCGGTGGCAACGAAGCGGAGTTCGCCGGCGGCCAGGGCGGACAGATCCCACCCGGTGGGCCCGGGCGTGTCCTCGTGGATCGGGCAGAGGATGGGGGAGACGACCAGAAGCGGTGTGTCGGGGTGGCCGTCGCGGATCGTTTCGAGGAAGCCGTGGACGGCGGGTGTGAACGAGGGCAGCCGCAGACCGTCCGAGTTCACGACGTTGATGCCGAGCTTGACGCTGATCAGGTCGGCGGGCGTGTCGCGGATCGTCCGGGCGAAGAACGGCTGCAGGTACGCGCTGCCGCCGAAGCCCAGGTTGACCAACTCGACCCCGGCCTGCGCCGCGGCGAGCGCCGGCCAGGTGCCGGTGGGATGGGTCGCGTTCGAGCCGTGGCTGATCGAGCTGCCGTGGTGGATCCAGACGCGACGCGAGGTCGGTACCGGTTCGACCGGGGCATCGGTGCGCAGGGCAACGAGTTCGGTGGTCTCGTCGTGCGGCAGCCAGATCTCGACGGTCTTGGTGGCGACCGGCAGCCCGGTGATCTGCAGGGTCTGCGGCTCGCCTTGGCGGGTCTCGCCGGCGCCGGTCATCAGGTCGATGGTGATGACGTTGCCGGCCGGCGCGGTCAGCTGGGTGAACAGCTCGCCGGCGACGAGTACGTCGTACACGCCGTCCGGGCGCGGGGGAGCGCCGGTGTAGTCGCGCTTGGTCGGGAGCGTGTCGAGCTCGATGACGGTGGCTCGGGTCGAGAAGACGAGGCGAACCCCGGACGGTTGGGACTCGACCATCGACGTCTGGGCGTCGTCGTACTGCGCGCGCGCCCAGGCGGGCAGGCGGTGGGGCATGACGCCACGCTCGGTGGGCTCGAGTTCGAGCGCGCCGCGGAGCAGGTCGATGGTGATGGGGGTGGTGATCATGTCAGCTCCAGCTGCGGAGGAGGGTATCGAGGGCGTTGATGATGCGCGGCCAGCTGTCGTCGGAGCTGTGCTCGCTGAAGGCGAAGGAACCGGCGGACTCGAGCGCGATGTAGCCGTGGATCGTGCTGCCGATCAGGCGTACGGCGTCCGTCTGGGCGGGCTCGTCGAGCTCGTATCCGCGGAGGACCGCTCGTACGAGCTCCGAGTGCCTTCGGCCGGCTTCGACAAGCTCAGGAGTGGCGGTCCCTGGCAGGAATCGGGTGGCGGTGTAGCGGCCAGGGTGCTGGCGGGCGTACGAACGGTAGACGTCAGCCAGGGCGAGCAGGGCGTTGCGTCCGGCGCGACCCGCCAGTGCGGCGGCGGCCTGGTCCGCGAGCTCCGCGAGGGCCAGCGTCGCGATCCGTGTCTTGAGGTCGGCCGAGCTGCGGACGTGCGAGTACAGGCTGGCGACCTGTACGCCGAACTGCCGCGCCAGCGCGGACACGGTGACCTGCTCGAAGCCGACCTCGTCGGCGAGCTCGGCGCCCGCCTGTGCCAGCCGCTCGCCGGTCAACCCCGCTCTTGCCATAACTCATTATGGAATTACCTAAAGCCTTTAGGCAAATCGGGGCAGAAAGAAACCCCCACCGCGCCGTTGCGGTGAGGGTTCTCACATGGGGTCAGGCCGTGCGCTTGGTCCGGTGCAGGTGCGCCGGGCCGATCTCGCCCTTGCGGAGCAACTCGACCCGCTCGGCCAGCAGCTCCTCGAGTTCCGAGATGCTCCGGCGCTCGCGCAGCATGTCCCAGTGCGTACGGGCCGGCTTCTCCTGCTTCGGCTCCGGCTTCTCACCGGTGGACCGGGCGGCCTCGCTGCCGCAGTGGGGGCACTCCCAGACCGCGGGCACCTCGGCGTCGTGCGCCATGGTGACCTCGACCACGTGGCCGCGGGGGCAGTCGTACGTGATCATCTGGCGGGGAGCGAACTCAACACCACGGTCATCCTCGAAGCTGACCCCACCCAGCCCCGAACCACGCAGTACGCGATTAGACATGTCAAACCTCCGAGATCGTCATCCGTGCCAACGGTCGGCCGGCCCGGATCATTCCCATTTTGGCATGTCCGAGCCATATGTACGCACCTGACGGCCCGGGTTGACGCTGTCGTGACCGGGTGTCGTCGGGTGTTCACAGATCACGGTGTGTCGCGAACCGCCCAACGTACGACGCACCAAATCGATATGCGGTTCACAGGCTGTTGCCAGGAATCGAGGATCTCCTCCTCAGCATCTCTCCCTACCGTCTGCTTCCATGGTGCTACCCCGCCACAAGATCCGTGGCCTCAGTTTCGTGAACGTGGCGCTGGTCGCCATCGTGCTCGTCATCGCCCTCACGGCCTACTTCCTGTTCTTCAAGAAGGATCCGCCGGCCGCGAGCGCGACCCGGCCGACGGTGGCGGTCCAGCGCGGTGACGTGACCGCCAGCGTCAGCTCCAGTGGCACCCTGCAGAGCTCGCAGACGGCGTCTCCGCAGTTCGAGACTTCGGGCACGGTGACGCAGGTCCTGGTGAAGGTCGGCCAGGTGGTGGCCAAGGGTGCGGCGATCGCGAAGATCGACCCGTCCGACGCCAACCGTCAGCTCGTGATCGCCCAGCAGAACCAGATCGCCGCGGAGAACTCGGTGAGCGCGGCCGACGAGACGCTGAGCGACGCCCAGGACGCCCTTGAGGCTGCCGAGGAGGCTTCCGCCTCCCCGTCGCCGACCCCGACCGGCACGAACGGTCAACAGCAGGAGCAGCAGTCCCAGTCTCAAGGTCAGAGTCAGGGTCAGAGTCCGCAAGTTGCCGTCAGCAACGCCGAGGCAAGCCTGGCGAAGGCCAAGGCGGACAAGGAACAGGCCGACCAGAACGTCGAGGCGGCCCAGGCCACGGTCGACGCGACCACGCTGAAGGCGCCGATCGCCGGCACCATCACAGCCATCAACGGCGCCATCGGCTCGGTGGCCGGGGGATCCAGCTCAGGTTCAGGCAGTGGCTCCGGCAGCACCGGCGGACAAGGCTCAACCTCAGGTCAAGGTTCAACTTCAAGCTCGAGTACGTCGTCCACCTCCGGCACCGGATTCGTCGACATGGCGGACCTCAAGTCGCTGCAGGTGGTGGCCGCGTTCGCCGAGGCGGATGCGATCAAGATCAAGGCCGGCCAGTCCGCGACCGTGACCCTGAACGCCGAGCCCGGTACGACGCTCACCGCGTCGCTGGCATCCGTCTCGCCGACCCCGACCACGACCAACGGCGTCGTTTCGTACTCGGCGACCTTCAGCCTCGCCAAGCTCCCCGCGAACGCCCGGATGGGCCAGACCGCGAACGTCACGGTCCAGACCGCGAAGGCCGCCAACGCGCTCTACGTCCCGAGTACGGCGATCGCCACGAGCGGTACGACGTCCACCGTGACGATGGCTGACGGGAGTGGGACGCGGGAGGTGAAGGTCGGCGTACGGGGTGGCAGCTTCACGCAGGTCACGTCCGGCCTGAACGAGGGCGACCAGATCGAGCTGCTGCAGGGCGCGATCGGCAGCACGGGTACCCAGAACGGCACAGGCCGGCAGGGACAGGGCGGCACCGGTCAGTTCCCGGCCGGCTTCGGCGGCGGCGGTGCCGGCGCTGGTGCTGGTGCTGGGGCCGGCGGCGCTGGTGGCGGTGGCTTCCGTGGCCGCTGACGCCCTGATCGACATCCGGGACGTCACCAAGACGTACGGCCACGGCGAGACCGCGGTACACGCTCTTCAGGGTGTGTCGTTGCGGGTCGACGCCGGGGAGTACGTCGCGGTGATGGGCTCGTCCGGATCCGGCAAGTCCACGCTGATGAACATCCTCGGCTGTCTCGACGTACCGTCGCGCGGCGAGTACTGGCTGGACGGCAGCAATGTGGCCCGGCTGAGCGAGGACCAGCAGGCGCTCGTCCGCGGACGCAAGATCGGGTTCATCTTCCAATCGTTCAACCTGATCCCGCGGACCACCGCGCTCGCGAACGTCGAACTGCCGCTGACCTACGCACACCTGCGCCGGGCCGAGCGCCGCCGCCGGGCGAACCGTGCGCTGGAGCTCGTCGGTCTCGCGGACCGCACCGGCCACCGCCCGAACCAACTGTCCGGCGGCCAGCAGCAGCGGGTCGCGATCGCCCGTGCGCTCGCGACCGGTCCGCGGATCCTGCTCGCCGACGAACCGACCGGCAACCTCGACGCGCATTCGACCGAAGAGGTGCTGGGCATGTTCGACGGCCTGCACGACGACGGGCGGACGATCATCGTGATCACCCACGAGCACGACGTCGCGGCTCGCGCTCGCCGGCTGGTGCAGGTCGCCGACGGCCGGATTGTGTCCGACGAGGTGACGCGCTGATGTCACCACGCGACCTGATGGGCGCCGCACTCCGCGGCCTCACGGCGAACAAACTCAGATCCCTGCTCACCGTCCTCGGCGTATCGATCGGGGTCGGTGCGGTCATCGTCCTGGTTGCTGTCGGCAACGGCTCCGGCAAGGCCGTGCAGGCCCGGCTGGAGGCGATGGGTACGAACCTGCTGACGGTCTCCACGACCGGCGGCGGTGGCGGCTTCCAACGCGGCCAGGCCGGACCGGCCTCGCAGCAGTACAGCCTGACCCTCGACGATGCGGCCGCGTTGGCCGACGCGCGACTCGCGCCCGACGTCTCCTCCGTCGCACCGGTGATGACGAGCAGCGGTGCGACAGCGACCAACGGCGACACCAGCTACACCGTGAACCAGGTGATCGGTACGACGCCGCAGTACATGCCGGCCACGAACACGCCGGTCGGGACCGGGACGTCGTTCACCCAGGAGGACGTCGACACCTCGCAGCGGGTCATCCTGCTCGGGCAGACGACCGCGACCGAGTTGTTCACCCGGCCCGCGAGCGCGGTCGGCCAGACGATCAAGCTCGGTGCGGTGGACTTCGTCGTCCGCGGAGTGCTGGCCAGTAAGGACAGCACCGGGTTCAACGACCCGAACGCGACCGCGATCGTGCCCATCAGCACGCTCCGGGCGACGCAGGCCGGGTACGGCGCACTCAGCCAGATCGTCGTACAGGCCAAGGCCACCGACCGGGTCGACACCGCGCAGGCCGAGGTCACGCAGTTGCTGACCGCTCGCCACCAGGTGCCGGCGGATCAGACGTCTCCGTTCCGGATCACGAACTCGGCGCAGATCCTGCAGACGAGTCAGGACACGGCCGCGACGTTCACCGCCCTGCTGGCCACGGTCGCCGCGATCAGCCTGGTGGTCGGCGGGATCGGCGTCACCAACATCATGCTGGTCACGGTCACCGAGCGGACCCGCGAGATCGGCATCCGCAAGGCGCTCGGGGCGCGGCGGCGGACGATCCTCGGGCAGTTCCTGATCGAGGCGACGCTGCTCAGCCTGATCGGCGGCGCGGTCGGTGTCGGGGTCGCGTTGATCGTCACCCGCTTCCAGTTGGCCGGCGTGACGCCGGCGCTGGTGCCGTCGTCGATCGGACTCGCGCTCGGCGTGTCCGCGGCGGTCGGCCTGTTCTTCGGCAGCATGCCGGCGCACCGAGCCGCCGGACTCCGTCCCATCGATGCACTACGACATGAGTGAGAGGCACTTCAAATGAGCAACCAGACGCCCGACGAGTTCGCGCAGATCGGGTCCGACGACGAGGTCGACGCGGCGCTCAAGCCGAAGAAGACTCTCAACCTGCCGCTCGCGACGGCGATCCTGGCCGGGGTCGTCGTACTCGCCGTCGGGCTTGCCGGTGGGGCCGGGCTGCATGCGGCGTTCGCTTCCGACAGTACGTCGAACCAGCCGCAGGCCGGGCGGGGCGCCGGTGGGTACGGCGGGTTCCGTGGGCAGAACGGCGGGGGAGCGACGGGTCAGAACGGGCAGGGTCAGCGGCAGTTCCCGGGTGGGGGTGGGACGATCGGCACGGTTGTGTCGGCGAACAGCTCTGAGTTGGTCGTGAAGACGCAGTCCGGCAACGTGACGGTGAAGCTGACCGGCGACACGACGTACGAGATCACCGCGAAGGGGACCGCCTCCGACCTGAAGTCGGGCGAGCAGGTGGTGGTCACCGGTCAGAGTGCGAACGGGACTGTGACCGCGCAGACCGTTCGTCAGGGTGGGCTCGGGGGTGGTGGGTTCCGGAACCCGAGCGCGACGCCTTCGTCGCGCTGATCAGACCGTGCGCCCGGCCAGCACCCCGGCCGGGCGCACGTCCGTCTGTCAGGTGCGGGTGGCGGTGAGGGCGACGGCTGTCGAGTCGAGGGTGAAGCTGCCGCCGGCCGCGTCGATGGCGGCTCCGGTCAGCTCGAGCATCTTGTCGAGTTTGCCCGCGTCTGCGAGGGGTTTGGCCAGGCCGCTGGTGCGGAGCTGGTCGAGCCATTCGTCGCGGGTGTAGTGGCAGGTCCAGGGGTACGTCGGGCGCTCGAGGTCGGTGAACGCCCCGGTCGCGGTGAGGCTCTCGGCGGCCCGGTCGAGGAAGTGCTCGTAGGCGCCGAGCGGTGAGGCGGCGACCTGGGAGTTGACCGGGCTGTCGGGGAGGACCTCCCGATGGACCGCTGCGAACGCGGCGCCCAGGTTGGGCGGCGGCTGCAACACATACCAAAACACAGCAATCCGCCCGCCCGGCCCGAGCACCTCGGCAGCCTTCGCCGCGCCGACGCTCGGGTCGATCCAGTGCCACGTCATCCCGGCGACAAGCACGTCAAAAGTCCGCCCCACCGCGTCCCAGGACTCGAACGGCGACACCTCGACCTCCACCCCGGTACTACGAGCGAACGCCGCCATCCGCCCATCCACCTCCACGCCAAGCACCCGACACCTAGCAGCCTGGAACTGGCGCGCCACGATCCCAGTCCCACAACCGACATCAAGCACCACCGGACCGGCCGCCGCTCCGGACGCTGGGCCCCCGCTGAGCCGCGTTGGCCCGGCGGGGGCAGAGGCGGCGATCGCCTCGATCAGGTCGGTGGGGTAGCGGGGGCGCGCCCGGTCGTACAGCTCGGCGTCCGCACCGAACGACTCGGCCATGTCCCGCCGCCGATGCGGCTCGCCGGCACCGCTCCCGCCGGGAGCGGTCTGCGCGGGAGTGGTCCCACGGGCCAGCGTCTGCGCGGGGTCGCGTGGGTTGGGGGGTCCTGGCGGTAGAGTGGGCATGTGCCCACGGTAGTGGGCGGGTGCCCATTTTTGTCAAGGAGGGTTTGTGCCGACCGGGGTGGCGATGCGGGATGCTCGGGAGCAGCTGTTCGATGCGGCGGAGCGGGTGTTGCTGCGGGACGGGCCTGAGGCGTTGACCAGCCGGGCGGTGACGACCGAGGCCGGGTGTGCGAAGGGTGTGCTGCACAAGCACTTCACGGACTTCGACGGGTTTCTGGCTGAGCTGGTGATGGACCGGATCCGGCGGCTCGACGACCAGGCGGAGGTCTTGTTGAAGGCCGCTGGGCAGGGGTCCGTTGTCGACAACCTGACGACCATGCTCACCGACCTGTTCGGTTCGGTGGCGGTTGCGATCGTCAGCCTGACGATCTCGCGGGACGGACTTCGCGCCCGACTGCGGGAGGCTGTGCCGACCGGTGTACCCATCCTGAGCGAGGCCGGCCGGGTGGTCATGGACTACCTGAAGGCGGAACAGACCTACGGCCGCATCCCCGCGGACGCAGACCTGAACACGCTCGGCCTGACCTTGATCGGCTCCACCCACCTGCTGTTCGCCGACCGCACCGGCGTCCGCCCCACCCCCGACGAAGTACGCGCCTTCGTCGCCTCCGTCGTCTAGACGATGCTCGGCTGGGCGTTGCCGGCTTCCTCGATGCCGCGCCGCATGTCGACGCGGACCAGCAGCACCAGCCCGACAACGAAGAACAGCCCGAGCGCCACGATCGCCGGGCGGTACGACCCCGTGATCTGGTGCACCAGCCCGAACACCAGCGTGCCCAGCCACGACGTACCGCGCTCACCTGCCTGATACAGCGAGAAGTACTCCGCCTCGCGCCCCTTCGGGATCAGCTGGCTGAACGCGGACCGCGACAGCGCCTGCGTACCGCCGAGGACGATCCCGATCGCCGCGCCCATCGCGAGGAACGGCACGATCTGGTGGGCCGGCAGCAGGAACCCGGCGATCACGATCAGCATCCAGATCACCAGCCCGCCGGTGATCGTGCGATGAGCGCCGTACCGCGCGGCCACCCGGCCGAACACGATCGCTCCGAAGAACGCGACGAACTGCACCATCAGGATCGTCGCGATCAGCACCTGCGTCTCGAACCCGAGCTGCTTCTCGCCGTACGTCGACGACACCGAGATGACCGTCTGGATGCCGTCGTTGAAGAACAGGTACGCGATCAGGAACAGCATCGTCATCGGGTAGCTGCGCAGGTGCCTGAGCGTCGCACCCAGCTGACCGAAGCTCTGCCGCACCAGGTTGCCGCTCCGGACCGGTACGACGCTCGTCGGCGGCCGGTCCCGCAGCCGGAGGAACGGGAAGAACGTGAAGATCCCCCACCACAAGCCGGCGCTCAACAGACTGAGTCGAACTGCCGTGCCCTGACTCATCCCCAGCGCGTCGTGCGCGGTGACGACGGCCAGGTTGATCAGCAGCAGGATGAAACCACCGGCGTACCCGAAGGCCCACGCGCGGGACGAGACCGCGTCGCGCTGATCCGGTGGCGCGATGTCGATCAGGATCGAGTCGTAGACGACGAGCGACGACCCCAGACACAGGTTGCCTATGAACAGCAGCAGTGCACCGAGCGCCCAGCGGCCCCCGCCGACGAACACCATGCAGCAGGCCGCCAGCGCGCCGGCCCAGGCGAACGCGCACATCAGCAACTTCTTCCGCGCCATCCGGTCCGCGATCGCGCCGACCACCGGCAGGAACAGCGCCGATACCAGCGTCGCCACGGTCACGACGTAGAACGCCAGCGACCCGGGGGAGATGCCGAGCCCGAGTACGTCGAGGTTGGTGCGGCACGGGTGGTCGGTCGTCCCGGAGTACCCGCACGCGGCCTGCTCCGCGACCGATGTCAGGTACGGCGCGAACAGGACGGTGCCGACCGTGGTGACGTAGCCGGAGTTCGCCCAGTCGTAGAGGCTGAACCCCCAGTACTCACGCTTGTCCACACCGGCCGGGGCGGAGAGAAGTCCCATGCGCGGAAGTGTGTCAGGTTCCGGGGACGATGCGGCGTACCTCCGGATAACAACTCAACTCCACTGGCCGCGCTCGATCAGTACGTCACGGAGAAGGTCGGTCCGGTCGGTGATGATGCCGTCGACCCCGGCGTCGAGCAGCTCCCGCATCTGCGCGGGATCGTCGATCGTCCAGATATGCACTTGCTTGCCCCTGGCATGCGCTCGTTTGATCAGCCCCGGCGTCAGCACCTTCAGCGGCCCGTACGCCTGCGGGATCTGCAGACACGCCCCGGCCGACGGCAGCGCGAACGGCAGGAACCGGATCAGCACGATCTCGAACTCGCCGTACCCCGTGCACAGTCGCGGACCGAGCAGTTCGCGGATCCGGCGTACGCGGGACTGGGAGAACGACGAGACACAGATCCGGTCGATCGCGTTCGCGGCCTTCAGCACCGCCGCGGCCGGCTCGAGACCGCCCTCGGCCTTGATGTCCAGGTTGAACCGGATGTCCGGGAAGTGCTCGAGCAGCTCGTCGAGCCGGGGGATCGGCTCGTGACCGTTGATCCTGGCCTTGCTGACCTCGGACCACGGCAGCTCGGCGATCACGCCGGTCCGGTCGGTGACCCGGTCGAGCTTGTCGTCGTGGAACGCGATCACGACGCCGTCGCTGGTCGCGTGCAGGTCGGTCTCGAGGTAGGTGTAGCCGAGGTCGACCGCGTGCTGGAACGCGTGCAGCGAGTTCTCGTAGCCGATGTTGTCGGGGTGTTTCGCGCCGCCTCGATGAGCCATCGCGATCGGCCCGTCGTGGTCGAGGTAGGGGTACACGACAGGAAGTATGTACCGTTTGGGTGGTGACGGTACTCAGCCCCCGCCCCGACCTGTGGACCCTCGACCCAGGCGTCCTCCACCTCAACCACGGCTCGTACGGCGCCGTGCCGCGCCGCACCCAGGAGGTGATGGCCGGGCTCCGCACCGAGATGGACGCCAACCCGATGGTCTGGTTCCGGACCGTCGCCGACCGGCTGACCGCCAGCCGCCTCGCGCTGGCGTCGTACCTGGAAACAGACCCGGCCGGCTTCGCCCTGGTCCCGAACGCGAGCGCCGGCGTCACCGTCGCGCTCGCCACGCTGCCGATCCCCGCGGGCAGCCGGATCGTGCTGACCGACCACACGTACGGCGCGGTCCGGTACGCCGCCGAGCGGTTCGCCAGGGCACACCAGGCCGAGATCGCGATCGTGCACATCCCGCTCGAGGCGGACGACGAGACCGTGGTCTCGCTGATCTCGGAGCGGCTCGACAACGCCTCCGTGCTGATCGTCGACCAGATCACCTCCGGTACGGCGAAGGTCCTGCCCGTCGAAGCCCTGGTCGAGGCCGCGCACGCGCACGGCGTACCGATCGTGATCGACGGCGCGCACGCCCCGGCGCTGATCGACGCCCCGGCGCCCGCAGGCGCCGACTTCTGGACCGGGAACTTCCACAAGTGGCCGGCCGCGCCGCGGGCGACCGCCGGGCTGGTGGTCGCGGAACAGTGGCGCACGGCAACGATGCCGCTGATCGTCTCCTGGTCGGAGTACGACGAGCGGATGCCGGAGCGCTTCGACATGCAGGGCACGTACGACTACGTCCCGTGGATCGCCGCGCCCGAGTCGCTGAAGGTCCTGGCCGACCTGGACTGGCCGACCCGACGCCCGCAGCTGACCGCGCTCGTCGAGGAGGGCGCGCGGATCCTGGCCAAGTCGCTGGGCACCGGCGTCGCCGAGGTCGTGCACCCGCCGACGACGATGCGGCTCGTCGAGCTGCCGTCCTCGGTGGACCTGTCCGGCGGCGATGCGCTGAAGATGCGGATCTCGCGCGAGCTGAAGGCCGAGATCACGTTCACCGGGTTCGAGGAGCGCAAGTTCATCCGGTTGTCGGCGCACGCGTACAACTCGCTGGCGGAGTATCAGAAACTGTCGGAGGGGCTTCGTACAGTCCTCGGGTGAACGACATCCAAGGGTCTTACAACATCGCCGCCGCCGACTACCACGCGATCCTGAAGGACTATCACCGCCAGGATCCGTTCGAGATCGGCGCGTTGGACTACTTCGCCGCGCTGGTCACGGACGGGCCTGTCGGCGACCTCGGCTGCGGGACCGGGCGGATCACGTCATACCTGGCCGGTCGTGGTCTGGACGTGTTCGGGATCGACCTGACGCCGGGGATGATCGAGGTGGCGCGCCGGGAGTATCCCGAGTTGCGGTTCGACGTCGGGTCGCTGTTCGACCTGGACCTGAAGGACGGCGAGCTCGCCGGAGCGCTCGCGTGGTACTCGCTCGTCCACACCCCGCGCGAGGACCTGCCGGCGGTGTTCGCCGAGCTGTACCGCGTCCTGCGGCCGGGTGGCTACCTCGTGCACGGTTTCAAGGTCGGTGGCGGCAGCCGGCATCTGAGCAACGCCTACGGTCACGACCTCGACCTCGAGGTCTACAGCTACGACCCCGCGGACGTCGCCGGGCTGCTCGCCGGCGCCGGGTTCGCCGAGGTGGCGACCCTGACGCGCGCGGCGATACCCGGCGAGAAGGACAAGGCGCAGGCGGCGCACCTGGTCCGCAAGCCCGCTACCCCTTGATCGCTCCGGACGTCAGGCCGGCGACGATCTGGCGGTTGAAGAACAGGAACATGATCAGCGGCGGGATCGTGATCAGCAGGATGTCCATGAACAGCAGGTTGTACTGCGTCGTGAACTGACTGGAGAAGTTGTACAAGGTCAGCTGCACGGTCGCGTTCTGGTCACCGGGCAGGAAGTACAACGGGTTCACGAAGTCGTTGAATACATTGACCGACTGCACCACCACAACGGTGACGATCACCGATCTGAGCAACGGGAACACGACCTGGAAGAACAGCCGCAACGGCCCGGCGCCGTCGATGATCGCGGCCTCGTCGAGCTCCCGTGGGATCGTCGCCACGAACGCGCGGAACAACAGGATGCAGAACGACAACCCGTAGGCGATCTCGATCAGTATCAGCCCGGGCATCGTCTTGAACATGCCGAGCTTCTGCAGCACCCAGATCGTCGGTACGACGGCCGGCGGGATGATCAGCCCGGCCAGCACCAGGAAGTTGATGAACCCGTTCCACCGGCTCTTCCGGCGCTGCAGCACGAACCCGGCCATGGCCGCGAGCACCACCATCCCGGTGACGCTGGCCACGGTCAGGATCGTGCTGTTGATGAACGCGATCACCAGCATGTAGTCGCGGGCCTCGACCACTTCGATGAAGTTCTGCACGAAGCGGAACTGGTGCGGCCAGGAGAAGCTCAGGT
This sequence comes from Kribbella sp. NPDC058693, assembly GCF_042715335.1. Taxonomy (NCBI): domain Bacteria; kingdom Bacillati; phylum Actinomycetota; class Actinomycetes; order Propionibacteriales; family Kribbellaceae; genus Kribbella; species Kribbella sp. NPDC058693. Next base: position 892,283 of record NZ_JBHXSQ010000002.1, read on the forward strand.
CGGCCGACTGGGTCCGGTCCTTCACCGCGGTCAGCACGATGAACGCGAACGGGATCACGAACACCACGATCGACACGAAGATCGCGACCGCGCTCAGGACCCACTTCCGGCCGGGACGGTGGTTGACGAGTTCCGCCGTACTCACAGGTCCACCTCCTTGCGGTTCAGGAACCAGGACAACGGCAGGATGATCGCGGTGACGGTGATGAACAGTACGACGTTGCCCGCGGTCGACAGGCCGTAGAACCCGGCCTGGTACTGCTTGTAGATCACCGACGCGATCACGTCCGAGGTGAACCCGGGCCCGCCGCGGGTCATCGCCCAGATCAGGTCGAAGGACCGCAGTCCGCCGATCAGCGACAGGATGATGACGGTGACGGTGGCCGGCCGGGACAGCGGCAGCACGATCCGCCGGAACTGCTGCCACGAGCCGGCGCCGTCGACCCGCGCGGCCTCGATGTACTCACGGGGGATCGAGACGATCCCCGCGATGTAGATCAGCGTCGCGAGACCGACGCCCTTCCACACGTCGACCGCGGCGACCGAGAGCAGCGCCCATTTCGGATCGGTCAGCCAGCCGGGACCGTTGATCCCGAGCAGTCCGAGCGACTCGTTGATCAGGCCCTTCTCCGGGTTCATCAGCACGGTGAACGTCAGGCCGACGCCGATCGTGGAGACCAGCACCGGGAAGAACACCACCGACCGAAGGTAGCCGCGGGCAACGATCTGCGACGTCAGCAGAACCGCGAGCAGCAGCCCGAGGACCACCTTCGACCCGGACGTGACGACGGCGTAGATCAGCGTGTTGGTGAAGCCCTTGACCAGCGCGGGCTCCTGGAAGAACAGCTTGAAGTTGTCCAGCCCGATGAACTTCGACTCGAACAGACTCCACCGGGTCAGGCTGAAATAGAGCGAGGCGAACGTCGGGACCAGGAACAGCACGCCGTAGATGATGGCGGTCGGCAGGTAGAACCAGTTCGAGTACGGACGGTAGACCTTGCTCCCGGCCGCCGAAGCGGCCGGTCGCGTCTTACTACGCTCACGTGGTTTCACCGAGGTGATCGCCACGGACCTCACCAACCTGCCAGGCCGAGCTGCTGGGCCTGCTTCTTCACGTCTTCGTCGTACCGCGCGGCGCCGTCCTTCGCCTTGCGGATACCGGAGCCGACCTCGACCGTGATCTGCTCGAGCGACGGGCCCTTGACCGGCGAGAGGAACTCCAGCGCCAGGCTCGATCCGTCGGGCTTGTCGAGGTACGGCTGCATGTCCTTGATCGCCTGCGGTACGTCGTCGCCGAGCGTGCAGCCCTTGACGGCGTACGGACCGGTCGGTGCGCCGGCGGTGTTCTGCGAGGCACAGCCGTCCGGGCTGGCGACGAAGGCGAGGAACTTCTTCGCCGCGTCCAGCTTGTCGCCGGTCGTGGTCTTCGGGATGTACAGACCACCCGGCGTCCACAGCGTCAGACCGTTCTTGCTCGCGTCGTCACCAGGCAACGCGAACAGGCCGACGGTCTTGGCGGCGTCCGGGTAGGTGGCGACCATGTTCGCGACCACGCCGGACAGGATCGGGTAGTGCGCACCCTTGCCGGTGGCAAGCATCTTCAGGCCGTCCGGCAGCTTCGCCGAGGCGAAGTCCTTGTTCTCGTAGCCGGCGTCGTGGACCGCCTCGGTGTGCTCGAACCCCTTGAGCGCGGCCGGCGAGGTGGCGTACTTCGCCTTGTTCGCGGTGTAGTCGTCGGCGAACGTCGGCTCGGACGAGGCGACGTTGTGGAAGTCGCCGAGGACGAACAGCTGCGACGTCCAGGTCTCGCCGTACGTCTGGATCACCGGGGCGACGCCGGGGTCCTGCGCCTTGATCTTGGCGTTGTTGGCCATGAACTCGGCCCAGGTCTTCGGGATCTTCAGACCGAGCTTGGTGTAGACCGGGATGCTGTACAGCACCGCGCCGCCCATGAAGCCGCCGACGGGTACGCCGTACACCTGGCCGTCGGCGGTCACGGTCTTCTTGAAGTTGTCGTCCAGGTTGCCGATGTACGGCTGGTCGCTGATCGACACCAGGTTCTTCTGCGGGGCGATCGCCTGGAACAGCGACCCGGTGTTGTAGCCGAAGACATCGGGCATGTCGCCGGTGGACAGCCGGGTCTTGACGATGTTGTCGCCCTCCGTACCGGCCGGGCGGGTCTCCGTCTTGATCGTGATCCCGGGGTTCTTCGCGGTGAAGTCCTTGATCAGCTGGTTGGCCTCCTTCACGTCCTGATCCTGGTTGCCGATCAGGTACGTGATCTCGACCGAGTTGCTGCCGGAGTCACTGCTGGACCCGAGACTGCCCGCGCTGCACGCGGTGAGCACCAGCGAACTGACGGCGAGAAGCGCCAGTCCGCTAGCTCCTGGGCGGAACCTCATCTTGACCTCCAAAGGATGTTGTTCAAAGCAGCGGGGCGGTGTCGGGGAATGGGATCAGTGGTTGGAATCAGTGGTTGAACTCAGTGGTTGAGCAGGGCTTCGAGCTTGGCCTTCAGGGCCTCGGCGCTCGGGGTGAATCCACGCGGGCTGATCGCGTCGACCAGTCCGGCGGCCGGCTGGTCGAGGTACCGCTCGAGGCGGGCGGCGAGCTCGGCGTCGTCGGTGACGACCCCGCTCTCGGCGGCCGCGGTCGCGAGTTCGGTCCAGGTGGGTTCGTGGTCCATCAGCTGCCGGATCGTCGCGTCCGCGGCCAGCTCGGGGAGCTCGGCGTACGGGTCGTCGACGGTCCATTCGTGCGTGCCGTGCCCGACCTCGACGACGCCCTGTCCGGGTACATCGACCTTGGCGCGGGACCCGACCGGCACGGTCACCGACAGCGTGACCTGCCCGTCGGCGCGGGTCCACGCGACCGACGCCTCGCCGTACGGCGTGAGGTGCTTGGCGGATGCCTTCGTCAGCTGCCCGGTGAGGAGCGGCCGTACGTCGATCGTGCGGTACCCGGGCTCGGCCGCCGCGAGGCCGGCGACCCGGCGGTGCATCCAGTCGGCGACCGCACCGAGGGCGTAGTGGTTGAACGACGTCATCTGGCCGGGGTTGATGCTGCCGTCGGGCAGCATGCTGTCCCAGCGTTCCCAGACCGTCGTGGCTCCCATCGTCACTGCGTACAGCCAAGAGGGGCAGCCTGTCTGTAGCAGAAGGCGGTAGGCCAGGTCAGGATGTCCGGAATCGGCCAGTGCGTCGGCCATCAGCGGCGTCCCGACGAATCCGGTACTGATCCGGAAGCCCGCCGTACGGACCAGGTCGGCGAGCCGTTCGCCGGCCCGCTGCCGCTGGGTCTCGGTCGGCAGCAGCGCCCACTGCAGCGCGAGCGCGTAAGTAGTTGCCGCGTCGCTCAATACCCGGCCGCCGTCGGTCGCGTACTCGGTCGCGAACGCCTGCCGGACGCGCGCCGCCAGGTCGGTGTACTCCTGGGCCAGATCGGCGCGGCCGAGGATCTCCGCGGCCTTCCCGACCACCTCGGCCGAGCGCGCCAGGTGCGCGGTCGCGACCACGTCGGGGTCCGCCTTGGCGGCGAAAGCGTTCTCCGGGGGTGCGGTCGGGTCGAGCCAGTCACCGAACTGGAAGCCGCCGGACCAGAGCAGGTCGCTGCCGGCCAGGTCGGCCATCTTGTCGACCCAGGCCCGCATGCTCGGCAGCTGTCGGGCGAGCAGTCCGGCATCGCCGCTGCGCTCGTAGATCACCCAGGGGACGATCGTTGCCGCGTCACCCCATGCGGCGGTGGCCGGGCTCTCGTTCCGCAGTACGTCCGGTACGACGTACGGCACCGAGCCGTCCTTCTGCTGCTCGGCCGAAAGGTCGGCGAGCCAGTTGGTCAGGAAGCCGGCCGTGTCGAACAGGAAGCTCGCGCTGGGGGAGAAGACCTGGATGTCGCCGGTCCACCCGAGCCGCTCGTCGCGCTGCGGGCAGTCGGTCGGTACGTCGACGAAGTTGCCGCGCATGCCCCACACCACGTTCTGGTGGAACTGGTTGAGCAGCTCGTTCGACGACTCGAACCAACCGGTGCGCTGCAGGTCGGACCCGATGACGATGGCTTCGAGGTCCTGCTTCGCGAGCGCGTCCACGCCGGTGACCTCGGCGTACCGGAAGCCGTGGAAGGTGAGCGGGGAGTCGAGCACGACCTCGTCGGGTCCGGCGAGGAAGTAGGTGTCGGTTGCCTTGGCGGTGCGGAGCGGACGAACGCCGAGCTCGCCGTTCTCGAGGACCTCGGCATGGCGTACGACGATCTCGTCGCCCTCGGCGCCGCCGCGGACCTTGAGCCGGATGCGACCGACGAGGTTCTGCCCGAAGTCGACGAGCGTCTTGCCGGACGGCGAGGTGGTGATCTCGAGCGCGGGAAGGACGTCGGTGATCCGGACCGGCGGGCCGTCGGGGGCGACGAGCAGATTCAGGTCGGCGTCGAGTACGTCGACCGGCGTGGGCTCGCCGGGCTGCTTGCGGAGGTCGGTGGTCTGGCCGTCGTACAGGTCGTCGGCCAGGACGTTGCTCTCGCGGGAGGTCCAGGTGCCGTCGCTGCCGAACGTGTGGACCTGGCCGTCCTCGGTGGTGACCTCGAGCTGCGCGAGTACGGCGAGGCGTTCGCCGTACAGCTGCTTCTGGTCCTGGAAGCCGATCCGGCCGCGGTACCAGGCGTTGCCGACGAGGAACTCGAGCTTGTTCTCACCAGGTTGGACAAGCTCGGTCACGTCGTACGTCTGGTAGCGCAGCCGGTACTGGTACGCCGTCCAGCCGGGCGCGAGCTCCTCGGTGCCGACGCGCTGCCCGTTGAGCTCGGGGATGTAGATCCCGTACGCCGTCGCGTAGAGCCGAGCCTTGACGATGCCGTCCGGGAGATTCGCGACGCCCGCGATCAGGGGAGCGGGGGAGCCGTGCGGGTTCTCCCGCGGGCTGACGAACCGCGCGGTCCAGTCGTCGGACGCGAGCAGGCCGGCCTCGACGGTCGCGGGCTGACTCCACTCGCTCCAGTCGTCGTTGCCGCGCACCCGGACCCGGACCTGCGCGGTCTCCCGGGAGCCGAGCGGGTCAGCCGGCCAGGGCACCAGGACCTGGTCGGGCGACTGGACCGTGAACGCCTGGGTCGTGCCGGTCGTGATCTCGAGCTCGTACGCCGTCTGCGCGTAGCCGGCGTCAGCGGCCGGGACCTGCCAGGAGATCCGGGGCGTCGCAGTGCCGATCCCGGCAGCGGGCGCGGGTCGATGCTCGAAGCGAAGGGCGGTGGGTGCGGCGAGGTTCGACATGAGGCTCCAACTCAGCGAGTGAAACGATTCATTGGGTGCGCTGACAAAACGTCGTGATCTCGGTTGATTGGCGGCGGTGTCATTCGGGGGACGTTTCGCCTGTTCCCCGATCCTGTGCCCGGCAGTCGCCGGCGAGTAGCCCGAAGTGCACTCGGTCTAGCACGATCTGCACCTCGGGCCATATCGTGACGTATGGCCGACGAGCCGGTGAGGACCCGCGGGACGGTGCTGCACTTCGTCGAAGGGACGGTCGTGCACGCCGGCCCACACCTGCATGAAAAGTCCCACCCGCTGCATACGCACAGCTTCTTCGAACTGCTGCTCGTCACCGGCGGTGAAGGCATCCACCACAGCCTCGCCGGCCGGCAGAAACTCCAGGCCGGCGACGCGATCCTGCTGCGTCCGGGCGTCTGGCACGAGTACGTCGACTGCACCGCGCTCGAGGTCTACAACTGCTGCTTCTCGGCCGATCTGGTCCGCCGCGAGCTGGCCTGGGCGCGCGAGGATCCCTTACTGGGTTACCTGTTGTGGACCGGGCCGTTCTCCGCGCAGCGCCGGGGCATGCTTGCGACGCACCTCGATCCGGACACGATGAAGGAGGCGGTCGGGCACCTCGACGGCTTGCGCCAGCTGCGCGACCAGCCGCTCAGCCGCAATCGCGGCGAGATCATCGGCTGGCTGTCGTTGTACCTGAGTTGTGTCGCCCGGACCGTGGCCGATCGCGACGATCGACGGGAGCACACGCATCCCGCCGTACTCGACGCGATGCGGTTGATGGAGGCCGACCCGGCGCGGCACTGGACGTTGACCGACCTGGCCGGCGAGTTGCACCTCGCGCCGGGGTATCTGGTCCGGTTGTTCAAGTCGGTGACCGGGCTGCCGCCGATGGCGTACCTGTCGCGTCATCGCGTCGAGCTCGCGGCCGACCGGCTGCTGCACACGGACCTGCCGATCAGCCGGATCGGGGAGTCCGTCGGCTGGCCGGACCAGAACTACTTCGCCCGCCGGTTCAAGTCGCACTACGGGCTGTCCGCCTCGGCCTATCGGCAACGTTTCAATGCCGTGAAGTCGACACTTTCCTACCGCTGATCAGCAGCTCGAGACCGTCCAGGATCCGCTGCAGCCCGAACTCCAGGCCCTGGTTCTCGCTGCCGGCCGCGGTACGCATCGCGGTGGTCAGGTGGGGGAACCGCTCGGCTTCGGTGCTGAGGATCTGGGTGAGCGACTCCTGCATGTCCTCTTCGGACAGGCCGGTGGTGTGGCCCGGGAATGTCGTGGACTGCTGGGCGATGTTCCGGACGTGGCTGGTGATGACCAGGATCGAGTCCATCTGCTCGCCGCCGGTCAGCCCGGTGTCGGTCAGCGCCGCGATGCCGCGCTCCATCCACATGAGCTCGTTCGGCCCGAGCAGGCGGCGGCCGACGGTCGACAGGAGCAGCCACGGGTGGCGCGTGAATCCGTCGTACAGGTCCATGGACCAGGTGTGGAGCGCCTCGCGCCACGGTAGGTCGGGGCGGTCCGGCGGGGCGCCCATCGCCAGGTCGCTCATCACCGCGACCAGCTCGGTCTTGCCGGGCACGTACCGGTAGAGCGCCATCTTCGTCACCGGCAGCTCGCCGGCGATCCGCTGCATCGAGACCGCGTCGAGGCCCTCCGCGTCGGCGATCCGGATGCCCGCCTCGGCGATCCCGGTCAGCGTCACCGCCGGCTTCGGGCCGCGGCTCGGCAGCGAGGGCTTGCTCCAGAGCAGGTCAGACATCCTTCGATCCTTTTCGAACTGAAACCGACTTGAACTGTGTCTACCATACACTTTACTGTGTCCGGCAGACACAATTACTTCTGAGGAGGATGACGATGAAGGTTCTGGTATCGGGTGCCAGCGTGGCGGGGCCGTCGGTGGCGCTCTGGCTCGGTCGGGCGGGGCACGACGTGACGGTGGTCGAGATCGCCCCGGCGCTGCGGCAGGGCGGGTACGCGGTGGACTTCCGCGGCGAGGTGTTCACGACGGTTCTGGACCGGATGGGCGTGCTGTCGGACCTGCGGTCGCTGCAGACCGGCGGCAACGCGATGCGGTTCGTCGACGTGTCGGGTCGTCAGCTGATGCGGCTGCCGGCCGAGTTCGCCGGTGGGGACCTCGAGGTACTGCGGGCAGACCTGTCGCGGGTGCTGTACGAGCACAGTCACGAGCAGGCGACGTACCGCTTCGGGGACTCGATCGCGAGTCTGACCGAGCACGCGGACCATGTGGATGTGCGGTTCGAGAGCGGGCTGGAGGACACCTACGACCTGGTCATCGGCGCGGACGGCATGCATTCCGTCGTACGGCGGCTGGCCTGGCCGAAGGAGCGGGTGGTCGAGCGCCACCTGAACTACTACGTGGGCGGCTGGGAGGTCCCGAACACGCTGGGGATCAGCGGCGACTCGCTGATGTACAACGTGCCGGGCAAGCTGGCGAGCGTCAGCGCGGACCGTCGCGACCCGGCGCTGGCGCAGACGCTGTTCGTGTTCAAGTCGGAGGAGCTGGCCTACAACCGGCGCGATCTCGACCAGCAGAAGGCGATCCTGCGCGCGCACTTCGACGGTCTCGGTTGGCACGTGCCGGAGCTGCTGAAAGGGTTGCCGGCGGCAACAGAGTTGTACTTCGACTCGATCAGCCGGGTGAGCGTTGATCGTTGGTCCACCAACCGGATCGTGCTGCTCGGCGACGCGGGGTACGGCGCCACGTTCGGAGCGCTCGGGACGGGTACGGCGGTCGTCGGTGCCTATGTCCTGGCGGGGGAGTTGGCGCGCGCCGAGAGCTTCAGGGTGGCGTTCGACCGGTACGAGGCGCTGCTGCGGAAGGCGGTGTCGACGACCCAGGACGGGAGTCGCGCGGGGTCGTTCCTGGCGCCGGCCACCCGGTTCGGCCTGACGGCGCGGAACCGGATCCTGGACATCCCGTTCTTCAACAACCAGATGATCAAGATGGCGCAGAAGATGAGCGAACTGATCGAGCTGCCCGACTACTCAGTGAAGGAGGGGAAGTTCGTGCAGGAATGACTCCCACGAGTCAGGGAACCAGCCCGGGACTCCGAGCACGGCCATGTAGAGCCAGATCGCGACGAGCACGCAGAGGAACAGCGCGAGGGTGCCGAGTGCCTTCAGCCAGGCGGGCTGCTTGCCGGTCCAGGTGGTGAGTGCCTTCACCCAGTCCTTGACCCGGTACAGCAGCCGCTGGGCCCACTCGAACTCGCTGGCCAGCACGGCCAGACCGGCGATGAACAGCGGGATCCCGCCAGGGCCCGGCAGCCAGCCGGTGAGTGGTGCGGCGATGATCAGCAGGCCGCCGAGGACGCCCACGCCGATCCGGTAGAACAGCAGCTTGCGCGGATTCTCGCGAATCCGCCGCCGCCACTCCCACCGGTCGTCCGCAGCATCCAACGTGATGTTGTGATCGGTGCGGTCGGGACTCTCATGCTCGGCCACAACGTCAGCCTACCGGGCAGCTACGAACTGGCCGGGTTACCGAACTCCCAGTGCCACGGTTCCTCGCGGCTGCCGCCCTGCTCGGCCCAGGCCGGGTGGACCCAGCCGTACGTCGGGGCGTGCGACTCCATCCACTGGTATTGGGTGGTGTTGTACCTGTCGATCCCGCCGCAGAGGTCGACGGCCACGCCCCAGCCGTGGTTGGACGTGCCCGGAAGGGCAGCCAGCGACGGCTTGCGCGCGTACAGGTCCACCTGGGAGGCGTACGAGCGGTACGAGTCGGTGATGCACAGCGACTTGCCGAACTGCGCCCGGTAGGCGCTCGAGAGCTGCAGGTACGCCGCGGCCGCGTCGCAGCGGAGCATGTGCCCGCCGCCGATCCCGCAGAGCTTGCTGGCCGGGATCATGCCGTTGGTGTAACCACCCCAGCCGGTGCTGGCCGAACCGGTCGCCAGGAACGGCATCGGGTTGACCGGATCGCCGCCGAGACGGACCTCGAAGTGCAGGTGCGGACCGGTGGAGTTGCCTTCGGTGCCGACAGCACCGATCTGCTGACCTGCCTTCACCTGCTGCCCGTCAGTCACGTCGATGCGGCTCAGGTGCGCGTAGAGCGTTTCCAGCCCGTTGCCGTGGTCGATGCGGACCAGGTTGCCGGCCCACGCCGGATGCTCCACCCGGACGACGCCCGACGTCACCGCGCGGACCGTCGTACCGACGGGGGCGGGGAAGTCCTGGCCGGTGTGGAATCCGGTCTCCCACATCGACCCGGACTGACCGAACGGAGTACCGATCTCGTAGGTCCCATCCGGCAGCGGCCAGGTCCAGGCGCCGGAGCCGACGTTGTACGACGTTGCGGTGTTGCCGCAGCGGAACGCGTACGCGTCGGACGTCCCGACCGGGGCGACCTGCGGTTTGGCCGGCGCGCCCAGGGTCGGGCGGAGGGCGGCGTACAGGTTGTCGGGGACGGTGGTGACGACGACCGAGCCCTTCGCCTCGTCGGCGGCGATCATCTCGCCGTTGTCCAGCGCGATGCCGATGTGGACGAGGCCGAGTGACTTGCTGCCCATCACGAGCAGGTCGCCCGGCTGGATCCAGGCGTTCGGGACTGCCTGGTAGTCCGGGTACACCTTGCTGACCAGGTTCGGGAGGGTGGTGTACGGCTGCCACGCGACGCGGGCCGCGCCGAGGCATCCGTACTTGTCCGGTCCGGTCGCGGCGACGCCATACGGCTTGCCGACGAGGCTGAAGGCTTGGTTGACCGCACGGATCGTCTCGGCGGACATCACGCGCACGGTGCGGCCGGCGACTGCGACAGACGCGACACCCGGGACCGGCGTACCGCGGCGGGTCAGTGGCGCCAGCCCGGTGGGGAGCTTGGCAGGGTTCTTGAGTACGGCGGCTGCCGGGGGAGTGATCTTGGCGGATGTCAGCTCGGTCAGGTACGTCTGCCAGCGCGCGAGCGCCTGCTGGTTGCGGACGAGCTGCAGCTGCTTGGACAGAGCGGAGGCGACGTCGAGGTCGGCGGTCTGGTCGGCCATGGCCGCGGAGGCGTCGGCGGCCTTCTGCTGCACCTGCTTACTGAGGTCCTGCGCCTTGGCAGCGGCGTCGTTCGCGGCCTGCCGCTTCGTCGTCGCCTCGGACTTGAGCCGGTTCGACTCGTTCTCGGCCTCCATCGCCATCCGGTACTGCGAGACCTGCGTGCTGCCGAGCTGCGTGATCGCGGTCTGCCGGTCGGCGATCTCCTGGAGGTTCTCCGCGATCGGGGCGAGCGACCAGAGCATCGACTCGGTGCCCATCACGGTCGGGATGCCCAGCTGATAGGCCTGAGCGGTCAGCAGGCCGAGCTGGCGGCGCTCCTCGTCGGCCTTGCCCTTGGAGACCGTCGCCGTGGCTTCCGCCTTCTTCGCGGCGGCCTCGGCGGTCTGCGCGTCCTTGAGTGCCTTGGTGTAGGCGATCGTCGCCTTGGCGAAATCGGCCTGGACGGCGGCGGCCTCGGCCTGGAGCTGCTCGAGGGACCGGTTGACATCGGTCACGGAGGCGGGTGGCGGGGGCGTGGGGTCGTCGGCGTACGCAGGCAGTGCGACGACTGCCAGCAGCGTGCCGAAAGCTGCCAGTCGCAGCCCCCGACGTCTCCCCAGATCCATCGGTCCCCCATGAATTTCGCCTCACGCGCCCACCCAGCCTACCCCGGGAGACGGACCGTGCTGGGGTGACCTATTAAAGTTCAGTACATGGCCTCGCACTTTGACGTTGTTGTCCTCGGCGCGGGTCCGGGTGGGTACGTCGCGGCGATCCGCGCAGCCCAGCTCGGCCTCAAGACCGCAATCATCGAGAAGAAGTACTGGGGCGGTGTCTGCCTGAACGTGGGCTGTATCCCGTCCAAGGCGCTGCTGCGGAACGCCGAGCTGTCGCACATCTTCCGGACGGAGGCGAAGACCTTCGGTATCAGCGGCGAGGTGACCTTCGACTTCCCGACCGCGGTGCAGCGCAGCCGCAAGGTCGCGGACGGCCGGGTCAAGGGCGTCCACTTCCTGATGAAGAAGAACAACATCACCGAGTTCGACGGCTGGGGCTCGTTCACCGACGCCAACACCCTGGACGTGACGCTGAACGACGGCTCGTCGGAGACCGTCACGTTCGACAACTGCATCCTGGCCACCGGCGCGACCACCAAGCTGCTGCCGGGCACCCAGCTGAGCGAGCGCGTGGTGACGTACGAGGAGCAGATCCTCACCGAGGAGCTGCCGGGCTCGATCGTGATCGCCGGCGCCGGCGCGATCGGTGTCGAGTTCGCCTACGTGCTGGCGAACTACGGCGTGAAGGTGACGATCGTCGAGTTCCTCGACCGGATCGTCCCGCTGGAGGACATCGAGGTCTCCAAGGAGCTCGCGAAGGCGTACAAGAAGCTCGGCGTCGACGTACTCACCGGCACCCGGGTCGACTCGATCGACGACTCCGGCGACAAGGTGAAGGTCACCGTCACGGGCAAGGACGGCGCCCAGAAGACGCTGGAGGCCGACAAGGTCCTGCAGGCGATCGGCTTCCAGCCGCGGGTCGACGGCTACGGCCTGGACAAGATCGGCGTCCAGCTGACCGAGCGCGGCGCGATCGGCATCGACGGGTTCTGCCGGACCAACGTGCCGAACATCTTCGCGATCGGCGACGTGACCGCGAAACTGATGCTCGCGCACGCCGCCGAGGCGATGGGTGTGATCGCGGCCGAGACCATCGCCGGGCACGAGACGATGGAGCTCGACTACAAGATGATCCCGCGGGCGACGTTCTGCCAGCCGCAGATCGCCAGCTTCGGGTGGACCGAGGAAGAGGCCCGGCTGGAGGGCTTCGACGTCAAGGTCGCCAAGTTCCCGTTCACCGCGAACGGCAAGGCCCACGGCCTCGGCGACCCGACCGGTTTCGTCAAGGTGATCAGCGACGCGAAGTACGGCGAACTGCTCGGCGCGCACCTGATCGGCCCCGAGGTCACCGAACTCCTGCCGGAACTGACGCTGGCCCAGAAGTGGGACCTCACCACCAAGGAACTGGCGCGCAACGTTCACGCCCACCCGACACTGAGCGAGGCGTTGCAGGAGGCCTTCCACGGCCTCGAAGGGCACATGATCAACTTCTGAGATCAGGTTCGATCAAGGTCACGGTTGGGTGCCAACGCGGCACAACCTCATCCGGGTCCGGGAGCGCGCGGCTGTAATGACCACGTGAGTTGGTCAGCGCCCCCGGACCCGCGTGTGTTTCACGGGTACTCCGACGCGCCGTCCCACTCGATCCTCGTGACGGTCGGGTGGTGCCTGTCGGGCGGGTTCGTGCTGCTCGGATTTCTGGGCCTGTTCATGATGGGCGCGCCGTCCGATCCGTGCGCCCCGGACGGGGTCGGGTGCGGGCCCGAACCCACGACGTTCGGGGCGGTCGGCGTGGGGTTCCTCGTCGCGGCTGTGGTTGCCGCGGGGTGGTCGTTGTTCTGGCAGGCGCGGGATCGGCGCTATCGCTTCCAGCCTCCGCCCAACTGGCCGGCCGTCGAGCTGGGATGGCGGCCGCCGCGGGGGTGGACTCCGCCGCCCACGTTTCCTCAGGCTCCCGAGGGCTGGAACTTCTGGCGGTAGACCGTCACCTGTCGGAGATGTCGCCGATGACCGGTTTGACGTCGACGATCGGGGTGCCGTCGAGGGCTTCGAGGTTGTTGACGTGCAGGCGGAGGTCGTCGACGGCGAGGACGGTGACGCGGTGGAGGCCGAGAGGGTTCGGGCGGTCGGGGGAGCGGGTGCTGAAAACGCCCGTCGGCGGGCGGCTCAGGTCGCTGCGCGGATGGACCTTCTGTACGGAGCGGTCGGCCCGATCGAACCAGGTGATGAGGATGAGCTCGTCGCCGACCGCGACATCGGCAACCGCAGCATGCACGGACTCGTCGAAAACGACCCAGGCGTCGGGAGCGCCTTCGTCGCCCTGACGGGGAGCGTCAGCGAGCTCGCGCAGACTCGACTCGACCCGGCCCACCGGATGCAGCTGCATCGGCTCCCGCACCTGGTCGTCGCGGTCCGGGATCGGGGATTGCTCGTCGGCGGTCACCGCGGGTACCTGTAGATGGTCTGCATCGGCTCGCCGGGGGTGTGGATGTGGAATGCCAGGCCGGGGTGGGCGGACGGGTCGACGACGGCTCCGTCGTCGGTTGGAGGCTCGAACGGGAGTGGGATGGTCGAACGGATCCCGGGCGCACCGAGGACCGGGTGGCCGGCGAACGACGTGACGATCGCGTTGTGCACGTGTCCGGTGAGGATCGCCGTGACGGGCTTGCCGGTGAGTACGCCGGCCAACGCGTCCTGCTCCTCCAGCATCCACTGGTCCATCACCGGGTGGTGCAGCGCGAGCGGTGGGTGATGCATCGCGACGAAGACCGGTCCGTCGAACGGCTCGCGCAGTACGCCGTCCAGCCAGGCGAGCGACTCGTCGGAGAGCAGGCCGTGGTTGTGCTCCGGCACGGTGCTGTCGACGAGGACGAAGCGCGCCGCACCCACGTCGCGGACCTGATGCACGGGATGACCGTCGCCGGGTGAGTCCACGAACGACTTCAGCCCGGCCCGGAGCGGCGAGCTGAGGTCGTGGTTGCCCGGCAGCACCAGCACCGGCACGTCCAAGGACAGCTCGCCGGCGAGCTCGGCGTACTCCGTCTCGAGCCCGTGATCGGCGAGGTCCCCGGTGACGAGTACGACGTCCACCGACGACGCCCGGACGTACGACGTGATCTTCCGGAGCCGTGATCGCGCCTCCTCCGAGCCGTCGAGATGCGGGTCACTGAGGTGCGCGATCACGTACATGTCAGCACAGTACTGGTCAGGCCGGGTGCCGGAAGAGGGTCTGGAGCGGGGCTCCTGGCGTGTAGATGTGAAGCGCCAGACCCGGGTGGGCGGTGGTGTCGTCGACGAGGCCGCCGCCGGGAGCGGGAGGCTCGAAGGGGAGCGGCGGAGTCGAGCGGACGCCTGGCGCGACCAGGAACGGCAGTCCGGCGAAGGTGGTCGCCAGCCCGTTGTGTACGTGCCCGGCGAGGATGGCCGTGATCGGCTTGCCCCTCAGCACGGCCTCGAGCTCCGGGCCGGAGCGGAGCAGCCACTGGTCGAGGACGGGGTGGTTCAGCTCGAACGGCGGGTGGTGGAAGGCCACGAACAACGGCCCGTCGACCGGTTCGGCCAGTACGCCGTCGAGCCACGCGAGCGACTCCGCGGACAGCAGCCCGTGGTCCTCACCCGGGACCGAGGTGTCGAGCAGCACGAACCGCGCGCCACCGACGTCCTGCACCTGGTGCACCGGATGTCCCTCACCGGCCGAGTCGACGAAGTCCGCGAGCCCGGCACCCAAGGGCGCACTGACGTCGTGGTTGCCCGGCAACACCAGCACGGGCACATCGAGCTTCAGCTCGGCGGCGAGCTCGGCGTACTCGGACTCGAGACCGTGGTCTGCGAGGTCGCCGCTGACCAGCACGACGTCGACCGGTCGCCGGAACTCGCGCAGGTACGACGTGAGCTTCCGCAGCCTGTTCCGAGCCTCGTCGGAGCCGTCGAGATGGGGATCACTGAGGTGCGCGATCACATACATAACCGGAATTATCCGGAGAATCGCCGAAGCCCGCTGGCATTATCCACAGAACCCCGCGGGCAGATCGCTGCACGGAACCAGGTCGCCACGATCGAGGATCGGACGGGCCTGCGTCGACCGCACGTAGTCGAGGAAGGCCGCGGTCAGCGACTTCGCCGCCGGTGCCTTGTACGTGTACGCGTGCTCGACCTCCCAGAACTTGTACGAGCGGTCGGCCACCTTCGACGTGTCCGGCACCACGCTGTCGATCGTCACCGGCGTGAGCTGCGGATACTTGCGGGCGCCGCCGAGCTCGGCGTACCCGATCGCGCCGTCGATCTCGTTGACCCGCGTCAGCAGCTCCTCCGTCGTACCGACCTCACAGCGGTGGTACTTCGTTGTCGCGGCGTCGTCGTCGCGGCGGCAGTCGTCCGAGGTGATGCCGAGTTCCTGGTCGCCGCCGAGCACCTTCTCACGGAACACCAGCCGCGAGCCGGACGCCGGGCCGACCCGGCTGACCATCCGAATCGGTAGATTGCGGCCGCCGACCTGCGACCAGTTGGTGATCTTGCCGTTGTAGATGTCGCGCAGCTGGGCAGTGGTCAGGCCGGTGACGTCCGCGGCCCGGTTGACGACGACCGCGAACACGACGACGGCGACCGCCTCGCCGCTGAGACCGGGCGCGTCAACGGCCGGTCCGTCCGACATCGCGATCACCTTGCTCGCCGCGCTGCCGTCCTTCGCTCCCAATGCGCTCAGGTCGCTGACACCGCTGCGGCTGCCGTTGGCGGCGATCGTGATGTCCGCGTTCGAGCACTCGGCGATGTACGCGCTGCGCAGCTCGGTCATCGTCGGCTCGACCGCCGTGGATCCGATCACTCGCAGCTCACCCGACGCGCAGTTGCGCGGCGGCTGCAGCACGTCGACGAGGAAGAACGCGACCAGAGCGCCGACCAGCACGAGCGTCGTCGCGCCGAAGATCAACGTACGCCGGCCCGGGCCGCGCGGCCGCGGTTCGTGGTACACGCCGCCGTTCGCCCCGCCGGCCAGGTAGCCGGAGTGCGTGACGTCCTTGCCCTTGCCCGACAGCACGAGCAGGAACTTGAAGTGGTCACCGCGGTTGATCGCGAGCTTCGGCACCGTGATCGCGTCGGTGTCGACATAGTCGGCCGGCTTCATGTCCGCCTCGAGCAGGTCACCGATGTCCGGCGGGTGTGACTCGACCACCTTCATCCGGACGATCTTGCGGCCCGGGAAGGTGAACTTCACCGCGCCCTGCATGTCCTTCGCCTCGATGTCGGTGCCGGTGTTGTCCACCCGCAGCAGCACGATGCTCGGGTCGTGCACCGCCTTGCCCTGGTGGACGACCTCGATGTCGACCATTTCCTTGGCGCGGTTCTGCCGGGGATGGACCCCGATCTGCGCGTCCACCTGGACCCGGTAGACGAGCCGCTTGCGGCGCCAGACGTACCGGTCGAGCAGCCACACGATCGCAGTACCGATCAGGGTGACGAGGGCGATGACCGTCTCGATGTTGATGCTGCCGAAACCAGAGAAATCGAACAACCTTGTCCTCACTTCTGCGAGTACAGGACGCTAGTGCCCGGCGGTGAACGGCCGCTTACGGAGTGATGACGCGCCGGGGGGAGACTTGGCCGGGTCGGGTCGCTCTGGAAGATTGTCCGCATGGGTGAACAGGTTGATGTCGTCGTGGTGGGGCTCGGAGTCGGCGGCGAGGAGACCGCCGGGCGGTTGGCGCAGGCCGGGCTGAGGGTGGTCGGGATCGAGTCGCGGCTGGTGGGCGGCGAATGCCCGTACTACGGGTGCATCCCGAGCAAGATGATGATCCGCGCCGCGAACCTCATCGCCGAGACAAGGCGGGTCGAAGGCATGGCCGGTACGTCGACGGTGCAGCCGGACTGGACCCCGGTCGCCAAGCGCATCCGCGAGGAGGCCACCGACACCTGGAACGACCAGGTCGCGGTCGACCGGCTGGTGAACAAGGGCGCCACCGTGATCAAGGACCGCGCGACGATCACCGGACCGAACACGGTCAAGGCCGGTGACCGCGAGTTCGAGGCAACCCGCGGCATCGTGATCGCGACCGGCACGATCCCGTCCGTCCCGCCGATCGAGGGCCTGGCCGGTACGCCGTACTGGACGAACCGCGAGGCGATCGAGGTCGAGGTGCTGCCCGCGTCGCTGCTGGTCCTCGGCGGCGGCGCGATCGGGATGGAGCTCGCGCAGGTGTTCGCCCGCTTCGGGGTGAAGGTGACCGTGATCGAGGGCGCCGACGAGGTGCTGGCGATGGAGGAGCCCGAGTCCGGGGTGCTCGCGCGTGAGGCGCTGGAGCGCGACGGCGTGACGTTCAAGCTCGGCGCCCACGCCAAGCAGGTCGAGTACGCCGGGGACACGTTCACCGTCCGGCTCGAGAACGGGTCGTCGGCCAGCGGCGAGAAGTTGCTGGTGGCAACGGGTCGCCGGATCGCCACGGCCGACCTCGGGCTGGAGAAGCTCGGTCTCGACCCGACGGCCCGCCGGATCGAGGTCGACGAGCACGTCCGCGCCGCCGACAGGGTCTGGGCGATCGGCGATGTCACCGGCGTCGGCGTGTTCACGCACAACGCCATGTACCAGGCCGACATCGCGGTCCGCGACATCCTGCAGGAGCCGGACGCGCCGACCGCGAGCTACCACGCGATGCCGCGGGTGACGTTCACCGACCCGGAGATCGGCGCGGTCGGGATGACCGAGAAGCAGGCTCGCGACGCCGGGCTGAACGTGCGGACCGGCTCGACCCCGATCCCGGCCTCGACGCGCGGGTGGATCCACAAGGCCGGTAACGAGGGCTTCATCAAGGTGATCGAGGACGCCGACCGTGGCGTGCTCGTCGGCGCGACCAGTGCGGGACCGACCGGTGGCGAGGTGCTCAGCGCGCTCGCGGTCGCGGTGCACGCCGCCGTACCCGTTCACTCGCTGCGACAGATGATCTACGCATACCCGACGTTCCACCGTGCGATCGGGGAAGCACTCAAAGCTTTGTGAGATCGCTTGTTGCGAATCAGTCGCAAGTAGATCAAGAATGTTGCTGTGCATGTTCCTGATGGCTTCTTCGACGCGCCGACCTCCGTCGCCACCGGCCTGATCGCGGCCGGGGCGGTCGGCTTCAGCCTGCAGCGGGCGAACCGGGAGCTCCGCGAGACCGGCCCCGCGCTGGCCGGTCTGACCGCGGCGTTCGTGTTCGCGGTGCAGATGGTGAACTTCCCGGTCGGGGCCGGGACGAGCGGTCACCTGCTCGGCGGCGCGCTCGCGGCCGCGCTGGTCGGGCCGTGGACCGCCGTACTGGTGATGGCCACGGTGCTGCTGGTCCAGGGGCTGCTGTTCGCCGACGGCGGTCTGACGGCGTTGGGTACGAACATCACGCTGATGGGGCTGATCACGGTCCTGGTCGGGTACTTCCTGACCCGGGCGCTGTTGAAGGTCCTGCCGCGGCGGGCGGGGAGTGTCGTACCTGCTGCGACTGTTGGTGCGCTTGTGTCGGTTCCGGTCGCCGCGCTGGCGTTCACGGGGCTGTACGCGATCGGTGGCGCGGTCGACATCCCGCTCGCGAAGCTCGCAACGGCGATGGTCGGCTGGCACATCCTGGTCGGGATCGGTGAGGCCGTGATCACCGCGGCCGTGCTGAGCGCGGTCGTCGCGACGCGACCTGACCTCGTGTACGCCGCTCGCCATCTGCAGCAGGACCTCGTCCTGGTCGATGCCGATGGCAACACTTCGACGGTGTCACCGGACAGGCCGATCGCGGCCAAGCCAGCCGGGCGGTCGCTCGGGATCGGCGTCGCGGTCACGCTCGTGGTCGCCGGTGGGCTGAGCCTGTTCGCGAGTGCGCATCCGGACGGGCTGGAGTTCGTCGGCGCCAAGCTCGGGTTCGACGGCGCGGCGAAGGACTCGGCTGTGGCGAGTAGCCCGCTCGCCGACTACGGCGTCCACGGGATCGGCAACGCGCAGGTGTCCGGCGCACTGGCAGGGATCATCGGCGTACTGGTGACGATCGTGGTCGGCCTGGCCATCGCGAAGCTCGCCTCCCTGCGGGCGAACAAGGCATCGTGAGTGGCGACGGTCTTCTCGTTGCGGTGGACAGTCCGGTCCACCGCATTCCGGCGCAGGTGAAGCTGGTCGCGCTGTTCGTCTTCGTGCTCGCGGTCGTGTCGACACCGGCCGCCATTTTCTGGGCCTTCGGTGTGTACGCCGCGATGCTGGTGGCAGCTGTCGTCGCGGCGAAGTTGCCGGCGCCGGTGGTGTCGCGCAGACTCGCGGTGGAGACGCCGTTCATCGTGTTCGCCTTGCTGCTGCCGTTCGTGGCGACCGGTCCACAGGTCTCCGTGCTTGGTCTGCAGTTGTCCCAGTCGGGTGTGCTCGGCGCGTGGAACGTGTTGGCGAAGGGCACGCTCGGGGTGATCGCGGCGATCTTGCTGTCGGCAACGACAGCGCCGCGGGAACTGCTGGCCGGGTTGGAGCGGCTGCGGTTGCCTGCGACGCTCGTCGCGATCTTGTCGTTCATGGTCCGCTACCTGAGCGTGGTGTCGGACGATCTGCACCGGATGCGGGTCGCGAGGGAATCCCGTGGGTACATGGGCGGCCGGGTCGGTCATCTGAAGGCGGTGGCCGGGGGAGTGGGGGCGTTGTTCGTGCGGAGCTTCGAGCGTGGGGAGCGGGTGCATCTGGCGATGCGGTCGCGTGGATATACCGGACGGATGCCGTTGCTGAGTACGCAGGGTGCGTCGCGCGGACAGTGGATGGAAGGGCTGACGATCTCAGTGATAGCGGTAGTGGTTGCCGTGGCGGCGAGGGTGGTCGGCTTGTGAGTGGTCCTGCGATTCAGGTCGAGCGGTTGGTGTTCGCCTACCCGGACGGGCGGCAGGCCCTGTTCGGTGTCGACTTCGCGGTCGAACGCGGCGAGCGGGTCGCGTTGCTCGGGCCGAACGGCGCCGGTAAGACGACGCTCGTCCTGCACCTGAACGGCATTCTCGGCTCGGTTGCCGGCGGCACCGGAAGCGGTCGCATCCAGATCGGCGGGACGGGTCTGCACCGTGAGCACCTCGGCGAGATCCGGCGAAAGGTCGGTCTGGTCTTCCAGGACCCGGACGACCAGCTGTTCATGCCGACGGTCCGCGACGACGTCGCCTTCGGCCCCGCGAACCTCGGCCTGCGCGGCTCCGAGCTAGACGACCGCGTGCACGAGGCACTGGTCCAGGTCGGGATGCAGGACCATGCGGACCTCGCCCCGCATCACTTGTCCTTCGGCCAACGCCGTCGAGTGGCCGTGGCCACGGTGCTGGCGATGCGGCCTGAGGTCCTGGTGCTCGACGAGCCGTCGAGCAACCTCGACCCGGCCGCCCGCCGCGAGCTGGCGGACATTCTGGCCGGGCTGGACGTCACGCTGCTGATGATCACGCACGACCTGCCGTACGCGCTGCAGCTGTGCGAGCGCAGTCTGCTGATGGACGGCGGCCGCATCGTCGCGGACGGCAAGACCCGCGACCTCCTCGGCGACGCCGACCTGATGCAGGCCCATCGCCTGGAGCTGCCCTACGGCTTCGACCCGCTCTCGGTCTCCGGTCCCGAACGCTGATCGGCCGGGGCGGCCTCGAAGGCCGTCCGAAGACGGGTGCGGGAGGCGGTCAGGTGGGCGTGCATCGCTCGATCGGCTGACTGGGTGTCGCGCTCGCGGATGGCCGTGACGATCAGATCGTGCTCGTCCAGCGCGTCCTCGGTGACGCGAGAGTCGCGCAGCAGGCGGAACAGCTGCAGGTGGCAGTGGAGCTTGGCGAAGATCTCGCCGAAGTAGCTGTTCCCGGTCGCGCCGATCACGGCCTCGTGGAACTCGGCGTCCGCGCGGGCGAAGGCGCCGTACGACATCGTGCCGGCCTGGTAGCGGGCGCGCATCTCGGCAGCGATCTGCGCGAGTTGCTCGACCTCGTCGCCGCGGTGCCGGCCGGCCGCGAGGCCCGAGCAGTAGGGCTCGATCAGGAACCGGGCCTCAAAGAGATCCTCGAACCGCTGCGGCGTCAGCTTAGGCGTCGCGGAATATCCGATCAGATGCGTTTTGGTGACGAGGTCCTCGGCCTCGAGCCGGTTCAGCGACTCCCGGACCGGGGTCTGGGAGACCCCGAGCCGGCGGCTGAGCTCGTCGACCCGGATCCGCTCACCCGGCTGGATCTGGCCGTCCAGCAGGAACTCCTGCAGTCGCTCGTAGACGACGTCACTCATCCGGGGCCGTCCGGAACGCCCGGTAGTCACTGCGGTGCGTTGGCTCATCTGTTGTCCGTCCGTCGGCAGAAAACATGGATTCGTATTCACAGACCATTGCGAATCGTATCCGATCTGATCTAGCCTCCCAAGACATCGGGCGATGAATACGAATGCAGCGACTCCACCCTGGGATGGTCGACGTGCACACAGATCTGCTCACGGCCCAAGCACTGGCCGAACGACTCCTGATCACCGCCGGTGTGCCGGCTCTTGCGGCGGCACAGCAGGCCGAGCTCCTGGTGGTCGCCGAGGCGAAGGGGATGCCGTCACACGGCCTGCTCCGGCTGCCGCGACTGCTGCGGCGGTTGGCGAACGGAACCGCGAGCCCGACCAGTTCCGGCTGCCACACGTGGATGAGCCCCTGCTACCTGTCTGTCGACGGTCAGCAAGGTCTCGGCCCCGTGGTCGCGGTCCGCGCACTGGAAGCAATCGTCCCGGCAGCCGAGCAGTACGGCGTCGCGGTCTGCTCGATCACGAACAACAACCACCTCGGCATGCTCGGGTACTACGCCGGCCGGATGGCCGACCGCGGCCTGGTCTGCCTCGGCATCACGACCAGCGAGGCGCTGGTCCACCCGTGGGGCGGCACCGAGGCAATGCTCGGTACGAACCCGCTGGCGCTCGCGGTCCCGGCCAGGCCGCCGCTCGTGCTGGACATGGCCACCTCGCAGATCTCGATGGGCAAGGTGCACGACCACGCACTGCGCGGCGTACCGCTGGAGCCGGGCTGGGCCTTGGATGCCGGCGGCAACGAGACTGTCGACCCGGTGGCGGCCAAGGACGGATCGATCGCGCCGTTCGGGGGAGCGAAGGGGTACGGCCTCGGGCTCGGTCTGGGCGCGATGGTCACCTTCCTCACCGGCGCGGCGTACGGCACGGCCGTCGGCGGCACGCTCGACGACGACCACCTGAGCAACAAGGGCGACCTGTTCATCCTGCTGAGCGGCGGCCGCCACTCGGCGACGGAGTACCTCGATCAGGTACGCCACAGCCGCCGCGCCGACCCGGCGACGCCGGTCTCCGTGCCTGGTGACGGCGCCCGCGCCCGGTACCAGGAATCGGTTGCCGATGGCATCGAGATCGCCGACGACCTGTGGCGCGAGCTGACCCGGCTGGACGCAGCTCGCCCGGACGCAGCCCGGCGCGAAGCCGTTCTGGCCGACTGATCCCGCCCCTAACGACCAGACAAGGACAACGATATGACGATCACCGCCCCTGCCTTCGGCGTGCAACGGGCACCCCGCACGGTTGTCTTCGGCGCCGGCCAGCGCGCTCTGCTCGGTCGCCACGCCGCGGAGTACGGCAGCTCAGCCCTCGTCTGCACCGACCAGCGGCTCGCCGCATCGCCCGAGTTCGCGCAGCTGCTCACCGATCTCGAGGACAACGGTCTCGAGGTTCACGTCTGGAGCGACACCTCGCCGGAGCTGCCGATGTCCGACATCGACGCCTGCTTCGACGCGATGGAGTACGCCGGTATCGACGTGGTCATCGGGATCGGCGGCGGCAGCTGCCTCGACCTGGCGAAGGCCGTCGCGCTGATGCTCACCCACGGCGGCCCGATCGATCAGTACTACGGGGAGAACGCCGTACCCGCACCGGTCCTCCCGATCATCGCCGTACCGACCACCGGCGGCACCGGCTCCGAAGTCACGCCGGTCTGCGTACTGAGCGACAGCCGTCGCGAGCTCAAGGCCGGCATCTCGTCGCCGTACCTGGTCCCGTCGGTGGCGATCTGCGACCCGGAGCTGACGTACTCCTGCCCGCCCAGCCTGACCGCGAGCGCCGGGGCCGACGCGGTCTCGCACCTGGTCGAGTCGTTCACCGCCATCCAGCGCCCGCCGTCGGCACTCGCCGAGGGACGCGTTTTCATCGGCAAGAACGTCATCAGCGACTCCTACGCCCGCTGGGGTCTAGGGCTCCTCGCGACCGCACTCCCGATCGCGTTCGAGCACCCGGACGACCAGGACGCGCGCTCCGCGGTCATGCTCGCCGCGAACGCCGGCGGGTACGCGCTCGGCGTCGCCGGCACCGCGGCCGCGCACGCGCTGCAGTACCCGCTCGGAGCCTTGACCCATAGCCCGCACGGCGTCGGTGTCGGCGTACTCCTGCCGTACGTCATGCGCTACAACGCTCCCGCTCGCGTCCAGGAGTTCGCCGAGATCGCCAAGCTCTTCGGCGTACCGACAGCAGGTAACACCCAGCAGCAAGCACTGGCCGGGATCGAGGCCGTGGACGCGCTGCTGGACCGGATCGGCATCCCGCCGACCTTGAAGGAGCTCGGCCTCGCCGAGGACCAGCTCGAGTACGTCGCCGAAAAGGGCCTGCAGTCGGCCCGGCTGATTGACAACAACCCCCGCCCGCTCGATGTCGACGCGCTGCTCGAGATCACTCGCGCCGCGTACGCCGGCGACCGAACCGACCCGTTCTGACCCCCCGGAGCCACCTGATGACTTCTCCGCACGATCTGTTCATCGACGGACAGTGGCGCCCTGCCTCCGACGGCCGGCGCTTCGCCGTCCACGACCCCGCCGACGGGTCCGAGCTGGCCCAGTTCGCCGCGGCCACCGAGGCGGACTGCCTCGCGGCCGTCGACGCGGCGGCCGACGCGCTCGCCGGCTGGTCCGCGACCCCGCCGAGGCAGCGCTCCGAGCTGCTCCGCGCGACCTTCGAAGTACTGACCGAGGAACGCGAGCAACTCGCCGCGCTCATCACCGCCGAGAACGGCAAGGCGTACGCCGACGCGATCGGCGAGGCGACGTACGCGACCGAGTTCTTCCGCTGGTTCGCCGAGGAGGCGGTCCGGATCGGCGGCGACTTCCGGCTCTCGCCGTCCGGTGACAAGACCATCGTCGTACGCCGCGATCCGATCGGCGTCTCGATCCTGGTCACGCCGTGGAACTTCCCGGCCGCGATGGCCACCCGCAAGATCGCACCCGCGCTGGCGGCCGGTTGCTCCGTCGTACTGAAGCCGGCCAGCCAGACCCCGCTCACCGCGGCGTACGTCGTCGACGTACTGCGACGGGTCGGCGTACCTGCAGGTGTCGTCAACCTGGTGACGCCGGTCCCGGCCGGCCCGGCGGTGAGCGCGATGCTGCACCATCCCGCCGTACGCAAGCTGTCCTTCACCGGCTCGACGGAGGTCGGACGGGTCCTGCTGCACGAGGCCGCCGACCAGGTCGTGAGCTCGTCGATGGAGCTCGGCGGGAACGCGCCGTTCGTGGTCCTGCCCGGCGCCGATGTCGACGCTGCGGTCGAAGGCGCGATGGTCGCGAAGATGCGCAACGGCGGCTCAGCCTGTACTGCGGCCAACCGGTTCTACGTCCACGACTCGCTGCTGGACGAGTTCAGCACCCGGATGACCGCGGCGATGAAGGCGATCACGATGGGCCCGGGCGCCGACCACTCGAACGAGCTCGGCGCGTTGGTCTCACCGGAGGAGCGTGACAAGGTCGCCGGCCTCGTCGACCGGGCCGTTGCCGAAGGCGCCAATCTGACCCTGGGCGGCGATGCCGCGGAAGGTGGTGCGTTCTACCCGCCGACGGTCCTCACCGACGTGAAGCACGGCAGCGAGATCAACCAGACCGAGATCTTCGGACCGGTCACCGCGATCGTCGGGTTCAGCGACGTCGACGAAGCCGTCGAGATGGCCAACGACACGATCTACGGCCTGATCTCCTACGTGTACGGCGATCCCGCGCAGGCGCTCGCCGTCGCGCAACGGATCGACTCCGGGATGGTCGCGGTCAACCGCGGCGTGCTGAGCGACCCGGCGGCGCCGTTCGGCGGGACCAAGCAGTCCGGGCTCGGCCGCGAGGGCAGCTCCGAGGGGATCCTCGAGTTCCTCGAGGAGAAGTACATCGGAATCGAGGTGTGACCGATGGCCAACGCAGTCCTCCTGAAACCACCGGACGTCGAGGGTGGGCCACCGGCCCGCAAGCGGGCGAAGGTCAAACCGAAGCGGCAGAACCTGGCCGGCTGGCTGTTCGTCGGCCCGGTGATCTTCGGGGTGCTGTTCTTCCAGCTCGCGCCGGTCGCGGCTTCTCTGGTGGTGTCGCTGACCAACTGGACCGGGCTGAACTCGCCGAAGTTCCTTGGCCTGGGCAACTACAAGGAGCTGTTCACCGCCGACGACACGTTCTGGCCGTCGCTGAAGAACACCGTGATCTTCACCGTGGTCGTCGTCGTCCTGACGATCTTCATCGGGCTCGGACTCGCCGTCCTGTGCAACCAGAAGATCAAGGGCATCGGATTCTTCCGGACGCTGTACTACTCGCCCGCGGTCACCAACGTCGTCGCGATCGGCTTCGTCTGGTTCTGGCTGTACAACCCGGACAGCGGCCTGTTCAACTCGACGCTGAAGACGTTCGGCATCCACGGACCGGCGTGGCTGTCCGACACGAAGACCGCCTTGATCGCGGTGATGATCGTCGCGCTCTGGCAGGGCGTCGGCTACCCGATGGTGATCCTGCTGGCCGGGTTGCAGAGCATCGACCAGTCGCTGATCGAAGCGGCGACGGTGGACGGCGCGTCGGCCTGGCGACGCTTCTGGTCGGTCGTCTTCCCGCTGCTGACGCCGAGCCTGTTCTTCCTCACGATCACGCAGTTCATCACCTCGTTCCAGGTGTTCGGGATCATCTACGTGATGACGTCCGGCGGGCCGAACAACGCCACCTCGGTGTTCATCTTCCAGATCTACGAGGCGGCCTTCGGGCACGGCCGGCTGGGCTATGCCTCCGCGATGGGCTGGGTGCTGTTCGTCATCGTCGGCGTCGTCACCGCGATCCAGTGGCGGATGGAGAAACGGTGGGTGCACTATGACAACTGAGGCCATCAGAGTCTTCAACCGGCCGCCCCGGCACATCCCGCGCCGCGTCGTCCTGATAGTCGTCCTGCTGTTCTTCGCCGTGGTGTTCGCGATGCCGCTGCTCTGGATGATCAGCGCGTCGCTGAAGCCGGAGAACGAAGTACTGCAGACACCGCCGACGTTCATCCCGTCGGAGTTCCAGTGGGGCAACTACTCGCAAGCCGGCCACGGCCTGCTGCCGTTCTTCCTGAACAGCTGCAAGCTCGCCGCACTGAACGTCGGTTTCCTGTTGCTGTTCGCGTCGCTGGCCGGCTACGGCTTCGCCCGGCTGAACTTCGCCTTCAAGAACCTCGCCTTCGCCCTGTTGTTGTCGACGGCAATGATCCCGGGCATCGTCTACCTGGTTCCGCAGTACATGCTGTTCCGGCAGATGGGGTGGATCGACACCCACTACCCGCTCTGGGTCCCGAACGTGCTGACGCCGGTGTTCGGCACGTTCCTGCTCCGGCAGGCGTTCCGCGGCGTACCGATCGAGCTGGAGGAGGCCGCCAAGCTCGACGGCGCGTCGATCTTCGGGACGTTCTGGCGGATCATGCTGCCGCAGGTGAAACCGGCTCTCGCCGCGGTCGGCGCGCTGACCTTCATGGGCTCGTGGAACGACCTCTTCGGCCCGCTGATCTTCCTCAACTCGACGCGGTTGCAGACCATGCCGATCGCGCTCGCGCTGTTCAAGGGTGAGTACTTCACCCAGACCAACCTCATGATGGCCGCCGCGACGCTGACGATCTTGCCGCCGCTGCTGCTGTTCCTGCTGGCCCAGAAGTACTTCGTCCAGGGCATCACGATGTCCGGCCTGAAAGGATAAGTATGCGGATCACGAACATCGAGTCGATCATCCTGCTCGACAAGCTGCACATCGTGAAGGTGCACACCGACGAGGGCCTGGTCGGTGTCGGCGAGGTCAGCCCGATGAACGCCCACGTCTCGCACAGCGTCGTGGAACAGGCGCTGGCGCCGCTGCTCATCGGCGAGGAGGCGACCGACATCGAGCGGCTCTGGCGCCGGCTCTACACCAAGCCGTACAAGCTCGGTCCCGGCGGCGCGCAGCTGAACGCGATCGCGGGTATCGACATCGCGTTGTGGGATCTGCTCGGCAAGGCGGCCGGGTTGCCGACGTACCAGCTCCTCGGCGGCAAGTACCGGCAGAGCGCGAAGGTCTACGCCAGCTCGATGTCGCGCAGCATGACACCGGAGCAGGAGGCCGAGCGCGCGCAGTCCTTCCAGGAGAAGGGCTTCCACGGTTACAAGATCCACTCGTCGACGCCGTGGATGCACGACGACGGCTTCGACCAGACCATCGCCACTGTGACGGCGGTACGCAAGCTGGTCGGGGACGACTTCCCGATCCTGGTCGACGTCAACAACGCGTACTACGAACACACCGCGATCAAGCTGGCCCACGCGCTGGAGGACCTCGGCGTGTGGCACTTCGAGGAACCGCTCGCCGCCCACGACTACGCGGCGTACGGACGGCTGGCCGATGCGGTCGACATCCCGATCGCGGCGGGGGAGCAGGAGTACACCACCTGGCAGTTCCGCGACCTGATCCTCGACGGCAAGGTCGACATCCTGCAGCCCGATGTCATCAAGTGCGGCGGGATCACCGAGTTCAAGAAGATCGCGGTGCTCGCCGACACGTTCACCAAGCCGATCACGGTGCACAACACGCAACAGACGATCGGTACGTCGGCACACGCGCATCTGTGGGTCAGTACGCCGTCCTGCGTCTACCCGCAGGAGTACAACATCGAGCACAACCCGATCCTCGACGACGTACCGATCTGGAAGAACCCGCTCGTCCCGGTGAACGGCGAGATCACGCCGTGGGACCTGCCCGGTCTGGGCATCGAGCTGGACGACGACGCGGTCGCCAAACTGCGGACCAATTAACTTCAGAGAACAGGAACGACCATGCCCGCATCAGAGATCTCCCGTCGGTCCATCCTCCGGGCCCTCGGCATCGGCGGCGGCGCACTCGCCGCCGGAATCCCACTCGCCGCCTGCGGCAGCAACGGCAGCGGTGGCGGAGGAGGTGGCGGTAACGCCTCCTGGATGACCTGGGACACCGAGAGTGGAAGCCCGATGTACACCGTGGCCCAGAACTGGGCCAAGCAGGCCGGCAAGACCCTCGACATCCAGTCGATCCCCGGCGACGACTACGACACCAAGCTCCGTACGGTGCTGTCGTCGGGCGCCGCGCCGACCGCGATCCGGATCAACGACGACTACGTCCGCGGGTACTACGCGGAGGGTTCGCTGCTCGACCTGCGCCCGTACCTGGAGAAGGACGGGATCAAGCCGGACGACTACTTCCCGGTCGCCTACAACTTCGCCAAGCAGCCCGACGGCGCGCACGCCGCCTGGCCGATCATGACCAACCCCGGCGTCCTGTACTGCAACACCGATGCGTTCGCCGAGGCCGGCGTCGAGCTGCCCCCGAAGGACTGGGCGAAGAGCGGCTGGACCTGGGACGACTTCGTCGACGCGGCCAAGAAGCTGACCAAGCCGAACGGCGAGCGCTGGGGCGCGCTGGTCTTCCCCGACACCTCGCTCGAGACCGTCTTCCCGGTCAGCAACGGCGGCGACGGCATCTACTCCAAGGACGCGACCCGGTTCACACTGGCCGAACCGCAGGGCGCGGAGGCGATCCAGTGGGTCGCCGACCTGTCGCTCGTCCACAAGGTGCACCCGGACTTCGCGACCGTCACCGCCGGCCGTCAGACCCCGAACTGGGCGCTGGCTCAGCTCGGCACCGGCAAGGCCGCGATGCTACTCTCGCTGACCAGCGGCATCCCGTACCTGCGCACCAACGCCAAGGTGAAGTGGGACATCTTCCCGACGCCGATGAAGGTACGGCGGACGACCGTCAACACGCTGACCGTCCTCGCGGTACCGAAGGCCTCGAAGGACCCGGACGCCGCCTGGGACTTCCTGAAGTACTGCGCCGGCGCGGACGCGGCGAAGCTGCTCGCGCAGTCCCGCGGCTTCATGCCGGTCGCGAAGAGCTCGTCGGCGCTGTTCGTCCCGGACGACAAGTCGCCGTCGAACCTTGCGCTGGTGACGCAGGCGCTCGACAACGCGGTGAACGAGAACTTCAGCCGCTACATCGAACGTGCCCGGACCATCTACCGGCCGGTGCTCGACGACGTCTGGAGCGGTAAGAAGACCGCCGAAGCGGCGCTGGGTAGCGTCAAGCAGAAGGTCGAAGACGTACTCGCAGGCAAGGGATGACCGGATGAAGATCACCGATATCAGCGTCGAAGTCACCTCCGAACCGAAAGCGCACGCGGTCCGCGACGCGATCCAGTTGCTCGACCGCAACGGGCACACCCGCGTGCAGATCGACACCGACGAGGGCGTGAGCGGCGTCAGTACGACGTACTTCGGTCGCGTCGAGAGCTCGCCCGCAGTGCTCGCCCACCTGATCACCGACCAGCTGGCGCCGGCGATCATCGGCGAGGATCCGGCGCTGATCCGCGGGATCCGGCAACGGCTCCAGACGCTGACCGATTACCAGGGGACCGCCGGGTTGTCGTCGTACGGCATCTCGGCGATCGACCTGGCGTTGTGGGACCTGCTCGGCAAGTCGCTCGACGTCCCGGTGTGGAAGCTGCTCGGGGCGCAGCGGACGGCGATCCCGACGTACGCGATGGTCGGCTGGCTCGAGCTGGACGTCGCGGGTCTGGAGAGCGTGTCGGCCAAGGCGATGGAGCAGGGCTTCCGCGGCGTGAAGATGAAGGTCGGCGGCGGTCCGCTCAGCGAGGACGTGCAGCGGATCAAGGCGGTCCGCAACATCATCGGGCCGGACGCGCCGCTGATGGTCGACGCGAACCAGGCCTTCGGGTACTCCGAGGCACTGCGGCGAGGCCGGGTGTACGAGGAGCTCGACTGCCGGTGGTTCGAGGAGCCGCTGCCGGCCGCGGACACCGATGCTCATGTGCGGCTGGCCGAGAAGCTGGACATCCCGATCGCAACGGGGGAGAACCGGTACGGGCAGGCTGCCTTCCGGGACTTGATCGCGCGGGGTGGCGTCGGCGTCGTACAACCTGATCTGCGGCGGGCCGGTGGGTTGACCGACTGTCTGGAGATCGGGTTGATGGCGGCCGGGTTCGGGGTGCCGTACGCGTCGCACGGCGGGGGAGCGCATATCCACGTGCTCGCGGCGTTGCCGAACACGATCTATGTGGAGAGCGGTCTGCTGCCTGAAGACGGGAGGGTCGAGCTCGTCGACGGCTGCTATCCGCTGCCGCCGGGGCCGGGGTTGTCGTCCTGGAACGGCTAGTTGATGACTGGCACCGGGAATCCACGGTTAATTTGTTACTAGGACCTTGTGTGTTACTCGCCAGTCAGCGAAGGTGACGTTGAGTACTTCAGTCGCCACCCCTCGCTTACAAAGGCGGTCCGCCCATGAAGTCCATCGCCAGTCTGCTGTCCGCTGCGGCCCTCGGCGCCGCGATGCTCCTCAGCCCGGGCGTCGCGCACGCCGCGGCCCCGAACTACGTCGCACTCGGTGACTCGTACGCCTCCGGTGTCGGGACCCGCACCTATATCTCCGGTAGCGGGTCCTGCCAGCGGTCCACCAAGGCGTACTCGTACATCGATGCGGCCCGGATCGGTGCGAACCTGACGTTCGTCGCCTGCTCCGGCGCGAAGGTCGCCGACGTCACTGCGAACCAGTTGCCGTCGGTGACGAGTTCGACCAACATCGTCTCGGTCCAGGTCGGCGGCAACGACGCCGGCTTCTCGTCGGTCATCACCGAGTGCGCGAAGCCGTCGTGGCTCGGCGACTGCACCGGCGCGGTGGCCGGCGCCCAGACGATCATCAACAACACCCTGCCCGGCCGGCTGAACACGCTCTACTCGTCGATCCGGAGCCGCGCCGCGTCGGCGACGGTCGTGGTCGTCGGGTACCCGCGACTGTTCAACGGCACCGACTGCAACGCCGGCACGTTCTTCAGCCCCGACGAGATGACCCGGCTGAACGCGACCGCCGACCTGCTCAACTCCAAGATCGCGGCCTCGGCGAGCGCGGCCGGGTTCACATTCGTGAACCCGACGACGAAGTTCATCGGTCACTCCGTGTGCGGCAGCCCGGAGTGGATCAACGGACTGTCGAACCCGGTCAGCGAGTCGTACCACCCGAATGTCACCGGTCAGGCGGCCTTCGCCGACCTGGTCCAGCCGGCGCTGTAACGGCCTTTTTGCGGTGCCGCCCCGGTGCGAGCCGGGGCGGTTTCGTATTTCGGGATGCGGACACGCCCGGATCGTGGTGTCATGCTGGGGTGGCGCGGAGGTCTGTGGACTGGTTACTGGCGGCCAGGATGCAGGCGAACTGTTTGGCGCGTCCGGTGAACGAGGCCGGCCCCGGAGGGGTGGCCGACGTCGTGCGCCGGACGGGGGGCCTGCAGGCGCAGACCTGGCGCGGCGCCGCGTACGCCGTGCGCGCTCGCTCTACTTCGACTGTGTTGGCTGACGTTGCGCATGCCCAGTCGGTTGACCGCTCGGTGGTCCGTGGGTGGTTCATGCGCGGCACGCTGCAGCTGGTCGCGGTGGAGGATGCCGGTCCGCTGTTGGGGCTGCTCGGGCCGAAGTTGATCAAGGACTCCGAGCGTCGGTTCGGCGAGCTGGATCTGCCTGCGGATGTGCGCGCTCGGGCGGCCGACGTACTCGAGGAGCATTTGCTGGCGCACGGGCCGGCCGACCGGGCTCAGCTCGCCGCCGTACTGGTTGCGGCTGGGCTGATTGCCGAGCCGAAGGGGCAGGCGGTCTATGCGCTGATCCGGTATGCCGGGTTGCTCGGCCGCGTTTGCTACGGGCCGGGGGAGACCTGGGTCGCCGTCAGCTCCTGGCTTGGCAAACCGTTGGACCTCGCGGGCGACGTGGAAGATCTGGCCCGCCGGTACCTGAACGCCTACGGTCCTGCGACCGCTCGCGACTTTGCCACCTGGTCCGGCCTGTCTGTCCCCACTGCTCGCCGGGCCGTCGAGGCGGTCGCGACGGAGTCCTTCGAGGTGGACGGGGTTTCCGTCGTTGCAGTTGAGGATCTGCCTGGCTGTCGAGATCTGCGAATGCTGGGGGAGTTCGACGCGTATCTCCTCGGCTATCAGAACCGATTCCAGGAACTGCCCGCCGCGATCTTCCCCGGCGGCGGCATGCTCCGCCCGGCCGTCATCGAGGCCGGCCGCGCAATCGGCTCGTGGACGCACGCCGACTTGTCGGTGGAGCTGTTTGACGGCGGCCCCGACCTGTCCGCCGAACTGACGGACCTGGCCCGCTTCGCTGATTGATCGTATATGCCGGAGACGGTATATATAGATCCATGACCGAGACGCTGAGTTCTGAGAACGGCCGGACCGTACTGCGGATGCGGCGAGACCTGCGGCATCCGGCGGAGAAGGTCTGGCGAGCAATCACCGAGCCGAGCCAGCTGGCCGGGTGGTTCCCCGCTGCGGTCGAGCTGGACCTCCGGCTGGACGGCCCGGTCAAGTTCACCTTCGAACAGGACCCCGGCGCTCCGGTCGACGAGCAGAGCAGCGGGGTGATCCGCGCGTACGAACCGCCCCACCTCATCGAGTACACGTGGGGCGAAGAGGTCCTCCGCTGGGAGCTGCAGCCGACCGCCGACGGTTGCACCCTGCACCTGACCGCCACCTACGACGACCGCCCCGGCTCCGCCAGCTTCGCCGGCGGCTGGACCCTCTGCCTCGACGCCCTCGACCGGATCCTGGGCAACACCGTTCCAGAACGCGACTACCGAGAACTCCACGAACACTTCATCAAAGCCTTCGGCCTCGACCAAGGCACGGTCACCGAGGACGGCACCCTCCACTTCGAACGCCAGCTGGTCCAGCCAAAAGAAGCAGTCTGGACCCACCTGACCGGCCCCCAAACCCCCACCAAGGGCACCCCACCCCCCGCAGGCTTCGTTGCCAAGGGCATCGACCCCGGTCCGATCACCACCCTCGAACCCCCCACCCACCTCACCTACACCTCCACCACCGGCCCCATAACCTGGACCCTCCGAGACGGCAACGGCGGCGCCCGCCTACACCTCTCCCAATCCACCCCCGGCTCCGACCACCAGTCCGCGTGGCACGACCACATAGAAGCCCTGGCCGCAGACCTGTCCAGCTGACACGGGGCGAAGCGGCCGCGTAGCGCGGGCTAGCTGGTTGCCTTGGTTACCTCGTTGAGGAGGGTTTGTAGTTGGTGGGCTAGTCGGGTGCGGGCTGTGGGGGAGAGGGAGGCGACCAGTTCGGATTCTCGGGTGAGGACCTGGTCTACGGTGCGTTCGATGAGGGCGTGGCCGGCGGGGGTCAGGGCGACGAGGACGGCGCGGGTGCCGTCGTCTGCGGCGCGGCGGGTGACCAGGCCGCTGGATTCGGCGCGGGTGATGCGTTGGGAGATTGCGCCGGCGGTGACGAGGGTGCGGCGGGACAGTTCGCGAGTGGTGAGTTCGTACGGCGAACCCGCGCGCCGCAGCACGCTCAGCAGATCCAGCGTCGCGGGGTCCACGCCGGCGGCGGCGAGCACCCGGCGGCGGTCGTCGGCGAAGAGTTTGGCCAGGCGCCACAGCGGAGTGACGATCTCGATCGAGTCGGTCGGCGTGCCGGGGCGTTCGCGTTGCCAGGCGCGGGCGATCTCCGCCGCGGGATACGGACTCGGGGAATCGAGCGGGTAATTGTCGGCCACGACGACCATGGTACGTTTAGGTCTAAACATTTAGACCTAAACGTGAGGTGCGACATGAGGACGATCGTGGTGACCGGCGGCGCGACCGGGATCGGGCGAGCGACCGCCGAGCTGTTCCGCGCGGACGGCGACGAGGTCGTGATCACCGGCCGCCGCCCCGACGTACTCGCCAAGACAGCGGCCGACCTAGGAGCCAGGGGAGTGGTCTGCGACGCCACCGACCCCAAGCAGATCGAGCAACTGGTTGAGACGCTGCCGGACCAGGTCGACGTGCTCGTCAACAACGCCGGCGGCAACACCGACTTCGGCCGCCCGGACGGGGATCTCGAGCAACTCAAGGCCAACTGGCTCGCCAACCTCGAGGCCAACCTGATCAGCGCCGTCCTCACCACAACCGCCCTCGCCTCACGACTCACCACCGCAGTCATCCACCTCGGCTCGATCGCCGGCGCCCGCGGACCAGGTTCGTACGGCGCCTCCAAGGCCGCCCTCGCGATGTGGAACGCCGACATCGCCGCCGAACTCGGCCCGCGCGGAATCACCTCGAACGTCGTCGCCCCCGGCTTCACCGCGGAGACCGAGTTCTTCCAGGGCCGACTCACCGACCAGCGCCGCGAGACGTTGCTCCAGGCAACGTTGACCAAGCGCGAGGGCCAGGTCGGCGACATCGCCGGCACGATCCATTTCCTCGCCTCACCCGCCGCCCGCCACCTCACCGCCCAGGTCCTGCACGTCAACGGTGGAGCCTTGATTACACGCTGACACGTGACAACGTGGGCCAGGTGTGACAATGGGCGACATGCGTCCCACCGTCAAAGATGTCGCCAAGCTGGCCGGGGTGTCGCCGAAGACGGTGTCGAACGTGATCAACGGAATCGTCTTCGTGCGCCCCGAGACCCGCGCCCGGGTGGAGAGCGCCCTGGCCGAGCTCGACTACGTGCCGAACATGAGCGCCCGCGGGCTCCGCAACGGCCGCTCCGGCATGATCGCGCTGGCCCTGCCCGACCTGCTCCGGCCGTACTCCGCCGAGATCGTCCACCTGGTCGTCGAGCTCGCCCACGAGCGCGGCTGGGGCGTGCAGATCGAGCAGACCGCGGCCGAGCCAAAGCGTGAGTTCGAGCTGCTCTCGAAGGCTCGCGCGTACCTCGTCGACGGCCTGATCCTGAACCCGGTGAACCTCGACGACAGCGCCGTGACCTCGGCCGGACCGCTGCCGCCGGTCGTCCTGATCGGTGACGTCGACCAGGACGTCGTCAGCCAGGTCGCGATCGACAACGTCGCCGCCGCGCGCGACATGACCAAACACCTCCTGTCCCGCGGCTGCCGCCGGATCGCAGTCGTCGGTACGCCGGAAATCCCGCGCGGCTCGAGCGGTGCCGGCGTACTCGCGGGCTCCGCCGAAGGTCCCGGTACGGCGGCCTCGCGGCTCCGGACCACCGGCTACCACCAGGCGCTCGAGGAGGCCGGCGTACCGATCGATCCGTCGCTCGAGATCGCCCTCGACCGCTGGCGCCCCGAAGGCGCGGCGACCGTCGTCGGCAAGTACCTCGCCGACCACGAGCTGCCCGACGCGTTCTTCTGCTTCACCGACTCGCTGGCCGCGGGCGCACTGGCCGCGCTGTGGGGCGCGGGCATCGCCGTACCGCAGCAGACGCTGGTCGCCGGGTTCGACAACATCCTCGAGAGTCAGTTCATGATCCCGCCGCTGACCACGATCGATTTCGACCGCCGGGAGTTCGTCGCGGCCGCGCTGGATCTGCTCGCCGAGCGGATGGCGGACAAGGACGCGCCGCCACGCAGGGTGATGATCCCGCACCGCATCGTCGAGCGCGCCAGTACCGAACGCTAACGGATACGTTTCCACAAAATCCCACATCGGAGTCTTGTCTCGCGCATTCTAACGATGTAATTTTCGGTTCGCCTCTCGAAGGAGACCGAATGACTGACCTATCCAGGCGCGGCGTGCTCAAAGCAGCGGCCGCGCTCGCCGGTGGCGGGTTGCTCGTCGGCTGCGCGCCCGGAGCGTCGCGGAAGACGACCGACCTGAGCTACTGGCACCTTCTGACCGGCGGTGACGGCACTGTGATGGCGGGCCTGGTGGACGCCGTCAATGCCGCGAACCTCGGCTTCCACGCAACCCAGACGGTGCTCGCCTGGGGAGCGCCGTACTACACGAAACTGGCGATGGCTTCGGCCGGCGGCCGGGCTCCGGATGTCGCGGTCATGCACGCGTCCCGGATTGCCGGCTACGCCCCCGGCGGACTGCTCGAGCCGTGGGACCTCGACCTGCTGGCCGAGGTCGGCCTGCACGAGAGCGACTTCCCGGCCCGCGTCTGGGAGAAGTGTCAGTACGACGGGAAGCTGTACGCGATCGCCCTCGACACCCACCCGTTCGTGCTCTACTACAACACCGAGCACGCCGAGAAGGCCGGTGTCACGGACGCCCTGCGGAGCATGAAGAGCCCGGAGGAGTTCACCGAGGTCGCGACCAAGCTGCAGAAGGTGACCGGCAAGCACGGTCTGTCCTACGGCTACCTCGGCGACGGCTCGCAGATGTGGCGGCTGTTCTACACGTTCTACCGGCAGACCGGCGCGGACATGAAGCTCGTACCGGGCCGGCCGGCGCAGGTCGACAAGGACGCCGCGGTCAAGACGCTGACCTTCATCCAATCGTTGCTCAACGACACGATCGCCTCGCGCAGCGGTGACGGCGGTACGGCGACGAGCGAGTTCCTGCACGGCGAGAGCGGGATGTTCTTCGGCGGCGTGTGGGAGCTGCCGGTGCTCAAGGACGCCAAGATGCCCGTCGACGCGCTCCCCATTCCAACGTTGTTCGGGACCCAGGCGGCATACGCGGACTCGCACACGTTCGTGCTGCCGCGGCAGTCAAAGGTGTCGCCGGAGCGCCGTAAGCACGTGTACACGATGGTCGCGGAGATCCTGAAGCGCTCGGTGAAGTGGGCCGGCGGCGGCCATATCCCGGCGTACCAGCCGGTGGCGAAGAGTGCGGAGTACCAGGCGCTGAAGCCGCAGTCGAACTACGCGGGCATCCCGGCGTACGTGAACTACGACCCGGACGCGTGGTTCACCGGCGCGGGCAGCGACTTCCAGAACTACTTCGCCGAGAACGTGCAGAACGTGTTCCTCGGCAGTGGTGACCCGGCGGCCGGGTTCGACGGGTTCGTCGCCCGGCTGAACAAGCTGCTCGACCGTCCGCAGCCGGTGTGAGAGGAGACAGACTGATGACAACTGCCATCGACACTCCGGCCGAAGCTGCGGCCCAGGAGGTCAGCGCACAGGGCAAGGCGCGGGCGAAGCGTGGGGAGACCCTCACCGGTTGGGCGTTCGCGGCGCCGTTCGCCGTACTGTTCGGGCTGTTCCTCGTCGTGCCGGCCTTGTACGGCCTGTACCTGAGTTTCACCGGCGAGACGTTGACCGGCGCGGGCAGCGGGCTGGTTGGTTTCGCCAACTATGCCGACGCGTTGCGCGACCCGGACATGTGGAAGTCGCTGGGCAACACGCTGTGGTTCACACTGCTCAGCACGATCCCGCTCGTCGTCCTGTCGCTCGCCCTCGCGCTGCTCGTGAACCTCGGCCTCCCGGGCCGCTGGTTGTGGCGCCTGTCGTTCTTCCTGCCGTACCTGCTCGCATCGACCGTCGTGGTGATGTTCTGGAGCTGGATGTACAACCCGACGCTCGGGCTGATCAACGGCGTACTGGCGAAGTTCGGTGCGGCGCCCGTGGCGTGGCTGCAGGATCCGAAGGTGGCGATGATCTCGGTCGTGATCACCACGCTGTGGTGGACGATCGGGTTCAACTTCCTGCTCTACCTGGCGGCGTTGCAGAACATTCCCGAGCAGCAGTTCGAGGCGGCCGCGATCGACGGCGCCGGCAAGTGGCGGCAGCTGTTCTCGATCGTGATCCCGCAACTGACGCCGACGACGGCGCTGATCGCGACGCTGCAGGTCCTCGCGTCGCTGAAGGTCTTCGACCAGATCTACATGCTGACGAACGGCGGTCCGGCCGGGAAGACGCGGTCGATCGTGCAGTACATCTACGAGTCGGGCTTCACCGGCTACCGGTTCGGCTACTCGTCGGCCATCTCGTACCTGTTCTTCGTGCTGATCGTCCTGGTGGCCCTGGCGCAGTACAAACTGATCAACCGCAGGAGCGCCGCATGAGCACGTACACGTTGAGCCGCGGGATCAAACAAACGCACAAGCCGGGTGAGAACCCGTGGAGCGTGTCCAGAATGGTCGCGCTGCTGGTACTTGCGGTCCTGGCCGCAACCTGGCTGGTGCCGTTCGCGTGGTCTGTCCTGACGTCGCTGAAGAGCGAATCCGACGCCGGCGCCGCAGGGATCACGCTGAACCCGCCGGACGGGTTCAGCTTCGATGCCTACCGCAAGGTGTTGTCAGCCGGTGACATCCCGGCCTGGGCCTGGAACAGCCTGCTCACGTCGGTGGCGATCACGTTGATCACGGTTGCCACGTCCGCGCTGGCCGGGTATGCGTTCTCGCGGGTGAACTTCAAGGGCAAACGTTGGTTGTACGCCGCGATCATCGCGGCGATCATCATTCCGCCGCAGTTGCTGATCGTGCCGTTGTTCCGGCAGATGCTCGCGTTCAACCTGGTCGACACGTACTGGGGCATCATCCTGCCGCAGTCGTTCGCGCCTGCGATGGTGCTGATTCTCAAGCGTTTCTTCGACCAGATCCCGGTCGAGCTGGAAGAGGCGGCCCGGGTCGACGGCGCCGGCCGGCTGCGGGTGTTCTGGTCGATCGTGTTGCCGTTGTCGCGGCCGATCCTTGCCGCGGTAGCGATCTTCGTGTTCATCGGTGCGTGGAACAACTTCTTGTGGCCGTTCATCGTGACGACCGACGCGCACCTGATGACGTTGCCGGTGGGACTGCAGACGGTGAAGAGTGCTTATGGGCTGCAATA
This sequence comes from Kribbella sp. NPDC058693, assembly GCF_042715335.1. Classification (NCBI taxonomy): domain Bacteria; kingdom Bacillati; phylum Actinomycetota; class Actinomycetes; order Propionibacteriales; family Kribbellaceae; genus Kribbella; species Kribbella sp. NPDC058693. The sequence continues at coordinate 930,895 of NZ_JBHXSQ010000002.1, forward strand.
CGCGCAGAACATGGCCTCCGCGATTCTCGCCGCGCTGCCGCTGGTTGTCGTCTTCCTGTTCTTCCAGCGCCAGATCATCAAGGGGATTGCGACCACCGGCTTCGGTGGTCAGTAGTTGTCAGTAGGTTTTCGTGGACAGCAGTTCCGGAACTCGGGATTCCGATCACGATCCCTTGAAAACGTCGTCACTCTCAGCAAGGGTTGCTTGATCACTTCCGCGTCGTTTCCGGGTGCGGGAAGGACGGGGAGTGTGCGGTCGTGCGACCGCGTCCACCGCCACTCGGGGGCAGTTCACGATGAGAAGGGGGAAGTGTGTCAGCGATGAGAAGGCTCGCCGAGCAGTGCCGTGATGTGAGGAGTCACGGCAATGCGGGGCTCGGACGAGCTGCGATCCAACCGGCGGTTTGTACCGGCATCCACGAGGTGAGCTCGTCGATCAGCCCGGTGCGTCCGCGACGCGTGGCGATGCTCAGGTTGAGCAATGGAATGACGACCACGCTGCGACTTGGCGAGGGTGTCACGCTGCCTGCGCCTGGTAGCACTGTTTTCGTCCAAGGTGGCCGGGGCATGGGTGACCAGCCTGCCTCAGGTGGGGTCATCCTCGCTTCGCGCGAGCTTGTCCGGACGTCAACGGTCTGAGTCAGTGACTCGCCGGTCTCAGGTGTCGACGCCCAGCTGAGGCCGGCAAGTCCCTACGATTCCATCGGATCCGAGAACTCGCGGATCTCGATCGGGGAGTACGGCGCCTCGGGCAGGCGGGCGGCGATCTCGGTGGCGCGGTCGAGGGTGCAGTTGAGGATGTAGTAGCCGGCCAGGACTTCCTTGGCTTCGGTGAAGGGGCCGTCGGTGACGGCGGGGACGCCGTCGTGGACCCTGATCACGCGGGCGTTCGCGGTGGTGAGGCCCATTCCGTCGACGAGCTCGCCTTTTGCCTCGAGCTCCTCGGAGAGGGCGCGGTGCTGGTCAAGCACTTGCTCGATTCCCTCGGCGTGCAGGGTGTCCCAGGTTTCTTCGTTTCCGTAGATCAGCAGCATGTATTTCATCGCGTGCCTCCATTCACCCGGTACGTCGGAGCCCCGGACGCCTTCTCGACATCCGGGGCTCACGCTATCGAACTACCAGGTGGCGCCGGCGGGCTGACGCACGGTGGTGTTGATCCGGTTGAACATGTTGGTGAGCGCGATCATCAGCACGATCGCCGACAGTTCCTTCTCGCCGAAGTGCCTTTCCGCCTCGGCCCAGATCTCGTCACTGACCGCGGTCGGGTTGTCGGCCAGCCGGGTCGCGGCCTCCGCCATCTCGAGTGCGGCCCGCTCGGCGTCGGTGAAGAGGTCGGACTCGCGCCAGGCGGCGACCTGGTGCAGCCGCTCGTCGGTCTCGCCGTTCTTCAGCGCCGACTTGATCCCGCCGAACACACAGGGCGAGCAACCGTTGATCTGGCTGGCCCGCAGGTGCACGAGCTCCAGGATCTTGCCGTCCGTACCGGACTGGCCGATCGCCTTGTAGATGTTCTGAATGCCCTTGGTGGCGTCCGGCAGGATCTCCGCGGGGTTCGTCATCCGTGCTTGCATGGGAGGTTCTCCATCAGGGTTCGTGGTTTAGTTGCCATTCACTCCCTTGACGGATGCTGCGCGGCCGATGTGACAGCGAAGCGGAGATCTTTCCTGAGCCGTTCTTCGACGGGTACGGCGGGATCGGAGTACTGACCTGTCAGGCAGATCGGGCCCGCGTACCCGACCTTCTCCAGTGCGGCGAAGACGGCCGGCCAGTCGGCGAGACCGTCCTCGGCCTCGACGAAGTTCGTCTTCCAGCCGGTGTCCGTCCGCAGGTAGTGCACGTTCTTCAGGTTCACGATCCCGAGCCGGTCCGCGCCGAGCTCGAGCGTCACCGCGGGGTGGTCGCCGGCCAGCGCGTCGTGCGCCGCGTCCCACACGAGCTTGTACCGATCGGGCAGTCCTTCGAGCAGTTGCAGTACGCCGAGCGTCGATGACACGAACCTTCCGTGATGCGGCTGTACGCCGACCTGCACGTCGTACCGCTCGGTCAGTGGGACCGCCTGCTCAAGGAGAGCGCGGTTGCGCTGCACGGAAGCGGAGTATCCGTCGGGGCCGAGCTCGGCCATGATCCGGATCATCGGCGCACAGGCCTCGGCGCAGGCGGCGAACACCTGCTCGGACAGGTCGCTCGCGACGCTGATCGGTTCGATGCCCTCGGCCCGCAATTGCGCGGTGAACTTCGGCAGCTCGGCACCGGCGTTCGCCGGCGTGACGTACGCCGTGTCGCGGACCGGGATCTCGGCGCCGCCGAACCCGATGCCGGCGACGAGCCGGCCGAGCTCGTCGCCGGGAAGGCCGGACCAGGGCTTGGTGAAGACGGACCACAGATAGGTCATTGTTCAGCGACCTCCTAGACCACTCATGGTGATACCTCGGACGAACCAGCGTTGGGTGAGGAAGAACAGCACGATCAGCGGGATCGTGGTGACGGTCGCTGCCATCAGCAACAAGTTCCACTGGGTGCCGTTGGTGTCCTGGAAGACCTGCAGGCCGACTGCCGCCGTGCGGGTCGCGTCGCTGTTGGAGATGACGAGCGGCCAGAGCAGGTTGTTCCACTGGCCGATGAACTTGAACACGGCCAGCGTCGCGATCGCTGGCACTGCGAGCGGCACGATCACCCGGACGAATGCCTGCCAACGGTTCGCACCGTCCAGCCGGGCTGCCTCCTCGTAGTCACGTGGGATGCCGAGGAAGAACTGCCGCAGCAGGAACACCCCGATCGCGGTGAACGCGTGCGGCAGGATCATCCCGGGCCAGGTGTCGATGCCGTGCAGCTTCGCGACCAGCACGAACTGCGGGATCAGCGTCACTTGTGACGGGATCATCAGCGTGGCCAAGTAGATCCCGAACAGCCAGCTCCGGCCGGGGAAGTTCAGCCGTGCGAACGCGTACGCCGCGAGCGCAGCGGTGACCGTTTCGAGGATCGTCGTACCGCCGGCGAAGTAGATCGTGTTGAGCAGGTACTTGCCGAGGGGGACGAGGTCGAAGGCGCGGGTCAGGTTCTCGGGGTGCCAGCTGCTCGGCCAGAACGACGGCTTGGCCGCCATCGACTCGGCGTCGGACTGGAACGCGACCAGCACCATCATCACGACCGGGATCAGCGTGAGCGCGGTGACCAGGAAGCACGCGAAGACGATCAGCTTGCGGCGGGCATCAGTTGTCATAGTGCACCAACTTGCGCTGGAAGAGGAACTGGCCGGTGGTGATGACCACAATGAACGCGAACAGCACCAGCGACTGCGCCGCGGCGTACCCCTGGTCGTAGTTCTCGAAGCCGGTCCGGTAGATGTACATGACCAGCGTGGTGGTGCGGGTGCCCGGTCCGCCGTTCGTCATGATCAGTGCCTGGTCGAAGACCTGGAACGATCCGATCACCGACGTGACGATGACGAAGAACAAGGCGGGGGAGAGCATTGGCAGTGTGATGTGGCGGAAGCTGTTCCACGGCGACGTACCGTCCACCCGACCGGCTTCGTACAGCTGTTGCGGGATCGCCTGGAGGCCGGCGAGGAAGACGACCATGCCGAAGCCGAAGCTCTTCCAGACGCTCATCAGGATCAGTGCGGGCATCGCCCAGTTGTCCGAGATCAGCCACGCCGGTCCGTTGATGCCGAACCAGCCGAGCACGGCGTTCACCAGGCCGTCGTGCGGGATATAGAGCCAGATCCAGACGAACGCCACCGCGACCGTGATGGTTGCGTATGGCAACAGCAGCAGCGACCGGAAGACGGCGACCCGGCGTACGCCCTGGTTGAGCAGAAGCGCGAGGGCGAGGCTGACGACGATCGTCAGTGGCACGCTGACCAAGGTGAAGTACGCCGTGTTGCCGAGCGCGGACCAGAACGTCGGGTCGGGGCCGAGGCGGGCGAAGTTGTGCAGGCCGGCCCAGGTCGGTGCGCTGAACAGGTTCCAGTTCAGCAGCGAGATGACGCCTGCGGCAACGACCGGTCCGGCGGTGAAGATCAGGAAGCCGATCAGGCTGGGCAGGATGAACAGCCAGGCGGTGAGAGCCTCGCGGCTGCGCCAACGTGGGGTCGGTTTCGAGGTCGGTCGGGTTGGTGTGGGGGTGGTTACGGCTGGTGCTAGATCGACGGCCATCGGGTTCACCCCTTCCTGGCGGTGGCTTGGCGGACGGTGTCGAGGTGCTGGCGCATCAGGATGTCGAGGCGCGGGGTGAGCCCGTTGATCGCGTCCGGGACGCTGACCTGGCCGAGGAAGGTCCGGGGCAGATCCTGACCGAGCAACTGCTTGACCTGGTTCCAGTTCGTGGTGACGTCGAAGGCGTGACCGCCGGCGAGCTTGCCGGCCAGGATCTGCTGGACGATGCCGAGGTTGTCCGGCGGCGGCTGGAACGCGCTGCCGGCGCTGAGCCTGGCCGGGTTGTTGCGGCCGGCCTTGGCGTAGATGTCGAGTGCGCCGGTGCTGGTCAGGGTCTTCATCAGCTTCCACGCGAGGTCGAGCTCGGCACCATCGCGCACCCCCGATGGAATCGCGAAGCTGGATCCCGAGACCCGCGGCTTGCTCCCGGCAGCCCCGGCCGGGAACGGGATGATGTCCCAGTCGAACTTGGCCTTGCGAGCGTTGACGACCTGCCAGGGACCGTTCTGCATGAACGCGACGTTGCCCTGCATGAAGTTCGACAGCGAGCTCTCGGTGACGAGGTTCTTGATCGGCGGAGTGACCTTGTCCTTGACGAAGAGGTCGATGACGTACTGCAGTGCCTCCATCGCTTCCGGATCACCCAGCGTGCTGCGGCTGCCGTCGTCGCTCATCACGTTGCCGCCCGCGCAGTAGATCCAGGACACCAGGTCGTCGATGGCGGGCGCGCAGGTGAAGCCGTACTGCTGGCCGGGTTTGGTCAGCTGCTTGCAGAGGCCCCGGAACGTTGCCCAAGACATCGGCTCGGTCGGCGACGGCAACGGGATGCCCTGCTTCTTCAGCAGGTCCTTGTTGTAGTACATGACCGTCGGCGCGACGTCGAAGCCGATCGCGTAGGTCTTGCCGTTGAAGCTGCTGATGCTTCTGCTGGTCTGGTAGAAGTCGTCCAGCGTGAAGTCCGGGTCGTTGGCGATCAGGTCGTCGAGTGGCCGGTGCGCGCCACGGGCGGCGTACGTCGGGATCAGCGTGCCGTTGAGCGCGGTCACCAGGCTCGCCGTACCGCTGACGAGTTGGAGGTCGAGCTTGGTCGGGTAGCTGGGGGACGGCGTGAGGCTGGCGACGGACTTGACCTTGAGCTGCTGCTCGACGTACTTGCCGAAGTCGTCCCAGACCTTCTTCTCGGCGGCGCTGCTGGACCACATCGACCAGGTGGCGGCACCGGACGGCGGCCCGGACGAACACCCGGCCAGGGTTCCGGCCGCGGCGATCCCGAGTCCGGCGAAGCCGGTCATCCCCAGGAAGCCGCGGCGGGACAGCTTTGTTTGCATGGTTCTCCTCACCGATAGAGCAGGTCGATCGACTCCGCGCGGATGCGTTCCTCGTCGACCTCGACGCCCAATCCAGGGGCGGTGGGGACCGTTGCGACGGCCTTGGTGATGCTCAGCCCCTCGACGTAGAGCTCGGTCAGCAGCTCCGGCCCGTTGAGCTCGGCGGGCAGGGCGAGCTCGAGCTGACTGAACACGTGCAGTGCGGCGGCGAACGCGACTCCGCAGTCGGTCAGGCCGCTGGCGAGAATCTCGAGACCGCCGGCGAGCGCGGTCTGGGCGGTCTTCAGTGCGTTGCGCAGTCCGCCGGACTTGCAGACCTTGACGACGACCAGGTCGGCGGCGTTGAGCTGGATCGCGCGCGCCAGGTCCTGCGCGGAGAAGCTGCCTTCGTCGATCGCGATCGGCAGGTCGATCAGCTCCCGCAGCCGGGCCATGGCCAGCGTGTCGGTACTGGGCACCGGTTGCTCGATGCAATGAATCGTACGGATGCCCGCGGTCCGGTTACGCAGCTGCCTCAGAGCGCTCGGTCGATACGACTGGTTCGCGTCGAGCCAGAGTGGCTTGCCGTCGGCAACCTCTGCGACGGTCTCGATCGCGGCGGTGTCCGCATCCAGATCGCCGCCGATCTTGACCTTGTACGCCGCATAGTCCGACGACTGGATCGCATGCTCGCGTACGGCATCCTGGTCCCCGACCCCGATCGCCGAGCAGAGCGGGATCTCGTCGTGGATCTTCCCACCGAGCAGCGCATGCACAGGTACGCCGGCCAGCTTGCCCGCCGCGTCGTGCATCGCGACATCGATCGCAGCCCGGGCGAACGGGAACCCGTTCGACACCGCCGGGCTGAGCCGCTTGGCCGCGCGCTGATGAAACAGCTCGACATCGAACGGCGTGAGCTCGAGCAGGATCGGCGTGAGATGCCGCCGGATCACGACCGCCATCGTCTCGGCCGTCTCGTAGCTCCAGCTCGGCAGTGCGCGCTGCTCACCCCAGCCGACAACGCCGTCCTCGGTGGTCAGCTTCACGAAGATCACCGCGCCGGCCTGGTCGGGTGCTGCATCGGGCGAGCCGACCGCGCCGCTGCCGAGTACGAACCGGCGCGCGAACGGTACCGCGACCGGGAAGACCTCAACCTGGGTAATACGTGACATGGCCGTTCCTCTCACGCGGCGATCGACCACGACGCGGGATCGACGAAGCTCGGACCGCGGGTGCCGTTGTCGAGCCACTGCAGTGCGTCCTTGAGCACGTAGCCCGCGAGCGCGAGGTGGCCCTCGGCGGTGTCACCGGCGACGTGCGGAGTCAGTAGGAGATTCGAGGCCGCGAGCGTCTTCGCGTCGAACTGCGGTGGTTCGGGGTCGTAGACGTCGAGCGCCGCGTAGATCCGCCCGTCGAGCGCGTGCTCGAGCAGCGCTCGTTGGTCGATCGCCGGTCCGCGCGACGAGTTCACCACGACCGCGCCGTTCGGCAGGTTCTCGATCAGGGCGCGGGTGATCATGCCCTTCGTCTCCGGCACGTTCGGGACGTGGATGCTGAGGAACGGCCCGCTGGCCGCGTCCTCGAGCGTCGTCGTTCGTACGCCGAGTTCGCCGGCGCGCTCGGCCGTCAGGTACGGGTCGTAGACGGCCAGGTCGCAGCCGAACGGCTTCAGCAGCGTGATCAACGCCCGCGCGGTGCTGCTCGCGCCGATGATGCCGACCTTCGCGCCGGCCAGTTCATGACCTCGGTACTCCGTCTGCTTCCACCCGCCCGCGCGGACCGCGCCGTCGAACCGGGGCAGCCGCCGCGCCAGCGTGAGCATCGACGCGAGGCAGTACTCGCCGACCGACCAGGCGATCCGGGGACCTGCCGAGAAGACCGCGACGCCCTGGTCGAGGATGACAGGGTCGATCAGGTTCTTGACCGTACCGGCCGCGTGCGCGACCACCTTCGGACCGTTGCCGCCGGACCACAGCTCCTTGCCGAGATGCGGCGTACCCCAGCTGGTGAGCAGGACGTCGGCGCCGGCGGCCAGCTCGGGTACGGCGGCCGGGTCGAGGGCCGGCGGTTTCGCCGCGGATCCGGGGCCGGCGGTGTGCTCGGGCGTTGCCCAGACCACCTCGAAACGGTCCTCGAGCAGCTGTCGAGTGTTCGCGTCGACGACATCGGCGGCACGTTCGGGTGAGAAGAGTGCGGCGAGTTTCGGCATGGCATGACGGTAAGCGCATTCCGTTATGCAGGTCCAAGCCCGATTGCGCATGAACCGATACCGTGCACGCATGGACATGTCGCTCCAGCAACTCCGCGGATTCGTCGCGGTCGCCGAGGAACTGCACTACGGCCGGGCTGCCCAGCGGCTCAACCTGACCCAGCCGCCGCTGACGCGCCAGATCCAGGGCCTCGAACGAACGCTCGACGTCCGGCTGTTCGACCGCACCGGCCGCGGGGTTCGGCTGACCGCGGCCGGCGACGTGTTCCTCGAGCACGCCCGCCGCGTCCTCGCGCTGCTCGACGTCGCTCCGGAGGCAACCCGCCGCGCGGCCGACGGGACGACCGGGACGCTGCGGCTCGCGTTCACCGCGATCGGGGCGTACGCCGTACTCGCCGACTTCCTGACCATGGTCGGCAAGCGCACGCCCGGGGTGACCGCCGAGCTGACCGAGCTCGTCAGCCCGGCGCAGTTCGAGGCGCTGGCGAACCTGGAGATCGATCTCGGGCTCGTCCGGCCGCCGATCCCGGCGCAGTTCGAGTCGATGCTGGTGCATTCCGAGGACCTGGTCCTCGCCGTACCGGCAAAGCATCCGCTGGCCGACGGGGACGGGCCGGTCGCGCTGGTCGATGCGACCGACGACTACATCGGCTACAGCCCGGAGGGCTCGCAGTACTTGCATGACATCTGTGCGGCGATGATCGGGATGGACCGGTACGCCGTGAGCCAGCTCGCCTCGCAGGTGCCGACGATGCTCGCACTCGTGCGGGCCGGTCTGGGATGTGCCTTGATCCCGCGGTCGATCATGGCGATGGGCGTCGAGGGCGTCCGGTACCGCGAACTGGATGCGGCCGATGCGCACTCGGTGACGCTGCACGCGTGCTGGAGTCCGGACAATCCGAACCCGGCGCTGCAGCGGTTGGCGGAGTCGTTGCGGCAGGATCCGCACCTCGGGGCTTGACTTTGAGCGCACTCTAATTCATAGGCTGCTCACCATGAGTGGACAACACAAGATCGGCTCGGGTTTCGGGCACGACAGCACCGCGGACGAGGTCCTCGCCGGGATCGACCTGACCGGCAAGCTGGCGATCGTCACCGGCGGATACTCCGGTCTCGGTCTGGAGACCACCAAGGCGCTGACCAAGGCCGGCGCACATGTCGTCGTACCGGCCCGTCGTCCGGATGCGGCGCGGGAAGCGCTGGCCGGAGTCGATGATGTCGAGATCGACGAGCTGGATCTTGGCGACCTGGACAGCGTGCAGGCGTTCGCGGACCGGTTCCTCGCGTCGGGGCGGTCGGTGGACATCATGATCGACAACGCGGCGATCATGGCTGCTCCGGAGACGCGGGTCGGTCCGGGCTGGGAGGCGCAGTTCGCGACCAACCACCTGGGGCACTTCGCGCTGGTGAACCGGTTGTGGCCGTCGCTCGTGGCCGACGGCGGCGCGCGGGTCGTATCGGTCTCGTCGACCGGGCACCGTCGGTCGGACATTCGCTGGGACGACCTGGAGTTCCGGCAGGGGTACGACAAGTGGCAGGCGTACGGGCAGGCGAAGACGGCCAACGTGCTGTTCGCGGTCCAGCTCGATGCCCTCGGCAAGGATTCCGGCGTGCGGGCGTTCGCGCTGCACCCGGGCGGGATCCTGACGCCGTTGCAGCGGCACCTCGAGAAGCAAGAGATGGTCGACTTCGGCTGGATCGACGAGGACGGCAATCCGCTCAGCACGGCGTTCAAGAGCCCGGCGCAGGGTGCCGCGACACAGGTCTGGGCCGCGACCTCGCCGCAGCTCGACGGGCTGGGCGGCGTGTTCTGCGAGGACTGCGAGATCGCGGAGGTGTCGACCGACGACGCTCCCGGCGTACGGCCGTATGCGATCGACCCGGCATCGGCGGCGCGGCTGTGGACGGTCTCGGCTGAGCTCACGGGCGTGAACGCTTTCGGATAGAACTGTGCTGTGACCACTGTTGTTGAGCGACTGCGTGCGTCGGGATCTGTGTTCGCCGAGGACGAGGCGGCGCTGATCGCCGAGTCCGCCCGGGACGAGGCCGAGCTCGCGGCCATGGTCGACCAGCGGGTCGCCGGGCTGCCGTTGGAGTACGTCGTCGGCTGGGCGTCGTTCTGCGGGTTGCGGATCGCGGTCGACAACGGGGTGTTCATCCCGCGCCGCCGTACGGAGTTCTTGGTCGCGGAGGCGTTGCGGGTCACGGCTGCGGGAGCGGTCGTGGTGGATCTGGCCTGTGGCACGGGCGCTGTCGGCGCGGCGGTCGCGGCTCAGCGTGAGGTGACGTTGTACGCCGCGGACATCGAGACGGCTGCGATCGAGTGCGCGCGGCGCAACCTGCTGCCGTTCGGCGGGACGGTGTATCAGGGCGACCTGTACGCCGCGTTGCCGGAGCGGTTGCGCGGGCGGGTCGACGTACTGCTGTCGAATGTTCCGTACGTGCCGACGGATGAGATTCGGCTGCTGCCGCCCGAAGCGCGGTTGTATGAACCGCACGTCACGTTGGACGGCGGGTCGGACGGGCTCGCGGTCTTCCGGAGGGTGGCAGCTGAGGCGACGGATTGGCTGGCGCCGGGCGGTCACTTCTTCGTCGAGACGAGTGAACGCCAGGCGCCGGTCGCGCTGGACGTGATGGTCGAGCACGGTCTGGACGCCGAGATCGTCGAGGACGACGATCTCGGCGCGACCGTTGTGCACGGCACCTATACCCGGCGCTGAATGTGCAGCAGGTACTCGCGGCGGTGGAGCGGGTCGTGGTCGGTGCGCGGGCGTTCCGGGATCGGGCCGGTGACGGGGTGGTATCGCTCGAACGCCGACTCCAGGACGCCTTCGCCGCGGGTGAGGGCAGGAAGTTGTTGCTCGAGCTCGTACACGGCGGCCGCGGGGATTTCTCCTTCCAGGGTTGAGGTTTCCGCGGCGAGCGCCGGGACCTGCGGGATCGCCCGCAGACGAGCGAGAGCCGCGAGGACGGCACGCGTGGTGTCGGTCGGGAGCTCCAGCTGGAAATGGTGCATCGGCTCGTGCACCGTCGTACGTGCTTCCTGAAGGGCCGTCATCAGGACCAGCGGGGTGAGGTTGCGGAAGTCGCCGGCCGTGCTGGACATGCTCTTGTCGAACACCGCGTGCGCGTGGCTCTGGCGGGCGGAGTACCCCGAGTGCGTCATCACGACGTGCGCGTCGGGGATCTGCCAGCCGTGGACGCCTTGGTGCAGCGTCTCGCGGACCGTCTCCTCGACGGCCTTGATGAACGCGTACGGCATCGAGCCGAGCTCGACCTCGAGTTCGAAACTGACGCCGGCGTTGACCGGTGCCGGTTCGACGCGCAGGCCGATCGTGGCCAGGAACGGGTTCGCGTCCTTCTTGTTGAACTCGACCGCCGCGCCGGTGCCGACGACCCGCTCGATGCAGATCGTGGTCGTCTCGCGGAAGTCGACCTCGAGCCCGAACTCGGTCGCCAGCGTCGTCTCGATGACCTCCTTCTGCACCTCGCCGTACAGCGACACATAGGTCTCCTGGCGCAGGTCGTCCTGGCGCAGGTTGATCAGCGGGTCCTGCTCGGCGAGCTGGGTCAGCGCGACGCGCAGATTGCCCTTGTCGGACGGCTTCCGCGCCGAGATCACGGTCTCGAGGGTCGGCGGCGCGAAGAAGGCCGTGGTCGTCCGCGGCTCGGGGTCGTCGGTCGCGGTGATGCGGTCACCGATCTGGACGTCGGCCAGGCCCCAGAACTTGCCGATCCGACCTGCCGGTACGGCGTTCGCCTGGCCTTCACCGATGACGTGCAATGCGGTGATCTTCGCGTCGCTCTCGCCGAAGCGGATCCGGTCGCGGACGTGCGCCGTACCCGAGAACATCCGGACATACGCGATCTTCTCGCCGGCCGGTCCGCGCTCGACCTTGAAGACGGAGCCGTCGAGCTGGCTGCCGTCAGTGCGGGCGCGGGGGAGTAGGTCGCGGATGCCGTCGGTGAGGGCTTCCGTACCGGCGCCAGTGATCGCGGACCCGAAGTACACCGGGTGCACGCGCGCCTGGTGGGTCTGGGCCGTGAACGCCTCGTGCAGCGCGAGCGGCTCGCCGTCGACGTACCGCTCCAACAGGTCGTCGTCCTGCTCGGTGAGGACCTCGAGGAGGGCGTCCTCCTGCACGATCGGCTTGAACGCCGCCTCGGGGGTGCCGAGGTGGGTCGCCTCGCCCATCGGGACGATCGCCGGCGTCAGCTTCGTCGCGATCTGACGCAGCACGCCGTCGTACTGCGCACCCGGTCGGTCGAGCTTGTTGACGAAGATCAGCGTCGGGATGCGCAGCCGCTGGAGCGTCCGCATCAGGACGCGGGTCTGCGCCTGGACGCCCTCGACGGCCGAGATCACCAGGACCGCGCCGTCGAGCACGCTCAGCGCGCGCTCCACCTCGGCGATGAAGTCCGGGTGGCCCGGGGTGTCGATCAGGTTGACCGTCACGTCGCCGATCGCGAACGAGACGACCGCGGATTTGATCGTGATCCCGCGCTGCCGTTCGAGCGCGAGTGAGTCGGTCTGGGTGTTGCCGTCGTCGACGCTTCCGACCTCGTCGATGACTCCGGCGGTGTACAGCAGCCGCTCGGTCAGGCTGGTCTTTCCGGCGTCAACATGCGCCAGGATCCCAAGATTCAGTACTTCCACGCAGCTTCATGTCCTTTGAACAGGTGACAGTCCGATCAGCAACAGACATGAAGCGAGGTCGCATGACGGACTCCTTACTAGGCACCTGCTCGTACGCGTTCGAGTACACCAACTCAGGCCGGACCGCGACAAACCATTTAGCGCGCTGCTACAACCTCCGTCAGATGATGGTCGTACCGACCGGGGTGCCGTTGACGATGGCGGAAGCGGCGCCGGTGCGGTCGATGTCGAAGACGTGGAGGGGGAGGTGGTGGTCGCGGGCGAGGATGAAGGCGGACTGGTCCATCACCCCTAGGCCGCGGTCGATGACCTCGGTGTAGGTGAGGTGGTCGAAGCGCTTCGCGTCGGGGTTCTTGTTCGGGTCGGCGTCGTACACGCCGTCCGTGCCGTTCTTCGCGACGAGGAGCGCGTCGGCTTCCAGTTCCACGGCCCGCTGGACGGAGGGGTAGTCGGTGGTGGTGAACGGCTGCCCGTTGCCGCACGCAAGCAGGACGATCGAGCCCTTCTCCAGGTGCCGGAGTGCGCGGAGCCGGATGTACGGCTCGGCGAGGTTGTCGATTGGGATCGCCGTCATCAGCCGTACGCCGTGTGCCCCGAGCGCAGCCAGTCGCCCGCGCAGCAGGACCGCGTTGATCACGGTGCCGAGCATGCCGATGTTGTCCGCCTCGACCCGGTCGATACCCCAGTCGTCGGCCCGGTTCCCGCGGAACACGTTCCCGCCGCCGACCACCACCGCGACTTGTACGCCGGTGGCACGCAACGCGATCACCTCGTTCGCGAGATGCGTGAGCCGATCGCTGTTGAATCCGAACTCGTCGGGGCCGGCAATCGCCTGCCCGGACAACTTGAGCACGAGCCTGCGGTACATGCCGCTCCGTTCCGATCAGAAGGCGGTGATCGCCAGCAGGTCTATCACGGACCTGGTCACATCGGACGTCTTGTCGTCCGTGCCGCGCTCGCGGGAAGGTGGGCGGGTGGCTGAGTTCAAGGAGCAGGATCTGAGCGGGGCGCGGTTCGAGGACGTGCGGCTTCGCGACGCGGTGTTCGACAAGGTCGACCTGACCGGGGTGACGATCCGCGCGGCCCGGGTGGTGGATGTGTCGATCGACGGGGATATCGACAACCTGCGGGTGTGGGGCGTGGACGTCGTACCGCTGATCGATGCCGAGCTCAACCGCCGGTACCCGGATCGGGCGAAGATGAGCCCGAAAGACGCGGACGGGTACCGCGAGGCGTGGGAGCTGCTCGAGCGGTTGTGGGCCGAGACCGTCGAGCGGGCCCGGGCGATGCCGGAGGAGCTGCTGCACGAGTCCGTCGACGGCGAGTGGTCGTTCATCGAGACGCAGCGGCACCTGGTCTTCGCAACGGATGCCTGGGTGCGGCGTGCTGTGCTGGGCGATCCGGCTCCCTGGGACCCGCTGGATCTGCCGCACGACGAGATGTCCGACGTACCGGGGGTTCCGCGCGATCGCGCCGTACGGCCGTCGCTCGACGAGGTGCTTGCGTTGCGGGCCGATCGGATGGGGACCGTGCGGGAGGTGTTCGCCGGTTTGACCGATGAGCGGCTGAGCGAGATGACCGTGCCGGTGATCGAGCCGGGCTATCCGGAGTCCGAGAGCTTCGAGGTCAGCCGGTGCCTCGGCTGCATTCTGGGTGAGGAGTGGCATCACCGGATGTACGCCGAGCGCGATCTCGCCATACTGCGTGGGTGAACAACATGGTTCTTGCGGACTGGCGGAAGATGGTTCAAGCGCAGCAGGCGAGGTTCGTGACTTCCTCGTTGGCCGAAGGAGCGCGGTTCGTGCAAGCCGTCGGCGAGGCGTGCTCGTCGGCCGAGGTGGTGCCGGAGTTGCGGCTCGGCGCGACGTTCGTGGACGTGTCCAGCCGGGACGAAGCGGTCGCGCAGCAGATCAGCGCGATCGCGGCCGAGCACGGACTGACGGCCGACCCGACGGCCGTGGCGCAGCTGGAGATCGCGCTGGACACCGCGGATCTCCCCGAGATCGGTCCGTTCTGGGCCGCGGTGCTGACCGGCACGGCAGACTCGTTCCAGGGCAACGACATCCTCGACCCGACCGGCCGGATCCCGAATGTCTGGTTCCAGGGGACCTCTCCGCACGCGACACCACGGCAACGGTTCCACCTGGATCTTTGGCTGCCGGCCGAGGTCGTCCCGGATCGCATCAAGGCCGGCCTCGCCGCCGGCGGCACAGTCGCGTACGACGACGAGGCGCCGGCGTTCATCGTGCTCGCGGACCCGCAGGGCAACAAGGTGTGTCTGTGTACTTCGGACGGCCGATAAATAGGCCGCGGACTGAGGCCAGCTCTGCTACCGTCGGCGTCAATCCGAGGAGGTGCATGATGGCTTGCAAGGTTATCCGGTTCCGCGCCATCCCCTCCTCTGCTGCCTTCTGACAGCTCTTCTTCTCCGGACCGGTTGGTGCGTCGCGGCGTCTGGCCGCGGATCACGTGTGCGCTGAGTTGGCTCAGCGCGTACTCCGTGCCGACCGAACCGGAGCTTCCGCATGTCCGCCATGGACACACAACTTCATGCTGCCCTCGCACGCGCAGTCGACGGCGTACCGCACCACGAACTACGCCGCCGAATCGCCGCGCTCTCACACCGCTACCGCGCCGAGCAGGTCGACGACACTGCTCCCGGGATGCGCGATCACCTCGATGCGCTCGCGTACGCCGTCATCCGCATGCCGGCGACCTTCCGCGCGCTGTGCGCCGCACTGTCGGCGGCCGAGCGTCACGTCGACGCATCGTTCACCACCCACCTCGACCTCGGCGGCGGAACCGGCGCCGCCGCCTGGGCCGCCACGTCCCTCTGGCCGACCATCGCCACCGAGATCGTCGAACGCCATCCGGCCGCCATCGCTCTCGGCAAACAACTTGCCACAGGCAACAGCTGGCGGTGGACCTCCGCCGACCTCCGCCACTGGAGCGGGTCCGCCGATCTCATCACCATCGGCTATGTGCTGAACGAGCTGACCGACGACGCCCGTCACGCCTTGGTCGAGTCCGCAGCAGCATCGGCGGTCACGCTCGTCATCGTCGAACCAGGCACGCCGCACGGCCACCGCCGTACGCTGCAAGCTCGTGATCAGTTGATCGACCACGGCTTCACGATCGCGGCTCCGTGCCCGCATCAAGGCGAGTGCCCAACGGATTGGTGCCACTTCGCCGCCCGCCTACCCCGTACCGAGCTGCACCGCATGCTGAAGGACGGCACCCGCAACTACGAGGAAGAGCGATTCAGCTACCTCGTCGCAACACGCGCCCCGGTCCGGCCTGCGCCGGCGCGGGTGATCCGCAGACCGGGCAGACCGAAAGGACAGGTCGTACTGGAGCTCTGTACGTCGGCCGGCGCCGCCCAGCAACTGGTCGTGCCGAAGTCTTCCGACTCATACCGTGCCGCCCGCAGCACGAGCTGGGGAGACGCCTGGACTCAGAGCTCGTAGCCGCCCGAGGCCTCGACGGTCTGCGCGGTGATCCAGCCCGAGTCGGGCGAACCGAGGAACGCGATGACTTTGCCGAGATCCTCGGATTCACCGATCCGGCCGAGCGCCGTCCGCTCCGCGATCGGGGGAATCCACTCGGGATGCTCGGAGAACGCGTCGCCGCCGAGGCGGGTCCGGGTGACGCCAGGAGCGACGGCGTTGACCCGGATCCCGCGGACGCTCAGCTCCTTCGCGAGGTACCGGGTGAGCACGATCTGCGCGCCCTTCACGCTCGCGTAGACCGAATACCCGGGTGAGGGCCGCGACGATTGGAGAGCGGACGAGCTGGTCGTATAGACGATCGAACCGTTGTCGGCGATCAGTGGGAGGAGCGTCTGGGTGAGGAAGTACGGGCCCTTGAGATGGACATTGACCATCTGGTCGAAGAGCTCCTCGGTCGTCTCCTCGAACATCACCGGAGGCTGCCCGACCCCGGCGTTGCTGACGAGGAAGTCGAACGTCGTCCGGTCCCATTCCTTCAGTACGCCGGTCAGCGCGGCCCGGAACTCCGCGAACGTCTCCGGCAGCGACACGTCCAGCGGCAGCGCAACCGCCGTACCGCCGTCCTTCTCGATCCGCTCGACCGTGTCGAGACCGCGTTCGCGGCTGCCGTGGTAGGTGACGACGACGGCCGTACCGCGTTTGGCGATCTCGAAGGCCGCGCCCTGGCCGATGCCGGAACTTCCGCCGGTGATCACAGCTACTTGCATAATCGTGCACAACTCCTACCAGGTCAGTAACAGGTACGACTCCAGTAGACGTGCTGGGACGGCGATGCCGTTAGACCAATTGTCCCGCCGGCTTGCACGATCCTGCTCGATCGCGAGACGGCGGCGTACCGAACTCGCGGCGGTACTCGCGGCTGAACTGGGACGGGCTGTCGTAGCCCACGGCGTACCCGGCGCTCGTCACGTCCTCGCCGAGCCCGACCACTCGCAGCCGCGCCTCGTGCAGCCGGATCTTCTTCTGGAACTGGATCGGGGTCAGCTCGGTGACGGTACGGAAGTGCCGGTGGAACGCCGACGTACTCATGCCGGCCATCGACGCCAGATCCTCGATCCGGAACGGCTCGGTGTAGTGCTTGCGGATCCAGCCGATGACCCGGGCGACGTGCGACAGGCTGCTGTCGGCGAGCCCGATCTCGCGGACAGCCGCGCCTTGTGGGCTGCGCAGCAACCGCCAGAGGATCTCGCGTTGGACGAGCGGCGCGAGTACGGGCGCGTCGTCGGGCTGGTGGACCAGTCGGAGCAGGCGGATCATCGCGTCGACCAGCTCGGCCGGCGCATGGTCGATGGTGAGTCCGCGGACGGCCGCACCGGGCTTCTCGGTCGCGTCGAGGAGCAGCGAGGCGATCTGCTCCGGTCGCAGCTCAAGCCCGACGCCGAGGCACGGGGCGTCCTTCGAGGCCTCGACGAAGTGTCCTGTCACCGGCAGGTCCACGGAGACGATCACGTAGTCGCCGGCGCCGTACTCAAACACCTGCTCCCCGAGCGCCAGCCGCTTCCGCCCCTGCGCGACCAGTGCGAACGTCGGCGACGCGAGCCCGGCCGTCGGCGGCGTGGGCGCCTCGACAACCGACAGCAACAACCCGTCGATCGCGCTCTCGTGCCCGACCGCACCGACGATCAGCTCCCGCAGCTCCGCGAGCTGCCGGTTCCCGTCCATGGCGATCACCTTACGGGCTGCGGAAAGAGCTCCTGTAGGTGTTGGGCGGGATGCCGACCACGCGTTTGAACTGGCGGCGAAGCGTGGTGGCGGTGCCCAGGCCGGTCGCTGTGGCGACCGATTCGATGCTGTGGTTAGTGGCCTCGAGCAACTGCTGGGCGCGGCGGACTCGTTGGGTGAGGAGCCATTGCAGCGGCGTCTGCCCGGTCACCGCACGGAACTGCCGGCCGAGGTGGCGAGGGCTGGTGTTCGCGCGCCGGGCCAGGTCGGTGACCGTCAACGGCTGGTCCAGCCGCTCCTGCACCCAGGCGAGCAGCTCCGCGAGGGTGTGAGCGCCGCTGACCGGGACCGGCGTCGACACGAACTGAGCCTGTCCACCGGCGCGATGCGGCGGTACGACGAGACGCCGGGCGACCGTGTTCGCGACCGTCGCGCCGTGGTCGAGGTGGACGAGATGGAGGCACAGGTCGACCGCGGCCGCTTTGCCGGCCGCGGTGAGGATGTTGCCGTTGTCGGTGTAGAGGACGTCGGGGTCGACCGTCGCCTGTGGATATCGGGCGGCGAGGGCGTCCGCATGCCCCCAGTGGGTCGTCGCTCGCCGGCCGTCCAGCAGACCGGCCGCGCCGAGGACGAATGCGCCCGTGCAGAGCGACGCGATTCTTGCCCCGGACTCGTAGGCCGCCAGGACGGCGGCGACCAGCTCGGGTGATAGCGGCTCGTCGACGTCCGCGAGGGCCGGGACGATCACGGTGTCTGCGTGGGCGAGGTAGTCCAGGCCGTCGTCAGGTTCGACGGTGAACGGGCCGACGCGGACCGATCCCGGGCCGCACAGGCGTACGTCGTACCACTCGTCGGCGCCGAGTGGCGGGTTGCCGAAGATCTCGTACGCGATGCCGAGCTCGAAGTGCAGCAGGTGGCCGGCGGTGGCCAGCGCGACAGTGTGCATGTCCGAAAGTGTACGAACAGTGTCGTTCCGGACTCTCACGATGGCCGCTCCGGTCCGGCGAGACTCGACATATGAACGCTGTCGTTGTCTATGGAGCAACCGGTCACACCGGCCGATTCGTCGTCGAGGAACTGCTACGCCAAGGTCTGCCGGTCATCGCCTCCGGCCGGAATTCCAGCGCGCTCGAAGCGCTCTGGGACCTGGAGATCCGCCCGGCCTCGGTCGACGATCCGCAAGCCCTCGATCAGGCGCTGAAGAACGCCGCCGCGGTGATCAATTGCGCCGGTCCGTTCGCCGCCACCGCGGATCCGGTGATCGACGCAGCCATCCGCGCGGGGATCCCGTACGTCGATGTGGCGGCCGAGATCGAGGCCAACGTGTCGACGTACGCCAGGCACAGCGATACCCCGGTCGTGCCGGCGATGGCGTTCTACGGCGGCCTCGGCGACTTGCTGACGACCGCGGCGCTGGGGGAGCGGACGAGCGCCGACGAGGTGCACGTCGCCTACGGACTGACCAGCTGGCACCCGACGCCCGGTACCCGCGCCGCCGGCCAGGTCTCGCACGATCGGCGCAACGGCCGCAGGCTCCGGTTCACCGACGGCGCCTTGCAGTACCACGACGACAAGCCGGTCCGGGAGGAATGGATCTTCCCGGAGCCGCTCGGCCGGCGTCGGGTGATCCCGGAGTTCACGATGGCCGATGTCGTCACGATCCCGAGCCACCTCGCCGTACCCGAGGTTCGCACCTACATGACGGTCGAGGCGGCCGGCGATCTGATGGACGCGAATACTCCGGCGCCGGTTGCGGTCGACGACACGGGCCGATCGGACCAGACGTTCGTCGTGGACGTCCGGGTCCGGACCGGCGGCGAGGAGCGTCGGGCGACAGCGCGCGGGCAGGACATCTACGCGATCTCGGCGCCGCTGGCGGTCAACGCCGTACGGCGGATTCTTGCGGGTGACACGCGATCGGCAGGGGTCGCGTCGGCCGGTGCGATGTTCGACGCGGTCGAGTTCCTCAACGATTTACCACTCGCACTCGACCTGCCGTAAATCGATTCCCTGCGGGAGAATGTAGGTCCCCTGCTGACCGCCCATCATCAGCTGGAGGCCGCCCGCCATGCCCGACATCCGCCCGTCCCGTCGTGCCGTTCTCCGCCTGACAGCAGCCAGTGCTGTCGCCGCCTCCGGGCTCACCGCGATCCCGGCGTACGCCGATGAGATCGACTACACCGCCCGGAAGACCTTCGACGACTGGGATCGGCTCTTCCAGCAGGGCGGCCCCGGCCAGCCGGACCAGCCGAACGACAACAGCAACCGCGACGGCCGCTCGGGGATGCTCGCCTGGAGCCAGTCGTACGTGCTGCTCGGGCTGGTCCGGATGTACGAGAAGTACCGCGACACGCACTACCTCGACCGGCTGATCGACAACGCCGATCAGGTCCTCGCGGTCCGCGACAACAAGCGCGGCGTCAAGGACTACCGCGGCCTGTCGCTACCCGCCTGGCGCGCGGACCACCCGTACACCACCGGCTACGCAACCCTTGCCGACGGCAACGGTCAGCCGCTGCTCGATCTGCGCGAAGCCCTGTCGTACGCCGAGGACACCACGATCACCGTCACCACCGGGGCGCGTCCGGACACGTTCTCGGTCCAGCTGGTCAACACCTTCAACAACCGCACAGTCACGCACACCGACCTGTCCCTCGACCCGGCCAGCCCCGACTACGCGGTCAGCCGGATCTACGCGACCGCTCCCGGACCGCTGCAGCTGACCGCCATCGACCGGCGAGCAGTTCCGCGAGCAGGCGACGTGCCCCAGCCCGGTTCGTACACGATGCACTGCGAGCCGGTGATCTTCGCCGTCCACACCGGCATGATTACGTACCCGATCGCGAGCTTCGCGCGGATCGTGCTGGGCTCGCCGGTCCTGCGCCGGCGGTATCTGCGGAAGGCACTCGAGTACCTCGTCGCCTGCCGCGAGGCGGTCGCGGTCCACGACTGGGAGTACCGCGACGGCGGGTACCTGATCTGGCCCAAGAGCCAGCCGCTCGCGTACGACGGGTGCGAGCAGCCGATCAACCAATCGGTCGGTCTCGGTCAGACGCTGGTCGAGCTCGCTCTGGCCACACGCGACCGCGAGTACCGGAAGAAGGTCGCCGCGATGGGCCGGATGCTGGCCGGTCAGGTCACGGTCGACGCAGGTGATGCGTACCTCTGGCACTACTGGCCGACAGGCGGTCACATCTACGACGGGTTCGTGAAGACCGGCGATCCCGAGACCGATGTCTCGATCTTCACGCCGTCCGGTGGGCCGGCCCGCCAGTTCGAGGACATCAGTCACGGGGCGATCGACGTCGAGTTCGCCGTACGGGCGTACCGGGCGCGGCTCGCGTTCGCAGCGCAGGACATGGCGCGGATCGCCCGGACGTTCACCCAGAACGTGGTGACCACGGACGCCGACGGGCTCCCCGTCATCCACACCACCGTTGCCGGGACCACGGTCGGCGCGCCGTCGGTCGCGCAGCAGGCGCCGCGCTGGATGCAGGCGAACGCGTGGGACCCGCAGGTCCACGCCCAGTGCCTCGCCCTGTACAACCGCTACCAGCCGACTCCGGAACGCGACGGCCAGCAGGCCATCGGCTTCGGCTGGCTCCTTGCGAATGTCGCCTACCTGAACTGGGCCAGCTGATTCTCAGGTGCGGTGACATAGCCTGATGAGGTGGAGGGGACTGAGGTAGGGGTGGGGAGTGCTCCGTCTCGGATGGGGCGCTATACCGGAATTGTCATCGCCGGGTTGTTGCCTTGGGCATGGTTCTTGCTCCGGGACCGGCTCGGCGTGGTGACCGATGTGCTGGCGATCCTGCTGCCGATGCTCGCGCTGGTCGTAGCGCTGGTGGTCGGTGTGCTCGGACGTCGGCGCCGAGCCGCTGTGGCTTTCGCCGTGTCGACGCTGCTGGTGGGGATCGTCGGTACGGTCGGTCCCTGGGTCCCGCACGGTTCGGGGACGGTCGACCCGAGCCGCGGTGTGCGGTTCGCCGCGGCGAACATCGGCGCCGGGGAGCTCGAAGGCGCGGACAATCTGATCGCGCAGAAGGCCGACGTACTCGTGATCTCGGAGATCGGGCAGCCGCTGACCGAGCGGTTGTCCGAGGCGTACCCGGAGCACGTGGCGTACTGGAACGGTCCGGCAGTCGGTGTTTTCAGCCGGTGGCCGTTGACGGTGCTCGAGCAGCCCGGGCCGGATCTGCCGGGGTACATGCTCCGGGTCCATGCACCGTCGGGTGACTTCGATCTGATCGCCGTCCATGTGCCGAAGCCTTGGTACACGTCCGGCGGTTCGTCGTGGGACGCGCCCGCAGACACGGTTCCGTACGAGACGACGGTCGCGAATCATCACCGGCTGATCGAGCAGATCGCCCTGCGCGCGACGCGCGACGACCACCCCGTGGTGATCTCTGGCGACATGAACACGACCGACCGCGGTCGCGACTACCGCGCGCTGGCCGACCCGATGACGGACGCGATGCTGAACGGGTGGGGCCGGCCGTCGCAGATCGGCCGGTGGGCGGCGCTGTTCGTCCGGATCGACCACCTGTTCGTGAAGCCCGGCTGGTGCTCGGACGACACGGGCTGGTTCAAGGTGCCGATGTCGGATCATCATGGTCTGGTCGCGACGATCGGACCATGTAGGACATGACTGAACTCGAACAGTTGGTGGAGACCCTCGACGGGCTGCGGGCCGGCGTACTCAAGAAGCTGGCCGGCCTGAGCGAGGCGGACGCGCGCCGCAGTACGGTCGACTCCGGGACCAACGTGGCCGGGCTGATCCAGCACCTGACGTTCGTCGAGTCGCTGTGGATCGAGGAGATCGCCGCCGGCGGTAAGGCATCGCGCGGCAAGCGCTCCATGCAGGTCGATCCCGAGGTGTCGCTCAAGACGCTCCGCGCCGACTACAAGGCCGCCTGCGCCACCTCCAACGAGATCATCGCCAAACTCGGCGACCCCGAGATCCCGGTTACGCGCAACGGGAAGACCCACAATCTCCGCTGGGCCGTCCTCGCCGTCATCAACGAAACCGCCCGTCACGCGGGCCATGCCGACATCATCCGCGAACAGGTGGACGGGACGACCGGCCGCTGACCCACTGCTGTGACATCTTGTCGTCGCCGATCTGGAACTACGTGAAGGACGCCGATGTCACAGCAGTACGTCGAGCCAGGCTCGTACCGCAATCCGTCCGACGACGCCTGGTGGCGCCGGGCCCTCGATGCCACCGGAGCCACGATGCAGCTTCGTGCCTTCGAGCAGGACGGTCGCGAGGTCAACTGGTCCGATGCCGTGATGAACGCCAGTGCCGCGGCGGCGATGGGATTGCGCGGGAACAACAACGAGCGCTGGGCCAACCTGCCGTCAGGCCCGCTCGGCAACCTCTCCGACGGGTTCGCCCAGCGGCTCGCCGAGGAGTACATCGAGAACGGCCGGATGGGCTATCACATCGACAACACCGAGTTCCTACCGAACGTCCGGATGCACATGGCGCGCGGGGACATCGACCGGACGCTCGAGACAGCGGCCACCTCGATCGTCACCTCCGCCGATCCTGGTGAGCACGGCGAACGCTGGCATCACCCCGACCCCGACCTGGTCAGCGACGTACGCAACGCGATGAGCCGGCAACTGCTCGACGGTCGGTACGCCGATGGCCAGGTAGCCGGCAGCGAAGCCGTCGCCGACGAGAACTTCGCCTACCGCCTCGGCTACGCGACGGCCGACGCCGGTGTGAAAGCGGTGAACGCGGGCATCGCGGCACGCCCGGACAAGGAGCTCGCGCGGACTGTCGAGCAAGCCCTCGGGGCTCAGGCTGCGCCGCGGGTGGCGGCGGCGGGCGAGCGGACCGACGGCGCGGGCGCCCGGGCGGCGAGCGGTGGCGCGGCTGCGGCTGCTTCTGCGGTGAAGGAGACCGGCGCCGCGCCGATGACGCGGTAGCGCGGCGGGTGACTTCGGTTGCCTGACCTGGCAGGATCTACACCGTGAGTAGTGGTACGACGGATGAGCAGCGCCTCGCGGATCTGGCGCGGCTGCGGCGTGTCAAGGACCGGATCGACCGGGATTACGCGCAGCCGCTGGATGTCGACGCGCTGGCCCGTGGTGCCCACATGTCCTCGGGGCATCTGAGCCGCGAGTTCAAGCGTGCTTACGGAGAGTCGCCGTACGGGTATCTGATGACGCGGCGGATCGAGCGGGCGATGATGCTGCTGCGGCGCGGCGGGATGAGCGTCACCGACGTCTGCTTCGCGGTCGGCTGCCAGTCGCTGGGCACGTTCAGCACCCGCTTCGCCGAGCTGGTCGGTATGCCGCCGAGCGTCTACAAGGACCGCGCGGGCGACGCCACCCTCGGCATCCCGTCGTGTGTCGCGAAACAGGTGACCCGACCGATCAGGAATCGAGAAGCATCTCCCACGTCCGGCACGTAGTTTGACGCCATGGAGATCAAGATTCACGCCAGCTTCCTGCCGCACACCGATCCCGAGGCGTCCGTCCGCTTCTACCGTGACCTGCTCGGCTTCGAGGTCCGGCTGGACGTCGGGTACGAGGGCATGCGCTGGATCACGGTTGGACCGCCCGGGCAGCCGGACACCTCGATCGTGCTCACGCCGCCGGCCGTCGATCCCGGGCTCACCGAGGACGAGCGCCGTACCATCGCCGAGATGATGGCGAAGGGCACGTACGCCACCGTGGTGCTGCAGTCCGACGACCTCGACGGTCTGTTCGAGCGGTTGCAGGCCACCGACGCCGAGGTCATCCAGGAGCCGATGGACCAGCCGTACGGCGTCCGCGACTGCGCGTTCCGGGACCCGGCCGGGAACCACGTCCGTATCAACCAAGCCTCCTGAACCGACCCTGGGGAGAACAGCCATGAGCCGCGACGAACACGTTGCCGACAGCCACGACATGATCCGGGTCACCGGCGCACGGGTGAACAACCTGAAGGACGTCAGCGTCGAGATCCCGAAGCGCCGGCTGACCGCGTTCACCGGCGTGTCCGGGTCGGGTAAGAGCTCGCTGGTGTTCGGCACGATCGCGGCCGAGTCGCAGCGGCTGATCAACGAGACCTACAGCGCGTTCGTGCAGGGCTTCATGCCGACGCTGGGCCGCCCCGAGGTCGACGTACTCGACGGTCTGACCACCGCGATCCTCGTCGACCAGGAGCGGATGGGCGCCAACCCGCGCTCCACGGTCGGTACGGCGACCGACGCGAACGCGATGCTCCGGATCCTGTTCAGCCGGATCGCGAAACCGCATGTCGGCCCGCCGACGGCGTACTCGTTCAACGTGCCGAAGCGGACCGCGACCGGTTCGATGACCGCGGACAAGGGCGCAGGCGAGAAGAAGGTCGTCCGCGAGCAGGTGTACGCCGGCGGCATGTGCCCGCGGTGTGAGGGCATGGGCTCGGTCACCGACTTCGACCTGACCGCGCTGTACGACGAGAACAAATCGCTGGCCGAGGGTGCGCTGACGATCCCGGGCTACAGCATGGACGGCTGGTACGGGCGGATCTTCCGCGGCTCTGGTTTCTTCAACATGGACAAGCCGATCAAGAAGTACACCAAGAAGGAACTGCACGACCTGCTCCATCGGGAGCCGACCAAGATCAAGGTCGAGGGCATCAACCTCACCTACAACGGGATCATCCCGGCGATCCAGCGGTCGTTCCTGTCCAAGGACGTCGACGCGATGCAGCCGCATATCCGCGCGTTCGTCGAGCGTGCCGTGACGTTCACGACCTGCCCCGACTGCAACGGGACCAGGCTCGGCGCCGAGGCGCGGTCCTCGAAGATCAAGGGCAAGAACATCGCGGACCTGTGCGCGATGCAGATCACCGACCTGGCCGCGTGGATCCGGGACGTGAAGGAGCCGTCGGTCGCGCCGTTGCTGAAGGCGCTCGGCGAGGCGCTCGACTCGTTCGTGAACATCGGGCTCGGATACCTGTCGCTGGAGCGGCCCGCGGGCACGCTCTCCGGCGGTGAGGCTCAGCGGACCAAGATGATCCGCCACCTCGGGTCGTCGCTGACCGACGTGACGTACGTCTTCGACGAGCCGACGATCGGTCTGCACCCGCACGACATCCAGCGGATGAACGACCTGCTGCTGCAGTTGCGGGACAAGGGCAACACGGTGCTGGTCGTGGAGCACAAGCCGGAGACGATCGCGATCGCCGACCACGTCATCGACCTCGGGCCGGGCGCTGGTTCCGGTGGTGGTGAGGTCGTGTTCGAGGGGACGCTCGACAAGCTTCGTGCCAGCGGGACGCTGACTGGTCGGCACCTGGACGACCGGGCGTCGCTGAAGGAGTCGTTCAGGTCGGCGGCCGGCGCGCTTGAGGTGCGTGGGGCTTCGACGAACAACCTGCAGGACGTGGATGTCGACGTACCGCTCGGTGTGCTGGTTGTGGTGACCGGCGTGGCGGGGTCGGGAAAGAGTTCGCTGATCCGCGGGTCGATCGCTGATCGTGAAGGTGTGGTCGCGATCGATCAGGGTGCGATTCGTGGGTCCCGGCGGAGCAACCCGGCTACGTACACCGGGCTGCTCGACCCGATCCGGAAGGCGTTCGCGAAGGCGAACGGGGTGAAGCCGGCGCTGTTCAGCGCGAACTCCGAGGGCGCGTGTCCGGCGTGCAAGGGCGCGGGCGTGATCTACACCGAGCTCGGTGTGATGGCGACGGTCGAGTCGCCGTGCGAGGAGTGCGAGGGGAAGCGGTTCCAGGCCGCCGTGCTGGAGTACACGTTCGGCGGGAAGAACATCGCGGAGGTGCTCGCGATGCCGGTGGCGGAAGCGTTGCCGTTCTTCACGGAGGGTGACGCTCGGACTCCGGCCGCTTCGGCGATCCTGGCGCGGCTGGCGGACGTCGGACTCGGGTACGTCTCGCTGGGCCAGCCGTTGACGACACTGTCCGGCGGTGAGCGGCAGCGGCTGAAGCTGGCGACGCACATGGGGGAGAAGGGCGGGATCTACGTCCTCGACGAGCCGACCACCGGTCTCCACCTCGCGGACGTCGAGCAGCTGCTCGGGCTGCTGGATCGCCTCGTCGACGGCGGCAAATCGGTCATCGTCATCGAGCACCACCAGGCCGTCATGGCGCACGCCGACTGGATCATCGACCTCGGCCCGGGTGCCGGCCACGACGGCGGCAAGATCGTCTTCGAAGGCACTCCGGCGGAGCTGATCAAGAAGCCGAAGACGCTGACCGGGAAGCATCTCGCGGAGTACGTGAGCTAACCGGTCAGGAATCGAGAAGCACCGGCGAGTCGGCCCGACTAACGTGACAGTCAGTAAGCGAAACCCGAGTTTGGAGATGCTGAAATGACTTCCACGCAAGGCGTCAAGACGATCCTGCACCCGGTCACCGACCTCGAGAAGGCCAAGCCGGTGTACGCCGCGCTGCTCGGTCTCGAGCCGATGGCCGACTCGCCGTACTACGTCGGGTTCGAGGCCGAGGGTCAGCAGATCGGCCTGGTCCCGAACAGCGACATGACCTCGCCGACGGCGTACTGGCACGTCACCGACATCGAGGCGAAGATCGCCGAGATCACCGCCGCCGGCGGCACCCTGAAGGACGCCCCGAAGGACGTCGGCGGTGGGCGCCTGGTCGCCACGCTGACCGACCCCGACGGCAACATCCTCGGCATCCTGCAGGACCCGTCCTGATCACCATGTGCCTGATGCCGAGGATCTACCTCACCGCCATCTACGGCGACCCCGAGCAACAGGACGCCGCTTCCGAAGCGGGTGCCCCGGTGGAGGAAGCACCTCAGCCGACAGAGGAAGCAGAGCTGGTCCCGGCCTAAGCTCGTCCGCATGATCGCTCAGGTCCAGGTCAATCTGTTCTGCGCCGATGTGGATGCCTGCTTGGCGTTCTACGAGCGCCTCGGTCTGACCGAAGCGTTCTGGGCACCGGCATCCGGCCCGATCCAGCACGTCGAGGTCGAGGCCGCCGGCATCCGCATCGGCCTCACCTCGGCCGAGGTCGCCAACGATCTCGTCAACCTCGGTGTCGCCCCATCCGGCACGCCGTCCACCGAGATCGTCTTCTGGTGCGACAACGTCGACACCTTCTACGACCACGCGGTGGCAGCCGGCGGTACGTCCGTCGTACCGCCTGTTGACTCCACGGACAATCGGCTGCGGTTCGCGTGGTTGCGAGACCCCGATGCTCACCAGGTGAAACTCGTGCAGAATCGCTCGCATGGCTGAATCCGTGGTGCGGCATGTGTTGTTCGACGCGGATGGGGTGCTGCAGGATCTGCCGGGTGGTTGGTATGCGGCGATGGAGCCGTACGTCGGGGAACGGGCGCGGGACTTCCTGCACGAGACGTGGTCCGACGAGCTGCCGATGCTGGCGGGGGAGGGTGACTACCTGCCGGTGCTCGAGGCGTCGTTGGTGCGGTACGGCGTGAGCACGCCGGCGACCGAGGTGTACGACGCGGTGTGGAAGAACATCGTGCTGATCGAGGAGTCGCTGGAGATCGTACGAGCGTTGAAGAGCAGCGGGTATGGCGTACATCTCGGCACCAACCAGGAGTGCTACCGGGGCGAGCACATGCGGACGGTCCTCGGGTACGACGCTCTGTTCGACGTCAGCTGCTACTCGTACGACCTCGGCGTGGCCAAGCCGGACCCGGCCTTCTTCACCCGAGCCGCGGAACGCATCGGCGCCGACCCGTCGACGATCCTGTTCATCGATGACACCTCCCGGAACATCACCGGCGCCCGTACCGCCGGCCTCCACGCCGAGCTGTGGGACTTCACCCAGGGCCACGACCTCCTGCACGAGATCCTGACCGGTCACGGAGTCACTCGGCGATAACCTCCACCGAGATGTTCCCTTGGACGGCCCGCGAGTAGGGGCAGGTGGCATGCGTTGCCTCAAGCAACTTCTTGCCGGGTTCACCGTGCAGATGATCCGGTAGCTCGACCCGCAGTACGGCGGCCAGGTCGAATCTTCCGGGCGCCGGGACGAGACTCACCTCCGCGGTGACGGCGACGTCCTTGGCGTCCAGGCCGCGGTCCTTGGCGATGAGGCCGAGCGTCGTGGAGAAACAGGCCGCCCAGCCGGCGGCGAAGAGCTGTTCGGGGTTGAGACCGTCGCCGGTTCCGCCCATTTCCTTGGGGAAGGCGAGGTGTACGTCGAGCTGCCCGTCGGCGGTGACGGCGCGGGACTCGCGGCCGGATGAGGTTGCTACTGCTGTGTATGTGGGGTTCATGTCGTCAACGATCCGGGGCGCCGGGGGAGAGGTTCAATTACCTCCTTGTTAATGGCTGGTTGCCACCTCGCGCCGTACCCTGAGGTTGTTATGACAGTCCTGGATGAGCCGCAGACCGTTGGTGAACTGCTGCGGTTCTGGCGCGTCCTTCGGCGACTCAGTCAGCTGGAGTTGGCGCTCGAGGCCGAGGTTTCGACGAAGCATCTGAGCTTCGTGGAGACCGGTCGTGCGCAGCCGAGTCGTCAGCTGCTGGTTCATCTTTCGAACCATCTCGACCTGCCGATCGGTGAACGTAACCGGCTGCTGCTGGCGGGCGGGTTCGCGCCGCTCTATCTCGATCAGCCGTACAACTCCGAGGCGATGTTGCCATTGCGGGAATCGCTCCGTCGGCTGCTGGACGCTCACCTGCCCAACCCGGCGCTGATCGTCGACGGCCTGTGGAACCTGATCGACGCGAACGCGGCGGCGTCGCTGCTGTGGGCCGGCGTGGCGCCTGACTTGCTGAAGCCGCCGATGAACATGCTGCGTCTGTCGGTGCATCCCGGCGGCCTGCCGAGCATCTCGTCGATGACGGCCGCGTGCAGTCTCCCGCTCATCCACCAACTGAAACGCCGGAGCCGCGACACCGCCGACGACGCACTGGCCGAGCTCCTGGACGAGGTCGAGCCGTACCTACCTGACGCCCCGCCCACGGCCGCGGCCCAGCAGCCAATGGTCACCCTCGACCTCAAAACCCGCCTCGGCCCGGTCCGCCTCTTCACCCTGATCGCCACCATCGGCGCCCCACTGGAAGTAACCGCCGCCAGCCTCGCAATCGAAACCTTCCTCCCAGCAGACACCACCAGCGCCGACCGCCTCCAGCAGCTCATGAGCTAGTCAGCTTCTGCAGAAGGAGCGGCCGGTGTAGCAGACCTGAGTGTGTGCCCATTCTTGCCAAATCGTGGTGGTGCTGGCGAAAACGGGCAATTCGTTTACACCTGTCTCCGGTGCTGATCAGATTTCGGTCACCCAGACCACCGGAGGACACATGCTCTCTTCTGCCCGTCGGCTGCTCGTGCCGGCTGCTGCGCTTCTCCTGGTCGCCGGTCTTGCCACTCCGACGGCGGCCGGCGCCGAACCTCCACCACCTCTCCCGACCGCCGGCGGCGCCGCAGCGGCAGGGGAGACACCCCTCGACCTCACGCTGATCACCGGCGACAAGGTCACCGTCGCGCCCGGTCCCGGCCGCGCCGTGTCGGTGCAGGCCGTCGAACGCGCCCCGCGCTCGACCGGACCGGTACGGGTCAGCGTCGAGAACGGCGACACATTCGTCTACCCCGGCGCCGCGATGCCGTACCTGGCGACCGGGCAGCTCGACAAGCAACTGTTCAACGTCAGCGAACTGGTGGCCCAGGGGTACGACAACGCCCGCAGCAAGAACCTCCCGCTGGTCGTCACCGGCTCGCCCAGCGTGGCCGCCAAGTCCGCGCGCCGCTCGGCGCTGCCGGGCACGACCACCACGCTCGACCTGCCGTCGGTCAACGGCGCGGCCGTCAAGGCCGAGAAGACGCAAGCGGCCACGCTCTGGTCGACGCTGACCGGGCAGAGCGGCCTACGGGCGCAGGCGACGACCACCGCGGCGCCCTCGTTCGCGGCGGGGATCGGCAAGGTCTGGCTCGACACCAAGGCGCAGACGATGCTCGCGGACACCACCACTCAGATCGGCGCACCCGCGGCGTGGGCGGCGGGCGTGACCGGCAAGGGCGTGCGGGTCGCGGTGCTGGACTCCGGTGTCGACCTGGGGCACCCGGACCTGGCACCGCGGATCGTGGCGACCAAGAGCTTCGTGGCCGGTCAGGATGTCGTTGACCGCAACGGTCACGGCACGCACACCGCGTCGACGGTCGCCGGTACCGGCGCAGCCTCGGACGGCAAGGAGCGTGGCGTCGCACCGGCCGCCGACCTGATCGTGGGCAAGGTCCTCGGCGACAGCGGCTCCGGCCCGATCTCCGGCATCATCGCCGGGATGGAGTGGGCGGCACGGACCGAGCACGCCAAGGTGATCAACATGAGCCTGGGAACGGCGGCCTGGCACACCCAGGACGATCCGCTGAGTCAGGCCGTGAACGAGCTGAGCGCCGAGACCGGTGCCCTGTTCGTGATTGCCGCGGGCAACTCGGGGAGCAACCCGTACAGCGTCAGCTCACCGGGGACCGCGGACGCCGCCCTGACCGTCGGGGCTGTTGACGGTTCGGACCAGCTGGCCGACTTCTCCAGCGTCGGCCCGCGGCTGATGGACGACGGCCTCAAGCCCGACCTGACCGCACCCGGCGTCGACGTGCTGGCCGCGCGGTCGCAGTACATCAACGACGGCGGCGAGGGCTACTACCGGACCGACAGCGGTACGTCGATGGCGGCTCCGCACGTCGCCGGCGCGGCCGTTCTGCTCGCCTCGCAGCACCCGGACTGGACCGGGCAGCAGCTCAAGGACGCGCTGATGAGTACCAGCAAGCTGACGCCCGCGTACACGCCGTACCAGGCGGGGACCGGACGCGTCGACGTCGCGGCGGCCTCGCTGCACGGCCAGGTCATCGCCACCGGATCGGTCGACGCCGGGCTCGTCCCGTGGTCGCCGAAGCCGGCCCGGACGCCGGTCAAGCGGCAGATCAGCTACCGCAACACCACGGAGCAGCCGATCACCTTGCAGCTGTCCACCGACCACACCGGGATCTTCCACCTCGCAGCAACGCAGGTGACAGTGCCTGCGCTCAGCGTCGCCACGGTCGGTTTCACGGCGGACCCGAACGGACTGGCTCCCGGCCAGTACGCCGCCCAGATCATCGCGAGTTCGTCGACCGGCACCGTGCACACGGCCGTCGGGCTGGCCGTCGAGCCGAAGAAGTACAACCTCAACGTCCAGCTGAAAGACCAGGACGGCAAGCCGGTCAGCGGTGAGGTCGAGGTCACCGGCGCGGACGGGAAATCCACCGTGCTGTGGGCAACCGACGGCAAGCTCACCAGCCGCTGGGCGCCCGGCTCGTACACGATCGTCTCGACCCTGGACGTGCCCGGCAGCAACGGCCCGCACTCGCTCGGCCTGGCGTTCCTGACCGCGCCCGAGGTCGACCTGACAGCGGACCGGACCGTCGTCCTGGACGCGTCGCGGAGCCGTCCGATCAAGGTCGACACGCCCAAGCCGACGAGCGTCACCACGAGCAGGTTCGACCTCGTCCGGTCGTTCACCTCGGCGCAGCCGACCCCGGACGACAGGTCGGCGCTGCACGAGATCTTCATGCCGCCGCCGGACTACGACAGCTTCTGGGCGCTGCCCACGAAGAGCAAGGTCCGCACCGGCAGTTTCGTGTTCACCACCCGGTTCCGGGCCGAGCAGACGCCGCTGACGATCACCTACGACGGCCGCAGCCTCGACGACTCGCTGCTCGTCCAGCCCGGCTCACCGGCGTTCCGCGCCGGCACGACGCGCGCCACGGCCGTCTTCGCCGGCACCGGCACGCCCGCCGAGTACGCCGGTCTGGACGCGCGCGGCAAGGCGGTCGTCGTACGCAACAGCATCGACGTACCGCCCGCGGACCGGGTCGCGGCGGCGCATGCAGCCGGCGCGGCCATGCTGCTCGTGGTCAACGACGGTATCGGCCGTTACAACGACTGGTACGGGGGAGAGGACGGCCAGTCCCTCGGCCCGATCCCGACGGCGTCGCTCACCCTCGACGACGGCGAGGCTCTGATCAAGAAGCTCACCACGCGTCGGACCGAGTTGACCGTCGCGGCGAACCCGGTGCCGTCGTACCTCTACGACCTGGTCGACTACCACCAGGGCAAGGTCCCGGACGACCCGTCCGCGGCCACGGACCCCAGCAGACTCGCCCGGATCGAGAACGACTTCGCTCCCACGAACGGGCAGCAGGTCCTGGAGAGCCGCGAGGACAGCCCGGCGTACGAGTACTTTCCGGCCGCTTTCCCGTACGCCGTCTTCGGGTCGATCCGGGTACCGCGGTTCCCGGCGAAGCCCGCGGTGGGACACCGGACGGACTGGGTGTCGGCGGGCGTCAAGTGGCAGCAGTACGCCGCGATCAACGGCTGGGCGACGTTCACCGACATCACGAGCTACCAGCCGCACAGTGTGCAGAGCCAGCGCTGGTTCGGCCCGATCGTGCGGCCGCGGATGCTCGAGTTCGAGCTCCCGCACCGGGTCGGCAACGCGATGGGCGGCATGATCGCCGGCTTCGGTGACGGCGGGTCCGCGCACAGCGGCGACTCGCTGATGACGCGCAGCTTCGCGCTGTACCAGGGCGACGAGAAGCTGGTCGGGAACGGCCCTCGGCCCGACTTCGGCGTCGGCGACCTGGCGCCGGAGAAGCGGCCGTACCGGCTGGTGGCCGACACCGTCGGGAACGCCGAGCTGACGCCGTACTCGACGAGCACGCACACCGAGTGGAGCTTCACGTCCGGGGAGGCGGAGAACCAGCCGCTGCCGCTGGCCCAGCTCGACTACGGCGTGGACGTCGACGCGGCCGGCCGGGCGAAGCGGAACTCGGTCTTCACCGTCAAGCCGGTCGTGCTGGGCAGCAGTGCCCGGCAGGACGCGGTGGTCTCGGTCGGTCTGGAAGTCTCGTACGACGACGGCGCGACCTGGCAACGGCTGCAACTGAAGGAGAACAACGGCAACTGGGAGACGCGCCTGCAGGCGCCACCGCACGCCGGGCAGGTCTCGGTGCGAGTCACCGCCAAGCAACGCAACGGCGGCGGCATCAGCCAGACGATCATCCGGGCCTTCGGCCTCAGATAACGCGACGGAAGGGCTACTTGCCTCAGACAGGTAGCCCTTCCGTAACTGGCAGGAACGGGAGTTTATGAGCCGGGAGTAGCTGAGTGCGCCGCGCCCCGATCGCCGCTCCAGACCCAGTCGCCACTTCAGCACTCTCGTAGCACGGGCCGGGTCCGCGGGGAACGACGGCCATCGTTGGTGCAGAGTCGAAGTACCCGTCGAGATGTGCGGCCACAAACCGTGTGTACTCAGGCATCGGGCGTACGGTTCCGAGATGGAAATCGTCGTGACACTCGACTGCATCGACACCGAAGCTCAAGCAGGATTCTGGCTGGACGTGCTTAGACCACTAGGGTATCGACGAGCCTTCGACGCACCGCCGTATCTCAGTCTGACCACGCCCAGCTCAGCACCGACCCTGCTGCTGCAGGCAGTCCCGGAGGTCAAACATGGCAAGAATCGAATGCACCTCGACCTCCGGGTGGAAGACTTGCCGGCCGAGCTAGAAAAACTGGAGCAGCTGGGCGCGCGGCGGCTCTCCAACGAACTCACTGAACACGGCTTCCGTTGGGTCGTTCTCGCTGACCCAGAAGGAAACGAGTTCTGCGTCTTCGTTCCGCCGAAGACCTCAGGTACGGCGGGATAGGCCAGCTCAGTTCCGCCCCCGTGCTTTAAGCGCCGATAATGGACATTATGTCAACTAGTGGCTGGAGACCACTTCCCTAGCCACTGTTCGGCGCCGTACTCCTCGAAGCGGTCGAGCTCGGTGAAGCCCAGTTTCTGAGCGACGCGCATCGAACGCGCGTTCGCGGTTTGCGTCGTCAGTACGACGGATTCGCCAGGACGCACGTCGGCGAACCAGCCGAGTGCTGCAGCACATGCTTCAGCGGCATACCCGTAACCCCAGGAATCCGGCAGGAACATGTAGCCGAGCTCAGCTTGTCCGCCGTGTGGGCGTTCTGCGTCGCGCTGGTCGAGCGTGACGAAACCGATCATCGCGCCGTCGAGCTCCACCACGAACAATCCAGGGCGTCGCTTCGGAGCATCAGGGATGGCGGCCTCGAGTTCGTCACGCGGGCGCGGGCCGCCGATGTACGTGCCGACCTCCGGCGACGTGAACAGTTCGATGACCGGCGTACGGTCCCGGGCCTCGGGTTCACGCAGTACGAGACGCTCGGTCTTGATGGGGTCGGGCATGGCGGGCAACGTACCAAGGGTGTGGCTCTCCCCCGGTCGCCCGAAAGTTTCTTCGGACAGGGTTGTCGGATCGGTGGGCGGGCGTTCGTGGATCTGGTGAGCGCCGCCACAGTGAAGGAGATGGTTCTGAATGAAGTATCTGATGTCTGTCATCGATGACGAGAGCACTGGGTACGACGAGGACGGTTCTGGTGCCGTCGAGGCCTTCAACGAGCGGATCGGGGCCGAGGGGTACCTGGTGTTCGTCGGTGGCCTCGACTCCCCCGCGACCGCCACCGTTGTCGACAACCGCGGCGACGCGGCGATCTTCACCGACGGACCTTATCTGGAGTCGAAGGAGCATCTCGGCGGACTCTGGATCATCGAGGCCCAGGACCTCGACGTCGTGCTCAAACTCGCCGCGGAAGCGTCGCTGGTCTGCAACCGCAAACTCGAAGTACGGCCGTTCGCCGACGAATGAATCGCGGACCGGATACGGTTTCCGAAGAATTCACCACGGGAGATGATGCGTGATGCAGTTCCTGGTTTCTGTGCTCGACGACAAGACCAATTCGGCCACCGACGACGAGATGACCGCCATCACGGCGTTCAACGAACGGATCATCGCCGACGGCAACTGGGTCTTCGCCGGCGGGCTCGCGGCCCCCAGCGCGGCCACCGTCGTCGACAACCGCGGCGCCGAGGCCATCTTCACCGACGGGCCGTACCTGGAGTCGAAGGAGTACATCGCCGGCCTCTGGATCATGGAAGCTGCCGACCTCGACGCGGCCCGCGAGCTCGTGACCGAGGCGTCGAAGGCGTGCAACCGCAGGCTCGAGGTGCGGCCGTTCCTGTGAGCGACGTCCAGGAAGCGATCACGCGGGTCCACCACGAGGAGTGGGCGCGGGTGGTCGCGTCCCTGACCAAACGTTTCGGCGACCTGGACGTCGCCGAGGAGGCCGCCGCCGAGGCGTTCGCGACCGCCGTCGAGCGGTGGCCGGACGACGGCGTACCCCCGAACCCCGGCGCGTGGCTGACCACCACCGCCAACCGCAAGGCCATCGACCGGCTCCGTCGCGAGAACAAACGCGACGACAAACACAAGGAGGCTCAGATGGTGTACGACGAACCGCCCGAGCCTCTCGGTGTCATCGACGACGAACGGCTCCGGCTGATCTTCACCTGCTGCCACCCGGCGCTCTCGATGGAGACCCGGGTCGCGCTGACGCTGCGCATGGTCGGCGGGTTGACCGTGCCCGAGATCGCGCGCGCGTTCCTGGTGCAGGAGACCGCGATGGGGCAGCGGATCACCCGCGCGAAGGCCAAGATCAAAGCGGCACGGATCCCCTACCGGGTGCCCGATGCGGAGGATCTCCCCCGGCGGGTGTCCGGCGTACTCACGGTGTTGTTCATCGTGTTCAACGAGGGTTATCTGGCGACCAGTGCTGATACGGATCCGGTGCGGCACGAGCTGACCTCGGAGGCGATCCGGCTGACGCGGCTCATTCGTGCGCTGATGCCTGATGACGGTGAGGTGGCCGGGTTGCTCGCGTTGATGCTGCTGACCGAGGCCCGTCGTACGGCGCGGGTGTCGGCGAGTGGCGAGCTGGTGTCGTTGGACGAGCAGGATCGTGGTTCGTGGGACGCGACGATGGTGGCTGAGGGGCATCGGCTGGTCCGCGAACGGTTGGCAGCCGGGGTCGCGCCCGGGCGGTATCAGATCCTCGCGGCGATCAACGCCGTACACACGTCTGCACGGGATGTGCGCGACACCGACTGGTCGCAGGTGGTGGCTCTGTACGGCCAGCTGATCCGCATCGACCCATCCCCGATCGTCGAGCTGAACCGGGCGATCGCGGTGGCCGAACTCGACGGCCCGGAGGTCGCGCTAGCCACGATCGACAAGCTGACCGAGAAGCTGGACGGCTATCACGCCTTCCACGCGACGCGGGCGGACCTGCTCCGGCGTACAGGCCAGAGCCAACAGGCGCGCGCGGCGTACACCAAGGCAATCGAACTAGCCGGCAACACCGCCGAAACCGCCTACCTGACCCGCCGCCGAGACCAGCTAGCCACCGACCCGCCCGAACCGAGCTAGACAATGCCAGAGCCGTTTGATTGCTTGCGCGGGATGCGTGCGGACGGCAGGCCCTAGCAACTCCGGCGTCAACTCAGCCCCCAGCGAACGCGCCAACTCGACGATGCCCGCGCCACGGTACGCCGGGTCGAAGTCATCTGCCGTGGCGCGAAAACCCGGGTGATACTCGACGCCGCAACCAAGCAGGTATGCCGCCTCCTCGACCCGCGTCCCGACGAACGACGGGTCGAGGACCACTGCATCCACGTCGGCGTCAAAACGCACCTCGCCATGGACGTGCGCCTCGACGTACTCATCAAGATCATCGAACCCGGCTTCGTCCGCCAACCGGCACAACTGCTCCAGCAGACTCGAGTCGCCGAAGTGCTCAGGCTCTCGCGCCGAGTCCGGGAAACAGAAGGTCGCCCTCTCCACCGCCTCAGACTTCAAGCGAAAATACGACGACCCGAACCGAATCCCACCGCCGTACGGATCCTCCCGCCGATTCCACACACCATAAACCGGCCGCGCCGTCGGCGGTTGCTCGTCGTACTTTCCCGCGAACAGCCGACTCTCCCACCGCCACCGATCCCCACCAGCAAATGCCGTCAATCCCCCGCTAGAAATCCCAGTAACAAACTGCGACCGATAAAACCCGTCCGCCACCATCGACTCAATAACCATCCGCTCCCCATGCGGCCAATTCGGGTGGAATTGCAAGGTGATCATCGGGGTTTCAGACGTTGATGTTGAAGCCTAGGTCCAGGTCGGAGGCTGGGTGGCCGCCGCGGAGGCCCCAGTTTTGGGTGGGGTGGTCTCGGATGAGGATTGTTATGTGGTCGGCGGGGATGTTGAACGGCTTCAGGTTGGTGATGGTTTGGGTGTAGAGAGTGCGCTTGGCGTCGATCGAGCGGCCGGCGAAGCAGTCGATGGTGATGAGGGTGAAGTACTCCGGCTGGCTCAAGCGCGGCGAGCAGGCAAAACGGTGCGGGGCGTGGACGACGAGGCGCACATCCTTGTCCTGCGGCGGAATCTGGAAGCCAGTGACCACCGCGTCATGCACGGCGTCGATCAGCGCAACCTCCTCCGCCTCGGAGTAGTGGCGACGTACTTCGATCATGGCGCTTGGCATGCAAGATCCTTCAATCTGTCGGTGGCGGCGACCACACTGCTACTCCATGAAGATCCCACGAGGTGCAGCGGTCGTTCTTGAGGGCGGCAAGGTCCTGGTTGTGAAGCGCTACCTGCGCCTCGAGAGCTCCGCCGAGTGCGTGATGTGCGAGTACGCCGACGCTCCCGGGCCGCAGTATGACGGCCATCGGTACGCCGTGCTGCCGGGTGGTCACGTGGAGCCGGGTGAGTCTGCCGCAGCTGCTGCCATTCGCGAGCTCGAGGAGGAGACGACGCTCACCGCGACCGTCGATCGGTTGCTGTGGACGGGCACGCACAACGGTCGGCCGGCGTACTACTTCCTCGCGGCCGAGGTGAGCGGTGTACCGCGGCTTTCTGGCGATGAGGCAGTCGAGCATTGTCCGACCAATCATTTCGAATTGCGCTGGGTCGATCCACGAGACCTGGATGACATTTATCCGGCAGATCTACAAAGCCGGTTAATTGAGCTGGGCAACCAGTCGGGTCAGGCCTAGTAGGTTTCCCTGGTCGGTTTCTAGCATTTGTTCGTCGGGTTTGTAGCCGCGGCCTACCTTGGCGCAGGTTTTCAGCCAGAGGAGCCAGTCGGACCAGCCGTTCGGGAGGAAGTCGGCGGTTTGGATGGTGACCAGGTTCGTGCGGTGCCAGAGTTGGTGCCACCAGTCGGGTGGGAGCCAGGTGCACAGGTCGGGGCCCCAGCGGGATTCGAGGTACGGCGGGAGCCGGCCGGCAGGCGAGGTGCGGATGCCGGGGGCGATGACGCCCACTGTGCCGCCGGGGTGGAGGAACTGGGTGAGGTAGGCGAGGTAGTCGGCGCCGGTGCCGAAGTAGTTGAAGGCGCCGATGCTGACGATCGCGTCGAAGAAGTCGTGGGCGAACGGGAGTTTGTGCGCGTCGGACTGGATCGGGTGGACGCGGTCCGCGGCGCCGGCCTGCTGGATCCGGTGCCAGTTCTCGGTCGGGTCGACCCAGAGGTCGGTCGCCCAGACCTCCACGTCGTACTCGCGGGCGAAGAAGATCGACGTCAACGCCGTACCGCAGCCGAGGTCGAGCACTCGCATCCCGGGCTCCAGCGTCATCGCCTGCATCAGGCCCTCCGCACTCCACAGCGGATGCGGGCCCATGAGGTTGTCGACGATCCACTGCGGGTCATAGGTGCTCGAGCGCGGATAGCGGTCGACCACAAGCGCTTCGAGTGCTGACGGCATGGGGGCGACGATGCCATCGACCCGCACCCTCGACAACGGAGTTTCGACCCAGGTAGTTACGCAGAATTAATTAATGTACCGTTAGCATCTGTGACCACACCGGCTGAGGACGCAGCCGCGCTCCGGCTGATCGTGGGCCGTATCGCCCGCAAGCTCCGCGCCGCGAAGAACGTCGTAGGCGACCTGGCCCTTTCCGAGTCCTCTGTGCTGGCCCGGCTCGAGAGCGACGGTCCCGCCTCCCCCACGGCACTCGCCGAGCAGGAAGGTGTGCGCCCGCAGGCCATGGCAGTCACCCTCGCCGCCCTCGAGGAACGCGGACTGGTGAGCCGCGAGCCGCACGCGGAAGACCGCCGACGCGCGGTGATCGCGATGACGGCGGCGGGACGCAAGATGGCCGCGGACCGCCGTTCCGTCTCCGGCCAACGCCTGGCGACGGCCATCGAAGAAGAGTTCAACCAAGCCGAACGCCGCGAGCTGCACCAGTTGCTGACGCTGCTCGACCGGCTCTCGGAGCGGCTGTGACCACCCAGCAGGACATCAGCACGGACACCCGCTACAAATGGGTCGCGCTCTCGAACACCACGATGGGCGTCCTGATCGCGACGATGGACGCGTCGATCGTGATCATCTCGCTGCCGGCGATCTTCCGCGGCATCGGTCTCGACCCGCTTGCCCCCGGCAACATCGGCTACCTGCTCTGGATGATGCTCGGCTACATCCTCGTCTCCGCCGTACTGGTCGTCGCGCTCGGCCGGCTCGGCGACATGTTCGGCCGGGTCCGGATGTACAACCTCGGCTTCGCGATCTTCGCGTGTGCCTCGCTCGCCCTCTCACTCGATCCGCTCGCAGGCGGCGCCGGAGCGCTGTGGCTGATCGGCTTCCGCGTCGTCCAAGCCGTCGGCGGCTCGATGCTGACCGCGAACTCGGCGGCGATCCTCACCGACGCATTCCCGGCCGGGCA
This sequence comes from Kribbella sp. NPDC058693, assembly GCF_042715335.1. Taxonomy (NCBI): domain Bacteria; kingdom Bacillati; phylum Actinomycetota; class Actinomycetes; order Propionibacteriales; family Kribbellaceae; genus Kribbella; species Kribbella sp. NPDC058693. The sequence continues at coordinate 970,942 of NZ_JBHXSQ010000002.1, forward strand.
ACGCGGGATGGCACTCGGCATCAACCAGATCTGCGCGCTGGCCGGCCAGTTCCTCGGCCTGCTCGCCGGCGGAGTACTCGCCACGATCGACTGGCGGGCGGTGTTCTGGGTCAGCGTCCCGATCGGTGTGGCCGGCACGATCTGGTCGTACCGGAGTCTGCGCGAGATCGGCGCCCGCCGACCCGGCCGCATCGACTGGATCGGCAACCTCACGTTCAGCGCCGGCGCCGGTGCCCTCCTCGCCGCGATCACCTACGGAATCCAGCCGTACGGCGGACATTCGACCGGCTGGACCAATCCGTGGGTCCTCGGCGGACTCGGCGGCGGAGTACTGCTGTTCGTCGCGTTCTGCATTGCCGAGACCCGGGTGGCTGAGCCGATGTTCCAACTCCGCCTGTTCCGGATCCGCGCATTCGCCGCCGGGAATCTCGCCTCGCTGCTGACCGCGATCTCCCGCGGCGGCCTGCAATTCATGCTCATCATCTGGCTGCAGGGGATCTGGCTGCCCCTGCACGGCTACGACTTCGAACGTACGCCGCTGTGGGCCGGCATCTTCATGCTGCCGCTGACCGTCGGCTTCCTGATCGGCGGCCCGACCTCCGGCTACCTGTCCGACCGCTTCGGCGCCCGACTGTTCTCGACAACCGGGCTGGTCTTGGTCGCCGGCACGTTCGTCGGACTGCTGGCATTGCCGGTCAACTTCTCGTACCCCGCCTTCGCCGCGCTGCTGCTGGTCAGCGGGCTCGGTCAGGGCATGTTCTCCGCCCCGAACACGTCGTCGATCATGGGCAGCGTGCCGCCCGACCAGCGCGGCGTCGCCTCCGGCATGCGCTCGACGTTCCAGAACTCCGGTACGGCGCTGTCGATCGGGCTGTTCTTCTCGCTGATGATCTCCGGCCTGGCCGGATCGCTCCCGGACGCACTGAGCAGCGGACTGCGAGCCCAAGGCGTACCCGAGGGCATCGCCGCGCAGGTCGCGGGCCTGCCGCCGGTGAGCACGCTGTTCGCGACGTTCCTCGGCAAGAACCCGATCAGCCACCTGCTCGGGCCGAGCGGCGTACTCGACGTACTGCCGGCTCACAACGTGCAGGTCCTGACCGGGACGCGCTTCTTCCCTGAACTGGTGTCCGGGCCGTTTCACCACGGGCTCGTCACCGTCTTCGCCGCAGCCACGGTAATGACCCTCGTCGCCGCCACGGCCTCGGCATTGCGCGGCCGCCACCACAAAGCCTGAAAGGGACTGCAAAATATGGCGAACACAGCTCTTCTCGTGATGGACGTACAGCAGGTGATCGTGGATCGCATCGCCGACGGGACCGACTACCTGGTCGGTCTCCGTCGGGCGATCGACGCCGCGCACGCAGCTCAGATCCCGGTGATCTATGTGGTCGTCGGTTTCCGGGCCGGCCATCCGGAGATCAGCGCCCGCAACAGGTCGTTCAGCGCGATCTCCAGCGGCCTCGGGATGGCGCAGGACGATCCGAACGTCGCGATCCACCCGGACGTCGCCCCGCTGGCCGGCGACATCGTGGTCACGAAGAAGCGGGTCAGTGCCTTCACGGGCAGCGATCTGGACGTCGTGCTCAGGTCCGGCGATATCGACAGTCTCGTCCTGACCGGGTTGGCCACCAGCGGCGTCGTACTGTCCACGCTGCGCCAGGCCGCCGACCTGGACTTCCGGCTGACCGTTCTCGAAGACGGTTGTGGCGACTCTGACCCCGAGGTCCACCGCGTGCTCACCGAGAAGGTGTTCCCGCGGCAGGCCGACGTCGTGTCCATCGACGAGTGGATCACAAACGTCGGCTAGCCGATGGCTTCCGCGATCATGCGGTGGCCCTGTTGCTCGAACGGCTCGTCGCCGACCTGGTAGGCCCAGACGCAGGTGTTGACGGCCTCGCGGAGCTGGGCGCGGTGCCAGACGTCCGGCTCGCGCGGGTCCTCGCCGTAGCCGTTCAGGAAGGCAGTCTCCAGCTCCGGGTTCGAGCGGAACTGCTGCGCGGCGAGCCGGGCGAGGTCCGTGTACGCCGGGCGTAGGTCGGCCCGGCCGAAGTCGATGACGCGGATGGTGCCGTTGTCGGTGAGCCAGTTGCGCGGCTGCCAGTCGCCGTGCGTCGGCACGAGGATCGCCGGCGGCGTCGGCCAACCGGCGATCTCGGCTCGCAGACGCTCGGTCAGATCGGGCGCGATCCGATGCGGCTTGCCGAGGTACGTGAGCGTCCGCTGGTTCTCACGCGATTCGTAAGTGTCGTCCGGTACGGCGGATTGCTGGTGGAACTGCGCCAGCAATTCACCGGCCTCGCGGTACGTCGCAGGCGCCCATTCGGCAGGCGAGCCCTCGACCAACTCCCCCGGCAGGAACCGCGTCAAGAGAAGCTTGGAGTCGTCGTCGGCGTTGACGAGCTGGGGCGCCCTCCCCCGCGAGGTCCACGGCGTCAACCAGTTGCGGTGGGCCCGTATCTCGCGCACGAGATGATGGTCGGCCACGTCGCCGGCCTTCGCGATGTAGCGCTCGCCGTTCAGCGTGAGCTCGAGCACGAGGGTGCCGATCAGGCCCCAGCTGTGGTCCTTGACCAGCTCGGCCGACGGCAGCCAGGTGTCGAGCAGAACTTGTTGTCTGTCCGTGAGTCCCACGCGCGCAGAATAACGCAGAAAAGTGCTGAGAATAGTGGACGAATGTCCTTCGAGGATTTATCCTGGCCGAATGCAGAATTCACAGGTAAATACGTCTCTACCATTAAACGTATCATCAGGAATTGCGGAAAGCAAGTCCGCCGAATTCTGGCAGCTCGGGGATGTTGCGGTACGGCGGATCGGGTTCGGCGCGAAGCGGCTCGCCGGGCCTGGCCGGGATGGAGCGGATGTCCGGGAGCGAGCCGTCGCGTTGCTGCGGCATGCGGTCGAGCTCGGCGTGAACCACGTCGACACCGCGGCGTTCTATCCGAGCCACGGCGGTGTGGGGCAGACGTCGTTCGAGAGCCTGGACTGGGCGAACGACGTGATCCGGCGGGCGCTCGTGCCGTACCCGGAGGAGTTCGTGCTCGCGACGAAGGTCGGACCCACGAAGGACAGGTTGGCGCGGCCGGACGAGTTGCCGGCGCTGGTGGAGCGCGATCTGCGCGCGCTCGGGGTGGACACGCTGGATCTCGTCAATCTGCGGCTGCACGGGGTGAAGTCGATCGCCGAGCATTTCGGCGTACTCGCTGAACTGCAGGCGAAGGGGATGATTCGGCAGCTGGGTGTGTCGAATGTGCGGGTGGAGCAGCTTCATGAGGCGCGTGGGATTGCGCCGGTGGTTGCGGTGCAGAACAGGTACAGCGTCGGATTCGGGCGGGTGAATGACGAGATCCTGGGGGTGTGCGGCGAGCTGGGGATCGCGTTCGTACCGTTCTTCACCCTGACGGCGGAGTCACGCGAGGCCGGTGGGGTGCCCGAGTCCGCGGCCGTGCAGGAGGTCGCGACGCGCCACGGCGCGACGCCCGCACAGATCCGCCTGGCCTGGACCCTCAGCCGAGGCCATCACGTCCTCACCATCCCCGGCACCTCAAGTCGCCAACACCTCGAGGAGAACCTGCTGGCAGCCGACCTCACCCTCTCCCCCGAAGACCTCACCACCCTCGACGCGATCACCGACTGAGCAACCTCAGAAGCTGACCTCGTCGGTGTTCTGTACGGCGGCGGTGCGGCCGGGGGCTCGGTGGTACTGCCAGTAGAGGTTGGTGTGGGCGATGACCTTGTCAGGGGTCGGAGCGCCGTACTCGGAGAGGTTCTCGGTGGTGTGGGCGTCGCCGACCAGGGTGACGTCGTAGCCGCGGGTGATGGCGCCGTGGATGGTGGAGCGGATGCACTCGTCGGTCTGGGCGCCGCTCACGATCAGGTGGCCGATGCCGGCGCGCGCCAGGACGTCTTCGAGGTCGGTGGCCTCGAAGGAGTCGGGGAACGTCTTGTGGACAAGAGCCTCCGAGCCGTCACGGGACAGCTCCGGGACGAACTGCCACTGATCGCTGTCCTTGACGAGGTTGTCGCTCGAGTGCTGGACCCACACGACCGGCACCCCGCCCGCGCGGGCCTTGCCGACGAGCGTGTTGATGTTCGCGACGACCTGGTCGCGCTCGTGTGCCTCGGCGACGACACCGTTCTGTACGTCGACCACCAACAAGGCCGTGTTCGGCCGATCAGCCAGCGTTGACATGCGCCCTACCTCCCCATCGTGGATGTACGGCGAAACGCTAGACCCACCCGCCGACAGTTTCAGGTCCGCAACCGCAACCGCACCGTCGGCACGTCGCCGTCGTCGAGATCCTCGGCCCGCCGCACCGACGCCTTCACCGGCAGCAGGTACCGCCCGTCCTTCGGAAACATCGACGTGTCCCACGCCGTCGCGCCGATCTCCGCGACGACCGGGATCATCCCCCACCCGTAACTGACGAAGCTCGACTCCGCCTCGAAGCACGCACACTCCTCGTCCGGCACCGTGATGAAGTACCACGGCGCCGGCCCCCGCCAGTACCAGATCTCCCCGGCGAACTCGACCTCGGTCATCAAGCCTCCAGGGTGCTCGCGGCGAGCAGACGTTGACCCAGGGCTTGGGAGGCGGCCTGGATTTCGGGGCTGCCGAGGATGCGGTACGGGGCTTGGATCGCGGTGAGGTGGGCGGCGTACCAGTCAGGCTCGTCGGTGCTGGCCAGGAGGCGGGTGTGGGTGTCGTCGATCGGCTCCAGGCGGCCCATCGAGCGTGGGATCCAGCAGGCGGCGTCGGCGCGAGGGGCGTCGATCAGGACCTCGATGGGGTACTTCCAGCCCATCGCCAGGTGTTCCTCGACGGCGGCCAGCGGGTCCAGGTCGGGCGGTGGCGTGAAGTCCTGGGTCAGCGGCTCGACCTTGGTGACCTTGTCCACGCGGAGGACGCGTTGGGAGTCCTTGGCGTGCGACCAGCACAGCAGGTACCAGCGGCCTCGGCGTACGACGACTGCCCAGGGATCGACCTCCATCGGCCATTCGTCGTGGTGACGGCGGTAGTGGATCCGGACCTGGCGGCATTCCGTGCTGTACGACACGAGCGCGGCCGTGATCTCGGGCTCCGGCGTACGGACGCCTGGATCGGGACCGCGGGCGCTGACACGGCGGACGGCGTCCGTCGAGCGGGCGATCTGCTCCGGGAGCACGCGGATGATCTTGCCGAGCGCGTTCTCGACCGGGTCCGCGGTGCCGCGGGGTCCTTCCAGCACCGCCATCACCAGGCCGAGCGCCTCGGTCGTGCTGAACATCAGCGGGGGCAGGCGCAGTCCGCGGCCGACGCGGTAACCGCCGTACGGGCCGCGGACGGACTCGATCGGGATGTCGGCCTCGCGCAGGATCGCGACGTACCGGCGGGCGGCTCGTTCGGAGACGCCGAGCTTGTCGCCGAGCTGGTCGGCGGTGATGCCGGGGCTGTTCTGGATCAGCTCCAGGACCATCAGGGTCCGGGCTGTCGGGCTCACGTCGTACGCCATCGCTCACCATTCCGGAAGGTGTCCGTCCGGAACTGAGGCTAGCGGGCGCCGCCGACAAAAAGACAGTAGTGCTCACGAGATGAGCAGTTTGTCTGCGACGATCGAACTGTGCGGGCAGATCGGTTGGTGGCGGTGTTGTTGCTCATGCAGGCCCGCGGCCGCGTGACGGCGGCCGACGTCGCGCAGGAGCTGGAGATCTCGGTCGCGACCGCGCGACGCGATCTCGAAGCGTTGTCGACGGCCGGCATCCCGGTTTATCCACAGCCCGGCCGCAACGGCGGCTGGCAACTGGTCGGCGGTGCCCGGACCGATCTGAGCGGACTGACGGCTGCGGAAGCACAAGCGCTGTTCCTGCTCGTCGGTCCTGCGGCGTCGATCGCGCCGGAGGCGAAGGCGGCGCTGCGCAAGCTGGTACGCGCGCTGCCCGACACCTTCCGCGAGCACGCCCAGGCCGCGGCCGCGGCAGTCGTGATCGACCCGGCCCGCTGGGGCGCGCACGTGAAGGAGCGCCCGGAGTTGGTCAGCAGCCTCCAAGATGCCGTCGTACGCCGGAACCGGGTGCGACTCGTCTACTCGGGCCGCGGGCACGAGCCGTCCGAGCGCATCGTCGATCCGCTCGGGCTCGTCGACAAGGACGACGTCTGGTACCTGATCGCCTGGACCGATCGGGGCCAGCGCACGTTCCGGATCGATCGCGTGGTGGCGGCCCAGACGACGGACGAGACGTTCGAACGACCGGACGGCTTCGACCTGTCGACCGCCTGGGGCGACATCGTCGAGCGGATGGAGGAACGGCGATCGGGGCTGACGGCAACCGTTCTGATGGACCAGCGGCACGTCTGGGTGATGCAGGACCGCCTCGGACGCAACTGCACGGTCGACGGGACGGACGGCGAGCGGGTCCGATTGAAGATCACGGCACCCACTCCCCTGATGATCGCCCAGGAGCTGGCCGGCTGGGGCGGGTCGATCGACGTACTCGACCCGCCGTCAGTGCAGGCCGAACTGGCGCGGCTCGGGCGCGAGCTGACCGACCGCTACAGCGGGATCAGGTAGAGGATGAAGCCGCGGTTCTCGGCGACCTGGTCGTAGAGCCGACGTGCGGTCGCGTTGCTCTCGTGCGTCGACCAGTAGACCCGGCCGCAGCCTTGCTCGCGGGCCCAGTCCGTGACTGCCGCGATCAGCGCCCGCGCCGCGCCCTTGCCGCGTGCCTCGGGGGCGGTGAACAGGTCTTGCAGGTAGCACGAGTCCGGTGCCGTCGTACTCGCGTGCGTGAGGAAGTGCGTGATCCCGACGAGCTGTCCGTCCAGCCGGGCGCCGAGCGCGTGGATCTCGGTGTCCTGCTGGAATCTGGTCCACGCCTGATCGAAGAATTCGTCCGGCATGGTTCGCCCGTAGAACTCGTTGTAGCCGGCGAACAGTTCCTGCCAGGTGTCACGGTCGGTAGAGGTCAGCGGGCCGATGGTGAGCATGCGGCGCATAGTGGCATATGAACGGCTGGATGGACCATCGGTGTGAGTAAGGTGCCATGGTTCAGCGTGTCCCGACCAAGCCTCAGGAACGATTCGTGACCACATCCCCTCCCCAGCCGCCGCAGAACCCGTACCCAGGTCAGCCGGCCGGCTACGGTCCGCCGCCGCAGCAGTTCCCGCAATACACGCAGCCCGACCAGCAGCAGCCCCAGCAGCCTGGTCAGTACCCGGGCCAGCAGCAGTACCCAGGTCAGCAGCAGCAGCAGTTCCACGGCCAGCCCTACCAGCAGGCGCCGCAGCCGGGGCAGTACCCGCAGGGCCAGTACCCGGGCCAGCAGCAGCCGCAGTTCGGCCAGTCGTTCCCGCAGCAGGGCGCTCAGCAGTCGTTCGCGCCGCAGGGCCAGATGACCTGCCGGTTCTGTGGCGGCTACCCGGCGGTCGAGGCGACCGTGCGCGGTCACCAGGGCCTGATCATCCTGATGCGGTTCCTGAAGCTGCAAGGCCCGTTCTGCCGGACCTGCGGGATCGCGTCGGTCCGCGACATGACCTCGAAGAGCCTGTGGCAGGGCTGGTGGGGTGTCGGCTCGTCGATCATCAACCCGATCACGATGCTGCTGAACATCGGCCCGATGCAGAAGTTCAAGAGCCTGCCGGAGCCGCAGCCGGGCCCGGGCCGGCCGATGGACCCGGGCAAGCCGCTGTTCCAGCGTCCGGCGATCCTGATGCTGCTGGTGCCGGTCGTAGTGATCGGGCTGATCGTGTTCGCGAACCTGAACTCGACGGAGGCGAAGGCCAATGTCGGCGCGTGCGTGGTCAACAACGGCACCTCGAGCAGCCCGGACGTGAAGGTCGTCGACTGCACGTCGTCCGACGCCGAGTACAAGATCGTCGGCAAGATCGACGACTCGACCGACGACAGCCAGTGCGACCAGTTCGAGGGCGCCGAGGCGTCGTACGTCTACGAGCAGGGCTCGACGAAGTACACGCTCTGCCTCACCCCGGTGAAGTAGTCGCTCAGACGTAGTACCCGTCCACCGGCACGCGCGCCTCGTCGTACAGCGCAGGTCCTTCCTGCGGTACGGCGGGGAAGCTGCCGGTGGACTTCAGCCCGTCGAGCTGCTCGCCGGACAGCGCGTAGACCACCCGGCCGAGCCCGGAGCGGGCGAGCGCACCAGCACACATCCCGCACGGCTGGCAGCTGGTATACATGGTCGTGCCGGCCGCGTCCTCGGGCGACAGGTGCTGCGCGGCCCAGACCGCGAGCTTCAGCTCCGGGTGGAAGCTGATGTTGCCTTCGCTGATCGTCGTGTTGTGGTCCTCGGCCAGCACGCTCCCGTCCGCCCCGACGAGCAGCGAGCCGAACGGCGGGTCGCCGCCCTCGCGCGCGGCCGCGGCCAATGCGATCGCGCGGCGCAGGAATCCTTCTGCTTCAGGTGTCACGTCGTCTCCAAGACTCTGTAGTTGTCGCCAGCGCCTGCCAGGCCGTCTCGGCCGGGTCACCTTCGAACGGATCGAGTACGACGCTCTGCGCGCCGAGCTCCCGCAGCACGTCGAGATCATTCATCACCTGCTGCACCGATCCTTCACCCGCGACCCGCTTGTCGTCGGGCAACGGCTCGTCGGTGAGCCGGAGCAGGATCCGCGGCGCGAACCCGGGAACCGGCTGGTCGAGCGACGCCGCCATGGTCCGCAGCCGGTCCAGCCCGTCGCGCATCTGATCGATCCGTTGCCGCAGCGGATGCCACGCCGTACCAAACCGTATGGTACGGCGGAGGGCTGCGGGACTCGCGCCGCCGATCCAGATCGGGATGTTGCCGACGCCGTAGTCGTCCGTGTCGGCCCACACGCGGCGGAGCTCGGCCAGCAGCTCGTCCGTGTCCCGTCCACGCCGGCCATGCTCAGCGCCGAGAGCTTCGAACTCCTGCCGCGCCCAGCCGGCCCCGACGCCGAGCACGAGCCTGCCGCCGCTGAACTCGTTGAGGTTCGCCGCCATCCTTGCCACCAGCAACGGATGCCGGTACGGCGCGATCAGCACGGTCGTGCCGAGCCGGACTCGCTCGGTGATGCCGGCCAGCCAGCTCAGCGTGGTGAACGGCTCGTAGAACGGCGCCGGGTACTGCTCCGCCACATCCGGCGTGATCACCACATGGTCGGACACCATCAGCAGGTCGTACCCGAGCCCTTCGACCACGCGCGCCCAGTCCCGCAAGCGCGCCGGATTCGTCCCCGTGCCGAAGTTCGGCACGTTCACTCCAAGTTCCACGCCCTCAGGCTATCCAGGCAGCTGGTCGGTTCTGAAGAGATTCCTCCCGGCGTACGACGCCTTGCGCCGGGGAATCGCCGGTAGATTTGGCGTGTGACCGAGACTCTCGATTCGACCGACTGGGCGATCCTCAGCGAACTGCAGGAGGACGCGAGGATCTCGCTGACCGAGCTCGGCCGGCGCGTCAGTCTGAGCGCATCGGCGACCACCGAGCGGGTACGCCGCCTGGAGTCGATCGGTGTCATCACCGGCTACCGCGCCGAGGTCGACCTGACCAAGGTCGGCTACCCGGTGCTGGCCGTCGTCCGGCTGAAGTACCCGGGCAACAAGCACGAGCCGCTGCACCGGCTGCTGGCCGAGCGGCGCGAGGTCCTCGAGTGCCTGCGCACGACCGGCGACGACTGCTACACGTTGAAGGTCGCGGCGGCCTCGATGCCGCATCTGGAGGAGCTCGTCAACGAGCTGACCGACTTCGGGAGTACGACGACCAACCTGGTCTACTCGCAGACGCAGCGGTACCGCGGACCGGAAAAGCCGGTGACCGAGGCCCTCCGCGAATGAGAGCGTTGCCCGGTGCTGACCGTCCTGGGCATCGACGTCTCCCCCGACCTGCTGGAGCGATGGGTCGACTGGCTCGCACCCGACGAGCAGCCGTTCTTCGTCACGAAGAAGCAGGCGACCGCGTGGAAGCTCGAGCCCGACGATCGCGAGCCGACGCCGCAGGACCGTGACACCTACCTGATCTACAACGTCGACCGCCAGGCGGCTCGAACCGCCTGGTTGGGCGCCGGGCAGTTCCAGGAGTTGCCTCGGGCGGATCGTGCGCGGCTGGTGCGTGCGCAGTTCACCTACGGGCGAGGCGCAGTCCCCAGCGTGCGGCGGTGGTCGCCGATCCTCGGGCCGGAGCTCAAGCAGCAGGCTGACGGGCACCGTTTCGTCTGGTGGAAGTCGCTGCTCACCGATCCGAAGGCGGTTCTCCCGGAGATCGTGAGTGAGGACCTTGGACCGAGTCGGCATGCGGAGGTCCGCACCTGGCCGCGGCAGTTTGAGCGGGTGCGGGAGTTGGCGGGCACGTTTCCGGGTGGGAGCGGGCCGAACTGCTTCGGGACGGTGATGGCGGCCTGTGGAGTTGAGGGCGCGGAGGACGTGTGGATGCTGCGCGAGCCGTTCGAGGACTGGCTTGCGAATCACACCGAGCGTGGCGGGCGCGACGACGTACCCGGCACGGTGTTCGTCTGGCGCGACACGGCGTTGCGGGTCCAGCACGCGGCGCTGACCATCGGCGACGGGTGGATGTTGCACAAGCCGTCGCAGTCGTGGATGACGCCGAGGAAGATCCGGTCTGTCGGGGAGGTTAAACGCGCGACGCGGACTGCCGGGTGGCGGCTGGAGCGGCATAGAGTTGTGGGGTGAGGTTGCTCGTCACTGGGGCCACTGGTCTCCTGGGGCGACAACTCCTGCGCTCTGCCGAGCATGACGTCGTGCCGGCGTACCACTCGGAGCGGGTGCCGGGCGGAGTACAGCTCGACGTACGGCGGCGGGACCAGGTGCGGGACGTGATCCGCAGCGTCCGCCCGGACGGGATCATCCACACCGCCTACCGGCAAGACGACTGGGCGACGACGGCGATCGGCGCGGTCAACGTCGCGCTGGCTGCGGATGGGGCGCGCCTCGTGTTCGTGTCGAGCGATGCGGTCTTCGGTCCGCGCAAAACGGCGTACCACGAGCACGAGCGGCCGTGCCCGATCACGCCGTACGGCGCGGCGAAGGCGGCCGCGGAGACGGCGATCAGCGCGATCAAGCCGGGTGCGGTCATCGCGCGTACGTCGATCATCGTCGGCTCGGACGGCCGGTCCGAAGAGGAGCAGCGGGTACGACGGCTGACCGCCGGCGAGCCTGGTGCGTTCTACACCGGCAACATCCGCTGCCCGATCCATGTCGCCGACCTCGCGTCGGCGCTACTCGAGCTGCTGATGTCCGACGTCAACGGCATCACGCATGTCGCCGGTCCAGAGGCACTCAGCCGGCTCGAACTCGGTCAGCTCATCGCGATCCGCGACGGCCTCAACCCGGAGGCGCTCCCGTCGATCCCCGGTGAACCGTCGGAGATCCAGCTGGACAGCCGCCAGACCCAGGCCGTGCTCACGACCCGCATCCGCCCAGCCAGCGAGTTCCTAACCGCCTGACCGCTCGGCCGGCGACCGGCCGTCAGCGAGGGCCGGCCGAGGACTGGCCGTCAGCGGGGCCAGCCGAGGGCTGGCTGTTTGAGCGGTTGGGTAGCAGGTCGCGCGCGAGTTGCTCCAGAGCCTGCGAGACCTCGGCGACGCGCGCCGGATCGTCCGTGCCGAGGGCTGAGGCGAGTGCGGGCTCGATCGTGGTGGCGCGGACCTGAGCCAGCCGGTCCGAGGCATCGGGTGCCTGACTCACCAAGGCGCGCCGACGGTCGGCAGGGTCGGTCGTGGTGATGACCGACCCTGCCTCCTTCAGCCGCGCGATCGCCGTCGACACCTGGCTCTGCGGCAGACCGGTACGCGCAGCGATCTCCCCCACCGCGCTCTCCGGATGCCCGGCGATATCGCTCGCGACGATAAGCACCATCCGCGCGCTCCCGGCGTACTTCGCGGCACCGTCCGTCGGCTCCGGCAACGCGTCCTCGCCGATCTTCATCAGCGCCCGCCCGAGCAGGAAGAGCTCCACACCGTTCACGGCCAGGAACCTACATCAACTCAGATACATCTCGACAGATGTATCTGACCAGGCGTTACGCCAGCTCCTCAGTCGTTCACGGTCGTGGTGATCGGCGAACCGAGCTCGACCGTGCGGCTGACCGTGCAGAGCCGATCGTGTGACATCTTCACCGCGCGCGGCAGCGCCTCACGCGCCTTGTCACCGTCCTCGCCGTCGGGGAAGTGCACGACGAACTCGACCGCGAGGTTCTCCATCCGGTTGCCCTCCTCGGGGTCCCGGACCTTGTCCCCGCGCACGACCGCGCTGAACTCGGTCGGCTCCGCGCGGCGGCTGACGACGACGTCGACGTCGATCGCCGAGCAGGTCCCGATCGCGGCCAGCAGGAGCTCCACCGGGGTGAAGTCGGTTTCCGCGCCGCCGGAGCCGACCCGGATCGTGCCGCCCCGGGCGTTACGCACCTCGTAGCTGCTGTTCGCGACGCGCTCGAAGGTCACCTGGCGCAGTGTGTCTGCCATATCCGTCACATTCTGTTGCTTGTGGCAACTTCAGAGGGAGTTGAGTGCCTCACTCACCGGGGTCTCTCCGGCGATGAGCTCCAGGGTCCGGCCGATCGCGGCCGGGGTGTCACAGAGGCCGGCCAGTACCAGCGCGACATCGTCGCGGGTGACCCGGCCGTTCCCGGTCTTGTCGGCGAGATAGACCAGCCCGGTGCCGGGGTCGTTGGTCAGACCGCCCGGCCGCAGGATCGTCCAGTCCAGGTCCCGGGACCGCAGGTCCTCCTCGGCCGCCCACTTGGCCTTCAGGTAGATCGTGAAGGTCTCGTCGTCGGTCAGCGAGTCGGCCCGGTCCGCGCCCATCGAGCCGACCTGGATATGACGCCGTACGCCGGCCTGCTGGGCCGCCTCCGCGAACAGGGCGGCCGCACCGCGGTCGACCGTGTCCTTACGCGCGTTCCCGCTGCCCGGACCGGCGCCCGCCGAGAAGATCGCGACGTCCGCGCCGGCCAGTACCTTGGCGACGGCACCCGCGTCGGCCTGCTCGAGGTCGAGTACGGCGGCCTGCCCGCCGGCGGCCGCGATATCGGCCTCGTGGTCCGGGTTGCGGACCAGCCCGACCACCTCGTGACCGTCACCGCTCAGCAGCTTCGTCAGCCGCAGCGCGATCTGTCCGTGTCCACCCGCAATGACGACTCGCATACCCGCAGACTATCTCTGTGCCACACGCATCAACCATTGACGGGACCCGGATCGCCTACCAAGTTCGGGGCGAGGGGCAACCACTTGTGCTGCTCGCGGGGCAGTCGAACAACCACACGTGGTGGGATCCGATCCTCTCCGACTTCGAGGCGCACCGGCTGATCACCCTCGACTGGCGAGGGACGGGCGAGAGCGACAAGCCGGACGAGGTCTACAGCACGCGTGGGTTCGCCGACGATGTGGTCGCGGTGCTCGATGACCTAGGCCTCGACAGCGCACATGTCTACGGGACGTCGATGGGCGGACGGGTCGCGCAGTGGCTGGCGATCAACCATCCCGAGCGCGTCAACGCCTTGGTCCTCGGCTGCACCTCGCCCGGCGCGGCACATGGTTACGAGCGCAGTCAGGAGATCCGCAAGGCGCTGGCTGATCCAGCGCGGACCGATCAGGTGCTGCTCGAGTTGATGTACACCCCGGCGTGGCTCGCCCAGAACCCCGGTCCGTACTACGTGCTCGGCGATACGAGCATGCCGTCGTACGCCAAGGGCAGGCATCTGGTTGCCAGCAACAAGCACGACGCCTGGGACGGTCTCCCGAGGATCACGGCGCCGACCCTGATCCTGCACGGATCGGATGACATCTTCAGCCCGGCCGCCAACGCGCAACTGCTGGCCGACCGCATCCCCGGAGCGCGTGCCGAGCTGATCGCGGGCGCTCGGCACGCCTACTTCCACGAGTTCCGGTCAGTGGCCAGTCCTGCTGTCCTATCCTTCCTGCGCACGCAGGACCGGGCGTAGAGCGTCCAGTACGGCGGGATCCTCGATCGTCGACGGCACCGGCTCGTCCCGCCCGTCCGCGATCCCGCGCATCGTCCGCCGCAGGATCTTGCCCGACCGGGTCTTCGGCAGCGCGTCCACGATCGAAACATCCCGGAACGCCGCCACCGGCCCGATCTCCCGCCGTACCGCGGCCACCAGTTCGTCCCGCAGCGTCTCCTCGCTCACCGTCGAACCGGCCTTCAGTACGACGAGCGCCCGCGGCAACTGCCCCTTCAACGGATCGTGTACGCCGATCACCGCACACTCCGCGACGGCGGGATTCGCCGCGACGACGGCCTCGATCGAGCCGGTCGACAACCGGTGTCCGGCCACGTTGATCACATCGTCGGTGCGGCCCATCACGAAGATGTACCCGTCCTCGTCGATGAACCCGCCGTCGCCGGTCAGGTAGTACCCGTCGTACTCCTTCAGGTAGCTGTCGACGTAGCGCTGGTCGTCACCCCACAGCGTCGGCAACGCGCCCGGCGGCAACGGCAGCTTGATCGTGATCGCGCCTTCCTGCTGCGGCAGCAGTTCCTTGCCGTACGCGTCGAGGATCTGCACGTTCCACCCCGGCATCGGTACGGTCGCCGACCCCGGCTTGGTCGGCAGCGGCTCGAGTCCGCGCGGATTGGCCGCGATCGCCCAGCCGGTCTCGGTCTGCCACCAGTGGTCCACCACCGGTACGCCGAGGTGCTCGTGCGCCCAGTGATACGTCTCCGGGTCGAGCCGCTCCCCCGCCAGGAACAACGTCCGGAACGTGCCCAGCGAGTACTTCGCCAGCTCGGTCGCCTCCGGATCGACCTTCTTGATCGCGCGGATTGCGGTCGGGGCGGTGAAGAGCGCCTTGACGCCGTGCTCGGAGATCACCCGCCAGAACGCGCCCGCATCCGGCGTACCGACCGGCTTGCCTTCGTACAGCACGGTGGTCGCGCCGACGAGGAGTGGGGCGTAGACGATGTACGAGTGGCCGACGACCCAACCGACGTCGGAGGCGGTCCACCAGACGTCGCCCGGGCCGATGTCGTACACGTTGCGCATGGTCCAGGCGAGTGCGACGGCATGGCCTCCGTTGTCGCGGACGACTCCCTTCGGCTTCCCTGTCGTACCGGAGGTGTAGAGGATGTAGAGCGGATCGGTCGCGGCTACCTGGACCGGGTCGGCCGGGTCGGCCTTCGCTGTCAGCTCGGTCCAGTCGAGATCGTGGTCCCCGAGGTGGGCGAGGGCCTGCGGGCGTTGGAGGACGATCGTGTGCTCGGGCTGGTGCTGCGCGATTGTCAGCGCCTCGTCGATGATCGGCTTGTACTCGACGATCCGGGTCGGCTCGATCCCGCAGGACGCCGCCACGATCACCTTCGGCTCGGCGTCGTCGATGCGGGCGGCCAGCTCGCGCGGGGCGAAGCCGCCGAAGACCACCGAGTGGATCGCGCCGAGGCGGGCGCAGGCGAGCATCGCGACTACTGCTTCCGGGACCATCGGCATGTAGACGATGACCCGGTCGCCCTTCTCGACCCCGAGCGAGCGCAAAGCACCCGCGAAGGTGGCTACCTCGTCCCGGAGCTGCGTGTAGGTGTACGTGCGACCGGTGCCGGTGACCGGGGAGTCGTAGATCAGCGCGATGCGATCGCCGTCGCCTGCTTCTACGTGTCGGTCCAGGGCGTTGTACGACGTGTTCAGCACGCCCTCGGGATACCAGCGGTAGATCGGGGCGTCGGTCGCGTCGATGGCCCGGGTCGGTGGACGCGTCCAGGAGATCGCCTCGGCTGCCTCAAGCCAGAACCCGTGCGGGTCGTCCAGGCTCCGCCGGTAGCTCTCGTCGTACGCGCCCATGTGGATGGCCTCCGTCGGTCGGCTGTTCTCCATCGTGGCAGGGTTGAGCCATGACGGTAAGCCTCGAGGACGTGCAGCAGGCGGCAGAGCGGATCGCGGAACGGGTACGCCGTACTCCGGTGATCGAGGTCGCCCCCGGCCTCACGTTCAAGCTCGAACTGCTCCAGCACACCGGCTCGTTCAAGCCGCGCGGCGCGTTCAACCGGCTGCTCAGCGCCAAGGACAGCGGCGAACTGACCGGCCAGGGCATCGTCGCCGCGTCGGGCGGCAACCACGGTCTCGCAGCGGCGTACGCGGCCCGGGAGCTCGGCGTACCGGCGCGGATCTTCGTCCCGGAGACGACCCCTGCGGCGAAGCTCAACAAACTGCGGACGCTCGACGCGGACGTAGTACAGGTCGGGAGCGAGTACGCCGAGGCGTACCAGGCGGCGCTCGCTGCACAGGCCGAGTCGGGTGCGCTGCTCGTCCACGCCTACGACCAGCCGGAGGTGGTCGTAGGCCAAGGCACGGTCGGCCTCGAGCTCCTCGAACAGGCAGGGATGTTCGACACCGTCCTCGTCGCCGTCGGCGGAGGCGGCCTGATCGCCGGCATCGCCACCGCGATCGGAGACAACGCCCAGGTAGTCGGCGTAGAGCCCGTCCTCGCCTCCGCCATGCACCGCGCCCTCCGAGCCGGCCAACCCACCGACGGGCCGGTCGCCGGCGTTGCAGCCGACTCCCTCGGTGCCCGCCGACTGGGAGACCTAGCCTTCACCGCAGTCCAGGGCCATCACGTGCAGTCCGTCCTCGTCGAAGACGAAGCGATCGCGGCCGCGCGCAAGCAGCTCTGGCAGGACTACCACCTGGCCACCGAGCACGGCGGCGCAACGGCGTACGCGGCCCTGCTCTCCAGCGCCTACAAACCAGCTGCCGGCGAGCGGGTCGTCGTCGTGGTCTGCGGCTCGAACACAGACCCGAGCACCCTTATTTAGCGCGCTGCTTGTCGTCCGACAGCACCCAGGCGGCAATCACGCCGGCAATACCGCCGAACAGATGCCCCTGCCACGAGATCCCGTCCTGCGGCAGCAGACCGCCGAACAGCGCACTGCCCCACACCATGATCACCACGATCCCGATCAGCACCTGACCGAGCCGCCGGTTGAACAGCCCGCGCAGGATCAGGTACGACGCATAGCCGAACACCAGCCCGCTCGCGCCGATCGTGATCGTGTTCGGCGGTGAGATCAGCCAAGTCCCGAAGCCGCCGATCACCACCACGATCGCGGTCACGGCGAACAACCGGGCCGCGCCGCTGATCGCGATGATCGCGCCGAGCGTGACCAGCGGCAGCGTGTTCGAGATCAGGTGGCCGAAGCCGAGGTGCAGGAACGGCGCGGTCAGGATGCCGATCAGACCGCGCGGTTCGCGGGAGATGATCCCGTACTGATCGAGCGACCCGTGGGTCGCGGTGTCGATGACCTCGCTGAGCCACATCAGCCCCACCAGCAGGGCGAGCAGCTTCAGCCCGCCACCGATCTTGGCAGTGTCCACGCTCCGTCCGGAGCGTTTCGCCGGAGTCTGCGAGCTCATGTCTCAACCATGCCGTATTCCCTCAAGTCTCAGCCCGTGACAGGCGCGGCGACAGCGGACAGTGATCTCTGAGATACTCCGAGTGGCACTCGTCGAGTGAGGGGGAACGATGCCGATAGCTGTCTATGTCCTTGGCCTGAGCATCTTCGCGCAAGGTACGTCCGAGCTGATGCTCGCCGGACTGCTCCCCGAGCTCGCCACCGGCCTGCAGGTCTCGATCCCCCAGGCCGGACTGCTGATCTCCGCGTTCGCGCTCGGCATGCTGGTCGGCGCACCGGTCCTCGCTGTCGTCACGCTCACCTGGTCCCGGCGTACGGCGTTGCTCCTCTTCCTGGCCGCCTTCGCGCTGACGCACGTCGCCGGCGCCCTCACCCCGAACTACACCGTCCTCCTCATCACCCGGGTCGTCGGCGCGTTCGTGTACGCCGGGTTCTGGTCGGTTGCCGCCGTGACCGTCGTCGCGCTGGTGCCGTCCACCATGCGAGCCCGGGCGATGAGCGTGGTCACCGGTGGGCTGACCATCGCCACCATCGTCGGACTGCCACTGGGAACGGTCCTGGGCCAGCATCTCGGCTGGCGCTCCGCGTTCTGGACCGTCGCCGGGCTGTGTGTACTCGCGATGGCAGGCGTACTCGCCACCGTGCCCGGCGACCGGCCGGATCCCGCGACCGCACCGCGCCTGGCCGACGAGCTGCGAGTGCTGATCAACGCACGCCTATGGCTCGCGTTCGGCACCACCGCACTGGTCACCGCGACCATCTTGGCGGTCTTCAGCTACCTGGCACCGCTCCTCACCCAGACCACCGGCCTCCCCGCGAGCGTGCTGCCCGGCGTACTCGCTCTCTACGGTCTTGGGTCGTTCATCGGGATCACGGTCGGCGGCCGATTCGCCGACGCGCTGCCGTTCCATACCTTGTTCATCAGCATCACCGGGCTGGTAGTCCTGTCAGGTCTACTGGCCATCACGGCGTCCAACCCGGCGCTGGCCATCGCAGTCATCGCGCTGCTGGGCGGCTTCGGCTTCGCCGCCAACCCCGCCCTGAACGCCCGCGTGTTCAGCCTGGCCGGCAACGCACCGACGCTCGCCACCGCGACGAACTTCTCCGCCTTCAACGTCGGCATCACCGTCGGGCCGTGGCTCGGCGGCGTGGCGATCGACGCCGGTGCGGGCTACCCCGCACTCGGCTGGATCGCCGTCGCCACCGGGCTCACGGCCCTCGCGACAGTCCTGCTCGCGGCCTTTCTTCCCGTCAGTTCACCGGACCTTGCGGATCGAGATGCGACGGATCGAAATCCGCGTGCCGCTTGAACACGTACTTGTTCAGCAGCCACGTGAGCGCCCACAGCCCGACCCCGACGAGCATCAGCCACCCGGCGATCTTGTAGTCGGCCGACGCCCGCCCGGACAACGGGCTCGCGAGGTACACGCACAGCACCACGCCGAGCACCGGCAGCGCGGTCGGCGCGTGGAAGTGTTTGTGCTCGACCGTGTCCCGCCGCAACACCAGCACCGCGACGTTCACGATCGCGAACACGCACAGCAGCAGGAACGCCGTCGTACCGCCGAGCGCCGCCAGGTCGGCGTACCCGATCAGGACGAACGCGAGCAGCGTGGTGAACAGGATCGCGATGTACGGCGTACGCCGCTTGCGCAGGACCCGGCCGAGCGGCCCGGGCAGCACCTGCTCGTGCGACATCCCGTACAGCAGGCGGCTCGCCATCAGCATGTTGATCAGCGCGGAGTTGGCGACCGCGAACATCGTGATCCAGGCGAACAGCTCGAGCGGGAACCCGGGCGCACCGGCCTGCACGACCTTCAGCAGCGGCGTCGCGCCCTTGTTCAGCTCGTCCGGCGAGACCAGCGCGACCGCGGAGATCGCGACCAGTACGTAGATGACGCCGGTGATGGACAGGCCGATCAGCATGATCTTCGGGAAGATCTTGACCGGGTCCTTGGTCTCCTCGGCCATGTTCACCGAGTCCTCGAACCCGACCATCGCGAAGAACGCCAGCGCGGTCGCCGCGGTCACCGCACTGAACGGCGACTCGCCCTCCGGCACGTGGAAGTCGGTCAGCCGGGACGTGTCGCCGTCGCCGCCGATCAGTGCCCAGGCGCCGATCCCGATCACGATCAGCAGACCGCTCAGCTCGACGCAGGTCAGTACGACGTTCGCCTTCACGCTCTCGCCGACGCCGCGCAGGTTGACCAGCGCGATCAGCGTCATGAAGGCGAGCGCGGTGATCATCAGCACCGACCCGCGGTCCGGGTCGATGTGCGCGGCGGAGAAGAAGTTCGCCGCGAACGCCTTCGACGCGCTCGACGCCGAGGTCAGGCCGGAGCACATCACCGCGAACGTCAGCAGGAACGTCAGGAAGTGGATCCCGAACGCCTTGTGCGTATAGACCGCAGCACCGCCGGCCTTCGGGTACTTCGTGACCAGCTCGAGGTAACTCGTCGCGGTCAGCATCGCGACGATGAACGCGCACAGGAACGGCAGCCAGACCGCTCCGCCGACCTCGCCGGCCACCTTGCCGGTCAGTGCATAGACGCCGGTGCCGAGAATGTCCCCGACGACGAACAGCAGTAGCAGCCCCGGTCCCATCACCCGCTTCAGCTCCGGGCGCTCCCCTGTACCCGGTGCGGCGGCGGCAGCTTTCTCACTCATCGTGCCTCCCTCACATCAGTGCGTCAGGAAGTTCCATGATCGCAGCTGAGAGGCAACTGAGAAGGGCGGGCGCGCGCGTTGAGGCTTGACCAGACGTCCCCTGTCCGATCCGCGCGCGCCCAGCACGTCAGACATACCCCACCGCGGGGGTATCCGCACCCGGCCGGGGCCTGACGTATCCCGGACATGTCGCGAAGTCGCCAAACCGGTCGAGCTGGTCCAGTGGACGAGATAGCCTGATCGGATGCTGGAGACGGTCGGGGTGGAACCGCCTGATGAGGAGGCCTATCGGGCGCTGCTGTCGGCGCCCGGCTGCGATGTCCGCGAGCTGGCCCAACAACTCGGCCGCGACGAGCACGAGCTCACCGAGACCGTCGGCCGGCTCGAGAAGCTCGGCCTGCTGACCACCACCTCCGACGACCCGGTCCGCCTGCTGCCGACGCGTCCCGATGTAGCGGTCGACGCGTTGGTCGCCGTACGACGGGCCGAGCTCGACCGGGTCCGTGCCGAGGCCCGCGTCATGATGACCGAGCTACGCGCGCAGGAGCAGCACCGCCCGGAGAACCTGGTCGAGGTGATCGTCGGTCAGGAAGCGATCGCGGCCCGGTTCTCCCAGCTGCTGAACGGAACCGGGAACCAGCTCCTCGTCCTCGACCGGCCGCCGTACGCCTCGCAGCCCGGCGACTCCGATCCGAAGGTGCGCGGACTGCTCGGCGACGGAGTCGTTGTCCACGGCATCTACTCCCCCGACTCGCTGGACATCCCGGGTGGCGTCGACGAGGCCTTCAGCGCGGCCGACGCGGGCGAGACGTCCCGGGTGCATCCGCAGGTGCCGATGAAGCTGGCCGTGTTCGACGGGAAGATCGCGCTGCTGCCGCTGGCTGTGGACCAGTTGGTCGACAGCGCGCTCGTCGTACATCCGTGTGCGTTGCTCGACGCGTTGATCGAGATGTTCTGGCTGCTGTGGGACCAGGCCGTGCCGGTCGTCCCGTCAGCGAAGGCCGATCCGACCGATGCCCGGCTGATGACGCTGCTGGCGGCCGGGTTCAAGGACGACGCGATCGCGCGGCAGCTCGCGCTGAGCAGCCGGACCGTTGGACGGCGCGTCGCCGAGCTGATGGAGACGCTGGGCGCGCGGACCCGGTTCCAGGCCGGTATCCACGCCCAGCGCCGCCATCTACTGGAGGACTAGCAAGTACCGAGCATCTGCTGGAGAGCGGTCTTCTCGGCCGACTGCAGCGACAGGTTGTAGGTGTACTTCACCCAGATCCAGTACCGCGCGTAGATGCAGTGCACCGCGGTGTTCGTCGGCTGCCACTCGGACGGGTCCCGGTCGCCCTTCGAGCGGTTGCTCGACGCGGACACCGCGATCAGCTGGGAGATCGTCAGGTTGTTCGCGAACTCCTGACGCTTGGCCTGCGTCCAGCCGCTGGCACCCGACTTCCACGCCTCGGCCAGCGGCACGATGTGGTCGATGTCGACGTCCGACGAGTCGGTGAACGTCGTCTTGTCATAAACGCTGTACCAGCTGCCGGCGGTCGGCTGGCAGCTGCTGTCGACCTTCACACCGGTCCCGTCGCGCTTCAGGACCTCTTCGCGGGTGTCACAGCTGCCCGACTGCGTGATCCAGTGCGGGAACTTGTCGCGGCTGTAGCCGGTCGTCGAACCTTCCGTCTTCACGGTCAGGCCGGCCAACTCGGTGGCCGCAGTGCTCGCCGACGGCGGGGTCGGCGGTGACGCCAGCGCTGGACCGGCGCTGAGGGTAAAGGCGGCGGTCGCAGCTAATGCTGTGACGGCAGCAGTGATCGAACGTCGCATCGGTCAGGCCTCCGAGGGTTAGGGCGGATCCCCCCTGACGTTGCTGCCCTCAGCCTTCCCCGATCACGCGCTGTAGGAAACCACTCACCAGTTACAGTCCAGTGAACGTCAGTCGTGTTCGACGACGGTCAGCGTCCATCCCGACGATGCGCGATCCAGCTCGGCGTTCCAGCGTTCGGCGATCAGCTTGTGCAGCGACCTCGGCGTACCGGGGTCCTTGCCGGACTCGAGCAGGTGCCGGGCGACCAGACCGCGGGTGTGCTTGGCCATGTGGGAGACGACCGTGCGTACGCCGTCGCGCTCGCGGACGACGTTCACCGACACCCACTTATCCGCCTGGTCGCCGGTCGGGCGCCACGCCGCGACGTACGTCGACGAGCGGCAGTCCACGATCACGCCGTCGATGTCGGCCAGCGCGACACTGAGCGGATCGCGCCAAACCGACGCGAGCGGTCCGTGGCCCGGCAGCGTCGTACCCATCGAGAGCCGGTACGGCGGGACGCGGTCGGCGGGGCGTAGCGCGCCCCAGGCAGCTGAGATGACGAGCAGCCGATTGGCCGCGCGGCGCTTGGTGCCCGCGGACATGGTCGAGTAGCCGAGGGCGTCGTACAGGACACCGGAGTACAGCTCGGCGACAGGCACGGACGGCTCGGTGCGCCAGCGGGTGTTGCGGTCGACCTCGTGCTGCAGCGAGGCGCCGACATCCAGTACGTCGAACGCGTCCGTCGACGCCGACACCTTCGCCAGTGTCTCGAGCACCTGCTCGCGGACCGGGTTGAGCTCCGGGAACGACAGCGTGCCGAGGTCGACGGCACGGCCGCGCGACCGTCCGGTCTTACCTTCGGACGGCGGCAGGAGGATCAGCGTCACGTCAGCTCGTCCAACGCGGCCAGGTCCTCGGCGGTCGGGTCCCAGGTGCCGGCGGCGACGTTCTGCGCGATCTGCTCGGGCTTGGTGGCGCCGGCAATGACCGAGGCGACCGCGGGCTGGGCGGCCAGACCGCCGATCGCGACGTCGATCATCGTCAGGTCGCGCTCGGCTGCGAACGTCTCCAGCGCCTCGATCTTGTCGAAGTCGGCCCGCGCCAGCCGCTCGGGCTGGGTCGCGAGGCGACTGCCGTCCGGCGCGGTTGCGCCCCGCTTGTACTTGCCGGTGAGCAGACCGGAGGCGAGCGGGAAGAACGGCAGGATGCCGACCCCGACGTGCTCGCAGGCCGGCACCAATTCGTCCTCGACGTCCCGGTCGAGCAGCGAGTACTGGTTCTGGGCGCTGATGAAGTGCTCGAGCCCGTTCGACCGCGCGGTCCAGTCGGCGTCGATCACCTGCCAGCCGGCGAACTGCGAGCTGCCGATGTACCGGACCTTGCCCTCGGCAACCAACTCGGACAGCGCCGCCAAGGTCTCCTCGATCGGCGTGACCGGGTCCGGGAAGTGCAGCTGGTAGAGATCGATCCAGTCGGTGCCGAGCCGCTGCAGGCTCGACTCGACCGCCTTGCGGATGTACCGGCGGGAACCGCGGACACCCCAGTCCGGGCCGTTCACGCCGCCCAGGTCACCGCCGAACTTGGTCGCGATCACGACCTCGTCGCGGCGCGCACCGAGCGCCTTCCCGAGCAGCTCCTCGCTGAACCCGTGCTCGCCGCGGTAGATGTCCGCGGTGTCGAACAACGTGATCCCCGCGTCGACCGCGGCGTTCACCACCGCGTCGGTACGGCCGGCATCCAGCCGCCTGCCGAAGTTGTTGCACCCCAGTCCAACGACGCTCACAGTCAGACCCGAGTCACCGAGCTGCCGGTACTCCATATCGCTCATGTGCTCAGCCTAATCTCGGCATACAGTGGCCCTCATGCCGAGTCTCACCGTCGACGGCGCCCGCACTCGGGCCGCCGCGCTTTCCGTCCAGTCGTACGACGTCGATCTCGACCTGACCCAGGGCGATCGGACGTTCGGGTCCACCACCACGATCAGGTTCAAGGCGACGAGCCCGTCGACCTGGCTGGACGTGAAACCGGACGGGCTGACCTCGGTCACGCTCAACGGCACGGCCGTCGACGTGGCCGGTCTCAACGACGGACGGCTCGACCTGACCGACCTGCGGCCGGACAACGAACTGGTCGTCGTCGCCTCGATGCTCTACTCGCACGACGGCGAGGGTCTGCATCGCGCGGTCGACGCCGCCGACGGTCTCGCCTACACGTACGCGATGTCGTTCCTCGACGCGGCGCCGCGGATCTTCGCGTGCTTCGACCAGCCCGACCTGAAGGCGCCGTACCGTCTCAAGGTCACGGCCCCCGAGGAGTGGCTCGTGCTCGGCAACGGCGCCGCGACCCAGGTGTCCCCCGGTCGCTGGGAGCTCGCCGAGACCAAGCCGCTCTCGACGTACTTCGTCACCGTCGTGGCCGGGCCGTACCACCAGCTCACCGACGAGCACGACGGCATCAACCTCAGCGTGGTCTCGCGGCAGTCGCTGAAGGACGCGCTGGACCGTGAGGCCGCGGACATCTTCGAGGTCACCAAGCAGTCCTTCGACGAGTACCACCGGATGTTCGGCTACCGGTACCCGTTCGGCGAGTACCACCAGGCGTTCGTGCCGGAGTTCAACGCCGGCGCGATGGAGAACCCGGGCTGCGTGACCTTCCGCGACTCGATGGTGTTCCGGTCCGCGGTCACCGACGGCGAGCGCAGCCAGCGCGCCCGGACCATCGTGCACGAGATGGCGCACCAGTGGTTCGGCGACACCGTGACGATGAAGTGGTGGAACGACCTCTGGCTGAACGAGTCGTTCGCCGAGTACATGGCGCACCGGGTCTCGACCGCGGCCACCCGGTACACCGACAACTGGATCGACTTCGCCTACATCCGCAAGTGGTGGGGCCTGCAGGCCGACCAGCGGTCCTCGACGCACCCGGTCGCCGCCGACGCGGTCAAGGACGCGCTCGCCTCGCTCGACGACTTCGACGGCATCTCGTACGCGAAGGGCGCCGCGGTCCTCAAGCAGCTCGCGGCGTACCTCGGTGACGACGTGTTCCTGGCCGGCGTCAACGCGCACATCGCAGCGCACGAGTTCAGCAACGCGACCTTCGCCGACCTGCTCGGGAAGTGGACCGAGGCCGGCGCGGTCGGCCTCGACGACTGGGCGCAGGCCTGGCTGCGGACGCCTGGCGTCGACACGATCACCGCGACGCGGACCGAGACCGGTATCAAGCTGCGGCGCAAGGCGCCGGAGGCGTACCCGGCTTCACGACCGCACAAGCTGACCGTCGGCGGGTACGACGCCGACGGCCGCCGTACGACGGTCGACGTCCTGATCGACGGCGACGAGGTGGACGTCGACCTCGACCCGTCGACCGCGGTCGTCATCCCGGACGCGGGTGACGACAGCTGGGCGAAGATCCGGCTCGACGCCGACAGCCTGGCGAACCTGGCGGCGGTGCTGCCGAAGATCGAGAACGGCGTGACGCGGGCCGTCGTACTCAACAGCATCCGGGACGCGGTCGCCGACGCGGAGCTCGACCCGAAGGTCGGGTTCGACGTCGTCCTCGGTCTGCTGCCGACCGAGACCAGCGACATCGCGGTCGGCACGATGCTCAACTGGGCGAACGGGCTGGTCCTCGGCGTCTACCTGCCGTACGAGCCGTACCGCAGCCGGCTGGCCGACGTACTGCGCGCGCGGCTCGAGACCGTCGAAGCCGGAAGCAGCGTGCAGCTGTCGGTGGCCCGCGGGTTCGCGCGTTTCACCGACGACGTCGACCGGCTCACCGGCTGGCTGGCAGGTGACGGCGTACCGGACGGCGTGACGATGGACGCCGACCTGCGCTGGATCGTCACGCTGCAGCTCGCCCGGCTCGGCGCGATCGGCGAGGCCGAGATCGACGCCGAGCTCGAGCGCGACCCCTCGTCCGAGGGCGTCGTGCACGCGACCCGCTGCCGGGCCGCGCTGCCGACCGCGGCCGCGAAGGAGCGGGCCTGGACGCAGATCATCACCGACGCCGACCTGCCGAACTACGAGCTGTACGCCGCGGCCGAAGGGTTCTGGCACCCGACGCAGGCCGAGCTGACCGCGTCGTACGTCGACCGGTACTTCGCCGAGATCGCCGGCACCGAGAAGCTGCGGTCGGGCTGGGTCGTCGCGACCAGCGCGAAGCTCGCGTTCCCGCGCTACACGATCGAGCAGCGCGTGGTCGAGCGGGCCGCCGACCTGATCGCCGACGAGTCGATCGCGGCCGGCATCCGGCGGTCCGTGGCCGACAGCGCCGACGACCTGAAGCGTGCGCTTGCGGTGCGATCCGCCTTCGCCGACTGACCTGTGGTTAGCCGTCACACCGTGTTGTGACTAATGTGACTGGTGTGACCAGGAGGACCCTGGTGACCAGGCAAGATGTGATTTCGTGACGTAACCTCCACAATGACCGGGCGGCACGGCGCGCCGGTCTTGGTCAGGCCCAGCGTCCGGGAGAGACTGTCTAGAACCGCACAGGAGAACAAGGTCAATGCGCGAGGCGAGGCTCGTCGGTCTGAGCCAGGATGGAACACAACTCATCCTGGCGCTGGCAGAGACGGGTGAGGAGTTCGCCGTACCGGTCGACGACCGGTTGCGTGCGGCCCTCCGCGGAGACCGTGCCCGACTCGGCCAGCTGGAGATTCAAATGGAGAGCGCGCTGCGCCCACGAGACATCCAGGCTCGTATCCGCGCCGGCGAAAGTCCCGAGGCGGTTGCCGCCATCGCCCAGATGCCGATGGAACGCGTGATGGCGTTCGCCGGCCCGGTCCTGGCCGAGCGGGATCACATCGCCAGCCTCGCGCAGCGTGCGTCGGTCCGTCGTCGTGGCGGCGGTGACGCCCCGACCCGGAATCTCGGTGCGTGGGTGACCGACCGGCTGCGGACCCGTCACGTCGACCCGGCCTCGGCCGAGTGGGACGCGTGGCGGCGCGAGGACGGCCGCTGGGCGGTCCGTGTCTCGTACTTCGTCGAGTCCGAGGACGAGGCGGAGAAGAAGGACGAGAAGATCGCCATGTTCGCGTACGACGCTCCGGGGCGGTACGCGGTACCGGATGACGACGAGGCGCGCTGGCTGGTCGGCGAGCAGGCGCAGGTCATGCCGACGCCGGTCCAGCCGCAGCCGGGTGAGCGTCGGCTGGCTGCTGTCGCGGACATCGACCCACTGATCGCGCCAGACCATGGCGCCGACAGTTACGAGGCAGGCTTCGAGGACACGGTCGGCCTGCGCCGCCGAAACCACCCGGTTTCCCGCGAGGGTGGAGAGCCCCCGCGCGAGACGCGCGACTTCGTCCGCGAGGCACGAGAGCTCAACCGGGACACGCGCGACTACCCGCGTGAGGTTTCCCGCGACACCGGTCGATCCCATGACCCCGAGCGTGGTCCGCGGCGCGTGCACTCGGTGCCGAACCCGGACGAGGAGCCGACGCTGATCGACGTACCGGTCGACCAGCCGCCGGCGCCGCGGCCGGCAGTCCGCGCCGTCGAGCGTCCCGCCGACCCACCGGCGTTCGCCTCCCCCGCACCCGAGGAGACCCCGGCCGAGGCTCGTCAGTCACGCCCGCAGCAGCCTCGCCCCGCAGACCCTCGCCGCTCCGAGCCCACCAGCGAGTCGACCACCGAGGCGTCCCGCCCGGCCGAAGCCCGCCGCCCGGAGCATGCCGCCAAGGCCGCGCCGGCGCCACACGTCGAGCCCGACCCGGTGGTGGAAGCCCCGCAGCCCGCGGCCGCCGACGCCACCGAGCCTGCCGCCACGGAAGAGTCTCCGGCGGAGCCGAAGAAGAAGGCGGCCCGTCGCGGCAAGCGCGCGAGCGTGCCGAGCTGGGACGAGATCATGTTCGGCAAGAAAGCCGACTGACACATCACGGACCGTCGTCCCAGATTGCGGACGGTGTTTGCCGGTGGACCCGCGGTACTGCCATGATCATCCGCATGCAGATGCTGTGTTGTTGCTGTTGTCACTGTTGTCACTGACGCGCGCCGAGTCCGGCGCACGAGGCCCTGCCCCTTTCCGTGGCCCGCCCGCCGACACAGCACTCACAGGAACTTCGCATGAATCTCCCGGCTCTCGCCGATCTGCTCGCGTCTCGTGGTCTCCGACTGCTCCCCGGCTCGTACGCCGTACCGGTCGAGCTGCTCGTACAGTTGCCTGACGCAACGATCGCCCGGTTCACCGCCCGCGGTACGACGCTCCGCCTGCGCAGCTACTCCCCCGACGCGCTGACCACGATCACCATCCCGGCCGAATGCGGCTGCGGCGACCACCACCCGCAGACCGGCCCGGCCCGCGTGACGCTCAGCCAGTACGCCGTACCGCTCGAAGAGCACGTCATCGACGGCGAACTCGAGTTCGGCTGGCAGCACCACGAGGCCGGCGCCCTCCGTCTGGCCGACGCCCTCCCGCACCTTTTCGCTCTGGTCGACGTCCTGCGCAACCGCGAGCTGATCGGCGTCGCCTGAGACTCAGGGACGGCGGTGGGCGGGTTGAGTCGTGTCGAACTCCTGCCGGGCCTTCTCGACCTCGGTGAGGTTGGGTGACCAGTCGGCGAGGGCGTGGAAGAGTGGCGCGAGGCTGCGGCCGAGGGGGCTGATCTCGTACTCGACGCGAGGCGGGACCTCGGCGTGGTACTCGCGGACCACCAGCCCGTCGCGCTCGAGCTGTCGCAGCCGCTGGGTCAGCACCTTCGGCGTGATGACGCCGATCCGGCGCTCGAGCTCGACGAACCGCTGCCGGCCGTACTCGTTCAGCGTCCACAGGATCGGGGTCGTCCACCGGCTGAAGACCAGGTCCACGACCGGTGCGATCGGACAGGCCTGGACCGGCTCAACTGCTGTGGTCTCGTTCACAAACCCAATACTATCCTCTAGGTACCTAGTATCCCGAGGCCAGTAGCGTCCTCCTCATGATCGTGATCACCGGAGCAACCGGCAACGTAGGCCGCCCACTCGTCCAGTCCCTGATCGCCGCCGGCGAGGACGTCGTCCCCGTCTCGCGGCGCGGCGAAGGCCACCAGGTCGACCTGACCGAACCCGAAACCCTGAAGCCCGCCCTCGACGGCGCGAAGGCCGTCTTCCTCCTCACCTCCGCCGACTTCCTTGCCGGCGGCAACCTCCAGGACGTCGTCGACGTGATCAAGGCGGCCGGCGTCCCGCGCGTCGTCCTGCTCTCCTCCCAAGGCGTCGGCACCAAGCGCCATCCGTCGATCCATGAGGACGCCGTCACGGGGTCCGGTCTCGAGTGGACGATCCTGCGACCGGGTAATTTCGCCAGCAACGCGTTCCAGTGGGCAGAGTCCGTGCGCAGCCAGCGCACGATGGCGGCACCGTTCGCCGACGTCGCACTACCGACCGTCGACCCGGCTGACATCGCCGAGGTCGCAGCGGCCGCACTCACCGACGCGAGCCACGCGGGGGCGATCTACACGCTCACCGGTCCGGTCGCCATCTCTCCCCGCGAGCAGGCCGCGGTGATCGCGAGTGCTGTCGGCGAGCCGGTGCAGTTCACCGAACTCAGCCGGGACCAGGCGCGGGCGGGCATGCTGAACTTCATGCCCGAGCCGGTGGTCGAGGCAACTCTCGACGTCCTCGGTTCGCCGTCCGCGGGTGAGCAGCAGGTCAGTCCTGACGTCCACACCGTGCTCGGGAGGGCGCCGCGGACCTTCGCCGACTGGGTCAGTCGGAACGTCCAGGCCTTCCGCTGACCAACGGCAGGAACACGTCGTCGACGAGCGACGTGAGCGCGGACGGCGGTAGCGGTTCGCGGGCGAACAGCATCTCGTGACGCAGCAGGTTGGTGGGAGCGGTGAGCACCCGGTCGGGCACGTCCGCCGTCGGGATCTCACCGCGCTCCGCCGCACGCTTCACGATCGTCGCCATCACGCTCGACATCCGGGTGTAAACCTCCGGATCCAGGTCCGGGGCCTCCGCCAGCAAGCCGTGGACGACATCCGGCCCGAGCGTCGCGAACCGATCCGCCATCAGTCGCAGTACGCCGAGTACGTCGTCGCGCAGGCTCCCGGTGTCCGGCACGTTCTCGACGATCGAGCCGGTGCGGTGCCGCATCGCCGCGACCACCAGCTCGGCCCGGTTGCGCCACCGCCGGTACAGCACCTGCTTCCCGGTGTGCGCCCTGGCGGCGACGGCCTCCATCGTCAGCCGCGCGTACCCGGACTCCATCAGCTCGTCCCAGGCCGCGTCGAGCAGGACGGCCTCGAGCTCCGCACCTCTCCGACGCTCCATGACACCAACTCCTCGAAAAGAGACCTTGCGTCTCTTATGTAGCCGAGCCTACTCTACAGGCAGTAAGAGACGCACCGTCTCTAAGGAGTTTCTCGGATGACAACCGCACCCACCACGGACCGCCTCGACCGGGCGGTCCTCAAACTCGCCGCCGTGCTGGTGCTCGGCGCTCTGGCCCCACTGCTCGACAGCACGATCGTCACCGTCGCGATCCACACCCTCGGCATCGAGCTGCACACCTCGGTGTCCACGGTCCAATGGGTCAGTACGGCGTACCTGCTGGCGCTCGCGATGGCGGTCCCGATCACCGGCTGGTCTGCGAACCGGTTCGGGGCCAAGCGGATGTGGGTCATCGCGCTCGCGCTGTTCCTGCTCGGCTCGATGCTCTGCGGCATCGCTTGGAACATCGGCTCGCTGATCGCGTTCCGCGTGGTCCAGGGCATCGGCGGCGGGCTGATGCTGCCGATCCTGCAGACTCTGCTGCTGCGCGCTGCCGGCCGCGATCGCATCGGTCGCCTGATGGCCGTCGTCACGCTGCCCGCCTTGATCGGCCCGATCCTCGGCCCGGTGATCGGCGGCGTTCTCGTCGGTCACCTCGACTGGCGCTGGATCTTCTACGTCAACGTCCCGATCTGCATCGCCGCGATCATCTTCGCCGTCCGCGAGCTCAAACCGGATCCCGAGCCCACCGCCGCGGCTCTCGACGTACCAGGACTGCTCCTGATCTCGCCCGCACTGGCGGGCATCATCTACGGCCTCAGCCAGGTTGGCGATCACGGCTTCGCCAACGCCAGCGTCCTGGTCCCGCTCGTTCTCGGCATCGCGCTCCTTGCGGCCTTCGTCCTCCGACGGACCAAGGATCCGCTCATCGACCTCTCGCTGTTCCGCACCAAGTCCTTCACCGCATCCAGCGGGCTGCTCTTCCTCACCGGCTTCGGTCTGTACGGCGCGATGCTGCTCCTCCCGCTCTTCTACCAGCAGGCACGCGGCGAAACCGTCACGGCCGCTGGACTGCTTCTCGTCCCCCAGGGCATCGGCAGCCTGATCGCCCGTACGGCGGGCGGACTGACCGACCGCTACGGCCCTCGCTCGGTCATCCTCGTCGGCATCGTGCTCACCACGCTCGGGACGATCCCGTTCGGGTTCACCGGTACGGCGTCCTGGCTGTTGGCCATTGCCCTGGTCGTCCGTGGCGCCGGGCTGAGTGCGGTCATGCTCGCCGTGATGGTCGGCGCGTTCCGGGACGTCGAGCCGGCGCAGATCCCGCACGCGAGCAGTACGACGCGGATCATGCAGCAACTCGGCGGCGCTTTCGGTGCCGCGACGCTGGCCGTGGTCCTGCAGAATCAGCTCTCCGGGCACCCGGCGTCGACGGCGTACGCGCACAGCTTCGCGTGGGCCATCGGGTTCACCGTGATCGCCGCCGTACCGGCACTCTTCCTGCCCCGGCGCCGGGCTCTTGAATAAGTAACACGCTTGGTTTAACTTATCCGCGCAGCTGCTCTCTCCTGTGTACTCCGGTCCGCCACCTGGAGGTTTCCACATGCCCAGACGCCTGCTTGCGCGGGTACTTCCTGCTGTTCTGCTGGCGAGCGTGATCGCCGTACCAACAGCGCACGCCGCCACCATGTATCCCAGCGGGGTCGGCACCGATCTCGGTCCGACCCCGACCACCCTCGGCGTACAGCCCGCCGCCGGCGACGACCCGGCCGGGCTCCGCACCGGCACCGAACAGGGCCGCACCTACTGGCAGACGAACCAGGCGGCCGGCACCGGCTACCTCGAGTTCGACGTCGACCACGACTACGTGGACGAGATCGGCACCGACGATGTCCTGGTGACAGTGACCTATCTCGACAGCGGCTCCGGCACGCTCGACCTGCAGTACGACGCCAAGACCAACCCGCAGCAGGACGCCACGGATATCCAGCTGACCAACACCGGCACTTGGAAGACCGGCGTCTTCTCGCTCACTGACATCGGATTCACGAACCGCCTCGGCGACGCCGACGTCCGCGTCTTCGGAGCCGGCGCCGACATCACGATCGCGAGCCTGCGGATCAGTACGGCGGGTGCATCGGTCCAGCTCGGCGCGACGCCCGTGCAGAACGGCATCAGCCCGCGCGCCGGCGACGACGCGTCGCACCTGATCACCGGCGTACAGGACGGTCGCGCGTACTGGCAGACCGACCACACCGCGCCGTCGCCGGGGACGAACTTCTTCTACATGAACGTCGCCGACACCTACCTGTACGACAACCACAGCCTGGCGCTGGTCAGCATCGACTACTTCGACGAGGGCAACGGCCAGTTCGGGCTGCACTACGACTCCCCCGGCGAAACGATCCCGGAGAAGTTCAAGAACTCCGAGGTCGTCCGCTACGGCGACACCAAGACCTGGAAGACGTACACGTTCGCGCTGCCCGACGCGGTGATGACGAACCGCTCGAACGGCGGCGACTTCCGCATCCACAACGGCGACGGATCGGTCGACCTCAAGGTCGCCGCGGTCCGCGTCGCCAAGGTCGCGACCACGCTCGACGTCACCGAAGGCCTCGTCGACCTGATCGGTCAGGCGACGCGTGCCCAGAAGGCGGCCCGCGAAGGTACCCGCGACGGCCAGTACCCGGTCGGCAGCCGCGCCGCCCTGCAGTCTGCGATCGACGACGCTCAGGCGGTCGCATCCACTCCGGGCGTCACCGACGTACAGGTGAAGGCCGCGCTCACGACTCTGCAGGCCAAGCTCGACGCCTTCACCGCGTCGATCGTCGACACCAACTTCGCCCCGAGCGGTACGGCGACGGCCAGCAACGGACCGGCCGCAACCGTCAACGACCGGGACGACAGCACGTCCTGGACCGGCGGCGCCGACTCGTGGCTGCAAATCGATCTGGGCAAGCCGCGGCCGGTGAACGACGTACGCGTCGAATGGGCCGAGGCCTACTCCCCCGACTACACCGTCCAGGTCTCGAACGACGGCAAGAAGTTCACCAGCGTCGGCCGGATCGGATCACCGGGCGGCAACCAGATCAGCCGGACCCGGTTCGCGACCACGAGCGCCCGCTACGTCCGCGTCGCGATGACCGGCGCCGACTCGTTCATCGTCAAGGAACTCCAGCTCCGGCTCACGCCGGTCGTCACCCCGAAGCCGAAGCTGGTGCAGACCAGCAACCCGACCGAGGACGGCGTCGTCGCCGACTTCGACGCAACGCAGTACGGCGCCGACCGCACCGGCCGGCGTGACTCGACCAAGGCCATCCAGCAAGCGATCTACGCCTGCCAGGACGCGGGCGGCGGCACGGTCTGGCTGCCGGCCGGTCAGTACAAGGTGACCGACACGATCGAGGTGCACGCGTTCTGCAGCCTCCGCGGTGACCACGGCCAGAAGCTCGGCACGGGCACCGTGATAATCGCCGACCTCCCGTCCGGCGACGACGGCCCGAGCCTGTTCCGGATCGGCGGCAGCGCGGGCGTCCTCGGCGTCACGACGTACTACCCGAACCAGAGCGCGACCAAGCCGGTCCCGTACGGCTACACGTTCGAGATCCCCGGCGGCGCCTGGATCGGTAACGAGAACTACATGATGTCGACGGTCTCCGACGTCACCATGCTCAACTCGTACCGCGGGATCGGTGTCAGCACGATGCCGAACGACCACGGCAACGCACCGAGCTCGGGCCAGGTGCACGAGTCGACGACGATCCGCAACGTCACCGGTACGGCGCTGTTCGAGGGCGCCCGGGCCTATAACGGCGCCGACGTCGGCACCTGGGAGAACGTTGCCTTCAGCAACTCGTACTGGGCATCGGCGCCCAAGACCTTCAACCCGCCGGCGCGGCAGGCGCTCGACACCTGGACCCGGGCGCACGGCACCGGTCTCGTGCTCGGCGACCTCGAGTGGGACCAGTTCTACCGGATCAGCGTCAGCGACTACCTGGTCGGGATCCACGTGGTCGCGGGTCAGCGGGCACAGTTCACCGGCAGCTTCCTCCAGCCCGACGTACGCCGGACCGGGACCGGGCTGCTCGTCGACGTGATGGACGACCGGTGGGGCCTGACCCTGGCCGGTGGTCACGTCGACGGCGGGATCACCAACAACTCGGCCGGCTACGTGAAGATCACCGGTACCGAGGTCAGCGGTGCGGTCTCCGGGATCGTCCACCGGATGTCCGGCACGGCACCGACGTACGACCAGAAGCCGCTGCCCAAGCCGGTGCAGCACCTATACGTCGTGGACGCGCCGCACGGGGTCGGCTACCTTCCTGCGGCCGACGCGACGCGGGATGTCCAGAAGGTGCTCGATCGCGCCGGCCGTGACGGCGGCGGCATCGTGTATCTGCCGGCCGGGTGGTACCGGATCAGCACGCACCTGTCGGTTCCGGCGAAGGTCGAGCTGCGCGGCGCGTCCGCCGTACCGAACCGGGATCAGGGTGGTGCGAGCGGCGGGACCGTGCTGCAGGCGTTCGAGCGGAACACCGATTCCGCGCTGATCACGCTCAAGAGCAAGGCAGGTGTGCGCGGGCTGCGGGTCTTCTACCCGGAGAACAACCCGGGCAAGGCCGAGGGCGTCGTGCCCTATCCGTACGCGATCCGCGGTACGGCCGGCGGGAACTACGTGATCAACGCCGGCTTCCCGAACGCGTGGAACGGGATCGACCTCAGCGGCGACAACGTCGTCGTACGGAAGGTCGCGGGCGCGTTCTTCGACCACGCGATCTCGATCGGGGCGGGTAAGAACGGCCGGGTCGAGGGCGTGCTGTCGAACGGGAACGCGGTCACCCGGGTCGGGTACCAGGTGCCGTACTGGATGAACGAGGGCAGCATCTTCGAGCTCGTCATCGACAAGTACATGCGCAAGACGGCCAAGATCGTCACCGTGGACGGCGCGCGGGGGCTGACGCTGCTCGATGTGTTCGCGTACGGGTTCCACGACGGGCTGGTGGTGAACTCGGGCCAGGTCGACGCGTTCAACCTCGGCACCGACAACCTCGGGGCCGACGGCCACACGATCCAGGTGGTCAGCGGCGACGTCGAGGCGACCAACCTGGCCCGCTACAACGGCGCTACGCTCAGCGGTACGGCGACCTTGCACAACGTGATGGTGATCAACGTCGTCCAGCGCAGCGTCTCGGTCCAGGCCAACGGGAGTGGCACGGTGAAGATCGCCGGGAACGAGTCCGAGCCCGGGAAGTACGAGGTCGGCGCGCAGGTGACCGTGACTGCGACGCCATCATCGGATAGCGTTTTCCAGAGTTGGACCGTGAACGGGACCGTGGTGTCGACAACGCCGTCGTACACCTTCACCGTCAGCACGGACCAGGTTCTGACCGCGAACTTCCAGTAGGAGCGAGATGGCTGACACACAGCAGCAAGTCGCGATCGTGGGCTGCGGCATCATCGGCAAGCGCCACGCGGCGACCATCGCGGAACGGCCGGACGCGATCGTCACCGCGCTTGTCGACCCGGACGCCGCCGCCCGGGAGGCAGTGCTGGCACAGCTGACCGCGGCCGGTCAGCCGGAGCCGAAGCAGTACGACGACCTGACCGCGGCGCTGAGTGGGTCGGACATCTCGCTCGTCGCGGTCTGTACGCCGAGCGGTACGCACGCGGAGCTGGCCGAGGAGGCGCTGAAGGAACGGAAGCACGTTGTCGTCGAGAAGCCGATCGACGTCGACCTCGGGCGGGCGCGTCGCCTCGGTGCGGCGGCTGCCCGAGCCGCTGGGCAGGGTGTGCAGCTGTCGGTGATCAGTCAGCATCGGTTCGACGCCGGCAGCGCGGTGATCAAGGAGGCGATCGACGCCGGGCGGTTCGGGCAGCTGACGTCCTGCGTCGCGACGGTCGCCTGGTGGCGGAGCGACGAGTACTACGCGTCGGCCGGCTGGCGCGGGACGTGGGCGCAGGACGGCGGTGGCGCGCTGATGAACCAGGGCGTGCACACCGCCGACCTGATGCTGTGGTTCATGGGCCGCCCGGTCAACATCCAGGCGCAGGCGCTGCGGGCGGCACACCACGCGATCGAGGTCGAGGACACGGTGGTCGCGACGATCACGTTCGAGAACGGCGCGGTCGGCACGCTGCACGCGACGACCGCGGCGTACCCGGGTGGGCGGACGCGGGTGTCGGTCCACGGCACCGAGGGTGGTGCTGAGGTGGAAGATGATCGCCTGAGCCGGCTGAACGTCGACGGCTCGAAGGACGAGGCTTCGGTCGACGTGGGCGAGCCGGGTGAGCACAAGGCGCAGTACGACAACATCCTGACGGCAATCGCCGCAGGCAACCCACCCGCCATCACCGTCCAGGACGGCATCAACGCCCTGGCCCTGGTGAGGGCGGTCTACATAGCCTCCACCCTCCAACGCCCCGTAAAATTCGAAGACGTCCTCGAAGGCAAGTACGACGACGTAGACGTCTCCCGAGGAATCGGCCTCCCACCCAACTGAGACCAGGACGAGCCCGGCGTCGCGACTAGGCGCCGGGCTCGCGGTTGTTGAGGGTTCGTTGGTAGAGGTTGCAGTCTTGCCAGGTGCCGGCGATGTAGAGGTAGGTGGGGGCGAAGCCGATTTGTTCGAAGCCGGCGCGTTGGAGGACGCGTTGGGAGGCGAGGTTGTGTTTGAGGGTGCTGGCTTCGATTCGGTGGAGTTTGTAGTGGGTGTCGGCTAGCTCGGCGACTGCCTCGACAGCGAGTGTGGCGAGGCCGCGACCAGTAACGTCCCCGGCCAGCCAGTAGCCGAGGCTTGCGCTGCGGAACGGGCCGGCGACGACGTCCTGCAGCGTGAAGGCGCCGATGACGCGGTCAGCCTCGACCAGGACCCACGGCACGACGTGCCCGTTCTTGTAGCGCTCGAGCGTGCTCGTCAGCCGCTCCCGCTGACCGGCAACCGTGAACCAGCTCTCCGGTCGCGCCGGCTCCCACGGCGACAAATGGTCCCACGACCGGGTGTACGCATCCGCCAACGCGGCAGCGTCGTCGAGAGTGGCAATCCGGAGTTGTACGTCGGAAGTCAGCGAGCGGGCCTCAGTCACTTCGGCAGCCTACGTGCCTGGCTGGAGCCCGACACGCGAGGGGTGAACGCATCATGGAAGATCGTCGACGCCGCCCCGACCGCAGCCGCGTCGGTCTGCAACATCGACTCCTCGACGGCAACCGGCCGCGTCTCCCGAGCCACCGGATGCGCGTTCACCGCACGCCCGATCTCGGTCAGGAAGATCTCCGAGATCTCCTTCATGTACGCCGGTCCGCCCAGCACCACGAGATCGATGTCGAGCAGATCCACCAACCCAACAGCGCCCTGCCCGACCACCCGCGCCACCTGCGTGACCGCCTTCACCGCGGCCGCATCACCATCCGCGGCCGCCTTGCACACCGCCTTGTACCGCTTCGCCTCATCGGTCGCACCCGGATCGGTCTCGACGTACCCGAACTCCGCAGCAATCACCGGCAACGACGCCGTCGGGTTGCACTCGGGCACCATCCGCGGCCCGTCCACCGGGTCCCACTCCCCCATCCGCAGCGCCGCGATCTGCCCGAACTCGCCCGCGTTCGCCGAACCACCGCGGTAGATCGACCCGTTCAGGATCAACCCGCTGCCGACGCCCGTACCGAGGTACAGGTACGCGAAGTCCCGCGCCCGCGCCGACCGCCCGATCCAGCGCTCGCCGATCGCGGCCGCCGTACCGTCCTTCTCCACGAGCACCGGATGGTTCAGCCGCCCCTGCAGCAGCTTCCGGATCTGCAGCCCACGCCAGGCCGGCTGCAGCGGTAGCGCGAGCAGCGATCCGTCCGTGTCGATCGGCCCGGGTACGGCGACGCCGACGCCGAGCATCGAGGCGGGATCGACCTGGCTGATGCTCAACGCCGCGGTCACCGTCGCCGCGGTCAGGTCGATCAACTTGCCCGCCTCGAGACCGTCGGCGAGATCGACCGTCTCGCGCCGCACGATCGTCCCGTCCAGGTCCACAACCGCGACGGTCAGCAACTCCGGGTCGATGTGGATACCCACCGCATGAGCCGCGTTCGACCGCATCCGCACCGGGGTGCGCGGCTTCCCAAGCCGTTCGGCGCGCTCCTGCGCCTCCTCCACCAGCAGACCTTGCTGGAGGAGGATGCGCAGGATCCGCGACACCGACTGCTGGGTGAGACCGGTCCGGCGGGAGATCTCGGTCCGGCTGATGATGCCGGCCAGCCGGATCGTCTCGATGATCACGGCCTCGTTGAACGAGCCCAGGTCGTACTGGTTCGCGCCTGCCTGGCGCAGCTCCGTCAGGTCGTTCATCTCCACCTCCCCGTCTCACCTCGAGTAGCCGCGATCGTACTGCCCACTGTCCGTCTTTACGGTGCTTCGAGCGCTCCGTCGATGCGTCGTACGCCGGCTGCCCACTCGTCGTGCCCGGACAGTTGCGCGGGATAACGAGCCGCCGCCTCCAGATCGACGTCGATACCCCAGCCCGGCGCCTCGTTCGGGCGCAGCCAGCCGTCCTCGATCCGCAGCGTCCCGGGGAACACCTCGTGCACGGCGTCGTCGTAGATGTGGCCCTCTTGGATGCCGAAGGCAACCGAACTCACGTCGAGCGCGACGTTCGCCGCGGCCCCGATCGGCGAGGTGTCACCCGGCCCGTGCCAGGCCGTCCGTACGCCGGAGATCTCGGCCAGATCCGCCAGCTTGCGGGCCGGGGTCAGACCGCCGATGTCCGAAACATGCGATCGAATGAAGTCGACTCCGCCGTCCCGGATCAGCCGGACTGCGTCGCCGAACGACGTCGTCAGCTCACCGACGGCCAGCGGCACCGGCGACGCCGCCCGCACCTCGGGCAGCCGGTCCCACAGCTCCGGCGCCAGCACGTCCTCGAGGAAGAACAACCGGTGCGGCTCCAGCGCACGAGCCAGCAGCACCGCTTCCTTCGGAGTCAGCCGCGAGTGGACGTCGTGCAGTAGCTCGATGTTGTCCGGCAGCGCGTGCCGAGCCTCGGCGAACAGCTCCGGCGTCGTCCGCAGGTAGTCCCGCGCCGACCAGCCGTTGTGGTACGGCGAGTCCGGGTACAGCGTGGGCACGCGCGGAGCGCCGTACCCGCCGCCGCCCGGTGTGGACATCTGCAGCCGGATGTGGCGCCAGCCCTGCGCGATCAGCTTCTGGGCGTGGTCGATCGTTTCCTCGATCGTCTTGCCGCTGGCGTGGATGTACGTGTCGGCCGCGGCGCGGACCTTGCCGCCGAGCAGCTCGTACACCGGCATCCCGGCGCGCTTGCCGGCGATGTCCCACAGCGCCTGGTCGATACCGGAGATCGCGTTGTTGGTGACGGGTCCGCCGCGCCAGTAACCGGAGTACCCGGCCAGTCGGGTCAGGTCGCCGATGTCACCTGGGTAGCGGCCGACGAGCAGCCGGGCCAGGTGCTCGTCGACGAACGTCTGCACCGCCTTCCACCGCTGGGTGAACGTGGCGCAGCCCAGCCCGTACAGGCCGGGTTCGGTGGTGTCGATCTTCACGACCACCAGCGGGATGCCTTGCGGCGCCGTGACGATCGCCTTCACCTCGCGGATCCGGATGTCGTCGCGGACGGGCCACGGTTGGTCGAAGTTCGAGGGCATTCAGAGCTCCAGAGGGAGAGTCGGTAGGTCGAGTTCGTGCTTGGCCCGGAAGCCGAGCACGGTCCGGATGGCGGTCAGGTCGAGCGGCACCTCGCGGCCGATGAACCGCCGCGACCGCGGCACCTCCGGCGCGAACGCGTCGAGCAGGTCCTCGGTCTCGTACGGCGCGATGGTGGTGTCCGCGGCGACGAAGAACGTGTGCGCCCCGGACAACGACGCGGTCAGCCCGAGCTCCACGGCGTACGCCGAGTCCCGGGTGTCGAGGTAGCTCCACGCCTCCCGTAGTCCGCCGGCGGGCTTCACCCGAGCATTCTCCGCCATCCGCTCGAGTACGTCCGGTGAGTTCACATGCGGGAACCGGAAGGAGACCACGTCGATCCCCCACCGGCGCCAGGCCATCCGCGCGGTGTTCTCGTCGTTCTGCTTGGACAGCGAGTACCAGTCGCCGACATCGGTCGGCGCCTTCTCGTCCCAGGGGAAGTACGGCTGGCGGATCTCGTGCGGGTTGAACGGAACGCCGGTCGCGTTGATGCTGCTCGCGATCACCGCCCGGTCGATGCCGAGGGCACCGGCCTGCGCGAGCACGTTGAACGTCGACACCACGTTGATCGAGTACACGTCGTACGGCGTACCGGCCGACGGGTGGGCGAGCGCCGCCAGGTGGACGACGTACTCCGCGCCCTCCAGCGCACGGGCCACGTCGGTCTCCGAGCGGGTGTCGCCGATCAGCACCCGGTCCGCCTTCAGGTCCGGGTGCTCGACGTTCGACAGGGCGGTCACCTTCGCACCCAGTGCGTTCAGGTGCTCGACCGTGACCATCCCGATCCGGCCGGCGGCCCCCGTGACCAGCACGCGCCGGCCGTTCAGTTCATTCACTCTGGCCTCACTCTTTGATTCCTCCCGCCATCCCCACGCCGCGCAGGAACTGTTTCTGGAACAACAAGAACAACACCACAGGTATCAGAACCGCGAGGAACAGGGCGCTCATCTGCAGCGAGATCTCCGTGGTCTTCTGTACCCGCGGGAGGGCGACCGAGATCGGCTGCAGTGTCGGGTCCGGCAGTACGAGCAGCGGCCAGAGGTAGTCCTTCCAGGACCCGATCACCGTGAGCAGTGCGACGACTCCGACGATCGGCTTCGACAGCGGCAGGATCAGCGCGGTGAACAGCCGCAGATTGCTCGCGCCGTCGATCCGGGCGGCCTCGATCAGCTCGCGCGGGATCGAGTCGAAGTACCGCTTCATCACCAGCACGTTGAACGCGCCGGCCGCCGACGGCAGCCAGACCGCCCAGAACGTGTTCTGCAGGCTGATCCCGAGCAGCGGCATCTTCAGGACCGTCATGTAGAGCGGGACCAGCGAGATGACACCGGGCAGGAACAGCGTCGCGAGTACGGCGCCGGTGATGATCGGGCCCCATTTCGGCCGCAGGATGCTGAGCACGAAGGCACCCGTCGTACACACGAACAGCGTCGAGATCATCGAGCCGATCGCGATGAACGCGGTGTTGCCGAGGTACGCGCCGATCTGGACCCGGTTCCAGGCGTCGGGGATGTTCTTCAGCTGGATCCCTGACGGCCACATCTGCATCGGGCCGCTCAGGATGTCCTGGCTGGTCGAGACACCGGACTTGAGCAGCCAGAGCAGCGGCCCGACACCGGCGACCGCGACCGCGATGAAGATCAGCACCTGGATCGCCGGCAGGCCGTAGCGGATCACACCGCGCTGCCGGTCGGCTGTGGAGATGATTCCGCGTTCCGTTGTGCTCATGTCGTACTCCAGCGGCGAGTGACGAAGTGGTAGACGACCGACAGTGCGCACAGGACCCCGGCGAGCAGGACGCTGAGCGCGGTCGCGGCGCCGAAGTCTCCGTTGACGAACGCGTACCGGTAGATCAGCAGCAGGACCGTCATCGTGGCGTTGTTCGGCCCGCCGCCGGTGAACAGGAACGGCTCGGTGAACACCTGGAACGTCCCGATCAGCTGCAGCAGCATCATGATCAGGATGATTCCGCGGATCTGCGGCAGCGTGACGTGCCAGACCCGGCTCCAGATCCCCGCCCCGTCCAGCTCGGCCGCCTCGTACAACTCCGTGCGTACGCCGGTCAGCGCCGCCAGGTAGATGATCGAGGTGGCACCCGCGCCGGCCCAGGTCGCCTCCAGCACGATGGCCGGCATCGCCAGGGTCTGCGAGTTCAGCCAGGCGAACGGGCCGATCCCGAACCAGCCGAGGATCGAGTTGAAGACGCCCGCACCGCTCGGGTCGTAGAAGAACGTCCACAACAGGATCGCGGCCACCGGCGGTACGACCGCCGGCAGGTACGAGAGCACGTTGTACAGCCAGCCGGTCTTGCGCAGCTCGCTGATGAACACGGCCAGGAACAACGGCACGGGGAAGCCGAAGATCAGCGCCAGGAAGGCGAAGTACAGCGTGTTGAGCGCCGCCTGCGGGAGCTGCGGATCGGTCAGCACGTAGCTGAAGTTCGACCAGCCGACCCATTCGGCCGGCGTGACCAGGTTGTTCTTCTGGAAGCTGAGCACCAGTCCGCGGATGATCGGGCCCCAGGAGAAGTACAGGAAGATCAGGACCAGGGGCAGCGCGAAGAAGATGCTGCTGAGCCCGCCGGAGCGGTACCAGGTGGCAACGCTCCGGCTCGACTTCTGGGTTCTTTGCTGGAACATGTG
Source organism: Kribbella sp. NPDC058693 (assembly GCF_042715335.1). Classification (NCBI taxonomy): domain Bacteria; kingdom Bacillati; phylum Actinomycetota; class Actinomycetes; order Propionibacteriales; family Kribbellaceae; genus Kribbella; species Kribbella sp. NPDC058693. The sequence continues at coordinate 1,013,251 of NZ_JBHXSQ010000002.1, forward strand.
GCTACCGCGCGAGGCGTGCGTCGATCTTCGAGGCGGTGTCGCTGAGTAGCTTGTCGATGTCCGCGTCCTTCTTGGTCAGCACCTGCTGGACGACCGGGTCGAGCAGCGAGTAGACCTCCTGGCCCTTGTTCGACGGCTCGGGCAGCAGCTTCAGCGACGTGGTCGAGTCGATGTAGCCCTGGAACTGCTTGACCGGGACGTTCACGTACGGCTCACGCCACTTGTTGAACTGGTCGTACGTCGCCTGGCTCAGCGGGCTGATACCCGGGCGGCCGACGAAGCCCTTGTCGGCGATCGAATTCTTCGCGTCCTGGACCGCGACCGACTCGGTCGTGTACTTGTCGAACTGGTCGAACTTGATCCACTTCAGCGCTGCGACGATCTCGTTCTTGGTCGCCTTCGGGCTGATCATCTTCAGCGAGCCGCCGGTCAGCGTGCCGTACGGGCCGCCGTCCTGCGGCAGGGCGCCCTCACCGAAGTCGGCGGGCTTCATGCCGAACTGCTTCACGCTCATGTCGTAGGCGTCCGGCGCCTGCAGGACCATGCCGATCTTGCCGGCCGCGAAGTCCTGGCGGACCTCCTCCTGGTTGTACAGGAAGCGGCTGCCCATCGAGTTGTCGGTCCAGCGCATGTCCTTCAGCAGCTGCAGCGCCTTCTTGGTCGGCGCGTCGTTGAACGTGCTCTTCTTGCCGTCCGCGCTCTCGACCGTGCCGCCCATGCTGTAGGTCATCGTGGTCAGCATCCAGCCACCGGTGTTGTTGGTGGTGAGCTGCGAGTACCCGGCCTTGCCCGTCTTGTCGTGGATCTGCTTGGCGTACTGACGGACCTCGTCCCAGGTCGTCGGCGGCTTGTCCGGGTCCAGTCCGGCCTGCGTGAACAGCTTGCGGTTGTAGGCGATGCCGACCGAGAACACGTCGATCGGTACGCCGTAGATCCGGCCGTTCGCGTCCTGGACGATCTTCAGGACGTTCGGGTTCAGGTCCTTGGTCAGGTCGACCAGCTTCAGCTCGTCGGTGATGTCCGGCAGTTGCTTGTTCGGGATCATGTTGGCCGGCTCGGTGAAGCTGATGTTCATCACCGTCGGCAGCGTGCCGCCGGCCACCTGCGCCTGGAAGGTCTGCGCCTGCCAGCTGGTCTCGGTCGACTTCACCGTGATGTTCGGGTTCTTCGCGGTGAAGTCTTTGATCTTCTGGTTGAACGCCTTGAGGTCGTTCGGCTTGTCAGGGGTCGGGCGGTCGCCGATCGTGATGGTCACCGGCGCGCTCTGGTCGATGTCGCCGCCCGCGCCGCCGGACGACGACGGCGTCGTGCCCTTCGCGCAACCGGCGGCGAGCATCAGCCCAGCCACACCCAGGGCAGTCCCATACCGGCCCCACCTGCTCATTCTCGTCATCGGAACTCCTCAGGTTTCCGGATGCCGCCGATGTGCTCTGAGCCACACACCGGCCAGGTCCCGAGTAAGTTAAACCAAGCGTGTTACTAACTCAAGACCTTGACAGCCCTCCATGCGATAACGCTTGCGCAACATGTCGAAGCGTGACCGGACGCTCCGACGTACCCAGGACGAAGGAGGAACACATGTCGAACCAGATCGTGCACTTCGAGATCATCGGTACCGCCCCCTCGCGTCTGCGGGAGTACTACGCGGAGCTCTTCGGCTGGAGCTATGCGGTCGGCGACACCGTCTCCGAGCAGGTGTCGGAGGCCGGCGAGTACGGGTTTGTGGAGTCATCCGTCGCCGGGCTGAACGGAGGAGTCGGTGGTGGGTCGTCGCTGCAGGCGAAGGTGTTGTTCTATGTCGGCGTAGACGATGTGGGGCGAGCCCTGGAGCAGGCTGAGGCGCTCGGTGGGCGGCGCGTGTTCGGGCCGGACGGCGTGCCCGGGAAGCTTGTCGTCGGGCAGTTCACCGACCCGGAGGGCAACCTGATCGGGCTCGCCGGGCCGGCTTAGCTTGAGACTTAGCCGAAGCCGCGGATGCGGAACTGCATGACGTGGTAGGGCCAGCCGTTGGCGGTGTTCCATTGGCTGACTGAGAGGTGCAGGTCGGACAGGGTGGATCCGGGGATGACGTAGCCGCCGTACAGCTGGGCGACGTGGTTGTCGTCCTCGGAGCCCCAGTTGCCGCCGTAGATGAGGGTCTGGCGGTACGCCGTGTACAGGTTCGACGTCGGCGTATCCATGATGATGCCGTCGATGCGGTAGTCGCCCGCGTTGAACCAGGTCAGGACCCATTTGCCGCCCAGCGGGCGCAGGCTCATCTCGCCGAAGCTCCCGGTCAGGATCGGCGTCGCCGGGTTGCCCCACGCCCAAACCCCGTCGCGGTAGCCCCACGGCTCGTACGCCGCCGGGTTCGCGATCTGGTCGGAGCGGACGCGCTTGAGGATGATCGGCTTGTCGCGCTGGAAACCGGTCGAGTAGACGTACACGTACCCGTCGTTCCCAAGCCCCCACGTCAGCAACTGGAACAGCCCGCCGTCGATGTTCGGGTCGAACTTCGCGCCGGTGTGGTACCAGCTCGCGCCGGAGTTGTCCGACCGCCAGATCTCCGTCCACACGACGTTGCCGAGGCCCTTGTTCACCATCGCGTGCAGGTACATCGACCCGCCGATCGTGATCACGTCCGACGGCAGCACGGTCGAGAACGTCGGGTTGTCGTGCGGGTAGTCCCACAACTGCTGCGCCGCGTCTCCCCCGACCGCGCCCGACCACTTCACGCCGCTGTTCAGATCCGTCGTCGTCGACCACAACGCGACCGGCGACCGCCACCATCCCCCGCCGACAGCCGGCTGCTCGAACGTGTCCCCGAACATGAACAGCAGCCGCCCGTCCGGCGTACGCGCTGGAATTCCGAGGTCGGTTGCCGCCATCCGGAACCGTTCGGTCAGACCCGGGCCGGTCAGGTCGGCCACCTTGTTCGTCAGCACAGCTTGGGTGCCGGCGAGAGCTCTGGACGGTACGGCGGCGAGTAGGCCGGCGCCGAGCGCGCCGCGCAGGAACGTGGATCGCTTCATCATCGAATGCCTCCCAGGGGCGGGCGGGAAATCGATTTCTGACTCTCCTGCAGCTGCGCGTCTATGTCAAGGGTTGACCAACACCGACGCCAGCTGGGTGAACTGCTTCCGCTGGGTCGCGTTCAAGGCCTTGGTCAGTTCCGTGATGCGGCGGGTGATCTGCATTTCCCCGTCCTCGGCGAGACGCCGGCCGGCCGGAGTGAGGGCGACGAGTACGCCGCGACCGTCGTGCGGCGACGGCGTCCGCCGGACCAGGCCGCGTTTCTCCGCACGCGAGACCAGGCCGGTGATCGAGGACTTGTCGAGGCCGAGATGCTGGCCGAGCTCGAGCATGCCGGGCTGCCGGTCGCGGAGGATCCCGAGCAGCCGGATCTGGATGATCGACAGGTCATGCTCGGCGCCGACCGCGGCCAGGATGCGCTGGACCTGGAACGACAGCTGCACGAGGGCGTCCACGGTGTTCATGCCCCGGAGTCTAGTTGACGTGGTACGTGGCACAAACTATCGTCGCACAGTAGTACGCGAGACAAACTACTTGGTGAGGTGCCTGATGTACGCAGCCGTGGTCCGGTCGTTCGACGAACCCCCGACGTACGACGTAATCCCGGAGCCGACCGGCTCCGAGGTCGTGGAGGTCGTTGCCGCGGGCCTGCATCCGCGGGTCCGGTCGGCGGCGAACGGGACGCACTACACGTCCGAAGGCTCCCTGCCGATGGTCCCCGGTATCGACGGAGTCGCCCGGTCGGCCGAGGGTGAGTTGTTGTACTTCGTTGCCGAAGACAACGCGATCGGAACGATGGCGGAGCGGGCGGCCGTCGATCGCCGGCGAGCCGTCGTACTGTCTGAGGGCACGGATCCGGTGGCGGTCGCGGCCGGGATGAATCCGGCGATGTCGTCGTGGATCGCGCTCCGGCGGCGGGCGAACTTCCACGGCGGATCGGTGTTGGTCCTCGGCGCGACCGGGAACGCGGGACAGCTCGCGGTACAGATCGCCAAGCACCTCGGCGCGTCGAAGGTGGTCGGCGCGGGGCGTGATCCTGAGCGGCTGAAGCTGCTCACGAGTCTGGGCGCAGATGAAACGGTCGGCCTCGATGCTGTGGGCGCGGTCGCTGCAGACGTCGACGTGGTGCTCGATTATCTGTGGGGTGAGCCGACGGGGCAGGCGATGTCCGCGATCCTGCACGCGCGCTCCGACCGGGCGCGTCCGCTGACCTGGATCCAGATCGGCTCGATGGCCGCGCGCGAGCTGACGCTGCCCTCGTACCTGCTGCGGGCGGCCGCGCTGACGATCATAGGCAGCGGCCAGGGCTCGGTCTCCGGCCGCGACATCCTCGCCGAGCTGCCCGAGTTGGCTGCGCTGATCACGTCAGGCGAGCTGGCGGTGAACGCGCGGCCGGTCCCACTGGCAGAGGTCGGCAAGGCGTGGGCCGAGCCGGCCGCCCCCGGCGAACGCGTCGTGCTAGTCCCCTGATCCCGTAGCTACCGGGCGGGTGGGGTCGGTGATCCAGTCGGACCAGCTGCCGATGTAGACGGTTGCTGGGAGGCCGGCTGTTTCCAGTGCGAGGGCTTCGTGGGTGGCGGTCACGCCGGAGCCGCAGTAGACGGCGGTGTCGCCGTCCGGTGCGACGCCCAGGTTCTCGAAGCGGGTGCGGAGGTCGGCGGCGGGGAGGAAGCGGCCGGACCCGTCGACGTTCGCGGTCGTCGGGGCGTTGGTGGCGCCGGGGATGTGGCCGGCTACCGGGTCCATGGGTTCTACGTCGCCGGCGAAGCGTTCGGGAGCGCGGGCGTCCAGCAGGATGCCCTTCGCGGCGACCTCGGCCGCGCCCTCGGCGTCGAGGACGGGCAGATGGCCGGGCGTGGCCGCAAACGCGGTGGCCCCGCCGGTCGCGCTGTCGCCGGTCGTGCCACCGGTCGCGTCGCTGGTCGCGGCGCCGGCGGCCTCGGTGGGGGCTTCGGTGGGGGCTTCGGTGGGGGCTTCGGTGGTTACCTCTCCCCCGGCGGCCTTCCACGCGGCCAGGCCGCCGTCGAGGACGCGGACGTTGGTCAGCCCGAAGTAGCGGAAGATCCACCACGCGCGCGCAGCAGACATCGAGTTGGCCGCGTCGTACACGACGACCGGGGTGTCGGCCGACGTGATGCCGAGCCGGTGGAACGTCGCGGTGACGGTGGTTGCGTCGGGCAACGGATGGCGGCCGGGGCCGGGCGGGCCGGCGAGCTCGGTGTCGAGGTCTACGAAGTACGCGCCGGGCAGGTGACCCGCGTCGTACGCCTCCTTGCCGGGCGGACCTGCCAGGTTCCACGTCACGTCCACGAGCACGGGCGACAGCGCGCGCAGTACGTCAACGGTGATCAACGGGCTCATGAAGCGGCTCCTCCGAACGGCAGGACTTCCGGTGACAGGGTGGCCCGGGCGCGGGCCTGGGTCAGTCGGCGACGGTGATGCCGGCGGCAAAGGACCTCGTACGCGGGCTCGAGATCCCGCGTCACCATGTCACCCACCACCAACTGCTCGCCCTCGGTCACCATCTCCCCACCGATCGTACGGGCGTTGTGCGTGGCCCGTTCACCGCACCAGCACAACGCCTCGACCTGCAGCAGCTCCATCCGGTCGGCAAGCTCGACCAGCCGCGCGGACCCCGGGAACAACGTGGCCCGGAAGTCGGTGAGGATCCCGAAGCAGAACACGTCGATCTGCAGTTCGTCGACGAGCCGGGCCAGCTGCTCGATCTGCAGCGGGCTGTAGAACTGCGCCTCGTCGCACACCGCGTAGTCGATCCGGCCGCCCTGGGTGAGCTCGTTGACGACGTAGTCCCAGAAGTCGAAGTCCGGCCGTACCTCGACCGCGTCCGCGGAGAGTCCGAGCCGGGACGAGAGCACCGACTCCCCCGCGCGGTCGTGGCTGGTGAAGATCCGGCCGAGCCGTCCTCGCGCCTTGTGGTTGTGATCCATCTGGAGGGCCAGCGTCGACTTCCCGCAGTCCATGGTCCCGGTGAAATAGAGGAGCTCAGCCACGGGCGATCATCCTGCCAAGTCAGTGGCCCGCACCGCACGCCGGGGTGTGTCATCCGGGGCGGCTTTGGTTCTGAGCCTCCATGCGGTTTGAATGGATCGTGCGCAAAGCTCTGCTTCTCCTTCTCGCGACCTGTCTGACGGTCGCCACCGCCACCCTGCCGGCCGGTGCGGCGCCGGTCCGGGCCGAAGCAGGACTCCGTGCGTACTTCGTGATCACCCAGCCGAACCAGACCGGAAAGGTCACCGGAGCCGTCACCCAGAACGGCGGCACGGTCTATGCAACGTACGACGCCATCGGCGTGATCGTGGCGCATTCGACCGCTCCCGATTTCGCCACCAAGATGCGCGGCGTCGACGGTGTCCAGAAAGCTGGAGCGACCCGTACGACGGACCTCCCGGCCGATGTCGGGAACCCGGCGATCCCGTCCGCGGTCCCCGAGACCGCGACGGCCGCTCCGGAGACGGATCGCTCGGACATGACCCAGATCGGCGCCGACCGGGCCTGGCAGAAGAACCAGGGCTCGAAGAGCGTGACTGTCGCCGTACTCGACACCGGCGTGGACGACCAGCACCCGGATCTGAAGGCGAACTTCGACGCGTCGAAGTCGGCGTCCTGTGCGTACGGCAAGGTCGATACCCGGCCGGGCGCGTGGCGACCGGTCGGCGAGCACGGCACGCACGTCGCCGGGACGATCGCCGCTGCGAAGAACGGCGTCGGAATGGTCGGTGTCGCGCCCGGGGTGAAGGTGTCGTCGATCCGGGTTGCCGAGGCCGGCAAGGAGCTGTTCTTCCCGGAGGACACGGTCTGCGCGTTCATGTTCGCCGCCGACAAGGGCGTCTCGGTGACGAACAACAGCTACTACGTCGACCCGTGGCTCTACCTGTGTCCGTCGGACCAGGACCAGGACGCGATCGCCGAGGCGGTCCGGCGGGCCGTCGCGTACTCCGACAGCAAGGGCGTGGTGAACGTCGCCGCGGCCGGCAACGAGGACACCGACCTGGCGAACAAGAGCGGTGACGACTCGAGCCCGGACGACTCCACGCCCGCGCCCCGCACCGTCACGAACGACTGCCTCAGCCTGCCGACCGAGCTGCCGAGCGTGATCGTGGTCGCGGCGGTCGACCCGACCGGCCTCAAGTCCCAGTTCTCGAACTACGGGGTGAACAAGATCAACCTGGCCGCGCCGGGCGAGGACGTGTACTCCACCGTGCCGGGTGGCGGGTACAAGATCCTCGAGGGTACGTCGATGGCGTCGCCGCATGTGGCCGGTGTCGCGGCCCTCCTGCGCAGCATCAATCCGAAGATGTCCGTCGCCGAGGTGCGAGCCAGACTTGCCCAGCAGGCCAACGACGTCGCCTGCCCGCCCGGCGCGACCGGTGAATGCGTCGGTCCATCAGCCAACAACTCCTTCTACGGCGAGGGTCTCGTCGACGCCGCCGAGGCGGTCGGCGCCGCGAGCGCACAACCACAGGGCGCGCTCGCGATCACCGAACCCGCCGAGCAGATCGGTGTTGGCGGCATCCCCGCGGTCCCGCTGCTGATGAAGGGCACCGGCGGCTCGGGCGATATCAGCTACTCGGCCGCCGGCCTTCCGCCCGGCCTGTCCATCGACACCGAACGCGGCTGGATCACCGGCGTACTCACTCCCGGCTCGGGCCGCTACAAGGTGACCGTCGTCGCCCGCGACGGCGACGCCAAGACCGCGCGGACCACCTTCTATTGGGACGTCTGGAGCTTCTAGCTCCCGGCGTCGACGAGGAGCGGGATCTCCATCTCGTCGGCGGTCAGCGAGCCGTGCAGGCCGATCAGGTTCGCCTCTTGGGCGTGCCGACGCGATGCGACGAGCGCTACCGGACCCAACGACGCGACGATGACATCGCCGAGGCGCGGGGCAACCCGATCTTCGACCGGGCCGAACCACCCGCGGGCGATCGCATCCGCCCGCGAGAGCACGAGCGCCTTGTCGCCCAGCCGTTCGCTGTAGGTCGCGAGCACGTCGAGCTCGGCGCCCGGAACGCAGTACAGGTGGCGGAAGCGGGACTCACCACCGACGACGCGTACGCCGTCGGTCAGCGCCGGCTCGAGGTCGATGTCCACGCGCTGCTCGGGCGCGATGTCGATCATGCCGTGGTCGGCGACGACGAGCAGTACAGCGTCACGTGGCAACGCGGAGCGGACCTGCAAGGCGAAGTCGTCGGCCGCAGCCAGCTCCTTCTGCCATTGCCACGAGTCGCAGCCCTGCTGGTGGCCGATGTAGTCGAGCTGGGAGTCGTACACGTAGACCAGCGACGACGTCCCCTCCCGGCTCGCGAACCGGGTCGCGTCCAACCGGTCCTCGACGGTGTCCGCGCCGCGGTGTGCACTCCCCCGGAACGCAGCGGCCGTCAGCCCCGACGAGTCGAAGCGCGCCTTGCTCACGTTGCGAGTCGCGACACCAGCGGCGGCTACTCGATCGAAGACCGTGCCGTGCGGCTGCCAGCGCCGTGGGTCGACCGGGGCGTCCCAGGCCAGCGCGTTCAGCAGGTCGCCGGTCTCCGGGACGATCGAGGTATAGCCGACGATCCCGTGCGCGCCGGGCGGCAACCCGGTGCCGAGGCTGGTCAGGCTCACCGCGGTCGTCGACGGCACCCCGGCCGTGAGGCTACGGCCGGCCAGCGACGACAGGTACGGCGCGGCCTCGGCGTACCGCTGGAGCAGGTTCCACCCGAGGCCGTCGAGCAGCAGTACGGCGTACCGCGGTGCGTCGGGCAGGCCGAGGACGTTCGTCTCCCCCGGCACCGACAGCGCACCGGCCACCGACGGCAGTACGTCGGCGAGCGATCCGCCGCCGTACTGCGGGGAAACCGGGACGATCACGGCACTACCTGGTGGTCGCGAAGGACAGTGCCTTGGCGAACTCGAGGACCTGCTGGATGCCGGCCGGGCCGTCGGCCGCCGCGCTGATCCGCAGCGAGATGTCGTCGGCCGCGACCGAGCCGGTGTACCCGTGGTCGGCCTCGCAGTTCGGGTCGGCGCAGACGGCCGGCTCGAGGTCGATCCGGTTGACCATGCCCCAGCCGATCGTCAGCACGACCTCGCCGGCGCCGGCCACGGCCGGGTCGGCCTTGCCGGAGGCGTAGCCGGCCGGATTCGGGACGACGCGGTTCACGACCACGGCGTTCACCCGGTGCAGCGGGATCGCCTCGGTGGAGGTCGACGCGTACGGTGCGCGGATGAGTTCGTCGGCGGCGTGTTCGTCGGTGTGGCCGACGATCAGCCGGCTCGGGGTCAGCGCCAGGATCGTGATGTGCCGCCGGACCTCGTCACGGTCGAACGTCGGCTCGTGCTGCAGCACGTAGGCCCGGATCGGCTCGCCGGCGATCGCCACCTCGAGCGAATCGGTCACCACGTCGGGGTAGTAGCCGCACCGATCTATCGCCTCGCGCAGGTCCGCGGATGCGTCCGCGAGCTCCGGTGCATTCAGGTCACGCATGCAGCCCATCCTTGCACGATCGCGACCCCGAGCGTTCGACCCTTGTGGACAACCACGCTCAGTTCGCGCTCGCCTTCCGCAGGACCGGCGCACCGGCGGCGCCGGCGACCGCGACGAGGACCAGACCGGCCACCACCTGCCCGATCAGCAGCAGTACGCCGGAGTTGCCCTGCGTGATGACCTTGCCGCCGCTGAGTGCCAGGCCGCAGAGCGCACCGAACCCGACGACCGGCAGCCCGACCCCGATCACCGGTACGACGGCCGCGACCCGCGCCGACCGCTCGATCACCTTCAGCGGTACGCCGGACCGACGCAGCGCTCGCGCCGGAGCCGCCTGGTCCAGCGCCGTACCAACCGCACCGGCTGCCGTGGACGCTGCAACGGTCAGGAACACCAGCGAAAGCAGGAGCGCTACACCGATGCGCATGTCGTGGAAGCTCGGGTCGTCGTCACCGGGCGGCATGAACACCGAGATGAAGCCGGTGACGAAGCCGGACAGCACCAGCGCCGCCACTGGACGGAAGGCGCCTTTCGGGTCGTCCACAAGTCTGCGACCGGCCAGCAACGTCACGGGACCGTTTGCCAGGTTCGCCATCGTCTTGCCGACCACCTGCACCGCGAACGGGCCGATGACGCGTACGGCGAGCGCAGCGAACCCGACACCGATCAGCAAGGGCAGGAGAGCGGCCTGCATCCCGTAGTACGCCAGGATCACCGGACCGATCACCAGCAAGCCGATGCGCAGGACGCTGACGCCCTTGCGGGTCTGGCCGCGGACAACGCCCAGCGGGGTGATGCTGACGCGGCCGAGTCCGATCAGCGCGCTCACTACAGACAGAACGGGTACGGCGACCAGGACGACGAGGACCGTCCACCAGTTGACGGTGATGTCACCGACGTACCAGCGTCCGCCGCCGAGCGGGATGCGGGCGATCAGTGGACTGAGAACGGTGTAGCCGACCAGTCCGACCACTGCGCCGGCCATTGCTAGGACGGCCTGCTCTACAGCGCTCAGCCAAAGGACCTGCGTCCGTGTGGCGCCTGCGAGACGCAGTGCGGCCAGTCTGTGTTCGCGGCGCTTGGCGGCGACGCCTGCGGCTTGGCCGACGAGGCTGAGGATCGGGAACAGCACCAGCGTGATGCCGAACGCGACGGCGATCAGCAGGCCGACCATACGGCTGTCCCAGACCTTCTCGTTCCAGCTGCTCACGTACTGCGGGTGCTCGTCGGCCGGGATCGTTCGGACGCCGCGGATGACGATGAACTCCTCTGGTGACGACAGCCCCTTCGCGCTGATCACGCCGGTCGGCTGCGCAACGCCGTACTTGGTGCTGAGGCTGGACCAGTGCTTGGCGACCTCGGGCGATACGAAGACCTCACCGGGCTTCGGGGTGTGGTCGAGGCCGGGTGGTGGCGGGAGTTCGTTGGGCTTGAGTGTGGCGAGGTCGAGGACGCTCAGGCGGTGACCGTCCACGCGCTGGTCGTCGTCGAGGTTCAAGGCACCGATCGCGGTCGCCGGGTCGGCCTTGTCCGCACTCCGCCAGCCGATGCGCTCCGACCGGTGCGACAGTCCGAGTGAGCCGGCGATCAAGAAGGAGACGAGAAGTGCGACGACAGCCGTCGCACCGAGCGCTGCCAGGTTGGCGGCCCGGCCACCGGGCCCAGGCCGACGGACGAAGCGCAGACCGAGATCAGTCATCGGATTCATCGCACGACCCCGCTTCCGAGCGGACCACCGGGGAGCGGGCCGACGCCCGGTGCGTCGCCCACGCGGCCATCGACGATGTGGAGGGCTCGGTGGCAGCGGGCTGCCACGGCGTTGTCGTGGGTGACGACTACTACTGCGGCGCCGCGGTAGGTGGCGGCGCCGACCAGCAGGTCAATGACCTGGGAGCCGGTGGCTGCGTCCAGAGCGCCGGTTGGCTCGTCGGCGAACACCACCTGCGGTTCGCCGACCAGGGCACGGGCAATCGCGACTCGTTGCGCCTGACCACCAGATAGCTCACCAGGACGCCGACCAACCTCAGCGGCGAGGCCCACCTGCGCCAGCATGTTCCGTGCCCGGCCGATCGCGTCCCGACGGCTCAGACCGTCCACCATCAGCGGGAGCGCTACGTTCTCGTCGGCGGGCAGCTCGGCGAGCAGTTGGTTGTCCTGGAACACGAAGCCGAGCCGACGCCGACGCAGTACGGTCCGGGCGGCATCGTTCAGCTGGTCCACGCGTTCACCGCCGAGCCACACCTCCCCCTGGTCCGGCGTGAGAATTCCGGCCAGCACATGCAGGAGAGTGGTCTTGCCATTGCCGCTCGGGCCCATCACCGCGAGCGCCTCGCCGGACCGGACGGCAACGTCCACGCCGGCCAGGCCGACGACGCTGCCGTAATGCTTGACCAGGCCATGACCGGAGAGCACGACCTGCGACTGGGGACTCTGGAAGTTCATAGCCCAGAGCCTTCCGCGTACGCCGCCCGCGATCGTCGGCCCGCAGACCGGTCTTACCGTCGTCTTCCGATGCCTTTCGGCCCACCGGCGTACGACTGAAGTCGTACGTCAGGCCTGGAACGCTGACGGAAACGCGTCCCGATAGCTCGGGATCGTGCCGCCCGGCGTCTCCACCGACTCGGCGTTGAGCATCGCGTGCACGATCGCCCGCGACAGCGTCCGCGCACCGGCCGCGTAGAGCGTCTCCAGCTGCCCCAGCGCCATCGGGTCGGTGACGCTCAGCCGGGGTCGGTCGTCGTCGGGCAACCTGGTCGACAACGCGAAGATGCTGTCACCGTCGACGAGCGTGTGGATCGGATCGATCGCCCGCGCCAGTCCGTCGTGCGCGACCATCGCCATCCGCTTCGTCGCCGCCTTGTCGAGCGGTACGTCGGTGGCCAACACGGCGATCACCGTGTTCATCGACGGCCCCGGGATCAGGTTGCGACCGGGCGCGGCCGGTGGCGGCGGCTCGACCGGAGTACGCAGGTGGCTGAATTCGTCACCGATCCCGAACCGCGCGCCGTACAGGTTCCCGTCGGCGTCGACGGTCGAGCCGGCCGCGTTGACGATCACCAGTACGCCAACCGTCGTACCGTCGTCGAGCCGGATGCTGGCTGACCCGACGCCACCCTTCAGTGAGCGCGCCCGGGCTCCGGCCCCGGCGCCGTGGTTGCCCAGGGCAACAGGTCCGTCGGTGGCGGCGGCGATCGCGTCGGCTCCCCAGGACGGCTCCGGCCGGGCCTTGAAGTCGCCGCCGCGGGCGAGGTCGAAGATCACCGCGGCCGGCACGATCGGCACCACGTCGTACTCGCTCTGGCCGACGCGGACGCCCTCACCGCGCTCCTCCAGCCAGCGCATCACCCTGCCGGCGGTGTCCAGTCCGAACGCGCTTCCGCCGGTCAGCACGATCGCGTTCACGCCGCCGTTCGAGTTCACCGGCGAGAGCAGGTCCGTCTCCCGCGTGCCCGGCGCTCCACCGCGGACATCGACACCGGCGACAGCGGTGGTCGGAACGTGGATGACCGTCGTGCCGGTGAGGTACGGCGCATCGACGCGCTCCACCTGACCGACAAGCACTCCAGGGACATCGGTGATCGCATTGTGCGGACCAGGTTGCATGCTGCGGATCATAATCCGGTTGCGGTGAACGTTAGCGTGAAATGCATGAACGCCGATCAGCTCTGTGGTCTGCTGGCCGAACCGTCGAGGTTGCGGACGTACTCCGCGATCGTCCTCGGCGCCTCCACCCCCGAGCAGGTTGCCGGGAGCACCGGACTCGCCGCGCCGGTCGTGGTGAAGGCACTGCAGCGGCTGACCAAGGGCGGGCTGATCGAGGCCACCCGCGACGGGTTCACCGCGGACGAGGCGGCGTTCAAGGACGCCGTCCGCGAGAGCCGTCCCGAACGCGTGCCGCTGGACCCGGATCCCGAGCGCGACAACGTGCTGAAGTCGTTCATCCGCGACGGGCGACTGACGCATTTCCCGACGTACCCGGACAAGTTCCGGATCGTGCTCGAGTACCTGGCGCAGAACTTCGAGGTCGGCCGCAGCTACCCGGAGACCGAGGTCAACGAGATCCTCAACCGCTGGCACCCCGACCATGCCGCGCTGCGGCGGCAGTTGGTGGACACCAGGTTGCTGACGCGAGAGAACGGCATCTACACGCGCACGGGGTGACCGCGCGTGTCAGGTGAGCCGACGGGCGGGAGTGTCCTGGCGAGGCTTCTCGTTCGGCGCGATGCGGACGGTGGTGTCGAGGACGCAGGCGCCCTCGGCCGAGACCAGGACCGAGCGCAGGTCGAGCCGGACGACCTCCTCGAGGTCGAGGGTCAGCCGGGAGACCCGGTGGAGCAGGTCTTCGATCGCGGAGATGTCAACCGGGTCCGAGCCGCGGTAGCCGTACAACAAGGGCGACGCCTTGACCTCGCGCACCATCTCGGCCGCGTCCCGCGTGGTCAGCGGCGGCATCCGGTACGACCGGTCGCCGAGCAGGTCGGTCGCTACTCCGGACAACCCGAACGTCACCACCGGCCCGAACGACACGTCCTCGATCGTCGAGATCACCACCGGCACCCCGGGCGGCGCCATCTTCTGTACGACGAACTGCGCCCGCCCCGGATCCGACGCGACCCCGAACATCTGGGTCATCTCCGCCCAGGCCGCCCGCATGTCGTCCTCGTCGTGGATGTGCCGCCAGATGTCGGCCAGGTCGGGCCGCATCCGCCACTGCTCCGCGGTCGCCTTCAGGATCACCTCGAACCCGAGATCCGCCGCCCGGTCGACCGCCTCGTCCGCGCTCAGCACCGGGAACGCCGGCAGCACACTGATCCCGTAGAAACTCAGCAGCCGCTGCCGGTCCGCCTCGTCGAGATCAGCGCCGCCCGGATGCCGCTGCAGGAACTCCGCGACGAAGTCCTCTCCCCCGGCGGTGTCCACATCCGGCAGGTCCGGGATCCGGCTGTCTGAGCGCCGGCGCCACTCGGCGTACTGCGTTGCCTTCGCGAGCGCGCCGACGGCGTACTGCGGGTTGAGGAACGACGGGATCGATCCGCGCGCGGCACCACCGTCCTCGTCAGGCACCTGCAGTTCGGCGGGGACGCTGCGGGAGGCGAGGAACGTCGACACCACGGGCTTGTCCGAGTCGGCTGCCGCCGCGGCGAGCACCTGCGCGACCTCGGCGCCGTTCGACTGGACCGGCGGCGTGTAGATGACCACGACCGAATGCACCCGGTCGTCGGCGAACACCTCGGACAGGGCCACACCGAAGTCCGATGCGGTCGCGTCCGCGCTCAGGTTCCGCGGCTCGCCGGCCGTGTCGAGCCCGCAACCCGCCATGGTGTCCAGCGCGAGCAGTGTCAACGCATCGGAGTTCGAGACGATCGCGACCCGGCGGCCCTTCGGCAATGGCTGGTGCGCGAGCAGCTGGGCGACGTCGAACAGCTCGCCGGTGGTGTCCACGCCGATCAGGCCGCTCTGCCGGAACAACGACTCGACGGTTGCTGGAGGCAACTTGCTGCGCCGGATCATCTGGCCCACCGGCACGCCCTGCGTGGCCCGGCCGGACTTCAACGCGATCACCGGCTTCCGCCCTGCGAGACGGCGCGAGACCCGGCTGAACTTGCGCGGGTTGCCGAGCGACTCGAGATACAGCAGGACGACCTCGGTAGCCTCGTCGGAGTACCAGAACTGCATCAGGTCGTTGCCCGACACATCGGCCCGGTTGCCGGCCGAGACGAAGCTCGACAGACCGAGACCACGACCGACCATGTCGGCCAGGATCGGTACGCCGAGCGCGCCGGACTGGCAGAAGAACGCGACCCGGCCCTTGCTCGGCATCAGCGGCGACAGCGTGGCGTTCAGCGAGACCCCGGCCGCGGTGTTGATGACGCCGAGCGCGTTCGGGCCGATCACGCGCATGCCGTACGAGCGCGCGAGCCCGACCAGGTACCGCTGCCGCTTCCGGCCTTCGTCCCCGATCTCGGCGAACCCGCTGGACACCACGACCAGCCCGCGCACGCCCTTCGCCGCGCAGTCCAGCACGACGTCCGCGACCATCTCCGCCTTGACCGCGACCACCGCCAGGTCGACCGTGTCACTCACCTCACGGATCGTCGGGTACGCCGGGACGCCCTCGATCTCGTCAGCTTTGGTGTCGGTGTTCACGGCGTACAACCGGCCCGGGAAGCCGCCGTCGCGGAGGTTGCGGAGCAATGCGTTGCCGATCGTGCCTTCGCGCCGGCTCGCGCCGATCACGGCCACCGACGACGGGGTCAGCAGTCGCGCGATCGACAGTGCCTCGGAGCGCTGCTCGCGGGCCTGCATCACGCCGAATGACGTATCGGTCGGCGCGATGTCGAACTCGACCACGATCACGCCGTCCTCGAACTCCCGCGCGACCTTGTACCCGGCCTCGGCGAAGACCGTGATCATCTTCCGGTTGTCCGGCAGTACTTCGGCGACGAATCGGTGGATGCCGTTCTCGCGGGCCGCCTGGGCCAGGTGCTCGAGGAACAGCTGTCCGAGGCCACGGCCCTGGTGCGCGTCCTCGATCAGGAATGCGACCTCCGCGGTATGCCGTCCGGTCCGCTCGTACCGGCCGACGCCGATCATCTCGTCACCGACCGTGACGATCAGGGCGAGGCGGTCGTGGTAGTCGACCGTGGTGAACCTCGCCACATCGCGATCGGATAGCTGTGGGTACGGGGCAAAGAAGCGGTAGTACTTCGACTGCTCGGACACCCGGGCGTAGAACGCCACCAGCAGGTCCGCGTCGGAGGGCGTGATCGGACGCAGATGTGCGGTCGCGCCGTCCCGCAGGACGACATCGGCCTCGTACTCCGCCGGATAGCCGTCCGGCAGCTCGTGGTCATACTGGTCCGGCACCTCGTAAGCGTACTCAAACAGTGACCTCGGAGGTCGTGAATATTGGTCGAGCGCATCGCGCCGGTGCTGGTCTTCCTGATCGCCGTGACCGTCATCGCCGAGCTGGCCGACCAGGCCAAGGTGTTCGACGTCGCGGCGCGGGAGGCCGCGCACCTCGCCCGCGGCCGGGTCTGGCGACTCTGGCTGCTGGTCGTCGCGCTCGCCACCGGGCTCACAATCGTGCTGTCGTTGGACACCTGCGCGGTGCTGCTGACACCGGTCGTGCTGTCGATGGCACGCCAGCTGGAGATCCCGCCGAAGCTGTTCGCGTTCACCACGGTCTGGCTGGCCGGTACGGCGTCCTTGCTACTGCCCGTGTCCAATCTCACGAACCTGCTCGCCCTCCACCAGTTCCGCCAGTTGGACACCTCGTTCATCTCGGTCAGTTGGCGTCCCGCGATCGCGTCGATCCTGATCACGGTCGTCGTACTCGCGGTCCTCTTCCACCGGGACCTGCGCCGGAAGTACGCCGTACCGCCGACGCCGCCGGTCGAGGACAAGGTGCTGTTCTGGGGCTCAGCGGGCGTGTGTGTGCTGCTGGGGCCTGCGTTCGTGTCGGGCGTCGAGGTCGCCTACCCGGCGAGCATCGGGGCGATCGTGCTGGTCGTGTTGTTCGCGGTCCGGCGGCGCGACGTGCTGCGGTGGTCGCTGATCCCGTACAAGCTCGTGATCACGGTCGTCGTGCTGTTCACGGTGGTCGGGTTCCTCAGCGCCCACGGGCTCGAGGACCTGCTCCGGCGCGTCGCGGGGACCACGTCAGAGCTGCGGCTGAGCGCGACAGCGTCCGTCGGAGCGAACCTGTTCGACAACCTCCCGGCGTACATCGCGATGGAGCCGGTCGCGTCCAGCAGCCCGCACCGGATGATGGCGCTGCTGATCGGCGTGAACTGCGGATGCCTGCTGACGCTGTGGGGTTCGCTCGCCACCCTGCTCTGGCGCGCCCGGTGCGACGCTGCCCGGGTGGACATCTCCTGGTGGTCGTTCCTGTGGCGCGGTCTCATCCTCACGCCACTTGTCGTGACAGGAGCTGTTTTGGCACTGAATGGGTAATGTGCGCGACATGGCGACGGAGCAGAGCACCTCGGCGGTGACCCGGGAGTTCCGTGACGCGCGCGACTTCCTCGTGGCGCATCGGGACGACTACGAGACGGCGTACCGGGACTTCAGTTGGCCGGCGTTCGAGCGGTTCAACTGGGCGCGGGACTGGTTCGACGCGCTGGCGGTCGAGCAGGCCGAGGTGGCGGCGCTGACGATCGTCGAGGAGGACGGTCAGGTCACCTCCCGGACGTACGCCGAGATGGCCGAGCGGTCCCGCCAGCTCGCCGGCTGGCTCACCGAAGCGGGTCTCAAGCCGGGCGATCGGGTGCTGATCGTGCTCGGCAACCAGGTCGAGCTCTGGGAGACGATGCTCGGCTGCATCCGCGCCGGCGCGGTGATGATCCCCGCGACCACGTTGCTCACCGACGCCGACCTCGCCGACCGCATCTCCCGCGGCAACGTCCGCGCAGTCGTGACCAGTGGCGCTGACGCCGACCGGTACGCCGGGATCGCGGACCACTGCATCCGGGTCGCCGTCGGTGCGGACGCCGAGGGCTGGCTGCGGTACGCCGACACCGAGAGCTACGAAGGTCCTGTCCCCGAGGTCGACACGGCCGCCGACGACTCGCTGCTGCTGTACTTCACCTCCGGTACGACGAGTCAGCCGAAGCTGGTCGAGCACACGCAGGTCAGCTACCCGCTGGGCCACCTGTCGACGATGTACTGGATCGGCCTGCAGCCCGGCGACGTACACCTGAACGTGTCGTCACCAGGCTGGGCCAAGCACTCGTGGAGCAACGTGTTCGCGCCGTGGAACGCCGGTGCGACCGTCTTCCTCTACAACTACACGCGCTTCAACGCCGAGCGGATGCTCCAGATCCTGCAGGAGTACGGCGTGACCACGTTCTGCGCACCGCCGACCGTGTGGCGGATGCTGATCCAGGCCGACCTGTCAGCGGTCGACGTACAGATCCGTGAGTGCATCTCGGCCGGTGAGCCGCTGAACCCTGAGGTGATCGAGCAGGTCCGCAACGCCTGGGACATCACCATCCGGGACGGGTACGGCCAGACCGAGACGACCGCGCAGATCGGCAACACACCGGGTCAGCCGGTGAAGCTCGGCTCGATGGGGCGGCCGCTGCCCGGGTACAGCATCGCGCTGATCGATCCGGCCTCGGACGTGATCGGCGACGACGGCGAGATCTGCATCGAGCTGGCACCTGCGCCGGTCCCGTTGATGCGCGGCTACCGGGACGCGGACGAGCTGACCGCCGAAGTGATGCGGAACGGGTTCTACCACACCGGCGACGTCGCGAGCCGGGACGCGGACGGGTACATCACGTACGTCGGCCGCTCGGACGATGTCTTCAAGGCCAGCGACTACCGGATCTCGCCGTTCGAGCTCGAGTCGGTGCTGATCGAACACCCCGCGGTCGCGGAGGCGGCCGTCGTACCGTCCCCGGACCCGGTCCGGCTCGCCGTGCCCAAGGCGTACGTCGTCCTCGCGGCCGGGCACGAGCCGTCGCGGGAGCTGGCCGGGGAGATCCTGGCGTTCTGCCGCGAGCACCTCGCGCCGTACAAGCGGATCCGCCGCCTCGAGTTCGCCGACCTGCCGAAGACGATCTCCGGCAAGATCCGGCGGGTCGAGCTCCGCGCGGACGAGGCCGCGAAGGTCGAGAGCGGCGCCGGCAACACCTACGACGAGGCCGACTTCAAGTAGCGGCGTACATTTTGCTCATGAGCGACGACAAGAGCATCATCGGGCGGATCGACGACCTGGTCGCGGAGGAGAAGGACCTCCGCGCCAAGCACGCCGCCGGGCAGATCAGCGACGCCGACGAGCACGCGCGGCTGAAGGCTGTCGAGGTCGAGTTGGACCAGTGCTGGGACCTGCTCCGGCAGCGGCGGGCACGGCGTGAGTTCGGCGAGAACCCGGACGACGCGCAGGCCCGTTCGGCCGACACCGTCGAGGGCTACCTGAACTAGAAACCTCTCAGTTTCTCCGGGGTGATCCGGATCAGGACCGAGTACGACGCATGGAACTGATCCGGAGTCATCCCCAGCCCAGCGATGTCGTCGGCGTACTTCGCGTTGTACGCCGTGAGGGCGTCGCCGCTGATCGGTGCGCTCTCGATCACCGCCGTACCGGTGATGACGCCGACGTCTCCCCCGGTGTGCGTCGCGTTGAAGTTCACGCTGACCTGCGGGTGGGCGGCGATGTTACGCA
Source organism: Kribbella sp. NPDC058693 (assembly GCF_042715335.1). NCBI lineage: Bacteria > Bacillati > Actinomycetota > Actinomycetes > Propionibacteriales > Kribbellaceae > Kribbella > Kribbella sp. NPDC058693. The sequence goes on from NZ_JBHXSQ010000002.1 coordinate 1,032,918, forward strand.
GCTTGGCCTTGTCCGGCTCGCTGCCGATCAGGATCTCGTCGTTGTACCAGAGGAACCAGACCGGCGTCGGAGCCGGTGTACCGGACTTGGCGACCGAGGTCAGCCAGACGATCCGCTCGTCGTCGAGTTGCCGGGCGATCCGCTTGCCGAAGCCGGTGGAGGTGTCAATCGTGAACATCAGAACCTTTCAGAGCGATGGTCCGAGACGCCCCCACTCGATCGCCGGGCAGTGGTTCATCACCATCGTGAGTCCGGCCGCGGTCGTCCGCTCGTAGGCGTCCTGATCAACTACGTCCAGTTGGAACCAGACCGCCTTGGCGTTGATTCCCACCGCTTGGTCCGCGATGTCGCCGGCCAGGTCGGAGTTGACGAACACGTCCACGCAGTCGACCGGGAACGGGATGTCGGCGAGCGTCGCGTACCCCTGCTCGCCGTGCACGGTCTCCGCGGACGGGTGCACCGGCACGATCCGCTTCCCGTGACTCTGCAGGAACCGGGCCACGCCGTACGCCGCGCGGCTCGTGTTGTTCGACAGCCCGACCACGGCCCACGTGTCGCAGTCGGCCAGGATCTTCCGGATCGCCTCGTCCATGTTCAGCCCCTCAAGTAGGTCAGCACCGCGGATACGCGCCGGTCCAACCCATCTTCCAACCGCAGCTTGGCGAAAATGTTTCCCACGTGCTTGCGGACCGCGGCCTCGCTCACCACGAGCTGTTCCGCGATCGAGGCGTTCACTCGGCCCTCCGCCATCAGCGCGAGCACCTCGAGTTCGCGCGGCGTGAGTGCGGCCAGCGGCCCGTCGTTGCGTCGTCGGGCGAGCAGTTGACGTACGACCTCCGGGTCGACCACGGTCCCGCCGTTCGCGACCCGGTCCAGCGACTCGAGGAACTCGGCGACGTGCCCGACGCGGTCCTTCAGCAGGTACCCGATCCCGCCGGTCGTTGTCTCCAGCAACGTCGACAGGTACGCGTCGGCGACGTACTGCGAGAGCACCAGGATCCCGATCGCCGGCAGCTCCGCCCGGATCGCCGCAGCCGCGCGCAGGCCTTCGTCGGAGTGTCCGGGCGGCATCCGCACGTCGGTGATCACGACGTCCGGCGGGTCCTTGCGTACGACGGCCAGCAGCGTGTCGGCATCCCCTACCGTGTCCCGTACGTCGTGCCCGGCGCGATCCAGAATGCTGGCCAAACCCTCCCGCAACAGGAGCGAGTCCTCAGCCAGCACAATGCTCAGTCGCCGAGTCGGCACGGGCACTCCATTCTCAGTCGGGTCGGCCCACCGGGTGGGCTGTCGACGTCGAGTGTGCCGCCCAAGGCGTCCAGTCGCGTCACCAGCCCGGTGAGTCCGGTCCCCGCACCGAGACGTGCGCCGCCGATACCGTCGTCCTGGATCGCAATGACGAGCCGGTCACGATCCACCCAGCCGGACACGTCGCACTTCGTCGCCTGCGCGTGCTTCGCGACATTGGCGAGCGCCTCGGACACGACGAAGTACGCCGCGGCCTCGATCGGCGGTGGCAAGCGGGTGGTGGACAGCTGCACCGTCACCGGTAGCGGCATCCGGTCCGCCACCTCCCGTACGGCGGCCTCCAGTCCGTGATCGACCAGGACGCGCGGATGGATCCCTCGTACTGCGGCCCGCAGGTCGGCCAACGCGGCTTCCGCCTCGGAGTGCGCCTTGACCACCAGCCGTCGCCCCTCGCCGTCCGGCAGATCCAGCTCGGCCAGCCCGAGCGTCATCGTCAGCCCGACCAGCCGCTGCTGTACGCCGTCGTGCAGGTGCCGCTCGATCCGCGCCCGCTCGGTCTCGAACGCGTCGACAAGATCGAGCCGCGAGCGCCGTAGCTCGGCCAGATTGCGCTGCAGCTCCTCCTGTCGCGGACCGAGCATGGCCTTCGCGAGCGAGGCCTCGGCACCGGCGATGACGCCGAGCAGGTACGAGCTGACCACGTAGAACACCGGCCCGAACAGGACCAGGAAGATGAGCCCTTCCCAGGCCGAGTCCAGCGTCCACGGCCCCATCCCCATCTCGTCGTTGTCGGCGATGATCGGCGCGGCCAGCGTGGTGAGCAGGATCGTCGCACTCATGGCAGCGAAGGCCCCGCCGACGAGCCAGAGGAAGACACCGAGCACGAAGCTGTAACCCAGCGCCCGCATCGACGCCTGCTCCCGTCGCCGGAAGGTCAGCCGCTGCCGGACGGTGAGTCCTCTCGGCAGCTTCGCGTGCGGGCTGCTGATCCCGTCTACCAACATCAGCCCGGCCCGCCAGCGCTCGGCCCAACCGATCGCCGCACCGATCAGCGGGAACGCGGTCAGCATCAGAACGCCGATCAGGATCGGGCTGAGTACTGCGCTGACCGCGGCCAGCCCCACCAGCACGCAGATCGCCAGCGCCCCGGCCGGGATGGACGTGAAGAGATAGGCGTAGCTCCGCCACGGCCACGACGAGATCAGGTAGCGGGGCGACGCTAGCGCTGCCCACGCCGTCTTTGGTCTCTCCACTTCTCAAGCCTAGATGTGGTCCAGCCCGGAGGGCGGTAGCGTGCGCGCTACTCCAGGTCTCCACCATGAGCCAGGGTTCCGTGCGCGCTTCCGCGGTTGCCTGGTTCCATGACCGCTACCGCGCCTTCGTACCCGACCGTCTCGCCCGTCGAGCCGCCTGCGCTGCTCCTCGACGGCATCACCAAGACGTACCGCTCCAAGGCCGGCGCGGTCGACGCGCTGCGCGGAGTGACGTACCACTTCGCCCGCGGCTCGTTCACGGCCGTCATGGGCCCATCCGGTTCCGGCAAGTCGACGCTGCTCCAGTGCGCCGCCGGACTCGACCAGCCGACCACGGGCAGCGTCGTACTCAACGGAGTGACGCTGAACGGGCTGAACGAGGTCGAGCTGACCAAGCTGCGCCGGGCGGAGATGGGCTTCGTCTTCCAGGCCTACAACCTGCTGCCGTCGCTGACTGTGTACGACAACGTCGCACTGCCGCTCCGGCTGACCGGACGCCGGCCGTCGCGCAACGACGTACACCGGGTGCTGGACCAGGTCGGACTGGACGGCAAAGCGAAGCGGCGGCCTGCCGAGCTGTCGGGTGGTCAGCAGCAGCGGGTCGCGATCGCACGGGCGCTGATCACCCAGCCGTCGGTGTTCTTCGCCGACGAGCCGACCGGTGCGCTGGACAGCGGCACCAGCCGGCAGGTCCTCGCGCTGTTGCGAGAAGCAACTGACCGCGCCGGGCAGACCGTCGTCATGGTCACCCACGACCCAGTAGCCGCGGCGTACGCCGAGCGCGTGCTGTTCCTGTCCGACGGACTGCTCGCCGGACACCTCGACCGCGCCACGCCGACCCAGATCGCCGCGGCCATGAGCGACCTGGAGCAGTGATGTTCTACCTCAGCCGACAGACCGTCAGCCGCCACCGGTCGCTGTACGCCGGTTCGTTCGTCGCGCTCGCCGTCGGAGTCTTCCTGCTCGGGCTGGCTGCGACGGCAACGGCAGCGACCATCGCGTACCGCGGACCGGCCGCGTCCGCGATCACAGTCACCACGCTCGGCGGCGACGACGCAGCACCTCGGCAGATCCGGGTGCCGTTCTCGGACGCCGACGTCTCGGGGCTGCAGGTCGTCCTGAACATGGTCGGGGCGATCAGCGGATTCATCACGATCTTCGTCATCGCCAGCACCTTCGCCTTCGCGGTCGCATCGCGGCGGCAGGAGATCGGCTTGCTGCGACTCATCGGCGCGACTCCACGACAGATCCGCCGAATGGTCCTCGGCGAGGCGCTCGTCGTCGCTTTGGCTGCGTCATTGACCGGCGCGGTCGCGGCTCAGCTTGCGACCCCGCTCCTGCTGGCGAAGGCGTCGTACACCGAGCTTGCGCCGGTGAAGCTCGAGCCGGCGTCGCCGTGGTTGCCGCTGGCGATCGCCGTGTCGGCCGGGCTGTTGGTCGCGATGCTCGGGGCGCGGTCGGCGGCGAGGCGGGCTGGGCGGGTCGGGCCGATCGATGCGTTGCGGGAGGCTGCGCTCGAGCCGCCGCGGATCGGGGCGGTCAGGATCATCTTCGGCCTGCTGTTCATGGGCGGCGCGATCACGATGCTGTCGCTGATCCGGCCGTCGAGCGGCGACGGCGCCGTACCGCTGGCGATGTTCACGCCGATGGTGATGGTGATCGCGCTGACGCTGCTCGCGCCGCTCGTCGTACCGGTGGTCGGGCGACTGTGGGCGCTGCCGTTGGTCGCGTGGACGCGCGTGTCCGGTCGGCTGGCCCGTAGCAACGTGGTCGCCGCGCCACGCCGAAGTGCGTCGCTCGCCGCACCCATCCTCGCGATCTCGGCCGTAGCCGGCTCGATGGTGCTCAGCCTGAGCTTTGCCGCGGACAGTGCTGGGGCGACGATCCGGGATGCTGTTCGCGCGCCGATCGTTGTCACCGGAGGTGCGCCAGTTGCAGGGCCTGGAGTGAAAGCGGTGGATGCCGCCTTGCCGCTGCAAATGGTGCGGATCGATCGGGATGATGCGGAGCTGGAGGATGTCGAGGGGATCGATCCGGCGGTCGCGTCGCAGACCCGAGATCTGACCGCGCTGTCCGGGGATGTCCGTCAGCTCACCGGGAATACGGTTGCTATTGGCAAGGAAATGTCCGGGTTCGAGGGGTACAAGGTCGGCGACGAGATCCCGCTGGTGTTCGTCGACCGGACGCCGGTGAAGCTGCGGGTGGTGGCGATCGTGAAGGACGCGTTCGGTGTGAACGCGTCGCTGCTGATCCCGCTCGACCTGGCACGCAAGCACGCGCCGAAGGCCGAGCCCGAGCGGCAGTTCGTGCTGCCGGCCGACGGCGTCGATCCCGCGAGCCTGGTGAAGCAGTTGCCGAATGCGCAGCTGGCGGCGGACTGGGAGGCCGACCAGGCGGACGGCGTACGCAAGGGGAACCAGTTCGGGCTGATCCTGCTGCTCGGTCCGGCCGGGCTGTACAGCGCGATCGCCAACACGCTGCTGATGGGCAGCCTGCAGCGGCGGCACGAGTTCGTCACCTCGCGGCTGCTCGGCGCGACGCCGGCGCAGATCCGGCGGATGGTGCTGTGGGAGTCGTCGCTGGTCGGAGCGGTCGCGCTGAGTCTCGGTACGGCGATCACCGTGACGGTCGGGATCCTGATCCGGCACGCGATGAACGCGGGGCTGGCCGACGTACCGTTCACGGTTCCGTGGGGCGTGCTGCTGGGGATCGGCGGACTTTGTCTGATCCTGGCGGTAGGGTCCGCTCTGGCCCCGACCACGTACATCCTGCGCCGGTCACAGCCTTCCGCAGTAATGGAATAGACCGGTACGGCGGAGATGATCGGCGCAAGGGTGGGTCGTGGCCGGGCAAACAGCCGTTGACCAGGGACAATGGGTACGGCGCCGGACCGTCGCGGCGTCGTACCGGTTTGATCGAGGAGCTCGTAGACCCGCATGGCACGCCGTACCAGCACCGCCGAACCCGAAGACTTCGAGGAGCGCATCCTCGACATCGACGTCTCCGACGAGATGCGTACCAGCTACCTGGAGTACGCCTACTCGGTGATCTACGCCCGCGCGCTGCCCGACGCGCGGGACGGCCTGAAACCGGTGCAGCGGCGGATCCTGTTCTCGATGGCGGAGAACAACATCCGCCCCGACCGCTCGCACGTGAAGTGCGCCCGCGTCGTCGGTGAGGTCATGGGTAAGTACCACCCGCACGGCGACGGCGCGATCTACGACGCCCTGGTCCGGACCGGGCAGTCCTGGTCGATGCGGGTCCCGCTGATCGACCCGCACGGCAACTTCGGCTCGCTCGACGACGGCCCGGCCGCGATGCGGTACACCGAGTGCCGGATGGCGCCGCCGGCGATGGCGATGACGGCCGGCCTGGACGAGAACGTCGTCGACTTCAAACCGAACTACGACGGCCAGGAGAACGAGCCGTCCGTGCTGCCGGCCGCCTTCCCGAACCTGCTGGTCAACGGCGCCACCGGGATCGCGGTCGGGATGGCCACCAACATGGCCCCGCACAACCTGGTCGAGGTGATCCAGGCGCTCCGGCACCTGATCAAGACGCCGAGCGCCGACATCGACGACCTGATGCGGTTCGTGCCCGGGCCGGACCTGCCGACCGGCGGCAAGATCGTCGGCCTGGAAGGCATCAAGGACGCGTACGCGACCGGCCGCGGCAGCTTCAAGATGCGCGCCACCGCCCGGATCGAGAACGTCACCCCGCGCCGCAAGGGCATCGTCGTCACCGAGCTGCCGTACGCCGTCGGCCCGGAGAAGGTGATCGAGAAGATCAAGACGCTGGTCCAGGCGAAGAAGCTGCAGGGCATCGCCGACGTCAAGGACCTGACCGACCGGACCCACGGCACCCAGCTGGTGATCGAGGTCAAGAACGGGTTCGTCCCCGAGGCGCTGCTGGAGCAGCTGTACAAGCTGACCCCGCTCGAGGACGCGTTCCACGTCAACAACGTCTGCCTGGTCGAGGGCCAGCCGCGGACGCTCGGCCTGAAGCAGCTCCTCGAGGTCTACCTCGACCACCGGTACGACGTGGTCCGCCGGCGCAGCGAGTTCCGCCGGAAGAAGGCGCAGGACCGGCTGCACATCGTCGAGGGCATGCTGATCGCGATCCTCGACATCGACGAGGTCATCCAGATCATCCGCAGCAGCGACGACTCGGCCGCGGCGCGGTCCCGGCTGATCGAGATCTACGACCTGTCCGAGATCCAGGCGAACTACATCCTGGACATGCCGCTGCGCCGGCTGACGAAGTACTCCAAGCTCGAGCTGGAGACCGAGAAGGGCGAGCTGGAGCGCGAGATCGAGGCGCTGACCGCGATCATCGACGACCCGAAGCTGCTGCAGAAGACGGTGTCCGACGAGCTCGCCGAGATCGCGAAGACCTACGGCACCCCGCGACGGACCGTCCTGCTGGAGTCGTCCGGCGCGACCAAGACGGCCGCGGTGCCGCTCGAGGTCAGCGACGACCCGTGCTGGATCCTGATGAGCTCGACCGGGCTGCTCGCCCGGACGAACGGGGTCGAGCCGTTCGGCGGTGGCGAGGCGCGCGCGAAGCACGACGCGATCGTGTCCGCGGTGAAGAGCACGGCGCGTGGGCAGTACGGCCTGATCACGAGCGCAGGCCGGTTGATCCGGCTCGAGTCGCTGGACCTTCCCGCCGTACCGACGACCGCTGCCGCGCCGAACCTGCAAGGTGGCGCGCCGATCGCGGAGTTCGTGTCGCTGGAGCCGGGCGAGAAGGCGCTGGCGCTGACGACGATGGACCCCGACTCGGTCGGTGTTGCTCTTGGTACGACGGGCGGCGTGGTGAAGCGGGTCGTTCCGGACCACCTGAGCAACCGCGACTCGTGGGAGATCATCGGGCTCAAGGACGGCGACGAGGTCATCGGCGCGGTCGAGCTGTCCACGGGTGAAGAGGAGTTGTGCTTCATCACCTCCGACGCGCAACTGCTGCATTTCCCCGCGTCCGCAGTACGGCCGCAGGGACGGACCGCGGGCGGTATGGCCGGTGTCCGGCTTGCTGCGAAGGCAAAGGTGGTGTTCTTCGGAGCCGTCGACGCCGGCCGGGAGGCGCAGGTCGTCACGATCGCGGGCTCGTCGTCGGCGCTGCCGGGGACGGAGGTCGGCGCGGTCAAGGTGACGCCGTTCAGCGAGTACCCGGGCAAGGGCCGCGGGACCGGCGGTGTGCGCTGCCAGCGGCTGCTGAAGGGTGAGGACGGACTGCTGCTCGGCTTCATCGGTGCGGCGCCGGTGAAGGCCAGCGCGAGCAGCGGTGCTCCGGTGGATCTCCCGCCGATCGACCCGCGCCGGGACGGTTCCGGCGTACCGGTCGCGCAGCCGATCGCTGCGTGCGCTGCTGATCTGGCAGGCTGACCCCGTGAAGAGACTGCTCGCGCTCGGCGCGGTCGTGGTACTTGCGCTGGCCGGATGCAGCGACAAGAAGGACTCCGGCGGAGGTGGGCAGTCCAACGACGGGGACGCGGTCGCGCTGCTCACCGACGTCAAGAAGACGATCGACGACGCGGCCAGCGTGCACATCGTGCTCACCGGCCGCGACCTGCCGGACAACGCGCAGACGTTGGCCAGCGGTGACGGCGTCGCGACGCACGCGCCTGCGTTCAAGGGCAAGCTGACGGTCCGGTCCGCGGGTGCGCCGATCGACGCTCAGGTGGTGGCAGTCGGCAGCAAGGTGTACGCCAAGCTGTCGTTCACGCCGAGCTACATCGAGCTCCCGCCGTCCCAGCTGGCCTCGCTCGGCGCTCCTGACCCGGCGATCCTGCTCGACCCGGCGAAGGGCCTGACCGCGGTCCTGCCGACGATGAAGGACCCCAAGATCAAGGGCGAGACCCGCGAGGGCGCGAAGGTGCTGACCGAGGTCACCGGCTCGGTCCAGGGCAAGGATCTGCAAGGCATCTTCCCGAAGGCGCCCGCTGACCAGGACTTCCCGAGCACGTTCAAGATCGACAAGGACGCCAAGCAACTCGTCTCGGCCACGATCACCGGGCCGTTCTACTCCGGCGCCACCAGCAGCTACGACGTCACCCTCGACAAATACGGCGAGAAGGTCGAGATCACCAAGCCGTGAGCGACAGCTCGGCGAGGACGCGACTGACGCTGGCGTCCATCGCGGTCGCGTTCGCTGCGGCGGACACGTACGTCGTAGTGCTGGCGTTGCCGGACATGATGGCCGGCGTCGGGCTGTCCGCGGACGAGCTGCAGCGGGCGGCGCCGATCATCTCGGGCTTCCTGCTCGGGTACATCGCCGTGCTGCCGTTGATCGGCCGGATCGCGGATGTCGTCGGACGTACGCCGGTGTTGGTCGGCGCCTTGTTGCTCTTTGCGGTCGGTTCGCTGATCACCGCCGGGGCGTATGACCTGCCGCTGGTGGTAACCGGTCGGTTTCTTCAAGGGGTCGGCGGTGGCGGGCTCGTCCCGGCGACGCTCGCGCTGGTTGCTGATCTCTGGCCGGCCGACCGGCGTGGGCTGCCGCTCGGCGTGGTCGGCGCGGTGCAGGAGCTCGGGTCAGTGCTCGGTCCGCTGCTGGGCGCCGCCGTACTCGCCATCGCCGACTGGCGCTACATCTTCTGGCTCAACCTGACAGTCGCGGTGGTCCTCGCGCTGCTGCTGCGCGGTGTTCGCCGGCCACCGCTGTCCGCGGTCGTCGGCTTACTAGCCTGTGTCGCGCTCGGGCTTACGCTCACGGCGCCCGACCGGCTCGCGTCCGGTGTCACGCTCGGCCTGCCCTTCGTACCCTTCACCGGAACCTCCCGGCTGCTGACGCCCATTGGTGTCGCGACTCTCGTGCTGGCAGTCATCTGGCTCGGGTTGGTGTTGTGGCAGGCGCGCGGCCGCCTCGGCAGCGTGCTGTCGCAGGTCGATCTGCTTGGCGCACTGCTGCTCGCGCTCGCGCTCGCGGGTGTCGTGCTGGCCTTCGCAACGGCGGACCCCGAACGTCAGTTGATGTCGCCGGCCGGTCCGTGGCTGCTTGTCGCGGCTGCTGTCTTCTCAGTTGCGTTCGCGCTCTGGCAGCGTCGTACGGCGGCGGCCATCGTGCCTCGTGGTCTGCTGGGCGCCCGTCCTGCCTGGGGCTCGTTGGTAGTCAGCTTCCTCATCGGGTGTGCACTGATCGCGGCGCTGGTCGACATACCGGTCTTTGCGCGCACGACCCAAGGCGGTGGGCAGCTGGCGGCCGCACTGGTGCTCGTACGGTTCCTGATCGCGCTGCCGGTCGGTGCGGTTGCCGGTGGGTGGCTGACGCGACGCTACGGGCTCGGACTGATCGCAGGGGCCGGGCTGGGGTTGTCCGGCGCGATGTTCTTGGTGATGGCGTTCTGGAGTCGTACGGCGCTCGATCACTGGCCGGCGACCGTCGTACTGCTGCTGTGCGGTTTCGGCTTCGGCCTTGCGCTCTCGCCGCTGAACACGGCCATGCTCGGCGCAACACCTGCCGACTCCCACGGCCTGGTCAGCGCGCTGGTGGTGGTCGCGCGGATGGTCGGCATGCTCGTCGGCGTCTCCGCGCTGACCGCGATCGGGCTCCGCCGGTACTACGCCATTGCCAACGGCATCAAATCGCCGAACGAGCTGTGCCCGTCCTCCCCCGGCAACTGCCGGCCGTTCGTCGACGCGCTGCGCGACGCGGCCGTTTCACAAGTTCACGCCATCTTCGCCGGTGCTGCCGTGTGCGCGTTCCTGGCCGCCGTCCTCGCCGTACTCCTGCTCGGTCGACGTGGTCTAACGCACACATGATGATCATCATGAGGGACAGCTGTCTCACCTCGCGTACCGTGAGGGTGTGACCCCTGCGCCCGAAACCACCGGCCCGCCTGGCCTGTGTTCGACGTACTGCCGGGTACTGCGTGAGCCGCTGGCCGGCACCGCGGTCGTGGCCAGGGGCTGGGTCGTCGTCGAGCAGCCCGGGCCGTGGGGCGCGAAGGCGCCGACGCAGAGTCATCTCGACGCGTCGTTCGGCGGAGCGTTCGACGACGAGTGCAAGAAGGCTGATGTCCGGTTCGGGCTGATCCGGTCGACAGGGCGGCACGCGGACGCGGTCGAGCGGTCGCACCAGGTGTTCGTCGCCTCGACCACGCCGGGCCAGAGCTGGCTGCTCGGCGGGCGGGTCGCCGACCCGTCCGAGCTGGGCGACCTCGATCTCGATGCGGTCGCGCGTGGTGATCGCGCTGCGGTGATCGCCTCACTGCCCGGGCTGCTGCCGGTCGACGAGCCCGTCGTGCTGGTGTGTACGAACGGCAAGCGCGACGGGTGTTGTGCGATTCTCGGTCGGCCGCTGGTGTCAGGGCTTGCCGAACGGGCACCGGGGCGCGTGTGGGAAGCCAACCATCTCGGCGGACACCGCTTCGCGCCGACCGCGACGTACCTGCCGGCCGGCACGATGCACGGGCATCTCACCGTCGAGACAGCGGTCGAGGCGCTGGCCGCGGCCGATCGTGGCGAGACCATCCTGACCGGGCTGCGCGGCCGGTCCACCTGGAGCAAGCGCGGTCAGGCGGCCGAGGTCGCCGTACGAGAGCTCACCGGCGAGCTCTCCCTGGATGCGTTGCACGTCGTGGCCGAGGGACCGGACACTGTCACCGTCCAGCACCTCGACGGACGGTCGTGGATCGTCCCGGTCACCAGCGCGCTCGCTGACCCTCCCCGTCCGGACTCGTGTGGAAAGGAACCGTTCGCGATGTCGATCCTGCAAACCGGAACTCCAGTGTCAGGTGCGGTCCGATGAGCGGCGGCTTCGACGATCTGCTCGCCGCGAACGCGGAGTACGCGGCCGATTTCCACTACGGCGGATTCGACGGGATCGCGCACGCCGGGATCGGCCTGGTCACCTGCATGGACTCCCGGATCCCGCCGCTGGAGATGCTCGGCCTCAAGCCGGGCGACGCGAAGGTACTGCGCTCCGCCGGCGGGCGGGTCACCGAGATCACGCTGACCGGGCTGGTGCTCGGCGTACAACTGCTCGGCGTACGCCGGATCATGATCATCCCGCACACCCGCTGCGCGATGGCCGCGATGTCCGAGGACGACCTACGCGCGAAGGTCGAACAAGCCGCGGGCAAGCCGGCCGGGTACCTGCCGATCTCCGTGATCCCCGACCAGCTCGAGGCCCTGCGCCGCGATGTGGCCGCGGTCCGCGAACACCCGCTGATCGGCGACGACATCCTCGTCGGCGGCTTCATGTACGACGTCGACAACGGCCGGCTCACGCAGATCGACTGAGCAGCACCTCGAACCCGTCGAGGTGACGGGCGAGGCTGTACTCGAACAGCTCGTTGAGGTCGGAGACGGCGTTCTCCGGAACGGCTGCGAGCAGCGGGAATCGGCCGCTGCTGAGGAGCTCCTCTGCGCGTCGCCGTTTGTCGATCCACCAGCGGTCCAGGGTCACGCCGGTCTCCTGCTCGGCTTCGACCTCGTCCGCCATCGCGCGGGCAGCGGTGATGACGAGGCCGTGGAGGGTGAGCGCTTCACGGATGCAGATCTCTGTCGGGAGGCCTAGGCCGTCGAGGGCTCGCAGGGTCCATTCGGTTTGGGCCGTGAGGTTCGGGACGAGCAGTGGGCGGGTGAAGGACACGGCGGCCGGTAGCCAGAGGTGACGGCGGCAGAGCTCCCATTGCCGGCGGGCGATCAGTTCCAGCTTGGCCCGCCAGCCGTCCGGTCCCGGATCCGGAAGCTCGTACTCCCCGAAGACGGCATCGACCATCTCCGTGACCAACTCGTCCTTGTTGGCCACGTGGCGATACAGGGACATCGTCCCGACGCCCAACTCCACTGCCACGCGTCGCATGGAGACGGCCTCGATGCCCTCGCCGTCCGCCACCAGCACTGCCGCCCGCATGACCTGCCCTCGAGTCAACACCGGGCGCCCGCCGCTGCGCTGCTCGCCATCCCTGGCCCGGCGAGGTTGTGGAGCAACTACCGTGCCGGAGCCGACCTTGGTCTCGACCAGGCCGGCGTCGCGGAGCGCGGCCATCACCTTCGTCGCTGTCGCGATCGCGATCCCCCAGCGACGCGCGATCTCCCGGACCGACGGCACCCGCTCCCCCGGCGCCAGCTCGCCGGTCAGGATCAGCGTGCGCAACTCCGCCACCACCTGTTGATACATGACCTCAGTGTACTAGTTCACTCCTAACACTCGCGCCCTTATTTATAAAGGTTATCAGCATCCTCTGAGTACGGTGTACGCATGATCCACCGCGCCACCTCTGCCGACCACGAGGCTCTGATAGCGGTCCTCACGGAGGCATTCACCGACGACCCGATCGTTGCCTGGCTCTTCCCCGACCCGGCATCGCGGGCCGAACTCCAGGCGACGCTCTACTACCGCCCGCTTCTCACCCATCCGGCCGCCGAGGCCGATCTCATCGCGCCCGACGCCGGCGCAGCCATCTGGCTCCGGCTCGCCAGCGGGCAACCGCCGTACGGCGACCAGCCCGCTCCGACGCCTCGGTTGCAGGAGCTAGGTGAGGCGCTCGCTCAGCGGCATCCGCACGACCAGCCGTACCTGTATCTGCCCTGCATGGGAGTCGCAGCGGCCCACCGCAGTACCGGACTCGGGTCGGCGATGCTCCGGCACCGACTGCAGTACGGGGACTCGCTCGGCCTCGGGACGTACTTGGAGGCCAGCTCGCCCCGCAGTCGCGCCCTGTACCTGCGCCACGGCTTCCAGGACCGCGGCGCACCAGTCCAACTCGCCGGCGGCCCACCGCTGTGGCCGATGTGGCGACCCAGCACACCAACGACAGGAGACCACCAATGAGCCGTCCGATCTTCGTTTTCGTCCACGGCACGCACTCGTCTGCCGCAGCGTGGACCGACCTCGTCAACGAACTGATACTGCGCGGCCACCGCTGCGTCACCGTCGACCTGCCCGGCCACGGCACCAACGGGTTCTTCCCGCACTCCTACCAGGCACCTCAGGACCTCCGCGGCCTCGCCACCGAGCCGTCGCCACTCGCAAGCCTCACCATTGACGACTATGTCGACCACACGATCAGCGTCGTACGCCGGGCGCGTGAACTCGGCCCCGTGATCCTCGTCGGCGCGAGCCAGGGCGGGGTGACGCTGAGCCGCGTCGGCAACGCCGTACCGGAGCTGCTCGAGCGCGTCGTCTACGTGTCGGCGTACTGCTGTGTCGAGCTGCCGAGCATGGCGGACTACTTCGCCACGCCCGAGAACAGCGAGAGCCTGGTCGATCAGGTCACCAAGGCAGTTGCCGGCGACCCCGCCGTACTAGGCGTTGCGCGGGTGAACTGGCGGACCGCCGATCCGGACCTGATCGCCGGCATCAAGGAGTGCCTCGCCGCCGATTTCACCGACGAGGCGATGCACAACCTGCTGAACCATTTCCAGCCCGACGAGCCGGTCGCTATCCCGGTCTCCGACGCCCGCGGGCAGGCGGACACTTGGGGACGGATCCCCCGCACGTACGTCCGCTTCACCGAGGACCGCCTGATCCCACTCGCTCTCCAGGACCGCTTCATCGCCGAGGCCGACCGCCTCACACCCGACAACCCCACCGACGTCCACGACATCCCTGCACCCCATGTAGGCCCGATGTCTCGCCCTGACCTCATCGACGTCCTGACAACTCTCGCTCAGTGAAGGATGACCTTGCCGGTGTCGAGTTCGTAGTACGCGCCGGCGAGCTTGAGCTTGCCTGACTTCTCCAGTGGGCCGATGACGGGTGACTGGCGGAGCTTGGTGAGGACGAGGGCGACGTTGGCTTGTACGGCGTTGGTGAGGCGGTCGCCGGGTTTGCCGGTGACCTGGCGGACGGCTGGGGCGAGGGCGTCGACGAGATAGTCGAGGCTGTTCGTGTGGGAGGTCCGTTGGCCGGCGTCCAGGGCCTTGATGGTGGCGTCCAGCGCACCGCAGCGTTGGTGGCCGAGGACCAACAGGAGTGGGGTGTGGAGCTCGGCGATGCCGAATTCGATGCTGCCGGTCACCGACTGGTCGAGCGCGCCGCCGGCACTTCGTACGACGACCAGATCGCCGAGGCCCTGGTCGAAGACCAGCTCGATCGGCACGCGGGAGTCGACGCAGCCGAGGACCGTGGCGAAGGGATGCTGGCCTTTGCTCACCGCCACCCGTCGCGCGATCCCCTCGTCCAGGTCCTGGTCCTGAGCTGCCACGAACCGCGCGTTACCGACCATCAGCCGCTCCAGCGCCTGGTTGCCGTTAGCAACCACAGGTGAGGTGGCCGGCGGCGAGGCACTCGGAACCCGCGTGCTGCCGGCGGACTCGACCCGGTCGTGTGTGCAGCCGGCCAGGGTTGCCGTGGCGACGGCGCCTTGTGCGGCCGCAGCCAGCGCGCTGGTGAGAACGCGGCGGCGTGAGGGCATCGGAACAGCGGGCGGCTTGCTCAACGACGTCCTCCTCACACACGGACGGCCGGGGCGGTGCCGTCGGATCGACCGTAGCAGATTGCATACAGTCTGCAGTACTCTCAGGATCTTCGAATCTCTCGGCCCACGGCGGAAGATCTGATAGACATCCCGTATGAGACTCCGCCCCAGCTCATTCCACCGATCCCTGTTCGTCGGCGCTCTGGCGCTGACAGCTGTCCTGTCCGGTGCTCCGATCGCCCACGCCATACCCGACGCCGCGCCGACACTCCGCGGCGACCAGGCGACCGGCTGCCTCGATCACTCGATCGTCGGCACGGTCGAGGAACAGCGTCTGGACAGAGGCGTGGCCGATGGGCCGTCCGTCCCGGCGGAGATCCTGCGGCGGTCCGGCTTCGACCGGCAGGTCCAACTGTTCGCCGGCCTCCTGTGCCGGGTCCCCAACCGCCAGGCCGCAGCAGCACTCGTCCGCACCCAGGGCGAGACCCTCTGGCGTACGGCGACGCACCGGGCTCAGCACCCCGTACGCGGAGTCGACGCCCTCCCCGCTACCGACGACCGCGGCCTGTACTGGGCTCGGATCTCGATGGCGTTCGCCCTGCGCCAATGGCAACCACGCTTCGGCCTCGGTACGACGGAACGCGCCGCGCTGATCAAGTCGTTCGAGTACGCCTCCCGCGGCATCACCAGCACCCGCTTCACACCCGGTGTGCGGAAGATCCTCGTCACGGGATTCGACCCGTTCACGCTGGACGCGGATATCCGTATCGGCAACCCGTCCGGCGCGAACGCGCTCACGCTCGACGGTCAGCGCTGGACGGTGAACGGCAAGACGTACGAGATCCAGACCGTTGTCTTCCCCGTCCGGTACACCGACTTCGACGAGAGCATGGTCGAGCACGCTCTCGCACCGCATTACCGCCCGGGTCCGCAGCACGCCGATCTCGTGATGACCGCGAGTCAGGGCCGCGTCGGCATCTTCGACCTCGAGGTCTTCAACGGCCGACGTCGCTCGGTCAGCTCGATCGGCGACAACAACAACATCTGGGGCGGCGGCACGATCAACGCCCCGGTCGTCTCCCCCAGCATGCCGCCCGGCCCCGAGTTCATCACCTCGAGCCTTCCGCTGGCCCGCATGTCGTACGCCGACGTCACACCGTTCCGGACCCGCGTCAACACATCAGTCCTGGAGATCCCGGCCGGCCAGACCGAGCCGGTACGCCGACCCGACGGCCCTACGCCCGGCGCGATCGCATCGGAGGGCACCGGCGGCGGCTACCTCTCCAACGAGGTCGCCTATCGCAACACCCTCCAACGCGACCTCCTCGACCCGTCGATGCCGGCCGGCCACCTCCACGTCCCGGTCCTCTCCTTCGACCCGACCAACAAGACCGCGATCACCGACCCCACGTACGAAGCCAACCGCGAGTCCATCGTCACCGGCGCCCACGCCATCCTCCGCGCAGCGCTCGGCTAGTACAGAAAACTGATCATCACCACGCTCGGCCTGATCACTATTCTGTCCATCAGATCGCCAGTATGTCGGCGGTCTGGACGGGCAGCCCTGTTTCGAAGGAGCGGTTGGCTGCTAGTCCGGTGACCAGGGCCAGGGCGGCTTGGCGGGCGTCGGCTAGGTCGGCTCCCTCGGTTGGTTCGTCGTCGAGGAGGGCCGCCAGGACGCGGGCGTCGGCGCCGCCGTGGCCGGCGTGGTCGTGGTCGACGGTCTGGTCGATGGGTGGCTCCCAGAGCGGCCGGAGTGTGATCGACGTACGTCCCGCGGTTGGTGCGGCGAGGTCGCCGTGGACCCAGCCCTTCGCTGATTCGACCCGCAGATTTGGGGCGGTAAATGTCGACTCTTCGACATTGAGCTCCAGTCGGCCACGCGATCCGTTGAACATCACGCGGTAGCCCTCGGAGGGTGAGTACGCGGTCAGGTGGTACGTCATCGTCGCGCCGGTGTTGTAGGAGACGAGTAGGGCCATGTCGTCCTCGATCGTCACGCCGGGGGCGAAGACGTTGCGGTCGCGGTAGTAGCCGTCTTCGGCTTCAGCCTCCAGATAGAGCTCGCTCAGCGTCGCGTTGTCGGCGAGGTGCAGGGCGAACGGGTCGTCGAGCGCCTCCGGGGAACCGTGCACGCGGGTATACGGGCGCGCGTAGCCGTGCCGCCGGCCGGGGCCGTAGAACGCCAATTGTCCTTGTGCATAGACGATCCGCGGCTCCGCACCCAGCCACCAGTTGACGAGATCGAAGTGGTGGCTGGCTTTGTGGACCATCAAGCCGCCGGAGTTCGCCTTGTCGCGATGCCAGCGGCGGAAGTAGTCCGCGCCATGGGACACGTCGAGCAACCACTCGAAGTGGACGGAGTGGATGTCCCCGATCGCCCCCTCCGCCAGCAACGAACGGACTCGCCGATGCACGGGGTTGAAGCGGTAGTTGTAGGCGACCGACAACGACCCGCCGGTCTCCTCGACCGCAGCCAGGATGCTCCTCGCCTTCGCGGCATCGGTCGTCATCGGTTTCTCGCTGATCACGCGTACGCCGGCCCGCAGCGCCGCCTCGATGTAGAGGTTGTGCGTCGCGTCGACGCTCGTCACGATCAGCAGCTCGATCCGCTCGACCCGCAACATCTCCTCGAACCGCCCGGGCGGCCATTGATGCGCAGTACGACGACCGGCCGCGAGCAGCATCCGGTTGTGGAAGGCCATTCGGACCGAGTTCGGGTCGCACAATGCGACGACGTCGTACCCGTCCCGCTTGGCCAGGCCTTCGGTGAAGAGTTGTGCGCGGTTACCGGTTCCGACGATTGCCGTCCGCACTGGCATGGACTACCTCCTATTGCTTGACCGCGCCGGCCAGGCCGTTGACGAAGAAGCGCTGCAGGAGCACGAAGAGCAGGATGATCGGGGCGAGTGTGATGACCGTGCCGGCGCAGAGCAGCGTCCACTCGGTCGAGTTCTCGCCGATGAACGCGTACATGCCGATCGCGAGTGTGCGCAGCTCGGGGCGGCCGAGCGTGAACACCAGCGGGATGAAGAAGCTGTTCCACGCCGTGATCGCGGTGAACAGACCGACCGTGGCGAGCATCGGCCCGGACAGCGGCAGCATGATCCGCGCGAACGTCTGGTGGAAGTTCGCGCCGTCCACCATCGCGGCGTCCTCGAGCTCCTTGTCGATGGCCATGAAATACCCCATGAACAGGAACGTCCCGAACACCACTCCCCCGGACGCCTGCACGATGATCACCGACCACAGGCTGTTCAGCAGATGCACCCGCTGCATCAGGTCGAAGACCGGGATGATCGTGTACCCGTGCGGCAGGAACAGGGTCGCCGACACCAGCCCGAGGCAGAACCCGCGGCCCGGGAATCGTGTACGGGCAAGTACATATCCCGCGCAGGACGTGACTACTAAAGTGATCACCACCGTGCCTACGGTGATCAGAATTGTGTTCATGAAGTACCGGCCGAACGATGCCTCCTGCCAGGCGTTCAGGTAGTTCGCCCAGAGGAAGTGCGAGGGCATCGGGTTCAGCCCGTCGGTGAAGAAGTCGTCATCGCTCTTCAGTGAAGACCCGAGCGCCCAGAACAGCGGATAGAGCCAGGCCAGTCCGCTGACCAGCAACGCCACATGCGTCATCACGGTCACCATGCGCCGCCGGGTCATGATGAGACGCCTCTCCGACGAGCGAGTGAACGCAGTACGACGACTTGGACCACGGAGAAGCCGATCAGCAGCAGACCGTAGATGAACGACGCCGCCGAGGCCAGGCCGATGTCCGGCTGGACCGCGTTGGCGTTACTGCCGCCGAAGGCCAGGTGGTAGATGTACGTGTTCACGACCTCGGTGGCGAAGAACGGGCCACCGCTGGTCAGCACCTGCACCAGGTCGAAGATCTGGAAGGTCCCGATCACCGCCAGGATCACGATCACCACGCCGACCGCGCGCAGCATCGGGATCGTGATGTAGCGGAACGTCGCGATCCGGCCGGCGCCGTCGAGCCGTGCGGCCTCGTAGAGCTCGTCCGGAATCGTCTGCAGCCCGGCCAGGAAGTACACCAGGTTGTAGCCGAACGTGTGCCAGATCCCGACCAGGATGATGATCGCCATCGCGAAGTGCGGATCCCCCAGCCAGTCGATGTGCTGGTGGATCAGATGCAGGTTCAGCAGCAGGGTGTTGATCGAGTCACCGAAGTTCGACACCAGCAGCTGGATCACGACACCGATCACCGCCGCCGACGTGACCACCGGCAGGAAGAACAGCGTCCGGTAGAACGACGCGAATCGCAGCCGCTTGTTGTTCAGCACCAGCGCGAGCGCCAACGCCAGCACAAGCTGGATCGGTACGACGAAGGCGGCGTACACGAAGGTGTGACCGAGGGATCGCCAGAAGATGCTGTCGTGGACGATCTGCCGGAAGTTGGCCAGGCCGACGAACTCCGACGGGTCACCGATCCCGTCCCACTTGTAGAACGTGTAGCCGAGCGACGCGATGATCGGATACACCACGAACGCGAGCAGCAGCACCATCATCGGCGCCAGATACACATACGACCAGAGATAGGTACGACGGCGCGCCCGCCGCCGGGCCGCCGCTGGTGGCGGCCCGGTAGCGGTCACGTCCTGCCGTACGGCGGTCATCACCATCAGGCGCCCGGCTTCGTCGTGTAGGCCTTGGTGAGATCCCAGTCCGGGAACGCGAAGTCCTTCGCGGCGACTCCGGGCGCCTTCTTGATCGCGTCACCGAGTGCCTGGTTCATCTTGCCCTCGAGCTCGGTCAGCGCACCCTGCGGATCCTTGAGCTGACCTGTGTAGATCCCGGCGAGTACGTCGTTGATGTCCGGCTTCACTGCAGACAGCTGGACCGCCGACACCTTCGGGTTGCGGATCGCCGGCTGCGGACCGACCACGGCCGCGCCCGACATACCGACGTACTGCGCGAACGGTGCGAAGGTGACGCTCTTCGGGTCGTTGTTCTTCGCGTACACCGACAACCCCTGGCCCTGCTCGACCCACCGCTTCCCCGCGTCCGCGCTGTACAGCCAGTCGAACCAGGCCCACGCCTCGTCGGCATGCGGCGTCTTCGACGAGACCGCCACGAACCGTCCGCCAGGAGGCCCGTAGAACAAGGCCTTCGGAGCCTCGCTCGGACTCGGCAACGTGACGAGGCTGTAGTCGGTGAACTTGTGCTGCGTCCACTCCGGCTGGTTCCACACTCCCCCGACCGTCATCCCGAACCGGCCGCGCTCGAAGAACGCCCGCGCCTGCTCGTCGGAGATGCTCATCGAGTTCGGGTAGAACCAGTTCTTGTTCTTCCACTCCATCAGCAGGTTGATCACGTCGAGGAAGTTGCGATCGCTGCCGAACGTCCAGTGCCCGACCCGGTAGTCCATCCCGTCGATGCCGCCGACCGCGGCACCACCCGGCGAGCCGGCGCCGCGGACGAACAGATCCAGCCACCAGGCCAGGGTCGTGTTCGTCGAGTTGCCGAAGCCGAACGGCGCGACCTTTCCACCGCTCTTCGACGCGATGGCGTCGGCTGCGTGCGTCACGTCGTCCCAGGTCTTCGGCAGCTTCACACTGCCGTCGTCGTTGGTCAGACCGGCGTCCTTGAAGACACCGTGGTGGATGTAGAGCTGCAGCGACGGCGCCGGGGCAGCGAACGGCGCGGTGTAGACCTTGCCGCCGAAGACGTCCACTCCCTCGACGAAACTGTCGGATGGGAAGCGGGACTGCCACGACGTCGTTGCCCACTTGTCGACCGGCATCAGCCAGTCCTGTGACACCTGCTGGCTGAGCTGCGGACTCTTCGGCACCATCAGGATGTCCGGCGGGTTGTTGCTCCGGTACGCCAGCGACACGAGGTCGGCGTACTTGTCACTGACCTGCGTGGTCTTCTTGACCGCGATCTGCGGATGGGCCTGCTGGAACAGCTTGATCTCGTTGTCGACCCAGCCGGCCTGGCTGGCGTACCAGTCCCAGTAGGTGATGGTGGTCTTGGCCTTCGATCCCGAGGCGTCGTTGCCCGAGGAGCAGCCGGCGAGTGCGCCCGCGCCGGCCAGCGCGGCCGCACCACGCAGCAGCGACCGCCGTGAGATGGGTGATGACATAGGAATTCCTCCAGTAAGAGTGACCTAGCAGGCCGGCGAGGCCCACGACGCGGTCTGGGACAGGGAGCCGAGCCGCCAGGTGAGCGGACTACCGTCCCAGGTCACCGCGACGCGACGCGGGCGCTGGAAGGGCAGGAACGAGACGGTCTGGCCGCGATCGGACGGTCCCGGGCTGAACGCGTTGTCGCTGCCGACCGGGACCGGGATGTAGTAGTTGTTGGCATTCGAGTAGCCGAAGTAGGCCGTGTACGAGTCAGCGTTGTGTACGACGCACGCCGCGGTCGGCTGCACCGGGTTGAACGCGGTCTCCGCCGGGCCGGTCCCCCGCGCAGCCGTCTTCGCCATCGGAGCGAACGAGGCGTCGTCCACCAGCAGGTCGCCGGCGCCCGTCGTGGTGCTGATCCACCACTCGGCCTTCGTCAGCGTCCCGGTCCAGGAGACCGGAGTGTTCAGCGCTGAGATCTGCGTCCACCCGGTCGAGGTGACCGGCGCCGAGCCGAGCCTGACTGTCGTCGAGCCGGTTGACGTGGTCAGCTTCAGACTGACCATCGCCGTGTCCGATCCGGACGCCAGCCGCACCCAGGCCGACGAGTCGTAGAGCCCGCCGTTCACCACCGACACACCCTGCGCTGGGCCGGCCCACGCAGCCTCTCGCCCAACCGCCGACAGGTCGCCGGCTCCGTTGTGCGGAGTGGCTGACGCGTTCTTCAGCGTGCAGGTGCCGAGGCAGTACCACCCAGTGGTGTTCGACTGGTTCTCGACCGAGCCGTTCGCCAGCACAGACGGCGTGGGCAGAGACGGCGCGACTGTCGGCGCGCCCTGTGCTGGTGGCGGCGTGCCGTTGGTCGGCGTAATGGCGAGGTCGTCAAGAGTGCATTCGGGCGAGCTCGCGCTGGGGTTCGACCACGCGAAGACTTGGACCCACTTCGTCCCGGTCTGTGGGGTGAAGGCAGCCAGCTTCTGCGTGTACGCGCGTTCGTCGGCGTACGAGAGCTCGTATTGGAAGGTCGGGGTACCGGCGGTGGCACCACCGCGCACTCCGACGTAGCACTGGGTGCCGCCGCCGTTGAGACGTCCCCAGCCGGACAGGAGGTAGCTCGTGCCTGGGGTGAGGCCGGTGATGTTCTGCGTGACGCCGGAGCCGGGGCTCAGTGAGAGCGCTGTGTGGCCGCTGTGGGCGTTCGCAGCGGTTGCCGGGCCGGTGCCGAGTGTTGTCCAGCCGCGGATGCCGCTCTCGAAGCCGCCGTCGCCGATCGGGTTCGGCTGGTCGGTGCGGACCGTCGTGGCGATGCCGTCGGTGATGACCTTGACCGAGGCGCCGGCCGTGGTCGGCATCGCGACCTTCACCTGCTTCGAGATGCCGTTCACGGTGACCGTCACCAGGTAGTCGCCGAGGAAACCGCGTGTACCGAACGTCCCGGCGGCGCTCGACTGACCCGAGACGCTGGTGTGCCACTGATGCTGGATCAGGTCCTGCCAGACCAAGGCGTTCGGCTTGGGTGACCAGTCGTCGTTGTAGAGCGCGACGCGCGGGTTGTAGATGTTCGTCGACCAGATGCCGAAGTTGCTGATCTGGTTGACGTTCGGGTTCGAGAACATCGCGGTCATGAAGTCGCGGGTGTAGTCGGCCTGCAGTTGCTGGTCGTCGGTGTCGACGTCGAACTCGGTGACTGCGACCTTCACGCCGAGCCCGGCGAACTGGTCGACGATCGTGATCAGGTCGTCCGGCGAGGTGAGCTGCATCCCGTTGAAGTGGCTCTCGAACCCGACCGTGTCGATCGGCGCACCCGACGACTTCAACGACTGCACGAGGTCGTACACGTGATCGCGGTGCCGCGTCTCCCAGCCGTTGTTCTCCACCAGGCCGTAGTCGTTCAGGGCGAGCTTGGCGTCCGGATCGGCGGCGTGCGCGAGCCGGAACCAGTTCGCGATCTCGTCCTGACCGAGGATGTCCTGGACGTTGTGTTCGGAGTACGGCTCGTTGACCACGTCCCACTCGTCGATGAGACCGGCCAGCGTCGACGCCTCGTCGGTGATGTGGGTGTTGATCCGGGCGCGCAACGCGGCCGGGTCGTTCTGCAGGTTCACGACGTCGGGCTGCATCAGACCCCACGAGGGCCAGATCAGGTTGTGGCCGCGGATCCGCAGCCCGTGCTCCCGCATCCATTGCAGAGCGGGCAGCGTGATCGTCTCCCGCTCGGTCGGGTTCTCCCAGTGGTTCCACTTCAGGTTGTTGCCTAGGGCCCCTTGGTTGAACAGCGTCGAGTACTTCGACTGGTACTGCGCCAGGTCGGTCCCGCTGATCCCGCCGGACGGATCCCCGACCAGCCGCGCGCCGTCCGACGCAGCGCCGAACTTGAACGCACTCGTCTGCTGTACGGCGGAAACCGTCGCGCCGCTGACGGGATTGCCGGCGGTGTCGACGACCGACACGGCCAGATTCCCCTTGCGGTACTGGTCGATGCGGGCGTTGGCCGCCGTACGCCAGGCTGCGTTCGGGTCGCGGCCGTCGTACGTCGCCTGCGGGTAGCCGGCCGGGTTGCCCGGACCGAGGTCCTGCACGGAGGCGCCGGCGATCTGGAACTTCTGTGCGCCGTACCCGAGCCAGAGATTCAGGTGCGCAGCGGTCGTGGTCCCAGCGGTGTACGTCGTCGCGGCGCGGAACGGGAACTCGAACTTCTTCCACTCGGTGCCGTACTGCAGAGCGGCGTTCAGCGACTTCTTGAACGGCGAGCCGTCCGTCTCGAAGACCAGGTGAGCGTTGCCGCTGGTCGGTGTGATGGCGCGAGCCCAAATGGTCGCCACCAGCGCGTCGCCTTCGGTGACGGTCGCGGCCGCGGGTACGCCGAGGGTGATCTCGTACTCGCCGTCGAGACCGGGGCTCTGCGGTCCGTTCGGGACGGTGATCTCGAGCGCCTTGCTGAAGTTGGGGTTGCCGGTGATCGCGACCTGCTGGGTCGCGTCGGTCGGGAGGCTCTTGAACTCGGTGAAGTTGGCGACGGCATCGGCCGGCAGGACTTCGTACGGCGTCGCGTCGGCATGGGCTGGGGATTGGATCGCTACCGCGGCGATGAGCGCGAGACTCGCACCGGTGGCCAGTTTTCTGAACACTCCGGATTCCTTCCAGAGGGCGCACGCCAGCGTCGCCCGGCGGCGTCGAGCGTGCGGCGCCTGGGCTGCTGCCGTAGGTGGTGTCAGTGGTCGGGCGGGACCTCGATCCGGGGATCAGGCCTTTGTGGTGTGCGGGGTGGTCTGCGAGCGTCCGCGCGGGGATCGGGTCACGGGCACCGGCCCGCAACTCGCCCGGACGATCAAACTGGTGGGCATCACGAGACGAGGCAGGTCGGCGGCCGGCGGTTCGAGCTCCGCCGCCTCCTCCCCCGGCTCCACGTCGTCGGAGTCGCCGGGGCCGATCGCGGACAGCAGCATCTCCGCCGCGCGCTTGCCCATGTCGATGAACGGTTGCTGGATGGTGGTCAACGGCGGCC
The DNA here is from genome assembly GCF_042715335.1 of Kribbella sp. NPDC058693. Lineage (NCBI taxonomy): Bacteria > Bacillati > Actinomycetota > Actinomycetes > Propionibacteriales > Kribbellaceae > Kribbella > Kribbella sp. NPDC058693. The sequence goes on from NZ_JBHXSQ010000002.1 coordinate 1,057,380, forward strand.
GGATCTGCGCCGCCGATTCGATGTCGTCGAAGCCGATCACCGACACGTCCTCCGGCACCCGCAGCCCGGCTTCGGCGGCCGCGGTCATCACGGCGTACGCCGTCACGTCGGAGTGCGCGAACACTGCGGTCGGACGCTCGTCGGCCGGCCGCGCGAACAGCTCGTGCGACCGGGCGCGGATCTGCTCGGGCAGGAAGTCGCCGGGCTTGGTCAGCTCCGGATCCGGCTGGATGCCGGCCGTCCGGAGCGCGTCCAGGTAGCCGCGGTAGCGGTCCTGGCAGCAGCGGTACGTCATCCGCCCTTGTACACAGGCGATCCGCTCGTGCCCGAGCTGCAGCAGATGATCCATCGCCGTCAACGCGCCGTCGTAGTTGTCGGCGGTGACCGACGGCAGTGCGACGTCGGCGTCGATGGTGTTCACGAGGACGACCGGCAGGCCTTCCTCGTGCAGCTGCACCAGCGGGTCGAGCGGCTGTTCATGACTGACCACGAGCAGGCCGGACGCCATGCTCGAGGTCAGGATCCGGTCGATCAGCGAACCGTAGTCGCGGTCGTTGGTCGCCGTGTAGAGGATGATGTCGAACCCGCTCCGCTCGGTCACCGCGGCCACCCCGATGTTGATCGAGGCAACCATGTGCCAGGACAGGCCGGGCACGACCATGCCGATCAGCCGGGTGCTCCCCTTGGCCAGCGCGGTCGCGGCGAAACTCGGCACGTACCGGTGCCGGCGCATCACCGCGAGGACGTGCCGCCTGGTCGCCGGGTCCACCTTCGGGCTGTTGTTGAGCACCAGCGAGACGGTGGACTTCGACAGCCCGGACAGCGCGGCGATGTCGCGGATCGTCAGCTTCGCCATCCGGCCATCCTTCGGGTTTCGGTCCGTTGGACTGGTCCAACGGGTGGTTGCACCGGAACGTAACAGTGCGCCGGTACGTCGTCAACACCCAGCCTGCAATCGGTTTCAGTACGAAGCATTGCGCCCGGCGTCGTCTTCGTGCCACGATCGTCGGACCTGTTGGACCGGTCCTACGCAGGCCGGGATCACCTGCCGGGACCGGTCCGACACGCCTCGGTCCGGTCGGACCAATTCCAGGAAGGCCGCCCATGCCGCCGTACGCCCTCGACGACTTCGCCTTCGACCTGCGCCGCGCCGTACCCCCAGCAGAGATCTGGGTCGGCAGCGGTACCGGGACCGTCAGCCAACTGGCCGGGACCGTGTGCGGGGTCGGCGGCTGGTTCGCTCCCCCGCTGGCTGCACCCGACAGCCGTCTGACGATCTCGCTGGAGGTCGACGGGCAGCGGGTCGTCGACCTGGCCCGCCCGGGCGCCGGCAATCGCGGACTTCTCCCGGCCGGCGGCACCTGGCGGCCGGACCGGATCGTCCGCCGCGGCACCTACCACCAATACGCCGACAGCCTGACCTCGCTGGCCGTCGAGTCCACTCTCACGCCGTACCACGGCTCCCCTGGCTACGCCCTCACGCTGCAGATCCGGAATCGCTCGAGTAACACCCACCAGATCACCGTCTGCCCGGAACTGGCCGCGACCGAAGCCCACCAGGTCCCGCTCTCCGAGTGGGGCTGGGTCCCACCTGCCGCCGGTCGAGGCGAGCAGGTCACTCTGACGCACAGCGGTCTCACGGCAACTCTTGAAGCTGAGGGCGAGGTGGCTTTCACCATCGGCGTTCACGTCGGCACGGCATCGACAGCAGACGACGCCTGTCGCGCGTGGGAGTCCCGCATCGCCCAGGCGCTCGGCCGGCTCCCGACGCTCACGTCCGACATTCCAGGGCTCGAGCAGTACTACCGCCGTTCGCTCGCCAGCGGGCTCGTCTGCTGGTGGGATCACCCTGACTTCGTCACGCAGCCGTTCATCGCGACATCCGGCCTCGACGGCGGCGCCCTCTGCTCCTATGCGTGGGACACCGGCGGCTACGCGCCGCACGTCCTGAGCCTCATGCTCGGCGACAGCGTTCTCGACGTCATCCAGTCGTTCCTCGACGCGGATCTCACCGACCGGTACGCCATCGCCCCCGACGGCACCGGCCTCGGCGTTGCCTACGCCTACAGCGGTTCAGCCCTCGTCGCCCTCACCCAAGCGGCCGCAGCCGAACGTCAGCTGGATCCAGCCCTGATCGCCCGGCTGTACGACGTACTCACAGCTCTCGACAAGCGATTCCAGCCAGACGACCGGACCGGCGTACTGCGGGACTACGGCGACCAGAGCAACCTCCTGGAGATGCGGAGCGCCGGCTGGGAGCACGTCGTTGCCAGCCCCAACGCCGAGCGGGCCTGGGCGCTCGATGCCCTCGCCGAACTGTCCGACCTGACAGGCGCCGCCCTACCCGCGACCGAGCTGCGGAAGTCCGCAGAACAGATCCGGGCCGAGATCGTCGATCAGCTCTGGGACGACGCCGGCTGGTTCCGCAGCCGCTACCCCGACGGCCACACCGAGCTGGCCTACTCGATCCAGGCGTTCGACGTACTGCGCACCGGCGCCTGCCCGCCGCCGGTCGCGGCGAAGCTCCTCGGTCACCTCGGATCGTTCCTCGGCGAGTACGGCGTCAGCAGCGTCAGCGCCGAGGACGACCTGCACTACGAGACCGCCGACATCGACTGGTCGGGTGCCGGTGCGTACACCGGTGAGGCACCCCAACTCGCGCTCACGCTGTGGCAGCAAGGCCATCCCGAGCTCGCCTGGGATGTGCTGCGCCGGCTGTTTTGGATGGGCGAGCACTATCCGTACTTCCCGCAGGACCACTACTCCGACAAGCCCGGTGCGCCTGCCTCCGGCCGCCGGATCAACATCATCGCCGGCCTCACCGGAGCCGAGGCCATCCTCACCGGCCTGGCCGGCATCCACCCCAACCCGGACGGCTCGCTCCACATCCGTCCACAACCTGTTGCCGCAGGCAACCTCACGCTCCGTGGTCTCAGCTATTCGCGCCACACGATCGACATCCTGATCAGCCCCGACGGCTTCGAGGTGTTCGTGGACGGCCAGGCGCAGGTGCCCGAGCCGGACGGCACGGTCGTCGTAGTACGCCGCGCAGCCAGCGGTTGCGGTCCGGCCAGCAGCGCCGGATGATTCAGAGGTTCGATCCGCCCGTCGAATGCCGGGAGGGGCCCACGCATGAGGATTCGACTTCTGGTGAGCGCTGCGGCCGCGACCGCACTCGTCGCCGCTGCAGTTGCCGCTCCCGCACAGGCGTCGCAGCAGGCGACCTCCGCAGTACCGACGTTCGTCGACGGTCTCGCCCAGGCGGTCTTCTCGACCAATCCCGCCGACTGGTACAGCGGTGAGGTGTGGGTCCAGGCACCGTTCGACAGCGATCACGACGGCAAGCCGGATCGGATCCACGCCGACTTCACCGCGCCGTCAGAGGTCCTGACCCAGGGGCTGAAGGTGCCGGTCGTCTTCGAGGACAGCCCCTACTACGCGGGTACGGCGGACGAGTACAGCAACTGGGGTGTCGACCACGAGCTGGGAGCGCCGCCGGCGACGCGGCCGAGGGCGCCGTTCTGGGCGGCGTTCGACACCAGCCCGGTGATCAGCACCGTCTACGAGTCGACCTGGGTGCCGCGCGGGTTCGCCGTCGTACACGCGGAGTCGCCGGGCACCGGACACTCGGACGGCTGCCCGACGTCGGGCGGCAGAAACGAGACGTTGGCCGCGAAGGCGGTGATCGACTGGCTGAACGGTCGAGCCCGTGCGTACACGACCAAGGACGGCTCGACCCGAGCCGTGGCCGGCTGGACGACCGGGAACGTTGGCATGATCGGTACGTCGTACAACGGCACTCTGCCGGAGGCTGTCGCGACGACCGGGGTGGCCGGTCTGAAGGCGATCGTGCCGATCTCGGCGATCTCGGACTGGTACGACTACTACCGCGCGAACGGCATGGTCCGGGCGCCGCACTCGTCGTCGAACCCGTCCGGCAACAATAACGCCTTCCAGGGCGAGGACCTGGATGTGTTGGCCGACGTGGTGTACTCGCGGCTCAACGAGACCGGTGCGCGGACGATCTGCCAGCCGGTGATCGACGACATCGAGCAGCACATCGACCGCGCCACCGGGAACCGCAACAGCTTCTGGCAGGAGCGCGACTACATGAAGGACGTGCGCAACGTCCGCGCCGCGACCTTGCTTGCCCATGGCAATAACGACTTCAACGTGATGACGAAGAACGCGGCCCAGTTCTACGCCGCGCTGAAGAAGCAGCACGTGCCGCACATGTTCTACTTCCACCAGGGCGGCCACGGCGGCGCGCCACCCGACGTACTCGTCAACTACTGGTTCACCCGGTACCTGTACGGCGTGCAGAACGGGGTGGAGCGGTTGCCGCGATCGTGGGTCGTTCGCGAGGCCGCCTCGTGTCCGCCGCGTCAGACCACGCTGGCCGGAGAGCAGTCGAACACGGCGACGCTCGGGGTGGCGGATACGCGACCGTTCCGGATCGGGTTCTCGCTGACCGTGCCGCAGACCAACGCCGACGGCACGATCAGCAACACGAACCGGCTGATCACGAAGATCCCCGACTCAACTCACCTGGTCCTCGCTTCCCCCGTCGCCACCGCGGCCGGTCAGAGGGTGGCCGATGGCGCGACCGTCAGCCTGCAATGCAGCAACGCCAACCCGACGCCGTACGCCGAGTGGCCGGACCCGGCTGCTGGTCAGGCAGGACTCCACCTCACGCCCGGAGCCCCGACTCGTGGCGAGCTGACGTTCAAGCCGACCAAGTCCGCCACCGAGACCCTCACCGACGACGCATCAATCCCTGCCATCACGTCGGCGAACGCGCCATCATCGGGAGTCCGGCTGATCTACCAAACGCCGCCGCTCACCAAGCCGATCCGCATCAGCGGTACGCCGTCAGCCTCGCTGCAGCTCGCCTTCAGCGCATCAAAGGCGAACGTGACCGCGGCCCTGGTCAGCTACCCACCGACCGGCAACGGCACAATCCTCACGCGCGGCTGGATCGACCCGGCCAACCGGTTGTCCGACTGGAACGATGCACCAGTCAAGGCCGGCAAGATGTACAACCTGAACGTCGACCTACAGCCCAAGGACACCGTCGTCCCGGCCGGCAACCGCCTGGCCCTGATGGTCCTGTCGAGCGACCGCGACTTCACCATCCGCCCCACCCCCGGCACCCAGCTGACCCTCGACCTCTCCCACAGCTCGATCGACATCCCGGTGGTCGGCGGCCGCAAAGCGCTTGCCGACGCCCTCAACTAGCCAACACCGCGAAGGCCTCGAGCACAGAATCGAAGTGATGATCCGCAGTCGGCGAATCCACCGCATGGTGGTTGCCGATGCGGATCGTCTTCAGGCCGGCGTTGATCCCCCCGGCGATGTCGTACGCCGGATGATCGCCAACCATCCACCCGCCCTCGAGCCCCGCCCCGGCCCCCTCCGCCGCGATCGCGAAGATCCGGGCATCCGGCTTCCGCACGCCGACGGCCTCCGAGATGCAGCAGTAGTCCACCGCCCGGTCGATCCCGGTGTGCGCGAGCTTCCGGCTCTGCTGCACGACGCCACCGTTCGTGACCACGGCCAGGCGCCACCCCGCCGTACGCAACGACCGCAGGCCGTCGAGCACGGTCGGCTCGACCCAGGTGAACGACGGATGCTCGCGGTCGTAGTCGTCGACCGAGATCGCCGGCCCGAACTTGTCCTCGAAGGCGGCGAACAGTTCGGCCCGAGGTGTGAAGCCGCCGTTGTCATGGGCAACGAGCCAGTCGACCGCGGCCGGATCGAGGCCGGCGCGGTCGACCCACCAGCGTGCCCACGCCAGGAACGCTCCGTCCCGATCGATCAACGTGTTGTCGAGGTCGAAACAGACCAGCCGTGGCGTCATGACTCAACCCTCACACAGCGGTCCACCTCCAAGTGACCCGGTCGTACAGGTGGGTGAAGCCAGCTCGGAGCATGTTGTGGAGGGAGGTGTTGTGTTCGCCCGGACCTTCTGCGCCCGTTTCGGCGACGACCCAACGACACCCGGCCTCGCGGGCACCGCGTAGGCGGGCTGCGAGGAGCGCCGACTGGGCACCTCGACCCCGGGCGGCCGGGGTGGTTGCGCCGCCGAACATGTCGGCGCAGGCGCCGTTGACGAAGATGCTGCCGACGGCAACGAGTTCGTCGTTGTCCCAGGCGGCGTACTGCTGCCAGTTCTCGCGCCCCACACAGGACGCAGTCAGGTCGATCATCGCCGGCGTGGTGAACCCGAAGGTGTTCATCATCACTGTCGCGAACTGCTCCGCCTGCTCGGGCTCGACCCGCGCGATCCGCAGATCGGAGTCGACAGCGGCAGGAACGGTGTCGAGCGTGCAGGCGAGCTTCGCGAAGCGGGTGCTCTCGGTGAGGTTCAGCTGCGCAGCAGTCGTCGCCCAATCCGCAGGCAGCAGCGACGGCGCGATCGCGAACGCACCCGCGGACAGCCCTCCCGCGCGGAAGAAGTCGCACACCTCGGTCAGCGTCTCCACGCTCACCGACTCGAATCCGCCGGCCCGGTTGAAGAAGCCGCTCGGGTCCTCGCGGAGTACCAGCGCCTGTAGGTCGCCGACGCGCCGCGAGCTGATCCCCAGCTTCTCCCGCAACGGCTCCGGCGCACCGGCCACGAAGTCGACGTACGCCGCGATCTCGGTCTGCTCGGCGAGACCGATCGGAACCGTCATGCTGTCTCCTTCACGAAGTCCAGCACCGCGGCGGCGAACTCGTCCGTCTGCTCGAGGTGCCCGAAATGCCCGCTGTCGTGCAGTTCGCAGAGCCGTACGTCGGGCATCCCGGCGTCGATCTCGTACGCGAATCGCGGCGCGCAGATGAAGTCGTAGCTGCCGACGATCACCACCGCAGGCACGTCGATCGTGCCGAGCTGGTCGCGGACGTCCCATTCGACCGGCAGCCGGTTCGGGTCGTGCCTCGTCTGCAGCGTCAACTCGCCGACCCGCGCGATCGTGGCCCGGTAGTCGGCGAAGTACGCGGGCAGGATCCCGGACAGGTACTGCCGGTGCGACTCGTCGTCGGTGATCTCGAGCGTCTGCGTCACGGTGGCCGCGTCCCACAACCGCCCCGCCTCGCCGGCCTCCGGACGATCCGGCCAGCGCTTCACGAACGCCGCCATCTCCTGGGTCGCCACCTCGAACAGTTCCGGCCCGTACACGGCCGCGGTGTCGTACAGGATCAGTCCGCGGAGCCGGTCCGCGTGATCGATGCCGAACTGGAGCCCGACGAACCCGCCGTGCGAGTGCCCCAGGAAGTAGCCGGTCTCCGCGCCGAGATCATCGAGCACGGCCGCCGCGAAGTCCGCGTAGCGGGACAGCGAGTAGTCCCCGTCCGGAAGCAGATCGCTCTCGCCGGAACCGACCGGGTGCAGGTAGACCATCGTCAGCGAGCTCTCCAGCTCCGGGATCCGGAGGTAGCCCGGATGTACGCCGGGGCCGCCCGAGTGCACGAGGCACACCGGTCCGGTGCCTGCCGCTTCATAGACCTGCCGGATGCCGTCGACGACGACAGTGTGTTTTCCGTTCATACCCGCAGGATGCGGTGAGGTTCGGGGAAAGTTCGATCGCGACGCGAACTTCTTCTCAGCGTTCACGCGGGTGGTACAGACGCACCTTGCTGACCCGGTCCTGATCGAGGTGCTGCACCCACACGACGCTCGGCGGACAGTGCGACGGGTCCTCCGGCGGGCTGATCAGTGCCGCCTCCCAGATCACGACCTCGCGGCTGGCCACGACGTTCACCACCTCCTGGCGCACGCCGGCCGAGACGTCCCGGTCGAACGCACCCGGCAGGTACGCGCTGTCCGTACGCTTGCCGGTCGGCCACAGCACCTGCGCCTCCGATGACCAGCGGTCGGCGATGGTGGACGCGAGCTGCCCGCGTCGGCCGGACTCCATGAACTCGTCGGCCAGCCCGCGGTGCAGCGCGTTCATGGCGGCGACGTCGTCATACACCCCGTCCGCCGCGGCCAGCAGCGCGTCGGTCAGCTTGGCCCGCGCTTGATGGAGCCGGCTGCGTACGGTCCCGACCGGCCGGTTGCAGAGCGCCGCGATCTCGTCGTACGACGACACGTCGGTGAAGTACCGCAGCAACGTCACCAACCGCAGCCCCGGAGTCAGGTCCTCGAGCGCGGTCCAGACCCAGTCACGCAGCGCATGCCGGTCGAGCACCTCAGCGGGATCAGGCACGACATCCACAGGCGCGACCGTCGCAGGCTCAGCCACCGGGACCGCCGACATCTTCCGCAAGCGGGCGCGACAAACGTTCCGCACCACCATCTTCAGCCACGGACCGACAGCATCCGGATCCCGGACATCGCCGACCCGCCGCAACGCGATCATCGCCGCCTCTTGTACGGCGTCCTCCGCGTCGTGGCTGTGGCCGAGGACCGAAACAGCGACCGCCTGCATCCCCGCGCGATGTCTGGCAAGCAGCAGCCCGAGAGCACCCGCGTCGCCCGCATTCGCGGCGCGCAGCAGCTCCGAGTCCTGAGGCGCTCCGCTCGCCAGTCCAATCACGCCGAAAACCCTACGTGAGACTGCCAAGCCTCAGACGTCGATGCGGTTCTCGTCCAGCTCGTAGGCGCCCTGGACCAGGAACTCCTTGCGGGGCGCGACGTCGTTGCCCATCAGCAGGTCGAAGACCTTGGCCGCCTCCTCCGCGTGGTCGACCGTGATCCGGCGGAGGGTGCGGTGCCGCGGGTCCATAGTGGTCTCCGCCAACTGGTCGGCGTCCATCTCACCGAGACCCTTGTAGCGCTGCGGGGGCTCCTTCCAGCGGACGCCCTTCTTCATCAGCTCGGCCGTCTTCCGCTGGTACTCGGCGTCGCTGTAGGTGTACAGGTACTTCTCCTGGCCCTTCTTCGGGTTCGTCAGCTCGAACCGGTGCAGCGGCGGCACGGCCGTGTAGACCCGCCCCGCCTCGACCAGCGGTCGCATGTACCGGAAGAACAGCGTCGCGAGCAGGCAGCGGATGTGGGCGCCGTCGGAGTCGGCGTCCGCCATGAAGATGATCTTCCCGTACCGCGCCTGCTCCAGGTCGAACGTGCGGCCCGAGCCGGCGCCGACGACCTGGATGATCGACGCGCACTCGACGTTCTTCAGCATGTCGCCGACGGACGCCTTCTGCACGTTCAGGATCTTGCCGCGGATCGGCAGCAGGGCCTGGAACTCCGAGCTGCGCGCGAGCTTCGCCGTACCGAGGGCCGAATCACCCTCGACGATGAACAGCTCGGACCGGTCGACGTCGTTGCTGCGGCAGTCGGCCAGCTTGGCCGGCAGCGCCGACGACTCCAGCGCGGTCTTGCGCCGCTGCAACTCCCGGTGCTGACGAGCCGCCACCCGCGTCCGTGACGCGGCAACGACCTTCTCCAGTACGGCGCGCGCCTGTGCCTTGTGCTCACGCTTCGTCGACGTCAGGAACGCCTCGAGCTCCGACTGCACGACCTTGGCGACGATCCGCGACGCCGCCGGCGTACCGAGAACTTCCTTGGTCTGGCCGTCGAACTGCGGCTCGGCCAGCCGCACCGTCACGACCGCGGTCATACCTTCGAGCACGTCGTCCTTGATGATCTCCTCGCCGCTCTTCAGCAGCCGGGTGCCATCAAGTGCATTCGTGAAACTCTTCGAGAGTGCGCGCTCGAAACCGTTGACGTGGGTACCGCCCTTCGGCGTGGCCACGATGTTCACGAACGACCGCAGCTCGGTCTCGTACCCGTCGCCCCAGCGGACCGCGATGTCCACCTCGAGATCGCGCTCGACGTCGGACGGCGTCATGTGGCCGGCGTCGTCGAGCATCGGGACGGTCTCGGTGAAGTGGCCGGTCCCGGTCAGGCGGACGACGTCGGTCACCTTCTGGTCGGTCGCGAGGAACTCGGTGAACTCGCTGATCCCGCCGTCGTGCTTGAAGTGCTCCTCGGTGACCTCGTCGCCACGCTCGTCGCGGATCACCAGCAGCAGCCCCGGCACCAGGAACGACGTCTGCCGCGCCCGGGTCACCAGCTCGTCGTAGTTGAACGCCGCGTCCTTGGTGAAGATCTGCCGGTCCGCCCAGTACCGGATCCGGGTGCCGGTGACACCCTTCTTCGCCCGGCCGGCCTTCCGCAGCCCCTTCGCCGGGGTGAACGAGGCATTCGCACCCTCGCCCTCGAACTCGCCTGCGACGCCACGCCGGAACGACGTCGTCCAGATCGTGCCGCCGCGGTCCACCTCGACGTCCAGCCGCGCGGACAGCGCGTTCACCACCGAGGCGCCGACACCGTGCAGACCACCGGACGCGTTGTACGAACCGCCGCCGAACTTGCCGCCGGCGTGCAGCTTGGTGAAGACCACCTCGACACCGCTGAGCTTGGTCTTCGGCTCGATGTCGACCGGGATGCCGCGGGCGCGGTCCTTCACCTCGACCGAGCCGTCCTTGTGCAGCACGACGTCGATCTGGTCGCCGAAGCCGGCCAGGGCCTCGTCGACGGCGTTGTCGATGATCTCCCACAGGCAGTGCATCAGACCGCGGCTGTCGGTCGAGCCGATGTACATACCGGGCCGCTTCCGGACGGCCTCGAGACCCTCGAGGACGAGCAGATGGCGGGCGTTGTACGCCGGGTCGATCTCGGTACTACGAGGCGTCGGGGCGGCCACAGGGCTCCTTCACTGGTTCACACACTGACACAGACAGCCTATGCGGCCGCACCCCCAAAACGCGGCAGGCGGGGCCCGTGCGAGCATGCAGCTGGGCACAGGAGATGGGTGATGCGACAGGTATCGATCCGGACTCGATTCGAAGTGGCGTACGACACTCCGATTCTCAGCACACGGTGACGACATCATGGCGCACAGTGAGAGAAGAAGCACCCAGCCTCCGTGGCTCACCACAAAATCCGCCGTTCACGAAACGATTCCCCGTCAACAAGCGTCATACGAGGACAGGTGGTTCGTCTCACATACGGACACGTTGTCCCCACCGGGAAGCGATCCGCGTGTCAGGATGTTGCTATCTGGTGAGTACGGAACTAGATGAGATGAGGCCTCAATGACTACAGCACTCGCCCCGAGTTCGGCCCTGTCGGCCGCGGATCGTTGTGACCGCTGCGGTGCGCAGGCCTACGTCCGAGTCACCCTGACCAGCGGTGGGGAGCTACTTTTCTGCGCCCACCACGGCCGCGAGCACTCGGAGAAGCTGCGCGACATCGCGATCACGATCCACGACGAGACCGGTCGGCTCGAAGCCACCCAGACGGTCGCCGCGGAAGAAGAGCGGTAACCCCCAAGGCTGTTCCAAACGCGCCAACGGCGGCGCCAAAGTCATACAGGCTTCGATGGCGGTTCACCCCGACGGGTGACCGCCATCCTTCCGTTTACACGACAGGTACTCCGGGACCCGGGCCGTGCCGCCGCAGTTCCTGCCAGGCCCGCGCGAGCCGGGTCACCGCATCATCAAGCACTTGTTCGGAGTAGGCGAACGGCACCCGTAGGTAGTCGTCGTGCGAGCCGGACGGATCCATCGCCAGGCCCGCCACCACCTCGACACCGTGCCGCAACGCGACCTGGGCGAAGACTCGCGCGTCCGTATCCGGCAGCCGGATCCACAGCGCGGACCCGCCGACCGGTGTAGACCATTCCCATTCGGGCAGACGTTCGGTCAGCAACTCCCCCATCAACTTCTTCCGCGCCGTCGCCAACCGCGCCCGCGTCGCGGTGAGGTCCGCCAGCCGTGGCAGCAATCTCGCGGTCAATGCCTGATCGATCAACGGACTGCCGAGATCGGCCAACGCCTTGTGCCGGGCCAGCCGCTCCGCCAACGGTCGCGACGCGCGGATCCAGCCGATCCGCAGACCGCCCCACACCGCCTTCGACACCGACCCGATCGTCAGCACCTCCGCATCGTCCGGCGCGTACGCAGCCAGCGGCGGCGGGATCGCCGGCCCGGACGGATCCCACGCCGAGTACGCGTTGTCCTCGACAACGACGACGCCGTACTTCGCGGCGAGCTGGGCGACCTGCCGTCGCCGGTTCGCCGACATCAACCGGCCGGTCGGATTGTGGAACGTCGGCATCACGAACAACATCGCGGGCTGATGCTCCGCGAACGCCGCCTCCAGCAGATCAGGCCGGATCCCGGCATCATCCAGTGGTACGCCGACCACTCGCCCGCCGGCCGCCCCGAACAGGTCGAAGCAGCCCGGCCAACTGGGCTGCTCGATCGCGACCGCGGCGCCGCTGCGCAGGTACATCTGCGTCACCAACGCGATCGCCTGATGCGCTCCGGTCGTCACGACGATCTCGTCCGGCGAGGTCGGCAGTCCACCGTCGGTGAAGTGGTCGGCGATGCGGTCCCGCAGTACCGGGAGACCGCGTGGGTGGTAGCCGACGTCCCCGAGCAGTGCGGGTAGCTCGGTGGACGCGAGGTCGATGAGCTCCGACGAGAGTTCGGGCAGGCCGGGATCGACGGCGTACGTCAGCGAGATGACCTCGCCGGGGCCGACCGTGATCCGGTGGAACAGCGACTCGCCGTACCCGGTGGGCATGTGCTTGTCCGCTCGTGAACGGCCACGCCCGGCCGCGCGTGCCACCGTCGAACCGCTGCCGCGCCGGCTCTCGACCAGGCCGCGGGCGCGGAGTTCGTCGTACGCCGCGACGACCGTCGAGCGGCTGATCGCGAGCGACTCGGCCAACCGGCGTTCTGCCGGGAGGCGTGCGCCGACCGGGAGCTCGCTCGAGCCGATCAGAGCAGCGATCTCGTCGGCGAGCCGGCGGTACAGGCCTCCGGAGCGACCTGTCAGCCGATGGCCGATCAGGTGAGCCAGGGCCAAGGGGTCTCCAGAACGGTCCACTTCTCCCCCAATTGGCTCGGGTGGACTGCTTCTCGCGCCGCCAGGCTAGTCCGCATGGGAATCGGTCAGGTGCTGGGGTTCGCCGGCGCGACGGTGGTGCTGGTCGGGATGCCGGGGCCGAACAACCTGTACATCTCGCTCCGCAGCCTCACCCAGGGACGCCGCGCCGGCGTGGTCTCCGCGCTCGCGATCGAGACCGGGACGCTCGTGTACATCGTCGTCACAGCGCTCGGTCTCGCCGCGCTGGTGAAGGCCTCGCCCGCGTTGTTCACCGCGATCACGGTCACCGGCGCGCTCTATCTCGCCTACCTCGGCATCAAGACGCTCAGGGCATCGAGCGCCGAGCTCAACGGCATTGCACCGGCACCGCTGGGGAGGGTGTTCCGCGACGGCGTCGTGGTGAATCTGCTCAACCCGAAGGCGGCGCTGTTCTTCCTTGCGTTCCTCCCGCAGTTCACCACCCGCGGAGCCGGGCCCGACCAGCTCCGTACCGAGATGCTGCTGCTCGGCGTCGGCGCGATGCTCATCGGCCTCGTCCTCGACCTCTCGTACGCCGTCGGCGCCGATGCGATCGGCCGACGCTTCCGCTCGGTCCGAACGACGGGACGCGCGCGGAACCTGGTCGTCGCGGCGATCTACCTCGGGCTGTCGGCGTTCGCCCTGATCACCGCACTCTGAGGCGCTTCGAGCACGGTCAGCTCGTCGCCGTCGAGGCGCACGGACAACGTCTCGCCGCCGACCTGCAAACCCCTTATTTCAAGGGCGTTCCAGGGCATCGACTCCGCCGGGTTGATCACCAGGGTGCCGCCTGGGACATCCGGCTCGATGCCGAGGGCAGCGACGACCACGGCGACGGCGGACGCGGCTGCCCACGCCTGCGGACGGCACGAGAGCGGGTACGGCGTCGGCGTGTTCTCATCGCCGGTACCGCGCCCGCCGTACAACTCGGGGAGTCGGTAACCGAATGCTTCCGCCGCGCGGATCAGGCCCTCGACGTACGACGAAGCCACGTCGGACTGGCCAGTCGCGAACAGGCCCTGGACCGTCATCGCGGTGTCGTGCGGCCACACGCTGCCGGTGTGGTAGCCGAGCGGGTTGAAGCGGGTCATTGCCGTCGACAACGTTCGCAGGCCGAAGCCGCTGTTCAGGTCGGCACCGGCCAGGACGTCGGCGACGACCTGCTCCTCGTCGGCATCGAGCAGGCCGGTGCCGAGCAGGTGGCCCATGTTCGACGCCCGGCCGGCGACCGGGTTCTTCGCGCCGTCGAGTGCGATCGCCGGGTAGCCGTCGACCCAGAACGTCTTGCGGAACCGTTCCTGCAGCGCCACGGCCCATTCGCGCCACTCGTCACCGGACTCGCCGTGGGCCTCAAGCAGTTCCGCGCCCTTCACCGCGGCGGCGTACGCGTAGCCCTGGACTTCGCACAGCGCGATCGGTGCAGTGGCGAGCGTGCCGTCGGGCCATTGGACTGCGTCCGCGGAGTCCTTCCAGCCCTGGTTGGCCAGGCCGTGGCCGGACTCGTCGACGTACTCGAGGAAGCCGTCGCCGTCCGGATCGGCGTACTCCTTCATCCAGATGAGAGCGCGCTGCAGGTTCGGCAGCAGGTCGCGGACCTCGTCGGCCGGCATGCCCCAGCGCCAGGCCTTATGCAGGGTCGTGATCCACAGCTGGGTCGCGTCGTGGGTGCCGTAGTACGCCGCGGGGAGGACCAGGCCGCCGCCGTGGTCGGCGACCTCGGCACGCAGTTCGTGCGGGATCTTGCCGGGCTGCTCGGCCGACTCGGCGTCGACCTTCGTACCCTGCCAGGCAGCCAGCGCGCGGAGGGTGCCGGCGGCAAGGGCCGGATCGACCGGGATCAGCATGCCGGACGAGATCAACGAGTCGCGGCCGAAGAGCGTGAGGTACCAGGGCGGGCCGGCGCCGAGGTACCGGTCGTCGGCGGCGGCCAGCTGGAGCGCGCTGATGTCTTCGAGCGAGCGGTCGATCCAGCGGTCCACGCGCTTGTCGTCGCAGCGGACAGTGACGTCGTACGGCGTGCGCTCGGCGGGCGGCTCGATCGAGAAACCGGTGGTCGACTTCGGGAAGTCCGCTGTGACGCGCAGAGTGAGGGTGAACTCCTCCCCCGGCTCCAGCCGTGGCGTCGCCGTCATGCCGGCATCGGCGGTGACGACGACGCTGGTGTCGTCGCTCTCCCAGCGTGTGCGGCCGGGACCGTCCGGGAGCGCCGCGAGTTGCGGCAGGCTCGCGGCCGCGCCGCTGCGGACCGCGGCGGTGCCGGCCAGATCGGTGCCCAGGGCAACATCCAGCCGGCCCTCGATCGTGGAGCGGGAACGGTTCACCAGCGTGATCTGCTCGGTCATGCCGTCGCTGTCGACCGTGCGGGTGCGGTACAGCATCACGGTCGGGTCGTGCCGGGTGTCGCCGAGTCCCTCGACCATCGCGACGTACTGATGGGTGGCCGCGTCCCGTTCGTCGACGTGCACCGGGATCGGTTCCCGGCCGTCGACTGTGACGCTCAGTCGGGACAGGATTCGCCGGTCCCGCGCGTACACCCCCTCGGCGCCGGTGCCGGTGAGCTGACCGGATCGAGGTGAGAGAACCACCCAGGGAGCGGCGAGAGCGGTGACAAGTTCGTGGAGCGGGGACATGTCTCCACCCTAAAGGCCCCGGTTTGCGGCAGAGTGTGGGTGTGGAGACTGGTGTGACCGTTCTGGTCGGGATCGCGATCTTCGTCGGGATCGTGGGCATCGTCGTGCCGATCCTGCCCGGGGCGATCCTGAGCCTGGCGGCGATCCTGGTCTGGGCGATCTTCGAGCACAGTGCGACCGGGTGGATCGTGTTCGCGATCACCGTGGTCCTGATCGGTGCCAGTCAGGTGGTCAAGTACGTCGTACCGGAGCGGCGGCTCCGCGAGGCCGGCGTACCGCGCCGCTCGATGATCGTCGGGGTTCTGCTCGGCATCGTCGGGTTCTTCGTGATCCCGGTGGTCGGGATGTTCATCGGCTTCCCGGTCGGCGTCTACATCTCCGAGCTGCAGCGGCTGCGCACGCACGCCGCCGCGTGGACCTCCACCAAGCACGCACTGAAGGAAACCGGTGTGTCGATGCTGATCGAGCTCATCGGTACGTCGCTGGCTGCCGCGCTCTGGCTGGTCGCTGTTCTGTTCGTCGTCTGAACTGCCAGCTGATTCTTAGGCGCACCGGAGGCTCGTCACAGCTCCGTGATGCAGGGTGGAAAGACCCAGTGCCAGGTGACGGCCCGGCACGCAGTACGGAAGGCGCAGCAGGATGAAGCTTTCGCAGAAGCGATGGCGGCTCATCGGCACCGTGGCCGCGGTTGCCGCAACGACTACCGCCGGCGGGGTTGCCTGGGCGGCGACCAACGCGGATCCGACGCCGTCGCCCTCGGCGTCACCGTCCACGCCCGGTCAGCAGCAGAAGCCGGATCGGCCCGGGAAGGGCTTCGGCGCGCGTGGTGAGTTCGGCTTCGGCGGCGCGTTGCACGGCGAGTTCGTCGTACCGAATGACGGCGGTGGCTATCAGACCGTCGCGACGCAGCGTGGATCGGTGACCGCGGTCAGCAAGGACTCGATCACGGTCAAGAGCGAGGACGGCTACAGCCGGACGTACAAGGTCGCCGCCGAGACCCTGGTGAACTCGGCCCGGGACGGCATCTCGTCGATCAAGACCGGCAGCACGGTCAGTGTGAGTGCCGTGGTGGCGGACAACACCGCGACCGCGACCACCATCAACGACGGTACGGCGCGCGACGCGGCCGGCCAGAAATGGGGTTTCAAGCACGGCCCGCGGTGAGTGGGTGCGGACGACTCACAGGTGATTGCCAGGAATCTTCCAGGGTTCACATGGGAACCGGCTGCACACTGTGAGCATGAGTCCGCATCTGCTGGTGGTCGACGACGAGCCGAACATCGTTGAGCTCCTGTCCGCAAGTCTGCGTTTCGCCGGGTACGACGTGACCACGGCGACCCACGGCGCCGAGGCGCTGCGCAAGGCGCGGGACGTGGAGCCCGACCTGGTCGTGCTCGACGTGATGATGCCCGGCCTGGACGGGTTCGAGGTGGTCCGCCGGCTCCGTGGTGAGGACCGGCATGTGCCGGTGCTGTTCCTCACCGCGCGTGATGCCGTCGAGGACAAGGTGCTCGGCCTCCAGACCGGCGGCGACGACTACGTGACCAAGCCGTTCAGCCTGGACGAGCTGGTCGCGCGGGTACGTGCGCTGCTGCGTCGGTCCGGTCACCGCGAGCAGACGACGACCGAGGCCGCCGTACTGCGGTATGCGGACCTGGAGCTGAACGAGGACAGTTACGAGGTGTTCAAGAGCGGCCAGGCGGTCCAGCTGTCGCTGACCGAGTTCAAGCTGCTGCGGTGCCTGCTGGAGAACGCCGAGCGGGTGATGTCGAAGGGACAGATCCTGTCCGCGGTGTGGAACTATGACTTCGCCGGTGACGCGGGCGTGGTCGAGTCGTACATGTCGTATCTGCGCCGCAAGGTCGACACCGGCGACCAGAAGCTGCTCCACACCGTCCGCGGGGTCGGCTACGTCCTGCGCACCCCGCGAGGCCCCAACTGATGCAACAGACCCACCGGCGGTTCGCCGACCGGTACCCGTTGCGCGTCACCATCGTCGTCGTTCTGCTGGCGCTGGTGGTCGTCGCGCTGGGCGCGTCCGGCGTACTGGCGACGACGATCATGCGCGGATACCTGATCGACCGCGTCGACGAGCAGCTGCAGCAGACCGCCATGCCGCTGTCACATGTCCAGCCCGATCGGCGCCCGCTGCCGCCTGGTGGCGGGCCGGCGCGGCGGCAGCTGCCGAGTCAGTTCGTGGTGCAGTTCAACGACTCGGAGGGTGCCAGCGACAACGGCCCGGTCGGGGCGCGGCTGGCCGAGACGGAGCCGTTGCCGAAGCTGCCGACGCTCAACCTGAACCAGGTCCGGGCGCTGAACGGGAAGTCGTTCGACGTGGACGCCGCTTCGGGTGGCGCCAAGTGGCGAGTGTTGGCTGTGCCGACCGATGACGGTCAGGGGTCGGTCATGGTGGCGCAGAGCCTCAAGGAGATGGACCACACGATCCAGCGGCTCGTCGGGATCCAGGTCGCTGCGGGGGTCATCCTGCTGGTGTTGCTGGCCGGCGTCGGGACTTACGTCGTACGGCGAAGTCTGCGCGGGCTGGAGGATGTCGAGCACACCGCGGTGGCGATCGCGGGCGGGGATCTGAGTCGGCGCGTACCGCAACGGGATCCGCGGACCGAGGTCGGGCGGTTGTCTTTGGCGCTGAACCAGATGCTCGGTCAGATCGAGACTGCATTTGCGCAGCGGACGGCGTCGGAGTTCGCGGCACGGCGGTCCGAGGACACGGCCCGACGTTCGGAGGAGGCTGCGCGGCAGTCGGAGGACCGGATGCGGCGGTTCGTGGCGGACGCGTCGCATGAGTTGCGTACGCCGTTGACGTCGATCCGCGGATTTGCGGAGTTGTCGCGGCAGCGTGGCGACACGACGGACTCGGACACCATGCGCCGGATCGAGGACGAGGCGAAGCGGATGGGCCTGCTCGTCGACGACCTGCTGTTGCTCGCGCGCCTGGATCAGCAGCGGCCGCTTCGGATGGAGTCCGTCGACCTGCTTCCCATCGCCGCGGACGCACTCCACAACGCCCAGGCCATTCAGCCCGACCGGCGTTTGTCACTCACGATCCTGCCCGACTCGGAAGCTCCCGTAGTCGAAGGCGACGAAGCCCGTCTCCGCCAGGTCCTGGGCAACCTGGTCAGCAACGCCCTCAACTACACCCCCGTCGACGCACCGATCACGGTGTCGGTAGGCACCCGCGGCAACGAAGCCGTCCTGGAGGTCACCGACACCGGCCCCGGCCTCTCCGACGAACAAAAAGCCCGAGTCTTCGAACGCTTCTACCGAGCCGACACCGCCCGAACCCGCACCACCGGCGGCTCCGGCCTGGGTCTGTCCATAGTCGCCGCCCTGGTAGCCGCCCACAACGGCCGAGTAACCACCACCAACACAGTCCCCCACGGCGCCACCTTCACCATCTACCTACCCCTCAACACGAAGTAGCTCCCGCGCACGAGTCGTCCCCGCACGCTACGCAGCCGTCTCTCGTCCCTACGCTCCCCGGCACGACCGCTCCACGCGCACCCCACCCACCCCCGGCTCATCGCCGCACATCCCCTCCCGGCTATCGCCGGGCTCCTCCGGCTATCGCCGGACGTGGTCGGCTGCCGCCGACATGTTGCTCGCACCGCTCGCGGCGACTGCTTGGCCGGAGGTCCCGGATCGGCGTGCTGCTGCTGGTGACGAACGTCGTCCGCACCCGCCCACCTGGCTCACCGCCGTGTATCCCGTCCGACTGTTCACCACGCTGACCGGACTCTTCGGCGGCGTACTCCTCGCGGACGCGATCCGATCGGGCGTCGCCGACGTCCTGGGCACTATGTTGCTGAAGGCAACATCCACAGGATCGGCGGCTGTGGATAGCTGAAATCCCTTGGATTAAAGGGGTTATGGGTTTGAGAACTGTCGGTGGTCGTGTCTAGAGTTTGCTGCATGGAGTTGTTGGGTGAGCGACCGGTCTGGTCGATGAGTGGCAGCGAGATGCTGTCCACTCTCGACCAGCTGGACGTGCTGCTCGCTCGCCTGCAAACGCAGCGCCTCGAGGTGATTGCCGGTCTGGACACGGTCGGGTACGCCGAAGAGATCGGTGCGCACGACACCGTTCAACTGCTGGCGTTTCGCTACCGACTGGATCGTTCCGAGGCTCGCCGCGATGTCCGGCTGGCGAAGGCGCTCCCGAAGTACCAAGCCGTGTCCGCAGGACTGCCTGACGTCGATCAAGATGAGGCGACGGAGTACCTGCGTCCGGCACAGGCCGACGCGATCGTGTCCGCGCTCGAGCGGGTGCCGGACACCGTGCCGATCGAGGACATCGACGTCGCCGAACGCGAGCTCGTCGGCCTGGCTCGCCACCTGTCTCCGGTCGAGCTCCGCAAGGCCGGGCAACGCGTCCGCGATCTCCTCGACACCGACGGGCCCGAGCCCGACGAACACAAGGCGTACGCGCGTGAGGCCCTCACCCTCTCCACCGCGCCCAACGGCGTGACGTTCCGCGGCTACCTCGCAAACGAGAACGCCGAACTCCTCCGTAGCCTGATCCACGCCGGCGCCCGCCCACACAAAACAACCGACGGCGACCTCGACCCCCGCCCCCGCGACAAGCGCCAGGCCGACGCCCTCACCACCGCCTTGACCATCGCAGCCACCACAATGGACACCACCACGCCCAGCCCTTCCACCCCAACGCCCGATCCGACGCAGCCGGCCACGCCACCAGCTCACCAGACCGAAGGCGACACCACCCACTGCCCCGCGCGACCGACCAATGCACCGACACCGGGGGCGGTGGCCACCGATGCGACGCAGCCGCGCACGCCTCCAGCTCGCCAGAGCGGAGGTAACGTCACCGACCGCGCCGCGCGACCGACCAATGCACCGGCAATGGGAGCGGTGCCCACCGATGCGACGCAGCCGGGGACGATTCCATCTCGCCAGACCGGAGGCGACGCGACCCACTGCGCCGCGCGACCGACCGATGGGCCGGGCGGTCCGGTTCCAGGGTTCGGAGCGAAGGCGAACATCACCGTCACCATCGATCTCGAGGATCTGAAGTCTGCTGCGGCGCACGCGATCGGCGACACCGTGTACGGCGACGGCCTGTCCGCTGCGACGATCCGGCGCCTCGCCTGCGACGCGAGGATCCTCCCGCTCGTCCTCGGATCGAACTCCGAACCACTGGACGTCGGCCGCTCCGAACGCCTCGTCACCCGCGCAATGCGCCGCGCCCTCAACGCGCGCGACAAGGGCTGTGTTGTCTGTGGTGCCCCGCCGATCATGTGCGACGCGCACCACCTCGTGTCCTGGATCGACGGCGGCGAGACCAAGATCTCCAACCTCGCGCTCCTCTGCCGCCGCCACCACATCGACCTCCACGCCGGCGACTGGACCATCACCATCACCCACGGCAAGGTCTCCGTCTCCCGCCCCACCTGGGCAGACCGCCCCAACCACGCCACACCGCTCGACGCGAAAACACCACCAGACCTGACCTCATCCCTCCACGAAACAACCACCTTCGCCATCTGGGGCAACCCCCAGCCCACCACCCCCACACCACCCACAGCCCCCCAGAACCACCCACCCCACCCCAACCCCTGGCCCGATCCCCCACCCACTCCACCCACCGATCCCTGGGCCGATCCCCGACCCGCTCCAGACGCCGATCCCTGGGCCGATCCGCAGACCAATCCCGCGGCTGATCCCTGGGCCGATCCCGGAGCCGATTCCTGGGCCGAAGCTCCGGTCCGCACCCGCACCGACTCCCAAGCCGACTCCCGGGCCGATGGCCCGGTCCGCACCCGCACCGACTCCCAAGCCGACTCCCGGGCCGATGCCCCGGTCCGCACCCGCACCGACTCCCAAGCCGACTCCCGGGCCGATGCCCCGGTCCGCACCCGCACCGACTCCCGAGCCGAATCCTGGACAGATGCCCCGGTCCGCGCCCGCACCGACTCCCGAGCCGATTCCCGGGCCGACGCTCCAGTCCGCGCCCGCAGCGACTCCCGAGTTGAATCCTGGGCAGATGCTCCGGATTGATGGCCCGTAGATAACCGACCCGAGCGGCTGACCGAGCCCTCAGCCGTCGCGGCGCCGAGCCGAGCGACCAGCGCGGTGCAGCTAGCGGATCGCTGCATCGGTGGCGGCACGGTCAGCGCATTGAGCTTGTCCATCGGCCGATGGTGAGCCGTTCGACCGTGGTGGACGGGGTGATGTAGCTTTCTGATGACTGTGACTCGGCCTGAGGAGGTGGGACCCATGAATGCTGTATCGATGTGGGTGCTCCCCCTTGCCGTCACGGTTGGGCGATTGGTGTAGGTGTCGCCGGGAGCGCCACCAGGCACTCCTGAAAGGCAACACCTGTGGACACCTTCGACGTCATCATCGCCGGATGCGGACCGACCGGCGCGATGCTGGCCGCTGAGCTGCGGCTGCACGACGTTCGCGTACTGGTTCTGGACAAGGAAACCGAGCCCACGTCCTTCGTCCGAATCGTCGGTCTGCACATTCGCAGCCTCGAATTGATGGCGATGCGCGGCCTGCTCGATCGCATGCTCGAGCGCGGCAGGAAACGTCCGGCCGGTGGTTTCTTCGCCGCCATCAACAAGCCCGCGCCGGCGGGTCTGGATTCCGCCCACGCGTATCTGCTGGGCATCCCGCAGCCGGTCGTCGTGCAGCTGCTTGAGGACCACGCGATCCACCTGGGCGCGGAAGTACGGCGGGGTTCTGCGGTAGTCGGTTTCGAGCAGGGCGACGACGGCGTGACGGTCCAGCTGGACGACGGGCAGCGGCTGCGGTCGCGGTATCTCGTCGGGTGCGACGGGTCCCGCAGTACCGTCCGCAAGCTGCTCGGAGTCGGCTTCCCCGGCGAGCCCTCGCGGAACGAGACGCTGATGGGCGAGCTCAAGCTGGACGTGCCTCAGGAGGAGCTCGCCGCCAAGGTGACCGAGGTTCGCGAGACCTACAAGACCTTCAGCATTACGCCGTTCGCCGACGGGATCTATCGCGTCGTCATCCCCGTCGCGGGAGTCAGCGCCGAGGCGCCCAGTCTCGACGACTTCAAGCAACAGCTGAACGCCATCGCGGGCACCGACTTCGGCGCGCACTCCGCGCGGTGGTTGTCCCGCTTCGGAGACGCCACTCGGCTGGCAGAGCGTTATCGGGTGGGGCGCGTGCTGCTGGCGGGTGATGCGGCGCATATCCATCCGCCGACGGGTGGACAGGGCCTGAATCTGGGTATTCAGGACGCATTCAACCTCGGCTGGAAACTGGCCGCACAGGTCCGCGGCTGGGCTCCGGAAACACTCCTGGACACCTACGAGTCCGAACGTCACCCGGTAGCCGAGGACGTGCTCGACAACACCCGCGCCCAGATGGAACTACTCTCCTCCGAGCCCGGCGCACAGGCCGTACGCCGACTACTCACCGAGCTGATGAACTTCGACGAGGTGAACCGCTACCTGATCGAGAAGATCACCGCGATCGACATCCGCTACGACTTCGGCGAAGGCCCCGACCTGCTCGGCCGCCGCCAACGCGACCTCGAAACCAAGCAAGGCGACCTCTACGGCCTACTGCACCACGGCCGCGGCATGCTCCTCGACCGCACCGAACACCTCACCGTCGGCGGCTGGTCAGACCGAGTCGACTACCTAGCCGATCCCGCAGCACCGATAGTTGCCCCCGGCATCCTCCTACGCCCCGACGGCCACATCGCCTGGCTCGGCGACAACCAGCAGGACCTGAACACCCACCTCACCCGCTGGTTCGGCAACCCCGCCAGCTGAGCTACAGCTTCGGGAAGGTTCGGTTGGCGGTCTCGCCGTGCTCTAGGACCTGGGCGGCAGGGCCGAGGATCTTGGGGTCGGGGCGGCCCACTAGTTCTACGTCTTTGTCGGTGTAGTCGTAGAGGCTGAGGACGTGCCGCATCGCCTCGAGGCGGGCGCGTTTCTTGTCGTTGCTCTTCACGACGGTCCAGGGGGCGTGTTCGGTGTCGGTGTAGTGGAACATCGCCTCCTTCGCCTCGGTGTACGCCGCCCACTTGTCCAGCGATGCGAGGTCGGTCGGGGACAGTTTCCACTGGCGGACTGGGTCGATCTGGCGGATTGTGAAGCGGGTCTGCTGTTCCGCCTGCGAGACCGAGAACCACAGCTTGACGAGCAAGATCCCCGACCGGACCAGCATCCGCTCGAACTCCGGTGCCTGGCGCATGAACTCCTCGTACTGCTCCTGGTTGCAGTACCCCATCACGTGCTCGACGCACGCGCGGTTGTACCAGGACCGGTCGAACATCGTCATCTCGCCGGCGGCCGGCAGGTGCGCGACGTACCGCTGGAAGTACCACTGGGTCTGCTCGCGGTCGGTCGGCTTCTCGAGTGCGACGATGCTCGCACCGCGCGGGTTCAGGTGCTCCATGAACCGCTTGATCGTCCCGCCCTTGCCGGCCGCGTCGCGGCCCTCGAACACGATCACCAGCCGCTGCTTCGAGCGCTTCACCCAGTACTGCAGCTTCAGCAGCTCGATCTGGAGCAGTCGCTTGTCCCGGTCGTAGATCTCCCGCGGCAGCCGTTCGCCGTACGGATAACCCTCGCGCCAGGTGTCCACCGGCGTACCGTCGGCACGCAGCAGCACCGGGTCGTCGTCCTCCTCGTCGAGGACGCGGAAGCCAAGCTCTTGGACCAGGTCAGGGGTGTTCATGCTCCCAGCGTCAGCTCCCTTGGTGACCGCCAGGTGAACAGCTCACCGGCGGCGGAGTTTGACCGTGCAGTCGCGCCGATTGATGAGCTCACCGTCACGCATCACCTGCGCCCGGTCGTGCACCCGGCTGACCAGAGTGTCCCACTCGCCCTCAACCAGGTCGAGGCCCGAGATCACCTCGTCCGGAGTCGGGAAATGGATGTCGGGGTGCGGGTTGTGCTCCCCCGGCGGGAACCCCATGTGCCCCTCGATCAGCAGTACGCCGCCGGCCGCGACCACGCCCGCCGCACTGCGCAGGATCGCGTCCCGCGGCAGCTCGGTCTTCGAATGCAGGAACTGCACCGACACCAGATCGAACGAGCCCGACGGGAACGACTGCCCGAGCTCGTGCTGCTCCCAGTCGATCCGATCCGACACCCCCGCATCTTGAGCATGCTGTGCCGCGCGTCCGAGCGCGACCGACGAGATGTCAACCCCGGTCACCGTCCAGCCCTGCTGCGCGAGCCAGATCGCATCCGCACCTTCGCCGCAGCCGAGGTCGAGCGCTCGACCCGGTGTCAGATCGGCTACCTCGTCCACCAGGACCACGTTCGGCTTGCCGCTCCACACCTGGTCGCGCTCGGCGTAGAACGAATTCCAATAATCCTCGGACAGTTCCTCGGTCGTCATGTGAAGATGCTGCGTTGACCCCAACCCGGCAAGCAAACATCTTTGCCAGATCGGCAACCTTGGAGGATCGCAGTGATCGAGGACGGCGAAGAGATCCCGCTGGTCGGTGGCGACGTGACCGAGGGCCTGGTCCGCGTCGGCGACACGGTACGGCGGCCGCCGGGCGAGCGGGACGAACTGGTCCGCGACGTCCTGCTGCACCTCGAGAAGGTCGGCTTCGACGGAGCACCGCGGTACCTCGGCGTCGACTCCGCCCGCCGCGAAGTACTCACGTACATAGACGGCGAGGTCGCCGGTCGCCCGCGCCCGCCGTGGATCGCCGACGAGGAGCGGGCGCTGTCGCTCGCGCGGCTGCTGCGCGCGTACCACGACGCCGTCAAAGGATTCGGCATCCCGCAGAACCTGCCGGCGCCGATCGAACCACCCGGCCTGCCCGAGCTCGACGACCCGCCGGAGCTGATCGGCCATCAGGACGTCACCCCCGAGAACGTTGTCTTCCGCAACGGACGTGCGTACGCCTTGATCGACTTCGACATGCTCCGGCCGGTGAGCCGGGCCGGTGAGGTCGTGAACCTGATGCTGTGGTGGGCGCCGTTCGGCGACGACGCCGATCTCGATCCGCAGTTCCGAGGTCTCGACCAACCGCGGCGCTGCCGCCTCCTCGCCGACGCCTACGGCCTCGAGGATCCGGACCGCAGCCGGTTGATCGACCTCGCGATCCGTCGCGACGAGCGCTCCTGGCACACGATGAAGTACCGCGCCGAGACCCTCGGCGGCGGCTGGCAACGGATGTGGAGCGAAGGAGTCGGCGACAGGATCCGGCACCGCCAGACCTGGCTCGAGAAGAACGCCGAAACGATCACGACGGCGCTCCTCGCTCGAACCGCACCGGAAGGCTGACCGCGGCTGAACCTGACCGCCCCTGACCAGGCTCAGCCGCGGCGCCTGCTCAGCGGGTGATCGTCACCTCGGCGCCGATCCGGGCGGACTCGTAGATTCCGCTCAGCATGCGGGCCATCTCCAGGCCCTGTTCGGCGGTCGCGTCGGCCGGGATCTCGCCGCGGCAGATCTGCAGGAAGTGGTCGATCTGGTTCGCGAATCCGACCTGGAAGTCGAAGCCCAGCGAGTCGATCTGCGGCTGGACGTGCAGCAGGGTGTCGTGCCGCTCGGTGATCATCAGCAGCTCGGGCTCGATCTCGGCGCCGCCCTTGTCGCCGTGGATCTTCACGCTCGTCGAGTTCCGGGCGTGCAGCGAGTACGACGTGTCCACGTCGAGGACCGCCCCGCCCTCGAACCGGATCTGCGCGGTCGCGTAGTCCTCGACGTTGTTCACCTTGGTCTCGGACGCGGCGCGGTACCGGGTCAGGTGCTGGATGTTGTCGCGGGCCCCGAGCGGCGAGAACGTCGCGCCCGACACCGAGACCGGGGTCGGCATACCCATCAAGTACCAGCACAGGTCGATGATGTGTACGCCGAGGTCGATCAGCGGACCGCCGCCGGAGACGTTGACGTCACCGAACCAGCCACCCGGGTTCCCGGCCGCACGGATGATCGTCGCCCGCGCCGCGTAGATGTTGCCGAACTCGCCCTCGTCCAGGAACCGCTTCGTGACCAGCGCGTTCGGGGCAAAGCGCCGTACGTAGCCGATCTGCAGGGCCTTGCCGGTCTCCTCGGTCGCCTTCACCAGCGCCTCGGCTTCGGCGACCGTCACCGACATCGGCTTCTCGACCAGCACGTGCTTGCCGGCCCGCAGCGCGGCCTCGGCGATCTTGGCGTGCAGGAGGTTCGGAACGCAGATGCTGACCGCGTCGACACCGGGATCGTTGAGGATCTCGTCGACGACATCCGTTGCCCGCGGTACGCCGAACTCGTCGGCGCGCGCCTTGGCCCGCGCCTGGTCGATGTCGCACACGGCCACGAGCTCGGCCTGCGAGTTCTTCTGGTACGAGATCAGGTGCTGGGTCGCGATCGCGCCAACCCCGATCACTGCGATACGGGTCGTCATGTCAGGCGGCTCCTGCCAGGCTGAGGATGTTGTTGAGGGAGCGTTCGATGGCGTCCGGCGTCCGCTCCAGGCCCTCGAACTCGAGGCTCACCGGTACGTCGGGCTTGGTGTTGACGAGCGCGAGCAGACCGGCCAGGTCCACGTCACCGTGTCCCGAGATCGTGCCGAGCAGGTAGTCGCCGGCCAGCGTCTTCAGCCAGCCGTCGCCCGCCGACCGGCGGATGTGGAAGTCCTTCACGCCGATGGACGCAGCGAGGTCGATCAGGCCGGCCGCGGTCTTGCCGGGGACCTCGCCGACGCAGAGACCGTTGCCGAGGTCGAGCGTGACGCGGAAGTTCGGGCGATCGACGGCGTGCACGAGCCGCGCCAGCCGGTCGCTTCCGTTCATGAAGAAGCCGTGGTTCTCGATCGTCGACGTGATGCCCAGCTCGGCGGCGTGGTCAGCGACCGCCCGGCATCCCTCCACGACCTTGGCGAACGTTGTCTCGAACTCCCCCGGGTCCTGCTCGCGCCACGACCACGGCGCGACGTCGTGCCGGAAGATCCGGGCACCGAGCCGGTGCGCGACGTCGAGCTGCCGACGGAGCCGGTCGATCTCCTTCTCGTCCGCGGTCCGCAGGTCGCCGCTCACGAGGTAGTTCACGATCGGTACGCCGACCTCCTCGGCGTGCTTGGCCGTGTCGTTCACGACATCCGGGTTCTCCAGGTAGTACTCGCCGTCCATCGCAGCGACCTCGATGTGGCCGGCCGGCGAGGCCGCCACCCAGTCCAGGACGCCGATCAGGTCCATCTCGCCGCTCGTCATGAGCGAGCGGAAGCAGTACGAGCTGACTCCGAGCTTCACTTGGTGGTCCTCTCAGTGATCAGGGGAATGCGATGCCAAGGACTCGGGTAGTCCTTGACGCCGTAGATGTCCGAGCCGAACCGGTCGAACGCGTTGCCGACCGCCCCGAGCACCACCGCCTCGCGCCCCAGCGCAGAGGCGACGAACGGCGGACGCTCGGGGAAAACCAGTTCGTTCTCGACCGCCGCCACCAGCGGTCGAAGCAGTACGCCGCTGTCCCGCGCGAGCCCGCCCCGTACGACGACAACCTCGGGGTCCACGGTCAGCAGCACGGTCGCGATGCGCGCCGCGATCTGCGCGCAGAAGTCCTCGATCTCCGCCTGCGCGCCGGCATCGCCCTCAGCGGCAGCCGTCAGCACTTCCTCGCCGGTCGGGTGCGATGCCCAGATCAGCTGTCCCCGTTGGGCGTTCCGGGTCCAGCGCATGCCGCGCTGCGCGCCGAGTTCACCGGCGAGGCGGTGCCGTCCTTGCCGGATCACCCCGTTCAGAACGATCGAGACGGACAGCCGTTGACCGATCTGCAGGTAGACGACATCGGAGTACCCGCGGCCGGCGCCGACGCGCTGTTCGGCGAGCGCCGCGAGCTTGATGTCGTTGTCTACGGCAACGGGTTTGCCGAGGTCCTGCCCGACGACGTCCGCGATCTGCAGGCCGACGAGCTCGGGCAGCGCGAGGCTGGCGCGCAGATAGCCATTGGGCTCGATCACACCGGGCAGCGCGACGCCGACCGCGCGAATGCGCCCGACGTCCACGCCACTCTCGTCGGCCGCAAACCGGACAGCATGCTGGATCAGGTCCGGCGTCGGCTCCTGTTTGAGCTCGGTATACGCGACGCGACGACCGGACAGGTCGCAGATGATCGCACGGACCCCCCGCGGGCCGAGGTCGACGCCGGCCACCAGACCGGCCTCCCGGGCGAACCGGAAGGCACGCGCCGGGCGGCCTGGTCCCGCGGTCGACGGTTCGGTCGGCTCGACCAGTCCGGCCTCGAGGAGATCGTCGAGTACGGCGTGCACCGTGGGGCGGGACAGCCCCGTCCCGGCGCTGATGACGCCGACCGTCTGCGCATCGTCGGCGTCGGCCAGGAAACGCAGACAGGCGACCTGGTTCGCGCCTCGCACAGTGTCCATCGGCCCCAAACCTGTTATGCAACCGGCTTTAATAAAGACGGTAGCAGAATTGGCCGAAGGGTGGCAACGAAAGTCAGCGGTTCAGAATCATCCGTTCGACCACCGCCCATGCGGTCGTCGTCAGCAGGTAGAGACCGGCCGCGAGCGGCACGAAGGCGACGGTCAGGATCGTGCCGTACGGCAGCAGTTGCGCAAGCCGCCGCGACAACGTCGTCGCCGACGCGTCCAGTTGGCGCAGCTGGTAGCGCGCCGAGAACCACGCGACCACCGCGAGCAGAACAGCAATCACGACGAACGCCGGCGTACCGGCGAAGATCGGCCAGTGCACGCCGAGTGGAGCACCGAGCAGGCTCCCGCTGATCAACTGGTTCGACTCCCCCGCCACCACTGAGCGGGAGAACAGCGTGTACATCAGCCAGAAGAACGGCAACTGCGCGAGCGTCGGCAGGAACCCGGCGAACAGCGTCGTACCGGACTCCGACTGCAGTTTCGCCACTTCACGTTGCAGGCGTTCGGGGTTGCCGCGATGGCGTTCGGTCAACTGCTTCAACTGCGGCATGATCGCCGCCCGCGCCTTGAGCCCGCGCTGGGCGCGCACGCTCAACGGGACAAGACACAGACGTACGACGAGGGTGCACAACACGATCGCGATCACCGCGGCGTACGCGCCGGTGAGCGGCTGGAGGGTCGAGACGAGGGACGTGAGCAAGTGATAGGCACCGGCGACCGGTGCCTCCAGGAAGGAAGGCACAGCAAGACTCCACGAGTGGGTAGGAACAGGTAGCGAGCTGGAGCGCTACTGCCCTGGTGCTCGTGGTCGGGGCCGGCCGGCGAGGTCGGGATCCCGGAGGGCGAGGTAAGCGGTACGCCGGGCGTTGGCCCGGGTGGCGCTGACGCGCGCCGGGATCGGCGAGGCAGGCGGGCGTCGCGCAGAGGCGACGACGACTGCCAGCAACACGACGGCCGCCGCCGTGAACACGGCGGCGGCCAGCGAGGGCGTGCTGAGCACAGGGATCACCAGCGCGAGCACGCCGGCGATCCACTGCGTCATGACATCAGTCCAGGTAGTCCCGGAGGACCTGCGAACGCGACGGGTGCCGCAGCTTCGACATGGTCTTCGACTCGATCTGGCGGATCCGCTCACGGGTCACGCCGTACACCTTGCCGATCTCGTCGAGCGTCTTCGGCTGGCCGTCGGTGAGGCCGAACCGCATCGAGACCACACCGGCCTCGCGCTCGGACAGCGTGTCGAGGACGGCGTGCAGCTGCTCCTGGAGCAGCGTGAACGAGACCGCCTCGGCCGGCACGATCGCCTCGGAGTCCTCGATCAGGTCGCCGAACTCGGAGTCGCCGTCCTCACCCAGCGGAGTGTGCAGGGAGATCGGCTCGCGGCCGTACTTCTGCACCTCGATGACCTTCTCCGGGGTCATGTCGAGCTCCTTGGCGAGCTCCTCCGGAGTGGGCTCCCGGCCGAGGTCCTGCAGCATCTGCCGCTGGACGCGGGCCAGCTTGTTGATGACCTCGACCATGTGCACCGGGATACGGATCGTCCGGGCCTGGTCGGCCATCGCGCGGGTGATCGCCTGCCGGATCCACCAGGTGGCGTACGTCGAGAACTTGTAGCCCTTGGTGTAGTCGAACTTCTCCACCGCGCGGATCAGACCGAGGTTGCCCTCCTGGATCAGGTCCAGGAACAGCATGCCGCGGCCGGTGTAGCGCTTGGCCAACGACACCACCAGGCGGAGGTTGGCCTCGAGCAGGTGGTTCTTGGCCCGGCGGCCGTCCTCGGAGATCCACTCGTACTCGTCGCGGACCTTCTCCTTGAGCTTGGCGGCCTCGTCGGCGGTCTGCTCCTCGGCGAACAGGCCGGCCTCGATCCGCTTCGCGAGCTCGACCTCCTGCTCGGCGTTCAGCAGCGGGACCTTGCCGATCTGCTTCAGGTAGTCCTTGACCGGGTCCGCGGTGGCACCGGCGACCATCACCTGCTGCTCGGGCTCGTCGGTCTCGTCGGCCTCGGAGACGATGAAGCCCTGGTCCTCGGTGAGCTCCTTCTCCAGCCCCTTCACCGCTTCGGGCTGGAAGTCGGACTCGTCCACCTCATCGAGCGCGCGCGGCTTGCCGGTCTTCGGGTCGATCGCCAGACCCGCCTCGGACACTGCCTTCTTCGCCGGAGCCTTCTTGGCAGCGGCCTTCTTCGCGGGGATACCGTCCTCCTTGGTGCCGGCGGGCTTCACCGCCGCCTTCTTCACGGCCGCCTTCTTGGCAGCGGGATCGGTCACTCGGGCGCTGGTCCTCGGAGCCGTGCTGCGGGCGGTGGCGGCCACGGCCCGGGCCGGCTCGGCGGGAAGATTCTCGGACGAGCTGGACGACACGAATTACCTCTCGTCTGACGCAGGGTTTGTACGGCGGTACGACTGTTGAAGCTACGGGTGTTGCTGAGTCTGTGAGTACTACGTTGTGCGGCTGCTCGCTGGTCAGGCGGCGGCAACAGTCCATTGTAATCCGCGAACCAAGGCCACGCGTCGCACGACCCCCCGGAACGGTGCACTCAGGCCCCTGCCGGGCGGGCGTTCCCGCGCCGGCAAGGGCCTGATCTGCTCGGTACTCGAAGGGTACGTCGTCGGTCGTCCTTCTGCTGAACCGTTATACGTCTGTGTTCACCCGTTGCGTGTCTGCCGCAGCGGCCGCGCCACCACCCGCTGGCGGACCACCTGCTGCTCCTGCTTGAACTGTCGCACCCGCACCAGCGATGCAACGTCGATCACATCCGCGATGGACTTGAACGCGCCGTCCTCGCCGTACGGCTCGGACGCCTCGCGCCACCCGCGCGGGCGGACCTTGAGTTGCTTCCCGAGCAACGCGACGAAGATCTTCGCCTTCTGCGCGCCGAAGCCCGGCAGGGCCGACAGCCTGGCCAGCAGGTCGTCCCCTGACTTGACATCGGACCAGAGGGCCGAGGCGTTACCGCCGTACTGCTCGTCCAGGTGTTTGGCCAGGGTCTGGATCCGGGCCGCCATCGCGGTCGGGAACCGGTGCACGGCCGGCGGACCGGCCACCACCTCGACGAAGGCGTCGGGGTCGTAGTGCGCGACCGTGGCGGGATCGAACGGTCCCATCATCCGCTTCGAGATCGCGACCGGGCCCGCGAACGCGCGCTCCATCGGGATCTGCTGGTCCAGCAACATGCCGACCAGTAAGGCGAACGGATCTCTGCTCAACATCTCGTCGGCGTCGGGCTGCTGTGCGAGGCACAATTTCCTGCTGCGTGTCGAAGTCACCTCAGTCCTCCCCTCCCTCGGTCAACTCAGCCTCGGCCTTGACGGCGAGCACCGGACACGGAGCATCGAGCAGCACCCGCTGCGCGTTGCTGCCGAGGATGAGCTTGCCGACCGGTGAGCGGCGCCGGAGCCCGATCACGATGAACTCCGCATGCACCTGCTCGGCGACGGCCACCAGGTCCTCCGCCGGGTCCAGGCCACGCACCAGTTGCCGCACCTCGTAGGGCACGCCGGTCGAGTCGAGCTGCTCCCGTACTTCCGTCAAAGCGGCATCACTCGCCGCAGCCTCGTCGCTGTCGAAGCTGCGTCCGCCCCGGTGCGAGTTCACCACTACCAACTTCGCGTCGCGCAGCGTCGCTTCCTCCGCTGCTCGCCGAAGAGCCGCACGGCCTTCCGCCTTCGGCACATAACCCACGACGATGGTCGTCATCGCCCTGCCTCACCTCCGGGTGTGTGTCGACCCGTCTCGAACGATACTGCTCCCGACCGCGGTCGGCATCCGCTGCATTTGCACCTGTTGTGTCGCGGCGGTGACGGAGGGCTGCCGGTGCCCGAGTACTACCCGCGGCGGGCCCGCCTAACCTTCCGGTGGCCACACCTTTGCAGGGCTGTCACCCAACGCGCCACCCCTGTAGTCCGGGTCGTTATCGAACTCGTCCAAGAACCTGCCCAGCCCGTTGCCCTGGGCAAGATCGGAAGGGTTCCGCCAGAAGGACCAAGGTTCCGTCCGTCCTTGTCCTACGTTGTCCTGCGTGGATCGCAGGGGCTAACCGGTTCAGTCGACCGGCCATTCGTGCACCGGGGTGTTCTCGTGCATGTGATCGCGGTACCGGCGGAGCATCCCGCGCAACGCGTCCTTGCGACCGTGCGACCCCTTTGTATACAGGCGGTGGAACTCATCGGCCTGCCATGACGCTCCGTTGCGGCCGGTGAGGCAGCGCTGCTCGATGATGCCGAGTAATCGATCCCGCACCGCCACGTCGACCCCCCAGGCGTCCAGACCGCGAACCGCCAACGGCAGAAGGCGTCTGAGCACGAGCTCGGTCGCACGCGCCGTACCGACGCCCGGCCAGAAGACCTCGGCCTCGATCCCGTTGCGGGCGGCGTTGTGGAAGTTCTCCTCGGCCGCGCTGAACGACATCTGCGACCAGATCGGCCGTTCGTCGTCGGCGAGCGCGCGGACCAGACCGAAGTAGAACGCGCCGTTGGCGATCGTGTCGACGACGGTGGGGCCGGCCGGCAGGACACGATTCTCGACGCGCAGATGCGGCTTCTCCCGGACAACGTCGTACACCGGGCGGTTCCAGCGATAGATCGTCCCGTTGTGCAGCCGCAACTCCGAAAGCGCCGGAGTGTCGCCGCGGTCGAGGACTTCGATCGGATCCTCGTCGGAGGTGACCGGCAGCAGGGCCGGGTAGTAGCGCGAGTTCTCCTCGAACAGGTCGAAGATCGAGGTGATCCATCGTTCGCCGAACCAGACCCGCGGCCGGACGCCCTGGGTCTTCAGTTCGTGCGTGCGCGTGTCGGCGGCCTGCTCGAACAACGCGATCCGCGTCTCGCGCATCAGCTCCTTGCCGAACAGGAACGGCGAGTTCGCACCGACGGCGAGCTGTACGCCGGAGATCGCCTGCGCGGCGTTCCAGTACCGCGGGAACGCCTCCGGCGTCACCTGGAGGTGGAACTGCGTCGACGTACACGCCGCCTCCGGGACGATGCTGTCGGCGGTGACCTGCAGGCGCTCGACGCCGTCGATCGAGATGTGCACGTCCTCGCCGCGGGCCGCGAAGATCTGGTCGTTGAGCAACGCGTACCGCGGGTTGGTGCTGAGCGCGTCACGGCGGATGTGCTCGGTCAGCAGGGTCGGCAGGATGCCGATCACGACCATCGACGAGCCGGTCCGGGCAGCCTTGTCCTCGGCGGCGTTCAGGCTGTCCCGGATGCTCGCTTCCATCGTGTCCAGGCCGAGTCCGTCGATCTGCCCCGGCGGCACGTTGATCTCGATGTTGAACTGGCCGAGCTCGGTCTGGAACGCGTCGTCCTCGATCGCGCTCAGCACCTCGGTGTTCTTGAACGCCGGGTCGCACTTCTCGTCGACCAGGTTCAGCTCGATCTCGATCCCGGTCATCGGCCGGTCGGGCGCGAACCGGGCTTCGCGCAGCATTCGCGCGAAGGCGTCCAGATTGCGATGGACCTGACCCCGGAACGCGGTCCGGTCCGCCCGGGTGAACTCGACCCGGTCGACTTCCTCACCCATCAGCGCCTCCCCTGGTGGCTCCCCGGTTACAGCATGGCCTCAGTGTGCCCGAAGGTGCCCATCTACGGCGCGCCGAATCACACCGGATAGACGATGAAGTCCTTCCGCTCGATCCGGACCGGCTCCTCCCCCGCCTCGGCCAGTACCTCGGCCAGCTCCGTCAGTACGTCGGGACGCAGTTGCAGCTCGTGCTCGCCGGGGTGCTGGTCGGACCCCATCTCGAAGTCCTTGCCCGGCTGGTCCGTCAGCTCGATGTGCGCGCCCAGGATCCACTCGACCGGATTGCCGTCAGCAACAAACTCCGCGAGTCGCGCGACGCTGGCCCGGAACGCCGGCCAGTCGAAGACGTACAGCCGGCCCGGGTAGAGCGAGTCGCCGCTGAACAGCAGCCGCGTGTTCCGGTCGTACGTCGCGATGTGCGAGGCGTGGTGCCCCGGGATCGGGACGATGTCGAGCACCCGTCCGCCGAGGTCGAACTGCACCACGCCGTTCGGCCAGTCGGCGAACCCGAAGTACTGCGCGACGTCGTCGGCCGTCTTGCCCACGACCTGATCGAACTCGCCGTCGCCGCCCACGTGGTCACCGTGGCTGTGGGTGTGCGCGACGACCAGCTCTCGATCCCCCGCCAGCTCGTCGATCAACGGACGGAGCGGGGCGTGACCGGTGCCGGTATCGAGCAGGAGGGCTCGTTCGTCGCCGAGCAGCAGGTAGAGGAACGGGCCTTCGAAGTTCGTATGGAGTGCTTGCCGGATGATCGCCGTGCGGTCGTCGTACCAATGGATCTGGTGGGCGGGAGTGGACGGATCGGTGCCGTCGTCCCATTGCTCGGGAAACGTCATGATCGGAATTGTCGGTCACACCAGGGACACTGGGAAGGTGCGTGGGGATCCGTCGGTGCTGCATGTCGATCTGGACGCGTTCTTCGCGGCCGTCGAGCAGCGGGACAAGCCGTCACTGCGGGGCAAGCCCGTGGTCGTCGGCGGCGTCGGCGTCCGCGGAGTCGTGTCCACCGCGTCGTACGAGGCCCGCAAGTACGGCGTGCGGTCGGCGATGTCGACCGCGGAAGCGCGATCGCGCTGCCCGCACGCGGCGTACCTGGGTCCGCGGTTCGAGGTGTACCGGCAGAGCAGTCGCGCGGTGATGGCGGAGATGCGGGCGCTGTCGCCGCTGGTCGAGCCGTTGTCGCTGGACGAGGCGTTCATCGATCTGACGGCGAGCGGCCTCAGCGGGCTGACCGTCGACGACGTCGAGGCGATCGCGCAGGACCTGAAGGAAGCGATCCGGAAGGTGAGCGGCGGCCTGACCGCGTCCGTCGGCGCCGGTACGTCGAAGTTGATCGCGAAGATCGCCAGCGACCTCGACAAGCCCGACGGCGTGGTCGTCGTGCCGGCCGGGACCGAGGCGGAGTTCCTGGCGCCGATGCAGGTGACCGTGATCCCCGGCGTCGGTCCGGCGACAGCGCAGCGGCTCAGCATGGCCGGCGTGCGGACGGTCGCGGATCTGCAGCAGCTCGACGAGGACGAGCTGATCCGGCAGGTCGGATCAGCCCACGGCAGCAGCCTGCACCGGCTCGCCGTCGCGGCCGACGACCGGCCGGTGGTGAGCGACCGCGAGACCAAGTCGGTCAGCGTCGAGGACACCTTCGAGACCGACATCATCGACCGGTCGCTGCTGGTCGCGATCGCCGACCGGATGTCCCTCCGCGTCGCGGAGCGGCTGCAGAAGGCGCAGCTGTCCGGCCGCACTGTCACCGTGAAGACGCGGATGCACGACTTCACCACCCACACCCGCTCGTCGACGCTGGCCGGGCCGACCGACGACTCCCGGGTGATCGCGCGGGTCGCGCGGCGGCTGCTCGAGGAGAGCGAGGTCGGCGGTGGCATCCGGTTGCTCGGCGTAGGCGTGTCGTCACTGGCCGACTGGATCCAGGACGACCTGTTCACCGAGGACGAGCACGCCGAGACCCCGGTCGAGATCGTCGAGTTGCCCGCCCGGCCGCGCGATCAACTGGGCTTCCACCCCGGCCAGGACGTCGCACACCCCGATTACGGCCAGGGCTGGGTCTGGGGATCGGGCCGCGGCCGCGTCACGGTCCGCTTCGAGACAGCCGACACGCCACCGGGTCCGGTCCGAACCTTCGCGATCGACGATCCGGCGCTGACAAAAGTGCGGATCATCGGTGCGGATGCAGACGACGAACCCGAAACCGACCAGAATGTGTCGAATGAATGAGGAACGGCGGGGGGGCTACCCGTTCTGTGCACCGTGTACGGCGTCCTCGGAGGCCTGGGCCGCCGAGACAGCAGGGCCGATGGGGAGCCGGTTCTACGGCCACCGCGACGTGTGCGAGAACTGCGGGTCGTCGGTGCGGACGCTCTACAACACCGTGCTGTGGCTGCCGGTGTCGAAGGTGGGCCAGTTCCGGATCATCCCGACCGGCGGGCGCACGTACGTCGGCCGGAAGGTGGTCACGCTGCCGGTGCAAACCGTCGTACGGCGGGAGCCGGTGTCGGCGATCGCCCGTCATCCGGAGCTCGACGCGGACCCGGGGTACAAGCAGGCCGAGACGTACTGGGACGACCACGAGCCGGGCCGGGCGCTGCCGTTCTACCAATCGGCTCTGACCGAGCGGGAGAAGGTGCTGGCGGCCGACGACCCGGCGACGTTGCGGGTCCGGCTGCGCGTGGCGCAAGGGTTGCTGGCCACCAGGAACTACGGGCGCGCGATCGCGTGGTTCGAGCTGCTGACGCCGCAGCTGACGGAGGTGTTCGGGCCGCATCACGAGCTGACCCGGGCAGCGACCGAGGCGACGACCGGTGCGCGGCTGATGGTCGGCGGGCCGCGGTCGGAGGCTCAACTGCTCGCGGACATCGTCGCCGCAGACGAGGACTGCCTGCTGGCCCGGGATCCGCAGGTGGTTCGCGACCAGGCCGCGTTGGGGCGGGCGTTGCTTGCGTGCGGCGACATCTCGGAGGCGCTCGAAGCGCTGACGCAGGTGGTGCGCGACGCGACGCCCGGGCATCCGGACACGGCGGTCTATCGCGCGGCGCTGGCGGAGGCGTGCGAGATCGCCGAAGGGCGCGGGAAGAAGCGCGAGGTGCAACTCGCCGCGGCGGCGCGGAGGGTGCTCACCGGCGAAGGCGCACCGACAAGCATGTGACGCATCCTTCGAGCTTCTCGAACTCGCTGATGTCCACGACGACCGGCGTGTAGCCCAGCTCCGCGAACAACTCCGCAGACTCGGGCGCCGACGCAGCCATCAGCAGCCGGTCCTCCCCCACCAGTACGACGTGCGCGCCGGCCTCCTCGGGCACAGGCCGGAAGCTGTCGAACGCCGACGGATCGTCGACGAGCGACTCGTACCCGATCACCGTCCCGTCGGGCAGTGCTGTGACAGCCGACTTCAGATGCAGCACCTTCCGCACCGGCACCGCGCGTACGTCGGCGCCGAGTGGGGCGAACGCGTCGCGCAGCTGCTCGATCCCCTCGGCATTCGTCCGTCCACCTTGTCCGACATAGATCGTCGAGCCGATCTTGAGTACGTCGCCGCCGTCGAGCGTGCCGGGATCGGTGATGTGGGCGATCCGGTAGCCCTGTTTCGCAACGGTCTCCTCGGCGGCCGCGGCCTCGGGGCGTCGCTCGTTCGCGCCGGCGCGGGCGATCACCGCGAGGTCGCCGTACACCACCATCGTGTCCTCGACGAAGACGCTGTCCGGGCACTCGTCGATCGACGGCACCTCGACCGTTTCCCAGCCGGTGCGGTGCAGGGCGACGACGTACGTCTGCCACTGCGTTGCGGCCAGATCGAGGTCGACCGGGGTGCGCTCGATGTGGGTGACGAGGCCTTCGGCCAGACGCGGGCTGGGGCGGCGGATGAGCGCTGTCGGCATATCGGGAGGTTATCCGGGTACCAGGAGGCATCCGAGCGAAGGAGACAACGGGATGCCGAAGATTCTTCCGGCGGCGGGTGGCGACGTGGTCGAGATCATCCTCGCCGATCACCGCTGGTTCGAAGAGGCGCTGCGCGAACTGCGCGACGTCACGAGCGACCGCGAGGCAGTGCTCGCCGATCTGGCCACGGTCCTGATCGCCCATGCCGAGGCGGAGGAGTCGAAGGTCTACCCCACGCTGCGGCGCAAGGACGCGATCGACGCCGAAGAGGTCGAGCACTCCGAGCACGAGCACGACGAGGGCAACGAGGCGTTACTCGACCTGATGGAGGTCGACGACACCGGCAGCGAGGAGTTCAGTTCCAAGCTGCACGAGCTGTCCGAGGCTCTCACCCATCACCTCGACGAAGAAGAGCGCGACGTGCTGAACCCGGCCCGCACCGACGTCTCCGAGAAGGTACGCCGCGACCTCGGCGACACGTTCGCCGAAGAGCGAGCCCGGCTGATCGACTCCGGCTGCGGCGACATCGCGAACGTCCGCAAGATCGTCGAGGCCGCGAAGAAGTAGCCGGCGTCAAAGGCCGAGGACAAGACCTTCCTCGGCGGCCATGACCTCACCGTCGAACTCGGCCTGAGCCTCGCGCACCGAGATCGACCGGTCGGAGCCCGGCCAGAAGTGCGTCAGCACGAGCCGCCGGGCTCCGCGTGCACCCCTCGCGGCCTCGGCGGCTGTCATCAGATAGCTGTCGTTCGACTGACCTTGGTAGGTCGCGTCCGAGATGAAGACGTCTGTCCCCTCGGCGAGCTTTGTCAGCTCAGCTGAAGGGCCGC
Source organism: Kribbella sp. NPDC058693 (assembly GCF_042715335.1). NCBI lineage: Bacteria > Bacillati > Actinomycetota > Actinomycetes > Propionibacteriales > Kribbellaceae > Kribbella > Kribbella sp. NPDC058693. The sequence goes on from NZ_JBHXSQ010000002.1 coordinate 1,096,449, forward strand.
TGTCACCGGTGTACGCGACCGACATTTCTGGCGTGCTCAGCCGGACTCCGAAATTCGTCGTGTAGTGCGGCAGTTCCACGGTCAGCACCTCGAACGGCCCGATCTGCTTCGTCGACGCGAGATCGCGCACCGCGAAGACCTCGGCCGGGTCGGGGTCGGGCTCGAGCGCCCGCAGTACGTCCAGAGTCCCCGGCGTGCAGTGCAGCGGAATCGGCGGAGCGTCTGGAGCCTCGTAGTACCTCACCCGAGCCAGACCGCTCACATCCACGCAGTGATCCGGGTGCTGGTGAGTCACCACCACCGCATCCACCTCACCGTGAGGACAATGCTCGAGCAGGCGTGGCAACGCGGCGTACCCGAGGTCGAGCACGACCCGGAACCCGTCGTACTCGACGAGGAACCCGGCGCACGCCCGCCCGGCTTCCGGCCACGCGCCGCAGGAACCGAGGACAGTCAGCGACCTCACCGGGTGGCGAAGGGCTGGTTGCTCGGCACGATCTCCTTGCCCAGCGGCAGGAGCGAGACCGGGATCAGCTTGAAGTTCGCGATGCCGAGCGGGATGCCGATGACCGTCAGGCAGAGCGCGATCCCGGTGGTCAGGTGGCCGAGCGCGAGCCACCAGCCGGCGAAGATGATCCAGATGATGTTGCCGAACAGCGCGCCCGCGCCGGCGCTCGGCTTGTCGACCACGGTCCGGCCGAACGGCCACAGGGTGTAGCCGGCGATCCGGAACGACGCGATGCCGAACGGGATCGTCACGATCAGCACGCAGCAGATGATGCCGGCGACCGCGTACCCGACAGCCAGCCAGAATCCGGCCAGCACCAGCCAGATCAGGTTGAGAAGCGTCTTCATGCTTCCAAGCCTGCCACCTCACGGCTGTGTTGCCGCACCAACTCGGCAACAAGTCCGGGATCGTTCCGGGGCATCCAGTGGCCGCCCCTGACCACCTTGACCGTCAGATTGGGCGCCCACCGCGCGATCTCGGTCTGCAGCGGGGTCGTGACGAACGGGTCGGCGTCGGGAGACACGGCCAGCACAGGTACGTCGGTCCTCCGCTGCGCCGGGCGGATCAGCCGTGGCAGGACGTTGGCGCGGTACAGCTTCATGCCGTGCACGTAGTCGCCGATCGAGCGGTTCTCCTCGGCGTCCTGCTGCTCGAGCCGGTTGAAGGCCCGATGCGCCCAGCCCTTGCGCCAGGCGAGCTCCGGCAGCCATGGGAGGTGGAAGTAGAAGATGTACCAGGAGTGCAGGAGTTGGCGGAGCGCGGCGCGGTTGCGGCGGCGGAGGAAGTAGCCGGCGTGATCCAGGGACGGCCCTGAGATGGACGTGAAGGACGCGATCTGTGCCTGGAGTTCGGGGTCGGTGATGAAATGCCAGGCTTGGATCGAGCCCCAGTCGTGGGCCAGGACGTGCACAGGGTGGTTGGGTGCGGTGTGCAGGAGGACTGCTTCGAAGTCCTCCTGCAGACGGTCAAGCGCGTAGGCGGACGTGGCGGTCGGGCGATCGGAGGTGCCAGCGCCGCGGACGTCGTACGTGACGACGTGGAAGTCGGTGGTGAGGCGTTCGGCGACCGGCTCCCACAGCGAGGCGTTGTCCGGGTAGCCGTGGACGCAGATCAGCGTCGGCGCATCCGGGTTGCCGTAGTCGTAGAGGGCGATGCGGGTGCCGTCGCGGCTAGTAGTGGTCGACTTCGAGGGTGGCAAAGGTCATCCCCGCTTTCACCAGTCGCTCGCGCAGAGCGGGTCCCATGGCAGCGGCCGTCGTGGTCTGGCCGGCTGTCTCCGGCAGGTCGTCGAGTGCGAGACACAGCGCGCTCTCGCCGAGCATCTTCGCGGTCTCGTCGTACCCGGGATCGCGGCCGGCCACCTCGGTGATCACCTGCTTGCCACCGCCACGGCCGACGAACCGCACGTTGAACCAGGACCGCGCCCGCCGCTCCGGGCTCGGCCCGTCGCCGGGCTGCAGCCGGTTCAGCATCGCCTTCCGCACCGGCGGGATCTGCGCGCCGGCGATCAGCAAGCCGACCCCACCGATGCCCGCGGCAACCTTCGGGAGACGGTCCATCGCAGCGTAATGCGAGTAGCGGAAGTCGGGGCCGTAGCGGTCCAGCAGCCGCGCGGAGTACGCGACGATCTGCGGATCGATGGTCGGCAGCGGCACCGCCCAGAACCCCTGCTGGCGGTGGATCCGCCCGGACACCGCCCGCGCCTGTCGCCCTTCCGGCCGCGGCTCAGCCTGCCTACGGGCCCGGTGTGCCTCGAGGTTCTGCTTCGGACGGGAGAACGCGGTGATCGCGGTGTGGAACGTCCCGCCGGACGGTCGACCGCCGGCCCGCAGCAGACCGTCCACCTGGATCGGCACGCCCTCGGGCAGTTGCTCGACGGTGTACTGCACGCCGAGGTCGTACGGGATCGAGTCGAAGCCGCAGGCGTGGATGATCCGGGCGCCGGTCTGCTTCGCGCGCTGGTGGTAGAGGACGTACATGCGGTCGGTGAACTCGGGCTCGCCGGTGAGGTCGAGGTAGTCCGTGCCCGCCTCGGCGCAGGCGGCCACGAGCGGTTCGCCGTACTGGATGTAAGGCCCGACTGTCGTCGCGACCACTCTCGTCGACTCGGCCAGCGCGCGCATCGACTCGGCGTCCGTCACGTCCGCGTGCAGGATGTCCTTGCCGAACCGTTCCAGCTTCGCTTTGTTGCGTCCGGCAACGGCCCAGCGGAGCCCGTCCGGTGCGTTCTTCTCCAGGTACTCCGCAGTGAGCGCGCCGGTGAATCCGCTCGCGCCGAGCAGGACGACGTCGTACTCGCGGCTCATTTGTGCGCAGCCTTCTCCGAGTCGGCCAGGCCGCCGGCGCCGGTCGGCCTGGACGAAGCCTCGGCCCCGCGCGCCTGGATGTCAGCCAATGCGGCCGCGTCCGCCCTCGGCACGCTGAATCGCGAGCCGAGCTCGATGAAGTGCGGGATCGCCCAGCGGACAACCTTCAGCGCGCCGATCCAGCCCGGTACGTGGACGGTCCGCGACCGCTTCTTGATGCCGTCGACGAACTTGCCGACCGCGAACTCCAGGGGATACGTCTTACTCGCGAGCGGCATCCCGGTCCGCACTCGGCCGAACACCGGATGCGCGTCCGCTCCCCGCACCATGTCGGTGTCGACGAAGGTCATGTGCGCGACACCGACCCGTACGCCGAGATGCCTGAGCTCCGGCCGCAGCGTGTCCCCCAGCGCCTCGACGCCGGCCTTCGAGACGTTGTACGACGCGAGTCCGGGGATGTGCACGATCGCGGCGAGGGACGAGACCAGCAGCAGGTAGCCCTTGCTCTCGAGCAGGTACGGCAGCGTGAGGTGGACCGTGCGCCAGACGCCGTACAGATCGACGTCGACGACCCGCTCCCACGCCTTCGGGTCCATGCTCCGGCTGAAGCCCGGCGCGGCGATACCGGCGTTCGCCATCACGACGTCGATGCGGCCGTAGCGCTCGACGACACCCTCGACCGCGGTACGCAGCGAGTCGGTGTCGGTGACGTCGGCCTCCCACCAGCCGGCGTCCGGGCCGCAGTCCTCCGCGACCTTCTTCAGTTCGTCCGGTTCCAGGCCGACCAGCGCGAGTTTCGCACCCTCGCTCGCCAACTTCCGGGCCACCGCGGCGCCGATCCCCCGCGAGGCGCCGGTGATGAGGACGACTTGACCGGCCAACGGACGCATCTGAACCTCCAGCTTGTTGAGCAGATACTCAACAGTAAGTGCTTGTTGACCGATTACTCAATAGACTGCGGGTATGACCCAGACCTCGCGACTGCGCCCAGATGAGCGGCGGGCGCAGATCCTCGCGGCGGCGCGGCGGGTGCTGCTCGCCGATCCGCATCGCGAGCTGACGGTCGAGCTGGTCGCCGCGGAGGCCGGCGTCTCCCCCGCTCTCCTGTTCCACTACTTCGGCTCGAAGAAGAAGTTCCAGTACGCCGTGATCGAGGAAGCCGCCGCGGAAGTCATGCTGCGGACGGCCCCGGACCCGTCACTGCCGCCGGACGAGCAGCTTCGATCAGGCATCCGCGCGTTCGTCCGCGCCGTACTCGAAGCACCGCAGCTCTATCGCGCCACGCTGCTGATGTCGGCCGCCGGCGATCCGGAGATCCGCGCGCTGCACTCCGATCTCCGCCGCGTGTTCAGCCAGTGGGTCATCAGCGCGGTCGCGGAGCGCGGCATCGAGGTCACCCCCGTCGTCGAACTCGCCTGCCACGGCTGGCAGGGTTACGTCGAACAGACCCTCCTGGTGTGGATCGACTCCCCGACCGTTTCGCCGGACGCGCTTGAACACCTCTGCGAGCAGTCCCTGGACGCGATCCTCACGACGACTTCCGAGTGAGCGTGATGAACAAGTTCTTCCTGACGGTCCACATCCTCGCCGCGATCCTCTGCGTCGGCCCGGTCACCGTCGCGACCAGCATGTTCCCGTCGACCGCCAAGCGCATGCTGACGGCCGAGACCCCGGAGGTGGGCGGACTGCAGGTGCTGCACCGGATCACCAACGTCTACGCCTGGGCCAGTCTCGCTGTGCCGGTCTTCGGGTTCGCGCTCGCGGGCAGCATGGACGTCATGGGCGAGGCCTGGCTGATCATCTCGATCGTGCTGACACTCATCGCGGCGCTGGTGCTCGCCTTCCTCGTCGCGCCCGCGCAGTCGAAGGTGCTGGCGGCCGCGGGCGGGACGGCCGAGGAGCGCAGTGCCGTGCTGTCGAAGGCGAAGCTGCTGTCGATGACGTCCGGGATCTTCGCGCTGCTCTGGCTGGTCGTGCTGGTGCTCATGGTCGTCAAGCCGGGGCACCACAGAGGGTAAGGTTCCCGCGTGCTGACGGTTGCCACGGTGAATGTGAACGGGATCAGGGCCGCCTTCCGGCGCGGGATGCAGCCGTGGCTGGACGACACGGATCCGGACTTGTTGCTGATGCAGGAAGTGCGGGCGACGGACGACGTACTGCGGGAGCTGCTCGGCGGCGACTGGAACATCGCGCATGCCGAACCCGCGATCGACGGGCACAAGGGACGCGCCGGTGTCGCGGTCGCGAGTCGGCGGCCGATCAAGGACGAGCGCGGCGAGATCGGTCCGGAGCGGTTCGCCGGATGCGGGCGGTGGGTCGAGGCGGACGTCGTACTGGATGACGGTACGACGCTGACCGCGGTGAGCACGTACGTGTTCACCGGCGAGTTCGAGACGCCGCCGCGGCAGGAGGAGAAGTACGCGTTCCTCGACGCGATCACCGCCCGGCTGACTGAACTGCGCGCCGACGGCCGGCACGTGCTGATGTGCGGCGACCTGAACATCGCCCACCGCGAGGAAGACCTGAAGGCCTGGAAGGCCAACCGCAAGAAGAGCGGCTTCCTGCCCGAGGAACGCGCCTGGATGGACCGCCTGTTCGAGGCCGGCTGGGTCGACCTCGGCCGCCGCTTCGGCGGCGAAGGACCCGGCCCGTACTCATGGTGGTCCTGGCGCGGCAAGGCCTTCGACAACGACGCCGGCTGGCGCATCGACTACCAGATCACCTCCCCCGAGCTGGCCTCGGCGGCCAACAGCTGCGTCATCCACCGCGCCCCGACGTACGCCGAACGCTGGAGCGACCACGCACCCGTCGTCGCGACGTACGACGTGTAGCCCTTGCCGCACCTACGGTGGGAGCCATGCCCGAAGATCCCGCCTTCGTCCTGCCGACCCCGGCGGTCGCCCGTGAAAGCCACGAGGGCCAAGAGCTCTACCTCCCGAGTGCGACCGAGCCGGCGCCCGCGGTTCTGCTGATCCACGGCGTGCCGTACTCCGCTGAAGGCCGACCGCTTCCCAGCAAGTGGAACATCTATCAGGGCTACGCCAGCCAACTCGCCTACCGCGGCTGCGTCGCTGCCGCGGTCGACCACAGCCCCGACGGGCGTCCGGACGACGACCGCTCCAACGCCGCGTTGGCGGGCGCGATCGAGGCCATCCGGGCGCACCCGCGGGTGAACGGCGAGCGCGTCGCGCTGTGGTTCTTCTCCGGCAGCGGACCGTTGGCGGCTTCGTTCCTGCAGAGTCCGCCGGAGTGGCTCCGATGCGTCGCGTTCACCTACCCGGTGCTGGGCGACTCCGGGCTGGTGACGGTGCGCGGTGTGCATCCGGTCGAGGCAGTCAAGGGTGCGCGGGGACTGCCGGTGGTGATGACTGTGGTGGGGCGTGAGTTGGCCGACGTAGCGCCGACCCAGCCGCCGTTCATCGACGCTGCGCGGGCGGCCGGGGTGAGGCTCGAGGTGATCGAGGCGCCGAACGGCCGGCACGGGTTCGACGTACTCGATCACACCGAGGAGTCGCGGGGTGCGGTCAGGGCTGTATTGGATGCAGTAAGCATCTCCGTGCGCGGGTAGTCTCGCGGCATGTCCGAGACTTCTTCTGTTACGCCGCCGGTTGCTGCCCGCAAGCCGGTCGAGCGGGTGCATCACGGCGATGTGTTCGTCGACGAGTACGAGTGGTTGCGGGACAAGACCGATGACGAGGTGCTGGGGTACCTGCGTGCCGAGAACGCGTACACCGAGGCGCGGACGGCGCATCTGGAATCGTTGCGTGAGGCAATCTTCAAGGAGATCTCGGACCGGACGCTGCAGACCGACCTGAGCGTTCCGGCGCGGCGCGGCGGGTACTGGTACTACTCGCGCACGATCGAGGGCCAGCAGTACTCCCTGCACTGCCGGGTCAAGGTGGACGGCGACGAGCCGCCCGCGACCGACGGCGAGATCGCCGGCGAAGAGGTGATGCTGGACGGGAACGAGGTGGCCGGCGACTCCGAGTTCTTCTCGCTCGGCACCGTCGACGTCTCCCCCGACGGCCGCCTGCTCGCGTACTCCGTCGACCTCAAGGGTGACGAGCGGTTCACCCTGCGGATCAAGGACCTGAGCACCGGCGAGCTACTGCCCGACGAGCTGCCCGAGGTGCACTACGGCTCGGCCTGGTCCGCGGACGGCTCGACGATCTTCTACACGAAGGTCGACGACGCCTGGCGCCCCTACCAGGTCTGGCGGCACACCCTCGGCGCCACGGACGACGTACTGGTCATGGAGGAGCCCGACGAGCGGTTCTGGGTCGGCGTCGACCTGACCCGCAACGAGCAGGCGATCATGATCGCGCTCGGCAGCAAGCTCACCAGCGAGGTCTGGCTGCTCGACGCAAGCGACCCGACGGGCGAAGCGGTCGTCGTACGGCCGCGCCGCGAGGGTGTCGAGTACGACGTCGAGCACGCCGGCGACCAGCTCCTGATCACGCACAACGCGGACGCCGCCAACTTCTCGCTGGCCTCCGCGCCGCTCGACTCCCCCGGCGACTGGACGACGCTGATCGAGGGCGACGAGACCAGCCGTCTGCTCGGCACCGACGCGTTCGCCGAGCACGTGATCCTCTACCGGCGCCGCGACGCGCTGACCGAGCTCGCGATCATGCGCCGGTCGGACGGCGGCTTCGGCGATCCCGAAGTACTGGAGTTCGACGAGCCGATCTACACGGTGTCCCCCGGGCGCAACGACGAGTGGCACGACACCCGGTACCGCTTCGGGTACACGTCGCTGGTGACGCCGGGTTCGACGTACGACGTGGATGTCGCGACCGGCGAGCGGCGACCGCTGAAGCAGCAGCCCGTGCTCGGCGGCGTGGACCTGACCGCGTACACGCAGTACCGCGAGTGGGCGACCGCGCCGGACGGGACGAAGGTGCCGATCTCGATGGTCGCGCGCAAGGACGTCGCGAAGGACGGGAACGCGCCGGTCGTGCTGTACGGCTACGGGTCGTACGAGTCGTCGATGGATCCGTGGTTCTCGATCCCGCGGCTGTCGCTGCTCGACCGCGGCGTGGTGTTCGCGATCGCGCACGTGCGCGGCGGCGGCGAGCTCGGCCGGCACTGGTACGACGACGGCAAGATGCTCACCAAGCGGAACACGTTCACCGACTTCATCGCGGCCGCGGAACACCTGGTCCAGGCCGGCTGGACAAGGCCGGCGCGGATCGTCGCGCAGGGCGGCAGCGCCGGCGGTCTGCTGATGGGCGCGATCGCGAACCTGGCCCCGGAAGCATTCGGCGGAGTCGTCGCGGAGGTCCCGTTCGTGGACGCGCTGACCACGATCCTCGACCCGTCGCTGCCGCTGACCGTGATCGAGTGGGAGGAATGGGGTAATCCGCTCGAGGACAAAGCCGTCTACGAGTACATGAAGTCCTACTCGCCGTACGAAAACGTCACCGCGCAGCACTATCCGCGCATCCTGGCGATCACCAGCCTGAACGACACCCGGGTGTTCTTCGTCGAGCCGGCGAAGTGGGTGGCGAAACTCCGCGCCACCGCGACCGGCGACACCGACGTACTGCTGAAGACCGAAATGGATGCCGGTCACGGCGGCCGCAGCGGGCGGTACGACGCCTGGCGTGAGGTCGCGTTCTCGCTGGCCTGGGAGCTGGACACGCTCGGCCTCAGCTGAGAACCGACCCGAAAAGAGGGAATTTCCGCCTCCGGACGTGTGTTGTGCAACACATCCGGAGGCGGTTTTCTGCACGGATTCTCAGGTTAGGCGCGGGGTGTCGGGCTGAATATCGCAGCGGGGCTGCGGGACACCGGTTTCCACGGCGGAATCACTGCCGGGAACTCTCAGGGAACCTTCAGGGTGTTTACACACTGGTACCGGAATCTTGAACCCTACTCGAGCGTTGCTCTCCATGTAACGACGAAGGGAGTTTCGGTGGCTCGCATGGCTCGTGTCCGGTCGACGGACGACGGTATCGACGGCAAGGACAGTGTAGGTCTCTATCTCGAAGAGATCGCGCGTACGCCTTTGCTGACGGCTGAGGAAGAGGTCGAGCTCGCTGAGACGGTCGAAGCAGGACTCCTTGCGGAGCAACTGCTGGCCGAGGGGCGGGTTGGACGTAAGAAGGGCGGAGCGCCCAAATATGCCACGGAGGAGGAGCTGGAGTGGCTGGCCGAAGCAGGCCGGCGCGCGCAGCAACGGTTCGTGACCGCGAACCTCCGGCTCGTGGTGTCGATCGCCCGCCGTTACGGGCGGTCCCAGATGCCGCTGCTGGACCTGGTCCAGGAGGGCAACACGGGACTGATCCGCGCGGTGGAGAAGTTCGACTACCGGAAGGGTTTCAAGTTCTCGACGTACGCGACCTGGTGGGTGCGGCAGGCCATCACCCGCGGTATCGCGCAGCAGGCCCGTGTGGTCCGGCTGCCGGTGCACGTGGTGGAGCAGCTGAACCAGATCGGGTCGGCGCGGCGCACGCTGGAGCGCAAGCTCGGGCGCGAGCCGGAGATCGACGAGATCGCGGCGGAGCTGGGACTGGACGAGGAGCGGGTCACTGAACTGATCCGCATCGGCCGGGACCACATCAGCCTGAACAGCCCGGTCGACGACGAGGGCGAGACCTCGCTGGGTGACCTGATCGCGGCCGAGACCGCGCCGGGTCCGGACCAGCTGGTCGCGGACGCGTCCGACCGTTCGGGTCTGTTCAGCCTGGTCGACCAGCTCGACCCGCGGTCGGCGGACGTGATCCGGCGTCGGTACGGCCTGCACGACGGCCGCCAGGCCAAGCTGGCCGACATCGGCGCAGTGCACGGCATCTCGGCGGAGCGAGTCCGCCAGATCGAGCGTGAGGCGCTGGGGCGCCTGCGCCTGATGGCAGACCCGACGCTGGCCGCGTAACACCCACTCCGAAACCCCTCAGGACCCCCGAGCCGCGATCCGGCTCGGGGGTCCTTCGGTATGTCTGGCGTCAGTTCCAGCTATCGATCAGCGCGGGGAGCTCCGAGAGGCGCTGGATGGTGGCGTCCGGCGTACCTTCGGTGTGGCCGATCTGCTCGGTCGGGATCGCGCTGTGTGGCAGGTGAGCGGCCCGCATGCCGACATTCTGCGCGCCCCAGACGTCGTCGAACAGCCGGTCGCCGACGAACAGGCAGTGTGACGGCTCCGACACCCCGACCGCGCGCATCGCCGCCAGGAACGTCTCCGGGTGCGGCTTCGTGTACGGGATCTCGCTCGTGTACACCGCGCCGTCGAGCAGCTCGTGCACGCCGTCGCGGGCGAAGATCTCCTCGTGCCGCAGGCGTGGCCAGATCGTGTTGGACAGTACGCCGATCTTCAGCCCACGCGCCCTCAGCTCCCGCAGGGTGTCGATCGCATCCGGATCTAGCTCCGTGTGCGGGTCCCACTGCCGGTCGTACTCCGCCTGGGCGGCCGGGCTCATCACCACGTCGGCCAGCTTGCACACCTCTTCGAGCGTGCTGCTCAGATGCTCGTCCCGCGAGCGCCGCCAGATCGACCCTTCGGCCGCCACCAGCCGGGCCGCCAGCTCGTCGGCTTGCGCCTCGTCGAGCACCGTGGCGACGGCTCGCCAGGTCTCGTGCAGGTCGATGTCGTGCCAGGTTGCCAGTGTGCCGCCCCAGTCGAACAGGACGGCCTCGATCTTCGCGTTCGTCACCCGGCAAAGCCTGCCAGAGCCGACCGACAGTTCTCGCGTGGTTTTCAGCTCACCCGAGCGACCTGCTGCCGGCGAGCGAGCCAGGTGATCGCGAACGCGTAGAACGCGAGGCACGGGATGTCCGAGACCAGCAACGTCCACGGTGCGCCGCCCTGCTCGTCCCAGCCGGACAGCTGACCAGTTGCTGCAGGCAACATAAACGCGAGCAGGTTGTTCAGCGCGTGCAGCGCGATCCCCGCCTCCAGTCCCCCGGTCCGAACCGTCAACCAACCGACCGTGATCGCGAACAGGAACACGTCGGCCATCGCCCACCCGGTGTACCCGTGCGCCGACACGAACGCCGCACCGCCGATCACGATGCCGGGCCACGGCGACCGGAAGACTGTCCGCAGCCAGCGCGCCTTGCCGTTCGGGTTGTCCGGGCCGTACGCGCCGACAGCCTGGATCAGCCAGCCGCGGAACATGAACTCCTCGGCCGCCGACTGGAACGGCACCAGGAACAGGATCACCAGCGCCGGTACGACGAACGCCCCGAAACCGATCCACGACCCGCCGTCGTTCCCGATCGCATCATCGGGCGGGAAGATCGCGTCGACCAGCAGCCCCATCGCGTACGACAGCGCGAGGTACCCGAGGGCCGGCACGCAGCACAGCAGCAACCAGCGCCAGCGGATCTTGTTCAGGACCGAGGCGACGCTCCAGAACGGCCGGCGTTGCACGACCCACGCGGCCAGGCCGACGCACGGGGTCAGGATGCCGAGCATCACCAGCGTGACCGCGAGATTCTCGGTGTCGCTCGGGAAGATGTCCGATCCGCTCGGCGTCGGGAACGGACCGGCGACGACACGGTGCACGATCGTCCAGGCGACGACGACGCCGGTCGTCAGGAACAGGACGAAGGCGCCGAGCAGCAGCGTCCCGACGATCGGGCGCCACCACGCGTGCTTCGGAGTACGAGCGAGCCGGTGGAACGGCGTACCCGGCGGGGCGGGGATGATTCGGGGCTCGCGATAGGCATATTGGACCGGGTACGGCGCCGGCGCACCCCACTGCTGAGGGTGGGGCGGCGGCGCGCCCCACTGCTCCGGGTACGGGGCGGCGTGGGGCGGGGGCGGTGGGTACTGCCCCGGCTGGGAGTATGGGCCCGGTTGCGGTTGCTGTTGAGGTGGCGGTCCGGGCTGTTGCGGGTCCATGACTGGACTCTAGAAGATCGGGCCAAGCAGACGGAGGGAAAAACACGGTGGTTACTGATCCGGAAACATCCAGGTCGACGGATGCGCTGCCGCAGTCCGTGCTGATGCCGCTCAGCGGCTCGGCCATCTTCCTTGTCGTTCAGGTCGACGAAGGCGGCGAGGACCGGACCCGCGACCTCCTGGAGCGGCTGAGCGGTCTCGTGCGCTCGGTCGGCTTCCGCGTGCCCAACGGCAACCTGTCCTGTGTCACCAGCATCGGATCGGACGTCTGGGACCGCCTCTTCAGCGGTCCGCGGCCCGCTGAGCTGCACCCGTTCGTCGAGCTCAAGGGCGCGACCCACCACGCTCCGGCCACGCCCGGCGACCTGCTCTTCCACATCCGGGCCGCCCACCAGGACCAGTGCTTCGAGCTGGCCGGCCAGATCATGACCCTGCTCGACGGCGCCGCCACAGTCGTCGACGAAGTACACGGCTTCAAGTACTTCGAGATGCGCGACCTGCTCGGCTTCGTCGACGGGACCGAGAACCCGACCGGCTCCGACGCACAGGCCGCCGTACTCATCGGTGACGAGGACCCGGACTTCCGGGGCGGGAGCTATGTCATCGTGCAGAAGTACCTGCACAACCTGAAGGCGTGGAACGCGTTGACGGTCGAGCAGCAGGAGGCCGCGGTCGGCCGGACCAAGCTCGACGACATCGAGTTCCCCGACGCGAAGAAGCCGGCCAACGCGCACATCGTGCTGAACGTGATCGAGGACGAGGACGGCAACCAGTTGCAGATCCTGCGCGACAACATGCCGTTCGGCACGATCGGCGCGCAGGAGTTCGGCACCTACTTCATCGGCTACGCGAAGACCCCGGCGGTGACGGAGTTGATGCTCCGCCGGATGTTCATCGGCGTACCCGAGGGCACCCATGACCGGCTGCTCGATTTCTCGACCGCGGTCACGGGTGGCCTCTTCTTCACGCCGACGTCGGACTTCCTCGACGACCTGCCGCCGGCGCCCTGAGGGTCACTCGCCGTTCAGCGGCGGGTCGACGAAGCTCGCCCAGCTGTAGTTCACCGGGTCGTCGAACGTCCCCGGCACCTTGCCGAGGCTGTTGATGATGGTCGCAGTTCCGTTGGCGTGGCCAACGGCATACAGGTACGCCGAACCGGTGTCCTTGTCGATGCCGAGCAGCAGCGTGCCGTACTGACCGCAGCGGGTTGTCAGCAGCGACTCGAAGCCCTGCCAGGTGCTGGTCCGCAGCGCCTTGACGACGGGCTTCATCGGCGAGGTCAGCGGGATGCGGATCGTGTAGAGCGCACCACCACGCGTCGTCGCCAGCAGAGTGTCGTACGTCGACGTCCGGCTGATCAGCGCGACCGCCTTCACCGACGCGAACCCGGCGTACGAACCCGCGGAGCGCCAGACGGGCTTGCCGTTGACCTCGCTGACGAACCATCGGTAGAGCACGCCGTCGTTGCGCAAGGCGTACGTCCTCGCGTTGCTGCCGCCGTCCGCCGACCAGGATTTGGTCAACGTGCGGAAGTCGTTCCAGCCGCCGCCGATCCGGGTCGACTGGGTGTCGACGACCTTCCCGTCGGTGCCCTTCTGGGTCAGCAGGCCGACGTCGTACAGCGCACCGCCGGTGACGATGTTGCCGGTCAGCGAGGTGTTGTCGTCGAAGTCGTCGTCCCAGACCCACTCGCTGCTCAGGGCGACGGCTCCTGAGAACGGCTGCTTCGCCATCGTGTCGACCGGCTTGACCGAGATCGGCGAGGTCGCGTTGACGTACTTGTCCACGAGGTCCTTGCCCGCGGTCACCGAGCCGGCCTGGATAGAGCAAGCGGTGGCCGTAGGCGCCGCCACCGCCGTGGTGGCAGTTGTGAGGACGGGCGCGGCCAGGAGCAGGCCTGCCGCTGCCGCAATCATCTTTCGCATAGTCGTTCCCCCTTAGGCACTGAGTTTCACTCAATCTCCTCGATGCCGGGGTCGCTTCGAAAGTTGTGAAAGCCAACCTGTCGGTGCCATAGGCCAGACTGGATTCATGTTGCTCTCCGAGGTGGTCACGACGTCGGCCGCGCTGGCCGGGACCAGGTCGCGGCTGAAGAAGGCGGAGTTCATCGCCGGATTGTTGTCCAAGGCCACAGAACCTGCTGAGATCGAGATCGTCGTGACGTACCTGTCCGGCGAGCTGCGACAGCGGCGGACCGGGGTCGGCTGGCGGACGCTGGCAGATGCACCCGAGCCGGCCGCCGACCCGTCGGTCACGGTCGAGGAGGTCGACCAGGCGTTCGCGGAGCTGGCTGAGATGTCAGGCGCCGGCGTGCAGGCCCGGCGGCGGGAGGCCGTCGACCGGCTGTTCGCGCGGGCTACGGCGGATGAGCAGTGGTTCCTGCGCCAACTCGTGGGCGGCGAGCTGCGGCAGGGTGCCCTCGACGGCGTGATGGCGGATGCGGTCGCGCGGGCGACCGGGATTCCGCTGGACAAGATCCGCGCCGCGGCGATGCTGCGCGGAGCGGCTGCTCCGGTCGCTGTCGCCGTACTGACCGAGGGCGAGGCGGGGCTGGCGCAGTTCGGGCTCGAGGTCGGGCGTGGGGTGCAGCCGATGTTGGCGCAGTCGGCCACGACGGTGGCGGAGGCGTTGACGAAGACAGGTACGCCGGCGGCGCTCGAGTGGAAGCTGGACGGGATCCGGATCCAGGTGCATCGGAAGGCGTCGGACGTCGTCGTTTATACGCGGACACTGGACGACATCACGGCGCGCGTGCCGGAGGTGGTTCGCGCAGTACTCGAGCTGGACGCCGAGCAGGTCGTGCTGGATGGTGAGCTGATCGCGCTACGGCCGGACGGGCGGCCGGAGCCGTTCCAGGTGACCGGGTCGCGGACGGCGACGCGTGCGGCGACTGGGCCGGAGTCCGTGCCGCTCACGCCGTACTTCTTCGACATCCTGCACCAGGACGGCCAGGACCTGCTCGGGCTCGACGGAGCCGCGCGGCAGGAGTGGCTGTCGAAGCTGGTGCCGGAGGAGCGGCGGGTGCCGCGGCTTGTGACCGATGATGCTGAGGCGGGGCAGGCGTTCTTCGCGGATGCGGTGCGGCGCGGGCACGAGGGTGTGATGGTGAAGTCGTTGACCGTGCCTTATGAGGCGGGGCGGCGCGGGTCCGGGTGGGTGAAGGTCAAGCAGACGCATACGCTCGATCTGCTCGTGCTCGCGGCGGAGTGGGGTCATGGGCGGCGGACGGGCTGGTTGTCGAACCTGCATCTGGGTGCGCGCGACGAGGAGACCGGCGAGTTCGTGATGCTCGGGAAGACGTTCAAGGGGCTGACCGACGAGCTGCTCCGGTGGCAGACCGAGCGCTTCCAGGAACTCGCCGTACGGCGGGACGACTGGGCCGTCTACCTCCGCCCGGAGGTAGTGGTGGAGATCGCGTTCGACGGGGTGCAGACGTCACCGCGGTATCCGGCGGGGATGGCGTTGCGGTTCGCGCGGGTGATTCGTTATCGGGAGGACAAGCGGCCTGCGGACGTTGATACCGTGCAGACCGTGCGTGCGATCCATGTCGGCCTCACCGAAGAAGGTGCAAGTGATGAGTGAGGATCCTGACGTCGCCTCTCGGCGGATCGCCCGCGAGTCACTCGACCGCGACGACGCGACGGGCTGGTTCGAGCACCTGTACGCGGCGGCCGCGGAAGGATCCGCTGTGGTGCCGTGGGACCGCGGGACGGCCCACCAGCAGCTGATCGACTGGGTCGACGAGTCGCAGCCCGATGGTGCTGGGAAGACTGCGGTGGTGGTCGGTGCGGGGACGGGTTGGGACGCCGAGCTGATCGCGGACCGCGGGTACGACACGACGGCGTTCGACATCTCCCCCACGGCGATCGAGACAGCCCATCGCAACCACCCGGACTCCAAGGCCCACTACATCGTCGCCGACCTCCTGTCCCCGCCCGCGGACTGGCACCGCGCGTTCGACCTGGTCCTCGAGATCTATACCGTCCAGGCACTCCCGATCCGCCTACAACCGGCCGCCATCAAGCAGGTCACCGAACTGGTAGCCCCGGGCGGCACCCTTCTGGTCATAGCCGCCGCCCGCCCGGACACCCAACCGGACGAGGAGGTCCAGGGTCCGCCTTGGCCCCTCACTCGCGCGGCCATCCAGTCCTTCACCGCCCCAGATCTCCACCTGATCCAACTGGACCAGGCGCCCAGCCCGAGCGACCCGACAATCCTCCGCTGGCGAGCCGAATACCTACGCGACTAGCCGACGCCCACCCACGCGCGCTCCCGCATCCCACACCTGCCCGCCAGGACGCCGTACTGCGATCACCTCACCGGCGAGCTGACGCCACACGCCGACGCCGTACAGCGCTCCCGGGTGGGTTGAGATTGCATGGGAACACCTGTTCGAAAATGATGTAGGCTTGGGTGTATGGCGGGGCGAGGCGTAGTGGGGCCGACGGCTCTGCGGATGATGCTGGGCGGTCATCTGCGGGAGCTGCGTGAGCGCGCCGGTGTCTCCCGGACGGACGCCGGCTGGGCGATCCGGTCGTCGGAGTCGAAGATCAGCCGGCTCGAGCTCGGCCGGGTCGGGTTCAAGGAGCGCGACGTCGCCGACCTCCTCACGCTGTACGGCGTGAACGAGGCGCGCGAGCGGGACCGTCTGCTGGAGCTCGCCCGCGAGGCCAACGACCCAGGCTGGTGGCATCGGTACGGCGATGTCACGCCCGACTGGTTCGACGCGTATCTCGGGCTCGAGGCGGCCGCCGACCTGATCCGCACCTACGAGATCCAATTCATCCCGGGCCTGCTGCAGACCGCGGAGTACGCACGCGCCGTTGCCCGGCTGACGCCCTCCGGGGTGCCGACCGAGGCCGAGATCGAGAGGATCGTGGCGCTGCGCACCCGCCGGCAACGGGTGCTGGACCGCGAGCCGCCGCTCAAGCTCTGGGCGGTGATCGAGGAGTCGGTGCTGCATCGCCCGATCGGCGGCGCCGAGGTCCTGCGCAACCAGCTGGACTCGCTCCGCGAAGCGATCACCCGGCCCAACGTGACGCTTCAGATCATCCCGCTCGCCAGCAGCGGTCATGCCGCGACCGGTGGGGCGTTCTCGCTGCTCCGGTTCCCGCAGCGCGATCTGCCCGACATCGTTTACCTCGAGCATCTGACCAGCGCGCTGTACCTCGACAAGCGCGACGACGTCGAGGCGTACACGCAAGCCCTCGACCTACTCGCATCCAGCAGCCCGTCACCACAACAGACCGACGAGCAGTTGACCCGCTTGCTCGAGCGCATGCACTAGTCGTCGGGGTCGGTCGACTTGAGGTGTCCGATCCGGCCCTGGTCCTCGCCCGCGTCGAGCAGACCGTCGGAGTCGGTCCGGTTCGTGTCGTACTCCGAGAGCGCGATGTCCGGGTGGTGCATGTCGAAGGCCGGCGAGTCCGAACGGATCCGTGGCAGCTGGTCGAAGTTGTGCCGCGGCGGCGGACAGCTCGTCGCCCACTCCAGCGACCGTCCCCAGCCCCACGGATCGTCAACCTCGACGAGCGGGTGCCGGCGCGACTTGTACACGTTCCAGAAGAACGGCAGCGTCGAGATGCCGAGGATGAACGCACCGACACTCGACACCTGGTGCAATGTCGTGAAGCCCTCGAATGACTTGTAATCGGCGTACCGACGAGGCATGCCCTCGACACCCAGCCAGTGCTGCACCAGGAACGTCGTGTGGAAGCCGATGAACAGCAGCCAGAAGTGCAGCTTCCCCCAGCGCTCGTCGAGCATCCGCCCGGTCATCTTCGGCCACCAGTAGTAGAACCCGGCGAACATCGCGAACACGACGGTCCCGAAGACCACGTAGTGGAAGTGCGCCACGACGAAGTACGTGTCGGATAGCTGGTAGTCCAACGCCGGCGAAGCCAGGATGACCCCGGTCAGACCACCGAAGAGGAACGTCGTCAGGAAGCCGACGGCCCACAGCATCGGGGTGTCGAACGACACCGATCCGCCCCACATCGTCCCGATCCAGTTGAAGAACTTCACGCCGGTCGGCACCGCGATCAGGAACGTCATGAACGAGAAGAACGGCAGGTTCACCGCGCCGGTCACGAACATGTGGTGCGCCCACACCGCGATCGACAGCGCGCCGATGCCCATCGTCGCCGCGACCAGGCCGATGTACCCGAAGACCGGCTTGCGGCTGAACACCGGCAGGATCTCGGTGATGATGCCGAAGAACGGCAAGGCGATGATGTAGACCTCGGGATGCCCGAAGAACCAGAACAGGTGCTGCCAGAGGATCGCGCCACCGTTCGACGCATCGAAGACGTGCGCCCCGAGCGATCTGTCCGCCTCCAGCACCAGCAGCGCCGCCGCGAGAATCGGGAACGCGATCAGCACCAGGATCGACGTGACCAGGATGTTCCAGCAGAAGATCGGCATCCGGAACATCGTCATCCCCGGCGCCCGCATCGTGATGATCGTGGTGACGAAGTTGACGCCACCGAGGATCGTGCCGAGACCGGCCATCCACAGGCCCATGATCCACAGGTCGCCGCCGATACCCGGCGAGCGGACCTCGTTCGACAACGGCGAGTACGCCGTCCAGCCGAAGTCGGCCGCACCGCCCGGGGTGACAAACGCCCCGACCGTGATCAGCCCGCCGAACAGGAACAGCCAGTAGCTGAACATGTTCAGTCGCGGGAACGCCACGTCCGGCGCACCGATCTGCACCGGCATGATCACGTTGGCGAACCCGACGAACAGCGGCGTCGCGAACAGCAGCAGCATGATCGTGCCGTGCATCGTGAAGAGCTGGTTGTACGTCTCCTCGTTCACGATCTGCAGGCCCGGCTCGGCGAGCTCGGCGCGCATGATCAGCGCCATCACGCCGCCGATCAGGAAGAAGATGAACGACGTGATCAGGTACAACTGGCCGATCACCTTGTGATCGGTCGTCGACAGGAGTTTGCCGATCACCTGGCCCAGGGGCCGCCGTCGTAGTCCGACAGCAGTCGCTCCGGTGCGCTCGGTGATCCCAGCCTGTCCGCTGACGCTGGCCACGGTTCGATTAGACACCTATGGCCCCGGGAGGAACACCCCTTACCGCGGCGGACCGGCCGCGATCACCGTGCGTACGTCGGCGAGGCGCAGCGTCGTGGGGTCGACGTCCATCAGGCACCAGGTCGCGCCGGCGTCGGCGTACGGGCGCGGATCGACGTCGGGTTCCAGCGCTACCGCGATGTCGTAATTGTCCAGATTGCCGCGCAAATCCCGGAGTACGGCGGCCGGCTCGGCGAGCTGGTCCGGCGACGTGAGGTTGACCGGGAAGAAGCCGTCGTACCGCGCTGCTCGCCGGATCGGCTTGGCGTTGCCCGGGAAGCCGGCGATCCACACC
This sequence comes from Kribbella sp. NPDC058693, assembly GCF_042715335.1. Classification (NCBI taxonomy): domain Bacteria; kingdom Bacillati; phylum Actinomycetota; class Actinomycetes; order Propionibacteriales; family Kribbellaceae; genus Kribbella; species Kribbella sp. NPDC058693. Next base: position 1,115,486 of record NZ_JBHXSQ010000002.1, read on the forward strand.
GGCACCCCGCCGGCGACCGGACGCGGCAGGAACTGCACGTCGTCGACCAAATGGTGCTTGCCCCGATACGCCAGCGGCTCCCCCGTCCAACCCGCCGTGAGGATGTCGAGCGTCTCGTCCATCCGCTCAGCCCGAACCCGGTCATTCACCTCCTCGCCGGTCTTCGAGTACTCCTGCGCGAACCGGTCGCTGCCCAACCCGACCCCGAGCGTCAGCCGGCCACCCGAGAGCCGGTCCAAGGTCGTCGTCTCGCGCAACAATTTGGTCGGCCGCCGGCGCGCGATCGGTGAGACCATCGGCCCGATCCGCAGCCGTTCGGTGGTCATCGCCATCGCGCTCATCGCGATCCACGGATCCGACACCAGCCGGACCGGCTCCCGCCACCACAGCTGGTCCCACAGGAAGAATCCGTCCCACCCAGCCTCCTCGGCCGCCGCTGCCAGCCCAGCGACCTCCCGCGGATCGGACAACTCGTCGAACAACGGCAGCCAGATCGCGAACTTCATGACGCCACCTCGTCCACGAAGGTCTTCCAGTACGGCGCCGACAGCCCGTGCCCCATTCCCTCGAGCACCACGAGCCGAGCGCCCGGCACCGCGTCACGCACCGCCTCACCGTGCGGCAACGGCAGCAACGGATCGGCATCCCCGTGCATGACGAGCACCGGCATGGTCAGATCGCCGAAGCCGCCGTTGCGCGGGCCGTCGAAGGTCATCGCGAAATGGTTCGTCAGCGAAGCCTCGTAGTTCCGAGCCCGAGCCATGTCCCGACGCACCAAATCACGGGCGGCAGCCTCATCGAAATGTCCCGCTGCCTCGGCTTCGATCGACCGTACGACGTACTCCTCGACGGCAACCGGGTCGCCGAGATCCGGTGCATCCGCATAGGTGATCGACGGTGGCGGCAGGCCCTCGTCGCCGGTACTCGCCGAGACGAACGTCAGTGAAGCGACTCGGGGCGCGTAGTCGACGCCCAGGATCAGCGCAATACCGCCGGACATCGACTGCGCAACCACATCCGCGCGCTCGATGCCCAAGGCATCAAGGAGGCCGACGGCGTCAGCGGCCAGCGTGCTCATCGCATAACCCGGCTCCCCGACCGGGAACGAGGTCGACCGCCCGGTGTCACGCTGGTCGTAGCGGATCACGAACCGCCCGCGGGCTGCGAGTTCGGTGCACAACCGGCTGTCCCACCACAGCATGGAGGCGGTGGCGCCGTGGATCAGCAGGAGGGCGGGGTCGGCCGGATCGCCGTACGTCTCCGCGCAGATTTCGATGCCGTTGACCGAGTAGAAGTTCTCCATACGGACGACCGTAGAAGGCAGCAAGTGATCGTGAAAAGCGATTGATTCTTATCAAGGCGATCGCCATTGGCGATAGAGTGCCGCCATGTACGAGTTGCGTCATCTGGCGACGCTGGCTGCCGTGGCCGACGAGGGATCGTTCGGCCGCGCCGCGAGCAGGCTCGGTTACACCCAGTCGAGCGTCAGCCAGCAGATCGCAGTCCTCGAGAAGGCCGCCCGCGGTCCGCTGTTCGATCGCCCCGGCGGGCCGAAGCCGGTGCGGATCACGCCGCTCGGCGCCGTTCTGCTGCAACACGCCCGCGACCTGTTGCGCCGCGCCGACGAGCTGAGCGACGGGATAGAACGCTTTCGCGCCGGCGACAGCCGGATCGATATCGGCACGTTCCAGACCGTGTCGAACACGCTGCTGCCGCAGGTCATTCGCGGTCTGCGCGATGCGCATCCGGGCTGCGATATCCGGCTGTTCGAGGAGGAGACCGACGATCCCGATCTCACCGGGCTCGATCTGATGTTCTTCGACGGCCGGACCGACGACACGATCGAGGACCTCAAGCTGCTGGACGACCCGTACGTCCTGGTCGCGCGCCCTGGAGACTTCCCGGCCGGCCCGGTCCCGCTCGAGAAGCTCGACGGTCTTCCGTTGGTCGCCCATCCGGCGATCTGCCATCAAGCGGTGGTCGAGGCCTTCCTGCGTGCTCGCGACATCCGCCCGCAGTTCGTGTTCCGCACCGAGGGCAACGAGGCGTTGCTCGCGATGGTCCGCGCCGGCCTCGGTGCAGCGCTCGCGCCGCGTCTCGCCGTACTGCGTGACGACCCGGGCCTGACGCTGCACGAGCTCACGCCGGAGCTCCCGGCGCGGGAGATCTTCTTGCTGTGGCGGGCCGGCCGCACGCACTCACCGCTTGCGGCACACGCGATCGAGCTCGCGCGGAGTGCGGCGGCCGACCTCCCCTTCAGCTGACGGTCAGCACCTTCGACGCGGTCTGTGTGCCCTGATGGTCAGCGTCGGCCAGCCACACCACGCGGTACGTGTAGGTGCCGCGTGCGGTCGGCTTGATGCTGAACGCGTACTTCCCGTTCGAGGTCAGCTTCCCGGTCGTCACCGCCGCCCATGTCGTACCGGACCGCTTCTGCAGGTACGCCGTCGTGCCGGCGTGCGGCGGGTTCAGGTACCCGTACAGCAGCGTCGACGCGCCGAGCTTGATCGCACCCGGAGTGAGGTACGCCGACAGCGCCGGGTGCACCTGGACCAGCGGAGCAGTACTCCGCGTACCGAGCACTGCGCCGCCGCCGTTGTAGCCCCACATGTAGTACGTCGACACGGCCGGCTTCTGCGACGTCGAGGCGATGCCGTTGGAGTCGGTGGTGAATGTACCGACTGTCGTCCACTTGCTGGCGTTCCTCGCCTTCGAGTACAGCACCGCCGGTACGCCGGCCAGCTTCACGCCGTCCAGCCGACTCACCGCCGTCGACAGCGTCACCGCCTGCGTGTACATGATCGAGGCCGCAGTGGCGCCGATCGTGGCCTTCGACCCGACGAGCTTCACGTCGACACCCGGACTGATCTTGCCCTTGCTGTCCTTCACCCAGACGCGGTAGGCGTAGCTGGCCGAGTTCGACAGCCCGGTCTGAGTGAACAGGCTCGCTGCGCCGTTGTAAACCGCAGTACCGGAGGTCGGCAGCGGCGGCGGGGTCGAGCCGACCGCACTACGAACCATGATCTGACCAAGCGTCACACCCGCCGGCTTCGTCCAGCGCAGAGTGGCAGCAGCAACACCACCGCTGACGGTGAAGCTGGTGACAGGCGGCGGCGGTGCGGTCAGGTTCAGGTAGTTCTTGTCGATCGACATCGTGACGCCACCGTTGGTCTCGCTCAGACTGTCGTACTGATGGACGCGCTGGTGATTGCTCCAGTAGGCAGCAGGAATCGACATCGTGCCCGGCGCCTTGTTCCACTGCGCCATCCAGATGTTGTCCGGCCGCGTGTACGCCGTGCTGGTGTAGCCGCTCACGAGGTCGGCGCCTCCGTGGGCGGCATTGACGTATGCGCCCCCGACGTAACCACGCGAGTTCAGCTCCTGAGTCCAACCGCTGATGTACGACAGCACCGCCGCCTTGCATGCTGCGGTCGACTCGTACGGCTCGAGGTCGGTGTAGATCGCGCTGCGCTGGGCGAACCCGAGCGCCTGAGCTGCTGCCACCGCGTTGATCGCAGCGTTGCGGCCCTGGATCAGAGCGGTTGAGGCGACCGACGACATCCGGCTCTTGTAGTTCGTACACGGCGCCTGGTAGCCGACGTCGATCAGCAGGAACTGCCAGCCCTTACTTGCGTTCGTTGCCACCCAGTCCGCAGTCAGGTTCGGCTGCGCACACGCACGGAGACCGCCGCTGATGTAGATGCCGATCCCCTGGTACTTCGGTCGCCACGCGTCCATCGTGGACTGCGGCGGCGCGGTGCAGGCGTCGAAGCCATCCCCCGCGAAGTTGCCGGTAGCAACTACCGATGGGGTGACCGCGGCGGGCGTCGCGACCCGGGCGGACGGTGTTTTCGTCACTACTCGACCGGTGGCGAGTACGTCGCTCGCCGCGCTCTCCGCGCCAGGCGCGTAGTACGCCGTCGCGAGCACACCGGCGTCACCGACCGCACGCCGGAGCAGACCGTCGCTGGACGGCGTGTTCGTGGTCAGCGGCTCCAGGATCAGGCCGGAGCTGCGGCCGACGAGATGCGCCGGGCAGTTGGCCTGCGACGTACTGCGGCCGAGATACACGGCCGGCTGGTCGAGCCGGACGCAGGCGGTCGGGTCGGCGGTCAGGTCGACCACCGGCCAGTTGGCCGGGACAGTTACTTGGTAGCCGCGGTACGAGACGGTCTTGGTCCCGTCCGCGACAGCTGAAGTGGTAGCGGTGAGACCCGCCACCAGGGCGAGGGCGAGTGCCAGCCCCCCAGGTCTGAACAACCTCACAGTGCTCCCCAGATGATCGACGATCAGAGCCCCCAAGTGAAAGCGAGCACCTGCGCTCTTGTCGAAGAGCATCCGGCACTCGCCTCGATGCCCGGATGCTATCGGCGCAGGTGGTTCACCCGTTGGCCGCCCCATTTTGGATCGATCGGTCCATAACGTGCTATGGTGGCTGACATGCCAAGACCGAGGACATTCGACGAGGATCGCGCCGTCGACGCCGCGATGCGGGTGTTCTGGACGGCCGGCTACGAAGCGACCTCGACCCAGGACCTGTGCGAGGCGACCGGCCTCGGCCGGAGCAGCATCTACAACACGTTCAGCAGCAAGCGCGATCTGTTCGACCGCGCGCTCCGGAGGTACGTCGACCAGTTCACCGCGGCCCAGCTCGAGGTGATCGAGGACGCCGCCGTACCGATCCGGGAACGGGTCCGGCGGATCCTGTGGACCGCCGTCGAGCCGGAGCCCGACGACCCGGCGGGTTGCTTCGTCATCAACACGATCGTGGAGCTCGGCCCGAAGGACGCCGAGATCGTCGGCCTGCTGGACCGGGACCACGAGGCCAAGCTGACTGCGCTGGCGGATGCGATCCGTGCGGCGCAAGCGAGCGGTGAGCTCGACCCGGAGCAGGACCCGACCGGGCTCGCGACGTACGTCTTCACCGTTCTCGGCGGCCTGCGGGTCGCCGCTCGGCGTGGCGCCGACCGCGCCGAGCAGCAGGCGGTCGTCGAAGCGACCCTGCGCAGCTTCTGAGCATCATTTCTGCCCACTTCTTGCACTGAACGATCCACTACGAGAGGACCTCATGCCTCGCGCTGTCTATCTGCTCGGCCTGGCGATCTTCGCCCAGGGCACGTCCGAGCTGATGCTGGCCGGCCTGCTTCCCGAGATCTCGACCGACCTGGGCGTGTCGATCCCGGCCGCCGGCCTGCTGATCTCGGCGTTCGCCGTCGGCATGCTCGTCGGCGCGCCGATCCTGGCCGTCACCACCCTGCGCTGGTCCCGCCGCGCGGCGATGCTCGCGTTCCTGGCGATCTTCGCGCTCACCCACGTCGCCGGCGCGCTGACCTCGTCGTACGGCGTGCTGCTCGCGACCCGAGTCGCCGGCGCGTTCGTGTACGCCGGGTTCTGGGCGGTCGCATCGGTGACCGCGATCGAACTCGCCGGCCCGGAGGCGCGGGCCAAGGCGATGAGCATCCTGGCCGGCGGACTCACCGTCGCCACGATCGTCGGCCTGCCCGCGGGAACGCTGCTCGGCCAGCACCTCGGCTGGCGATCCGCGTTCTGGGCGGTCGCCGTACTGTCCGCGCTCTCCATCATCGGCATCGTCGCGACGATCCCGCGCGGCCGGGCGGAGCGTACTCCTGAGCTGCGGAACGAGGTACGCAGCATGGCGAATCCGCAGCTGTGGCTCGCGTACGGCACGACGGCATTGTCGACCGGCGCGATCCTGGTGATCTTCAGCTACCTCGCTCCCCTGCTCACCGAGACCACTGGACTGTCGGACGGCTGGGTCCCCGCGATCCTGGCGCTGTACGGCGTCGGCGCGCTGATCGGCATCACGGTCAGCGGACGGACCGCGGACCGGCGACCGTTCAGCACGCTGGTCCTCAGCCTGACCGGGGTGATCGTCGCGGCGGTGGTGCTCGCGCTCGCGACGGGTACGCCGTGGCTCGCCGTACCGGCGATCATCGCGGTCGGCACGTTCGGGTTCGCGACCAACCCGGCGGTGAACTCGCGGGTGTTCAGCGTCGCCGGCTCCGCGCCGACATTGGCCGCGGCGTTCAACATCTCCGCGTTCAACGTCGGGATCACGGTCAGTCCGTGGCTCGGCGGGCTCGCGCTGGACGCTGGCGCCGGGTATTCGTCGGTCGGGTGGATCGGCGCCGGACTCGGAGTACTTGCCTTCGGCACCATTCCGCTCGCGGTCCGCGCGGCTGGGCGCGCCGGGCGGTCGGCTGCGGATCAGCCGGCGTACGAGAGCGCGAGCTCGATCACCGGCGCGTAACCCGAGCGGCGGGCCTCGGTCCAGGTCGCGGCGCCGCCGGCCAGGTCGTCGGTCGCCATCCGGTAGATCAGCGCGCGGATCAGCATCTGACCCCATTCCGGGAGATGCGACCACCGCGCCGCGAGGCCCGGCTCAGCGCCGTACCAGCACAACGCGTCCGCGACGGCGACCGCCGATGCCCACGACGGCGGTCGCCAGTACACCGGCCAGTCGATGATCGCCGGCGGGAGCCCGTCGGCGAACATCACGTTCCCCGGCAGATCCCCGTGCACCACCTGGTCCACCAGCTCGACCGGTCGCCAGGCATCGACCAGCGGCCGGACCAACTCGACGTACGCCGGACTCCCGTCGTACGACTGCTCGCCCCACGCGACCCGATCGCCGTCGGACCAGGGATCGCTCCGCCCGTCGAGCAAATCTGGCCGCGGCAGGTCGGCGACAGCCGCATGGAAAGCCTCGGCCGCCCGCAACACCTCATCTTGCCGCCGGACATCCGTCGCCCCGGCCAGCAGCTCGGTGCCTTCCCACCCGAACGCGACCCATTCGCCAGTCCGACTCTGCACCGGCCGAGGTACGCGAAACAGCGAGGACTCCGGCAGCTTGGCCAGCACCTCGGCCCGCCACACGCTCTCCGACACTGCGCGCTTCAGCACAACGGATCCGGAGCGCCACGTCTCCCCCTGCCCACCCGGCAGCAGGACCGCGGGCTCGGTGAGCGCGAACGCATCGAGGACTTCAGCCGAAGGACCAACCATGCCCGCACCCTGCCATGAACAGCGCGCGGGGCTCACCAGGTTTTAGGTCGGGGAGCTATAGGGTTCTGCGGTGACTGATCTCGACCTCTTCGGCGACCTCGACACCGCGGCTCTTCCGGAGCGGCAGCAACGGATCCTGGTGGTGATCGGCGACTGGGTGACGCGGCACGGGTACCCGCCGAGCAGCCGGCAGCTCGGCGACGCGGTCGGGCTGCGCTCGTCGTCCTCGGTGTCGAAGCACCTGGCCAGCCTCGAGGAGAAGGGCTTCCTCCGCCGGAGTCCGTCGGTGTCGCGGCCGATCGACGTCCGGATGTTCCTGCAGGAGTCGGGCACGCAGGCCACGAGTGACGACAACGTCCCGGTGCCGGTGGTCGGCGACATCGCGGCCGGTACGCCGATCTCCGCGATCGAGCACGTCGACGACGTCATGCAACTCCCCCGCGGGCTGACCGGACGCGGCACCGTGTTCGGGCTGCGCGTCCGTGGCGAGTCGATGATCGACGCCGCGATCTGCGACGGCGATATCGTCGTGGTCCGCCAGCAGACCGAGGCGCACTCCGGCCAGATCGTCGCCGCGATGATCGACGAGGAGGCGACGGTCAAGGTCTACCGCCGCCGCAACGGCCACGTGTACCTCGAGCCGCGCAACCCGGCGTACGAGGTCATCGACGGCGACAACGCCTCGATCCTCGGCATCGTCGTGTCGGTACTGCGCAGCGTCTAGCGCTCCAGGTTGGTCTTCAACCGGGCCATGTTCTGCACCATCTCCTTGCGCGACTGCGGAACCACCATCAACGGCACGATCAGCTTGCCGATGCCGTGCCCCTGGAAGTCGAGGTCGATCGTCACCGTGCTCGCGTCGCGGCCGGCGATCGGCTCGACCGACACCCTGACCGTGGAACGGATCGGTCCCTCGTCGCCGTGCACCGCCCACGCCCGCGGCGGGTCGAACTCGGTCAGCCGCGACGTCACGTCCCGCTGCCGGCCGCCGATCTTTCGACGCGTCAGACATTTCGCGCCGACGACCGGCTCCCCGCCTTCGAGGTGCCCGCCGGTGACGTTGGCCTGCCACTCGGTGAAGTGGTTCGGATCGGTGACGTAGGCGAACACCTCGTCCGGCTTCCGCTCGACCTCGATCTTCGTGACGATCGTTCCCATTGCCCCAGTCTCCTAGTCAGTCGGATGCTTCCGACCTGTTGACGATCGGCGCGGCCGTGGATTCGACACGCTTGACGCCGAACAGGACCGGGACTCCGGGCAGGGACGAGACGAGCAGGGCCAGTGCGGCGGAGACGACGAAGGCGGACGGCAGGAGTACGGCGTACTTCGTCCAGATCGCGGCGTCCCACTGCACCACGAAGAACGCGATCGCGAGGATGACCGGCTGATGGACGATGAAGTACGGCATCGCGGCCCGGGCGAGCGGGGTCGGGACCGCGCGCTGGAAGGCGGCCGCGCGCATGCCAAAGCCGAGGACGGCGACCAGCCAGCCCCAGACGGCGAACGTGATCAGTGGCGAGTACCAGAGGTACTGCCAGGAGTACCCGGGGTCCGGCCACCAGCCGTCGAGGAAGTCGATGATGCCGGTGAAGACGCCGATCAGGAAGGCGCCCAGGCCGAGAACCAGCCCGGGTACGGCGTCGCGTCGTACTGCTGCCATCAGCCGCTCGTCCGACATCACCAGATACCCGACGACGAAGAAGTCGAAGAAGAACACGAACTCGCCCCACCCGTGCTCCGGCCCCGGCGCGGCGAGCAGCAGCAGATGCACCGGCACCAGCGGTACGGCGAGGAGCAGGATCGAACCGCGCCGCTGACATCGACGCGCGATCCAGTCCGTCCGGCCGCGCAGCAGGACGAACAACGGCAGCCCGAGGACGGCGAACTGGATGAGATAGACGAGGAACCAGAGGTGGTAGGTGTCGCGCAGCCACAGCGGCGCATCGCCGCCGAGATCCCTGAAGAATGTCCAGAACGACTGCGTCGATCGGCCCTTGTGGCGCTCCTCGATGAAGTACTGCAGCGGTGAGAGCAGCACGTACGCGACCACGAACGGGATGAGCAAGCGGATCGACCGCTCCTTCAGGAACTGCACCCCGGTCCGCCACCGTAACGCCAGCCAGGCAGCCGATCCGGAGATCATGAAGAAGAACGCCAGCCCCCACAGACCGAGGAAGGCGATCGCGATCGAGATCCCCTCGCTGGTCTCCGCGTTCTTCACATGCCAGTCGCCGTCGTCGAACGGCCGCAGGGTGTGAAACACGAACACCCCGAGAACCGCCAGCACCCGCAACCAGTCGAGAAACCACAACCGTTCGCCCCGCCCCTGAGCTCCCATGGAGCAAGGATGCTGGTTCAGCGGGCCAGCCGCTCGCGCAACAGGTCGAGTTGCGCCGGATTGGCGGTCAGCTCCGCGGCACGCTCGTCGGCTACGTGTGCTTCGGCGTCGCGGCCGAGGTCGCGGAGGAACTGCGCGCGGGTTGCGTGGAACAACGGATACGTGTCGAGTGCGAGCCGGTCGACTTCCGCCAGAGCAACCGCTGGCCCCTCGACGAACGACAGCGCGACCGAGCGGTGCAGGCAGGTCACGGGACTCGGCTGCAGAGTGAGCAGCATGTCGTACAGGACGAGGATCTGCCGCCAGTCGGTCTCGGCCCAGGTCGGCGCCTCGCTGTGGCAGGCGGCGATGGCGGCCTGCAACTGGTACGGGCCGGGGGCGTGGTGACGGTGGGCCGTCCTTGTGAGGAGTGCCGTGGCCTCGGCGATCGCAGCCTGATCCCAGAGCGTGCGGTCCTGGTCCTCGAGCAGGACGAGTTCGCCGGCCGGCGTGAAGCGGGCCGCCGTACGGGCTCGGTGCAGGCGGATCAGAGCGAGCAGACCGGCGGCCTCGGGCTCGTTGGGCAGCAGCCCGTGGAGTAGTGCGGTCAGCCATTCGGCGTCGTCGACCAGGTCGCGGGAGTGCGCGCGTTCCGCCGTACTGGAGAGGTAGCCCTCGTTGAAGAGCAGGTAGATGACGGTCAGTACTTCGGTGAGGCGCTCGGGCAGCTCGTCGTCGCGCGGGATCCGGTACGGGATACCGGCGTCGGTGATCTTGCGCTTCGCCCGCGTGATGCGTTGCGCGACGGCGGTCTCCTTGGCCAGCAACGCCGCCGCGATCTGTGCGGTCGTCAGGCCGCACACGACCCGCAGCGTGAGAGCAACCTGCGCCTCGCGCGCGAGGGCCGGGTGGCAGCAGGTGAAGATCAGCCGCAGTCGATCATCCGACGCAACTGGTTGCTCGTCCTGGTGCTGGAGCTCGGCCAGCTTGGCGCGGTAGTTCTGCTGACGACGCAGTACGTCGAGACCACGCCGCTTGGCGACCGTGAACAGCCAGGCGTCCGGCCGATCCGGGATCCCCTCGATTGGCCAGCGGCGGAGCGCGATCTCGACCGCGTCCTGCACCAGGTCCTCGGCCGCCGAGAAGTCCCCGAGCAGCGACACCAGCGAACCGGCCAGCTGGCCCGCGTGGTCACGCACCACGCGAGCCAGCTCGTCCTCGGTACTCACATCTGCGTTCACATTTCGGCGACCGGACGGATCTCGACGACCGGACAGGCCGGCCACGTCTTGACCATCCGCAGCGCCTCGTCCAGGTCCGCGACGTCGATCTCGGTGAACCCGGACACGACCTCCTTGCCCTCGATGAACGGCCCGTCTGTGGTCATCGCCACCCCGCCGTCCAGCCGGACAGTGGTCGCGGTCTCCGCCCCCTGCAGCTTGTTTCCACGGTCGCTGATCTTGTCGCGGTGGTCGTCGAACCACTGGTACACCCGCTGGTACGCCTGCTCGCGCTCGCCCGGCGTCATCGCGTCGAGCTCCTTGAGGTAGTCCTCGGTCTCGATGAACATCAGCACGTACTTCACCCGTACACCTCCAGTAGATAGCTTCAGCCTGATGACGATCCGGGTCATGCTCAATCCGACACTCTGACATCGTGTGCCCATGAAGCGGCCGATCTTTGCCCGGATGTACGCGCGAGTCCGCCCTGCGATGGACCGCGAAGGCGCGGCCGAGCACCGACGGCGGCTGCTCGCCGGGGCGGCCGGCCGGGTGATCGAGATCGGCGCGGGCGATGGTGGCAACTTCGCGCATTATCCGGCCGGGGTCGTGAGCGTTCTCGCGGTTGAGCCGGAGCCTTATCTGCGCGCTCAGGCTTCTCGGTCCGCTGCGACAGCCTCTGTGCCGGTTGAGGTTGTCGAGGGTACGGCGGATCGGTTGCCGGCTGCTGATGCGTCAGCTGATGTGGTTGTGGTGTCGCTCGTGCTGTGTTCGGTGCCGGATCAGCAGCTGGCGCTCGCTGAGGCGGCGCGGGTGCTGCGGCCGGGTGGGGAGCTCAGGTTCTACGAGCATGTCGCCGCGGATGGCGGGCGGTTGGAGACTGTGCAGAAGATCGCGGATGCGACTGTTTGGTCGCTGTTCGCGGGTGGGTGTCATGTGCATCGCGATACCGCGGCTGCGATCGAGGCGGCGGGGTTCGTGATCGAGGAGCTCGACCGGTTCGACTTCCCGGCCGATCAGCCGAATCCGGCGCGACCGCACATCCTCGGTCGAGCCCGGTCAGTTGTGATTGGGCCCGTCGTCTGAACCCGACTTCCCGGAGCCACCCGAGCCTTGCTTCCCGGAGGACGGCTTCACGGTGGTCGACTTCCCCGAGGTGGTCTTCCCGGTCGTGGTCTTCCCGGTTGTGGTGTTCCCGGTTGTGGTGTTCCCGGTTGTGGTGTTCCCGGTGGTCTTGCGAGTCCCGCCCTTGTCGTCCCCGGGCTCGGTCGTGCTGCTCGACGTCGGCGTACGAGTGCGGTCGCCCCCGTGGTCGTCCACGGTCGGCGTCGGCGTGATCCGCTCGCTCTGCGGCGTGATCGTCTCCGGCGGCGGAAACCACAACGGAGCCGGCGACCGCCCCGGCGTCCCCGGGTCGAAGGCCGACCACACCGCCGTACCGCCGGCCACCAGCCCCGCAGCGGCCACGAGCCCGAGCACCCCGCTTCCCGCCCACGCGAGATACCGAGCAGACCGCCGCGGCGCCGCGTCGTCAGCGCGTCCCGTGTGCAGCACAACAGGCCGCCGGCGTACGTCGCCCACGTGATCGGCGCTAGCCCCACCCGTGGTCTGCGCGTCGCGCGCCTGGTCGTCCATGGATCTATCGTGTCGCCGCAGGCGGGCCCGGGGGTATCGGACGTTGGTACTAGTACCTAGTTGTCGCGCTGCTGGCGCTGGGCCCAGAGGGCCGCCTGGGTGCGGTCGGTGACGCCCAGGCGCTGGTAGACGTTGGTGAGGTGCGCCTTGACCGTCCGCTCGCTGATCCCGAGGCGTCGCGCGATCGTCTTGTTCGGAAGGCCGGCGCCGACCATGTCGAGCACCTCCTGCTCGCGGTCGGTCAGCTTGGTCTCGGGACCCGGCGACCGCCGGTTCGTCAGCAGCACCCGCGCCGCCTTCGGATCCAGCGGCGAACCACCCGACACGATCTCCCGGATCCCCGCCAGGATCACCTCAGGCTCGCTGTGCTTCAGCAGATACCCCTCGGCGCCGGCCTGCAGCGCGTCCAGGATGCGCGCCTGATCGCTGAACGACGTCAGCACCAGCACATGCACCTCCGGCGACGCCGCCACGATCCGCGCCGTCGCCGAGATCCCGTCGGTGCCCGGCATCGACAGATCCATCAGTACGACGTCCGGCCGCAACTCCGCCGCCATCGTCGCCGCCTCAGCACCATCCCCCGCGGCGCCGACGAGCTCGATGTCATCCGCAGTACCCAGCAACTGGGACAGGCCCGTGCGGACGATCGCATGATCGTCCGCAATCAACACCCGGATCACATCGGCACCTCGGCTTCCACCCGTGTCCCCTGGCCGGGCGCGGCCCGGACCGTCAGCGTGCCACCCGACTCCGCGAGCAGGTCGCCGATCGAGCGTAGCCCGAGGTGCCCGTTGCTGCTGCGCTCCCCGAGCCGCGACTCGTCGAATCCACGCCCGTCATCGTCCACGATCAGCACGCCATGCCCGTCACTGCGCCCGGCCTTGATGAGTACTTCGCTGGCTCCACTGTGCGCGGCAACGTTCCGCACGACCTCTTGCGCCGTACGGAACAACAACGCCGCAACCGCCGGCGGCAACTCCTCCGCACCGTCGGTCTCCAGCCGTACTTCGATCCCCGCGCGCTCCAGCCCGGCCGCCAACTCGGCCAATGCCGACGTCAGGCCCTCCTCGGCAAGGTTCGGCGGGTAGATGTCGACCAGCAACGACCGCAGCGACCCGATACTCCCCCGCAGCCGGCTCGCGCTGTCCGCGATCAACTCCGCCCGCTGGCCTTCCGTCGGATGCCCGAGCCGCATCGCGTCCAGCGCGTAGTTCAACCCGGTCAACTCCTGTACGACCCCGTCGTGCAACTCCCCCGCGATCCGCCGGCGCTCCGCGTCCGACGCGTCCACCGCGTGCTGCAGCAACCGCTCGCGGTCCCGCTGCTGCCGTTGCACCCGTCGAGCCAGCGACCAGGCGAACGGGATCTGCACCAGCTCCAGCACGAGCAACGCCCCGAGGGACGGAGGCGCGAATCGGCGCCAAGCGGCCTGACCCGCTTCGGTGACGGCCTGGTACTCGAAGTACGCCTCGAACAGCATCGGTTCGCCGTTGGTGCCGCGGACGCCGACGTACACCTCGAGCAGCTTCTTGTATGGGATCTCGAATTTGTTCTCGGGGCGGCTCAGATCGCTGACCTCGGAGGCGCTGCTGCCTTGGCGCTGGAGTGCTTCCTGCTCCTCGGGTCCGAGCGGGAATTGCTGACCGATCAGGCGCGGCTCGTCGGAGTACACGATGCGGCCGTCGGCGTTCCACAGCTTCACGCGGACGAGCGAGCCTTGCAGGACGTATTTGCGCATCGCTTGGTCGAATGCTGTGAGTGCCGCGGGCTGGCCGGCGATGACGGCTGCGTCCAGGCGCGGCTCGACCACGCCGCGGGCGGTCACGTAGGTGACCTGGCGTGCGGATTCGGTCGCCTGCTCGATGCCGGCCTGCCGCGCGACGAACGCGATCAGCGCAGCCAGCGAGAGCAGCACGATCAACCCGGCTGCTGTGAAGCGCACCAGAAGGCCAACCGTTGAGATTGGTCCGCGGTCCGCGCGTCGGAGTCTGCCCATGCCTGGGATCGTATGGTGCGCCAACCGCCGGACGGCAGCCCGACAACGGTCCTAGTACCAAGGTGCACTACCGAAGCCGACCAGCCGACGACGAGCGTTGTCGGCATGAAACTTCCGCTGTCGCTCGCAGTCGCCGGGCCCGCCGCACGACCAGAGCTACCCGCTCTCGCCGCCGCGTCCGGCCTGGTCGTCCTGCGGGTCGGCGCGGTTCTCCTCCGCCCGTGGCCTCTCGCCCTGGCCGTGGACCACGCCCTCCGGACCACCGCATCGGGCTCCGGTGTGGGCTCGAGCAGCTGGGCGAGCCCGGTTGCGGTGCTTGTGCTGGCCGCTGTCGCCAGCGTCTTGCTGTCGGCCGTCGTCGGGCTGCTCGACATGGCCAGCCTGCGGACGGTCGAAGGTGCGGCGGAGCGCATCGGAGCCTCGCTTCGAGCGGACATGTTCCAGCGCACGATGACGCGCTCGCTCCGCTGGCACGACCGGATGCGGAGTGGCGAGCTTGTCTCCCGCCTCACCACCGACGTCGGCCGCCTGCTCGATGCGGTCGTCGCGGTGACGACCTCCTTCCTCCCCGATGCGGTGATGCTGGCCGGCGTACTCGCCCTGCTCGTTGCCTTCGACCCCGAACTCGCGCTGATCGGACTCGCCGTCGCCCCGGTCCTCGCCGTACTCGCAATCCGCCAACGCCGGAGGATCCGTGCCGCGCAGCACGCCGCCCGCACCGAGTCCGGACGGTTGGCCGGAGCAACGACCGACCTGCTCCGCAACGTCCGGGCCGTGCAGGCGTTCGGCCGGATCGACCGCGCCGCCGCGATCTTCGGCACCCGGAACCGCGCCGTCCTCGACGTCGAACTCCGCGCCATCGACGTCGACGCCCGCTGGACCCCGATGGCCGACATCGTCCTCGCGATCGGTACCGCCCTCGTCCTGGTCGTCGGCGGTCGCCACGTCCTGACCGGTGCCCTGTCCGTCGGCGAGCTCCTCGTCGTACTGGCGTACCTCCGCGACCTCTACTCCCCCGTCCGCGGCCTGACCCGGCTGTCCGTCGTACTCGCCAAGGCAGGCGCCAGCGCGGTCCGGGTCCGCGAGGTCCTCGACTGCGACGAGGCTGTCGAGGATCGGTACGACTCCCGCCCGGCCCCGCGGCTGCGCTCCGGCGTCTGCTTCGAGCAGGTGTCGTTCGGCTACGAACCCGGACGACCTGTCCTCGACCACTTCGACCTCGACATCACGGCCGGCGAGACCGTGTGCCTGCTCGGTCCGAGCGGAATCGGCAAGAGCACCACACTCCACCTGCTCCTCCGCCTGTACGACGTCGACGCCGGGCGGATCCTGATCGACGGCGTGGATCTCCGCGACTGCGACCAGCGCAGCCTGCGCGACCGGTTCGCGTTCGTCCCGCAGGACCCGTGGTTGCTGGACGCAACGGTCGCCGAGAACATTGCCTTTGGCAACCAGAACGCGACCCGGGCCGGCGTCTTCGCGGCCGGCCGGACCGCCCTGGTGGACGAGTTCGCCGGCCGGCTGCCGTTCGGCTACGACACTCCGCTCGGCGAAGGCGGTGTACGGCTCTCCGGCGGTCAGCGCCGCCGGGTCGCGCTCGCCCGGGCCGCGGTCTCGCCCGCGCCGATGGTGCTGCTCGACGAGCCGACCGCCTCGCTCGACCCGGTCTCGGCCGCCACCGTGATCCAGGCCATCCGGGCCATGACCACCGGACCCTCGCGCCGCACGGTGCTGATGGTCACCCACGATCGCGACCTGGCGGCGATCGCCGACCGGGTCGTCACTCTCGACCACGACCTCGCCGGAAGGAGGTGAACCCCATGCGTATCAAGCCCGTCATGCACCACGGACGGTCCCGTAGCCGGTCCCGTTCGCGCAGCCGCAGCCGTTCCCGCAGCCGCTCGCGCGGCTGACCCACCAGCCTGCCGCCGGGGCGCATCCCGGCGGCAGGCTTCACCTCTTTTATAGGAGACCGACCATGCTTGTCGATACCGCGACTGACGATGTGGACGGGCTGGCCGTCTGGGACTGGGCCGAAGGCTGCGAGCTGCCCGGCGGGACCTTCGCCATCGAGCGCCTCGGCGTCGGCCACCGGTGCGAGACCTGGCTGGTCTGGTCGGTCCGGCTCTGGGCGCCCGCCGTACTCAAGGCCGCACGCCCACACCAGATCCATCACCCCCGCGCGGTCAAGTCCCTCCGCCGCGAGACGACCGCGCTCGCCGGCAACCTGCACCCGGCCCTCCCACGCCTACTCGCCGACGGCACCGACGACCCGATCCCCCACATCCTCGTCGAGTACGTCGACGGCCCGACGCTGGCCGACGAGCTCGAGGACAACGGGCTCCTCACCGTCCCCGAGACAGCGAATCTCGGAGCCCAACTGCTCCCCGCCCTGATGGCTCTGCACTCTCGCGACCTGGCCCATCTGGATGTGAAGCCGGAAAACGTCGTACTGCGGGATAGTCGGCCGGTGCTGATCGACTTCGGCAGCAGCCGTCGGATCGGGAGCGAGCAGCCGGCCGGTCATCCGGTCGGGACTGAGGGGTACGCGTCCCCCGCGCAGGAGGCGTGCGAGCCGGTGTCCGCCGAGATGGACCTCTACAGCCTCGGCCGGACGCTCGCCGAGGCCTGTGGCGAGCTGCCCGACGGCCTTCGTTTCCTCCTTGACCCGCATCCGACGGCCCAGCGTGCACTCACCGCACTGGCCGATGCCGCCGGTGAGCTCCGGCCGTGGCCGGCCTGGCTCAGGGCATGAGGTCCATCGCCGGACGACCCTCCGGGAAGTAGATCGGCACCGATACCTGGTCGTGCACGATCTTCCACTCTCCGTCGAGCTTCTGCCACGCCGAGGTCCAGCGCAGCCAGTAGTCGATCTTGCCGCCGTTGCCCATGCTCGCGTTCATGTGGTTGAGACTGTAGACGACCGCGAGGCTGCCGTCGACGAGCACGGTCAGGTCCCGGGTCTCGTACTCGAGCGGCAGCTGGAAAACGGTGAAGACCTGGTCCCAGTTCGCCATCTTCTTCTCCGCGCCGAGGTGCCGCAGCGGCGCCTCGATGTCGAACGAGACGATGTTCGGAGCGAAGATCGTCCTCAGCGTCTCCAGGTCCCCGGTCCGGACAGCGTTCAGCAGGCTCTCGATACGCTCACGGATATCCACTTCGGCTACTGCATTGTCTGTGGTCATGATCGGTACGACGAGACAGCGGCGCGGACTGTCAGACCTCACAGTTCGCCGGGCTGTTCCGTCGTACGGGGTATGAACGAGGAGAGGACCGACATGAGCGAGCCCGGCCTGAGCGCGATCATGAGCGAGCGGCGGCAGCTGATCAACCTCGCCTACCGGCTGCTCGGGTCGCTGGCGGACGCGGAGGACGTGGTCCAGGAGACGTACGCCCGCTGGTACGCGATGACGCCGGCCGAGCAGCAGGCGATCGACAACCCGGCCGCGTGGCTGACCAAGGTCGCCAGCCGGATCTGCCTCGATCTGCTGCGCTCCGCCCGGTCCAGGCGCGAGCGGTACGTCGGTGAGTGGATCCCGGAGCCGCTCCCGGAGAGCACCGAGTGGCACACCGGTCAGCCCGGCGGTACCGCCGATCCGGCGGACCGGGTGACGCTGGACGAGTCCGTCAACATGGCGTTCCTCGTCGTACTCGACGCGATGACGCCGGCCGAGCGGGTCGCGTTCATCCTGCACGACGTCTTCCGGTACCCGTTCCCCGAGGTGGCCGAGATCGTCGGGCGTACTCCGGCGGCCTGCCGGCAGCTCGCTTCCTCTGCGCGACGGCGGATCCGCGACGCACAGCTCCCGGCCGCGCCGTCGGCACATCGGGCCGAGCTCATCCGCGAGTTCAAGCAGGCCTGGGAGGCGACCGACATCGCGAAGCTCGTCAGCCTGCTCGATCCCGATGTCACCGCGGTCGCCGATGGCGGTGGCATCGTGACGGCCGCACTCGAACCGGTGCACGGTGGCACCGACGTCGCGGAGTACTTCGCCAACCTGCCGGTGTTCATGCTCGGACGTGAGCTCATCGAGCGCACGGTCAACGGCCAGCCGGGTCTGGTGATCCAGTTCGAGGGTGTGATCGAGACCGTGATCGCCTTCGACGTGGACGACGATCACATCACGAACATCTGGGCGATCAGGAACCCGGAGAAACTAGGGCCCTGGACGAACTGACCAGCGTCATCACGGTCTCCTGCGCACAGGCCTTGTTCACGCCGATGCCGCCGCGAGCGCCGCGTTTGATCCAGCCCGCCACGTAGTGCCCGGGCCGGCCGACGACGGCGCCGCGGACGTTCGGCACGATCCCCCGCTCCGGGTCGAACGGCAGCCCGTCGACCGGCGTCCCCTCGAACCCGATCGCGGTAAACAGGTTGCCCGCAGCAATCGTCGTACCGTCGTCCAGCCTCAGCCCCTCGGACGTCCACGACGTCGGCCGCGCGTGATACCGCAGCTCGACCCGATCACCCGCCGCGGCAATCAACTCCCGCAACGCCGACTCCGTGTACGCCGCCTCCTCCGGCCCACGCCGCCCGAGCAACACAACCTCCTTCACCCCACTCGCCGCAAGCGTCCGCCTGACGTCCGCGGGCACGTCCAGCCGGTCCGCATCACTCAGCAGAATCCGCGCCACATCCAGCGCGACGTTCCCGTTGCCCACGATGACCGCCCGCGGCCCGACCAGCTCGACCAGCAACTGCGCATCCGGCCGACCGTTGCACCAGGCAACAAAATCCTCGGCAGTGCAGGCAGCGTCCTCGCCGTCGATCCCCAACCGCCGACTCCGGCGAGCGCCGACAGCATGAATCACCGCGTCGAACTGATCCGGCAGCTCAGCTGCATCGGTCCCCGGCAGCCAGCGCACTCGCTCATGCCGGACAATCCGTTCGAAGCTGCTGATGATCTGCTTCGTGCTCGGGTGATCCGGCGCAACGCCGTACCGCACCAAGCCGCCGACCTGCTCCAGCCGATCGACCAGCGTCACCTCGGCCGTTGTCCGCAGCAACAACTCCCGCGTCGCGTACATCCCGGCCGGCCCCGCTCCGACGACCAGCACTCGTCGCGGTCCACCGCCCCAGACCTGGTACGACGGCTCGCCCCAACTGTCGAGGTCCATCGCGTCCAGCGGCTCCTGCTCGGCGAAGTACGCCGCGTTCCGCTCGACATCCTCAGCCGCAGCCTGATCGGCCGGTTGAGCAGCGTCGACCGGACAGATGTCGGCACACGCCCCGCAGTCGATACACGTCCGCGGATCGATGAACAGACTTGCCCCGGTCCCGAACCCCGGCTCACCCGGCGACGGATGAATGCTGTTCATCGGACACACCGCGACACAACTCGCGTCCGAGCAGCACTCCCCCGAGATCGCGTAGCTCACAGCAGCCCGGTCCGCCGATACACCCGGGACGCGGCCGGCGTCAGCAGCCCGAGCGACCCGAGGAAGTCCATCAAGTTCGCACAGCTTGTCCGCAGCAACGACCGGTGATGCTCGTTCCGCCGCGCCTCACGGACGGCCCGATCCACGTCCAGACCGACGTTCGCATAGACCGCCGGACCGACCATGCTCGACACGATCATGTCCGCCGCGATCGCGATCACCAGCGCACTCACCCAACGCCGTCCACGACCGGCGCCGGCCAGCCGCTCCCGGGTCTCCTCGCGGGCGAACACCATGTGCCGCGACTCCTCGACCACATGGATGTGGTTGACCGTGCGCACCAACGGCTCGACCCGCCGGTCCCGCATCCAGTCGCGTTGCATCACGTCCAGGACCTCTTCAGCCACGAGGATCGCGGCGTACGCCGACTCGCCCGTGGCGACCGTCTTGAACATCCGCCCGAGCTCGCGTGCGAGCAATCGCGGCCGGTACGTCGGCTCGACCATCCGCTCGGTCGCCCGGGCGAACATGATCGAGTGCCGGCACTCGTCGGCGATCTCCGTCAGCGCCCACTGGAACTCGGCGCTCCGGGCCGGCTTGTCGTACACGTCCCGCAGTACCAACTGCTGCAGGATCAGCTCGAACCAGATCCCGGTGGTCGCGACCGACGCGGACTCGTGCCGGGTCAGCTCCCGCTGCTGTGCCTCGGTGAGCTCGTCCCAGTACGGCGTGCCGTAGAGCGTGCTCCACTCCGGCGACATCCCGTACCCGTCACCGATCGGCGCGTCCCAGTCGATCTCGGTCTCCGGATCCCGGGACAACCGGTCCGCCGACCCGAGCAACCGTTGAGCGGTCTCGTTCATCCGACACCTCCCGCGCGATATGACATCGTCTATGTAACATAGTCTCTGTCTAAACCGCACGCAAGAGGCGTCAGACGAAGCTGAACAGACTCTCTCCGGTGATCAACGGCTCGGGTACGCCGGCGAAGCGGTGCACGCCGACACCGAAGCCGGCGTCGCGGTCCGACAGCCAGATGCGTTCGAACCCGCGGGCCTCGAACCAGTCACAGATCGACGGCGCCAGGTCCGGGTCTTCCCGATGACGGGTCCAGATCACCGTCCCGCCGGTACGGCACAACTGCGGACTCGCGTCGACGGTCCGCCGGATGTCCTCCTCGGAGATGTTGCCGAAGATCCCGCACAACAGGACGAGCTCCGCCGGGACCAGGCCGACATACTGATCGGTCAGGGACGCGTCGCCGGTGACGACCTCCACCTGACCGAATTCCGCGGCGCGCTCGCGGGCGGATGCGGACAGCACCGGATCGAGCTCGACGAGTCTCGCCTGCACGTCCGCCCGACGCGGATGATCCGCGAGCACCTCGAGCAGATCCCTCCCTTGGCCGGCGCACAGGCTCACCACCGGCACCGGACCGGCCGGTGCCCGATCGAGCGCAGCGCGGACATGCTCCTGCACTGCCGCCAGCCGGCGGGACAGCTCGGATTTGGGGTCGTCGTACCGTTGATGCCATCGCTGCCAATCCATGGCGGGAACCTTAAACGGCACCACCGACAGCCGGGATTTCAGCGATCTGTAATCTCGCGGTGACAGAAGGACAGGAACTTCCGGGGTCGATGGATAGTTGTCTTTCCGGAGCCCGTGCACGATCAGAGGAGAGTCATGGCAAGGCGTGTCGAACAGAAGGCTGCGGCCCGGGAGCGGATCGCAGCGCAGCTCGCCGCGCAGCAGGCGGCGGAGCGACGGCGGCGCCTTCTGCTCGCGGTCGGTGCGGTCGTCCTGGTCATCGTGATCGTCGGCGGGCTGGTGGCGATCCGGCTGGTGGGCGGCGGCAAGAAGACGGCGACCGGTCCGACCGGCGCTGCCGACGCGGCTCTGATCACCGCGCTCTCCTCGATCCCGGAGTCGACGTTCTCGACGGTCGGCACCGAGGGTGTGAAGGCGGCGCCGTCCGCGATCGACGCGCCGGCGCTGACCGCGAACGGCAAGCCGAAGGTGCTCTACATCGGCGCCGAGTTCTGCCCGTTCTGCGCCGCCGAGCGCTGGCCCGTGACGGTCGCCCTGTCCCGGTTCGGGACCTTCAGCAACCTCGGTACGACGCACTCCGCGTCCGCGGACGAGTTCCCGAACACGCCGACGCTGTCGTTCCACGGCGCGACGTTCACGAGCCAGTACCTCGCCTTCACCGGCGTCGAGACGACGACGAACGAGCAGCAGGGCAACGGGTACAAGCCGCTCGACACCCCGGCCGCGGACGACGAGAAGACGTTCGAGACGTACAACAAGCCGCCGTACGTCTCGAGTGAAGGGTCGATCCCGTTCATCGACATCGGCGGCAAGTTCGTGTCGTCCGGTGCGACGTACAGCCCGCAGTTGCTGGCCGGAAAGACCCAGGCGCAGGTCGCGGATGCGCTCAAGGACCCGTCGAACGACATCGCCAAGGCGGTGATCGCCTCGGCCAACGTCTACACGGCCGCGATCTGCAAGATCACCAACAACCAGCCGGCCAACGTGTGCACCAGCTCCGCCGTCACCGCGGCAGCGTCGAAGCTCGGCGGCGGGAACAGCTGAGCGTGAGCGACACAGCACAGCGGTCCTCCCAGACGTCACTGGGCTGGATCCCATGGGCCACTTTGGTGGTGTCGATCGCAGGCCTCGCAGTGGCCGGGTACCTGACCTATGAGCACTTCACGGCGGGTACGACGCTCGCCTGCCCGGACACCGGTGTGGTGAACTGCGCGAAGGTCACCAGCAGTCAGTACTCGAAGGTCTTCGGGATCCCGGTCGCACTGCTCGGACTCGGCTTCTTCGTCGGCATGACGGCGCTGTCGGTGCCTCCGCTGTGGCGTACGTCGTCACCGTGGCCGGGCCGGCTGCGACTGGCCGCCGTACTCATCGGCGTCGTGTTCATCTGCTACCTGATCTGGGCGGAGCTGTTCCAGATCAACGCGATCTGCCTGTGGTGCACGGTCGTCCACGGCCTCACGCTGATCCTGTTCGCCCTCGTGATCATCCGGCAGGCGCTCATCCCGCCGGCATCATGAATTAGCGCCGCGAGGGGTACCGGGGCGCCATGAGCAAGGAACCCGGGGCCGAGAAATGGGTGCCGCACGACGGTGGGATGCGCAAGGTGCGTGCGACCCTCGGAGACTGCCGCGGGTGTGAGCTGTGGAAGGACGCCGAGCAGGCCGTCGCGGGTGAAGGGCCGGTTCGGTCGCGGATGATGTTCGTCGGCGAGACGCCCGGCGATCACGAGGACAAGGAAGGCCATGTCTTCGTCGGTCCCGCCGGGCGGCTGCTCGACCGGGCGCTGGACGAGGCGGGCATCAAGCGGTCGGACATCTACCTGACCAACGCGGTCAAGCACTTCCGGTTCGAACGCGAGGGCAAGCGGCGGATCCACAAGACGCCGTCCGCCGGGCAGATCACCGCCTGCCACCCATGGCTGGCGCGTGAACTCGAGATCGTGAAACCCGCGCTGGTCGTGATCATGGGAGCCGTCGCCGCACGCTCACTGCTCGGCCCGAGTTTCAAGGTGACGCAGCACCGCGGCGAGAAGGTGGAGCTGCCCGACGGCGGCACCGCGATCGCGACCGTCCATCCCTCTGCCGTGGTCCGCTCGCAGGACTTCACTCGCGATCTCGGTCTGTTCGTCGACGACCTCCGCGCCGCCGTCGCGCTACTCGACTAGCGCGGCGTCCATCGCCAGTCCCGGACCTCCGGCAGGTCCTCGCCGTACGTCGTGACGTATGCGTGGTGACGGGCGCGCTGGTCGGCGAAGTACTGCCGCGTCGACACCGCCCGGCTGCCGAGCGACGGGACGCGATCGATCACGTCCATCGCCAGGTGGTACCGGTCGAGGTTGTTGCGGACGACCATGTCGAACGGCGTGGTCGTCGTACCCTCCTCGAGGTAGCCGCGGACGTGCAGGTTGTCGTGCCCGTGCCGGCGGTAGGTGAGGCGATGGATCAGCCACGGATAGCCGTGGTACGCGAAGATCACCGGCTTGTCCGTGGTGAACAGCGCGTCGAACTCGGCGTCCGGCAGCCCGTGCGGATGCTCGCCCTCGGACTGCAGCCGCATCAGGTCGACGATGTTGATGACCCGGATCCGCAGGTCGGGAAGGTGTTCGCGGAGCAGGTCGACCGCGGCCAGCGTCTCCATCGTCGGTACGTCGCCGGCGCACGCCATCACCACATCCGGCTCGCCCTCGTCGTTGCTGGCGAACTCCCAGACGCCGACACCCCGCGCGCAGTGCAGCGCGGCCGCCTCCCAGTCCAGCCAGTTGGGTTGCGGTTGCTTGCCTGCGACAACGACGTTGATGTAGTTCCGGGTCCGCAGGCAGTGGTCCATCGTGGACAGCAGCGTGTTGGTGTCCGGCGGCAGGTAGACGCGGACGACCTCGGCCTTCTTGTTCACCACGTGGTCGATGAAGCCCGGGTCCTGGTGCGAGAAGCCGTTGTGGTCCTGGCGCCAGACGTGCGAGGTCAGCAGGTAGTTCAGCGACGGGATCGGCCGACGCCATTCCAGCCGGTTGATCGTCTTGAGCCATTTCGCGTGCTGGTTGACCATCGAGTCGACGATGTGGACGAACGCCTCGTACGACGAGAACAGTCCGTGCCGCCCGGTCAGCAGGTACCCCTCGAGCCAGCCCTGGCAGGTGTGCTCGCTGAGGATCTCCAGCACCCGGCCGTCGCGGGCGAGGTGGTTGTCGGTGTCGAGCAGGTCGGCCTGCCACTGCTTGCCGGTCGTCTCGTAGACCGCGGTCAGCCGGTTGGACTCGGTCTCGTCCGGGCCGAACAGTCGCAGATTGTCCGCGTTCAGCCGGAAGGCATCGCGCAGGAACTCGCCGAAGACCCGGGTCGGCTCCCCGTCCTCGGCCCCGGGAATCTTCACCGGTACGGCGTACTCGTCGACCGCCGGGAGCTCGAGATCACGGCTCAGCGCGCCACCGTTGGCATGCGGGTTCGACCCCATCCGCAGGTCCGGACCCGGCGCGAGCTCGACCAGCGCCGCGATCGGACGGCCGTAGTCGTCGAACAGCTCCTCGGGCCGGTAGCTGCGCATCCACGATTCCAGCTGGCGCAGGTGATCCTCGTTCGTCCGTACGCCGGACAGCGGGACCTGGTGCGCGCGCCACGTGTTCTCGACCGGCTCACCGTCGACAACCTGCGGACCCGTCCAGCCCTTCGGCGTACGCAGCACGATCATCGGCCACGCCGGTCGCGGCAGCGGCTCCGGCGCGGATCGTGCCTCGACCTGGATCTCGTCGATCCGGTCCATGCAGCGGTCGAGCGTGGCCGCCAGCGCCTGGTGTACCTCGGCCGGCTCCGATCCCTCGACGAGATACGGCTCGTACCCGTACCCCTGCAGTAGCGCGGACAGCTCCTCGTCGCCGATCCGCGCCAGCACCCGGGTTCGCGATCTTGTACCCGTTCAGATGCAGGATCGGCAGTACGGCGCCGTCCCGCACCGGATCGAGGAACTTGTTCGAGTGCCAGGACGCCGCGAGCGGACCAGTCTCCGCCTCGCCGTCGCCGACGACACACGCCACGACGAGCCCGGGGTTGTCCGCGGCGGCGCCGTACGCGTGACTGAGCGAGTAGCCGAGCTCGCCGCCCTCGTTGATCGACCCTGGCACGTCGGCGGCCACGTGACTCGGTACACCGCCGGGGAACGAGAACTGCTTGAACAGCCGGCCCATGCCGACCTCGTCCTGCGTGGTGTTCGGGTACGCCGCCGTCCAGCTGCCCTCGAGCCAGGTGTTCGCAACGAGCGCCGGGCCGCCGTGGCCGGGGCCGGTGACGAACAGGACCTCGCGGTCGCGTTGTCTGATCACGCGGTTGAAGTGCGCGTAGATCAGGTTGAGGCCGGGCGTCGTACCCCAGTGGCCGAGCAGCCGGGGCTTGATGTGCTCCGGCCGCAGCGGCTCACGGAGAAGTGGATTGGCGAGGAGATAGATCTGCCCGACGGACAGGTAGTTCGCTGCCCGCCAGTAGGCGTCGATGCCCTGCAGCTCGTCGTCGGTCAGTGGTCTGGTGTCGGTCTGCTGCACGGCTGGCTCCCCCAGCTAGCGGCCGACCGCCTTCGCGAGCTCGGCCTTCGTCATCTTCGAGCGACCCTTGACGTTCTTCTGCTTCGCCTCATTGTAGAGCTGCTCCTTGGTGCGGCCCTTGGAGCCAGTGTGCGAACGGAGCCCGCCGCGCCGGCCCGACGAGATGTCGTGCGTCGACGTGCGGCTCTTCTCCTTCGCCTCACCCGACCGCGCGCGTTCCTTGTTCACCGTCCGCGCCGCGATCTCCTCGGCGACGTCCTCGCTGCGGCCGCGCTTCTTCAGCCCGGACTTGATGTGCTCGTACTGCCGCTCCCGCTTCGGGCTCGATCCTGCAGGCATGTCGTTGCTCCCTTCACCCTTCCGCCCGGTACCCGACCCCGCTGCCCGCATTCACGCGCGTTTGGGTGTCCCGCGCGCGGACACCGGAAGCACATGCCAGCTGAGCTGCCGACAGCCTCGCTGGTCCGCAAGTTCCGCCGCAGCTACGGCGACGGTCCCCGGCGTGAGCTGAACGAGCATGCGCTCGGCAGTCATCAGCCGGTACACCAGCACGGTCACCGCATGCTCGAGGTCGTTCGCGACGAACTGGACGCGCTGAGTGCCCGGGCCGCAACGTCGTACTGCTGGCCACCAGCACCGCGGTCAGCCACGTCGCGGACCGCTACGACCTCGACGTCGACCCGACGACCCGCGCGAAACTCACCGGACCGATGCCCGCCACCTTCAACCACGCCACGATCCGTCTGGGCTTCTGGCGACGCTGAACGGGTTTCGGCCGCGCCGCAGCGGTCACCGGGAAGGTGAGCCGAAGGAGGAACAGGTGGCACAGGTCGTAGTGGTAACCGGAGCCAGTGGTGGGATCGGGCGGGCGACTGCGGTGGCGTTCGCGCGACGTGGGGCGCGGGTGGCGTTGCTCGCGCGGGGGGAGTCCGGTCTTGCGGCCGCCGTCCGCGACGTCGAGGAAGCGGGCGGTACGGCGCTGCCGATCGAGGTCGACGTCGCCGACTACGAGCAGGTCGAGGCCGCGGCGGGGACGGCCGAGAAGGAGCTCGGGCCGATCGACGTGTGGGTGAACGTCGCCTTCAGCTCGGTGTTCGCCCCGTTCCTGGAGATCGAGCCGAGCGAGTTCCGGCGGACGACGGACGTGACGTACCTCGGGTACGTGTACGGCACCCGCGCCGCGCTCGACCGGATGAAGCCACGCGATCACGGGACGATCGTCCAGGTCGGGTCGGCGCTGGCCTATCGCGGCATCCCGCTGCAATCGGCGTACTGCGGGGCGAAGCACGCGATCCAGGGGTTCCACGACTCGCTGCGCTGCGAACTGCTCCACGACAAGTCCAACGTGCACGCCACGATGGTGCAGATGCCCGCGGTCAACACCCCGCAGTTCTCGTGGGTGCTGTCCCGGCTCCCGAAGCATCCGCAACCGGTGCCGCCGATCTTCCAGCCGGAGGTCGCCGCGGACGCCGTCGTGTACGCCGCCGATCACCCGCACCGCCGCGAGTACTGGGTCGGTATGCCGACCGTCGCCACCATCGTCGCGAACAAGTTCGCCGCCGGTCTGCTGGACCGCTACCTCGCCCGGACCGGATACAAATCCCAGCAGGCCGACGAACCCGCCGAGAAGGCGGCCAACCTCTGGGAGCCGGCCGACGAGAACCGTGACTACGGCTCCCACGGCGCCTTCGACGACCGCTCCACCGCCCGCAGCTACCAGGTCTGGGCCTCACGCCACCGCGGCCTGGTCACCGGACTCGCCACCGGCGCCGCCGCGGCCGCGACCGTCTTCTTGACCCGCGGCCGGCGCTAGGAGGTCTGCGTGAAGATCGGATACATCCTCTCCAGCGAGGAGTACACGCCCGCCGAACTGATCGAGCACGCGCAGATGGCCGAGGAGGCCGGGTTCGACGGGTTGTGGATCAGTGACCACTTCCATCCGTGGAACGACGAGCAGGGCCAGAGCGCGTTCGTCTGGTCCACGATCGGCGCGATCTCCCAGGTGTGCGAGCTGCCGGTGACCACGGCGGTGACCTGCCCGACCGTGCGGATCCATCCGGCCGTGATCGCGCAGGCGGCCGCGACCAGCGCCGTACTGCTGAACGGCCGGTTCCGGCTCGGCGTCGGAACCGGCGAGGCGCTGAACGAGCACGTTCTCGGCTCGGTCTGGCCGACCGTCGACGTACGGCTGGAGATGCTCGAGGAAGCGGTCGAGATCATGCGCCGACTGTGGACCGAGGACGACTTCGTCAGCCACCACGGCAAGCACTACACCGTCGACACGGCCCGGATCTACACCCGGCCGCAGGAGCCATTGCCGATCTACATGTCCGGGTTCGGCCCCGAGGCGACCGACGTCGCGGCGCGGATCGCGGATGGGTATCTGACCACCTCGCCGGACCGGGAGCTGCTCCAGCGGTTCCGCGACCACGGCGGCAGCGACAAGCCCGCCCAGGCCGGCTTCAAGGTCAGCTACGCGCCGACCGAGGCCGAGGGCGTCGAGCAGGCCCACCGGATCTGGGCGAACTCCGGCCTCCCCGGCGAGCTCGCCCAGGTGCTGCCCTCACCCCGGCACTTCGAGCAGGCCAGCCAGCTGGTGACCAAGGAGGCCACGGCGCAGTCCGTCGCCTGCGGCCCGGAGGCCGACGTCCACGTCGACGCGTTCACGCCGTACCTGAAGGCGGGATTCGACGAGGTGTACGTCGCCAACATGGGGCCGCACACCGTCGACATGATGAACCTCTACCGCACCGAGATCCTCCCCGAACTCCGCCTCCGCAAGAACCATTCCGCTGAGTAACGAGACCGGGGTGGGTCCCGGTAGCGGTCGTTGGTGCTGACAGAGGGTAGGATGGGTTCTCGATCGCGCAATCAGGAGCGGTGAATTCTGAGCCGTGTTCCTGGGGGACCCTCTGGACGGCCCACTGCATGTCACAGCGTGGCGTCTCGTCGGCGGTTCGGTCCTTGTGCGGTCTGGCGTTCCGCCACGGCTCCGTCGTGGCATGACACAGGAGGAACAGTTGGCCCGACGAGGTCAGCGCCAGCCCGGCGCTACCCGTTCCGCTCCCCGTCGACGGCGTCGTGTCCGCGACGGTGAGTCAGACGGTCTGATCCAGGTCCTCGCACAGGCCGTGCGCGAGGTCGAGGGTGCCGTCACCCGCGGCGCGAGCAAACCGTCGACCCGGACGAAGTTCCAGGTCGTCGCGCTGCTGGTCCGCGAGGAGCGGGCCCGGGTGAACGGCGCGGAGTCGGCCACCGAGGCGTACCGCACCGAGCAGCTCCGGCGGCTCGACGGCATCGCCACGATCCTGGCGAAGACCGCCGCGCTGGACCCGACCCTGCTCGGCCTGCTCGCCGAGGACGCGGTCATCTCCGAAGCCGCGGCCGCCCTCAAGCGGCAGATGCTCGAGGACGCCGGTATGGAGCTGCCCGAGGAGCCCGAGCCGGTCCAGCCGGTCGCTCCCCCGGACACCCAGACCCGGCGCGTGGTGCCGCAGGCCGTCGTGTCCCGGCAGCTCGCCAACCCGTTCCTCGCTCCGGACTTCTCCAGCGCCCCGCCCCGCCCGGTCCATGCCAGCCGCCTGGCCGGCTGGGAGCTGATCGGGCCGCTGCTGAGGTCGTTCGAGCACGCCGGCGCCTCCGCGAGCATGAAGCTGCCCGACCCGACCTCCCTTCAGCTGGCCGGCGGGATCGACTCGCTGCGCCTGCGCGGTCTCGAGCTGATGCCGCACCAGGCCGGCGTGATCGCGGCCGCGGCCGCCGGGCACCGGACCTTCCTCCTCGCCGACGAGCCCGGCCTCGGCAAGACCGCCCAGGCCCTGCTCGCCGCCCAGGCGGCGGAGGCCTATCCGCTGCTCGCCGTCGTACCGAACGTCGTCAAGACGAACTGGGCGCGCGAGGCCAACCTGTGGACCCCCCGCCGTACGCCGACCGTCATCCACGGTGACGGCGACACGATCGACGGCTTCGCCGACATCGTCGTGGTCAACTACGAGGTCCTCGACCGGCACGTCGGCTGGCTCGGCGACCTCGGTTTCCGCGGCATGGTGGTCGACGAGGCGCACTTCATCAAGAACAAGAAGTCCCAGCGGTCACGCAACGTGCTCGACCTGTCGAACCGGATCCGCAACCGCACGGTCCGTCCGCTGCTGATGGCGCTGACCGGGACGCCGCTGATCAACTCGATCGAGGACTTCACCGCGATCTGGGAGTACCTCGGCTGGGTCGACGAGAAGGCGCCCCGCGCCGAGCTGATGGAGAAGCTCGACGACACCGACCTGACCCCGGCCGACCCGGGCTTCTCCGCCGCCGCGCGGGCGAGCGTCATCGACATGGGCATCGTCCGGCGCCGCAAGGTCGACGTGGCCGCGGACATCCCGGCCCGCCGGATCGCCGACCTGCCGGTCGAGCTGGACGGCGCCGTCGGCCGCTCGATCCGGGCCGCCGAGCGCGAGCTCGCCGACCGCCTCGTCGCGCGGTACAACACCGCGCTCGAGACCCGCCGCTCCGGCATCGTCGTGGACGGTATCGACCACGACCTGGTCCGCCAGGTGGCCGGCTGGGAGCGGGCCGAGATGGCGACGAAGAAGACCGGCGAGAACGTGTTCAGCCTGTTCCGCCGGATCGGTCAGGCCAAGGCCGGCCTGGCTGCGGACTACGCGGCCCAGCTGGCGCAGAACGTCGGCAAGGTGGTGTTCTTCGCCCGGCACATCGAGGTGATGGACGCCGCCGAGGAGCTGTTCGCCGAGCGCGGCATCCAGTTCTCGTCGATCCGCGGCGACCAGACGGCGCGGACCCGGCAGAAGAACATCGATGCCTTCGTCAACGATCCCGACGTCTCGATCGCGGTCTGCTCGCTGCTGACCGCAGGTGTCGGCCTGAACCTGCAGGTCGCCTCGAACGTCGTGCTCGCCGAGCTCTCGTGGACGAACGCCGAGCAGACGCAGGCGATCGACCGCGTGCACCGGATCGGTCAGGACGAGCCGGTCACCGCGTGGCGGATCATCGCCGCGCAGACGATCGACACCCGCATCGCCGACCTCATCGACGCCAAGGCCGGCCTCGCGGCCAAGGCCCTGGACGGCTCCGACGAGGAGGTTGGCGCCTCGGCCGACTTCCAGCTCGAGGCCCTGGCCGCCCTCCTCACGCAGGCCTTGGAAGCTGCTGCCTGATCTAGCCTGACAGCTCGCCCACCGGCAACTCGACATCCACCTTGTTGGTTGCCGGTGCGAGCGGGCAGGTCCATTCCGGGCTGTAGGCGCACGACGGGTTGTAGGCGAAGTTCAGATCGACGACGAGCCTGCCCGCCGGCAGGTCGCTGCCGAGGTCCGCACCCTTGACGGTG
The DNA here is from genome assembly GCF_042715335.1 of Kribbella sp. NPDC058693. NCBI lineage: Bacteria > Bacillati > Actinomycetota > Actinomycetes > Propionibacteriales > Kribbellaceae > Kribbella > Kribbella sp. NPDC058693. Next base: position 1,146,479 of record NZ_JBHXSQ010000002.1, read on the forward strand.
TCGATCAGGTAGCGGCCGCCGCCGTACGTCGATCTGCCGGCCAGCGCGTCCTTCAGCGGGACGAAGATGCCACCGCCGTACGACTCCAGCCACCACACGTCGAGGTCCCCGACGGCCGGCAGGTGCAGTACGCCGATCAGCGAGAACGGGATCACGCCGTCGGTGGCCGACTCGAACTCCCACCGATCCGGTTTCACGTCGGTGTCGATCACCGCGTCGAAGCGCAACTCCGGCCGGTACTCCCCGATCCGAGCACCGCCGTACGCCGCCCGTTCGTCGACCGGCACCGGCGAGGCGGGATGATGCCTGAGCAGGTCGTCGCGCCCGGCCTTCCACAGCGAGTGCCCCGCCGCCGGATCGGATTCGGCGCGGACGGATTGGTAGAGCGCGAACACGCGCCGGCGCCAGTCGGCGACAGCCAGTGCTGGCGATGCGAATTCCACAATGTCTCCCGTTAGCTCTTGAGGGCTTCGGCGGACTTGGCCCAGTTGCTGTGCAGGCGGTCCAGGTACGACTGCGCCTGCGAGCCGGCCTTGCGGCCGCGGGCGAAGATCCGCATGTTGCCGCCGCCGGCGTTGTAGCCGAGGGCAAGCAATTCGTCCTTGGTGTACAGGTCCGCGCGCTTGCTGGGCAGTCGTTTCGCGAGGTCGTGCAGGTGCCAGGCGGCGGCCTCGATCGCGAGCGCGGGGTTGTCCGGCAGCTCCTCCCACTTCCGCCTGGCGAAGTCGCGGCCGCGTTTGGTCTCGTCGAACGCCGGCCGGTGCATGTTCGCGATCCCGAACGCCGGATCGGAGTCGACCTCGGCCCACTCCCGTTCGAACTTCGGGTCGTGCGGCTTGTAGTCCTCGTTGTACAAGATTGCCATCAGCAACTGTGGGTTGATCCCCGCTTGCTTGGCGTAGCGGCGTACCTCGGGAGCGAACCGGGCCGGGTCGTAGTCGTCGTACCACGGCTTGGTGCTCGTCGGGGTGGGCGCGGGCTTCGGCTTGGTGACTGTCGGTTGGGTCTTCGGCGCCGACGTGGGCTTGGCGTCCTTGTCCGAGCAGGCGGCCCACACCCCGACCAGGAGGACCCCGACCGCCACCCATGACCAGCGCTTCGCCACCTGCACCTGACCAACTTATCCGTACGACGAAACCGGTCCGTCCGCGCAACGCAACTTTTGCAACAACTGCGCTGGGAGACGCGCCGAATCCCGCCTTCGCGCCGCATCATGTGAGCACGGCTGCCGGGTGGTCCGGAGGGGGACCACCCGGAACCCCGTGCCCGTTGCACCAGGGAGTCACCAGAATGACGATGCTCGATCCGAGCAAAGACAGTGCTGCCACGGCGTTCGCCCGTCTCGCCGTCGAGTTGCACGACGCTCCGGGGGTCGAGGAGACCGTCGACGCGGTCGTCCAGTTCGCCCTGCAGGCTCTCAACTGCACGTACGCCGGCATCGCCCTGTCCGTACGCGGTTCACGCCCGGAGATCGCGGCGGTGACCGACCCGGTCGTCGCCGAGGTCTACGAGCTCCAGATCGGCAATCAGAGCGGACCTCTGGTGACAGCGATGCGGGAGCGTCAACCGGTACTGATCCGCGACACGACCACCGATCAGCGCTGGCCGGAGTGGGCGGCGAAGGTCGCAACGCTCGGGGTCCGCAGCGTTCTCGACGTACCGCTGGCCACCGGCCACGTACGGAGTCCCAGCGTCGGTGTGATGGGCCTGTACAGCCCGGATCCGGACGCGTTCGCGGCTGATGACGAGGCGGTCGCGCACATTCTGGCCCGGCACGCGTCGGTGGCGCTCGCGTCGGCCCGCCACGAGGCCTCGATGGCGCAGGCGATCGATGCGCGGAAGCTCGTCGGTCAGGCGATGGGGATCCTGATGGAACGCTTCGACATCGACGCCGACCGGGCGTTCGCCGTACTGAAGCGCTACTCGCAGGACACGAACACCAAGCTGCGGGACGTCGCCGAACAGCTCATCAACACCCGCAAGCTCCCCTAGCGCGCCAGCGTGGTGCTCGGCAGCTCGCCGTACAGCTCGAGGTACGCCGCTGCCATCCGGCCGTGATGATGGAATCCCCACCGCGCGGCGATCTCGGCGACGGTGTGTCTGGTCGGGTCGGCGGCCTGCAGCTCCGAATGCACCTCGGCCAGCCGGAGGAGGCGCAGCTGGGCGAGCGGCGTCGTACCGAGGTGGCGCTGGAAGGCCGTCTGCACCGCCCGGACGGTCACCCCGGCCGCGGCTGCGATGTCGGCGATCGTGATGGGCTGGTCGAGATTCGACTCCATGAATGCCATCGCCCGCCGGACCGTGGGCGGACGGGCGTCGGGACCGTCACCGTCGGTCGTCGCGCTGTTCGGGAACGCGGCGAGAACGCTCGAGGCGAGCAACTGCGAGAGGGACGCGAGCACCAGCGGCGAAGTCCGTACGGCGGGGTTCGGCAGCACGTGGTCGACGTACGCGATCGTCTTGGACAGCTGATACGCCGCAGCGCGCGAATGCGGCCGGTGCGAGAGCAGCCGGACCGTCGCGTCGTCCTTCCGGCCGGCTCCGGTGACCTGGGCCAGCAGCACCGGATCGAACATCGTGATCGTGTACGTCGACCGGCGGATCGTCCCGGCGAACGGGCGGTCCGCGGGCGCGAACGAGACTAGGTCACCCGGCCGGAACTCGTCCTCCCAGCCGTCCGTGGCGTGGTCGGTGATACTGCCCGAGGTCACCTCGCACAGACAGATCTTCCCGAGCGGATCGGCGTCGTAGCTCATCTCGAAGCCGATCTCGATCCGGTCGATGCTGATCGAGTCCGCGGCCGCCCGGGAGATCCGGGTCCGGACGTCCGTCGCGCGGCCACCGATCTGCATCTTCGTGTAGGCGCGGTTGAGGAACTCCTCCGTCCTGGCGAGGTCCCGGCTCTCGAACAGCATCGATTCCATCGGCCCATAGTGCATGCCGTCCTGGCACTTCACCACACGCCCGTGCCCACGCATCAGCGGAAAGCGCTTGCTAGGGTGTTCGGGTGATCTACGAGCTGAACCACGTCGGCGGCCGGGTGCGGGATCTCGATGCGAGCCTGTCGTTCTACGACGGCCTCGGTGCGGAGGTGGTCGATCGGTTGTTCATGACCAGTTCGCGTGTTCATCGCGTGCATCTCCAGGTCGCCACGGGTCTGGTCGAGCTGCTCCACCACGAGGCGTCAGACCCGCAGGCGACGTACGGGCTGAATCATGTCGGCTTCATGACCGACGACCTCGACGGCGACTACGCCCGGCTGATGGCGCTCGGGTACGGCGAGATCTCGTCGCCGCGGGTCGCCGGCAGCGGTCAGGGCCGGCTGGCGTTCCTGTCCGATCCGAACGGCGTGCGGGTCGAGCTGTTGCAGCGCTCGGAGGAGTTCCGCGTCCCGCCGATCACGGCCGGGCCGGTGCACGGTCTGTCGTACGTCGCCTTGGCCGCGCCGGATCTCGACGCGGCGATCGAGTTCTACGGCACGCATCTGGGCATGGAACGCGTCGCCGACGACACGTTCCGGATCGGCGCGGACGCCGTCAAGCTCGTACCGCAGGCCGCGTCCTCGATCGACCACCTCGGCCTCACCGCCGCGGAGCCCGGCGCCGACACCCAGGACCCGGACGGCAACCGCGTGGTGTTCCTGCCCGCCGCCTAACCGCGCGCGACCCGCTCGACGACCGGCCGCCACGACTCGAGCGGCCCGACGTCGAGTCCGACGACCTTCCCGGCATCGTCCGCCCGTCGCAACGCGACTGCCGCGGCGAACTCGGGATCGCCGCGGAACACCTGGACCTCGTCTTCCGACATCGCTCCGCCCTGGGCGATGAGGGTGCGGCGACTCGATGCCGACAGCTGCCCCGCATGCACAGCGTCCGTCGCCACCAGATACCGCTTGGCGACCACATGGAGCTCGACGAGCCGAGCGACCCGCTCCCCCAGCAGATCTCGTACGGCGTCCGCGCCGTGCCGGCCATGACCCGCATCGTCACCCGGCCGGAGCAGGTGCCCGATGTCGTGCACGAGCCCGGCGACCTGGAGCTCCTCGTCGTCGGGGAAGTCGCGGCGCAACAACTCGGCGCACTGGCGGTCGTGGTCGAGGATGTCGACCGGATCACCGCTGCGGTCGGGCATGTCCCACGCGTCCTCGCAGTCCGCGAGCAGGTTCATCAGGTCATCGACGGTTCTGATCGACATGCCGGGCAGACTAGGCAGGCCAGGTGAACGTCCGCCCTTAGCCTTGGGCAATGTTCGACTACGACGCGGAGATGCGGTTCTATCGCCCGCGGTTCCGCGCGGCGTGCGGCGTCCGCGACGGGGATCGGGTGCTCGACGTCGGGTGTGGCGGCGGCCAGACGACGCGCGATGCGGCGGCTGATGCTGCGCACGTGCTCGGTGTCGACGTTTCCGAGCGGATGCTTGAGCACGCCCGACGGCAGCCGCTTCCGAACGTGGACTACCTGCTGGCCGACGCCGCGACGTACGCCTTCGAGCCGTCGTTCGACCTGTGCATCAGCCGGTTCGGGGTGATGTTCTTCGAGGATCTGGTCGGCGCGTTCACCAACCTGCGGCGGGCGCTCCGGCCGGGCGGTCGGCTGGTGGTGCTGGTCTGGCAGCCGCGGGCGGAGAACGAGTGGGCGCGGGTGATTCCGGAGGTGATCGGCGGGGCGTACCGCGACGAGTCGGCGTTCGCGCTCGGCTCGGAGGACGTGACGCGGGACATCCTGACGTCTGCAGGGTTCGCTGATCCGACGTTCACGGCTGTGCATGAGTTGCTCTACTACGGTCCCGACGTGGAGACGGCGTACGACAACGTCCTCAGGCTTCGCGAGCCTCAAGCGCTCCTCGCGGAGCTCGACGCGGCCGCCGCTGAGAGGGCCCAGACCGCCCTTCGCGAGATGCTCGCCGCACATCAGACCGGCTCGGGTGTGCACTTCGAGTCCTCCGCCTGGATTGTGACGGGGGTCACATAATGAGGTGTCGCATCGCGGCTGCCCGGCTCGACGCAGAGGCATAACCAACCGATCAAGGAGCATCAGATGCGTACCCTCATCACCACCGCGTTCGTCTCTCTCGATGGTGTCATCGAGGGTCCGGGCGGCGAGCCGGGCTACCGGAACTCGGGCTGGACCTTCAAGGGCATCCCGTTCGACGAAGCGGCCTACGAGCTCAAGGGCACCGAGCAGACCGAGGCGACCGCGCTGATGGTCGGCCGGGTCAGCTACCAGGCGTTCTCGCCGGTCTGGCCGGGGATGGTCGAGGAATTCGCCGGCTACAACGCGATGCCGAAGTACGTCGTGTCGTCCACGCTGCAGGACAGCGACCTGGTGACGAACTGGGGCGAGACCACGATCCTGCGGTCACTCGACGACGTCGCCGCGCTGAAGGAGACCGAGGGCGGCCCGATCATCGTCCACGGCAGCGCCACCCTCAACCGCAACCTCTCCGACGCCGGCCTCATAGACCGCTACAACCTCCTCGTCTTCCCGGTCCTCCTCGGCGCCGGCAAGCGCCTGTTCAGCGACACCGACCGCGACAAACTGGCCCTGACCCTCAAGGACAGCGCCTCCTACCCCAACGGCATCCAGAAACTCGTATACGACGTCAACAACTGACCGCTGTACTACGGTTCCGTCATGGGGACGCCTGAGGACTACCTGCGGCGGGCTGATTCGGTGCTCGCCGGTGTGATCGACGACGTGGTTCAGGCTGTTGGCGTGCCGTTGTCGGAGAGCCGGGATACCGGTGTGCCCGATCTGCCCTCCGAGCATTACGGCGTGCTGGTGCGGGCCATCGTCGGGCAGAACATCTCGAACATCTCCGCTCGGGCCATCTACGGACGGATCGTCGAGCGGTACGGCGGACACGCGCCGGCGCCGGAGGAGCTGCTCGCGGACGAACCTGACGCGCTGCGGACCGCGGTGGGGTTGTCGCACGCGAAGACCGCTTCGCTTCGGTCGCTGGCCGAGCACGTGATCTCGGGTGAACTCGAGCTGGAGCGGCTGCCGGATCTGCCGGACGACGAGGTGGTCGCCCAGCTGACCGCGATCAAAGGGATCGGACGGTGGACGGCGGAGATCTTCCTGATCTTCCACCTGCTCCGGCCGGACGTGCTCGCGGTCGGGGATCTCGAGATCCGGCGGACCGTCGAAACGGCGTACGGGCTGCCCGAGATCCCGAAGCCGGCCGACGTCGAGAAGCTGGGCGAGGTGTGGCGGCCGCAGCGGACGCTGGCGGGGCTGTACCTCTGGCGCTGGCGGGCGGTCCAGCGGGGCGAGGCATGATGTGTCCGTGAGGGACATCGTCGCGCTCGCTCGCGAGTGGCTGGGGTACGAGTCGCTGCGGCCGGGGCAGGAGGATGCCGTCCGGGCGGTGCTGGACGGGCGGGACACGTTGGCCGTGCTCGCAACCGGGACCGGGAAGACGGCGATCTATCAGCTCGCGGGCCTCGCTCTCGGTGGGGTGACCGTGGTGGTCAGTCCGCTGGTGGCATTGCAGCGGGATCAGCTGCGGGCGTTGGCGAAGCATCCTGCCGGTGTGGAGGTTGCCGAGCTGAATGCGTCCGATCGGGCCGGCGGGCGGGCGGCTCGTGAGCTGCTGATGGACGGGCGGCCGGGGTTCGTGCTGATGTCGCCCGAGCAGTTGACGCATGCCGACGTACTCGAGCTGTTGGCGAAGTCCAGGCCGCGGTTGCTTGCGGTGGACGAGGCACATCTGGTCAGTGAGTGGGGCGAGGACTTCCGGCCCGATTACCTCCGGCTGGCCACGGCGATCCAGGCGATGGGCCGGCCGCCGGTGCTCGCGCTGACCGCGACGGCTGCTCCGCCGGTGCGCAAGCAGATCGTGCACCGGCTCGAGATGGACGACCCCGCTGTTGTCGTCGGCGGTTTCGACCGGCCGAATCTCAACCTCGCTGTGTTTCCCTTCGCCGACGACGACACCAAGAACCGCCGGCTGCTCAGCCACGTCCGATCGTCCCGCGGCCCGGGCATCGTGTACGTCGCCACGCACCGGCACGCCGAGGATCTGGCGTCGGACCTCAACACCGCCGGCGTATCCGCGCAGGCCTACCACGCCGGGCTGTCGGCCAAGCAGCGCCGCGAGGTCCAGGACACGTTCCTGGCCGGCGACTGCCGGGTGGTCGTGGCGACGATCGCGTTCGGGATGGGGATCGACAAGCCCGACATCCGCTGGGTCAGTCATGCCGAGGTGCCGGGCTCGATCGACGCGTACTACCAGGAGATCGGCCGCGCAGGTCGCGACGGCGAACCGGCCGATATCGAGCTGTTCTTCCGGCACGCCGACCTCGGCCTGAACCGCTTCTTCGCCTCCGGCGGTGTCACCGACGAGGATCTCCTCGCCGTCGCGAGCGCCATCGCCGAGCACCGGCCGGCCACCATCGCCGACCTGACCGCTGCGACCAACCTGAGCGCGGCGCGCGTCGAGCGCGCCCTCGGCCGGCTGACCGACGCGCGGGTCGTTGCCATCGGCCACCAGTTCCACCTGGCTCGGCGGGTCGACGTCGACAAGGCCGTCGCTGCTGCGTCGGCCGTCGAGCACGATCGGCGTGAGGTCGCTCGGTCGCGGGTCGAGATGATGTCGACGTACGCGGAGTACGGCGGGTGCCGGCGCGAGTGGTTGCTGAGCTACTTCGGCGAGCACTACGAGGGGCCGTGCGGCAACTGCGACAACGATCTGGCCGGCCGTACGGCGGCGCCACCGGAGGAGGAGCCGTTCCCGATCGGCAGCCGGGTCAAGCACCGGACGTTCGGCGGCGGACTGGTCGAGCACTACGACGGTACGACGATGACCGTCCTGTTCGATCGCGTCGGCTACAAGGAACTCCGTACTGCGTTCATGATCCACAACCAGCTGCTGGAGGCCGAGTGATCGACGTACGTCCGGCCACTGTCTTCGAGGACGTCCGCTCTGTCATCGGGCCCAAGAAACCCACCTCCACGGTCTGCTTCTGCCTGAGCTACCGCATCCCGTCCAAGCTGAACAACAGCCTCCGCGGCCCGGAGCGCAGCGAGTACGTCGAGACGCTCTGCAAGGAGAAGCCCGCGCCCGGAGTCCTCGCGTACGACGGGGACACGCCCGTCGGCTGGGCCGCGATCGCCCCGCGCGCAGCGACGAGCTTCGCCCGCAACCGGAAGATCCCGCACGTCGACGATCTCCCGGTGTGGTCCCTGTGGTGCATCCGGGTTCGCCCCGGGCATCGCGGTCAGGGCATCTCCCACGCACTGATCGCCGGCGCCGTCGACTTCGCCCGTACGAACGACGCCCCGGTCGTCGAGGCCTATCCCCTCGACAGCGGCGACACCAAGGTCGACCTGACGATGGCGTACGCCGGCCTCCGCAAGAACTTCGAACAGGCCGGCTTCACCAAGTCCGCCGACACCACCTCGACCTTGGCAGGCCACCCCCGCATCCTGATGCGCCTCGACCTCCGCTGAGCGCTAGGCCGAGCTGAAGCGCTGTTCGACGGCGTCGAGGAAGCCTTCGACCTCGCGGTAGGTGTCGGAGCTGTAGACGCCGATGCTGCGCTCGGTCCCGAGAGCTTCGCGCATCGCGTCCAGGTAGCGGTTCTGGATGATCGTCATCTGGTCGCGGTGGTCCGGCTTGGTTTCCAGGAGTTGCCGGCTGCCGGAGACCAGGCGGGGCACGATCCGGTCCTTCAGCGTGCTGGCCACGACCGGATCGAGTGCCTCGCCGTCGACGGTCTGCTGATCGAGCGGGCCGACGGCGTCGATCGCCGCCTCGCCGATCTGGCGCATCAGCGCCTGGACCGAGTCGCGCTTGTCCTCGGCGCTCTCCGAACTGAACCGCATCCGCGCGATCACCGCGGGCAGCGAGAGTCCGAACAGCACGAGCGTGATCAGCGCGACGACGAACGCGGCGAGTACGACGGTCGCGCGGTGCGGCGTACCGGCCGGGATGGTCTGGGCGGCCGCAACCGTGACGACACCACGCATCCCGGCCCAGGCCAGCACCACGAGACCGCGGCCGGTGATCGGCTCCCGCTCCTCGAAGTCCACGTCCGCCTGACTGCGCGCGAGCCGCTTCCGAGCCCAGGCGAGACGGGTCTCCTCGCGCTCCCCCGACGGCTCCATCGAGTCGAGATGTTCCTCCATCTGGCTCAGCCTGGCCCGGAGCTGGTCACTGCGCTCACTCGAGCCGATCCGCCCGATCAGCGCCGGCCAGGCGAGCCCGATGAACCGCAGTACGACCAGCAGGCCGACCACCAGCAGGACGAGCCCCGCGATCTCGCCGGCGGTCGTCTCGGCGCGGGCGTCGTCGACGAGCTGCGGCAGCTCGTAGCCCATCGCGAGGAAGACGCCGCTCTCCAGGATGAAGCTGATCGTCGTCCAGGTGGTGGCCTGGGTCTGCCGGTCGCGGGCGCTGAACTTCCGGCTGCCGAGTGCGCCGGTGAGCAGGCCTGCGATGACGACCGCGAGTACGCCGGACGCGTGCAGCTCCTCGGCCGGGAAGTAGGCGAGGAACGGTACGGCGAACGAGATCGTGGTGTTCAGCACCGGATCGTCGAGGCGGTGCCGGAGCCGCGCCGTGAGTACGCCGACGACCAGCCCGATCAGGATCGCGCCGACGACGGCCCAGGCGAAGTCGAGGACGGTGTCGCCGAGGCTGAAGTGGGTGGTGACGGCGAGCGCGGCGACCGCCGTACGCAGCACGACGAGCGCCGACGCGTCGTTGACGAGGCTCTCCCCCTCCAGCACGGTCATCAGCCGTGGCGGCAGCCCGACCCGGTGGCCGATCGCGGTTGCCGCGACTGCGTCGGTCGGGCTCACCACGGCGCCGAGCGCGGTCGCCAGCGCGAACGAGATGCTCGGGAACAGCGCGTGCACGAGCGCCCCGATCACCAGCGCCGACACGATCACCATCACGACCGACAACCACGAGATCAGCCCGAAGTTCCGCCGTACGTCGAGAACCGGCAACTGGACCGCCGACGCGTACAGCAGCGGCGGCAGCACGCCCGCGAGGATGATCTCCGGCTCGATGTGGATCACCGGCGTACCCGGCAGGTAGCTCGCCCCGATCCCCAACGCGACCAGCAACAGCGGCGCCGCGACACCCGTCCGCCGCGCAAACACCGACGCCGCAATCATGATCGCAAGCCCAACACCGGCAATCAGAACGAACTGATGATCCACCCGACGACCTTAAAGCGTTTTCATCGCGCCCAGTGGGAGGACCAGGGACTCCCACTGGTGTCATTGCCGCTTCCAGGCGGCAGATTGGTCATCGACAGAACGAATTGATCCCTGGAGGAAGTTATGAGCACCGACCTGAAGTTCGAAGCGGTCGTCATTCCGGTGGCAGACGCCGACCGGGCGAAGGAGTTCTACAACGGGCTCGGCTGGCGGCTGGATGCGGACTTCGCGTTCGACAACGGGTTCCGCGTCGTACAGTTCACGCCGCCGGGTTCCCTTGCCTCGGTCCAGTTCGGCACGAACATCACGTCGGCCACGCCTGGCAGCGCGCAGGGGCTGTACCTGGTCGTCACCGATGTCGAGGCGGCCCGGTCCGAGCTGCTCGCGCACGGCGCGAAGGTGACCGAGGTCTTCCACCCGACCGCGCCGGGCGCACAGTTCGAGGCCGGCGACACCAGCGGGCGCGTGGACGGTACGGCGGACGACCGGTCCAGCTACAGCTCGTTCGCGACGTTCAGCGACCCCGACGGCAACACCTGGCTGCTGCAGGAGGTCACGACGCGGCTGCCCGGGCGGGTCACCGACTCGACGTACAAGTCGGTCGAGGACCTCGAGGAGGCGCTGAAGCGCGCGGCCGCGGCCCACGGTGAGCACGAGGCGCGCACCGGCGAGGCGGACGCGAACTGGCCGGCCTGGTACGCCGCCTACATGGTCGCCGAGCGCACCGGGACCGAGCTTCCGCAGTAGTCGCAGAAACTGTCCATGGAGACACCTAGCCTGCCCGTATGAACCGGATCGATCGGCTGTACGCCCTCGCCGAGGAACTACGGGCAGCAGGGCCGAGGGGACGTACGGCGCGACAGTTGGCGGCCCGTTTCGAGGTCAGTGTCAGGACGATCGAGCGCGATCTGAGTGCGCTCGGTCAGGCCGGGGTGCCACTGGCAACGAAACAGGGCCGCACGGGCGGCTACAGCGTGGACCGGTCGATGAGTCTGCCGCCGCTGAACTTCACCGCGCGCGAGGCGATGGCGGTCGCGGTCGCATTGAGCGGCAGCGAGCACGTGCTGTTCTCCCGCGACTCCCGTACCGCATTGCAGAAGATCGTCGCCGCGATGCCGAAGCAGGCCCTCGACGAGGCGCGGACGGCGGCCGCGAAGGTCCGGTTGCTGGTCCGGCCGACGGCCGATCCGGACGGCGAAGTCGCCGAGCAGATCTGGCGCGGCGTACGCGACAACCATGTACTGCGGATCTTCTACACCAATGGCGACGGCGTCGAAACCGTCCGGGAGGTCGAGCCGCAACACGTCGTCGTCGGGCCGAACGGCTCGTACCTGACGGCCTGGTGCCAGCTGCGTCAGGAGGAGCGGGTCTTCCGGATGGACCGCATCACGAAGGCCGAGCGCACCCCGACGGCGCCGCACCGGCCGGCCGCGACCGGCGACGTACACGTCGACGGCTTCGAGACCAAGCTGCCGGCTGCCGCACTGCGTCCCGAGGAACTTTTTCCAACACCGACATAGGGCTGTCGCCAACCGCTGAAACCGTGGGTTCTACCGATTCATTCGATGAAGGAGAGATCCCATGACGATTCCCGCCGCCGGCACGCTGGCCTGGTTCGAGGTCGCGAGCGACGATCCGGAGGGTGCACAGAAGTTCTACGGCAGCCTGTTCGACTGGACGTTCGAGTCGTCCGGCAGCCTCACCTCGGGCGGCCTGGACTACCGCAACATCACCGCCTCCGGCGGGCAGCAGCCGATGGGCGGCATCTTCGGCACGAACGGCGAGCTGCCCAACCACGCTGTCTTCTACATCCTCGTCAACGACCTCGAGGCGACCTGTGCCGAGGCCGAGAAACTGGGCGGCACGGTGATCAACAAGAACGTGGACCCCGGCCCCGGCACCCCACCCTTCGCCTACCTCCGCGACCCGTCCGGCAACCAGTTCGGCATCTTCACCCCGCCGGCCGCTGGTTAACTCGAAAGAAGCCAGGTCCGGCGGTCGCGGGCGGTCAAGGGCTCTTACCCGTACGGCGTAACTCCCGAGGGGACGATCGTGACGCGTGTCAGACGGCCAGGCGGCCGCCGTCGATCGGGAGGGTGGCGCCGTGGATCAGGGAGGCCTCGTCGGAGGCAAGGAAGACGATGCCGGCGGCAACTTCTTCCGGGCGGCCGACCCGTTGCAGCGGTGTCGTCCCGGCCAGGCCGTCCAGTCCTTCGCCCATCACCGCCGTACCCTCGGTCCGCGTCGGCCCCGGGCTGACCGCGTTCACCCGCACCCCGGCCGGCCCGAACTCGGCCGCCCAGGACCTGGTCAGCAGCTCGACCGCTGCCTTGCTCGACCCGTACGCCGCCATGCCACTCATGCCGAAGTACGCGACCATCGTCGTCACGTTGACGATCGCGCCTGATCCGCGGGCCGCCATCAGCGGAGCCAGCTCGGCGACGAGGTAGAACGGCGCCCGCACGTTCACGGCGAACACCGCGTCGAAGTCACTGCCGGCCACCTCGGCCGTCGGCCCGAACGGGAAGATCCCCGCGTTGTTGACGAGTACGTCGACCTGCCCGCCACCGAGCTCGATCGCCTGCTTGGCCAGCGCGCGCACCTCCTCCAGATCACCCAGCTCGGCCTGCACGAAGTCCGCTGTACCGCCGTCGGCCCGGATCTCCTCGACCGCCTTGTTCCCGCGCGCAGCGTCCCGGCCGCTGATCACGACGTGCGCGCCACGCCGCGCGAGCTGCTCGGCCACGGCCCGCCCGATCCCGCTGTTGCCGCCGGTCACCAGAGCGGTCCGGCCGGCGAAGTCCTGCGTCATATCGATTTCCCATCCACTTGTTGGAGTGATTGCTCCAATAGTTCGCCGAAGAAATTGGAGTATCAACTCCAAAATCGCTACGGTGGAGGCGTGACCACTCAGCGACTGACCAGGAAGGGCCAGGCGACCCGGGACCGGATCGTCGCGGCGGCGGCACGGTTGATGATCGAGCAGGGAGTCGCCCGCACCACGATCGAGGACATCCAGGCGGCCGCCGGCGTGAGCCCGTCGCAGCTTTACCACTACTTCCCGGGCAAGGACGCGCTGGTGTCGGCGGTCATCGATCAGCAGACCGCCCAGGTGCTCGAGATCCAGCACACCGGTCTGGGCAGCCTCGACACCATCGACTCGTTGACGAAATGGCGGGATCTGATGGTCGGCATCCTGACCGAGATGCAGTGCGCCGGCGGCTGCCCGCTCGGCTCGCTGGCCAGCGATCTGTCCGAGAGCGACCCGGTCGCGCGGGTTCAACTCGCCGGCGCCTTCGAGCAGTGGGAGGGGCTGATCCGCGACGGCCTGGTCCAGATGCAGGAGCGCGGGGAACTGGCCGCAGCCGCGGACCCGGCCGACCTCGCCGTCGCGATGCTCGCCGCCGTACAGGGTGGTCTGCTCCTCAGCCAGGTACGCCGTGATCCCGCGCCGCTGCGGATCGCCGTCGACACAATGATCGAGCACCTGCACGCATTGACGCGTTAGTAGGGTTCACCCCATGGGTAGCAGCGTGTACGTCGCCTCGGTTGAGGGGACTACTGGGAAGTCGACAGTCGCTCTCGGGGTTCTTCATCAGTTGTCGCGGCGGGTCGGGCGGGTGGCGGTGTTCCGGCCGATCGTTCGTGCGGACACCGCGACCCACGGCGGTCGGGACTACGTGCTCGATCTGCTGATCTCGCAGGATGCGGTCACTCACTCGTACGAGGAAGGCGTCGGCGTGAGGTACGACGAGGTGCACAACGACCCGGACGCCGCGCTGGACACGATCGTGCAGCGGTACCACGCGGTCGCCGAGCACGCCGATGCGGTCGTTGTCGTCGGCAGCGACTACACGGACGTCGGCACGCCGACCGAGTTCTCGTTCAACGCCAAGATCGCCGCCAACCTCGGCGCGCCGGTCCTGCTGGTACTGAACGGCTTTGCCCGTACGCCGCACGACGTACGGGCGATCGCCGACCTGGCCGCCGCCGAACTCGCCGCCAACCACGGCTCGCTGTTCGCCGTGATCGTCAACCGGGTCAGCGACGGCGCACCGCTCGTCGCCGCGCTGGATGGCATCGGCGCTCCGGCGTTCGCAATCCCGGAGGAGCCACTGCTCAACCAGCCGTTGGTCGCGGACCTGCTGGCCCCGATCGACGGCCGGCTGGTGAGCGGTGACCCGCAACTGCTGAACCGCGAGGTCACCGGCCTGATGATCGCCGGCATGACCATGCCGAACGTGCTGGACCGGCTGTTCGAAGGAGCCGCGGTCGTGACGGCGGGCGACCGGCCGGAGGTGGTTCTCGGCGTACTGAATGCGCACGCGTCCCGCAACTTCCCGCAGATCTCGACGATCGTGCTCAACGGCGGGTTCGAGCTGCCGCCGCAGGTGCAACGACTGATCGAGGGACTCGGCGTCACCCTGCCGATCATCGAGACCGACCTCGGTACGCAGGCTGTCTCGACCAAGCTCACCGCGGTCCGCGGCCGCCTCACCAAGGACGCGCCGCGCAAGATCGAAACAGCACTGGCTCTCTTCGATCAGTACGTCGACGGGCCGGCGCTGCTCGACCAGCTCGCCCTCGCACGGAGCAGTGCGGTGACGCCGCTGATGTTCGAGCACCAACTGGTCGACCGGGCTGTGTCCGACCGTCGGCACATCGTGCTGCCGGAGGGCGAGGAGGAGCGGATCCTCCGAGCCGCCGACGTACTCCTCCGACGCGGGGTCGCGGACCTCACCCTGCTCGGCGATCCGACCACGATCAGCGCGAAGGCCGCGTCCCTCGGCGTGGACGTGTCCGCGGCGACCGTCGTACATCCGGAGCACAGCGACCTGACCGAGCGGTTCGCGGCGGAGTACCACCGGCTGCGGCAGCATCGCGGCGTCGACCTCGACCGTGCCCGCGAACTGGTCCGGGACGTCTCGTACTTCGGCACGATGATGGTCCAGCTCGGCCTCGCGGACGGGATGGTGTCGGGCGCCGTCCACACCACCGCACACACGATCCGGCCGGCACTCGAGGTGGTCAAGACCGTGCCGGACATGTCCGTCGTCTCGTCGGTCTTCTTCATGTGTCTGCAGGACCGCGTCCTCGTGTACGGCGACTGCGCGGTGAACCCGGATCCGAACGCCGAGCAGCTCGCGGACATCGCGATCTCGTCCGCCGAGACCGCCGTCGCGTTCGGGGTCGACGCGCGGGTCGCCATGCTGTCGTATTCCACCGGCAGCTCCGGCACCGGGACCGACGTCGAAAAGGTGTCAAAGGCAACCAACCTCGTCCGCGAACGGATGCCGCAACTGCCGGTCGAGGGACCGATCCAGTACGACGCCGCGATCGACAGCGCCGTGGCCCGGACCAAGCTGCCGGACTCCCCCGTCGCCGGCCGCGCGACGGTCTTCATCTTCCCGGACCTCAACACCGGCAACAACACGTACAAAGCGGTGCAGCGCTCGGCCAACGCGGTCGCGGTCGGCCCGGTCCTGCAGGGCCTGCGCAAACCGGTCAACGACCTGTCGCGAGGGGCAACGGTGCGGGACATCATCAACACGGTCGCGATCACCGCGATCCAGGCTCAGCAGGGCGGCGCGCGATGACGGAGCATGTGTTGGTCATCAACGCGGGATCGTCCTCGCTCAAGTACAGCCTCGTCGACGCCGCGTCGGGTGAGGCCGCGGCGACCGGACTCGTCGAACAGATCGGCGAGGACACGAGCCATCACGTGCACCACGGGCCGAAGGGCGACTGGAACGACGATCAACCGATCGCCAACCACGAGGCCGCGCTCGAGGCCGCCGTACACGCATTTGAGACGCAAGGGCCCGCGCTTGCCGACGTGGACATCGTCGCCGTCGGGCATCGGGTCGTGCACGGCGGCGATCGGTTCGCGGCGCCGGCGCTGGTTGACGATGAGCTGATCGCGGCCGTGACGGAGCTGGTGCCGCTCGCTCCGCTGCACAACCCGGCCAACCTGGAGGGCATCGAGGTGGCGCGGCGGCTGCTGCCGGATCTGCCGCATGTCGCCGTGTTCGACACCGCGTTCCACCAGACGCTGCCGCCGTACGCCTACACCTACGCGGTGCCTTACGAATGGCAGGAGAAGTACGGCGTCCGCCGGTACGGGTTTCACGGTACGTCGCACTCGTTCGTCTCGGCCGAGGCCGCCCGGCTGCTCGGTCGCTCGCCGAGCGAGGTGAACATGATCGTGCTGCACCTGGGCAACGGCTGCTCGGCCGCAGCGATCCGCGGCGGGGAGTCGGTCGACACGTCGATGGGCCTCACGCCACTGGAAGGTCTCGTGATGGGAACCCGCTCGGGCGACCTCGATCCGGCCATCCACGGGCTCCTCGCCCGGGTCGCGGGACGATCCGCCGAGGAGACCGACCGCACGTTGAACTCGGAGTCGGGCCTGAAGGGCATCACCGGCGCCAACGACTTCCGCGAGGTTTCGCGACGGCGCGCGGCCGGCGACGAGCGGGCGCAGCTGGCGTTCGACATCTACTGCCAGCGGATCAAGAAGTACATCGGCGCGTACTACGCCGTCCTCGGAACCGTCGACGCGATCGTCTTCACCGCTGGCGTCGGCCAGCACTCCGCCGAAGTACGCGCCGCCGCCCTCCACGGCCTGGACTCCCTCGGCATCCACCTCGACCCCGACCGCAACGCCGGCTCCGAAACCTTCGCCTCCACCGACGACAGCCCGGTCGCCGTCCTCGTCATCCCCACCAACGAGGAATGGCAGATCGCCCGCGAGGCACTGGAAGTCGTCCGCGGCTAGGCAGAGCCATTCGGCGTGCATGCCGCGAACATGACAGGACTGTCATCTGATCAGCGCTCTGGGAGGGTTCCGCGGAGAGCGCTCACCTCTTCCGCCGGACACCCGGTCGTCCGACAATGTCGTTGGGGTGCGCGCCGGTGGGGTCCCGGTCCGGAGGCTGTGGGGTGCAGCAGCCGGACACCCGTGCCCCGGGGGTAGGCCGTCAAGGCCTGAAGGGGGTTCGATGACCAGGATTCTCGTTGTCGACGACGAACCCGACCTGCTCGGCTTCGTCCGCAGCGCGCTGGAGGCCGAAGGCTTCCACGTGATCACGGCCACGGACGGGACCGAGGGACTCCGGCTCGCCCTGACCACCAAGCCCGATCTGGTGATCCTGGATCTGTTGATGCCGGGTCTGGACGGCCAGGCGGTGCTGACCGCACTGCTGACGCACGACCGGTCCACCCGGATCCTGGTGCTGTCCGCGACCGAGGACCGGCAGGTGCGGGTCGCCTGCCTCGAGCAGGGCGCGGTCGACTTCCTGGCGAAGCCGTTCGTGGTCCGGGAGCTGCTGGCCCGGGTGCGCTCGCGGCTGCTGGCGCCCGCGCCGGCCGGCGCGGCCTGGCTGCCCGAGGTACTGCGGGTCGGCGAGATCGTCCTCGACACCCGGACGCGCCGGCTCCAGGTGGGTGAACGGACCGCGGAGCTGCCGCAGCGCGAGTTCCTGTTGCTGCAGCACCTGATGCGCAACCCCGACACCGTCTGTTCCCGCCAGGAGCTCCTGTCCGAGGTGTGGGGTTACGACTTCGATCCGAGCACCAACCTCGTCGACGTGTGTATCGGCCGACTCCGGTCCAAGCTCCGCAACGACGTCATCCGGACGGTGCGCAATGTCGGTTATCAGCTACAAACCGCGTGAGAGCGCGACCGGCGTCCGGACCGAGCCGGCTGTCCGCCGCCTGGGCCTGAACCGGGGCCTGGTCATCGACAGCCTGCTCGCGGCGTTCATGCTGGCGATGCTCGGGCTGATGATTCGACTGCCCGGCGAGGAGACGATTCCGTACCACTTCCTGTTCCTCAGCCTCACCATCGTCTACGGCTTCCGGGTCTGGCCGCTGCTGCCGACGCTGCTCGTGGCCCTGGCCGTCACCGGTGCGACCGGTGCGGTCCTGCTCGGCCGCGTCGTCGACGGCGTCATCGACAACGCCGAGCTCGCCGAGGTGCCGTTGATGCCCGCGCTGTTCGTCGCGATGATGTGGCACGCCCGCCGCCGGGCCGCCGCGCAGCAGCAGGTCGAACGGATGGCCGATGAGCGCCGCGCCAGCCTGGAGCGTGAGCGCGGGTTCTTCCGGGACACCTCACATGCGATCCGCACACCGATCACGATCGCACGTGGCCATCTCGAGTTGGCAGGTGACGCGACGGCGCTGCACGCCGTACACCCGCACGTCGAGGTTGCGTTGCGGCAGCTCGATCGGATGTCCGCGTTGTCCGACCGGTTGCTCGCGCTGGCCCGGCTGGATGCGGGTGAGGCGCTGGACCGGCGGCCGACCGACGTTGCCGCGCTGGTCGCCGAGATCGGCCGCAACTGGACCGCGAACACCGATCGGGTCTGGCTTATCGGTTGCGGGCCGGCCGGCCGCGCGCGGATCGACCACGACTGGATGGAGCTCGCGCTCGACGCCCTGGTCGAGAACGCGGTGCACTTCACCTCGTCTGGCGACACGATAAGGATCGGCTGTACGGCGTCGCCCGGCCGGATCGCGATCATCGTCGACGACTCGGGGCCGGGGATCGAGCCCGACGACCTGCCGTTCGTGTTCGACCGGTTCTGGCACCGGCGGCCAGAGCACGGACCGATGGGCAGCGGTCTCGGGCTGTCGATGGCGCGTGCCGTTGCCGAGGCGCATGGCGGCACGCTGGTCGCGGCCCACAGCGATGAGGGCGGCGCTCGGTTCGTGCTGACGATTCCCCGGAGCAGCTGATCGTCAGCGGACGACGACGTGCTCGACCTGTGCCTGTCCCAGGAGCACAGTGACCTTCGACCCGCGCCGGATCCAGTTGCCCGGATTCTCGAAGACCAGGTAGTACGTCTCGCCGGTGGTGAACTTGCCCGTGTGCGCATGGCTCATCAGCAGGTCGCGAACGACGAGTCCACTAGTCTCATCGATGACGGCCGGCGGCGTCGAGGCGTCGTGCAGGCTGTTCGCCCGGTTGGGATCGAGCACCTGGAACCGCAGGTCGAGCAGACCTCCTCCCCCGGTGACTGCGACTTGGGTGATGCGTACGCCGCTGCGCCCGGCGAGGCCGTCGGCGTCGACCGTCGTTCGACCCCAGGCGATCTGCGCGACCGGTGCCGGAGCAGCCGCGGTCGGGTCCTGACGAATCAGGATCCAAGCCGTCAATGCGGCAGCGACCAGAGCCATCCCGGTGAGGATGCCCAGAATCCTGAGCTTCATGGCTGGATGAAGACCAGCATGCCGTTGCCGATCGGCGAGGTGCCGGTCTGCGGTCCGCTGGTCAGGTGGAGTTGGCGGTTGAACAGCGGGAACCCGTGTGTGCTCGGCGGTGCACCCGCGGGTACGACGACGATCGTGTCCTCGGTCGCACCCGCCGGAATCGTCTCCGTGCTCGCGCTGAACGGGTTGGTCAGCAGCCGGGCATCACGAGCGACGACCTGTTGGTGCGTGCCGAGCAACGTCAGCGAGGTGTTGTCGTAGCCGGCATTGAGGTACCGCAGCAGCACCCGTTGCCCCGCGGCCGTAGTGATCGCCGGCACGTCCGGGTACGATTTCCCATTGATCAGCCAGTACGTCGCCTTGTAGCTGTGCACGTCGTATGTCTCCGGCGCGGCGTTGAACGCCGGGTCCACCGCTGTCAGCACCAGCACTGATTCAATGTCGTACGCCGTGGTCGCGGACGCGTACGCCTGGTTTGGGGTGAGTGAGCGCACCAGCAGGGCGCCGGACAGTCCCATCGCTTCCTGGCGCCCGGCGTCGCCGCCACTCTGGTACAGGTAGGTGCCTGCCTGTGCCGTGAACGACCGGGATACGGCCGCACCCGGTGCGGCGTCGGTCGGCCCGGGATCGAATGCCACTCCGGGAATCTCGAACGACACCACATGCGCGGCAGGCAAGGCGTTCCGTACGGTGATCGTGACCAGGTCCCCCTGCACCGCCTCGAGCTGTGGACCAGGCAGACCCACGCTCGCCGTGGCGCAATCGCCGGGCGTCGTCGGCTTGCCGAACCCCCAGATCGGCACCAGGCCACCGCCCGGCAGCGGCGCGGTCCCCGGTACGGCGCACAGCTCGATCGATACCGTGGCCGCGGTGGCGGAGCTGACCACGCAGGTCAGGCCGAACACTGCCAGCGCGAGCACCAGCAGGACCCGCGTCCCGCGGTGAACGGATGTACGCATCACAGGTCTCCTCTGCGACTCGATCGACTCGGTCATGGCGCGTCGTACACGATCTTCATCAGGTCGCCCCAGGTCGAGAACGCCGCCGGCGCGGAGGCTGTCCACCGTTGGGTGTGGACGAGTATCCGGACCTGTCCGGCGTACGAGCCGGTGCCGACGTACGCGCTCGCCGGACCGGGCAATGTCCAGCTGGAGCTGATGTCGGTGGAGCCGACGTTCTGCGGCTGGGTCGGTGGGGCCGGCAAGGTGGTCCAGCCGGCAGATGTCGCCGTACTGCAGCCGGCGGGCACGGTCCAGTTGCAGATCTTGACGGTCTGCTGCGGCAGGTTCGTGGTCAGTGCCGCACAGGTGGTCCCGGTCGTGCCGGTGCAGTTGCGGCCCTGGTAGACGACCTTGAGGTTCGAGCTGCCGGCAGGAACGCCGCCGAACGAGCCGTACCAGTCCGTCGCCAGTCCCGTGACGACCGAACCACTAACGTGGCTGGCGGCCGCTGTCCCGAGTTGGCCGCGGGAGACCGTCCAGGTGGTAGTGCCCTGGCCGCCGGTCACCTGCAGGACCTCGTTGTCGATGCGAACGAAGTACGAGCCGGTGATGGGGAATCCGGCGGCCGAGGCGACTGTGATTGACGTCTGTGCGGCGGTGGTCGCGGTCGGGCGCGTGGTGGTCTTCGGGTTGACCTGGTAGTACGTGCCGTCGGCCTGGCCGAGCGCGGTGACCGAGCCGGACTTCAGCGTGCCGCCGAGGATCGAGGTCGAGGTGGCGGAGCCGAAGCAACCGCCTGCCGGGTCGACGCGGAGCAGCGTGCCCATGCCGCCGAAGCCTTGGTCGTAGTTGGTGAACTCGTTCAGCGCGTGGCTGTGCAGCGGGAAGTACCACTCGCCGCAGGCGTTCTGTGAGGTCGTGCCGACCGGCAGCGTGCCCTTGTAACCCAGGTACGGCGACCCGCTGTACCAGGTGTTGCCGTCCTTGAAGAACAGGTTGCGGTAGTTCGGCTGCGCCACCGGCAGCGGGTTCGTGGTGGGGTTCCAGTTGTCCGTGTCGTCCCAGCGAAGCAGGAAGTCCTCGGTCTGCCCGGAGCCGATCGTCTCGCCGAAGTGCTCGGTGGACGCGATCAACCGGCCGTCCTGCGCGATCTCCGTGGTGTGGTTGCCGTGCGGGTGGAACGGGTGGTTCACCGCGCCGACGTTGATCATCCGGATCAGCGCCGGCCGGTTGTCGGTCGGCGAGTTCGGCTGCAGGCGGACCAGGCCGCCGTACGGCTGGTTCGGCAGCAGGGCCGAGCCGTTGTCCTGGATCGTGTCCGGGAACTCCCGTCCGTTGATGGAGAAGTACCGGTTCCGCAGCGCGTTCAGGTCGTACGGCGCACCGGTCTCGACGGCGTGGTGGAGGTCGGAGTCGATGTCGCTGAGCAGCAGCAGGTACTCCCGGGCAGGCGCGAACCGGGTATTCGCGTCGGCGTACGCGAAGTCTGCGCCGAGCGTCGGCCGGACCACCAGGGCACCGGCGAGGCCCATCTCGATCTGCTTGGCGATGTCCGTCCCGCTCTCGTACAGGTAGGTGCCGGGCTGACCGGCCGTGAACGAGTAGGTGACGCTGCCCCCGGCGGCGGCCTCGGTGGTCAGCAGGCCGGGTGCGCCACCGGTCGCCGCGACCGTCGCGTCCTGACCGGGGAAGACGATAGATGTTGCCTCAGGCAAGTTGTTCTGCAGGTGCACGACCACGGACTCGCCCTGGTTCGCACACAGCACCGGGCCGGGACTCTGGAAATGCCCGCCGGCCGGCGAGTAGCTCCACATGAAGACGCTGTTGCCGTCCGGCGTGTCGATCGTGCCCGCGGACGCCACCAGGTCGAACGTCCGGGTCGAGCCGGCCGACGTACCCGCCGTACAGATCATGCCGATCGGTGGGACGGCCTCGGACCGCGCGTCGGCGCTGGGCGAGGCGACCGGAACGAGGAGACCGGCGGCCAGCACCAGTCCGGCCAGCGACCGGCGGATCCGCGAGCTGTTGCTTGTCATCGTCGCCTCCTGCTCAGACATAGGTCTGGCTCACGACGGACTGCGCGGGCAGCGGGTTCTGGTACACCCGTACCTCGGTCATCATTCCGCTCGGGCCGGGTGCGCCGAGGCTGGACAACCGCCGCCAGTCCCGGTTCTTGAAGTAGTAGACGTTGTAGCTGCCCTGGCCGTCGCTCCCAGACGGCCTGAGCGCCGAGTACGCCGGTGAGTCGAACAGCACGTCCCGGGCCTCGCCCGGACCGATGTACAGCGTGTTCGTCCAGTACGACGTGGTGCGCAACAGCGACGCATCCTGCCCGATCACGTGCATCGGGATCCCGGGCAGCTGCATCGCGTGCTGCTGATAGCCGAGGTTCGCCAGCCGCAGTAGAACGCGCTCACCAGGGTTCACCTGGACCAGCGCCGAGTTCGGCAGGCTGTAGTCGGGTGCGTCGTCGTAGTTCGGGTTCGGCGTGGCGATCCGCAGCGGGGCCGCCAGCGACGGGTCGTCGTTCGGCAGCGTGGTCTGCGGGTAGCAGCGCCCGTTCAGCACGAACCATTCCGGGTCGTAGTCGGTCGCGATCGACTCCTGGATGTCCCGGTCGCCGTCGTGGAACTCGCGCCAGTACTCGTTCAGCAGGATCGCGAAATGCCGGTGGTAGCCGGTCGTGCCGTCACCGTCGTTGTAGGCGAACCTCGAGAAGCCGGCGATCGTCGTACCGTCCTGGGTGGGGCGGACGAAGACGATCCCGGTCATCCCCATCTGGACGTGCTCCACGTCCTCGAAGTGGCAGTGGTACATGTACGTGCCCTCACGGTGCGGGCGGTAGAAGTACGTCAGCTGCTTCCCGATCGGCACGGCCACCGACACTTCGGGTACGCCGTCGTTCAGCGGCGACGGGATGTCGAAACCGTGCCAGTGGACGGTGTGCGAGTCGGTCAGGTCGGGACGCTGGACGAGACCGAGGTTGGTCAGCGTGATCCGCACGTCGTCGCCCTGCTTCACGTCCAGCGTCGGCGCGCTCGTCCGGGCATGGCCCTTGTACTGCGTAACCAGCTGGTCGACCGTCGCAGCCGTGCTGACCGGGATGAACCCGAAGATGTACAACGGGTCGTCCTCCCGCCCCGGCACGGTGATGTATCCGTCGGTCGCGGCCAGGGCGAGCGTGGTCGTGGCCGCCGCGGCGGCGCCGGTCCCGCGGACCAGGCCCGCGCCGAGACCGCCGAGTGCCAGGGTGCCGAGGGCACCCAGGCCGGTGGCCTTGAGGAAGTCCCGGCGTCCGACGCCGGCCGGCTGCGAGCTCATCGCGTCCCCCTGACTGGACTGGTAGATGTTCATGGCAACGGAACCGGGATGCCGGGCAGCTCGTCCGCACCCAGGTCCCACGGCGTGAGGACCCGGAGCGTGCGCAGCTGCGGACGGAACTGGCTGTCGTAGTCGCCGAGACCGCCGTTCACCGCCGGGCTTCCGGTCGGGGCCGGGACCGCGGCCGCAGAGCATGCGGCCAGGTTCGGGATCGGCGCCGGCGTGTTCGAGCAGCGGACCCCGCGGTCCACGACCGGACTCGTCGTCTGCAGGTGATAGTTCCCGGTCAGCCCCACCGGCGGATCGGCGCCGGTGATCGTCACGGCCGCGGTCTGCGGATCGAGCCGCGACCCGGACACCGTCAGCTCCAGCGTGAACGGCGTGACGAACGCTGGATTGGAGCCGATGATGTTGCCCTGGCCCGCCGGTACCGCGTGCTGGACGCCGTTCGGACCGAGGATCTGCCCGTTGCTCAGATCGGAGTACCGCGGGATGAACGTGTCGGCGTTGTTCGTCGTACCGTGCACCTCGAAGTCGATCACGCCCTGGTTCACCAGCGCCGCACCCGGGCCGAAGCTGTCCAGCGTGAACGCCGTGTTGTTCCAGAAGATGTCGTTGAACTGCGCCACCGGACGGGCGAAGTCCGGCCGGGTCGCCGCGTTCGGGTACTGGGCGACGTAGCGCGGATCGCTCTGCCACAGCGGATCGTTGCCCTCGGCAGCGAGTCCGGCCGAGTGCGGTACGCCGATCGCCGAGTTCTCCGACGACGCGGTGGACACGTTGTTGGCCACGGTGTTGTTGACGATCCGCACATTGGACGAGTCGTCGAGCATCATCGCGCCGCCGATGTCGGCCGAGCCGTTGTCGACGATCTGGTTGTCGCGGATGTTCACCACCGCGTTCAGTGCGTCGAGCACGAACAGGCCGCCGCCGTCGTCACCGGAGTAGTTGCTCTGGATCAGGTTCTTGTCCAGCGAGACCGCACCGGTGCCGTCACCGAGCGTCCCGCCACCGACCGGCAGCTCGGACTCGATCGCGACGCCCGCGCCGGAGTCGACCGAGTCGTTGTAGTAGATCTGGTTGTCGTGGATGTTCCCGCCCGGGCTGAGCCCGATGTGGGAGATGCCGGCGCCGTAGTTGACGCTGAAGTTCGAGCAGGCGATGTTGCCGGTCACCTCGTAGTCGTTCGAGCCGTAGAAGATCCCGAGCCCGCCCGCCTGCGTGAGGCCGCCGTTGCCGAGCAGCCGGTTGTTCGCGACCTTCACGGTGTAGTTGTGGCTGGCGTGGTCGTAGGGCTGACCGATGCCGATCCCGCCCGCGACGACGCCGGCGTTGTTCTCGAGCACGTTGTTGGTGACTTGCTCGTTGTTGATCGAGGCCTGGAGCTGGATGCCGCCCGCGCCCTCACCGGATCCGCCGGTCATCAGTGCGACACCGTCGACCCGGGAGCGGTTGAACTGCGTCTGGTTGACCGCGGTCGTCGTACCGGTCAGGTCGTACGCCGCCGCCGTCTGCGCGACCACGGTGACGTCGGCGCCACGCAGTACCGGATGGGCGGAGTCGACGTACGGGCCGTGGGCGGCGATCGTGGCGTCGTACGCGGTTGCGTTCTGCTGGAAGTAGCGGCCGTCGATGACCGAACCGAGGACGTGGAAGCGCGGGTCCTCCGGGTCACGGGCCTGGGCCTCATGGGCGCCGATGATGCCGCCCGGGCCGACACCCTGGATCTTCAGCGGCTTCCAGACCACCACGTTCTCGTTGTACGTGCCGGGCTTCAGCACCAGCAGGCTGCGTGCGGGAGCGGCGTCGATCGCGGCCTGCAACTGGTGCCCGGTGAGCGTCGGAGCGGCGACGTTCACGACGTTCGGGTTGTAGTTGATGCCGCCGGACGATCCGGTGACCTGGACGGTGATGCCGTTCACGGTCGGCACTCCCCCGTTGGCGTCGGACGTGATCAGCGTCAGCTGCTTCGGTCCGGGACGGAACGTCGTACCGAAGGCGGGGATCCGGATCTGCACCCGGTCGGGTACGCCGGTGGTCCCGGACGTGCCGGGCGTCCAGCTCACGATCCCGCCGTTGGCCCGGGTGAGCGTGACGCTCGTTCCGGTGCGGTCGTCGGTCAGGGTTGCCCGTACGCCGGCCGCGCCGGTGGCGGTTCCCTGTGCGCCGATGAAGTCGGCCTGGATCGTCATCACCTGGCCGGCGGTCCGAACCGGGGTGTCGACCTGCAGCAGTTCGGGCCGCGCCGGTACGGCGGGATCCTCGCAGCCGGTCCCCGAGATCGGGTCCAGCGGCAGGTCGAGCTGAGTGGTCAGGCCCGGCCACGCTTCGGCCGGAGTCGTTGCCGTCAGCAAATTCGGGTTGTAGGTCGGGTTCGGCGCCGTCTTGGAGCCGGGGTCGTCGACCTTCACCAGGTACATGCCGGGGCACGGTCCCTGCGGGATGGGACAGTTCAGGGTCTCGGTCGACGGGACCAGGGCCTCGAACGAGCCGTCCGGGCTGGTCGTCACGGTCGTCAGCAGGCGCCAGTTGTTCGCGTCGTACGGCAGGTTCACGTTGCCGCCGGGGCCGGCGGTGTCGACGCGGGCGTAGATGCCGACCGGGACATTGCCGATCGGGCGCGGTTCGCCGTACCAGGGCGAGTTCGGGTCGCGCTCGAAGTAGATGTCGTTGAACACCTGGCCGACGAGGCGGCCCGGCTCGGCGACGTCACCGGTGCGCGTGTCGGCCGGGTCCTCGCCGTTCGGGTCGGTACGGAAGTTCGTCATCAGGTTGAAGTCCGCGTTGGCGTTCTGGCTGTTCTGCAGAACCACCAGCCGCTTGTCGCACAGCGGCGCATGGGCGCCGACGACGTTGAAGTAGTTGCTGCGCGGAGTCAGCGACGACTTGTCGATCAGGTGGTCGTCACCGGTGCACGGCGGCGGCGGGATGGCCGGAGTGAACTTGTTGCCTAGATCAACGTTCACGTCCTCCTCGCGAACCGGGCGGTAGAGACAGCCGGTGCCGTCACCCGGGATCGTGGTCCCCTTCGGGTGGCTGACCCGCTGGGAAGCATCTGCCGGGTTGCACAGGCGGCTGTCGGTGCTGTCGGTCGGCATCACGACGTGAGTGATGTAGGTGCCGGCGGTGAGTGCGACCGGCTGCGTGTTACCGCTGCAGGTGCCGTTGTCGGTTGTCAGGTCGTACCCGCTCGGGCAGTAGTCGGCGAACGCGTAGCCACCGTCGAAGGCGCCGTCCTTGGTCTGCTGACCGGTGATCGGGACCTCGAGACAGTTCGGCCCGATGCCCGGGTTGAGCTGCGAGCTGATGTCCGCGCCGGTCGCGTCGCGGACGGCACAGCCCGGAGCGTACCTCGCCGGGTCCGCGGGCGGGGTTCCACTGGGCTGGACCCAGTGATCGGTCACATACTTGTTCACGATCACGTCGTCGGCCGTGTTCGGCTGCCCGTCGGGACCGAGAGTCTCCAGGTACACCGTCACGTCCGGGATGGCCGGCTCGTAGTCCTCGTGCGCCTGCATGCGCGCGTCGAACTCGTTGCGGGTGGTCGAGAAGTACGTGATGCCGACGATCTGTCCCGGCGTACCGGCCGGGTAGTCGGTCTTGCCCCAGTCGACCGTGGCCCGGTGGCCTTCGGTCAGCAACTGGTTGGTGAGCAGCGCGCCGCCCTGATCGGTCGGGATCGGCGTCACGACGCCCGGGTCGTACTCGTCGTGCTGCGACGCACCGCTGACGCCGAAGCGCGCGAAGCCCTGCTCGTTGACGATCCAGCGACCGAGCGGCCCGCCTTCCGCCGTCGGGTACTGGTAGTACCCGGTCGGGTCGGTGGTGGTCGCTTCCTTGATCGAGCCGTCGCGCCAGCGCTGGTCCATGTCGGTGTTCCCGATACCGGGCTCACCGGGATCGCGGAGCTGATTGCCGTTCAGGTCCTTGTAGACGTGACCATCCAGCCAGCCGAACCAGCGCGACACCCCCACACCGTGCTCGTCAGGGCGGACCGGATCGGGGTCCTCGACCGTGACCGTGCCGCCCGCGGCGACATCGACCGGCAGGATCCGCATGATGTAGCTGAGTTGCTCGTCCCAGATCGACAGGTTGTAGCTGCCCGCCGGGACGTTCTGGATGTCGAAGTTGCCGCTGGCATCGCCCTGGCCGATGTAGACGGTCCGGTCGGTGCTGCTGTCGCTCAATGCGACGAACGGGTTCTCGACCGGCTCGCCCAGTGTCAACTGGTCGAACGGCGGCCAGCCCTGCCAGTTGCGCGCCGTACCGGTGACCTCACCGGTTCCGGCGGCTGCGAACGGCTGCGGGGCGCAGACGAATCCGAACCAGTACGCGGTCCGGGCCGTTGGCGGCTCCCACAACTGCTCGCCGGGCGCGCCGGTGCCGTCGGCACCTTCTTCGGTCGGCGCCAGCAACTGCAGTCCGCCGTCGATCGTGGTTGTCTGGTACCAGCGGCTGTTGGGGTCACTGTTGCAGGGCCGGTCCGGCGGGTGGACGTCGATGAGGTACGTCGCCGGGCCGAGGTTGTCGATCTGGTTGAAGCCGTCCCCGTTGGTCAGACACAGACCGCCGCACAGCGGGTGGTTGTTGTAGTCGACCGTCACGGCACTGTGCGTCTGTTCCTCGAGCCCGACCTGGAAACCGGACAAGCCGGCCTCCTCGGTGTCGGGCGCACCGTTCGCCCAGGCGTTGTCCTCGAACACGAACACGCGGATCTTCCCGAGTGGCAGCGGATGCTCGGCGCTCTGCACGGTCAGGTCGACGCGCGCGGTCAGCGAACCGTCCGCGGCGGCGTCGGCGGGCAGGTTGATGTACTTGCCCCACATCTTGTGATCGAGCGAGCGGACCGAGATCAGGTACCGCCCGGCCGGCAGGGTCACGGTCTTCCGGGTCTGGTCACCTTCGCGGACGATCGGGCTGTTGCTCTCGGTGCTGAGCGCCTTCGGATCGTTCGGCAGTTTGGTGTTGTCCTGGTTGACGATGTAGGTGAAGTCGGCCAGCGGGTTCCCGGTCGGGAAGTCACGCGCGTCGACGGTGACCGAGCAGCCCGCCGCCGGACAGGCCGCGGCCGCCTGCGCCTCTGGCGCGGATCTGGTCATCGCCACCCCGGCGAGACTCGCCGCGATCAGTCCGAGTACGGCGACCCGGGCAACCGCCGCTCGGGTACGGCGGACGAGCCGGAACGAACTCGTTGCAGCAGACATCGGTCCCACCCTCCCCGGCGGCACGACCTGAACAGGCCGCCGCCTGGTGCCTGGACATCTGTGAGTGATCATCCGGCGACCCACGCGTCCCGGCGCGGTGCATGACGGCTCTGTCATCCCCGCGTCATCCGGCGGTCATCCGCCGTGGTGTGGCAGATGACGGTCGGGTCATCTGATGACGGTCGTGTCATGAAGCGAGCAGTACGCCGCGGCGGTTCCTATCGTCGAGCTGTCGGCGCGGTGTCCCGGCGTCGACGGGAGGGGGGAGCCCGTGCGGCACCGCTGTCTGCTCCTGCTGGCCGGCGTGCTCCTGCTGTGCGCGCTGCCGTCGGTCGCGGTTGCCCACACCGAGCTGGTCCGGGCGGACCCGACCGACGGCGCAGTCCTCGCGGAGTCCCCCGGCCTCGCCCGGCTGTGGTTCAGCGGTGACATCACCGCCTCGCGCAGTACGGCGCGACTGGTCGACGAGCACGGTGTCATGGTTCTGGGGGCCGGCGTGGTGGCCGGGTCGGGCGATCCGCGGGTGATCGCAGTACAGCTTCCGCGGCTGGCTGACGGGACGTACGGATTGTTGTGGGAAGCAGTCGCCGCTCGGGACAGCCACACGACGAGCGGGACGGTCACCTTCTCGGTCGGGCACTCCGGGGCCTTGTCT
This sequence comes from Kribbella sp. NPDC058693, assembly GCF_042715335.1. NCBI lineage: Bacteria > Bacillati > Actinomycetota > Actinomycetes > Propionibacteriales > Kribbellaceae > Kribbella > Kribbella sp. NPDC058693. The sequence continues at coordinate 1,175,988 of NZ_JBHXSQ010000002.1, forward strand.
GTCCATCGACCGAGTACTTCGGGTGGCGTGCTGGTGCGGTGGGTCTGGTTGCTCGCACTGGCGGGCATTGTCGGTCCCCTCGCGCTCGTCGTCTTCGTTCTACGCGTGCCGTCCGACCCGATCGCCTTGGCTGCACGGCAGCGATTGCTGATCGCCGCGGCGTGCTCCGCGGTCGTTGCCATCGGCATACATCACACCGGCCTTCGACTGGTGTGTCTGGTGGTCTTGTGCGCGCTGGTGGGGCTTGTGCTGACCGAGCGCGTGGCGTCTGTCGTACTGCTGGTGCCGATCGGCGGATTGATGTGGCTGGAGGCAACCGGAAGTCATGCTGCCGCGCTGTCATCGGGACACTTCGCCGCGCTCCTGGCCGATGCGGTCCATGCGTTCGCCGGTCTGCTGTGGCTCGGTGCGGTGCCGGCGCTGTTGTTGGTGTTCTGGCACGGCCCGCGGACCGAACTGGCACGTAGTCTGCGACGGCCGTTCTCGGTCGTGGCTGCCGGCAGCGTGCTACTTGTCCTCGTGTCCGGGCTCTACAGCGCGGGTCTCCAGGTCGCCACCCCGCGCTGGCTCATTGCCTCCACTTATGGACGCCTGCTGCTGCTCAAGACCGCCTTGCTTGGCGTGATCGGCCTCCTGGGTCTGCTCAACGCGTGGCGGTTGCGTCGGCGGTCCGTACCTCGTCACACCATCGCGGCCGAGGCGACGGTCGGTGCACTGTTGCTGGTCGCGGTTGCTGCGCTTGTCGGACAGTCTCCTCCGGCGGGTGCCAAGGCCGACGTCCCTCCGGCCCTGGCACGCAGCGGGTTCGTCGTGGACCTGGTGGTCACTGTGTCGGCGACACCGAATCAGCCCGGGGTGAACTGGTTGACGGTGATCGCCGACAGCAGCCGGCGACCTGCGCCTGCGCCACTCGGCGGCGTGGACCTGCGGATCGGCGACCAGACCGTCCCGCTGCAGCGTCTGACCGACACCCGGTACTTCGCGACGTACCGGGCCGCGTCGGCGGGCGCGGTGCGGATGGTCGCCGTACTGCATCGCGGCGGGCGCGAGTACGCCGTACCGCTTGACTGGAATGTCTCTTCGCCTGCTGTTTCGGTCGCGCCGGGGCGGAGGCTCGCGCCGTACGTCGATGGGGCGGCGCTGTTGCTGTTGGAGCTGGGTGTCGGGGTGGGTGCGTGGTGGTTGATTCGCGGTCCGGGAGGTCGACGATGAGGTCCTTAGCGTTCGGCGTGGTTGTTGCACTCGTGGTGCCCGGATCGGCAGTCGCCGCGCCCCCGGCCGATCCCTTCGTCGACGTCATCGTGGTGCTGAAGTCGCAGGTGACGCCTGCGGCCGCGACACCCGGTCGGCTCGAGAAGGCGTTGCGGGACCACGCCGATGCCACACAACGCGGTGCCCGCGAGCTGCTCGCCGTACGGCGGAAGCAGGGCCTCGTGACCTCTGTGGTGCCGCTGTGGATCACCAACGCGATCGGCGCCCGGGTCCGCTCGAGTGTCGCCGCGGAACTGGCGCGGCGGCCCGAGGTGCGCGAGGTGCGGCCGAGTACGACGATCCAGGCTCCGGCCACGGACGTTGCGAGCGCTGTCGAGCCGAACGTTGCCCAGGTGAACGCACCGGCGATGTGGGATCTCGGGTATCGCGGCCAGGACATGGTCGTCGCATCGATGGACACCGGGGTGGATATCAGCCACCCTGAGTTGGCTTCCCGGTGGCGTGGTGGGACCAACAGTTGGTACGACCCGAACGGTCAGCACCCGTCGGCACCGGTCGATCTGGCCGGTCACGGGACGCAGACGATGGGGGTGATGGTCGGCGGTGACGGCGGCGGCTCGTCGATCGGCGTCGCGCCGGACGCGCGGTGGATCGCCGTCAAGATGTTCAACGATCGCGGACAGGCGTCGTCGACCGCGATCCATCTCGGCTACCAGTGGCTGCTCGATCCGGACGGGAACCCCGCGACGGCGGACGCGCCGAACGTGGTGAACAACTCATGGACGATGAGCGCCGGAACTTGCAGCCTGGAGTTCCAGCCCGACCTACGCAACCTCCGCGCGGCCGGCATCCTGCCGGTCTTTGCCGCTGGCAACTACGGTCCGGTGGCCGGTAGCTCGGCCAGTCCGGCGAACAACGCGGAGGCGATGGCGGTCGGTTCGGTCGACGGCTCCGGCCTGATCGATCCGTACTCCAGCCGCGGCCCGTCGGCCTGCACGCAGTCGGCGTACCCGCAACTGGTTGCCCCAGGCACAGACATCCGAACGACGGATCTGTACGGCGGCTACCTCGACGTCTCGGGGACCTCGCTGGCCGCTCCGCACGTCGCCGGTGCGCTCGCCTTGCTGCTGCAAGCCTCGCCGGGTCTGTCCGCCGACCGGCAGCAGTCCGCGCTGCAGGTCGGTGCGATGGATCTCGGACCGCCCGGAGCCGACAACGACTACGGCTACGGTCGCCTCGACGTGCTGGCGTCGTACAACTGGCTCCGCAGTACGCCGGACTTCGGGGTGGTCGTGTCGCCGGCCACGGCCAATGTGCTCCCGGGCGGGACGGCGACGTACAACGTGACGGTCGGCGCAAGTGGTGGCTTCAGTGGCAATGTCGCGCTGTCGGTCAGTGGACTGCCGGGGAGCTTCGATCCGCAGGTGGTGGCTGGTGCGGGGTCGTCGACGCTGACCGTGGTCGCTCCTGCGACCGCGGGTTCGACCGCGCTTGTCGTGACGGGTTCGAGCGGCGCGATCAGCCATAGCGCGACCGCGACGCTGACTGTCGTGCCGCCGCCGGACTTCGGTCTCTCCTCGACGCCGCTCACCCGCACTGTTGCGGCAGGCGCGTCGACGGCGTACACGATCGCGGTCAGCCCGGCGAACGGCTTCGTCGGCGATGTGTCGCTGGCCGCCGCCGGTCTGTCGTCCGCCGTCGGCACGGTCGCTGTCAGTCCTGTCGTCCTGCACGGCAGCGGCAGCGCGCAGGTCAATGTCGTGACGTCAGCATCAGCTCCCGCCGGGACCTATACCTTCACGGTCTCGGGTTCCAGCGGGTCGCTCAGCCATCAGGTCACCCTGACGCTGGTCGTCAACCGGCCGGACTTCGGAATCGCAGTCAGCCCGGCCTCGAGCACGGTGACTCGTGGGCAGACTGCGACGTACACAGTGAACGTCTCGCCTGCGGGCGGGTTCACGGGATCTGTGACGCTCAAGGTGTCCGGACAGCCGTCGAACGCCACACCGACGTGGACGGGTAACCCGGTGACCACCTCTGGCAACGCGGTGCTGAAGATCCGGACCACCTCCGGGACAGCCCGCGGGACCTCCACCCTCAAGATCACCGCCACCAGCGGGACACTGACCCACCAGCTGACGGCAACCTTGGTTGTGCGCTGAGACTCAGCAGGGCGTCGCGATGGTCTGGGCTGCTTCCGCCAGTTCGGCCAGCCGATGCGCCCGGGCTGACTCCGCCGGTGTGAAGGGTTCGCCCGGCCTGGTGAATGCGAACAGACCGGTCCACGGCGACGGCACCTTCAGGACGTCCCCTCGGAGCTCTCCCGCCAACGTTGCGCGGTCGGTCACGAGCTGTGCGCCGAGCAGCTCGGCGATCGCGTGCGGGAGCTCCGCCGGATCGGCGACGACCCGGGCTGAGAGGCTCAGTGCTTTCGTTTGGCCGTCGACGAGAGCCAGCGCGGTTGTCGGCCAGACGTGGGTATGGCGACCGCCGCCTGCCTCGATCGCCGCCTCCAGGTCGGGCGCGGTGATGTCGTCCGGTGTCGAGACGACCAGTTCGTCCCGTACGCCGTCGTCGATCGGGTGGACGTGTAGGCCGAGGATGTTGGCGTCCAGGTCGGCGAGGCGGCGGGTGATGTTTTCCAGCGAGCCCGCGCGATCGTCGAGCGTGACCCGGATCCGCCACAACGTGCCGATCCCCTGCCGCGGCCGGACCTTCGGTGCATGCAACCACGACCGCAGCAGCCGCATCGCGGACGGCTCGATCACCCAGATCACCAGCGCGGTCGTCACAGTCGCCAGCACCGCTACCGATACGAGGTACGGCGGATGAGCGGCCAGCACCGCCGCATGCAGCGCAAGCTCGACGGGTGCCACCGCCACGAGCTTCGCCAGGGTCAATCGCAGCCGCCGGGGATGGGGCAGCCGCCCACATACGTCACAGGCTGTACCGCCGGTGAGCGTCGTACGCAACGAATCCATGGTCACAGCGTGACCGACGGACATTGCCCCGTCGTTGCCTCGCTGTGACGTTCAGGGTCGGTCGGCGGAGAGCTCCTCGGCGATGCGGTTGCCGATGACGAGGCAGGCGGTCGCGGCGGGTGAGGGGGCGTTGAGGACGTGCAGGGCGCGGCCGTCGCGGAGGAACAGGAAGTCGTCGACGAGTTTGCCGTCGCGGGTGACGGCCTGGGCGCGGACGCCGGCGCCGGAGCGGCGTACGTCCTTGACCTCGAGCTCCGGGAGCATGCGGCGGGCCTCACGGACCAGGGCGCGGCCGGTGAGCGAGCGGACGATCTCCTTCGCACCGGTCCGCGCGTACCGGCGGGCCAGGCGCCAGGTTCCGCGGTAGGTCGCGGCCTCCCATACGTCCTTCGGGGCGATCTTCGACCACTTGTAGCCCTCGCGGGACAGTGCGGGTACGGCGTTCGGGCCGACGTGGACGCCGCCGTCGATGCCGCGGGTCAGGTGTACGCCGAGGAACGGCAGGTCGGGGTCGGGCACCGGGTAGACCAGGCCCTTCACCAGGAAGTCGCGCTCGGGAACGATCTCGCTGAACTCGCCGCGGAACGGGAGAATGCGCACGCCGGGCTCCAGCCCGGACGCGCGGGCGAGGCGGTCGCTGTGCAGACCGGCGCAGACGGCGACGCGGTCGGCCTCGATCACCTCATCGGTCGTGTGCACCCGGACCGTAGAGCCTGCGTTCTCGACCGAGGTCACGGAGACCCCGGTACGGATCTCGCCGCCGGCAGCCTTGACGTCCTCTGCCAGGGCTGCGGCGACCAGTTTGAAGTCCACGCGGCCGGTCGAGTCCACGGCCAGAGCGCCCTTCACGCGCAGGTGCGGTTCACGCTCGGCGACCTCTTCGAGGGTCAGCCGACGAACCGGTACGCCGTTCTCCTGGCCGATGCCGAACAGTCGATCGAGCTGCGGCAGCTCCGCCTCGGTCGTCGCCACGACCAGCTTGCCGGGTACATCGAGCGGGATGCCCTTCTCCTCGCAGTACTCCTTCAGCGCTGCCCCGCCGGCCACGGCGAACCGCGCCTTGAGCGAGCCGGGCCGGTAGTACAGGCCGGAGTGCACGACGCCTGAGTTGTTGCCGGTCTGATGCGCGGCGACCGACGACTCCTTCTCGAGCACGACGACCGGCGTACCCGGGTCCTGCTTCTGCAGGGCACGCGCCACCGCGAGGCCGACAATCCCGCCGCCCACCACTACCGCTGATCTCGTCACGATGTAGAGAGGTCCCTCCAGGCGTCAGAAATACAGTCAGTTCGTGCGGGCGATCTGTTCTTCGATACGGAATTCGAGGCCGTCGGCCGCCGCCAGGTAGACGTCCTGGTCGACGAGGTTGCCGTCGAGGCGGAGCAGACCGCGGGGGCTGTCGTAGAAGTGGCCGGTCGGGAGCGCGGCCGTGGTGGCGATGGATCCGGTGATCTCGCCCAGGCGCGCCAGGAAGCGGATCGCCTCGTAGCACGATTCGCCGACCGCGTTCAGGGCCGGGGCGAAGGGGCCGAAGCGGGCGTAGTACTGCTGGGCGAACTCGTTGCTCTCCACGGTCGACAGGCCGTCGAAGTACGCGGCGGCCGCGTAGACGCCGTGGTTCGCGCCCGGCCCGGCGCCGAGCAGGGTGTTCTCCTCGATCGCCGTACTGAGGCGGAGGAGGTCTTCGCTGAGTCCGGCGCGGGCGAACTGGCGGTTGAAGTGCACCGCGTCCTGGCCCATCAGCAGCATGATCACGCCGTCGGCTTTGGTTGCCTTGAGCCCGTTGATCACCTCGCTGAAGTCGGAGGTGCCGAGGGCAACATAGGCCGACTCGACGATGTCCAGCGCCTCCTCCGCAACGGATCCCGTCACCCGCGGGTACACGTAGTCGTTGCCGACGACAACCCAGCGGCGGGCGCCATGATGTTCACGGAGCCAGCGCGCGGCCGGAAGCAACTGGTTCACCGGACGCTCGCCGAGCATGAACACCCCGGGCGTGTCGTCGCCGCCTTCGTGCATCGCGGCGAACGCGTACACGACCCGCCCGCCGATCCGCCGCGTCAGCGCCACGCGAACCGCGGAGATGTGCCACCCCGCCACCGCCTCGACCCGTCCGGCGTCGACCAGCCGCCCGACCTCCTCGGCGACCACCTCGGGTGGACGCCCCGCGTCGACCTGCACGAGCTCGACCGGTCGTCCGGCGATGCCGTTGCGCGCGTTGAGCTGCTCGACGGCCAGCTGACCGCAGGCGAGACACGACGGCCCGTAGATCCCGGTCGGCCCCTGCAGCGGCACCACGAAAGCGATCGGCAGTACGTCGGAACGCCGCACGATCACCTCCTGGTCGCCACCCAGTGTGGACGAATCGGAGGCGCAACTTCGAGCGAACAGCTATATTTCCCAGCACCTGAACAGCGCCGGATCGGAGGAGGGGTGCGGATGGCGTCGAGCCTGCTCCTGCTGCTGAAGCGGGTCGAGCGGGAGATCGAGCTCGGTCTGCAGCCGTTGCTCGACGAGTTCGGGCTGACCATCGAGCAGTGGCGGATCATGGCCGCGCTGCACGACGAGCCCGGTCAGCCGATGTCGCTGCTCGCGGAGTCCGCCGTACTGCCGGCTGCCAGCCTGACCCGGCACGTGGACAAGCTGGTCGAGCGCGGACTCGTGCTGCGCCGCGTCCACGCGGACGACAAGCGGCGGATCGTCACCGCCCTCTCCCCCGTCGGCGCGACCGTCGCCGACCGCCTCGGCACCGCCCAGCACACACTCGAGGCGGACGTCGCGGATTACTTCCAGATGGAAATACACGAACGTAGCGGTTCGGCAACACGCAGGTAACACGGCGTTCCTAGGTTCCTTCCATTCGGGTGCATCCCCGCCGGCAGCGTCGCCGGTACGCCGGAGCACCGCTCGCCCGAAGGTGCCGCAGGAGTTCCGCCATGACTGTTGAACCCTCGCTCGATCACCGCACTACCGCTCCCCCGAGTCAGAACACCGCGACGCGCGAGACCTTGGAGGACTACACCCTCCGCTTCGCGCCGCGCAGCTACCGCAAGTGGTCCACCGGCGTGGTCGCCGTCTCGGCCCTCGGCGGCATCGCGTACCTGGCCGACTTCGCGATCGGCGCGAACATCGGCATCTCGTACGGAACGACCAACGCGCTGTGGGGTATCGCGATCTTCGCGGTGGTCATCTTCGCGACCGGGCTGCCGCTGGCGTACTACGCCGCGCGGTACAACATCGACCTCGACCTGATCACCCGCGGCAGCGGCTTCGGGTACTACGGCTCGGTCGTGACCAACGTGATCTTCGCGTCGTTCACGTTCATCTTCTTCGCGCTCGAAGGCTCGATCATGGCGCAGGGTCTGCAGCTCGGGCTGCAGGTGCCGCTCTGGCTCGGGTACGCCGTGTCCACACTGGTGATCTTCCCGCTGGTGATCTACGGGATGAAGGTGTTGTCGACGCTGCAGGTGTGGACGACGCCGCTGTGGCTGATCCTGATGGTGCTGCCGTTCTGCTACCTGCTCATCTCGCATCCGTCGTCGGTGTCGACGTTCTTCGACTACGGTCCGGACGCCGACTTCGGCTCGATGCTGCTGGCCGCCGGTGTATGCCTGTCGTTGATCGCGCAGATCGCCGAGCAGATCGACTACCTGCGGTTCATGCCGCCGAAGACACCGGAGAACTCCCGCCGCTGGTGGACCGCGGTACTGCTGGCCGGACCGGGCTGGGTGATCTTCGGTGCCATCAAGCAGGTGATCGGTCTGTTCCTGGCGGTGTACATCATCGCTCAGGTCGACAGCGGCACCTCGATCGCGAACCAGCCGGTGCACCAGTTCCTGGAGATCTACCGCGGGTTCCTGCCCGGGTGGCTGGCGATGACGCTGGCCGTCGTACTCGTCGTCATCAGCCAGGTGAAGATCAACGTGACCAACGCGTACTCCGGCTCCCTCGCCTGGACGAACTCGTACACGCGGCTGACGCGGCACTACCCCGGCCGGCTGGTGTTCCTCGGGTTCAACCTGGTGATCGCGCTGGTGCTGATGGAGGCGAACATGTTCGACTTCCTCAACACCATCCTCGGCTTCTACGCGAACTGCGGGATGGCGTGGATCGTGGTCGTTGCCTCCGACATCGTCTTCAACAAGTACCTGCTGAAGTTGTCGCCCAAGGCACCGGAATTCCGCCGCGGCATGTTGTACGCCGTCAACCCGGTCGGCTTCGTCTCGATGGCCGCGGCCGCGGGCGTCTCGATCCTGGTCTTCTTCGGCGGACTGGGCGGCGCGATCAAGCCGTACTCACCGCTGGTCGCGATCGGTCTCGCGCTGGTGCTGCCGCCCATCCTCGCCATCATCACCCAGGGCAAGTACTACTTGCGCAGGCCGGATGACGGGCTGGATCTTCCGATGTACGACGAGCACGGTAATCCGTCGGGCGCCGTACTCACCTGCCATGTCTGTCGGCAGGACTACGAACGGCCCGACATGACCGCGTGCGCGACCCACGACGCGGCCGTCTGCTCGCTGTGCCTGAGCACAGACAAGGTCAGCGACCACGTTCTACCGTTGCCATCGTGAACTTCACTCCCGCAGACGTTGAGAAGCTGCTGCTCTCCGTCGCCGGCATGGTCGCCCGCGACCGGCTGGCGCGGGGGGTGCTGCTCAACCACCCCGAAGCCGTCGCACTCCTCAGCACCTGGGTGATCGAACGGGCGCGCGAGGGGGCCCGGGTCGCCGACCTGATGGAGAGCGGTCGCACGGTGCTGACTCGGGATCAGGTGATGCCTGGCGTCGCCGAGTTGCTGCACGACGTGCAGGTCGAGGCGACGTTCCCGGACGGCCGCAAGCTCGTGACTATCCACAACCCGATCATCTGAAGGCAGATTCCATGGCTGACGCCGATAGACTTAGCACGGAAGGACAGGGGGCGGACGCTGCCCGCCCGGTCGCCCCCGGTGCAATTCGCGTCGCACCGGGCACGATCCGCCTCAACGCCGATCGGTCGGACGACGAGCGGTTGCGGCTGGTGGTCGTGAACACCGGGGACCGGCCGATCCAGATCGGGTCGCATCTGCATCTGCCGGATGCGAACTCGGCACTGGCGTTCGACCGCAAGGCGGCGGAGGGTTTCCGGTTGGACATCCCGTCGGGGACCTCGCAGAGGTTCGAGCCCGGGGCCTCCCGCGAGGTGGACCTGGTCGCGTTGAGAGGAAATCGGCGGGTCCCCGGGATCCAGCTGAAGCCAAGGCCGCCGGCCGACGCCGGCCAGTCCTCCGAGGTGGATCGTGGTTGAGATTTCGCGGGCCGCGTATGCCGCGCTCTACGGACCCACCGTTGGAGATCAGGTGCGGTTGGCTGATACGGACTTGTGGGTTGAGGTGGAGGAGGACCTCACCGTCGGGGGTGAGGAGGTCGTGTTCGGGGGCGGCAAATCCATCCGTGAGTCGATGGCGCAAGGTACGGCGACGCGCGCCGAGAGTGCACCGGACACCGTCATCAGCAACGTGCTGGTGGTGGACTGGTGGGGCATCGTGCGGGCCGACGTCGGGATTCGGGACGGGCGGATCGTCGCGCTCGGTCGGGCTGGGAACCCGGATATCGCGGACGGCGTCCACCCCGATCTCCGCATCGGCCCATCCACCGACGTGATCGCCGGCGAGGGTCGCATCCTCACCGCCGGTGCGATCGATTCACACGTCCACCTGCTGTCCCCGTCGCAACTGCACGAGGCCCTGGCGACCGGGATCACCACGATCGTCGGCGGCGGGACAGGGCCGAGCGAGGGCTCCAAGGCGACCACGGTCACCCCCGGCGCCTGGCACCTCGAGCAGATGCATCGCGCGCTGGACGCCGTACCGCTCAACATTCTCCTGCTCGGCAAGGGAAACACCGTCAGCGCCGAAGCGCTCGCGGAGCAAGCGCTCGCGGGTGCGGCCGGCTACAAGGTGCACGAGGACTGGGGGTCGACTCCCGCCGCGATCGACGCCGCGTTGCGTGCCGCGGACGAGTGGGGTCTCCAGGTCGCGCTGCACGCGGACAGCCTGAACGAGGCCGGGTACGTCGAGTCGACGCTCGGCGCGATCGCCGGCCGGTCGATCCACGCGTTCCACGTCGAAGGTGCGGGCGGTGGCCATGCCCCGGACATCCTCTCGATCGCGGCGTACCCACACGTGATCCCCGGCTCGACGAACCCGACCCTGCCGCACACCGTGAACACCGTCGCCGAGCACCTCGACATGCTGATGGTCTGCCATCACCTGAGCCCGGACGTGCCGGAGGATCTCGCGTTCGCGGAGTCGCGGATCCGGGCCACCACGATCGCGGCCGAGGACATCCTGCACGACCTCGGCGCACTCTCGATCACCTCGTCCGACGCGCAGGCGATGGGCCGGATCGGCGAGGTCATCACCCGGACCTGGCAGGTCGCGCACGTGATGAAGAACCGCCGAGGCGCGGTGACCGGCAGCCTGCCGGCCGACAACGAGCGGGTACGGCGCTACGTCGCGAAGTACACGATCAACCCGGCGGTTGCCCACGGCATCGATCACGAGGTCGGCTCGGTGGAGCCCGGCAAGCTGGCGGACCTGACGCTGTGGGATCCGCGGTACTTCGGTGTCCGCCCGAGCCTGGTGATCAAGGGCGGCGCGATCGCCTGGGCCGCACTCGGCGACCCGAACGCGTCGATCCCGACGCCGCAGCCGGTGCTGATGCGGCCGGCGTTCGGGGATGCGATCGGGGCGGACCTCTCGTTCACGTTCGTCTCCCCCGCGGCGCTGGAGGACGGGCTGGCCGACCGGCTGCGGTTGCGGCGGCGGCTCCTCGGCGTACGGCCGACGCGTGAGATCGGCAAGGCGGACATGAAGAACAACAGTGCGCTGCCGAGCATCGACATCGACCCTGAAACGTTCGCGATCGAGGTCGACGGGGACCTGGTCGAGCCGTCGCCGGCGGAGGTGCTTCCGCTCGCCCAGTTGTACGCGATGTTCTGATGGGTACGGCGGAATTGGTCGCGCTGATGCTCGCCGACGGGCGCCTGCCGACCGGCGGCCACACCCAGTCGGCCGGCCTCGAGCCCGCCGTCCGCGCCGGATTAGGTGCCGAGGGCAAACAACTCCACGAGGTAGCCACCTACGCCCGAGACCGCCTACGCACCGTCACCCGAGTAGAAGTCGCCGTCGCAGTCGTCACCCGGCACGCCGTCCTCGCCGCCCCGTCGCCCACCGGCGCGCCGAGTCGAGCGGAGTCGTCCGGGGTGGGCTCGCCGCCCGCCGAGGCGGGCCGGCTGAGACCGGGGCTGCGGCTGGTTGAGCGGAGTTGGGCGGCTCGCAGCAGTAGTCAGGTGTTGCGGGCTGTCTCGCGGCGGCAGGGGCGCGCGTATCTGCGGCTGGCCGGGCGGGTCTGGCCCGACGTGCTTCAGCACCTGCCGCGGGACTGTGAGATCCCCCGGCCGATCGTGCTCGGTGTGGTGGCAGCGGTAACCGGACTGACCGCGGAGCAGCTTGCGCGGGTTGTTGCGTACGACGACGTGCAAACGGTCGTCTCCGCCTCGTTGAAGCTGCTCCCGGTGGACCCGGCCGACGCCGCCACCTGGCTGGCCGCCCTGCACGACGACATCGAGGAGCTCGTCGCCGACGTTGCGCCGCTCACCGACGTCGACAAGATCCCCGCCAACGCCGCTCCGCTCATCGACATCCACGCGCAGAACCACGCGACCGAGAGAATGAGGTTGTTCCATGCCTGACACGCCTGAGACCCGCTCCTTCCGGCTGGGTGTCGCCGGCCCGGTCGGCACCGGCAAGAGCTCACTGATCGCGACCATCTGCCGCGAACTCGCCGACGAACTCCGCCTCGGTGTGATCACCAACGACATCTACACCGACGAGGACGCCCGCCTGCTGCGGTCGGCCGGCGTACTCGATCCAGCCAGGATCCGCGCCGTCGAGACCGGCGCCTGCCCGCACACCGCGATCCGCGACGACGTCACCCCGAACCTGATCGCCGTCGAGGACCTCGAGCGTGACTTCGCCCCGCTGGACGTCGTACTCGTCGAGTCCGGCGGCGACAACCTGACCGCCACCTTCTCCCCCGCCCTCGTCGACTCGCAGATCTTCGTCCTCGACGTCGCCGGCGGCGGGGACGTCGCGCGCAAGGGCGGACCGGGGATCGCGCGGGCGGATCTGCTCGTCGTCAACAAGACCGACCTCGCGCCGTACGTCGAAGTGGACGTCGACCGGATGGTGGAGGACGCCGAGGCCGCCCGCGATGGGAAGCCGGTACTGGCGCTCTCCCGGAAAGATCCCGCCTCGATCGGTCGCCTCAAAGAGTGGGTCCGGAGCATGACGACCGTCGTACGCACCGGCGACCACACGCCCGTCGACCCCGGTCCGATGGCTCCGCACTCCCACATCGGCGACGACGGCGCCGTGATCACCCATGTCCACACGCATTGACGTCACCGCCGACCCGGTCCGCGACCGCTGCCTACTGACGACCGACCACCTGTCGCCCCGCCGGCTGCCCAGCTCGCCCGGCGTCGTGCGCGTCGCGCTTGTCGCCGCGGGTGCGCTCCTGCTCGCCGGTGACGAAGTACGCATCGAGGTCGTTGCCGAAGGACCTGTGCGGGTCGAGATCGTCGAGACCGCCGGTACGGTCGCGTACGCGATGCGCGGCGGCGCCGCCCGCTGGGACGTCGACATCCGCCTGACCGACGGCGCCAGCCTCCACTGGTACGCCGACCCGTTCGTCGTCTCCGCCGGCGCCGACGTCACCCGGACGACCACGGCACACCTGGCGCGCGGCTGCACCGCCCAACTGCGCGAGTCCCTGGTCCTCGGACGGTACGGCGAGGTCGGCGGCACGCTCCGTACGGCGACCCGCGCGTGGCTCGACGACGACCTCCTCCTCGCCGAGGATCTCGACCTCTCCCCCGAGACCCGCTCCGGCTGGGCGATCCTCGGCCCGGCCCGCTGCCTCGACACCGTCACCACCCTCGGCTTCCGCCTCCCCGACATGCCGCACACGCTCCAACTCGAGGGACCCGGCTCGCTCGCCCGGCAACTTGTCCAGGAACAGCACGAGAGCGATCTCATCCGCACGCCTGTGTGATGGTCAGCGGGGCTGGATCGTCTTAATCTGGATCGGTTCGGCAACTGCGGCGTTCCGGAAGTTCGCCGTGGTCTCACCGCTGGAGGGGGCGGGAGGACGGTGGAGCACGGAGGCGGAGCAGAGGCGGGACGAACACACTCCACGGCGCTGCTCGGGCGCCGGTCCGAACGCGCCGTACTCGACCAGCTACTCGGCGATGTCCGCAACGGCGGCAGCCAGGTGCTCGTCGTACGCGGGGAGGCCGGCGTCGGGAAGACTGCGCTGCTGAACTACGCCACCGAGTCCGCGCATGATCTGCAGCTGCTGCGCGCGGTCGGGGTCCAGTCGGAGATGGAGCTGGTCTTCGCGGCTCTGCATCAGCTGTGTATGCCGCTGCTCGACCGGATGAAGCGGATTCCCGAGCCGCAGCGGCGGGCGCTCGCGACGGTGTTCGGACTTGCTCCCGGGCCTGCGCCGGATCGGTTCATGGTCGGGCTCGCCGTACTCAGCCTCATCTCGGATCTCGCCGCTGAGCAGCCGGTGCTGGTGGTCGTCGATGACGCGCAGTGGTTGGACACAGCGACCGCGCAGACGCTCGGGTTCGTCGCTCGCCGGATCGGGAACGAGGCGGTTGGTCTGCTGTTCGGGGCGCGCGAGGTCGGCGTGGAGCTGAACGGTCTCGCGGAGCTGGAGGTCGACGGGCTGCCGGATGACGAGGCGCGGGCGTTGCTGGGGTCGGCGGTCGAGTTCCTGCTGGACGCTCCGATCCGGGATCGGATTGTGGCCGAGACCGGTGGGAATCCGCTGGCGTTGCTGCAGTTGCCGCGGGGGCTGACGGCAACGCAGTTGGCGGCTGGGTTCGGGTTGCTGGGCGGGCAGGGGTTGCCGGGGCGGATCGAGCAGAGTTTCCTGCGGGAGGCGGATGCGTTGCCGCCGCCGACGCGTCAGCTGCTGCTGGTCGCTGCGGCCGAGCCGGTGGGTGATCCGGTGCTGGTACGGCGGGCGGCCGATCAGCTCGGGATCGATGCCGCGTTCGCGGAGATCGACGGGCTGCTGAGCCTGGGTGAGCGGGTGACGTTCCGGCATCCGCTGGTGCGGTCGGCTCTGTACGGGTCGGCGTCTGCGACGGAGCGTCGCGCCGTACATCTGGCGTTGGCTGGGGCGACGGATTCGGCGATCGATCCTGATCGGCGGGCTTGGCATCTGGCGGCGGCCGCTACCGGGCCGGATGAGGCTGTTGCTGTGGAGCTGGAGCGGTCGGCGGATCGGGCGCAGGCGCGGGGTGGGTTCGCGGCGGCTGCGGCGTTCCTGCAGCGGGCGGTTGCGCTGACGCGGGATCCGGTACGCCGTACTGAGCGCGCGCTCGCGGGGGCGCAGGCGAGCGTGCAGGCGGGTGCGTTCCGAACCGCGTGGGAGCTGCTGGCGACGGCCGAGGCGGGCCAACTCGACGACCTCGGCCGCGCCCGCATCGACCTGCTCCGAGCCGAAGCAGCCTTCGCCCAACAACGCGGCCGAGACGCCCCCGGCCTCCTCCTCCGCGCCGCCCAAACTCTCGAGCCCCTGGACCCCCGCCTGGCCCGAGACACCTACCTGGACGCCTGGAGCGCCGCCCTCTTCGCCGGCCAGCTAGCAGCAGGCACCGGTCTCCGCGAGGTCTCCCAAGCCGCGATAGCAGCACCACGTCCCGACACAGCTGTCCGAAGTTCTGATGTGATGTTGGATGGGTTTGCGTTGTTGTTTGCGGAGGGGCGGGAGCGGGGTGTGCCGTTGCTCAAGCAGGCTGCGACGGCTTTTGGAGATGGCGAGGTCTCGGCGGAGGAGATCCTGCGCTGGGGGTGGCTGGCTACCGCGGCGGCCGCGACTGCGTGGGACTTTGAGGCTTGTCTGGCCGCCTCGATCCGCCAAGTGGAGACGGCGAGACGTGCCGGGGCGCTCGCCGTGCTCGCGGTTGGAGTCAACGTGCTTGGACAGGTGTTCGCGATGGCGGGCGACTTCGCCGAGGCAACCTCGCTCCGCGCGGAGGCGGACGCCGTACGAGAGGCGACCGGCACCCACATCGGCCCGTACGGCGCGCTCGTGCTGACCGCGCTCCAAGGACGCCCCGACGACGCGTTCCCGTTGATCGACGACACCATCGCGAAGACGACGGCAGAGGGTCAGGGTACGGCGGCGCAGTACGCGCGCTGGGCGAAGTCCGTCGTACTGAACGGCCTCGGCCACCACGACGAAGCGTTGCCCTGGGCAACTCTCGCCGCCGAGGACACACCAGAACTGTTCGTCTCCTCCTGGGCCCTGAGCGAGCAGATCGAAGCCGCCGCGCACAGCGGCCACCTCGACGTAGCAGCCGAAGCACTCGCCCGCCTCCAAGAGAAGACACGCGGCACCGACGAACCCTGGGGCCTCGGCCTCGAGGCACGCGCCCGCGGCCTCGTGCACAAAGGTGCCGCCGCGGAGAAGGCGTTCCTCGAAGCGATCGAGCAGCTCAACGGCACCCGACTCCGCCCCGACCTGGCCCGCTCCCATCTCCTGTACGGCGAATGGCTGCGCCGCCAAACCCGCCGCGGCGACGCCCGGACCGAGCTGCGCACTGCCTACGAAATGTTCTCCGAGATCGGCATGACCGCGTTCGCCGACCGGGCACGCCGCGAACTCCAGGCGACCGGCGAAACGGTCCGCCGCCGCGCGACCGCAACGACCGCCGGCGACGAGCTCACCCCGCAGGAACGCCAGATCGCCCTCCTCGTCCGCGACGGCCTCTCCAACCCCGAGGTCGGCACGCGCCTGTTCCTCAGCCCGCGCACCGTCGAGTGGCACCTCCGGAAGATCTTCGACAAGCTCTCGATCAGCTCCCGCCGCCAACTCCGGGACGCACTCCCCGAGGCCGGCTAGCGCACCAACTGCTGCCCTCCATCCACGTCGTACGTCGCCCCGGTCAGCGCCGTGTTCGTCATCAGGTGGACGACCAGCGCCGCCACGTCCTCCGGCCCGACGACCCGCCCGATCGGCAACGTGGCACGCAGCTCGGCGCGGCGCTCCTCGAGCTGATCCCCGAGCAGCCGTGCGGACAGCGGCGTATCGACGAAGCCGGCAGCGACCGTGTTCACCCGGATCGGGGCGAGTTCGACGGCCGCGTTCGCGACGATCGCCGACTGAGCCGCCGTCGCGATCGCGGCGACCATCAGCCCGACTCCCGGCCGCCGTGCGCCCGTACCGCTGATGAACGTCAGCGAACCGCCCGCACGAACTCGGCCGATGCACAGCCGCGCGATCCGCAGCGAGCCGACCAGATGCTGGTTGATGAACTGTTCCGCCTGCTCCAGATCGAGGTCTGCCAGCGGCGCGTAGAACGGACCGCTCCCGCCCACCAAGATGTGGTCGAGCTCCACGGGTAGTTCACCGAACATGCGCTCGACGTCCGCAGAATCGTCCAGGTTCACCGTCAACGCGCTCTCGGCGCCGACCTCGACCGCCGCCTTCTCGAGCCGCTCGCGATCCCGCCCGGTGATGACGACCCGCGCGCCGTCCGCGCGTGCCAGTCGCGCGGTCTCCAGCCCGATCCCGGCACTCCCGCCCAGCACGACCACGACCTGCCCGGCGAGACTCGTTGTTGACTCAGTCATCTGCTCTCCTCCTTCAGCTCGATACCGGTACGGCGCAACCGTGCACGCGAGGTGTCGCCGGAAGCCGAGTGGCCGCCGGGCGACCCGATGCGACGAACACCAGCGTGATCACCGCGGCGACAACACTCAGAGCTGCCATCACGAGCATCGCCGTCTGATACCTGTTCGCCAATGGCCCGGCGAGCTCATTCGAACCGCCGACCCCCAGCAACAACGGCACGAGCGCGATCAGCACCACGCCCCCGACCCGCGACGCGGCGTCGTTGATCGCCGACGCCTCACCGAGATCCGCATCGTCGACAGCAGCCAGTACGCCAGCCGTCAGCGGCGCGACCGTCAACCCGATGCCGAGACCCCACAACAGCGCGCCAGGCAGGATCGCCTGCACGTAGCTCTGGCCGGGCTCCGCCGCGGACAACCAGGCGAACCCAGCGGCCACGATCAGGATGCCGATCGCCATCGGCCAGCGTGTGCCGACCCGCACAACCAGACCGCCGACGAACGGCGAGACCAGCAGGAACACAGCCGACTCCGGAATCAGCGCCGCGCCGGCCTCGGTGGCGCTGTATCCCAGCCGCAGCTGGCACTGCAGCACGACCAGATAGCTGGCTGCCGACAACGCTCCATAGAACAGGATGGTCGCGGCGTTGATCGCGACGAACTGGCGGATCCGGAACAGCGCCGTACGCAGCATCGGCGCCGGCTGACGCTGCTCGACCGGGATCAGCGCGGCCAGGCAGACCACGCCGACGAGACCCGACACCAGGACCGGTGCGCTGGCCCAGCCGGACGCGGATCCGGCGGTCAGCGCGTAGATCACGCCGCCCAGCCCGAGTACGGCGAGAATCGCGCCCACGAGGTCGACCGACAGGGGACGCCGCTCACGCGCGACCTCCGGTACGCCGTGCAGGACCCACAACGCGGCTGCGATCAGCGGGACGTTCAGGAGGAACACGTAGCGCCACGAGCCGTGGTCGATCAACCACCCGCCGCCGTACGGGCCGAGCGTTGTACCGAGGGTCGAGATGCCGGCCCAGACACCGATCCCCTTGGCCCGATCCGCCGACTGCAGGGTCCCGTTGAGCAAAGCAAGACTGCTCGGTACGACGAGTGCGCCGCCGGCTCCTTGGACGACCCGCGCCGCGATCAGCGCGCCGCCGTTCGGGGCCGCGGCGCAGCACAGCGATGCGACCAGCATGACGATCAGACCGGCGACGAGGATGCGACGCCAGCCGAAGTGGTCGGCCAGCGCACCGGCGAGCAGGAGCATCGACGCGACGGTGACGAGGTACCCGGTCAGCACCCACTGGAGCTCGCTCACACCGATCTCCAGGTCGCGGCCGATCGCCGGGATCGCGACGTTGATCATGTACGCGTCGATGAACCCGACCATCGACGCCAGCACCGTGGCGGTGACCAGCAGAGCGCCGGCCCTCCCCCGCAACGCGACCAGCCCCGCGCCGGTCACTGCAGGCTCACTCATTCGACCTCCCAGGCGTGTCTGCTCCACGATCCGGCCGGCGGACCGGGTCGCGCCACCGTGGTGGTCCCTGGTCGCGCGAGACCAGGGACACTCCCTGGCCCGGGCGACGCATGGGCAGCGCGACTCTGGATCCGCCGGTTCGAAGGGAGCCCGAAAGCTGATGAGTGAGTACGACGTGATCGTCCTCGGAGCCGGTGCTCCGGGTGAACACTGTGCGGCGGCGCTGACCAAGGGCGGTGCGAAGGTCGCCGTCGTCGAGCGCGAACTGCTCGGTGGCGAGTGCTCCTACTGGGCCTGCATCCCGTCCAAGACCCTGCTGCGACCCGGCGAGGCGCTGGCCGAGGCTCTCGACGCGCCCGGCGCGCGGGAGGCGGTGACCGGTGCGCTCGACACCCGCGCGGCACTGGGCTGGCGCGACTTCATGGTGTCGAACTACGACGACGCCGGCGCGGTGTCGTGGGCGAAGAGCGTCGGCCTCGAGGTGCTGCGGGGTCACGGCCGCCTCGCGGGTCCGCACACCGTCGCGGTGGACGACCGGACGCATACCGCCGAGAACATCGTGATCGCCTGCGGCGCGGATCCGGTGATTCCGCCCGTTCCGGGACTGCGTGAGCTGCCCGGCATTTGGACGAACCGGGACGTGACCGGGCTGGTCGACGTACCGGACCGGCTGCTCGTTCTCGGCGGCGGCGCGACCGGTGTCGAGATGAGTCAGGCGCTGGCGCGGATGGGCTCGAGTGTGACGCTGATCGAGCGCGACGACCACCTCATGCCTCGTGAACCGCGAGCGGTCGGTGAGGCGATCGCGGTAGCGCTGACGGCCGACAAGGTCGACGTACGGACGGGCACGTCCGCGGAGCGGGTTCGCCTCGACGGGTCGACGTACGTGATCGAACTCGGCGACGGGACCCAGGTCGTGGGCGACCGCGTCCTGGTGGCGACCGGCCGCCGGCCGCGGGTCGACAACATCGGGCTGGAGACCGTCGGCATCATCGCGAATCCCCGCGGCATCGCGGTCGACGACAAGCTGTCGGCCGGTCCGAACCTGTGGGCGATCGGCGACGTCACGGGCCTGTGGCAGCTGACCCACGTCGGCGAGTACCAGGGCCGGGTTGCCGCGAGCAACATTCTCGGCAAGCCCCGTACTGCGGACTACCGGGCGGTGCCGCGCGTCGTGTACAGCTACCCGCAGGCCGCGTCGGTGGGTGACGCCGACGGACCGTACACCGCGACGATCCAGCTGTCCGGCGTACCGCGCACGGCGACGTACCTGCGCTCGTACGACACCCAGCCCGGCTTCCTCACCCTCGTCTCCGACGGAACCGTCATCACCGGCGCCTACGCGGTCGGCCCCGAGGCCGGCGAATGGCTCCAGCAAGCAACCCTCGCCATCCGCGCCCGGATCCCCATCCCCGTCCTGCTCGACGTCATCCAGCCGTTCCCCACCTTCTCGGAAGCCCTGCTCCAAGCCCTCCGCGAGCTGGCCAACGAGTGAGGGACCTCAGAGCGCCGGGGTCATCAGGGCGAGCATGGTCGCCATGCCGGCGCAGGAGAGGCCGTGGCAGCCGCAGAGGGCTCGGTGGCCGGGAGTCCGGGCGGCGTGGATGAGCCACCAGCCGGCAGTGATCACCAGGAGTCCAACGGCTGACCAGCTCAGCATCGTCGTCCACGCGTCGCCGGACATGAGGCGAGGCATCGCCGCGAGCATCCAGACCATGCCGAGATTCATGCCGGCGTGAGCCATCGCGCCGGCCCGCTCGGCGATGGAGTCCAAGCCGGACAGCTGGTAGAAGAACACGACCGCCAGCCCGCTGAAGACCGCCATCTGCGCCCACTGGCCGGTCGCGGCCATCGGCCACCACAGCATCACCAGCATGGCCGGGCTCATCAGGGCATGGCTGACGTCGACGACGGTCTCGATCCCCTGCCAGCGCCGCGTGCTCAGCCGCCAAACGCCGTACAGACCTGTCGCAGCGAAGACCGCGGTCAGGACAATCGTCCAGGCTCCAGTCACCACGCCCCTCTAACTCCAGTCGTCGCAAAGAAGTTCCACTCCTGGGAACTGTTCCCACAACTCGCTCGTATTCACCAGTTGGGGGTCGTGGCAACCAATCGATCAGGAGTGACGTGGGTACGACGCGCCACCGGCGGTGGCTGATCTGGCACGTCGTCCTGCTGGGCGTACTCGTGATCGCAGCAGCGCTGGTCACCACCGCACGCATGGGCTCGGCGAGCTACCTGCCGATCGCGCGGGACTACCCCGGCCAGGCGACCGGGCTCATCACCACCTTCGTCCGCGCGGTGGCCGACCTCTCCTCGCTCGTGACCGTCGGTGCGCTCGCGTCGGCGGTCGTCGCGGGTAAGGCGCGGCCAGTACGGGAGTCGGGTTCGCGGCGGCAGTTGGAGATCGCCGAGTGGTTCGAGCCGATTGTCGTACGGCGGGCTGCCGCCGTCTGGGTGATCAGCTCCGGCCTGCTGATCGCGTTCGACTCGGCCGACTCGAACGGCTTGTCGCTCGGCAAGATCGCCAGCCCGAACGCGCTCTGGTTCGCGATGTTCTCCGGTGATTTCGGGCGCGCCTGGATGATCACCTGCCTGGCCGCGATCGTGGTGCTCGTGACGAGCCTGATGACCGTGCGCTGGGTCGCGTACCTGATCGCACTCTGGGCCGCCCTCGCCGGCTCACTCGCCCCGGTCGTCGTCGGCCAGGTCCTGGTCGGTCCGCGCCACGACTTCGCCGGCGACTCGGCCGTCTACCAGACCGTCGCCGCGCAACTCCTCCTCGGCCTGGCCGTCGTCCAAACCCTGAGGCTCGCGACCGGCCGCCGAAACCGTGTCCTGGACCGCACTCACTGGCGGGGCATCGCGATCGTCGGGGCCGCGGTCCTCATCGGGACCGAGGTCGTCCTGCTCTGGTTCAAGATGGCCGGCTCCTCCCCGATCGACTCGGCCACCGGCCGGCTCACGCTCATCCGGTTGGCGGCGCTGGGACTGGTTGCCGTCGGCCTGTACTCCGTTGCCCGCAGCAAACTGCCTCTCGGCGCGGTCCTCCTCACCACCGGTACGGCCGCCTTCGTTGCCTGCGGCATCGCGATGACCCGGATTCCACCGCCGCAGTTCTTCGTGCCGACGTCGATCAGCCAGATCTTCTTCGGCTTCGACCTCAACAAGCCGCCCGCGTTCGCGACGCTGGTGGGCCAGTGGCGTCCCAACCTCCTGTTCGTGACCGCCGCCGTCGCAGCCATCACCACCTATCTCGCCGGCGTCATCAGGCTTCGTCGCCGCCGCGAACCGTGGCCGCTCGGTCGCACGATCGCCTGGACCGTCGGCTGGGTTCTGATCGTCGTGGTGACCAGCTCCGGCCTCGGGAAGTACTCCGGCCCGAGCTTCGCCGTCCACATGGCGATGCACATGGCACTGAGCATGCTGATCCCCATCCCACTCGTCCTCGGCGGACCGCTCACACTCGCGCTCAAGGCCCTGCCCACCGCGGCCAAGGACGCACAGCCCGGGCCGCACGAGTGGATCGTCGCCGTACTGCACTCCCGGCCGCTCAAGGCGCTCTATCATCCGTTGCTTGTCTTCGGCATCTACATCGGCTCGTACTACGGCCTGTACTTCACCAACGCCTTCGGCACCCTGATGAAGTTCCATTGGGCGCACCAACTGATGAACGCCCACTTCCTGCTGGTGGGCTGTCTGTACTTCGGTCTCGTGATCGGAGTCGACCAGACACCGCGGAAGCTCCCGTCGCTGGCGAAGCTCGGGTTCCTGTTCGCGGCGATGCCGTTCCATGCGTTCTTCGGAGTCATCCTGATGTCCGACGGCGCGATCATCGGCGACTCGTTCTACCAGCACCTCGAGCTGCCGTGGAAGGTCGACCTCGCCGCAACGCAGCACACCGCCGGCGGCATCGCGTGGGCCGGTGGCGAGATCCCGCTGCTGATCGTTGTCGTCGTACTGGCGCTGCAGTGGGCCGTCCAGGACGGAAAGCTTGCCAAGCGCATCGATCGCCATCTCGACAGCGGACTCGACGATTCGTACGACGCCTACAATGCGATGCTCGAACGCCTTGCCGACCGTACGAAGGAGAGCCGGTGACGCTCACCTCGACCGAGACGAACTCCGTCGAACTGCTGGTCGGCGGGATGACGTGTGCGGCCTGCGCCAACCGGGTCGAGCGGGCGCTGAACAAGCTCGACGGGGTCACGGCGAGCGTGAACTACGCGACTGAGCGCGCGATCGTCACCGGGGTCGGGCCGGATCTCGCCGATCGTGCGGCCAGTGCGGTCGACAAGGCCGGGTACGACGCGACCGTGCGCGATCCCGAGTCCGCGGACGAGCTTGCGGAGCAGCTGACGATCAAGCGTGTGACGGCGCTGCGGCGTCGGTTGATCGTGGCGATCCTGCTGGCGATTCCGCTGATGGACGCGACGATCGTGCTGGCCGCCGTGCCGTCGATTCGGTTCCCTGGGTGGGAGATCGTCTCGCTGCTCGTTGCGCTGCCGGTTGTGACGTGGGCGGCGTACCCGTTCCATCGGGCGACGATCCGGAACCTGCGGCATCGTGCGGTGAGTATGGACACGCTGGTGTCGCTGGGGATTGCGGTGTCGTTCGGGTGGGCGGCGGTATCGGTGTTGTTGCGTGGGGCATCGAATACCGGGGCGCTGTATCTCGATGTCGCGGCGGGGATGACTGTGTTCCAGCTCGCGGGACGGTACTTCGAGACGCGGTCGCGGCGGCGGGCTGCAGATGTGTTCGGTGCGCTGAGTCGGTTGGCTACGCCGACGGCTCGGGTGTTGCGGGAGGGCGCGGAGGTCGACGTACCGACTGGGGAGGTCGTCAAGGGCGAGGTCGTCATCGTCAAGGCCGGTGAGATCGTGCCGGTGGATGGGACTGTGCTGGAGGGGGCGGCAGCTGTTGATACGAGCGTTGTTACCGGTGAGCCGTTGCCGCGGAGCGTTCGGGTCGGTGATTCGGTGATCGGCGGGACGATCAGCACGGATGGCCGGTTGGTGGTGACTGCGACGGCGGTCGGTGCGCATACGCAGCTCGCGCAGATGGCGGCCGTGGCTGAGCAGGCGCAGGAGCGGAAGGCTCGTATTCAGCACACGGTCGACCGGATCATCGTGTGGTTCGTTCCGGCGGTCATCGCTCTCGCGATCGCTGTGACGGTCGGGTGGATGGTGTCCGGAGCGCCGTTCCAGCAGGCGATCGGGACGGGGATCGCGGTGCTTGTCATCGCCTGCCCGTGCGCCCTCGGGCTCGCAACCCCAACCGCCCTGATGGTCGGCATCGGCCGCGGCGCCACCCTCGGCATCCTCATCAAAGGCCAGGACGCCCTCGAGGCCAGCGGCGTCATCGACACCATCGTCCTGGACAAAACCGGAACCCTCACCACCGGCGAACTCGTGGTCGAGGACATCGACCCCGACCTCCTCCGCTACGTCGTCTCGGTCGAACAAAACTCCGAACACCCCATAGCCCGAGCCGTAGAACGCCGAGCCGAAGCCGACGGCATCAAACCCGACCCAGTAACCAACTTCGAAGTCCACCCCGGCCAAGGCGCAGTCGGCGTAGTAGCCGGCCACCGCGTAGTCGTAGGAAACACGACCTTCCTAGCAGCAGAGGGCATCACCACCCCAGCCGAACCCACCCCAAGCGTCGCGGGTGCGGCGGGGTCGGTTGTTTATGTGGGGATTGATGGGCGGGCGGCGGGGTCGTTCAGGGTGGCGGATCGGTTGCGGCCGACGGCGGGGGCCGCGGTTGAGGCGCTCCGTGGGCAGGGGCTTTGGACTGTTCTTCTCACCGGGGACAGTGAAGTGGTTGCTCGGGCGGTGGCGGGTGAGTTGGGGATTGAGGATGTTCGGGCGGGGGTGCTGCCTGCCGACAAGGCGGCGATGATCGAGCAGCTGCGGGGTGAGGGGCGGCGGGTGGCGATGGTTGGGGATGGGATTAATGATGCTGCGGCGCTGGCGACGGCCGATCTTGGGCTGGCGGTTGTCAGTGGGACTGATATCGCGCTCAAGTCGGCGGACATCATCCTCGTGCGGGAGGACCTTCGCGTGATCCCGGATGCGATCGCCCTGGCGCGCCGTACCCGGCAGACCATTCATCGCAACCTGATCTGGGCGTTCGGCTACAACGTCGCCGCCGTGCCGATCGCCGCCGCGGGACTGCTCAACCCGGTGATCGCCGCCGCGGCGATGAGCCTCTCGTCGTTGTTCGTCACCTACAACAGCCTCCGCCTCCGCGACTTCGGCACCGAACCCGACGCCGACTAGGACCTCACCGCGGTACGACGGTGTACCCGCGCCCCCGGATCGCCTCGAAGCTCTGCGCGCGAACCTCCTCCGACGGGAACGCCGCGACGACCTCCTTCGTGTCCAGGTCGATCCCCGCGACCCGAACCCCGAGCGCCTCCAGCACCCCGGTGATCGTGTTCGTACAGTGCGAGCACGTCATATCCGGAACCTCGAAAACCTCGTTCACACCGGTCTCCTCAATCTCCACCAACTCGAGCAACTGAACGAACGTCTCCACGAACGTGTCCACCACCCCCGGCAGCAACCGGACCCCGTCCACGGACATGTTGGCCAGGCACCGCGGCTGCTCCCCCGCCGGCAACAACGCGTACTGCCGCGAGATCTCCCCCAGCAGTACGTCGTACTTCCGCAACGCCTCCTCGACCGTCAGCCCCTCCTCGACCGTTGCCCGGCGCAACGTCTCGTGCGCGTCCGCGATCGCGGTCTGCTTCATCTCCCGCAGTACGTCGACCGTCTCCGCCGCGTACCGCACGGTCCCGCCGCCGACCGTCACCAGCCGCACCGGGATCAACCCGCGCCGGAACGTCGACGACTGCAGCCCCCAGAACCACGTGTTCGCCACCACCGAGAAGATCCCCGAGTCCCGCAACCCCCGCGCAAACTCCCCCGCACTCCGGTACGGCGTCTGATCCGCAAGGTAAGCGTGCTGCACCAACGCCCGCGACGTCGTATCGATCCCCACCCGCAGGATCTCGACCGGATCCTTGTCCGTCGTCGTCGCGTCCATCACCGCGCGCTCGTCGTCGCTCAGCGGCACACCATCCCGAGCAGCGAGCGCCCGCCACATGACCAGCGTCGCCTCCCGCGCCACCACCGGCACGACAGCCCCGAGCGGACCACAATGAGCAACATTCGCGACCCCACCACTGTCCCGCCAACTCACCTTCGAGGCAGCGGTCGCCACCAGCGCTGGCGGACACGGCCGCATCCGACGCTCCACATACTCCGACTGCGGCGCAGTCAGCCGACGGTCAAGCAGCTCAACCTCGCACGAAAGCCGCCGAGCCCCACCAAGACTCACCTGTGAGAACGCCGCAGAACCCGCGGCTCCCAGCACCCGAGCCGCGGCCGCGCGGTCATAACGGCCACCCGGCAGTCCCGCCATCCGCGACCTCCCCGGCGACCCGTCACCCACGCGTTCCCAGTTTAGGAACCAACCCCGGCCCACGCGGTTACACCGCGTGTCGGACCGCGGTCGCTGCGGGTCTGGACTTTCGCCGCCCTGGGCAGTTGTCTAGGAAAGGTGGAATCCATCGATCGATGGCTGCACCGACGACACGAAGAGTTCGTCGAAGATGGGGAGAAACAGCCCGTACGCGGGCTCGTCGCGGCCTCTTGGGACCGCTCGGTCGCCGCCGGCCTCCGCGCTGACACGGCCGCACCGTTTGCCTTCCAAGCCAACGAACTGGCCACCTACCGAGCCGAGCACCCGCTCTCGGCAGTCTTCCCGATGCTGTACGACGTCCTGGGCCGAGCAGCCGTCGACAGCGACTGCGTGATGGCGGTCGGCGACAGCGGCGGACGCCTGCTCTGGGTCTGCGGCCGACCCGACGTACTGCGTGCCGCCGACGGCATCCACTTCAGCGAAGGTGCCTGGTGGGCGGAGCAACAGGTCGGAACCAACGCTCTCGGTACGTCGCTCGAGGTCACCGCGCCCGTCCAGATCCGATCCGCCGAACACTTCACCGTCCTCGTCCAGCCCTGGTCCTGCGCCGCGGCCCCGATCTACGACCCGGACACGCAGCGCGTCCTCGGCGTCGTCGACATCACCGGCGGCGCCGACGCCAGCTCACCCCAATCACTAGCCCTCGTCCGGGCCGCCGCCCGGATGGCCGAGGCGGAGCTCGGCCGCCTCACCATCCTCCGCAAACTCACAGGTGACACCGGCCACCGCGTCCGCATCTCAGCGCTCGGCCGCCCGGACGCCGAGATCCGCGTCGACGACCGCGACCTACGCCTGAGTCGCCGCCACAGCGACATCGTCGTACTGCTGGCCGAGCACCCCGAGGGACTTACCGCCGAAGAACTCTCCGACGCCCTGTACGGCGAAGCCGACCACCGCTCCTCGCTCCGCGGCGAGATGACCCGCCTCCGCGCCCTCCTCGGCGCGGACGTCCTCGACTCCCGGCCCTACAGGTTCCGACGCGACATCGCCGCCGACTGGCTCGAGACCGCCGACGACCTCGACTCCCACCTGCTCTCAGCGGCACTCCGTCGCTACGCCGGTCCGCTCCTCCCGCAGTCCGACGCACCGGCAGTCGTCGCCGTACGGAACCGGCTCGAGAACCGCATGCGCGCCGACGTACTGCGGACCCACGACGTCGATCTCGTCGTCGCGTGGACCCGCTCGTACGCCGGTGTGAACGACCTCAGCGCCTGGGAGCACCAGCTGACCCTGCTCTCGCCGACCTCCCCGCTGTGGCCGTCGACCCAGTCCGAAGTACGCCGGTTGCGCGCGGACTACGGGCTCTCAGAACACGCGAATCGCGATCTCCGCGGGCGCTGACAACAGGCCGTCGATCTCGTCGTCGAGCTTGACCAGCGTGACCGACGCCCCGGCCATGTCGAGCGAGGTGCAGTACTCGCCGACGTAGTTGCGCCGTACGTTGATGCCCTGGTCGGTGAGCACCTTGTGCGCGCGGCCATAGAGCAGGTACAGCTCGCTGATCGGCGTACCGCCGAGCCCGTTGATCATCAGCGCGACGTTGTCACCGGACTCGTACGGAAGGTCGGAGCGGACCGCTTCGAGCATCTGGTCGATGATGTCCTTCGCCGAGGCGAGCGGCTCGCGGCTGCGGCCCGGCTCGCCGTGGATACCGACACCCATCTCCATCTCGTCCGGCCCGAGGTCGAACAGCGGGGAGCCCTTGGCCGGCGGCGTACACGCGGTCAGCGCCATCCCCATCGTGCGGGTGACCGAGTTGACCTTCTCGCCGATCCGGACCAGTTCGTCCAGGTCCGCGCCCTGCTCGGAGGCCGCACCGACCGCCTTCATGACGAAGAAGTTGCCCGCGACACCACGCCGGCCGACCGTGTACGTCGAGTCCTTCACCGCGACGTCGTCGTCGATGATCAGCGTCTTCACGTTCAGCCCGTCCGCGGCACTGAGCTCCTGCGACATGTCGAACGCCATCCGGTCGCCGGTGTAGTTGTTCACCAGGAGCAACACACCCTTCTGCGACGCGAGCAGCTTGGTGGTCTCGTACACGTAGTCCATCGGCGGCGCGGCGAACACATCACCGGGACAGGCCGCGTCGAGCATGCCCTTGCCCACTGTCATCACGTGCGCCGGCTCGTGCCCGGAGCCGGAGCCCTGGATGATCGAGACCTTGTCGTCCCGCGGCGCGTCCGTGCGCATGATCAGGTTGTACTCCGGGACGTACTTCAAGGTCTCGGGATTCGCCAGTGCGATGCCCTGCAGCATCTCCGGCACGTAGTTCTTGGGATCGTTGACGAACTTCTTCATCCGGACTCCCTCCCCTTCCAGTTCTGTGCGATCTGCTCCATCAGTACGGCGACGGCGGTGGCCCCGGCGTCGACCGAGCCCCGGCTGCGTTCACCGGTGTAGGCGGCCCGGCCGCGCTTGGCGACCAGGTCGACCGTCGCGTCGGCGGCCGTCCGGGCCGCTACGGCGGCCCGATCCACGACCTCGTCGCTGCTCACCCCGGCCGCGAGCGCCTCCTCGATGGCATCCGTCATCGGGACCAGCGCATCGAGCAGAGTCTTCTCGCCGAGCGACGCGCCGCCGCGGGCCATGATCCCGGCGATCGCCGCCCGCAGCATCGCGACGACGGCGGCACCGTCGAGGGTCGTGGTCGCGCCGGCCGTCATCCCGGCACGCAGGAATCCCGTGCCCCAGATCGGTCCGGACGTGCCGCCGATCCGGGACGTCACCAGCATCCCGACCTTCTTGAAGAACGTTCCGATGTCGGTGCGGTCCAGCTCGCCGTACTGGGCCTGGAGTTTCTCGAAACCGCGAGCCAGCGAGTACCCGAAGTCGCCGTCGCCGACGA
Organism: Kribbella sp. NPDC058693; assembly: GCF_042715335.1. Lineage (NCBI taxonomy): Bacteria > Bacillati > Actinomycetota > Actinomycetes > Propionibacteriales > Kribbellaceae > Kribbella > Kribbella sp. NPDC058693. The sequence continues at coordinate 1,204,703 of NZ_JBHXSQ010000002.1, forward strand.
CCGAGTCGAGGTCACCGAAGTACTTCTCGTTGGCGAGGCAGGTTTCGATGATCGTGGTCATCACCAGGTCGACATCGCTCCAGCTGTCACTCATGTATGCCCTCCTTTGCGACCGGCCAGTTCGGCGAGCTCGGTCAGCGTGAGCGCGCCGACGGGGCCGATGTTCCAGGGGTCCGCCAGTACTTCGAGCTGCTCGCCGCCGGGATCGCCCAGGCTGGAGACGACCAGTGCCGCTCCGGTGAAGTCCTCGTCGCGGGTGTAGCCCGACACGGTCACGACCGTGGACAGCCCGGCACCGCTTGCCGCGAGCAGACCGTTGCTCGAGTCCTCGATGACGAGCGTGTGATCCGGCACCAGGGCGAGCTGGTGGACGGCCAGCTCATACACCGCCGGGTCCGGCTTCTTCCGCGGTACGACGTCCCCGGCGAACACCGGCACCCGCGCCGCGACCTCCGCCCCGACCGCTCCGGTCAGCACGGCACGTACCGACGGCTCGGCCGAGGTCGACGCGACGGCAACCGTCCAGCCCGCGCGCAGCGCCTCGGTGATGATCCGCCGTACGCCGGGACGCGGCGGAACGACTCCGGCGGCGATGAGGTCCGTGAAGGTCTTGGTCTTGTACTGATGCCAGGCCGCGATGACCTGCGCACGTTCCTCGTCCGTCGACGGCGAACCGGCCGCTTTCACCACGTCGGGATCGTCGAGCAACGTGGCCAGACGTTCCTTGCCGCCACCGATCTTCAGCAGCTGACCGTAGTCCTCGACCGACCAGCGCACCGGCAGACCGAAATGCTCGAACGTCGCGTTGAACGCCGGCAGGTGACCGTCGCGTTCGGTGTCGCCGAGCACACCGTCACAGTCGAAGATGAGTGCGGTCATGCGTGACCGCCGCTTCCGAAGATCTCGATGTACTCGACGGCCATCGCCTTCACCGCGGCGTGGATGTTCCGGAACAACGTTGGCGGGTCCCACTTGTCCTTCGCCCGCGCCTCCTCGAGATGCTCGAGCGACGACTGCATGTACGCGACCTTGAGCGCCGTCGAGATGTTCACCTTCGCGCAGCCGCGGCCGATCAGGTCCCGGAACTGCTCCGGCGTCAGCCCGGATCCGCCGTGCAGCGCCATCGGGATCCCGGTCGCGGCCACCAGGTCGGTGATCCGCTGCGAATCCAGCTCCGGTGTCGACCGGTAGATGCCGTGCGCGTTGCCGATCGCGGGGGCGAACACGTCGACCCCGGTCGTCTCCACGAAGCGAGTGGCAACCGCCAAGGATTGACGTTCCGACTCGGTGTCGGACCCAACTCCGTCCTCGACCCCCGTGATGCCTTCGATCTCGCCTTCCACATGCGCGCCGTACTTGCGGGCCTCGGCGACCACCTCGACGGTCTGCCGCTGGTTCTCCTCGACCGGGAGCGCGGAGGCGTCGAACAGGACCGAGTTCCAGCCGGCCGCGAGGCAGGAGCTGATCACCTCGCGGTCCGGACAATGATCAAGGTGCAACGCGACCGGCACGGGCTCAGGCCCGACGGTCGCGTCGAACATCGCCTTCAGTACGTCGCGCCCGACCGATTTCACGGTCTTCACCGACGTCTGCACGATCAACGGCGAGTGCAGCTCCACGGCCGCGTCGACGACGGCTCGCAGGCTCAACTCGTCGACGATGTTGATCGCGGGAACGGCGTACCCCTTGGCCAAGGCCTCGTCGACGAGTTCCTTCAACGGTGCAACCGGCATGCTCACTCCTCCCGGTGGCTCCGTCCAGCCTGCCTCTCCGAACGCTGCAGAAAGGCTGCAACCGCGCTACGCCGGCGCGTGCTCCTTCAGGATCGCCATGAACGCGCGCATCCAGGTCGGGTGGTCCGGCCACGCGCGACCCGAGACCACGTTGCCGTCGACGACCGCGTCACCGTCGACCCACTCGGCTCCCCCGGCGGTGATGTCCGGTGCGAGCGCCGGGTACGCCGATGTCTTCCGGCCGTTCAGCACACCGGCGGCGGCCGGGATCAGCGGTCCGTGGCACAGCTGCGCGACAGGCTTCGACTCGCCGTAGAAGTGCTTCACGATCCGCTGCACGTCGGCGTCGTTCCGGATGTACTCCGGGGCGCGGCCGCCCGGGATCACGACCGCGACGTAGTCAGCGGGATCCACGTTCGCGAATGCGACATCCGCCTGCCAGGTGTGGCCGAGCTTCTCGGTGTACGTGTCGAAACCGTCCACGAAGTCGTGCACCACGAACTGCAGTTTCTTCACCTCGGGCGCGGCGATGTCGACGTCGTACCCCTCCTCCAGCAACCGCTGATAGGGGTAGAACACCTCCAGGTCCTCCGCGGCGTCACCGGTAAGAATCAGTACCTTCGCCATCAGGCCACTCCCTCTCGAAGACACACCAGTCAGATACCCACCCACCAGCCAGCCTCTGCCCGCAGCCAACGGCGGTCAAGGTCCGTCTGACCGGGTGATCGTGTAGACCGAACGCATGGTTCTTCCTGCCGAAGTCGTCGCGCCCGAGCGGATCGAGGTACGTCCGGGGCACCGGCTCGCCGTCCGGCGACGTGGTGAGGGCGGCGTGCCGCTGCTGCTGGTCCACGGGTTCCCGTGCACGAGCCGGATCTGGTCGCACAACCTGATCCCGCTGGCCGAAGCGGGGTTCGATGTCGTCGCGCCCGATCTGCGCGGGTACGGTGATTCCGATTTCGCGCCGGACGGCTTCTACGACTTCAACGCGTTCAACACCGACCTGACCGGGCTGTTCGACGTACTCGGCTGGGAGCGAGCGGTCGTCGCCGGGCACGACCTGGGCGCGATGATCTCCATCGACCTCGCCAACCGGCATCCCGAGCGGGTGGACCGGCTGGTGATCCTGGACGACTCGATGCCCGATCTGCCTGAGGCGTTCGCGGCTGCCGGCCTCCCGCCCGGTCGACCCAAGCCTGCCGTCTACGACTACCAGCGCCGCCAGGGGCAGCACGCGGACGAGCTGGTCGCCGAGCTCGATACGCCGGAACGACGGCGTCGCTACATCGGCGAGTTCTTCGGGCACCGCCTCTGGTGTCCGCCCGACGCCTTCGACGAGGACGACCTGGCGTTCCTGACCGAGCCGTACGGCGACGCCACCCGCCTGCGCGCGTCGTTCGCCGACTACGAGGTACTGATGGGCACCCGCCCGCTGTCGGCCCCGGAGCTGATCGACCGTCCCGTGCAGCAGCGCGCGCTGGTGCTGATCGGTGCGGACCAGGTCACCGTCGGCGAGCACGCCGAGGAACGCTGCGCGCTTGCCTTCCCGGCCGGCGTCGGCCCGTTCTGGGTGAAGGGCGCCGGTCATTTCATGCCGTGGGAACGCCCGGTCGTCGTCAACCGCGCCATCGAGGCGTTCTGCGGCGACCTGCTCTAGAGTTCGCCGCCGAGCGCGTTCGCCAGCCCGTCGCGGGTCAGCCCGAGTGACGCCAACAGCTCCGCATCCGCATCGTCATCAGGGTCGATCTGCTCCGGCAACCGGTCCGCGACGGATTCGGCAACGTCCGGACCGTACGCGCGACGAATGATCGCCAGGGCCTCAGCTTTCGTCATGACAGCCATCTCTGCCTCCCAGGTCGGGCGTCCACGGACCAGGCTAGCCGGGTTGTTCTGCACGGAAGGCTTCGACAGCGGTCGGGAGGGTGTAGAACACACGGCCAGGTCCTAAACGATCGAGGAACCCGGCGGACTCGAGGTCGTCCCGGAGCTCCTGCTTGACTCTCGCCAGCGCCAGCACGATGCCGCGTGACGCCAGCTCCTCGCGCAGCGCGTCCAACGCGTCGATCGCGGTGACGTCGATCTGGATGTTCGCCTCGGTGTTGAGCAGGAGCCAGCGCGCCGGCGTCGGTGCGTCGTCGACGGCGGCCAGCGCGCGACGGTGGAAGTCCTCGGCGTTCGCGAAGAACAGCGGCGAGTCGTACCGGTAGACAACGAGCCCTGGGACCGGCCGCGCGTCCGGGTAGTCGTCGATGTCGTGCATGCCGGCGATACCCGGTACGTATCCGAGGATGCCGTCGTGCGGCCGGGCGACGCGTCGCAGTACGTCGAGGACCGACAACGCAACGGCCAGGAGTACGCCGTACAGGACGTCGAGGGCGATCACGCCGACTGTTGTTGCCAAGGCCAACAAAAACTCACTGCGCCGGAAGGCGGCGATGCGGCGGAACTCGCCGAGTTCGATCAGCCGGATGGCGGCGTACACGACCAGTGCGCCGAGCGCCGGGATCGGGAAGGTGGCGAGGAGCGGGCCGGCGAACAGCAGCGTGGCGACGATCGCCACCGCGGCGACCAGCGAGTACACCTGGCTCTTCGCGCCGGACGCCGCCGCCAGGGCGGTCCGGCTGCCGCTGCTGCTGATCGGGAAGCCACGCACCAGACCCGCGGACAGGTTGGCCAGCCCGAGCACCAGCAGCTCCCGGCCCGGCTCGGTCTGCCCACCGCCGCGACCCGCGAAGGCACGGCCGGTCAGAACCGTGTCCGTGTACCCGACCAACGCCACCCCCACCGCAGGCAACGCGAGTAGACCGACATCGTGAAGGGACATCGACGGCAAGTGCGGTGTCGGCAGGCCGCTCGGCACAGCCCCGACGAGCTCCACTCCCCTGTCGCCCAGGTCCGCCGCCCAGGTCACGAACGCCGCGAGCGCCACCACGACCAGCGGCCCCGGAAGACGCGGCGTCCACCGAGCCAGCGCGAACAGCAGCACTAGCGCGACGACCGACAACAGCACCGGTGCGATCTTCCACTGACCGATCAGCCGGATCGCGGACAGCACCTCGGCCGGCGGTGAGTCGCCCTCGACCGGAGCACCCGTCAGCCGACCTAACTGCCCGGTCATCATGATCACCGCGATCCCGGTCAAATAGCCGATCAGCACCGGCTTCGACAGCAGGTCGGCCAGAAATCCCAGCCGCGCCGCCCACCCGACCACGCAGATCACACCGACCAGCAACGCCAGTACTGCGGCCAGCGTCGCGTAGCGGGCCGGATCACCGGCGGCCAACGGACCGATCGCGGTCGCGGTCAGCAGCGCGGTCGTCGACTCCGGCCCGAGCGACATCAACCGCGACGTACCGAGCAGGAAGTACAGCACGAGCGGGCCGAGCGCGACCCACAGCCCGACGACGGCGGGCAGGCCGGCGAGTTCGGCGTACGCCATCACCTGCGGGACGAAGTACGCCGCGACCGTCAGGCCCGCGACGAGGTCCGGCCGCAGCCAGCTCCGCTGGTACTGCCGCAGCGTCTCAACTCCGGGAATCGGCACCCTGCCCCCTTTCGATCCCCACAGTGTCGCTTGGCAGGCCGGTAGTCAGTGTTACTATCTACTGGTACTCAGTGACACTGAATAGCTAGGGAGGTGTCTCGTGACCAAACACCTGACCGAGCTGCTCAAGGGCACGCTCGAGGGGATCGTGCTCGCGATCCTGTCCGGGCGGTCCGCGTACGGCTACGAGATCACCGCGTGGCTGCGGGAGCAGGGCTTCACCGATATCGCCGAAGGCACCGTCTACGCGCTGCTGGTCCGGATCGAGAAGCGGGGCCTGGTCGACGTGCAGAAGGTCCCGTCCGAGAAGGGACCGCCGCGCAAGGTGTACTCGCTCAACGCTCGAGGCCGGGAGGACCTGGCCGAATTCTGGGGGACCTGGAGCTTCCTCGCAGAACGCCTCGAACAGCTCCGCGAAGGGGACAAGGGATGACAGTCATACAGGTGCAGGGTCTGCAGAAGTCGTACAAGGACCTGCAGGTACTGCGGGGCGTGGACTTCGAGGTCGAGCGGGGCAGCATCTTCGCCCTGCTCGGCTCGAACGGTGCGGGCAAGACCACCGTCATACGCATCCTGTCGACGCTGCTGAAGGCCGACGCCGGGACGGCGAGCGTGCAGGGTTTCGACGTCTTCAAGGACTCCGCGAAGGTCCGCGAATCGATCAGCCTGACCGGCCAGTTCGCGGCCGTCGACGAGATCCTCACCGGCCGCGAGAACCTGGTCCTGATCGCCAAGTTGCGGCACATCGACGACCCGGGCAAGGTCGCGGACGACCTGCTCGCCCGGTTCTCGTTGACGGACGCGGGCGGCCGCCGGGTGGCGACGTACTCCGGAGGGATGCGGCGCCGGCTCGACATCGCGATGAGCCTGATCGGGAGTCCGCCGGTCGTCTTCCTCGACGAGCCGACGACCGGCCTCGACCCGCAGGCGCGGATCGAGGTCTGGAACAGCGTCAAGGAACTCGCCGAGCACGGAACGACGGTGCTGCTCACCACGCAGTACCTGGACGAGGCCGAGAAGCTCGCCGACCGGATCGCGATCCTGCACGAAGGCCGGATCATCGTCAACGGCACGCTCGAGGAGCTCCGGCGGCTGCTCCCGCCCGCCAAGGTCGAGTACGTCGAGAAGCAGCCCACGCTCGAGGACGTCTTCCTGACGCTCGTCACGGACAAGTAGGGGATCGATCATGGCCACACATCTTCTCGGCGACACCGCCACCCTCACCGGGCGCTCGCTGCGCCACATCCTCCGCAGCCCGGACACGATCATCACGACCGCGATCATGCCGATCGCGATGATGCTGCTGTTCGTCTACGTGTTCGGCGGCGCGATCGACACCGGCTCGGTCAAGTACGTGAACTATCTGCTGCCCGGCATCCTGCTGATCACGATCGCGTCCGGCGTCGCGTACACGTCGTTCCGGCTGTTCATGGATCTGAAGAGCGGGATCTTCGAGCGCTTCCAGTCCCTGCCGATCGCGCGCTCCGGCGTGCTGTGGGGCCACGTGCTGACGTCGCTCGTCGCCAACCTGATCTCATTGGTGATCGTCGTCGGTGTCGCATTCATCATGGGCTTCCGCACCGGCGCGGGTCTCGGCGCCTGGCTCGCGGTCGCCGGGATGCTGATCCTGTTCACGCTCGCGGTCACCTGGCTCGCCGTGATCGCCGGCCTGAGCGCGAAGTCCGTGGACGGCGCGAGCGCGTTCTCGTACCCGCTGATCTTCCTGCCGTTCCTCAGCTCGGCGTTCGTGCCGACCGAGACCATGCCGACGGTGGTCCGCGTCTTCGCGGAGAACCAGCCGGTGACGTCGATCGTCAACACGATCCGCGACCTGTTCGCCCAGCAGCCGATCGGCAACGACATCTGGGTCGCGCTCGCCTGGTGCGTCGGCCTCCTCGTCCTCGCGTACGCCGGTGCGAACGCGCTGTACCGCCGCAAGATCAGCTAGCTGACGCGCTGGTGACGGTGCTGGTGACGGTGCTGGTGACGGTGCTGGTGACGGTGCTGGTGACGGTGCCGTGTCAGCCCGGTGTCAGCCCGGTCGGCGACTGTCTAGGCAACGAAAACTTTCTGAAAGGACCTGTCATGTTCGCACGACTGGGGTCGCTGGTCGTACGGCGGCCGTGGTGGACGATCGGCGCCTGGGTGCTGATCATCGCCGCGGTGGCCGCGACGGCCCCGAAACTGACCGCGACCACGGACCAATCCGCATTCCTGCCGTCGCACTACGAGTCGATCCAGGCAGCACAACTGCAGGAGAAGGCCTTCCCCAACGCCACCGCGCCCGCGGCCATCGTGGTGTTCGAACGCACCGACGGCGCTCCGATCAGCGCCGCCGACGCCGCGACGGTCGGGACGATCGCCGGGCAGCTCGACCAGGCCAAGCTCAAGGACGTCACCGGGATCCAGGCGGTCCCGCCGACGGGCAACCGGCTGATCCAGATCGCCCCGGTGGAGCTGACCAAGATCACCAACCCGAGCGACACCAGACAGAACGACGCCGTGAAGGCACTCCGTACGGCGCTGCAGGACAAGCTGCACGGTACGTCGCTGAAGGCCGGCGTCACCGGTTCGGCCGCGCAGGCGCTCGACGCGCAGGAGTCCTCGAGCAAGGGCCTGGCGATCATCGGAATCGCCACGGTCGGTCTGATTCTGTTGCTCCTGCTGCTGATCTTCCGCAGTCCGGTGATCGCGCTGCTGCCGATCGTGGTGATCGGCGCGGTGTCGACGGTGGTCAACGGTCTGATCGCGATCGTCAGCAAGGCGTTCGATCTGAAGATCGACAGCTCGATCACGTCGATCCTGCTGGTGGTGCTCTTCGGCGTCGGCACTGACTACATCCTGTTCCTGATGTTCCGGTACCGGGAGCGGCTGCGGGCCGGCGAGGACGCCAAGACCGCGATGGTCAGCGCCGTCACCAGGGTCGGCGAGGCGATCGCCTCCGCGGCCGGAGCCGTGATCATCGCCTTCATGGCGCTGACGTTGTCGACGCTGGGCATGTTCCGCGCGATGGGGCCCGCGCTCGCGATCTCGGTCGCGGTGGCGCTGCTGGCCGGACTGACGCTCGTACCGGCGATCGTTTCGCTGCTCGGGACCAAGGTGTTCTGGCCGTCGAAGGCGTGGAAGGTCGAGCCGAAGGGCGCGAAGTTCGCGGCCCTGGGTCGAGGACTCGGACGGCGTCCGGCGGTCTTCGCGGTCGCTGCCGGCGGACTGTTGATCGTGCTGAGCGCATTCGCGATCAGCTTCAACCCGACGTTCGATCTGACCTCGGGCTCGACGTCCGACACCTCCGAGTCGACGGTCTACAGCAAGGAACTGCTCAAGAGCCTGCCTGCGGGTGTCACCCAGCCGTCCGACGTCCTGCTGCAGTCCTCGAACCCGCTGAGCAAGGACCAGCTCGACACCTACCGCACCGCGTTGACCAAGGTCGACGGTGTCGGCGATGTCTCGCAGCCCGCGCTGTCTCCGGACAGTACGGTCGCCGACTTCAAGGTCACGCTGAAGTCCGCGCCCGAATCCGACCAGGCCATCGCGACGGTCCGAGGCCCGCTGCGCGACGCAGCGCACTCCGCCGCACCGGCCGGGACGACCGCGGTGGTCGGTGGTCTGACCTCGGTGTTCGTCGACTTCCAGGACGCGATGAACCACGACTACCGGATCGTGTTCCCGGTCGCGGCGATCCTGATCATGATCGTGCTCGCCCTGCTGCTGCGTAGCTTGGTCGCGCCGTGGTACCTGATGGCCTCGGTGTTCCTGGGCTTCGGGGCCACGCTCGGTGCATCGGTGCTGGTGTTCCAGCATCTGCAGCACAACTCGGGGCTGATCTTCACGCTGCCGGTGATCATGTACCTGTTCGTGGTTGCTCTCGGCACCGACTACAACATCCTGATGGTGGCCCGATTGCGCGAAGAGGCACGGGAGGGGCACGACCCGAAGCGGGCCGCGGCGCTGGCCCTGCACCACACCGGCCCGACCATTGCCGCTGCCGGTCTGATCCTGGCCGGCACATTCGCTTCGATGATGCTGGCGGGTAACGCCGTCCTCTCGCAGATGGGGTTCGCGATCTCGGCGGGAATCGCGATCGCGGCGTTCGTGATGGCGATGTTCTTCACCCCGGCGCTCACGGCCCTCATCGGCCACCGCGCCTGGTGGCCGGGCCACGCCGACGCGCAGCGCGAGCCGGAGCAGCCCGAGCGGGAGGAGCAGCTCACCTCTGTGTGATCCGTATGAGAGTTGCGTTTGGCTTCTGTGAGAAAAGCTGACTGACTGGTTGCTGCACCGGAAGGTAGTGCGGTGACCACATCTTCGGACGATAGGCATCGGCTCGGCGTCGTGGGAGGTCTGGCGGCATTGTCGCTGGACGCGATGGCCTCCGTTGCCTATGGTCCGGAGGCGATCGTGCTGGTGCTCGCCCTGGGCGGGTCGGCGGCGCTGGGGCTGACGCTCCCGATCACGATCGCGATCGCCGTACTGCTGCTCGTACTGGTGTTGTCGTACCGGCAGGTGATCGCCGCCTTCCCGGACGGCGGCGGTTCGTACGGCGTTGCCAAGGCGCACCTCGGCCGGCGAGCGAGTCTCGTCGCCGCGGCGTCATTGGTGATCGACTACATCCTGAATGTGGCCGTCTCGGTCGCGGCCGGCGTCGCAGCGCTGACGTCGGCCGTGCCCGGGTTGTACGGGTATCGCGTCGAGCTCGCACTCGCCGTACTGTTCCTCGTCACCGCGGTGAATCTGCGTGGTGTCGCGACGAGTGCGCGGCTGTTCATCGTCCCGACCGCGATCTTCGTACTGTCGATTCTGACCGTGATCCTGGCCGGTCTGTTCCGCGAAGGACCGGTGGCCGTTGCCACCGGGAACGCGGAGCAGGCCGGTCAGGTTCACGCGATCGGCATCCTGCTGATCCTGAAGGCGTTCGCCAACGGCTGCGCTGCCCTGACCGGGGTCGAGGCGATCGCGAACGCCGTACCGTCGTTCCGGAAACCTGGCGTCGTACGGGCGCAGCGCGCGGAGCTGGCCCTCGGCGGGCTGCTCGGCGTGATGCTGATCGGCCTCGCGATCCTGATCGAGAAGTTCGACATCCGGCCGGTCGACGGCGTGACCGTGCTGTCACAACTCACCGACGGCGCTCTCGGCCACGGATTCGGGTACTACGTCGTGCAGTTCGCAACTGTGGTGCTGCTGGCGCTGGCCGCGAACACGTCCTTCGGCGGGCTGCCCGTCCTCAGCCAACTGCTTGCCAAGGACAACTACCTGCCGCACGTGTTCCAACTGCGCGGGCAACGCCAAGTCTACCGGTACGGCATCCTGTTCCTCGCCGGGGTGTCAGCGGTCCTGCTGATCGCGGCCCGCGGTGACATGAACACGCTCGTACCGCTCTTCGCGATCGGCGTCTTCGTCGGCTTCACGCTGTCCCAGGCCGGCATGGTGCGGCACTGGTGGCACCGCCGTCCGCCGCACTGGCAAGGCAAGCTCGCGCTGAACGGGTTCGGCGCGCTCCTGACCGGCGTTGCGGCGATCGTGGTGACCGCGTCGAAGTTCACCGACGGCGCGTGGCTGATCGCGATCGCGCTGCCCGTGCTGGTCCTCGTGATGGAGTCGGTGAACCGCAACTACCAGCGGATCGGTCAGCGGCTCGGGCTCGGCCAGGTCCCCGATCGGTTGACGTCCCGGCGATCGCGCGTCGTCGTACCCGTGCATGGCGTGAGCAGGCTGACCGCCGAGGCTTTGTCGGTCGCGCGTGGACTCGGTCATGACGTCGTCGCCGTGCACGCGGTGAACACCGCTGATGCCGAGGACACCAAGGCGTTCGTCCGGCTCCTCGACGACTGGCAGCGTTGGCAGCCCGGTGTTCCGCTGATCGCGCTGTACGACCAACGCCGTACGCTCACCGCTCCGGTCGTGCAGTATGTGAACCGCTGCGAGCTCGACACCGTCTTCGTGCTGATCCCCGAGGTCGAGCCCGATCACCTGTGGCAGCGGCTCCTGCAGAATCAGCGGGGCGCGATCCTCGCGCACGCGCTCCGTCGACGTACCAACGCTGTCGTCTGCCGGATGCGGTTCCGGATCGTTCAGCCGTCGAACCCCTACGTGCCCACCGCCACTCGCCGGCCGGAGCTGATCCGGCAGACCAGGTAGATGAAGAACGAGATCGTGGTCACGTAGGGACTGATCGGCAGGCTGCCGCCCAGGGCGAGGAGGATGCCGCCGACGAGGGAGACGGTCGCGAAGGCCACGCTCAGCACCGGGACGAGCCACGGGGAGGCAGCGACTCGGAGTGCGGCGGCTGCGGGCGTGACCACGATGCTCAGCACGAGCAGCGCGCCCACGATCTGGACCGAGATGGCGACGGCCAGGCCGAGCAGCAGCATGAACACCAACGACAGGACCCGAACCGGCACGCCCCGCGCGGCGGCCTGCTCCGGGTCCGAGCTGGCGAACATCAACGGCCGCCAGACGATCAGGAGCCCGAGCAGTACTACGACGCCGGTGACGATCAGCCACGACAACTGCGGGGTGTCCACAGCCACGATCTGGCCGGTCAGCAAACCGAACTTGTTCGCCGCACGACCCTTGTACAAGGCAAGGAACAGCACGCCGAGCCCGAGCCCGAACGGCATCAGCACCCCGATGATCGAATTGCGATCACGAGCCCGGCTCCCGAGTACGCCGATCAGCATCGCGGCGATGATCGAACCGGTCAGCGAGCCGGCGACCACGTTCACGCCCAGCAGCAACGCACCCGACGCGCCTGCGAACGAGAGCTCGCTGATGCCGTGGACGGCGAACGGCAGGTCGCGCATCATCACGAACACGCCGATCAGACCGCCGACAATACCGAGCGCCACGCCGGCGAGGATCGAGTTGTGGACCAGGGCCAGCAGCTCGCCGTAATTGGTGAAGTTGAAGACGTCGTGCCATACGGTTGCCGTGTGCATCGACCTCACCCGGCCCGCAGCACCGAGGTGTGATGCGTATCCTCGGGCACCCCCGCGACCAGGACCCGTCCACCGGAGCGGACCACCTCGACCGGCGACCGGTACAGGTCGCTCAGGGTTGTCGACGTCATCACCTCGTCGACCGTCCCGGTCCGGAAGCGTCCGTTGGCCAGGTAGAGCACGCGGTCCACATACGGCAGCACGGGGTTGATGTCATGGGTGACGAAGACGATCGCGGTGTCATGCGTACGGCGTCGCCGATCGACCAGACCGGAGATCGTGCGCTGGCTGTTGAGATCCAGCGACAGCAACGGCTCGTCGCAGAGCAGGAGCTTCGGGTCGGACACCAGTGCCTGCGCGATCCGGACCCGTTGCTGCTCTCCCCCGGACAGCTGCCCGATCGGACGATCCGCGAAGGCGCCCGCGCCGACCGACTCGAGCATCTCGTCGATCCGCCTCCGTCGCTTCGGGTCGGGGCGGCCGATCCCCCAGCGGTGGCCGTCCAGGCCTTGACCGACCACATCCCGGGCCCGGAGCGGCGTGAGCGTATCGATGCGCCGATGCTGCGGCACGTACCCGATCTCCGTGCTCCCGCGATGCGGTGGCGCGCCGGCGACCTGGACAGTCCCCGACATCAGCGGGTGCAGCCCGAGGACGGCCTTCAGCAGGCTGGTCTTCCCCGATCCGTTGGCACCGAGGATCGCCAGGAACTCCCCTGCCTCCAGGCTCATCGTCAGGCCGCCCCACAACCGCCGCCGTCCGTATCCGAACGACGCCTTGTCGAATTGCAGGACGTTCATCAGGCCAGGGCCGAGCGGATCGCGTCCAGGTTGGCGGTCATCCAGCCCAGATAGTCCTTGCCGGCTGGCAGCGTCTCAGTCACGGGTACGACAGCGACGCCGTTCGCCTTGGCCGCCGCGAGCACCTTCTCGGTCTCCGGGCCCGACGTCTGCTCGTTGTACGCCAGCAACTTGACCTGCTTGGCGCTGAACAGCGTCAGCGTCTGCTGCAGCACCGCCGCGGGAACGTCCGTCCCCTCCTCGATCGCCTCGCTGAACTCGCCCGGCGTCTTGTTGACCAGCCCGCAGGCCGTCAGCAGATACACCGGCACCGGTTCGGTGATGGCCGCACCGGCGCCGTTGTGGGCCGCCCTGATCGATGCCTCGGTCGCCTCCAGCGCCTTCACCTTGCCGGTGAAGGCGGCAGCGTTCGCGGCGTACGTCGAACTGTTGGCGGAATCGACCTCGGACAGCGTCGTCGCCAGCTGGGCGGCGAGCTTCTCGACGGTCGGGAAGTCGTACCAGACGTGCTCGTTGAGCTCGCCGCCGGCGGGCGCCGGATGACCGGAGATGTCGACCACGTTCAGCACCTTCGCCGACGTGTTGCCCGCCGATTTCAGCATCGTGTCCATGAAATCGTCGTAGCCGCCGCCGTTCTCGATCACGACCTTTGCCTTCGACAACGACAGCTGGGTCTGCGTGTTCGCCTCGTACGAATGCGGGTCCTGGTCAGGGTCGGAGATGATCGACGTCACCTCGGCCTTGTCCCCCGCGATCTGCTTCACGATGTCGCCGTACACATTGGTCGACGCCACGACCTGGATCCCTGTCGTCGACGTCGACGTGGCAGTCTCGTCGGCCGCCGACGAACTGCACGCGGCCAGCAGCGCCACCGCCGCGGCACCGGCCAGGAACCCGATAGAACTACGCAGCCTCACAGCGCACCCGTCTCTCATCACCAAGTGATAATGAAAACCATTCCGGATACAAGGTAACACTGTCCCCCGGCGGAGCGGCAAGTCAGGAGTGGATCAGCTGGACGCAGGACGGCGTACGGCGGGCAGCTGGACCGTGACGCGGAGGCCGCCGGACGGGCGGGCGGCGAGGATGAGAATTCCGTCGTGGGCCTGCGTGATGCTGTTGACGATCGCGAGGCCGAGCCCAACGCCGGCGTGATCGGTGCGGACGCGTCCGCCGCCGCGCTGGAACGGCTCGGTCAGCGTAGAAACCACGGGTGCGGGGAGGGTCTCACCGGTGTTCTCGACCGTGAGCACCACGGTCTTGGGGTGGACGGTGGTGGTGATCCACACGGCGCCGTCGGCGGGGAGGTTGTGGACGATCGCGTTGTGCACGAGGTTCGTGGTCAGCTGCAGCAGGAGGGTGCGCGAGCCGACGGTCGGGGCCACATCACCGGAGATTTCGACCGTCAGACCGCGTTTTTCCGCGAGGGGAAGAAGAGTCTCGACCGCCTCTTCCGCGACGAGCGACAGGTCGACGTCGCCGCGGGTGAAGGTCCGCTGGTTGGCGCGGCTGAGCGTGAGCAGGGCCTCGGTGAGGTCGATGGCCCGGCTGTTGACGAAGTCGAGGCGGTCGACGAGCTCGGCGGGGTCGCGGTTCGGATCCTTGCGGGCCACGTCGAGCAGGGTCTGCGTGATCGCGAGCGGCGTACGCAGTTCGTGAGAGGCGTTGGCGGCGAACCGCTGTTGCTCGGCGTCGTGTGCTTCCAGCCGCTCGAGCATCGTGTCGAACGCGTCGGCGAGCTCGCGGAACTCGTCCTGGCGGCCTTCGAGCTGGATCCGGTGCGACAGCGATCCGCTCGTCGCCAGGCGGGCGGCGTTCGTGATGCGGGTCAGCGGCGCGAGCATGCTGCCGGCCAGGATCCAGCCGCCGACGAGGCTGGTGATCAGCAACAGCGCCAGCATGAGGGTGGCCTTCGGGGCGAAGGCGTCCAGCAGGGCGGCGCGGTCCGGCCCGCTCATCGGCGCGCGAGGAGCGAGTCGGGTGGGGACATAGCGCAGCAGAAACACCCAGACGACCGCGAGTAGCCCGCCTCCCGCGAGCATGATGACCGCCGCATAGCTGAGGGTGAGTTTCAGGCGAACGCTCATCCCCGGCTCCCTACCCACGGTCGCCTTCCTCCGGGGCGTCGATGCGGTAGCCGACACCCGCCACGGTGGCGATGATCCAGGGTTCGCCGAGGCGTTTGCGCAACGCGGAGACAGTGATGCGTACCGCGTTGGTGAACGGGTCAGCGTTCTCGTCCCAGGCCCGCTCCAGGAGTTCCTCGGCGCTGACCACACCACCTTCCGCGCCGACCAGAACTTCGAGTACGGCGAACTGCTTGCGGGTCAGCGCCACGTACCGGCCGTCGCGGTACACCTCGCGGCGGAACGGGTCCACCCGCAGACCCGCGATCTCTCGCACCGGCGGCCGGTTGTGGCCGCGGCGACGGTCCAGCGCGCGCAGCCGCAGTACCAGCTCCTGGAGCGCGAAGGGTTTGGTGAGATAGTCGTCGGCGCCGAGCTCGAACCCGGACGCCTTGTCGTCGAGCCGGTCGGCCGCGGTCAGCATGAGGATCGGCATACCGCTGCCGGAGGCAACGATCCGCTTGGCGATCTCGTCACCCGACGGGCCGGGAATGTCGCGGTCCAGGACCGCGATGTCGTAGGCGTTGATGCCGAGCAGTTCGAGCGCGGTGTCGCCGTCGCCGGCGATATCGGCCGCGATCGCCTCCAGGCGCAGGCCGTCGCGGATCGCGCTCGCCATCTCCGGCTCGTCCTCGACCAGCAACACACGCATACTCCCGATGCTACGAGGTCCTCCGTATCGTCCGTATATCGAATTCCCCATACGTACCGACAACACCCGGCTGCCTTGACTGTTCGGCATGACTCGAGCAGCAATTGGTGCGCCCAGCAAGGATGACGGCGCCGTCCCGGCCGGGGTGACGGTGTTCGACGACGACTACCCGGCCGTCGCCAACCTCGATCCGGCACTGCTCACGGCCCTGCGCAAGGCGGCTTCCGATGCATTGGAGGACGGGGTCACGTTCTACGTGAACAGCGGCTGGCGTTCTCCGGCGTACCAGAGTGAGCTGCTGCGGGACGCGGTCGTGAAGTACGGCTCGGAGGAGGAGGCGGCTCGGTGGGTCGCTACGCCTGAGACGTCGCAGCACGTGCGCGGTGCGGCGGTCGACATCGGGCACTCCGACGCGAAGGCATGGCTGGCCGAGCACGGCGCGGCGTACGGGCTGTGCCAGATCTATCGCAACGAGCCGTGGCACTACGAACTCCGGCCGGACGGGTGCGGGCCGATGTACGCCGATCCGACGCACGATCCGAGGATGCAGCGGTGACGCTGACCGTCTCTCCGATAAGCGTTGTGGAACATCTGGCGTTTGTGGAGGCACAGTGGTCGGTCAGCTTCTTGCAGATCCCGGAGTGGGGCGCCGTGAAGACGGAGTGGCGCAGCGAGTCGCTCGGTTGGTACGACGGGCGGCGGCTCGTCGGGGCGGGGCTCGTGCTGCATCGGCCGGTGCCGCGGCTGGAGCGGTACACGCTGGCGTACCTGCCGCAGGGGCCGGTGATCGACTGGACCGGGTCGCTCGAGGAGTGGATCGATCCGCTGGCGGAGTACCTGAAGGCGCAGGGTGCGTTCGCGATCCGGCTCGGGCCGCCGGTGCGTACGGACGTGTGGAGCGGCGCTGAGGTCAAGGCGGGGATTGCGGATTCGGGGGTTGAGCGGCTCGTCGGGCGGGGTGGGGATCGGGTGACGCGGTGGCTCGAGGGGGCCGGGTGGCTGCCGCAGAGTCCGGCGGACGGGTTCGGCCACGGGCAACCGCAGTACATCTATGAGGTTCCACTGGCCGGGCTGACCGAGGATGACGTACTGCGTGGGATGAATCAGCAGTGGCGGCGGAACATCAAGAAGGCCCTGAAGGAGGGTGTCGAGGTCTCGGTCGGGTCGGATGTGAAGGCGTTCCATGACCTCTACGTGCACACCGCTGAGCGCGATCGGTTCACCCCGCGGCCGCTGCAGTACTTCGAGAACCTCTTCGCGGCGATGAGCTCAGCGCGGTTGTATCTCGCGCACCACCAGGGCACGCTCGTCGCCGCGACGATCCTGGTCAGAGTGGGTGCTCATGCGTGGTACCTGTACGGCGCCTCGTCCACGTCGAAGCGAGAGGTCCGCGGGTCGAACGCGTGCCAGTGGGCGATGATCCGGGATTCGCTGGCGGCCGGGTGCGACGTGTACGACCTGCGCGGCATCACGCCGACGCTTGATGTGGAGGACCCGCACGTCGGCTTGATCCAGTTCAAGGTCGGCACCGGTGGGCAGGCGGTCCGGTACGTCGGCGAGTGGGACCTGCCGCTGCGGCCGATGGTGTATCGCGCCTTCGACCTGTACATGAAGCGGCGGCGCCGATGAACATCCGACCTGCCACCCGCGCCGATGCATGTGCCGTCAACGAGCTATTGAGTCAGCTGGGCTACCCGCAAGCTGACGAGGCAACGACCGCCGCCCGGATCCAGACCTGGGCCGACGATCCCACGCTGGCGGCGTACGTCGCGGAGTCGGACGGCGAGGTACTAGGCGTCGTCGCCGTCCACGTCGCCCCGTTCTTCGAACGCGACGGCTCGTGGGCGCGCATCGTCGCTCTCGTCGTCTCCGATCGCGCCCGTCGGCGCGGGATCGCCAGCCGGCTCATGTCGGCCGCAGAATCCTTCGCCACCGCGCACGGCTGCGTGCGCATCGACCTGAACAGCGCGAATCACCGGCAGGACGCGCACGCCTTCTATCAACAGCAGGGCTACGCCGACCAGACCAGTACCTCCACCCGCTTCCTCCGCTCCCTACTCGGGTGACAATGCGGCTGCGATCTCGTCGAGGTGGGATTCGCGGGAGGCTTTGACCAGGACCACATCGCCAGGGGCCAGTGTGCGGCGGAGCCAGTCGATTGCAGTGGTGTTGTCAGGCAAGGCCTCCGCCTGAGCGCCTGCACCGTGGGCGATTGCGCGTGCGCCTTCGCCGACCGCGACGACCACGTCCGCGCGGGTGGCGGCGTACTCGCCAACGGCGTGGTGTTCGGACTCGCTTTCCTCGCCTAGTTCGAGCATCTCGCCTAATACAGCGATGCGGCGGCCGTCGATTATCGCGAGCGCGTCGAGGGCGGCACGGGTTGAGTCGGGGTTGGCATTGAAGGAGTCGTTCAGGAGGGTGATGCCACCGGGGAGCTCGGACAACTCCATGCGCCACTTCGAGATCGACGCGGTGGTCAGCGCAGCCGCCGTCAGCTCGAGGGGTACTCCGATCGCCAAGGCCGCCGCAGCAGCGGCTGCCGCGTTGAATGCCTGGTGTGCACCCACGAGCGGCAGTACGACGGAAGCCGTGAAGTCGACCGTCCGTAGCGTGAACGACGGGCGGCCGAGGCGATCGAGCGTCAGGTCGAGCACCCGCACGTCAGCATGCTCCGCCCGACCAAAGGTCAGCACTCGACCGTCCGTGAGCGCACGCATCGCGACAACCCGCGGATCGTCGGCGTTGAGTACGGCGGTACCACCCGCAGCCAACCCCTGCACCAGCTCACCCTTGGCCGTCGCGATCGCCCCGCGCGATCCGAACTCACCAAGATGCGCCTGACCCACATTGAGCACCACCGAAACGTCCGGCGGGATGAGCCCGGCGAGATGAGCGATGTCACCCATCCGCCGAGCGCCCATCTCGATGACGAGGAACCGAGTACTCGCATCGGCACGCAGAATCGTCAGCGGTACCCCGAGCTCGTTGTTGAGCGACCCAATCGTCGCGACCGTAGGCCCAACCTTGGACAGCGCACCAGTCAGCAGGTCCTTTGTGCTGGTCTTGCCCTGAGAGCCGGTCAGGCCGACGACGGTCAGGCCGCCGCGCAGGTGCGCGCCGACGTGGGCGGCAAGGAGCTGCAGAGCCACCTGCGCGTCCTCCACGACGACCGTCGGAAGTGCCGTAGGCCGTGAGCCGAGCGCCGCCACCGCACCGGCCCGCCCAGCCTGGCCGGCGTAGTTGTGACCGTCGGCATGCTCGCCCGCGAAGGCCACGAACAGGCCCCCGGGCTCAGCCTCCCGACCATCGAGTACGGCGGGCGCCGTCACCTTCACCGCGCCGTCGCCGGCCACCGTTCCGCCGACGACCACAGCGATCTCATCGAGACTGAGCGCAATCATTCCCCCAGTAAAGGAAGCGCAGTGTTTCGTCCGCGTATCGAAAATCTCATACGCGGCGGCAACACCGCTCTTCCTTCACTGGAGCCATGACCTACAAATCGCTGGCGTCCTGGTTGTCGTCCGCGACCCCTCCCGACGTCGCACTGGCGATCTACGGGTGCGGCCCGGACGAGGCCGTTCTGTTCCGGGAGCTGGCTCCGCGCCTCGGCGTCGTGCCGACCATCACCGAGGCGCCTGTGTCCGAGGCCACCATTGAATTTGCCCTCGGCAAAAGATGTATCAGCGTCGGCCACAAGACCCGCATCACCAACCAAACGCTCCTCGCCCTGGCGAGGGCCGGCGTCGCGTACATCTCCACCAGGAGCATCGGCTACAACCACCTCGACGTGGACTACGCGGACAGCCTCGGCATCACCGTCGAGAACGTTGCCTACTCCCCCGACAGCGTCGCCGACTACACGCTGATGCTGATGTTGATGGCGCTACGCAACGCGAAATCCATGATCCGCCGTACCGACATCCACGACTACCGGCTGGACGACGTACGCGGGAAGGAACTGCGCGATCTCACCGTCGGCGTCGTCGGTACGGGCCGCATCGGCGCGGCCGTGATCGACCGCCTGCGCGGCTTCGGCTGCCGCACAGTTGCCTATGACAACCGTCCGGCGACCTCGGCCGACTACGTCCCGCTCGATGAACTGCTCCGGCTGAGCGACCTCGTCACACTCCACACGCCGCTCACCGCAGATACCCGCCATCTCCTCGACCGCCGACGGATCGAGCAGTTGAAGCCCGGCGCGTTCGTCGTCAACACCGGCCGCGGCCCACTCCTCGACACCGAGGCACTGCTCACAGCGTTGGAGGACGGACGCCTCGGCGGCGCCGCGCTCGATGTCATCGAGAGTGAAGAAGGAATCTTCTACGCCGATTGCAGCAACGAACTCATCGAAAGCAAACAACTGCTGCGGCTCCAGGAACTGCCGAACGTGATCGTCAGCCCGCACACCGCGTACTACACCGATCACGCGCTCAGCGACACGGTCGAGAACTCGATCATCAACTGCCGGAAATTCGAGAACAGGAAGCAGCAGTGGATATGAAGATCGGCATCATCTTCGGAGGTCGTTCCGAGGAGCACCCCATCTCGGTCAAATCCGCGCAACAGGTCGCGGAGAACATCGACACAGCGAAGTACGAACCGTTCTACGTCCGGATCACCGAGGACGGCGCCTGGAAACTCTGCGACAGCCCCGCCACAGATTGGGAGAGCGGCCCTTGTCGCCCGGCAATGCTCTCGCCCGACAGCACCGCACCCGGACTGCTCGTCCTGGACGACGGGAAGTACGAAACGATCAGCCTGGACGTACTCTTCCCGGTCCTGCACGGTAAACAAGGCGAGGACGGCGCGATCCAGGGGCTGCTCGAACTCTCCGGCCTTCCGTACGTCGGCTGCGACATCCAGAGCTCGGTCGTCTGCATGGACAAGTCCCTCGCCTACACGGTCGCCGCGAGCGCCGGGATCGCGACACCGGACTTCTGGACGTTCACGCTGACTCAGACCATCGATCCCGACCAGTTCACCTACCCGATCTTCGTGAAGCCGGCGCGCTCGGGCTCGTCGTTCGGTGTCAGCAAGGTCGCCGGCAAAGAAGAGCTGCAGGCCGCGGTCGAAGCCGCGCGGGAGTTCGACTCGAAGGTGCTGATCGAGGAGGCGGTCGTCGGCAGCGAGATCGGCTGCGCGATCCTCGGCAACGATCCCGACCTGTTCGCCGGCGAGGTCGATCAGATTGCCCTGTCACACGGCTTCTTCAAGATCCATCAGGAGAGTACGCCGGAAGCCGGGTCCGACAACTCGACGGTCATCGTGCCCGCGGACATCCCGGCCGAGTCGCGCGCACTCGTTCAGGAGACCGCGAAGGCCATCTACCGCGCGCTGGGATGCCGTGGCCTGTCCCGCGTGGACATGTTCCTCAAGCCGGACGGCACCGTCGTACTCAACGAGGTGAACACGCTGCCCGGGATGACGTCGTACAGCCGGTATCCGCGGATGATGGACGCCACCGGCCTGTCACGCACCGAGGTGATCGACCGGATGGTGTCGCTGGCCTTGGCGACCAAGACCCGGTGAACGACGTACGGCCGACGGTGCTCGCCGTGATCCTGGTTGCCAGTCTGGCGTTGATCGGCATCCTCAAGTACCACTCGCCCGCGCCCTCGATGTCGCCGCTCGCGCCGCCGTCGGTCTCCCCGATCGCATCACCGACCCCTTAGGATCTGGGCCATGGCGACGCGGCTTGTGCAGGTGGTGATCAAGGCTCGGGACAACTCTGCGCTCGGGCGCTTCTGGGCGGATGCTCTCGGTTGGAACGTCACCGGCGACAAACCCGAGGAGACGAACCTCGAGCCTGAGGGTGTCACGTACCCCGACCCCAGCGCCGTCGTCGTCGACCTCATCCCGGGAGCGCAACCGAAGACGGTGAAGAACCGGGTACACATCGACCTCGCCACGACGTCCGCGGCGCATCAGGCCGAGCTGGTCGAGCGCCTCCAGACCCTCGGCGCCACCCCCGCCGACGTCGGCCAGGGCGACGTCCCGTTCACGGTCCTCGCCGACCCGGAGGGCAACGAGTTCTGCGTACTCGAGCCACGCGCGATCTACAGCGACACCGGCCCGATCGCCGCAGTCGCCGTCGACTGCGTGGACCCGCGCGCCATGGCCCGGTTCTGGGGCGAGGCTATGGACTGGACTGTGCACGAAGAGACCGATGACTTCGTGTCACTGCGCTCGGCGAAGGGCGTCGGCCCGTACCTCGAGTTCCTCCGCTCGACCGACCCGAAGGTCGGGCTGGACCGCCTCCACCTTGATCTCCGCCCGTATCCGGGTGACGACCACGCCGCGGAGGTTGCCCGACTGGAGACCCTGGGTGCGACGCACCTCGACATCGGCCAGGGCGACGTCGCCTGGGCGGTCCTGGCCGACCCCGAAGGCAACGAGTTCTGCCTGCTCACCCCGCTCTGACACCGAACCACTGCGTCAACGCATCGGCGACATCCGCGCCGCCTGACCAGCACAGCAGACCGTCCGGGCGGATCAGCAGCGCTTCATGCTCGCCGTCCGGCTTCACCCGCAGTACGTCGACGCGATCGGCCCAGCCATCCGGCCAGGTCCGGTCACCGAAGTCGAGCAGCAGACCGCGGCCGGAGTGCAGAAGCGTCGACAACCAGACCGGCCCGTCACCGGTGACCAGTTCGAAGTCGGGGATCCGGTCTGGCGCGTCGAGCCCCGACATCATGCCGGCGAGGTAGCGGTTGGCGTCGGGCAAGCGCATCAGGTCGGTGAAGATCTCCCGCAGTTCGATGACGTCTTCGCTCGGCCTCGGGAGGGCGAAGACCCGCTGCGCTGCGGTATGACGCAGTACGCGCGCCGCCATCGGATGCCGCTCGGTCTGATACGTGTCGAGGAGGTCCGCCGTACCGCGCACCGCGGCCGCGAGCTTCCAGCCCAGGTTGAACGCGTCCTGTATACCGAGATTCAGCCCCTGCCCACCGAACGGCGGGTGGATGTGCGCGGCATCCCCAGCGAAGAGGATCCGCCCGTACCGATACGACTCGAGCTGCCGGGTCGCGTCACCGAACTCCGACGAGTTCAGCACCTCCGCGAGCCGCGTCTCCTCGCCGTACAAGGCCGTGAGCGCAGCCTCGGTCTCGTCCGCCGTGGTGACTCCCGCCCGGCCGAACGTGAAGCGATACTTGCCGTCGCCGACCGGCACGAGCATCCCCCAATACTCGCCGGCCTGCTTCGTCATCGTGCTGAAGTGACCAAGCGTCGTCGGCACCTCGTCCGACACCGACGACAGCCGTACGTCGGTCAGCACCGCGCGGAACGTCCCCGCCCGACCGGGGAAAGGTACGTCGAGCAGCTTGCGGACCGTACTGTGCGCGCCGTCGCACGCGACCAGATAGCGCGCTCGCAACACGTCAGAACCGGCCGTCACAGTCACGCCCTCGGAGTCCTGTGAGACGGCGCTGACCTCGACACCGCGACGTACCACAGCTCCACGCGCGACAGAGGCGTACTCAAGCTCTTCCTCGACGATCCACTGCGGCACCGAGATCGGATACGGATGCCGGGTGTTCCACGGCGACGCGTCGAGCGGCACCGGAAGCCCGGCGAAGTGGCCGCCGACCGCCTCACGCGGCAGCTCGCGCGCCTGGATCGGGCCGAGGAGCCCGCGCAGGTCGAGCACCTCGGTGGTGCGAGCCTGCAACGCGCCGCCCTTCGTCTGTTCGATCCGCGTCTCGAGCCGTTCGAGGACGGTCACGTCGACACCGGCCAGCGCCAGCTCGTACGCCAGCATCAGCCCGGTCGGTCCGGCGCCCGCGATCAGTACGTCCATGGAAACTCCCCTCAGTGCAAAAGTAGACTAAGTGCAGATTAGCACTCAGTGCTACGATCCCGCCATGGCGTTGCGGGAACGGAAGAAGCTGCTGACCCGGGAGGCGATCTCGACGGCGGCCATCGAGCTGTTCATCGAGCACGGGTTCGACCAGGTGTCGATCACCCAGGTCGCGGAGGCCGCGGAGGTGTCCCGGCGTACGCTCTTCGCGTACTTCCCGACCAAGGAAGATCTCGTCGTCCACCGCTTCGCCGACCATGAAGACGAGCCGGCCCGTGTCGTCCGCGCTCGCCCCGCCGACCAGTCACCGCTGGTCGCACTCCACACCCACTTCATCGAGCGACTCCGCGCTCACGACCCGTTCACCGGCCTCACCGACCTTCCGCAGGTCGTCGACCTCTACCGCCTTCTCCGCAGTACGCCGGCGCTGATGGCGCGGATGCTCCAGTTCAACGAGACCTCCGAAAGGGAACTCGCCTCAGCTCTGCACGAGACCGCCGGCACTCCCGAACTCACCGCCCGCCTGGCCGCCGCCCAGATCACCTCGGTCCACTGGACCCTGGCGATGTCGAACTTCGACCGCTGCGCGTCCGGCACTCCCGCCCCGAAAGTTCTTCCCACCGCAGTGAAAGCCGCGAACCTCGGCTTTGCCCTCCTCTCCTCCGGCCTGGCTCCGCTCTGGCCATCCACTTGAGGCACCACAGAAGGGTCACCATGAACGCGATGCAGAAGTTCTCCCTCGAGGGCAAGGTTGCTCTCGTCACCGGTGGCAGCCGGGGCCTCGGACGCGCGATGGCCGAGGCGCTCGGCGACGCCGGTGCCGCGGTCGCGGTCACCGCGCGGACCCTCGCTGCTGCCGAAGCTGCCGCCGCTGAGCTCACCGCGCTCGGCATCCGCGCGTACGGCGTGCAGCTCGAGGTGTCCGATGTCGAGGATGTCGAACGCGCGGTCGGGCAGGTGAGCAGCGAGTTCGGCGAGATCGACGTGTTGCTGAACAACGCCGGCATCGGGGTCGCCGGTCGCGCTTTCGAGACGCCTGATGCCGCGTGGCACGAGGTGTTCTCGGTCAACGTCGACGGCCTCTGGTACTGCAGTCGTGCGGTCGCCAAGCGGATGGCCGGCCGCGGCGGCGGGACGATCGTGAACGTCGGTTCGATGTCGGCGGAGATCGTGAACCAGCCGCGCTGGCAGGCGTCGTACCTGTCGTCGAAGGCCGCTGTACATCAGCTGACCAAGGCGCTGGCGGCCGAGTGGGCGCCGCACGGGATCCGGGTGAACGCGATGGCGCCGGGGTACTTCCTGACCGAGATGTCGCCGGTCGACCAGCCGGAGTTCAAGGAGTGGTGCGTGGACCCGGCGGCCATGAAGCGGTACGGGCTGCCGCCGGAGTTGGGGCCGGTGGCAATCTTCCTGGCGAGCGAGGCGTCCAGTTTCATGACCGGCTCTATCGTCAAGGTCGACGGCGGCTTCACACTGTTCTGATGGTCACCATAGGCATCGTCGGCGCCGGTCTCCGCGGGAGGCTGTTCGCCGAGGCACTCCATACCCAGCCGGACGTCACTGTCGTCGGTCTGGCCGAGCCGTCGGAGACGGTGGCCTCGCAAGCACGCGCGGCCACCGGCCTGCCCGTCGTCTCGTCACACGTCGAGTTGCTCGAGAAGCTCGACCCGGACGCCGTCATCGTGGCCACCCCGGACTTCGCCCATCGCGAGGTCGCTGTCGACGTGGCCACAGCGGGCAAGCACCTGCTGATCGAGAAGCCGGTCGCCACGAACCTCGACGACGCGCACGCGATCGCGGAGGCGGTTCATCGCGCGGGGGTCCGATGCCTGGTCGGATTCGAGAACCGATGGAATCCGCACGTGGTGCAGGCCAAGGCGGCGATGGACTCCGTCGGCGATCCGATCACGGCCTCGGCCACCCTGAGCAACTCGTACTTCGTGCCGACCACGATGCTGTCGTGGGCCGCGAAGTCGTCACCGGCGTGGTTCCTCATGCCGCACACCGTCGACCTCATCCTCTTCCTCACCGGTCGACGGGCCGTGTCGGTCAGCGCGGTCGGATCCCGCGGCGTACTCGCCAAGCGCGGCATCGACACGTGGGACGTCGTACATGCGCTGGTCAGCTTCGAGGACGGATCGACCGCGACGCTGTCGTCGGCGTGGACGCTGCCGGATGCCGGTGACGGGATCGTCGACTTCCGGTTCCAGGTGGTCGGGACCGAGGGGTCGGTGACCGCGGACCTGTCGCATCAGGGGCTGACCGTTGTCAGTGACAAGTACCGGTCGACGTGGCCCGTCGCGGGAAGGATCGGGCGGTCACAGGTCGGGCCGGCGGTCTGGATGGTCCAGGACTTCGCGGCCGGGCTCGTCGACGGCGGCGACCTCGGGCCGGGCATCGACCACGGCGTACTCGTCACCGAGCTCATCTGCGCCATCGAGGAGTCGATCGCCTCCGGCCGGACGGTGCAGCTTCCAACGGCGTGACGCGAGGGCGGCCAACCCGGCGCCGGCGGTGTTGAGCAGTACGTCGTCCACGGAGGACACCCGGTCCAACTGGAAGACGTACTGCGAGACCTCGATCAGGATCGAGCAGCCCGCTGCCAGCGCGAGGACCCGCGGTACGGAAGCCAGCCTCGCGAACCGCAGCGGGACGAAGAACCCGAGCGCGGCGAAGATGAGCAGATTGCCGACGATCTGGTCGGCCGACATCGTCAGCAGATCGTGCAGCGGCACGAGACTGACCCGGGCCGGGGCGACGCCGGCACCGCTGCCCGGCAGGAGAGTCATCCACACCCACGGCACGGTCCCGTAGACGATGCCGACCTCGGCCAGCGCCGTACGCCAGGAACGGCGGCGGGCCAGAATGCACACCGCCAGCGCGGCGACCGGCAGTGCGACCACCGTCATGACGGCCACGCCCGTGAACGTGCCGAGCCAGCCGTGCCACCCTCTGATGATCGCGCTACCTCCGTCTGTACCGGCCTTCCAGTGAAGACAGCGTGGTGTTGTCGGAACGTATGCGGTTTTGGATATGCGAACGATATGCCCCGCCGGGTAGCGTCGGGTGGATGAGCGTCCGGCTCAAGCTCACCCTCAGCTACGCAGCGTTCCTCATGCTCGCGGGCACGTTGCTGCTCGCGGCCGTGTGGCTGTTCCTGCTGAGGTACGTCCCGGAGCGCGCGGTCCTGGTCGTCCCCAACGGCACCGGCGACAGCAGCGTCTTCCCGGTCCGGTCGCGTCTGCTGGACGTGTTCGCTCCGCGGGCGGCCGGGGTGTTCTTCTTGCTGCTGGTGTTCGGGCTGCTGGGTGGATGGATCCTGTCCGGCCGGATGCTCGCGCCGCTGACCAGTATCACCAACGCCGCCCGCCTGGCTGAGAACGGTTCGCTGTCCCACCGGATCGAGCTCAAAGGTCCGACCGACGAGTTCCGCGAACTCGCCGACGGCTTCGACCGGATGCTCGCGCAACTCGAAGCTCATGTCGCCGAGCAGAAGCGATTCGCCGCCAACGCCTCCCACGAACTGCGTACTCCGCTCGCGATCACGCAAACGCTCCTCGACGTCGCGATCAACGACCCGGACCGGGACAGCGGCGACCTCGACGAACGCCTTCGCGCGATCAACACCCGGGCGATCAACCTCACCGAGGCGCTGCTCCTGCTGAGCCGTGCCGATCAGCGTTCCTTCACCGGGGAGCGGGTCGACCTCTCGCTGATCGTGGAAGAGGCGATGGAGACTCTGCTCCCGTTCGCGGAGAAGCGCGGCATCACCATCGAGACCACCGGCGAGCTCACGCCGACCACCGGCTCCCACACGCTCCTGCTCCAACTCGCGACGAACCTCATCCACAACGCGATCGTCCACAACCTCCCGGAGCACGGCACGATCTCCGTCACCACCGCGACGCGCTTCAACACCGTCGTACTGACCGTCGAGAACACCGGCGAGTTCCTCAGCCGGAAGCTGGTCTCCATCCTGACCGAGCCGTTCCAGCGCGGCGCCCGCACCCATCAGCCGGGCGTTGGCCTCGGCCTGGCCATCGTCAAGAGCATCACCGAGGCCCACAACGGCACCCTGACCCTGATGCCCCGCCTCGGCGGCGGCCTGCACGCCACCGT
Organism: Kribbella sp. NPDC058693; assembly: GCF_042715335.1. Taxonomy (NCBI): domain Bacteria; kingdom Bacillati; phylum Actinomycetota; class Actinomycetes; order Propionibacteriales; family Kribbellaceae; genus Kribbella; species Kribbella sp. NPDC058693. Next base: position 1,232,410 of record NZ_JBHXSQ010000002.1, read on the forward strand.
CGTACTACCTCTACAGTGACGATCATGCGAGCTGACATCGTGCCCGGCGCCGTGTTCCCCGACTACGAGCTTCCCGACCACGAAGATGTACCGCGGAAGCTGAGTGATCTTCAGGGTGAGGATCCGATGATCCTCACGCTCGCGCGGGGGCACTACTGCCCCAAGGAGCATCAGCAGCATCTCGAGCTTGCGGCGTTCTACCCGAAGATCGCGGTCAGCTACACCCAGATCGTGACGATCGCGACCGACGAGCACCACACGCTGCAGGAGTTCCGGGCGTCGGTCGGAGCGCAGTGGCCGTTCCTGTCCGATCCGGGGCGGATCGTGCAACGGGACCTCGACATCCAGGAGTACACCGATCCCGACAACGACCCGATGATCCCGTACACGCTGGTGCTCAAGCCCGGCCTGGTCGTGCACAGCATCTACAACGGCTACTGGTTCTGGGGGCGGCCGACGATCTCCGAGCTCTGGCAGGACCTGCGGGCGGCGAGCGCCGAAGTACGTCCGGACTGGGATCTCAGCAAGCCGGGCCTGCGTGAAGCGTGGGAGAACGGCGACCACAGCGCCTTCCACGGATGGAACAAGCGCCCTAGCGAGTGATGTCGTCGTACAGGCGGACTGCCGCGAGGTGGCCGTCGGTGCCGCGGTCGAAGATCGCGAGTCCGGCCTGAGGATGCTCGCTCCCCCGGCCGATCAGGTTGTACTCCAGCGCGAAACCGATGCCGTCATCCGTGCCCGCACACGGCTGTACGTCGATCCCGCCGGCGCTGAGCAACCTGGCGTAGAAGTCCCGGAGCCCGGTAGCCCCGCGGTGGATGTTGTCGGGGCCGATCGGTTCCTGCACGTAGCCGTCCGGATCGAAGCCCTTCACGACCGACTCGGCATCGCCGCCCGCGAGCGCGTCGAGATGGCGCGCGACGGCGTACGGCGTCTCGACGGCACCGGCCTCGAGGATCGGCGGGCGGAGGTGGCGCAGGCCGTCGACCGGCCACTGGCTGCAGTACGTGCGGAACTCGACGGACCGCTCGTCCAGCGACTCGGCGACGACCGCGACCGGCCAGGCCACCTCGTCGCCCTCGTGCAGGACGTGGACCAGGAGCTCCACCGCCGCGCGCCCGCCGACCGTGATCGAGCCGACCACCTTCAGCTGGGCGTGGTGCGCGGCCATCCACTCCCGGTTGCTGTGGATGAACGACCGCAAGTCACGATGCCCGCGGATCTCGCCGGCCCGCGGATCATGCACGACCACATCCCCCGGCCAGGTCTTCTCCAGCGCCCCGGGCGCACCGTCGTACAGCGCCTTCAGGTACTGCGCGACCGGATCCGCCTGCTCCCGCGCCCGGGCATCACGACGTGCCAACTCGATCGCAGTGGAGAACTCCGGGAACCACGGCATGCTTCACGGTACGACAACACCAAGCCGATCCCGCAAGCCCTTCAACAACCCGACGTCTCGGGCATGCGTCGGCGTCTCCACCAGCATCGGAATGCCGTGAAGAGACGCGAGCACGTCTTCCAGCGCGGCCAGCCCGATCATGCCGCGCCCGAGTGACTCGTGGCGATCACGATGTGAGCCGGCGGGATCGCGGCTGTCGTTCACGTGAACCAGCCCAACACGGTCAGCTACCTGCACGATGGCGCTCAGGTCCTCGCCGGCCGCATGCAGGTGACACGTGTCCAGGCACAGGCCGATCTCCGGGTCGTTGAGAGCGTCCAGGTACTCGATGCTGCTCTCGATGGTCGACGCCGCGGCCTCCCCGGCTCCGGCCGTCGGCTCGATCAGCAGTCGTACGTCGGGCCAGCGGTGGGCGATCGGTACGACGAGATCGTGCAGGCCGCGGAGTACTTCGGCGCGCCGACCCTTCGCGACCAACGACCCCGCGTGGACGACGACCGTGGTCGCGCCGAGCGACGTGGCACGCTGCATGGTGAGCTCGAGCGCGGCCGTCGAGCGGGTCAGCACCGCGTCCGAGGGCGAGCAGAGGTTGATCAGGTGCGGCGCGTGGACGACGACGGGCAGGTCCCGCTCGGCGCACGCCGTACGAAATGCCTCGTCCGCCGCCGGATCGACGGCCGCCGGCACCCAACTGCGCGGATTCCCCGCGAACAGTTGGATGATCTCGGCGCCGACCTCCGTCGCCTCTGCCAGCCCGACCTTGACCAGCCCGCCGGCGACGGCGACATGTGACCCGATCCGCACTCTCATCCCCTCCGGGCCGCCTTCCTGCGCGACGACCCGGCCCGAGGTTACGCCTTCGCCTTCCGGGCCCTCGGCTTGCGGGTGGTGCCGTTGCCGTTGGGCTCGGTTTCGGGCTCGGCCGCGAACGGGATGAACGGCATGGTCAGCGGCAGGGCCGCCAGCCGCATCAGGAGCAGGACGTTGTCGTCACCGGCGGTCTTGTTGAGGCGGAGGCGGCCGCAGTTGGTGCATCTGTGGATGAGGACCCAGCGGCCCTCGCCGCGGACCGTGACCGCGATCGGCTCCATGCCGCCGGAGCAGTCCGCCTTGCGGTCGCCCGGCACGTTGCGGTCGAGATGACGCGACCACAGGCAACTCGGGCAGTGATTTCGATGGGTGGTGCCAGGGGCGTCGAGGGAGACCTCTACGCCGCAGTGTTCACAACTGAACGAACGTGCGAAAGCCAAACCATTGAACCTTTCAGAGCAAAGCTGCAGGACAGAACAGACATCGGCTCTCCTCCTTCCGGTCCGCACCGGCCGGTCCGGCGCACGAACTCCCAGCAGATCAGGGCGCGCCCGGGACCGTCAATCGATTAACTGAGCCGGTCTTCCACAGTTAGTTGCCCTAAGCAACTTGCAGGACCGGCGGATCGCCTTGTAGATCAAGCGATTGACCCTCTACCTCAGGTCCAGATTTTCGAGACGATCCAGTCCGACACGCCGTTTCAAGCCGCGAACCCGGGGGTAGATCGGGAAGATCACGGAAGTGGACAGGCTCGGGGACGCACAGTAGGAGGACACTCTTGTCAACGCAGTACCCGTCGGCGCGTTATGCCGACGACCGGGAGGACATGTCTGTTTCGTCCGTGGAGCTGCCGTTCCGAGCCGGATAAGACCAGCCCCATGGATGCATACGCCCTACAACGCAGCTGGGACCAGGTGTCGGCGTACGGGGATCAGGTAGCCCTGTACTTCTACTCGCACATCTTCGTATCTCACCCCGAGGTACGGTCGATGTTCCCGCTCTCGATGTCGAACCAGCGGGACAAGTTCGTCAGCGCACTCGGCCGGATCGTCAGTCATGCCGACCAGCTCGAGAACGATGCGAACTTCCTGCAGCACCTCGGCCGTGACCATCGCAAGTACGCCGTCGTCGCGGAGCACTACAACGCGGTCGGCGCCTCGCTCTGCGCGACGCTGAAGCATTTCCTCGGGCCCGTGTGGGACGAGGACCTGGCCGCGCACTGGACAGCGGCGTACCAGGTGGTCGCGCGGATCATGGTCGAGGCTGCCGAGACATCGGAGGAGTCCACTCCGGACTGGTGGGACGCGGACGTGCTCTCGGTCGAACGGCGGACCATGGACCTCACCCTGCTGAAGGTCCAGCCGCGGCAGGGGTTCCGGTTCCGCCCCGGCCAGTCGGTGTCGATGGAGATCCCGCAGCGGCCCCGGCAGTGGCGGTACTTCAGCCCGGCCAACGCGCCGCGCGCGGACGGCTCGATCGATCTGCACGTGCAGCAGATCGACGGCGGCCAGGTGAGCCCCGCCGTGGTCCGGTCGCTCAAGGCCGGCGACACGGTGAAGCTCGGAGCGCCGATCGGTGAGCGGCTGACCCGGCGGGACGGTGACGAGCGCGAGCTGCTGATGGTCGCGGGCGGCACCGGTCTCGCGCCGCTCCTCGCCGTACTCGAGCAGGTCGACAACGAGTGGAAGCGCTCGGGCAACGGACCGCTGGTGCATCTGCTGCACGGCGTACGCCTGCCCTGGCACCTGTACGACCGCCCGCGGCTGCGGGCGCTGGCCCAGGACCGGGCCTGGTTCGACTACACGGAGGTCGTGTCGGACGACGCGTCCTATCCGGGCACCCGCGGAAAGGTCGGCACGGTCGCGGCCCGCCAGATCCTGTACGGACGGACGGCGATGGTGTGCGGCGGCCCGCAGATGGTCGCGCACACGCTGGAGCAGTTGGCCGGCGCGGGCATGCGGCCCGAGGACATCAAGTACGAGCACTTCTATTACGCGGCCGCGGGCGAGCACACCGCGGCACCAGCGCCGACAGGTCAGGAGACAGCACGTGACGCACAACAGCCACCGCCAAGGCTCGCCGCGTTATCAGACACCCCGCTTGATCCGGGAGGAGAGGTTCCGGCGCCGGATGCGGGGTCTCGACGCCGACATGGTCTACGGATACCTCGCTCAGCTGGCTGACCAGGTCCAGAAAACCGAACGCGAACTCGGCGAGACCCGCGCCAAGAACGAACGTCTCCAGATCGAGCTCCAGCGCGGGCAGGCCGAGCTGCAGCGCGTCCAGGCCGAGCTGGACCAGTACGAGCAGGCCGGCGACCGCGTGAACGAGCAGGTCGTCCAGATGTTCAGCCAGGCCCAGCTCGTGGTCGAGGAGATGGTCCAGGACGTCAGCAGGGACGCCCGGGAGAGGATCGGGCAGGCGCGCGCACACGAACGCCGGATCGTCGCGGAGGCCATGGACACGGCCGGCGAGCAGGTCCGTTCGTACGCCAAGACCGCCCAGGCGCACATGCAGTCGATCGTGGACTCGTTCGCGACCGAGGTCGACCAACTGGGGAACAAGTCTGTCCCCGGCGAGCCGGTGGTCCAGCACGATCCTTTCTTCGACAACTCGGGCGACTGGCAGACCCGCCGTCCAGGCACGCCATGAGCGCCGAGAGATCGTGGGGGAAAGCTCCGCGTACCGGCCGGCGGGCATCACCGGGTCCCGGGCGGATCCGGGCGAGGGCCGCGCACGCGATCGGCCGGCCCGATACCGGGCGAAATCTGGAGGTCACTGACACCGAACTGGTCCGGGCCGCAGCCCGGGACTTCCTCGAGCTCTTCCACGCCGAGCACCCCAAGACCGGCTGGATGGGGCCGCGGCTCGCCGCGGTCATGCGCGAGATCGACCTCACCGGGACCTACTGGCACACCCCCGAGGAGCTGGCCTTCGGCGCCCGGGTCGCCTGGCGCAACAACGCCCGCTGCATCGGCCGGCTGTACTGGCGCAGCCTGCAGGTCCGCGACCTGCGGACGGTCTCCGACGCCCGCGGCGTCGCCGGGCACTGCTTCGACCATCTGCGCGCGGCCCACAACGGCGGCAAGATCCGCCCGATGATCAGCGTGTTCGCTCCCGAGGCGCCGTCCCGTCCGGCCCCCAGGATCTGGAACGAACAACTCATCAGGTACGCCGGGTACGAGCAGCCGGACGGACGCGTACTCGGCGATCCTCGCTACCGAGCCTTCACCAGCGAACTCATCCGGCGCGGCTGGCGGCAGCCCGATCGCACCGGCGCCTTCGACGTACTCCCGCTCGTCGTCGAGACCGTCGACGAGGGACCGCGGATGTTCGAGTTGCCGGTCGACGCCGTACATGAAGTCCCCATGGCTCACCCCGAGCTGGCATGGTTCGCCGACCTCGGGATGCGCTGGCACGCCGTACCCGTGATCAGTAACAACCGCCTTGACATCGGCGGCGTCTCGTACCCCGCCGCGCCCTTCAACGGCTGGTACATGGGCACCGAGATCGGCGCCCGCAACTTCGGCGACAACGACCGCTACGCGTTGGTCCCCGAGGTCGCGGAACGGATGGGCCTGGACACGACCGACGAGACGAGTCTCTGGCGGGACCGTGCGTTGGTGGAGATCAACCGCGCCGTACTGCACTCGTACAACCAGAGCGGCGTCACGATCACCGACCACCACACCGAATCGCGCAGGTTCCTCATCCACCTGGAACGGGAAGAGAAAGCCGGCCGCCGCTGCCCGGCCGACTGGACCTGGATCGTCCCGCCGATGTCCGGCTCCCTCACGCCGGTCTTCCACCGCTACTACAACGCCGAGACCCAACTCCCCAACTTCTTCAACGACCCCGAAGCCACCCACCGCTCCCTGTACGGCGCTCCCCCGGCGTTCATCTGACGGTTCTGCCTGGAAATGCCCGGCTCCACGCCTTGACGAGCAGTTCTGCGCAATGGCTAACTAGCTGGAACCGCCCCGCCTGAGGAGACTCGATGCGCCTTCTCCTGTCCGCCGTGCTTGCCCTCACCTCTCCGCTCGTAGCGGCCGCGCCTAGCGCAACCGCTGCATCGCCCGCTCCCCCGAGCGTCAGTCCCACGCCGCAGCAGCTTGTCCCACGTGGCGACGGGTTCCCGATCACGCCGGTGGTCGGGTTGGTTCGTACGTCGCGATCTGACGCGGACGCGGAACGCGTCGTACGGCAGGCGCTGGCCAGCGCGGGGGTGAAGACGGTCCGCACCACGGACGGCAGCGATCCCGGCACACCGACGACGATCTGGCTCGGCCGTTCGTCGTCGGTGCTGTCGGCGCTCAAGGTGCAGGACAGCACCGGGCTGCCCGCCGAGGGGTACGTCCTGGCCGCTGGACGCGATCGGAAGCACCACGGTCAGATCGTGCTCGACGGGGTCGACGCCGACGGCACGTTCTACGCCGCGCAGTCGCTCGCGCAGCTGCTGCAGCGGAAGTCGATGCCCGGGGTGGCGATCCGGGACTGGCCGACCATGCGGTACCGCGGTTCGATCGAAGGCTTCTACGGCACGCCGTGGTCGCAGACCGAGCGGCTGGACCACCTCGACTACCTCGGCGCACACCGGATGAACACCTACGAGTACGCACCGAAGGACGACCCGTACCACCGCGAGCAATGGCGTGATCCGTATCCGGCGGACAAGCTCGCGCAACTCGGTGAGCTGGTGACCCGTGCGCGGCAGAACAAGGTCGACTTCACCTTCGCGCTCTCGCCCGGTCTGTCGATCTGCTACACCTCCGAGACCGACTTCCAGGCATTGATCGCGAAGTTCGAGGCTTTGTACGACCTCGGCGCGCGCTCGTTCAACGTGGCGCTCGACGACATCGACTACAACACCTGGCACTGCGACGCGGACCGCGCGAAGTACGGCACCGGCGGCGAGGCGGCCGGCCGGGCGCAGAGCGACCTGCTCAACCGGGTGCAGCGCGAGTGGGTCGAGTCCAAGCCCGACGTCGCGCCGCTGCAGATGGTGCCGACGGAGTACTACAACGTCAGCGAAACGCCGTACAAGAAGGTACTGCGGGAGCAGCTCGACCCAGCCGTGGTCGTGCACTGGACCGGGGTCGGGGTGGTGCCGCAGACGATCACCGCGGCGCAGGCGGCTCAGGCGAAGGCTGTGTTCGGCCACGACATCCTGATCTGGGACAACTACCCGGTCAACGACTACGCGGCCGGGCGGCTGCTGCTGGCGCCGTACACGGGTCGCGAGCCGGGGATCGCCGCCAGCGTCGTAGGCGTCATCTCGAACCCGATGAACCAGGCGGCGGTGAGCAAGCTCACGCTGTACTCGTTCGCCGAGTTCGGGTGGAACCCCGCGCGGTACGACGCGACGCCGGTCTGGCTGCGGGCGATCGCGGAGCGGACAGGCGGCGATCGACGTACGGCGGACGCGTTGCGGGTGTTCGCCGACCTCAACACGTATGACGGGACCCTGCATCCGGAGAGTGCGCCGGTCTTCGGGGCGGCTGTCGACTCGTTCTGGCAGCGGTGGCGTGGTGGGGAGCGTACGCAGGCTCTTGCTTCGCTGAGGCCGCGTGTGTCGGCGGTCGTCGCGGCGCCGGGGACGATCCGGGCGGGGGTGGCCGATCCGGCCTTCACTGCTGAGGCGGAATCGTGGCTCAAGGCAACGGAACTCTGGGGCCTGGCGATGAGCCGCGGACTCGATCTGCTGTCCGCGCTCGAGGCGGGGAACGGTGCGGCTGCCTGGACCGCGCGGCAGCAGATGAGTGCGCTCGTCACGGAGGCGAAGGCCATCCGGGACAGCCGGGCGCCGCATGACGGGACCTATCCGCGGATCGGTGAGCGGGTTGTCGACGAGTTCATCGCGGAGGTCGGGCGGGTGCACGACCGCTGGTTGGGTGTGACACCTGGTAAGACGGCGACGACCAATCTGGGCACGTATCAGGACAACGTGCCGGGTCGGATGGTCGACGGTGATGAGAGCACGTTCTTCTGGAGCAACGGTGCGCCGGGGCCGGGTTCGGAGGTGCGGGTCGATCTCGGGTCGTCGGTGCAGGTCGGGGATATCGCCTTGCTGATGGGCAAGGCGGGTAGCCCCGACGACTACATCCACTCGGGTGCGTTGGAGTACTCCGTCGACGGGACGCAGTGGACCGAGCTCACTCGCGCGACTACGGCCGAAGTACGGCTCACCGCTCCGGCTGGGACCGTTGCGCGCTACGTCCGGTACCGGTCGTTGACGGCGAGCGACTTCTGGCTGGTCGTGCGGGAGTTCTCGGTCCAGACGGTCGGTGGGAATGTGACGACGCTGACTGCGAGTGGTACGCCGGTACCTGCGGCGGGGTCGTCGTACCAGCGGGCGGTGGACGGCTCGGTGGACACGGCTTATGTGCCTGCGACCGCGCCGACTGCCGGTGATGCGTTGGTCGCCACGTTCTCGGCGCCGCGCTCGCTGTCCCGGCTGACGGTCCTGCAGTCGTCGGTGGGCTCAGCCGACATCGAGGTCAGTGTCGGCGGGATGTGGAAGCGGGTCGGGTCCGTGTCGTCCTCGTATGCCGAAGTTCGCGTCGGTGATCTCGTGGTGGATGCTGTGCGGTTGGTGTGGACGGGTGGCAGTCCGGCCGTCGCGGAGATCGTGCCGCGTTGGACCGACACTCCAATGGTTGCCCTGAGCACCAGCGCTGATCGCGTCGATGTGGTACGCGGCGTCTCCACGAGCCTCGCCGTCACCCTCGAAGCCGGCCGCGATGTCGCCGGCACGCTGCGCCTCGCGGTGCCGCCGGGTTGGAGCGCGCCGGCCATGCCGATCAGGCTCAAGCGTGGGCTCGCGCAGACCGTCAGCGTCCGCCTGACGCCACCGGCTAGTGCACCGTTGGCCGACGTCGACATCCCCGTGTCCTTCGACACCGCCGCGACCGTCCTGCACGTCGCGGTCCGACCGCCTACCTCGTCGATCAACGTCGCCCTCCACCGCCCGGTTGTTGCCTCAAGCATCGAGTCTGGGACGAGCTTCACCGCGGACCTGGCCGCGGACGGCGATCCCGCCACGCGCTGGGCCTCGGCGTACGACGACGCGTCCTGGCTCCAGCTCGACCTCGGCTCCCCCACTCGTCTCGGCAAGCTGGTGCTGCGCTGGGAAGCGGCGTACGGCTCCGGCTACGAGATCCAGGTCTCCGACGACGCCACCACGTGGACCACAGCCACGACGGTGACCGATGGCGACGGCGGCACCGACACACTCTGGCTGGACACGACCGCGCGCTATGTCCGTCTCCAGGGCGTCCATCGAGCGACGCAGTACGGGTATTCCCTCTACGAAGCCGAGGTCTACCCGGCGGTCTGACTGGCAGCGACGGCCAACCGGTCCACGAAGTCGTTCATCTCGTGGCCGGAATGCCCTTTCACCCAACGGAAGGCGACATCCCCGCGCTCCATCACCAAGGCGACCAGCGGTTCCCAGAGATCCTGGTTGGCGACCGGCTTCTTCGCCGAGGTGAGCCACCCGCGCTCGAGCCAGCCCACGTACCACCGGTCCCGGAAACAGTTCACGACGTACGTCGAGTCGGACACCACCAGCAGCGGCCCGTCATTCGTCCGCACGGCCTCGAGCGCCGCCCGAATCTCCATCCGCTGATTCGTCGAGACAGCCTCGTGCCCAGCGGCGTACTCCGTCGTCGACAACGCCCAGGCCCACCCGCCCGGCCCCGGGTTCCCGGAACAAGCCCCATCGGTGAACACAGACCGAGCCCCAACGGGCACCGCCATATCAGCCGGCCGGGGCCGACGAGCACGAACAACAGGCATCCGAGCACCCTACCCCCAGGGTCTGCGGCGGCGTCGCTAGGCACGGGGCCAGGGATTTTCACTGGCTCGATGGGGGGATGGGGGCTGCCAGTCTCGAGGTAGCGGGATCGAGTGATACCGCATCCAGAATCGAGAGTAAGGAGTGCATCATGAGTACCACCACAAGCACCGACTCGAAGGTGACGACCAGGATCTCCAACGGTCTGTTGTGGCGTGGTTTGCTGGCGATTGCTGTTGGAGCGGTTGCCGTCATCTGGCCGAACATCACGGTCGGCGCCTTCGTCATCCTCTTCGCCGTCTACGCCTTCGTCGCCGCCGTGGCTGACGCAGCCCGCGCATTCAGCAGTGACGGTGGCTGGTCGGTCGTCGGCCACCTGCTGCTGTCGGTGATCTCACTGGCAGCCGGTGTGGTCGCGCTGATCTACCCAGGCCCGACGGCCCTCGTACTGACGCTGATCATCGGGTGGTGGGCGCTGTTCACCGGCCTGGTCGAAATCGCGATGGCGTTCAGGAGCGGTCAGCGCGCCGGCCAACGCGCCTGGTTCATCCTGGGCGGTCTGGTCTCGGTCGTCTTCGCGGTCGCGCTGTTCATCCGCCCCGACCTCGGCGCCGTCTCGCTGGCCATCGTCTTCGGCCTCTACAGCATCTTCTACGGCATCACGGCACTCGTCGTACGCAGCGAAGGCCGCAGCGTCGAGAAGAACATCCAACGCTTCGCCCACGCGGTCTCTTGAGCCGCCGCAACACCCGTCCGACCGCAGAGGCCGTCGTCCCAGACGACGGCCTCTACAAGACGTTCTTCACCAACCACCGCGCCATCGGACGCAGCTGATGAAAGGCCGCGAGCACCCGATCCGCAGCCGCCGAGGTATGAATCCACTCCTCACACCCGAGCCCCCGACTCGCGACAACCGACTTGCGCCGCAACAACTCCGCCCGCGGATGATCAACCGGATAACCCCGCAGCGGCCGCTTCAACAGCTCCCCCGAAACCACAAACCCCTCCCGCTCAAGCTGCCGGATGATGGCAACCACCCGCCGCCCCGACCCGTCATCCGCCACCGCACCCCGGTACCGCTCGATCTGCTCCGACGGCGCGTACCACCAAGCCAGCCCCACCTCGAGCCCGTCAAGATCGAGCCGAACCCCCAACTCGACACTCCGCCCCAGCCGCACAATCGCTCGCTGCCGCTGCCACGCATCCAGCAGTACGTCGCCGTACCCCCAGACCGCAAAGTCCTCGTACGCCGAATCAGCATCCGCCACGGCGTTCAACAACCCAACCATCGGCCGCCGAACCAGCTCCTCCCGCTCCCGCCGGCACCCCCGCCGTACGTCAACCGAAGGCTCCCCTTCCAGCCGCAACAACACCTCGAACGCACCCGTAGGCCACCCGTCGAACCCCGCAGTCACGGCAGGCAGCCTAGCGAGTGGGGGCGTGCGGGGATTGTTAGTTGGACTGGTGGGCTCGGGCGGTTAGGTCGTTGGCGTAGGCTCGGGCGTCCAGGGCGTCGAGGATTGCCAGGCGGGCGTTGTCGGTGGCCCAGGAGGCCAGGTCGATGGCGGCTGCGGCGTCGGATTCGGCCCAGTCGGCGTCGGTGGTGGCTGCTTCGGCGTCGTGTTCGCGGCGGCGTTGGGCCATTTTGGCCTTCAGGTCGGCGACCTTGGCGGACGCATCGGTCTTGACCTGCGTCCACTTGCTGTCGAGCTGGTCGGCGGCCTGGCCCATCCGCTGCTGTCCTTTGTCGACGGCCGACTGCACGTTCTGCTGGTGCTTGTCGATACGCGCCTCGAGCTGCTCGTGGTCCTCGGTCGCGGCCTGCCGGACCTCCTTGACGGCACCGTCGACGCGCTGCTCCAGTTCTTCCAGTTTCTCGGTGTAGTTCATGATTCTGGTCCTCTCTCAAATGTTCAGGAAACGGCTTCGGCGGGGCGCCCGGTCGAGTGCCGCAGTTCGTGCCCCTCGCGGGCCACGACGAGCGAGCTGATGCCGAAGAAGATGCTGTACAGGCCGAAGACGGTCGCCAGCGACAGCGCACCGAGATCAGGCCGGATGAACAACGCGACCGCGAACGCGATCGAGATCAGGCCGCTCAGGATCAGCCACGCGCGCTCCCCGGCCCGGCGCCCGCTGGTGAACACCATCGCGATCTCCACCAGACCGGTGAACAACGCCCACCAGCCGACGATCAGCGTCAGGACCGTTGCCGTAGGCCCTGGCCAGACCAGCGCGACGACGCCCGCCGCCAGGGACAGCAGCGAGAGCAGAAGATTCCCGATGACGGCCCCGGCCCGGCCGCTGGTGAACGCCCGTACGGCGTCCATCCCCGCCGCGATGAAGGCGTACACGGCGAACAGGATCACGAATGCGCCGACGGTGATGTTCGGCCAGACGACCGAGACGACGCCGATCGCGATCGCCAGCAGCCCGCGCCAGACGAGCGTCTTGGAGACTGCCCCGATCAGACTCTCTTTCGTTGTGTTCATGATTGACCTCCTTGCTTCATTTCCGCCAAATCCTGGAGAAGGAAGACCTGGGCGAGTGTCATCGCTTCGATCTCGGACGGGTCGACGCTCTCGTCGGAGGCGTGGATGCGGGCCTGGGCTGTGTCTTCTGCGCCCCAGAGGATGAACTCCGCGTTCGGAGCGGCCTGTTGGAGGGTCTGGAGCAGCGGGATCGAGCCGCCGGATCCCGCCTCCCCCGCCGGCGAACCGTAGGCATCCGCCAGCGCTTGACGGGCGGCGGCGTACCCGGGTCCGTCGGTCGCGGCGCGGAACGGCGCTGCCTCCTTGGTGCGTTCCACCGTGACCTTGGCACCCCACGGCGCATGCGACTCCAGGTGCCGCACCAGCGCGTCGAGCTCCGACTTAGGGGACGAGCCGGGGACGATCCGCATCGACAACTTCGCCCGTACTTCGGGAATCAGCACGTTGGACGAGCCATCGACCGATGTCATGTCGAGCCCGATCACATTGATCGACGGCCTCGACCACAAGCGGGACCCGATCGTGCCGGTCCCGATCATGCCCACGCCGTCCACGAGGTCGGCCCCCGCCCGGAGATCCGCCTCCGAGAAGTCGAGCCCGTCCCAGTCGAACCCGGACACACCCTCGACCGCAACGTTGCCGTCGGCATCATGCAACGTCGCCAACAGCTGGGCCAGCGCCATCATTGCGTCCGGCACCGGCCCACCGAACACCCCCGAATGAAGGGAATGCTCGAGCGTCTGCACCGTCACCACGCAGGCCACGTCGCCACGAAGCGTCGTCGTCAGCGTCGGCTCCCCCACCTTCAGATTCCCCATGTCGGCAACAACGAAGACGTCACACTGGAACAGATCCGGGTGCGCCGCGACGAACGCCTCCAGATTCGAGTTCGTCTCCTCCATTCCCTCCACGATCAGCTTCACGTGACAAGGCGGCGTACCGTCAAAAGCCTTCAGCGTGCCGGCGTGGATCACCAACCCACTCTTGTCGTCCGAGATCCCTCGTCCGTACAGCCGACCGTCGTCCTTCCGCGTCGGTGTCCACGGATCCGACGACCACTTCTGTTCGGGAGGTGCAGGCTGTACGTCGTAATGCGCGTACAGCATCACCGTCGGCGAACCCTCCGGACCGTCGACCGTCGCGTACACCGGCGGATACCCGTCAGGCACCTCCTGCAGCGCCGCATTGCGGAAGCCCGCCGCACGCATGACCTCGACCGTCTTCGCCGCCATCTCATGGACCGGTTCCGGCGGGTAGCCGGGGAACGCGATCGACGCCAGCTTGGTGAATCCCTCCAGGTCGGCGAGCAGTTCCGGCATCATCCCGGCGACCTTGCTCCGCACATCGTCGCGGTTCATAGCTGTTTCTCCTTAGAACGCAAGGCTTGCGATCAATAGTCCGACGAGCACGACCGAGACCCAGGACACCAGCATCGGGATCGTGAACGAGTGCCAGATCGGTACCTTCGACAATCGCGTCGTACCGGTCTTGTCGATGTTCACCGCGGCGATCTGGGATCCGTTCGCGGGGAACAGCCAGACGCCGACCAGCGAAGGCCACATCGCCGTGATCGTTGCCGGCGACAACGAAGCCAGCGCGATCGGGATGATCGTCCGGGTTGTGGCCGACTGACTGGTCGTCAGGCCCGCCACCAGGAAGATCGCCACCGCAAGGAACCACGAGTGGTCCTTGACGATGTCGGCGAGCGGGTTGACCACGGTCTCCTGGTTGTTCACCAGGTACGTATCCGCCATCCACGCGATACCGAACAGCGCGATCGCCGCGACCAGGCCGGACTCCATCAGCGGTTCCTTGACCACGTCGCCCGGCGGCACCCGGTTCCACAGCAGGTTCACGAGTGCGGCCGTGAACATCACCACCTCGATCACGATGGTCATGCTGAGCGGTCCGGACACCTTGTCCACGGTCACGGTCGGCCGGAGTTCATCGAACAGGCCCAGGACCACGATCACCACGACCGCCGCCAGGAAGACATAGGCGCTGCGGGCCGCCGTCTTCGGGAGCGCCGCATGCTGGTCGGCGCCCACCTCGGCCGGGGACGGGACCTGGCCGGCCCGGAGCCGGGCCTGGTACTCCTGGTCGTCGTCCAGGTTCTTACCGATCCGGTTCTGCACAAGGGACGTCACGACGCACGCCACGATCGAAGCCGGAATCGTGATCGTGAGGATGTCCGCCAGCGTGAAGTCGTCGGGAAGCAGAGTCAGATACGCCGCCATCGCCGCCGACACCGGACTTGCGGTGATCCCGAGCGCCGAGGTGACCGTCGAGGCCGCCAACGGCCGCTCCGGCCGGACCCCGTTGCGGTACGACGTCTCGTAGATCACCGGGATCAGCGCGAAGAAGATGTTCGACGTACCGGCGCCCAGCGTGAACGCGAACGCCACCAGCGGAGCGACCAGCGTGATCCTGCGCGGATTGCGGCGGATGATCCGCGACGCGATCGACACCAACCAGTCGATCCCGCCGGCGGCCTGCATCACCGCCGAGGCCGTGATCACCGCGATGATGATGAAGAACGCGTCGATCGGCGGCGAGCCGGGGTCGGCGCCGAACACGAAGATCAGGACCGCCGTACCGGTCGCGCCCCACAGCCCGAGACCGATCCCGCCGGTCCGGACCCCGAGGAAGATGGCGAGGAGGACAACCAGCCCCTCCAGCACTGCTTGCCATGTCGGTGACATGAGCTCGACCTCCTGATCAATCCGGCGCGCCGGCTTCGGAGTAGCCGGCTGCCTCGAGCAGCCGACGGATGCCGACGACCGCCTCGAGTTCGGTGTCCTTGTGCGCGGGTATGTCGAAGAACCCGGTCTCCGACCCGACCGTGACCTCGACCTTGTCGTCGTGACGGCGCTCGACCGTTCCGATGGCCTCGAGCAGCGACAGCACGTCGTGCCACTCGATGTTGTGGCTCACCGGATGCTGGAAGATCTTCCGCAGTACGGCGCGATGGTGGCTCGACAGGTGCTCAGTCATCACGACTCCCCAAAACCTTGTACGCCGTCGCAGTCGTCAGCCCGTACACGAGATGAGCCGTGAGGTCCTTCGCCAGGACCTTGATGCTGTAGTCCCAGATCGGGCTGTACAGACCCGCTGCCGGCAGTACGACGTACCCCGAGCCCCAGACGGTCGCGGCGAACGGGACGCCGTACCAGATGCGGGCCTTCGGCACCGAGCCGACCACCACGCCGTACGCCGCGCCGTTCAGGATCCCGAACGCCCAGTGGGTGAGGTTGTTGACCAGGGCGGCCCGGCTGTTGGGGAGCTCGTGACGGAACATGCCCTCGAACAACCGCCTGCCTACCTGCGCCGGGGCCGGGGCGTCGTCCCAGGTCTTGATGTCTTCGGAGAACTCCCACCGACGGACGCCGCTCTTGCCGCCTCCGCGGCGGTATTCGGCGTACAGCAGCGTGTCCATCGCCACCGTTCCGACCGTGCCTGCGATCAGTCCGCGCACAACAGCACCCAGCGGCGTGACCATCATTGGCCTCCTTCAGGAAGACGAACTTGGAGAGTTCCGTCGGCCTCGCGCACCTCGTAGACACGCAGCGGCGCCGCCGACCCTTGCAGTACGGCGCCGGTGCCGAGGGCGAACCGCGAGCCGTGGCACTGGCACATGATGGTGCGACCAACGAGCAGACCGCTGGAGAGCGGGCACCGCTCGTCACTGCAGGTGCAGAGGTCGTCGAACGCGTAGAGCTTGCCGTCTACCCGCGCGAGCGCGATGCGAAGCTTGCGGTCGGCAACATAGTGCGGGACGACCATGCCGTCGGCAATCGTGTCCATCCGCACGACGCCGAGGATCGAGAGCTCGGTCATCGGAGCGTCCTTCCTAGTAGGGGTAGTCGGGGATGACGTCGGACTTCTTCGCGTCCAGCCGCAACTCCCCCGGAGCGCCGGCCGGAACCATCGGACGATGCGGCATGACCGGAGCCACCCGCTCGTAACCGGATCCCAATGGCGGCCGGGGATCGGCGTCGCCCTTGTTCGGCCACAGCGACAGCGCGCGTTCGGCGAGCGCGGTGATCGACAGCGACGGGTTCACGCCAGTGTTGGCCGGCATCACGCTGCCGTCGATCACGTGCAACCCCGGCTGACCGAAGACCCGCTGGTACGGGTCGACCGCGCCGCTGGCAGCGCTGTCAGCGATCGGGATACCGCCGGTGAAGTGCGCCGACGCCGTCCGGTTGATGACCTCGAACGGCAACGCGCCTTCGTGCCCGTTCATCCGCGTCGCCATCCGGTCGACGAACTGTTCGACGATTGGAATGTGGACGGACGGCGGCGTACCGGTATGACGACTGCGCAGGACGCCGTCGCCCCAGTACAGCTCGATCGAGGTGTCGGTCGTCTGCGAGCAGAGCATGATAACGGTCCGCTCGGCCCAGTTCCGGGCGTCGTCGAAGCTCAGTACTGCTCCCGGATGCTTCAGCAACTGCTGCAACCAGGCCGCCGTCGGATGCTTCTGCGCGCCGTGCTGGTGGTAGGTCACCAGGAACGCGAACAGATCGTTGCCGACACCCCAGTACACCGGCTCGATGCTGGTCTCGGGATCCGGCCAGACCCCCGACGTGATCGACACCGACCCCGGCGTCAGCCAGATCTTGTCCGGATCCTCCTCCCACTCCTTGTGAGTCCGGGTGATCGCCAGCAACTGCTCGGAGTTCGTCCGCGCCCGCCGGCCGAGCTCGGTCGACACACCCCGCAACCGGCCCTCGTGCTGCATGTGCAGCAACAACTTCGCCGACCCATAAGCATGCGCCGAAACAATCACCTGCTCGGCGGTATAGGTCCGATGCGGAACCCGAGCCGCCCGCTGGGCCCACCCAGGATGCCGCGTGCGTACTTCGAACCCGCCGCCGTCGAGCGGCCGCAGGTCGTACACCTCATGCAAGTCATACACATGCACACCGGCCTTCTCGGCCAGATACAAGTAGTTGGTCGTCAGCTTGTTCTTCGCATTGTGACCACACCCGATGTTGCACTTCCCGCAGGAGATACACCCGGTACGCCGGGGGCCGACGCCACCGAAATACGGATCGTCGGCCTCGACGCCAGGACTCCCGAAGTACACGCCGACCGGCGCCTTGTTGAACGTCTCACCCCGACCCATCTCGGTCGCCACCTGCAGCATCACCCGGTCAACATCGGTCGGCAGATACGGATACCGCACCGCGCCGAGCATCCGCGTCGCCTGGTCGTAGTACGGCGCCAACTCGTCCGCCCAGTCGGTGATGCTCGCCCACTCCCGCGCCTCGAAGAACTGCTTCGGCGGCACGTACAGCGTGTTCGCATACACCTGCGACCCGCCACCCACACCCGCGCCACACAGGACCAGGACGTCGTCCAGATACTCGACCCTCTGAATGCCATAAAGCTCCGCCGCCGGGAACCAGAGGAACCCCGGCAGATGCCACTGGCTCTTCGGGATGTCCGCGTCGTTCCAGCGCTTGCCGGCCTCCATGACCGCCACCCGGTAGCCCTTCTCCGCGGCCCGCAGCGCCGAGACGCTGCCACCGAACCCCGAACCGACGATCAGTACGTCGTAGTCGAAGCCGCTCATCGGTCGGCGTCCTGCACGGTTGTCATGTCGTTGGTCCTCTCGCTCCGGTCAGCCGAACGTGAAGGCGTAGGCCAGTACGCCGGCCTGCTGAAAGACGATCTCGAAGGTCCGGTCGGTGATCCGGCCGGTCTGTCGGACGAGCTGGTAGAGCCGCGGCCGGTCGAGCAGACCGTTGCCGTCAGCATCTACATCGGCACCGTGGTCTCCGGCCGGCGGCCGGCCGTCGATCCGTACCTGGAAGGGGACGAGGCCGCCGCCCGGGGCGAGCACGAGGTTCACATCGCGCGCGTGGAAGCGGTAGCTGATCGTCCCGTTCGCGCGGTTGAGCAGGACTGCACCCCGGTCGATGTTCCAGTCCCCCGCCAGGGCCCAGTGGTTGAGGGCCAGCTCCGCGGGCGCCACATAGTCGTGCCCGGTTCCGAGCACGGCGCCGTTGGGTGAGGCGAAGTTCTCGGTTCGCTCGTAGCCGAGGTAGTTCTCGGGCGACCACAGGTCGGCCCATCCGGCCGCCGCCTCGACCCCGATCGCGTCGACCCGCACGGGCTCCCGGTCGAAGCCGGTCGCCCCGGCCTCGGTCAGCAGCGCCTGGATCATCGCCTCCGACTGCTCGTACTCACCCTCACCGAAATGGTGGTGCCGGACGCTGCCGAGCGCATCGACGAAGTACAGGGCCGGCCAGTAGTGGTTGTCGAACGACGTCCAGATGGCGTAGTCGTTGTCGATCGCAACCGGATGGTCGATCGCGAGGTCGTCGACGGCGCGCTGCACGTTCCCGAGCTCGTGCTCGAAGTCGAACTCGGGTGTGTGGACGCCGACGAGCGCCAGGCCGTACCGCCCGTACTTCTCCGCCCACGCCTCGCGGTACGGCAGCGTCCGGAGCCAGTTGACACAGGTGTAGGTCCAGAAATCGACCAGTACGACGCGACCGTGCAGTGCAGCCGCCGTCAGCGGTGGCGAGTTGAGCCAGCTCGTGGCCAGCCCGAGCGCCGCCAGCGGGCCGCTGTCCTGCTCGTCCGGATCGACTGTGCTCGAGCCACTCGCGAACGGACTGAACCGGGACAACGCGGTCCGCCAAGGATGTGAATGGTTCATGGCACCCCTCCCTGGGACCCATGAACACACTGCCCGGGTGGCCCACCGGCTCGCATCGGCCAGTGGACAGTCGTCCGGGCGGACCGCTACTGGCCTGGGCCAGGCAGGACCTGGTCGAGCTGCGCGCGGGAGGTGATGCCGAGCTTGGTGAACACCTTGGCCAGGTGGTACTTGACGGTCCGCGCGCTGAGGAACAGTCGCGCGCCGATCTCCGGATTGGACAGCCCGTCCCGGGCGAGCTGGGCGATCAGGGCTTCCTGCGCGGTCAGCTCGCCGGAGGTGGTCTCATCGCGCCGGCCGAGACGTTCACCGGTCGCCGCCAGCTCCCGCCGGGCCCGTTCGGCGAACGCGTCCATACCGATCGCTTCGAACAGCTCGTGCGCGGAGCGGAGCTGGTCGCGGGCATCGGTACGTCGACCCGCGCGGCGGAGCCATTCGCCGTACACCAACTGGCTTCGGGCGAGCTCGGGTCGCAGCTCAGTGCGGCTCAAACGCTCGATTGACTCCTGGTAGAGCTTGTCGGCCACGGCGCCGTCGCTCAGCAATGCCCGGGATCGTGCCTCGATGCCGAGCGCCCAATCGGTCCCGCTCGGCTGGGTGGTCTCGGTGAGCCGTTCGAATGCGTCCTGCGCGAGGGCGATGTCTCCGGCGCGGACCGCTGCCTCGACCAGGTCCGGCAACGCCCAGGTCGAGATCCACGGTTCGAACGTGTTGGACGACGCCTGCTGCGCAGCGGCCGCCGCTTCGGCGTACCGCCCGCAACCGTTGTGCAGCAGCGCGGCAGCCCAGTACGCGTTGGCGGCGGTGATGGACTGCTCGCCGGCCTGCTCGATCGTGGCCGCGATCATCGCCGACGCCTCGGCCTCCTTGCCCTGCAGAGCCAGCAACCGCAGGGCGACATGGGGCACGACCATGCTCCCGGTGGCCGCCGCGATGGTGTCGCCCTCGGCAATCGCTGCGGCCGCGCGGGAGAAGTCGCCGCTCAGTAGCGCGGCCGTCCCGAGGACGGTCAGGATGACCGGAAGCTGCGCGAGTGCGCCGGACTCGCGGACCGTCCGGACCGTCTGCTCGGCGATCGCGAGCCGGCCGTCGTCGTCCCAGACCGCGATGCTCACCGCCGCGGCCAGCCAGCCCCACCGCAGCATCTCCTCGACCGACCGATCCCCGCTGGCGAACATCCGCGCGGCCAGCAGCAGTGCAGGCGTGGACGCCGCCCGGCCCTCGGCAATCAGCGTCGCGAGACCCTCGAGCAGAACGACGAGCGGTTGTGGATCGCCGGCATCGGAGTCGGCCGGCAGGGTCCGCACGGCGTGACAGATGGACAGCAGAATGCCGTCCGCGGCCAGGTGCCCGGCTCCGACCGCGGCCGCCCAGGCGTGGAGATACGTCTCGCGTGCGAGCTGCAAATCGTAGTTCTCCAGTTGTTCGGCCGCCGCCAGCAACAGGCCCGGGGCGTCGCTGAACCGGCCCGCGGCGAACGCGATGTGACCGCGGAGCAACTCGACCCGGGCTCGCTCGAAGTTGTTGAGCCGGCCGGCCTCGGCAACGGTCAGCAGACCCAGTGCGGCGTCGAACGCGCCCGCCTGGAAGTTCGCTTGTGCCGCGGCCAGCGCCCGCTGCGCACGCTGGGTCGGATCGCTCGTCAGCCTGACCGCACGATCGAGGAACGCGGCGGCTGCCGCCATACCTCCACGAGCCCGCGCCCGGTCCGCCGATCGCTCCAGCTCGGCAGCAACGCTCTCGTCCGGGCCGCTCGCCGCGTGCGCAAGGTGCCAGGCCCGACGATCGGGATCGGCGACCGGATCGGTCACGTCGGCCAGCGCACGATGCGCTTCCTGACGACTCTGGACGGAGGTCGAGCGGTACGCCGCCGATCGCACCAGCGGGTGCCTGAACCAGACGTGCGCACCGACCTCGAGCAGACCGGCTTCAGCCGCCGGCGCCGCGGCGTCAGCGGGAAGCCCTAGACGCTCGGCGGCCCGCCAGACCAGGACCGGGTCCCCGATCGGTTCAGCCGCGGCGACGAGCAGCAGCCGCCGCGTCTCCTCGGGCAGATCGTCCAATCGTCTCCGGAAGCTCGCCTCGATCCGGCTGGGCAGCGGCATCGCGTTCGGCAGCGCGAACCCGCCTGCCAGCTCCGCCGGTGTCAGCCCGCGCGGCAGCTCGAGCAGGGCCAGCGGGTTGCCGGCAGCATCGGCGATCAGGCGATTGGCCACCTGCGCATCGAGCGGCCCGGAGAGCGAGGCCTGGAGAAGGTCGCGGGCATCGGCATCCTCCAGCCCTTCCATCACGACCTCCGGCAGCCCGGCCAGGTCGTCGGTCGCAGCCCGGGTCGCGAACACCACGCCGACCGGCTCGGCGACGAGTCGTCGGGCGACGAACCCGAGCACCTGGGACGAGGCACGATCCAGCCACTGCTCGTCGTCCACCACGCAGACCAGCGGATGGTCCTCGGCGACCTCGGCCAGCAGGCTCAGCGTCGCCAGCCCGACCAGGAACCGGTCCGGCGCCGGGCCGTCGCTGAGCCCGAACGCGGTCTGTAACGCGTCCCGCTGCGGTCCGGGCAGCCCGTCCAGGCGGTGCACCATCGAGGCCAGCAGCTGGTGCAGACCGGCGTACGCCAGCTCCATCTCGGACTCGACGCCCGCGGCGCGCGCCAATCGGCACCCGGACGCGCTCTCCACCAGATAGTCGAGGAGCGCCGACTTGCCGACCCCCGGCTCGCCACGCACGACAACCGCCCGTCCGTCGCCAGCACGGACCGACCCCAGGAACTCCGCCATCATCTGGCGCTCCGCCTGCCGGTCCCGCATCTCCACCGAGCGATGCGGTCGACTGAAGGAACGCCGCCTACCTGGTCTTTCCATCGGCAGCCCCAAGATCCAAGCGAGGAACTCACTCTAAACCCGCCCGCGGACCTCCCGAAGATCATCCGGTAGAGGTGATGACGCTGCGCTAGCCGGAGGCCAGCGTTGGTCACAGGCGGTTGGCGCTCGAAGAAAGGACGCTGCAATGAGTTTCTGGGACGTTGTGTGGTTCATCATCATCGCGTTCGCGTTCACCGCGTACCTGATGATGCTGTTCTCGATCGTGGCCGACCTGTTCCGTGACCCGGAAACCTCGGGGCTGGCCAAGGCCGTCTGGCTCATCGCGCTGGTGTTCTTCCCCGTGCTCACCGCGCTCGTGTACGTCATCGTCCGCGGCAGGGGGATGGCCGAGCGGAACCTGGCCGGCCGGGCCGCCGTCCAGCGGCAGCAGGACGACTACATCAAACAGGTCGCGGGGTCGTCGGCTACTCCGACCGACCAGATCGCCCAGGCGAGCGCGCTGCTCGAGAAGGGCACCATCTCGCAGTCCGAGTTCGACACTCTGAAGGCCAAGGCGCTGGCGGTCTGAGCGGTAACCGCGACGGGGAGGAACCCGCGATGACCGAGCCCGACGAGATACGGCGCCTGCGCGAGCGGGTGAGTGAGCTCGAGACGGAACTGGCCGCTCGCCGGCAACAGGTGACCGGCGAGCTGGCGCGCCGACGGTTCAGTTGGCGCGCTGTGGTGTCTGCGCTCCTGATCACGTTCGCCTGCCTGCTCGCGCCGTTGTCTGTCACCGCCGTCTGGGCGAGCAGACAGGTCTCCGACACCGACCGGTACCTCGAGACGGTCGCGCCGCTGGCCGACGATCCAGCGGTTCAGCGGACCATCTCCGACGCGGTCAGCAACGCGATCCTCGACGCGGTCGACTTCCAGTCGATCGCGACCGAGACCCTGGATGCCGTCGCGCAGCAGGGCGTGCCGCCGCGGGTCGCCGCCAACCTCCATGCCCTCAGCGGACCGCTGGTCAACGGAATCGAGAACTTCGTCCGCAGCCAGGTCGACAAACTGGTCGCCAGCCCGCAGTTCGCAACTGTCTGGAGGCAGGCGAACGAGACCGCGCACGCATCGTTGGTCAACCTGCTCGAAGGCAACCAGGGTGGCGCGCTCAGCGCGCAGAACGACACCGTCACGCTCAACCTGGCGCCGATCATCGCGGAGGTCAAACAGCGAATGGTGGCCGGCGGTTTCGGTCTCGCCGACAAGATCCCGGTGGTGAACAAGTCGATCGTGCTCGTGCAGTCCGACGGGGTGACCAAGGCCCAAGGTCTCTACCGGCTGCTCAACACGCTCGGAACCTGGCTGCCGGTCATCGCCCTGGTCCTGCTCGTCAGCGGCGTGTTCGTCGCCCGGGACCGTCGCCGTGCGCTCCTGAAGGGCTCGCTCGGGTTCGCCGGCGCGATGCTGGTCCTGGGCGTCGCGCTGACCCTCGCGCGCGTCTTCTACCTGAACGCCCTGCCGTCCGAAGTGCTGTCGAGGGATGCCGGCGGCGTCGTCTTCGACACGATCGTCCGGTTCCTGCGGTACGGCCTGCGCGCGGTCGGCGTCCTCGCGCTCATCGTTGCGCTCGCTGCCTATTTCACCGGTCCGTCCAACGCCGCAGTACAAGCGCGTGCGAAGCTCGCCGGCGGCATCGGGTCGCTGCGCGGCCGCGCCGAGGCCGCCGGGCTGAACACCGGGCGGGTCGGCGGATGGACCTTCGCCCACAAGCGTCTGCTGCTGATCGCCAGCGTGGTCGGCGGCGCGCTCGTGCTGACGCTGTGGTCCCGGCCGACCGTCACCGTCGTGGTCGTCACCGCCGTAGTGGTCCTGTTCGTCGTCGCCCTGATCGAGTTCATCGGGCGTCCGCCGGTCACGGCCGGCGGCGACCCGCCCAGCGCACCCGCCTAGACGGCCAGGGTCAAGGAGACGATGTCGTCCCTGGCAGTGAGCTGACGAATACTGAGGATCGTCAGGCCGGCGGCGCCGAGCATGGCGACGAGGTCGGCGATGCCGCGGTCGTCGTGGACCCGCAGCCGGAAGGTCCCGGAGGTTGTGCACCTGGCCGCGGGACCCGCGCAGAAGGCGAGCACGGCCGACCTCAACTCCCCCTGAACGACGACCTGGTACGACGGGTACCGGTGCTCACCTGCGTTCATCGTCTCCCCTGCCCGGATCGTCGTCGATCCATTCTGCCGATTCCGCTGCCGATGCCGATTCCGCTACCGAGTCGAGGATCCGGCGTACCTCGACCACTTCGATGCCTAGGGCCCGTAATCTGGCCAGCAGTCCGTACAGCGCGGACTGGTCGGGGATGCTGTAGACGACCGTGTTCACCTGGTCGACCGCCAGCGGCACCGCCCCCATATCAAGGAGATCCTGGTCGGGTACGGCGCCCGCCACGCGGATCTCGTACGTCGCGTCGCCCATCGAACCCACCTCGTTCCCCAACGTCTGCATTCGACGCTTGCAAAGGCCGGACGCCGCGGCTTCATCCCTGCGGGGTGAACTGTCCGGCGCGGTCGCGAATCAACACCGCACCGTTTCGGAAAGTTCGGCAATCGGACGGAAAACGCTGGTTTTAAAGGAAATTCCGTGATTCCGTCGAATGGTGCGACTCGCCGCGCACCGCCCCACCAGCGTTGCGTGATGTCGCACGTCGCGAGGAGGGGACATGCCGAGCGCAGGGGTGAGGAACGAACGCAGCATTTCACCGGACGCACCATTCGAGGGCCCGCTCAGATCGATCGCAAGGACCTCGGGTGTTCCGCCCGGTACGGTCCGTCGGCCGCGTCTTGTCGAGCGGGTGAGCCGAGGGGTCCAGCGGCCGCTGACCTTGGTCAGCGCGCCGGCAGGCTTCGGCAAGACGATGCTGCTGGATTCGTGGGCAGCGCTCTACCCGGGTTCGGCCGCGGTCAGGCACGTCACTCTGGATGCGGACGGCCAGCAACCATCGGCCGTGCTGCGATCCCTGCCCGACAGCGTGTACGGCCGCGACCACGAAGTACTGGTTCTCGTGGTCGACTGCGGTGACGTCACGATCACCCCCGAGTTCGGACAGAGCCTGCATCGCCTCCTCCGCGACAACGCCGGCCGCGTCCACATCGTCCTGGTGACGCGGTCCGACCCGCCGCTCCCCCTGCACCTCTACCGGTTGGCCGGGTCCGTGGTCGAGATCCGCGCGGCCGAGCTGGCTTTCACGACGGACGAGGCCGCGGCACTGATGCGCCGGCACAGCCTCGAACTGTCGGAGGCGCAGGTCGCCGAACTCCGGGACCGCACCGGCGGGTGGCCCGCCGGGTTGATGTTCGCGGCCATGAACCTGGCCGACAAGACCGACCCCGAGCAGGTCATCCGGGACTTCCGCGGAGACTCCGGCAACGTCGCGGCGTACCTGATGACCGAGGTTCTCGACGCACAGCCGGCACAACTGCGTGAGTTCCTGCTCCGGACCTGCATCGTCGACGAGGTCCGGCCCGCACTGGCCGAGGCGCTGACCGGGCGCGTCTGCGACCTTCGATCGCTGCAGTTCCTTTCCCAGGGAAACTCGTTCATCCAGCCCG
The DNA here is from genome assembly GCF_042715335.1 of Kribbella sp. NPDC058693. Taxonomy (NCBI): domain Bacteria; kingdom Bacillati; phylum Actinomycetota; class Actinomycetes; order Propionibacteriales; family Kribbellaceae; genus Kribbella; species Kribbella sp. NPDC058693. The sequence goes on from NZ_JBHXSQ010000002.1 coordinate 1,257,985, forward strand.
TTCCAGGTACCGCGGACGGCTACGGCTACCAGCCGCTGTTCCGCGAATTCCTTCGCGCCCAACTGTTGTTCGAGCGGCCCACAGTCGCCCCGGCCCTGCACCGTACGGCGGCCGCGTGGTTCGCGCAGAACGGCCTGCCGCTGGAAGCGATCCACCATGCCATCGCGGCCGGTGACTGGTCGCAGGCAGCCCAGTATCTGCTGGGCGATCTCTCTTTCGCCGAACTACTCGTCGGGTGCCGGCGGAGGCAGCTGTCGGCGTTGTTCGCCGGCCTCCCCGACGACGTGGACAGCCCCGAGGCCGCAGTCGTCAGAGCTGCCCGTGCGTTGGTCGCGTTCGATGTCGGCCGCTGTACGGCGGAACTCGGCGCGGTCCGCGATCAGCTGGTCCGGCAGCTTCCCGGTGGACGGCACGCGGTCGGGTCTGCTGTCGGCGTACTGCAAGCGATCTGCACGAGCCTCGGCGAAGATGTCGAGGCATCGTTGAGCGCGGTCCTCAGCGCGGAGGCGGAACTGAGAGCGGGATCGCCGGAATCAGCCGCCGAGCACCCGGGTCCGAGACTGCTGGTCGCCGGTTGCAAAGGACGCGTGCTACTCCAGCGCGGGGACTTCGCAGCGGCCCTGGCGACGCTCACCGAAGGCGCAGCCATCGCCGCGGATGCCGGTGACCATGAGGCTCTCGCCGAGTTCCTCGGGATGGCCGCGCTCGTGGAAGCAATCTGGGGGCATCTACGCCGAGCTGTTGAGGTGGCTGCCGAGGCCACCGCGGCGGCCGGCCGGGAGGCGCCGTACCTGCCCCAGTCCGCGATCGTCGCCCAGGCCTGGGTACACACCGACCAGGGCGACCGACCCGGCGCCGAGGACCTCGTGCAGCGTGCCGCGGAGGCAGCACCCACCCACGACTCACGGGTTGTCGTTGCCGCGCTCGCTCTGGTTCGGGCCAGGCTGTTGCGTGCCGATGGCGACATCGACCTCGCCGCCGCAGAACTCCGGGCCGCGAGCAACAGCTACGGCGCACAGGACGACTGGCTCGGGCAGGCCCTCGTCGTCGACGAAGCGAAGCTGCTGCTGGCACAACACCGGCCGGAACAGGCCGCGACGGTGATCGAGGAGTCCGAGGGTCGCGACCAGGCCGGATCGCTGCTGGTCCTGCACCGAGCTGCTGCCGAAGCCGGCGAGCGCCCGGTCACCCGCCTGACTCCGGTCACGGATCGCATCGTCCCGCTCGAGACCCAGGTGGACAACTGGCTCGTCCAGGCCGCGGAGTCGATCAGCGCCGGCGACACCGGCCGCAGCGGGCGCTGCCTGGAGCGTGCGCTCCGGCTGGCTGCCCCCGAGCGGCTACGACGTCCGTTCTCCGAGGCACCCCCGGCACTCCGCAAGCTGCTCCAGCCGGCCGGCGATGTGATGCGGCAGCACCCGTGGCTCAGCGCACCAGGACCGGACGGTCGGACCCGCGCCGCAGGTCGGTGGGGCGTCCCGGCGCCGGACCTGCTGGTCACCGCGTCGTTGACCAGCAAGGAACACGAGGTACTGGAGTACCTCGCCGAGCTGCTCACCACCGAGGAGATCGCCAGCACCATGTACGTCTCCGTCAACACCGTCAGGAGCCACGTACGGAGCATCCTGCGCAAGCTGAGTGCATCCCGCCGGAACGAGGCCGTACGGCGTGCCTGGGAGCTCGGGCTGCTGCCCTCACGCCCGGAGCCCTAGTCACCAGTCGTAGATCACCGACGTACGCAGCACGAGGTCCTGCACCGAAGCGTGCCGACGGCCGCCGGCACACAACAACAGTCCGAGCGGGAACACGACGTAGAACACCGCCCGCAGCAGCGCGACGAGCGGCCGCACCCGTTCACCACGACGGCCGACCACCCGCAGACCCATGACATGACAGCCGTACGTTCGTCCTGTCATCGACCACGCCACGCAGAGGTAGACGATGGCGACCAGCGACGCGGTCGCCACACCCGGCACCGGCGACGCCTCACTGAACTGGAAGCCGCGGGGATCGAGCAGGAACATCAGCCCGTTGACGCCGACATAGCCGGCCAGCACAACGACCACTACCACGACCGCATCGATGACTCCGGCAACGGACCGGGTGATGAGTCCCGCCCGTCGCCCCTGGTACGGCTGTGCCTCCCGCGGGACGATCGACACGGGCTCGTCCGTTGTCACGGCTGCGCGGGAGTCGTCTCAGGCTCCTTCCGGCCCAGCCGGACCCGCAACCGGCCGACGACGCGGCCGACGGCCTCATCGCCGGAGATGCCCTGCATGCGTACGCCGCGGACGGTGTCGGAGGCAACCGATCCGGTGGACTGCCGGATGATCTCGGCGAGATCGACCTCGGCGATGACCCCCTCGGCCATCCCGGCCACATCGAGCCGCTTCACCACCTCTGCCGCCACCGCGGGAACCATCCGGTCCAGCACCACGGACAGCTGACGCTCCAGCTCCGCACGTCCTCGGCCACCGTGCCGGGCGAGGCCTGCCAGCCAGGTGGCTGCCTGGTACCGCTCCGCCAGCATCGGGGGCCGCAAGATCACCACGGCGACCGGGCTGAGAACTCCCCCGACCCGCCGGCTGACCGGACTGAGAACGCCGCCGACCCGGCGCCCGACCGTCTGCGCGGCGAGCGCTGCCAGCACGGAAGCGCCGACGGCCGCATCGAACAGCGGGATCGCTTCCGGATCCGGCGGCGGCGCGTCCGACGGGATATCGGACTGCTCTGAAGTAACCACGCGACCATGCTCCGTCCGGCAGCCTGCGACCACCTCATCCTTGGTGGAGGAAAACTCCTGTCCGGGGCTCAGGATCCGTTCCGAGCCACGAACGGACCCGGCGGGCGAACCAGCCGTCGCTGCGATCGAACTCGGCACCGACCACGGTCGCCACGACCAGGAGAAGTGAGACGGCCAGCAACCAGCCGACCAGGGCGAGCGTGACGCCGAAGAGGCCGTACCGCTCGCTGTTGGTCTCCATCATCCGGGGCATGTAGATGGTGGACACGGCGGTGTACGCGGCGCCGCCGACGCTCGCCAGTACTCCTGACGGCACCAGGCGTCGCCACGGCAACCGGCCGTCGAGCAACAGCCACGGCACGCAGACCCAGAGCAGGACACCGGTCAGGATCGAGGCGATCACGCTGAACAGCCAGTCCATCGGGAGCGCGCTCAGCGCAGACCGGGCCAAGGCGAGCAATGCGATCTGCAGGACCACGGCGGCCAGACCGGCAAACGTCGTCAGCGCACCGCGTACGCCGGCGACAGGCCCGAGCCGCCAGGCGTCCTGATACAGCCGCTGCAGCCGGCGGGCCAGTGACACCCCGGAGAAGACCAGGATCACCAGGCTCAGCACCCCGACACTCGACGCGCCGACGGGCCGCGCGAAGACCTCTCTGACTGCCTCGGCGGCGTTGCCCTTCAGCTCGAACCGCCGGATGAATCCCTGGGCGACGACGTCACGACGGTCCGCCGGAGCGAGCGTGGAGACCACGAGAACCAGCGGCACGAGCGCCGTCAGTGCCTGCGAGGCGATGACCATCGCCCGGTCGATGCCGCGCAGTTCCACGAACGAGGCGGCACACCGGCCCACGAACGTCTCCTCCAACCGCCGGAACCAGGGCCCGGCAGTGTGGTCGGCCATCCTGACACCCCTCGGTCGAGTGTCGTGTTCCGGCACTAGCTACGAAGTGCGCGCGGCCGGGTCAGTGCCCAGATGACCCAGACGTCGAGAGCGATCAGCAGGATCGCCCAGAACGGCTGGTACGGGATGAAAAAGAAGTTGTCGATCGCGCTCAGGACGGCGAGGAAGAGGGCCGTCACACCCGCCCACACCGCTCTCGAGAACAGGCCGATGCCGGCCACGATGAGCGCGATGCCGAGGACCAGGTGGATCCAGCCCCACGTGGTGATGTCCAGATCGAACGCATAGCCCCTGACGAGCACGAAGTAGTCGTCGTTCAGGATCGCGGCGAAACCGGCGATCACCTGGAAGGCGCCGATCATCAGCAGCATCGTCGCGGCGAAGGCGACTCCGCTCATCGCCCAGCCCGATTCGGCCTGGGGCTCGACACCGCGGTTGTGGGACATCTGCGTCCCCCTCCTGCTGGATCCTCGACGGTCGTCGACTGTTCGTCGACAGTAGGACCGCTCGAACCGGCGGCGCGTCACCCCTGGCGGACGACGTACGGGGCTCAGTGCGTCAACGCCGCCTTGAGCAGCACGATCAGCAGGCCGAGGACGAGGTTGACGGCGGCGACGATCACCAGGCGTCCCCTCGTCGCTCCCCCGACGGCGGCGACGTACGACGCCCATCCGACCTGGGACCCGACGGCGACGGCGAGCGCCAGCCAGGCCGCGCCCGAGTCCGACATCCCGACGGCCGCACCGATGGCGACCGCCGCTGCGGGAGGTACGGCGGCCTGAACGATCGGCCAGTCCCGCCGGGCCGCGGCGCGGAACGCGTGCGCCGAAACCAGCGCACGTGCCGAGCGCTCTCCGACCAGATGGGCATAGACATGGGACAGCCAGAACACCACTCCGGTCGCGAGCAGCAGAATGGTCAGCTGGGCGGGGTGTGGAGGTTCTTGCCCGGGGCCGGTGCCCGCGACGACCGACGCCGCCAACAGCGATCCGTAGATCGCGCCCGCGTAGTCGGACGCCGGCTGCTGCTCCCGCCTCATGCGGCCAATCCTGGATCGCCGCCGGCCGCGAGGCATCCCACAGCCGGGATGATCTGCGCGGTTCATCCCGCGCGGATGGCGACTCGAGTTCGGGGCCGGACCAGGCTGACAGGAACCAACGAGGAGGGGAAGACCATGCCTGTGCCGTTCCGGGGGAAGATCAACGTCGACATCCGCGACTCCGAACCGGACTGGACGCCGTTCGAGCCCGCGAAGGCACCCGAGGGTGCGCCGAACGTCGTCTACATCGTCCTCGACGACGTCGGGTTCTCGGCGATGAGCTGCTACGGCGGCCCGATCGAGACGCCCACCATCGACGCGATCGCCGGACGCGGCGTGCGTTTCACCCAGTGGCACACGACCGCGTTGTGCTCGCCGACCCGCTCGGCGCTGCTGACCGGCCGCAACCACACCCGCAACAGCATGGCCTGCATCACCGAGGCCGCGATCGGCTTTCCGAACGCGAGCGGCACGATCCCGCCGGAGAACGGGATGCTGTCCGAGATCCTCGGCGAGCGCGGCTGGAACACGTACATGGTCGGCAAGTGGCACCTGTGCCCCACCGACGAGATGAACCTCGCGTCGACCCGCCGCAACTGGCCGACGGGCAGAGGATTCCAGCGCTGGTACGGATTCCTCGGCGCCGAGACGAACCAGTGGTACCCCGACCTCGTCTACGACAACCACCCGGTCGACCAGCCGCGCTCCCCCGCGGACGGCTACCACCTGACCGACGACATCACCGACAAGGCGATCGAGTTCATCAAGGACGCCAAGGCGATCGCTCCGGACAAGCCGTTCCTGCTGTACTACGCGCCCGGCGCCTGCCACGCGCCGCACCAGGCGCCGAAGGAGTGGATCGACAAGTTCGCCGGCCGCTTCGACCAGGGGTACGAAGCGATGCGCGAGGAGACGCTCGCGCGGCAGAAGAAGCTCGGGCTCGTCCCGGAGGACACCGAGCTGCCCCCTGTGAACCCGATCGGCACGTCCGAGACACGCACCGGCCCGGACCACCTGCCGTTCCCGACGCTGGACTCGACCCGTCCGTGGGACACGCTGAACGCCGACGAGCGGCGGCTGTTCGCCCGGATGGCCGAGGTGTACGCCGGCTTCCTCGCGCACGCCGACCACAACATCGGCCGGCTGCTCGCGTACCTGGAGCGAACCGATCAGCTCGACAACACCATGGTCGTGGTCGTCTCGGACAACGGCGCCAGCGGCGAAGGCGGTCCGAACGGCTCGGTCAACGAGATGAAGTTCGCCAACGGGATCGAGGACGACCTCGCGGAGAACCTCGCCAAGCTCGACGAGCTGGGCGGCACGAGGACGTACAACCACTACCCCAACGGCTGGGCGATGGCGTTCAACACGCCGTTCAAGATGTGGAAGCGCTACGAGTTCAACGGCGGTACGGCGGACCCGTGCATCATCTCGTGGCCGAAAGGGGCTCGCGCTCGGGGCGAGCTCCGGCACCAGTACCACCACGCGATCGACATCGTCCCGACGATCCTCGACGTACTCGGCGTCGAGGCGCCCGAGACGATCAAGGGCCACACGCAGAGCGCGTTCGACGGGATCAGCATGCGCGGCAGCGTCGACGACGCGTCCGCCGACTCCGGTCGCCGTACGCAGTTCTATTCGATGCTCGGATCCCGGTCGATCTACCACGAGGGCTGGAAGGCGGTCACCACCCATCCGACCGTGTCGGGCTGGGCGCATTTCAACGCCGACGAGTGGGAGCTGTACCACGTCGACGTCGACCGCTCCGAGGTCCACAACCTCGCGGCCGAGCAGCCGGACAAGCTTCGCGAGCTGGTGAACATCTGGTTCGCGGAGGCCGGCGCGAACGACGCGTTCCCGCTCGACGATCGATCGCCGCTGGAGATCCTCGGCACCCCACGACCTCAACTGAGCGCTTCGACGGACCGGTACACGTACTACCCGGACACCGCCCCGGTCCCGGAATGGCAGGCGGTCAACACCCGCAACCGCTCCTTCACCATCGGCGCTGCCGTCGACATCCCGGCACCGGGAGCCGAAGGCGTGCTGTTCGCGATGGGCGCCAGGTTCGGCGGCCACGCGCTGTACGTGAAAGACAACCGGCTGCACTACGTGAACAGCTTCGTCGGCGCGGTGGAGCAGCAGGTCGTCGGTTCGAAGGACGTCCCGACGGGCGAGAACCTGATCCTGTCGGCGTCGTTCGAGAAGGAAGGCATGCATCCCGACTGTGCGACCGGGACGCTCTCGCTCTACCACGGCAAGGAGAAAGTCGGCGAGGGCCAGATCAAGACCCAGCTCGGAGCCTTCGCCATCGCCGGTTCGAGCCTGTACATCGGCCGGCAGAACGGTGAACCGATCACCGACGACTACCCGGGCGAGTCACCACACCACTTCACCGGCGGCACGATCAACCGCGTCGCCGTCGACGTCAGCGGCGAGCCCTATCTGGACCTGGAACGCGAAGCCGCGCTGATGCTGATGCGCGAGTAGGACCTCGCAGGCTGCGGGCCTTCGTCTGAAGTGCGGTTCAGCACTTCACACCAGGGGTGGCATGCGTTGCTCGGCTGCTGCCACCCGGGCCCGCTCGCGGTCGGCCGTGGTGCCTCGATCCCCGCCGATCCGTCCGCGTACGTCGGACCACTTGACCGTGAGCGCGAACAGTACGGCGACGTCGAGCGCGATCATCAACAGCGACCAGACCGGGTACGCACCGAGCCACGCGATCTGCGAGACGAGGTGGAGGCCGACCACCACGATGCCCACGATCCTGGCCCAGGTCTGCATCAGCAGCAGGCCGGCGCCGACGGCGAACAGGATCAGCCCGGAGATCACCAGCGTCCAGCCCCAGCCGGTCACGTCCACGACGATCAGGTTGTTCCGCGTCAGCACCAACTCCTCGTCGGAGAAGATGGCGAGCAGTCCCTCGAAGATGTTGATCAAGGCGATCACCATCAGCATCGTGCCAGCGAACACGACGAAGCCGGCCATCGTCGACCCGTGAGCCTTCGCAGCCATCGTGACATCTCCTCCCACACCGGCCGCCGCCGGAATCCGCGGCGGATCGTGCCTGCATGCTGGCCCGCGTCAGCGCAACTGCGCCTCACCCCGCAGGGATGAACCCCGCCGGTCGAGCTGGCCGTCCAGGGTCATCGCCGCGTCGATCAGCGCGAGATGGGTGAAGGCCTGCGGGAAGTTGCCGATCTGCTCGCCGCTCAGGGCGATCTCCTCGGAGTACAGGCCCAGGTGGTTGGCGTAGGTGAGCATCTTCTCGAAGGTGAGCCTGGCCTCTTCGATCCGGCCGGCCTTGGCGAGCGCGTCGACGTACATGAACGTGCACAGCGAGAAGGTGCCCTCGGACCCGCGGAGGCCGTCCGGTGACGCCTCGGGGTTGTAGCGGTAGACCAGGCTGTCGGTGACGAGCTCCGAGTCCATCGCCCGTAGCGTCGAGAGCCAGAGCGGATCTTCGGGCGCGACGAAGTCGACGGTCGGCATTCGCAACAAGGACGAGTCGAGCACCTTGCTGCCGTACTGCTGCACGAAGGCACCGCGTTCCGGGTCCCATCCGCGCGCCATCACCTGGTCGTAGATCGCGTCGCGAGCCTGGACCCAGCGGTCCAGCGGTGCCGGCCGCGATCGCTTGGTCGCGAGCCGGATCGCCCGGTCGAACGCGGTCCAGCACATCACCCGGCCGTAGGTGAAGTCCTTCCGGCCGCCCCTCGTCTCCCAGATACCTTCCTCCGGCTGGTCCCAGTTGTCGATGAGCCAGTCGAGCAGGTCCCTGACCGCGACCCAGCCCGGGTGGCCGACGGTGAGGCCGCGCTGGTCGCCGAGGTACAGGCTGTCGAGCGCTTCGCCGTAGATGTCGAGCTGGAGTTGACCGGCGGCACCGTTGCCGATGTGCACCGGCCGGGAGCCGCGGTAGCCCTCCCAGTGGTCCAGTTGCTCTTCGGTGAGGTCGGAGGAGCCGTCCACGCGGTACATGATGTTCAGCGGACCGCTGGCACCGCCCGCCTTCTCCTGCAGGCGATCCCGCATCCAGCCTGCGAACGCGGTCGCCTCCTCGGTGAATCCCAGCCGAAGCAGCGCATGGATGGAGAACGACGCGTCGCGGATCCAGGTGTAGCGGTAGTCCCAGTTCCGCTCGCCGCCGATCTGCTCCGGCAACGCAGCCGTAGGCGCCGCCACCAGGCCGCCGCTCGGCGCGTAGGTCATCAGCTTCAGCGTGATCGCGGAGCGTTCGAGCATCTCGCGCCAGCGACCTGTGTACGTCGACTGAGTCAGCCAGGTCCGCCAGAACTTGGCCGTCTCGTCGAGCATTTGCTGCGCCTCGGCGACGCGAACCTCGCGCGGCGGTCCGTCGGCCGCGGTCTCGAGCATCAGACCGCGCAACTGTCCGGCTTCGAGGGTGAACGAGACCTGTACGTCGCCGGCGTCGTCCACTCGCGGCTGCACCAGGTGGACGTCGTTCGGCTCCCGTACGACGTGGAAGGTCAACGTCGAGCCGTCGCTGGTACAGACACCGCCGTGTTCGGTCATGTGCCACTGATGAGCCTTGCGGCCGTAGTCGAACCGCGGCGCGATGTCGAGCTCGAACGTCGCCCGGCCGCGGACGCAGCGAAGCAGCCGCACGATCCGATGATTGTCGGTCGCGGTCGTGCTGCTCGTCGTCGGCATGAAGTCGATGACCTCACCGACGCCCGCCTCGGTCATGAACCTGGTGATGAGGATCGCCGTACCCGGGAAGTAGAGCTGCTTGGTGTCGACCGTGCCGCCCGCCGGGCGGATCCGGAAGTGACCGCCTCGCTCGTGGTCCAGCAGCGCTCCGAAGACACTCGGCGAGTCGAACCGCGGCGTACAGAACCAGTCGACCGACCCGTCCGTACTGACGAGCGCCGCCGTCTGCAGATCACCGATCAGGCCGTGGTTCGCGATCAACGGATAGTCCTTCATGGCCCCTCCTCCCGGACTACCCGTACCCTCCCTCCGGACTAGTCGGCACACCTCACCCCGGGCGGACTAAGTCTCCCGAAGCAGTACCTGCCGGGGTCCGCCGAAGCGTTCGGTCCTGATCCGGGCCGGATCGTGGCCCAGGGCGACGAGCGCGGCCGCGGCGGTCTCGACGAACGCGGTCGGTCCGCAGATGTACGCCAACGAGCGATCCTCCGGCGGCCACGCGACCTCGGCCAGCAGGTCGCTGTCGATCCCGCGGTGATAGCCACGCCAGGCGCTCGGTTGTTCCCGGGTCAGCGTGATCGAGATGTCGAACGGGTCGCATGCCGCAAGCTCCATCAGCTCGTCGCGATAGAGCAGCGCCTCCAGCGAGTCGGCCGAGCACAACGCCCGGACCGGAACCTCGCTGCGGGTCGCGCGATGATGCCGCATCATCGCCCGGAGCGGAGCCAGCCCGGAGCCGTCGGCCACGAGGAAGAGCGGTCCGCCGAGCGGCTCGTCCCAGACGAAGTACCCGCCGACCGGTCCGCGGAGTTCGATCTGATCGTCTACCCGGAGCTCGTCGACCAGGAATGGCGAGACCTCGCCGTCGTCGAGTCGCTCGATGCTGAGTACCACATAGCCGTCTTCGGGAGACGACGCGATCGAGTAGCACCGCTCCGCCTGGTATCCGTCCGGTCCGGTCAGCCGTACGTCGACATGCTGGCCGGCCCGGTGTCCGGTCCACCCCGGCACGGTCAACGCGATGTTCTTCACCTGCGGCGTCTCGAACGTCGTCTCCACCACGGTGGCGTGCTGCCAGGTCAGTCGCCCTGGTATCGCTGCTCTCGCCATGCGTACCCCCAGGGCGGATCGTCAGTTCTGGTACGCCTCGAGCAGGCGGAGCCAGGTCTCGCTGATCGTCGGGAACGACGGTACGGCGTGCCACAGCCGCTCGATCGGGACCTGACCGACGATCGCGATCGTCGCCGAGTGCAGGAGCTCGGTGACACCCGGACCGACGAACGTCACCCCGAGCAGGCACCGGGTGTCCTCGTCCACGACCATCCGGGCCCGGCCGCGATAGCCGTCCGCATAGAGATTCGCGCCCGCCACCGTCACGCCCAGGTCGATATCGACGACCTTGAACCGGAACCCCTCGGCCTCTGCTTCCTCGGCAGTCCTACCGACGGCCGCGGCCTCCGGCGACGTGAAGACGACCTGCGGGACAGCTGATCGATCCGCGCTCGCCACGTGGACTCCCCACGCCGTGGCCTCGTCCACGGACCGACCCGCTGCCTGGTCAAGGATCACCTGTGCGGCGATGCGAGCCTGGTACTTGCCCTGGTGCGTCAGCAACGCCCGGTGATTGACATCGCCGAGCGCGAACAACCAGCCGTCGGCGCCCCGCACCCGGCAGGTGTCGTCCACATCCAGCCACGACCCGGCCGCCAGGTCCACGGTCTCCAGCCCGATGTCGGCGGTCAACGGCGTACGGCCGATCGCGAACAGCACCTCGTCGACCTCGTGCTTGCTGCCGTCGTCGAGTGTCACCGTCACCGGACCATCGGCGACCGGACGCCGCAGGGATTCCAGGGTGACCTCCGCCCGCACCGTCACGCCCGCTTCTGTCAGCCCTTCAGCGACCAGTTCACCGGCGAACGGCTCCATTCGCGGCAACAGTCGCTGCTCCCGGTCGAACAGAGTCACGGCCGACCCAAGTCCGTTCCACGCAGTCGCCAGCTCGACCCCGACCGGGCCGCCGCCGACAACAGCCAAGCGGGCGGGCACCTTACTGCTGTCGGTCCCCCGACGGTTCGTCCACGGGCGAGCCTCGGCGATGCCCGGCACGTCCGGCATCGCGGCGACACTTCCGGTGCAGATCGCCACCGCCTGCCGCGCGGTCAGCACCACCACCTCGTCGCCCGGGGTGGTCACGGCGACGCGACGTGGTCCTTCGAGCCGGCCGTGACCCCGGACCAGCGTCGCCCCGATGCTCTTCACCCAGTTGGCCTGGCCGGTGTCGTCGAGGCTCGTCACGTAGCGGTCCCGGCGGCCGAAAACTGCCTCCGCGTCGATCGGCCCGGTCACCGCTTCGCGAGCTCCGTCGACGTGCTGCGCTTCGGTGACCGCGACGACCGGCCGGAGCATCGCCTTGCTCGGGATGCAGGCCCAGTAGGAGCATTCGCCACCGACGAGTTCGCGCTCCACCACCGCCACGGTCAGACCGCCGGCGCGGACCTTGTCCGCGAGCGTCTGCCCGATCGGTCCCGAACCAATCACGATCACATCGAATTCACGCACGTTGCTTGCCATGGCTGCAGTCTGCTGCCGGTCCGGCGTACTCCGGTTCAGTAGGAACCCCCGGTCCGACCACGGGCCACACCCCCGGACCGGTCAGTCAGGCGTCGGCAGCTGCACGGTCCGCAACTGACGGCGCGACGTCAGCTGCAGTTTGGCGAACACCTTGCTCAAATGCCATTCGACCGTCCGCGGGCTGAGGAACAGGCGGGCCGCGATGTCGGCGTTGGACAGACCCTCCGCGACCAGCCGCGCGATCTGCGTCTCCTGGCGGGTCAGAACGCTCGGAGGCTCCGGGTACGCCGTACGCACCAGCTCGCCCGTCGCGCGCAGCTCGGCCGAGGCCCGGCTGAGGAACGCACGCATTCCCATCGCGACGAACAAATCGTGGGCGGTCCGCAGCTGATCGCGCGCCTCGCCGCGACGGCCCTGCCGACGCAACCACTCCCCGTACAACAGATGGGCCCGCGCGAGTTCACCGCGGATCCTGGTCGCGGCCAGTCGCTCGATGGCAACGCGATACAGCTCGTCCGCTGTGTCGTCCTTCGACACCAGCGCCCGGCACCGGGCTTCGACGCCGAGTCCCCACGCCGACCCGGTGGCCTGGGTCGTCTCGGCCAGCCGGGCCAGCGCCGCCTCCGCAGCCTGGTCCTCGTCGATCCGGGTCGCTGCCTCGACGAGTTCGGCCAGGACCGCCCAGGGTTCGACGGCCATCAGCGGAGGTTGCTCAGCGGCCCGGGCGGCCGCGTCGTACGCCTCGGCGTACTGACCGAGGCCGTTGTTGAGCACGGCCGATGCCATCCCGGCGATGATCAGCAGGAAGCCCTCACCGCGGTACCGCGCCTCCGCCTCGGCGTGCTTGATCAGCTCCCGGGCGCGCTGCTCGTCTCCTTGCCAGGCCGCCAGGAGCAGATCGCCGTACGGCGCCGCCGGCAGCCCGGTCGCAGCCAGTACGATCTTCAGCTCGTCGACCAGATCCGCGGCGTCGCCGAGCTCGCCGCTGAGTACCAACCCGCCGATGCGGACACTCAACGCCAGCGGCAATGTCTCCACTGCGCCGAGTGCCCGAGCGAGTTCCAGATGCCGGCCGTTGTCGATCGTCTGTTCGTCCCACAGATGCCCGGCCGTGATGCGAGCCAGCCAGAACCAGCGCAACGACTCCGGAGTGAGCTCGGTGTCCCCGTACGCCGCCAGCGCCTGCCGCAGCAACGGCACAGCCGGCACATATCCGTCGGTGAAACGGATCGCCAAGGCATCGAGCAGTACGTCGTTCGGCAGCCCGGGAACGTCGGGCGCGGGCGCGCCCTTCGCCGCCTCGGCCGCGTCTCGCAGGCAGTCGCGGCCGGCGAAGTCTCCGGCGAACATCGCGGCCAGGATCGCGTCCAAGTAGGTCTCCCGCGCCAGCCGGACGTCGGTCGCCGTCAACCGCTGCGCCGCTCGCAGCAGCAGCCGGGGAGCTTCGCCGTCCCGGTGTAGCGTGAACGCGATCTGAGCCCTGAGCAGGTCCAGTTGCGCGCCCTCGGCATCGTCGAGCGGTCCCGTCTCGGCTGCCGACAGCAATCGCATGGCCTGGTCCGGCTCCCCCGCCTGGTGGTGGGCACGAGCGGCAGCGATCGCACGCTGGGTGCGCTGATCGGCGTCGGCGGAAAGCTCGACAGCCCGGTCCAGGAACGCAGCCGCAGCAGCGAGACCGCCGCGGGCCTGCGCACGCTCGGCCGATCGCTCGAGCTCAATCGCGACCTTCTCATCGGGTCCCGAGACGGCCTGGGATCGGTGCCAGGCCCGGCGGTCCGGATCGACGGCCGGATCGGTCGCCGCCGCCAGCGCGGCATGGACGACGCGGAGGTCTTCGGCCGGCGCGGACCGGTAGATCGCGGACCGCACCAGCGGATGCCGGAACTGAATCCTGGTTCCGAACTGCACCAGGCCGGAAGCCTCAGCGCTCCTCGCCACCATGACGTCGATCCCCAGAGTTGAGGCCGCGCGCCACAGCAGGACCGGGTCACCGATCGGCTCCGCCGCCGCGAGCACCAGCAGCCGCCGGGCGTCCGCCGGCAGCTCGGCGAAGCTTCGGGCGTACGAGTCCTCGATCGTGGCCGGCGCCGTCCCGCCGCCTTGCGGCCCGAACCCCGATGCCAGCTGTGCCGACGTCAGTCCCGACGGCAACTCGAGCAGGGCGAGCGGGATGCCGCCGGCCTCGGCGACGATCCGGTCGACGACGCGCTCGTCCACCGGCCCCGGCAGCACGGACTTCAGCAGGACGCGGGCATCGTGGTCCCCGAGCCCGTCGACCTGCAGTGTCGCGATGCCGTCGAAGTCGCCGGTCAGCTGTCCCTTCCGTACTGCGAACACGACCGCGATCGGCTCGGCGACCATGCGTCGAGCGGCGAAGGTCAGCGCCTGCAACGAGGCGTGGTCGAGCCAGTGCGCGTCGTCGATCACGCACACCAGCGGCTGATCACGCGCCACCTCCGCCAGCAGGTTGAGCGTCGCCAGTCCGACCAGGAACCGGTCCGGCGGATCCCCGAACCGCAGCCCGAAGATCGTGCTGAGAGCCTTGCGCTGGGGCTCCGCGAGCGCGTCGAGGTGACCCAGCATCGGGCTGCACAACTGATGCAGACCCGCGAACGCGAGCTCCATCTCGGACTGGATCGCGGTCATCCGCACGACCTGGCAGTCCGTCGCCCGTGCGGCGAGGCGGTCGAGCAGCGCGGTCTTACCCACCCCCGGCTCGCCCGTCAGCACCAGGCTGCGGCCCTGACCTGCCCGGATCGCCTCGATGAGACGACCGAGCAGCTCACTCTCGTCGCGCCGACCCTGCAACACCAGAACGCGCCGCCATCCACTCAGTACCCCGCTCAGTACTCCGCGATCGCCGAAATTGTAGGCACGAGTTGCCCTCGCTGAAGGCACAGACCAGCCAGGTGCAGGTCGGGACCAGCCAGTCCGGCTAGCGTCCCGTGGCGGAACCCGTGGCCACCACGGGTCCGCGTGCCGACCGCTCAGGACATGCTGCGACGGTGAGCCCATCACTCATCGGACGATCGGATGTCCAGCGGCGCCTGGAGGACGAATTCCGCAGCGCCCGGTCCGGACAGGGCCGGATCGTGGTCGTGCGTGGTGAGCCAGGAATCGGCCGCAGCGCAGTGCTCGACCTCGCAGCCGGCGCTCGGGGAATGGAACTCGTCCGGACCCGTGGTGTGGAGTCCGAGGGAGCCATGCCGTTCGCCGGTCTCCAACAGCTCTGTACGACGCTGCACGCCGACCTCACCTCGCTCGACTCCCCCCAGCGTGCCGCCGTCGAGGCCGCCTTCGGAGTCGCCGAAGGACGGTCCGACCCGTACCTCATCGGACTTGCCACACTCGCACTGCTGATCGCGGTCGCGAAGGAGCGTCCGGCGCTGGTCCTGATCGACGACGCGCACTGGCTCGACGCCGCGACCTCGCGGGCACTCGCCTTCGCATTACGACGGATCGACGCCCACCCGATCGCGGTCGTCCTCGCGACCCCTGCCGAGGACGACGACTTCGCACAGTTCCCGACCGTGCGACTGACCGGGCTGAGCGATGCCGACGGACGTGCCCTGCTGTGTACGGCGTCGTACGGCGGTGTCGACGAGGCGGTGCTCAGCCGGATCGTCGCCGAAGCTCGCGGCAACCCACGCGACATCATCGCGGCGGTGGACGGGGTGATGTCGCCGGACTTCGCCGGCGGCTACGGCGTCTTCTGCGCCGGCGCGGACACCGGGGGTCTCGACGAGCGGATGGCGAACCTCGCGCGTGCCGAGCGCCTGGCGCTGATCCTGGCGGCAGCCGACCTGACCGGCGACCCAGCACTCCAGTGGAGGGCTGCGGACGTCCTCGGTCTCGTCCGTCAGGTGCCCAGGATTCTTCAGGATCAGGGCTGGCTTCGGCGCGATACGAGAGTCCTGTTCGTGGACCCTGCGCTCCGGTCCGCGGTGTATTGCCTCGCCACGAGCTCGGAGCGCGACGAGGTCCACGGTGCTCTGGCGACCGCGACGGACGCGATCGTCGCCCGCGATCGCCGCGCATGGCACCTCGCCATGGCGACGATAGGCCCGGACGACCAGCTGGCGACAGAGCTCGAGCGCTGCGCGGCGGACGCTCGTCGGAGGTGCGGCCGAGCCGGCGAGGCCGCGTTCCTTGAGCGATCCGCCCTGCTGACCGGCGATGCCGACGTACGCTCGGCGCGACTGCTGGCCGCTGCGGCGGCGAAGTTCGACATCGGCTCGGCTCCGGCCGCCGTCCAGCTGCTTGCCGCCGCCGAACTCGGTCGGCTCGACGGACGGGTCCGCCGCAGTCTCGATCAGCAGCATGCCCGGTTGGCGTTCGTCGACAAGCGCAACGGCCCGGCCGTCGAGCAGATGCTGCGGGCCGCAGAGGAACTGCGCCGGGCGAACGAGCCGCTGGCCTGTGAAGGATTTCTGGAGGCACTGGTCGCGTCGACCTACGCGGGACGGCTCGGGCCGGGTACAGCGGCCTTCGCTCGCAGGACCCCCACCGACTGGACGTGCGACGGAACGACCCGGGATCTTCTCGTCGGTCTCACCGCCCGCCTCGCCACCGGGTTCGCGGCGAGCCATCACCTGCTGAGACCGGCGGTACGCGCCGTTGCGAGCCAGCACGCGAGTAAGCGGTGGCTCGGGATCGGCGCCCGGATCGCCGCGGATCTGTGGGACGACGACCTGTGGGACGAGCTGACCTCGCGCACGGTGGACCTCGCGCGGGAGACCGGCTCGCTGATGAAACTGCCGTACGCGCTGACCAACCGCTGCCTGGCTGAGATCCACTTCGGCAACTTCGACACCGCGCAGCACCTGGTCGATCGCATCGACGCACTGACCACGTCGAGCCGTGGTCCCGGCTTCCCGTGCGGCGCACTCCTACTGGCCGGATGGCGTGGCGCCGAAGAGGTCGCGCTCCCACAGATCGAGGCTGCTCGCCAGGATGCGATGGAGCGAGGCGAAGGCATCGTGTTCACCACGGCCGCTCTCTCGGCCGCGGTGCTGGCCAACGGCTTGGGACGGTACGACGTAGCGCTCGCGGCCGCGCGCGACGTGGTGGCGGAGGACGAGCTCGTCCTGTACGGCTGGGGCCTGACCGAGCTCATTGAGGCCGCCGCGCGGAGCGGGCAGTCCAGGGCCGCGGAATCCGCGCTGGAGACGTTGGCCGAACGAGCGCGTGCGGTCGGCACCGACTGGGCGCTCGGTTTCGAAGCACGTTCCCGCGCCTTGTTGACCGACGGTCCCGAGGCAGAGCGCCTGTACCAGCAAGCCATCGATCACCTGACCCGGACCCGTGTCGTCGTCCACCTGGCCCGAACCCAACTCGTGTACGGCGAATGGCTGCGGCGCGAGGGCCGACGCGTCGACGCAAGGGTCCAGCTCAAGGCCGCACGCGATCGGCTCGCCGCCGCCGGTGCCACTGCCTTCACCGAGCGGGCGCACCGCGAGTACCTCGCCACCGGCGACCGGGCCCGGCGTCGCATCGTGGATCACCGGGCCCAGCTCACCCCGCAGGAGACGAGCATCGCCGCGCTGGCCGGGCAGGGCCTGACGAATCCGGAGATCGGCGAACGTCTGTTCCTCAGTCCGCGCACCGTCGAGTACCACCTGCACAAGGTCTTCGAGAAGTTCGGCATCTCGTCCCGACGCGCCCTGCTCCGCAAACTGGCACCCGACGTGGCCGGCGGCTAGCGGTAGCGCCCTTCGAACCGTGATCGCCCGCTCGGGTCCACGAATGTCAGCCCCACGATCAGGTCGTCCGCGACCAGCCAGTGCAGGAGGTAGCACGCCCGGTACGACGGCGGCCAGAACGAGCAGAACCGGCCGCGATCGTCGACGTACCACTCGCCCCGCGTTGCCTGGCCGTTCTCGGTGTAGGTGGTGGCCCCGTTACGTTCGAAGACCTGCGTCGCCCCGTCGGCATACTCCAGGCGACCCGCGGTGACGGCCGCCGCGATGTCCTCGCGAGCGACCGAATCACCGTTGCCGGCTCGAGGCATGTTCATTGTCCTTTGCTGATCGGGCGGACGGTGAATCCCAGTGCGCCGAGCACCTTGACGGCGCCCGACCTGCCGCCCTCGAAATCGGCCGAGGCCAGTCGCTGCCCGGTCGCGAACTCGTAGGCCGTCCCCAGCACCGCCTTCGGCGGGTACGTGCGTTCCTCCCAGACGAGTTCGTACGTCGTCGTCGGCGCGAAGCCGTGCTCGGCGAAGAAGGCCTTGGCCCCGAGCCGGTCGTACTCCGCGAGCGCGCGCTCCACCTCGGCAGCCGTCACCCGGTCCCACGCCGGCGCAGGCATCAGTTGCGACCTGCCATGACGCCGCCGTCCACGTTCAGGATCGCGCCGGTGATCCAGCTCGCCTCACCGGACAGCAGGAACGTGATCGCCGACGCCAGATCCTCGGCCGTCCCGACCCGGCCGAGCGGGTGCAGGCCGGCGAAGCTCTCGAGGGTCTCGGCCACCTTCTCCGGCGGGATGAAGGCTTCGAAGATCGGCGTCGCGACCACCGCCGGGGCAACCGCGTTGACCCGGATCCCGTGCTCGGCCAGCTCGATCGCCAGGTTGTGGGTCAACGCATGCAGACCGGCCTTGGCCATCGAGTACGCGCTCGCCGGAGTGGCCGCGAGCGCTTGATGCGCCCACATGCTGCCGACGTTCACGATCGCGCCGCCCTGGCCGGCGTCGACCATGCCGCGTACGACGGTCTGGGTCAGGAAGAAGATCGCGCGATTGATCTCCTGGTACGAGTCGTAGAAGGCGCCGTCGTGCTGGAGGAACGGGTTCGGGCTGAAGATCCCGGCCGCGTTGACCAGCAACGTCGCGTCGGCGTGCTCGGCCGCCAGTTGTTTCTGTACGTCGGCGACCTGCTCACGGTCGGCCAGATCGGCCGTGATCCCCCAGGCCCGACCATTCGCGGCCAGCTCCATCACCGTCCGGTCGACCTTGCTCTCGTCGCGGCCGATGATCACCGCGCTGCCGCCACCGGCCACGACGTCGGCGGCCGTCTGCCGCCCCATCCCACTGCTTCCCCCGACAACGACCAGCTTCCGCCCGTCGAACGCGTCGCTCATCAAACTCTCCATCCACCCGGCAGTCCGGTTCCGGAGCCGCGTCTCGGCTCACACAGCAACCGTCATGCCACGGGCCAACGGCTCGCCTCAGTGATCCACCGAGCCGAACCCCGGGTCGCTCATTGCGCCAAAGGCTCTGCTGCCGTCGGCTTCCTCCGCGCGAATGATGTGCGTGATCGCGTTGATCAGCGCGAGGTGGGTGAAGGCTTGCGGGAAGTTGCCGAGGTGGCGTCCGCTGACCGGGTCGATCTCCTCGGCGTACAGACCGAGTGGGCTCGCGTACGACAGGAGCTTCTCGCAGAGTGCGGTGGCCTCGGCGATTTCCCCGATCTCGACGAGCGCGGACACCAGCCAGAACGAGCAGATCGCGAACGTCCCCTCACGGCCGTGCATACCGTCATCGGTCTCCGAGACGCGGTAGCGCAGTACCAGACCGTCCTCCGTCAGTTCGTCGGCGATCGCTCGCACGGTGGCACGAACCCGCGGATCGTCAGCGGGTAGGAACCGGAGCAGTGGCAGCAGCAACAGCGAGGCGTCGAGCGTGGTCGCGCCGTACCGCTGGACGAACACTCCCCGGTCGTCGACGCCGTTGGCACAGATGTCGTTGCGGATCTCGTCGGCGACCGCTTCCCAGTCCTCGGCGAATCCGGGCTCGTCGTGCAGCCGGGCCAGCCTCGCGCCGCGACTCATCGCCACCCAGCACATCAGCTTGGACGAGGTGAAGTGCTGCGGTTCACCGCGCGATTCCCACATCCCCTGGTCGGGCTCGCGCCAATGCTTCGCCGCCGCCTCGACCTGCCGCTTGAGGAACGGCCACAGGCTTTCGGTCACCTGGTCGCGCGAGGTGGCGTGCAGGTACAGCGAATCGAGGATCGCTCCCCACACGTCATGCTGACCCTGGAGGTACGCCGCGTTGCCGACGCGGATCGGTCTCGCGCCTTCGTAGCCGCTCAGGTGATCCAGCGTCCGCTCGGGCAGTTCACGCTCGCCGCCGATCCCGTACATGATCTGGATGTCCTGATCGCCGCCGCACAGCTCGGTCAGGAACGAGAAGAAGTCGTTCGCCTCGCGATCGAGCCCGATCGTGTAGAGACCCCAGAGCGCGAACGTGGAGTCGCGGATCCACGAATAGCGGTAGTCCCAGTTCCGCTCACCCCTCGGCGTCTCGGGAAGGGACGTCGTCGCCGCGGCGAGCAGTGCTCCGGTGGGAGCATAGGTGAGTCCTTTCAACGTGAGAGCGCTGCGCGCCAGGTGGTGACTCCACCGGTGATCCGGGAAGACGCCGACATTGATCCATTGCCGCCAGTACTCCGCCGTACGGCCCGTCGCTTCGAGCGCTTCCGCCCAACTCCGTGGCGCCGGTAGGCGCGACCACGAGAGCGCCACGAACGCCGTATCGCCGTGCGACATGCGCGTCCGGGCCTGGGCCGTCGGACCTTCCAGACCGAGGCGAAGATCGGTGGTGAGCTTCAGGGTGACGTCGCCGTCCAGGTCCGCGCGGGTCGCGACCGCCTCGCCGTAGGCAGGCCCCTCGTACTGCCAGCTCGCTGCCCAGCGGCCGTACTCGAACATCGGCTCGCAGACCATCGAGACGTCCACCGTGCCACTCACGCATTTCACGGTCCGCAGCAAACAGTGCTCGGCGTCGTAGTCGGTCGGAGTACGGCGGTGCGTCGACGAGCGCTCGGAGATGTTGTGCCACGGGCCCATGACCAGCGAATCACGGACGAGCAGCCAGCCGGTCGGTGTCTTCCACGTCGTCTCGAGCATCAGGCTGCCCGGCAGGTACCGACGGGCGGCCGGCACCTGGACGCCGTACGGACCGAGCCGGAAGCTCCCCGCCGCGCGATCGAGAATCGCCCCGAACACACTCGGCGAGTCATGTCGCGGCAGGCACATCCACTCGACCGCACCGCTCGGCGCGATCAGGCAGTTCGACTCACAGTCCGACAGGAAGGCGTAGTCCGCGATCGGCGGGTGTGCGCTTCGCCCCGGAACCGATTCGGCCATCGCTCATCCCCTCCCCGAGACGCGCTTCTCCCGACAGTACGTCCAGCTAGCTTCTTTGGGCGAGGCGTTGGAGTTGGCCTGCGTGTACGTCGCTCACCCATTCCCAGCCGGTCTTGGCCGACGGGCCGATCCGCGGGTCGACGACCTCACGGCCGTCCCGCAAGGCCTCCACATAAGCCCGATCCTGGTCGATCCGTGTGCGCAGCTCGTCCGCTCCACCGGCAGAACCATGGCCCGGTACGACGACCTCGACACCGTCCGCCACGTCGTCGAACAGCTGCAGCGCTGTGAAGTACTCCTCGATCGGATCTGCCTCGCCGCCGATGTCGAGCATCGGAATGAACAGGTCCGACAGCATGTCGCCCGCGACGAGAACGCCGCGCTCCTCGATCAGCAGCGCCGCATGACCCGCAGCATGTGCCCGGTGCTCGATGACGCGGACCTGCGGACCGTCCCAATCCAGACGAGTGGCTCCCGCGGGCAGAGCAGTGACGAGGCCGAGCAGGTCCAGCGGTACGTCGTCGACGATCTCGGGCGGCATCCACTCGACGATGCTCGTCTCCCAGCCGGCAGTCGACCGCAGCTCTCGAAGCTCAGCCGCGCACCGCTCCGTGCCATAACGCGGCGCCGATCCGAGGTCGGCGTACCAGAGCACATGATCCCAGTCAGGGTGCGTCGCAAAGCCTGCCACGACAGGCTCCCCGTCGAGATCCTTCGCGAGACAGGCCATCTCGGCACGGGTCAACCCGGGATCGACGAGCAGTACGCCGGAATCGCCCCGCACCACGACCGTGTTGTTCTGCAGCAGCTCGCTCTGATGGACCAGCACGCCGTCCGCAACCTGCCTCAACATCAGTCGGCCTCCTTCCGGATCTCGTAGCGGTGCAGCGTCACGCCCGACTTGAACGTCTGCTGGTCGAGCAGTTCGAGGTCGATCGGCAGGTCGTAGTCGTCGAACAACGGCCGGCCGAAGCCGAGGATCGAGGGATGCGTGGTCAGCTGCAGCTCGTCCAGCAGGCCTGCGCGCAGCAGCTGGGTGGCGAGCGCGGCGCCGCCGACCGCGATCGTGCCTTCGGTCTCGGCACGGAGTACGGCGAGCTGCTCGATCGCATCGTCTCCGCCGATGATGCGGGTGTTGTAGTCGGCGCTCCGGCGGGTCCGCGAGACCAGCACCTTGGGCTTCGCGAGCCAGATCTCGCCGTACTCACGCATGAAGTCGGGCAGGGACGCGTCGCCGGGCGCCCGCGGCCAGTACTCCTCCATCACCTCGTACATGACGCGGCCGTGGACGATCATCGCGAGGTCCCGCGTCCGCGCGTTGGCGTCGCGGTGCAGCTCCTCGTCGATGCGCAGCCACTCGCCCGCGCCGTTGTCGCCCGGGACCTGCTCGATCCGCAGGTCGAGGGACACGTTCATCGCGTACACGAACTGACCCATCTTCCCCCTCTTCCCGACTAGTGCTTGCAATCTGCAATCACTATTATGGCGACACCGAGAGCTGTCAAGGAGGAGTCGTGGAACCACGGTCGGACTGTCCGATCAACGCCGCGGTCGAGGTGCTGGGAGATCGCTGGTCGCTGCTCGTACTGCGCGACGTCATCTTCAGCGACCGCCGCTACTTCCGCGCCCTGCTCACCGCCTCCCCCGAAGGCATCGCCTCGAATATCCTCGCCGACCGCCTCGTCCGCCTGGTCGAAGCGGGCCTCCTCACCCGAGGCACCGCTGCCCGCGGCCAACGCGCCCAGTACAGCCTCACCGAGGCGGGCATCCAGACTCTCCCGATCCTCGTCGCGCTGGGGACCTGGTCCCTCACCTGGCGCCCCGCGACGAACGACCTCTACGCCCGCCAGCAACTCCTGCGCGACGAGGGGCCGGCCTACATCGAGGCCCTGATGGACGACCTCCGGACCCGGCACCTGACCCCGCACAGTGCTTGACGTACTCCGGTTCTGCAGCGTCCCATGAGCCATGGGCGGGCGCACGGGAGCTTCTTGGGCCTCGAGGGCGATCAGGCTGCGCGTACCGGCGGACCTCGGCCGAACCGCCGCAGCGGCTGCGCTGGTCGGCGCGGCCTACTACCTCGGCGCGCGTCTGGGCCTGAGCCTGTCGCTGGTCGAGCGGAACGTGACGCCGCTCTGGCCGCCCAGCGGCATCGCACTGGCAGCCTTCCTGATTCTGGGGAGGAGGATCTGGCCGGGCGTCGCACTTGCGGCTCTGGCCGTGAATCTGCCGATCAGCACCGGTCCGGTGCCCGCGCTGCTGACCGCAATGGGCAACACGCTTGCACCACTGGTCGCGGCGATCGTGCTCGAGCGCATCGGGTTCCACCGCCAACTGGACCGCTTGCGTGATGCGCTGGCAATCGTCTTCCTGGGTGCACTGGCAAGCATGACGATCAGCGCGACCATCGGCGCCGTCACGCTCACGACCTCGAAGGGCACCGGTGGACTGGCCGGCGCATGGGCGGTGTGGTGGACCGGTGACGCAATGGGCGTTCTCGCCGTCGCCCCGTTCCTTCTCTGCATCCCGCTGTTCCGCGAGCTCGAGCCGTGGCCGGCCGCGCGATGGGTCGAAGCCGGGGTCATCCTCGCGCTGACCATCGTCCTCGTGTTCTGGACGACGCACACCGATGTCGCCTTGTTGTTCCTGGTGCTGCCGTTGTTGGGCTGGGCCTCATGGCGTCTGCAGTTGCGCGGCGCCGCGCCCGCCGCGCTGATCGCGTCCCTGATCGCCACCTGGTCGGCGACCCGCGGACTCGGCCCGTTCGCGGGTAAGTCGCTGCTGGCGCAGATGCTGACCCTTCAGGCCTTCAACGCCACCGTCGCGCTGACCTCGTTCTTCCTCGCCGCGCTCGTGACCGAGCGGATCGGGTTCACCCGCGCGCTGATGGCCGCGGCTGCCGACCTCGAAGTACGCGTCAGGGACCGTACCGCGGAGCTGAAGGCAGCCAACGACCGTCTGCGTCGCGAGATCGACCAGCGGCAGGAGACCCAGCAGCAGTTGACCCGGGAGGAGGCCAGGACCCGGCGCGAGCACCAGATCGCGGAAACGCTCCAACGCAGCCTGCTCCCGGACCGGATGCCCGACATCCCCGGCCTCGTCGTGGCCGCCCGATACGTCCCGGCGACCGCGGACCTCCATGTCGGCGGTGACTGGTACGACGTGATCGAGCTGCGCGACGGCCTGATAGGTCTCGTCATCGGTGATGTTGCCGGCCACGGACTCCAGGCCGCGGCAGCCATGACACAGCTGAGGATGGCGGTGCGGGCCTACGCCATCCACGATCCGTCACCGGTAGCGGTGATGACCAGGTTGCACGGATTGGCCCGCGAGCTGCCGATGGCCGAGATGGTGACCCTGCTTTACGTCCTGTACGACCCGGACACCGGCACCGTGCGGTTCACGAACGCCGGACATCCGCCGGCCCTCTTGATCGACGATGAGAGCACGCAGTACCTCGACGGCGGGCTGGCTCCACCGCTCGGCGTACTCGCGCACTGGGACTATGCCGAAGCGACGCAGCGGTTGCAGCCCGGAGCGACTTTGCTGATGTACACCGACGGGCTGGTCGAGAAGCGCACGCTGTCGATCCAG
Source organism: Kribbella sp. NPDC058693 (assembly GCF_042715335.1). NCBI lineage: Bacteria > Bacillati > Actinomycetota > Actinomycetes > Propionibacteriales > Kribbellaceae > Kribbella > Kribbella sp. NPDC058693. Next base: position 1,282,602 of record NZ_JBHXSQ010000002.1, read on the forward strand.
GACGGCCTCGATCGACTGCTCGCCGAAGCGGGTGACGCCGAATGGCCCGATCTCGATGCGCTCTGCGACCATCTCCTCTCGAGCCTGCCGGAACCCGGCAAGGTTGCCGACGACATCGCCCTGGTGGCGCTCCGGCCGTTGGCGCTCGCCGGTATGCCGCTCTCGCTCGACGTCCCTGCCGACGCGCGCATGCTCTACCAGGTCCGGCACGCGTTACGGCGCTGGCTCCGCGAGTCAGGTGTCACTGCGCGGGACGCCGGCGAGATCGCGATCGCCTGCGGAGAGGCGTGCAGCAACGTCGTACGTCACGCGTACGGCGCCTCGCCGGGTGACATGCACATCGAGGCACGCCTTGTGGACGGCTCCGTCGAGCTGACAGTGCGCGACCACGGCCGGTGGCGGCGTCCGGCCGACCGTGGCGGCGGCTTGGGGCTCACGCTGATCCACGGGCTGTCGGACTCGGTCGACATCGACAGCGATCCAGAAGGTACGACGGTCCTCATGCGCCGCAACGTCGTGGGCGAGACATGACGGCGTACGCCGAAGTGGACGCCTGGATGAGCAATAGCGTCCAGGTTGTGCGGGTCTCTGGCGAAGTGGACCTCACCAACGCCGTCGTTGTGCGGGATGCCATCAGCCAGGTCGCCTCAGTCGACGCGGGCGTCATCGTCGTCGACCTGACCGAGACGGCCTATCTCGACAGCTCAGGGATCGCGATGCTCTTCCGCCTCGCTGAACGCCTCACCCAGAGCCGACAGGAGCTCCGCGTCGTCGTCCCGCCGGACTCCCCGCTCCGGGCCGCGCTCGAACTGACAGACCTGCCGCAGACCATCCCGGTCCTACACACGCTCGAATGACCGCTCGGCCGCACGGTTCGCCACCAGCGCGGTGGCTGCGCCGGTGGTGGCGAAGACCAGACCGAGGGCGATCCAGCCCGGCGTACCGTGGTCGATCGCGCTGGTGGTGACGACGGCCGGGCTGAACATCTGGGCGACTGCGTAGCCGGTCTGGCTGAGGCCTTGGTAGGCGCCGGCGCGGGCGGGGTCTGCGAGTTCGAAGGCCATCGTCCAGCCGCCGGCCTCGCCCTGCGTCTCGGCCGCGGAGGCTGCGAGCGCGGCTAGGAGCAGCACGACTGTTGCCGCTACGGCACCGAGGTACCCCGCTGTCGCGAAGAGCAGACACGCGATCAGCAGGAAGAGGCCCGCTCGCCGCACCGACTGCCCGGCGGTGCGCAATGTCTGAGCACCGCGGGACGCGCGGACCTGAAACAGAGCAACGTATGCGGTGTTGACGAGCAGGAGCGCTGACACGAGGACCGTCGGGGCATCCGTGTGGTCCGCGACCCAGAGCGGTATCGCGACCGAGGTCAGCCCGAACTGGATCGCGAGGATGGCGTTGAGGACCGTCGACGCGACGTACGTCCGATCGCGCAGCGGGGAGCGTCCATCGGCGGAGGTCGCAGCCGTGTTGGCGGCTTCCATCCGCTCGGCCAGACCCTCCACCCGCTTGCGCAGACCGATCAGCGGGGCTGTGCCGAGCATCGTGACTGCCCCGACGAGCACCACCGTCAGCCGGTACGCCGACGTCGTATCCACCATCAGCGCGAGTCCCGCGAGCAGACTGCCGCCGCCGATGAACACGTTCATCACCACGCGCAGCCTGGCGCGGACTGTGACGCGCTCGGGGCCGACGTACCACCGGGCCAGCAAGGTCACCTGGGCTGTGCTCTGCAGGCCCCGCGTGGCCGAGACGCACGCCGCGATCAGGATGAAGCTGACGACGTTGTCGGCGAGGGCATACGCGAGCAGGGAGGCTCCGTTCGCGGCCAGCGTCCATTGCTGCAGGCGGTCTGCGCCGTACCGGTCGCTCAGCCGACCACCGACGTACGAGGCCAACACGCCGACCGCTCCCGCAATGGTGAGACCGATCCCGACGGTCGCCGCCGACAGGCCGACCCCGCGGGTGAAGTAGAGCGCGCTGACGGCGAAGAACATGCCGCGGGACAGCGACAGGGCGGCCACGGCGGAGGCGAGGGCGCGTTCGACGGGATCACGGAGAAGCACCCGACAGTTGTCGCATCCGGACGCTGCCGGGGACCAACGATGTAGTGTTTTGCTTCATGATCGAGTACGAACTCGCCGGCAACGATCTCGGCGAGGTGCGGTTCGCGATCTCACCGCTGCACGAGCTGGTCCTGTCCCTACGGACCCTGCGCGACCCTGGCCGGTTCCCGCTGCAACTCCCTTGGCTCCGCGCCATCGAGCCGGCGCGTTCCGGCCTCGACCTCGATCTGCTCCGCGCCCTGACCAACGAAGCGTTGTGGACGCCGGACTTCCTCACTCCCCGCCCTTACAGTCCGCTCGGTCGTATCGAGGACGAGCTCTCGGCACTGACCAGCACGCCGGCCGCCGTCGTACGGACGGACCTCGCCGCCGTCCATCCTTTGGGGTTGCCGACGGCGCTTCGAGGTCGCCCAGCCACCGTGCTCCGACGCATATTGGCCGTGCTGCAGGACTATTGGGACGCCTGCTTCGAGCCGTACTGGACCCGTATGCGAACGGTCCTCGAGGCCGACATCGTCTATCGCGGTCGAGTCATGGCAAACGCCGGTCTCGCCGCGATGTTCGCCGACGTCGACCCCCACGTCCGCCTCGACGGCACCGTCCTGCGCATCCGCCTCCGCAGCGACCTCTCCTACCGAACCTCAACCGCCGGCCGCGGCCTCACCCTCACTCCATCTCTCTTCAGCCGCCGAGGCGCCACCCCCATCTCCCCCGACGAGCCACCCCACCTCATCTACCCGGCCCGTGGCCTGGGCACCCTCTGGCAAACCTCGTCAGCTACGCCACCAACCGCCCTCGCGGACCTGGTCGGCCGCGTCCGGGCCGGCCTGCTGACCCTGCTCGAAACACCAACCTCGACGACCGAACTCGCCGTACGCCTGAACGTCACCCCAACCGCCGTCAACCAGCACTTACGAGCCCTCCGCGCCGCCGGTCTGCTGATCTCCGCCCGGCACGGCCGCTCGGTCCTCTACCGCCGCTCCGACCTGGGCGACCGCCTCATCCGAGGGCTGTAACCGCCTCGGCGAAAGCAACCGGCGCCTCCTGCGGCACGTTGTGCCCGATATCCGGCAGCGAACGAGTCTTGCAAGGCCCGCTGAAATGCGGCCCGTCGTCGAGCCCGGCCGGCCCGGTCACACCATCAGCCTCACTCACCAGAATCACCGTCGGCACGGCAATCTTCGGCAGCGCGGCCAGCGCCTCCTCCACCGCGTCGTAGCGCGGATCCCCTTCGACCAGGCCGTAACGATGCCGGTAGGAGTGAATCACCACGTCCACGAAGTCCGGGTTGTGCAGGCTAGGCGCCGTGGCCGGATAAGCAGCCGCGGAGTCGGCCCATTTCGGCGACCAGTCGCGCCACAGCAGCGCGCACAGCTCATCCCGGTTCAGAGTCAGGCCACGCCGGCCACGTTCGGAGTGGAAGTAGTACTGATACCAGTACTTCGCCTCGTCCTCGGCCGCCGCGGGCTCACCGGACCTCGCGATGTCCTGGATCGCGTATCCCCCGCAGGTAACCAACCCCGCGATCCGCTCCGGCCATAGCGCTGCGGCAATACACGCAGCTCGCCCACCCCAGTCGTACCCCGCAACCACGGCCCGCTCGATCCCGAGCGCGTCCATGAAGTCCAGCAGGTCCTGACCGATCGCCGCCTGCTGCCCGGACCGCAGCGTCCCCGCGTCGCGAAACCTCGTCGGGCCGTAGCCACGCAGGTAGGGCGCGAGCACATACCGCCCGCTCGCCGCGAGCTCAGCTGCGACTTCGTCGTACGCGCGCACGTCGTACGGAAAACCGTGCAGCAGAATCACCGGGTCACCGCCCGGCTCCCCCGCCGCCTCGTACCCGATCTCGAGCACAGGCGTGGTCACACTGCCCTGGCTGGCAAAACTCATGACCTCATCGTCGCACTGCGCTAATGTCCCCAACCATGTTCACCGTGCGAGGTAAAGCAGCCCATCTGGCCTGGTACCGCACCAACGAGTCGCCCGCCGACGTCACCTTCCTCCACGGCTTCTCCGACTCCGCCCGATGCTGGGAACCCCTCCTCGCCAACCTTCCCGACATCCAAGCCCTAGCCATAGACGCCCGCGGCCACGGCAACTCCGCCCTCCCACCCGGCCCCGTCAACTACCCCCAACTCGGCGACGACGCCGCGCTCGTCCTGTCGGACCAGCCCCGCGAGGGCGGGATGATCGTCGTCGGCCACTCGATGGGCGCGATGACCGCCGCCTATCTGGCCGCCGCGAGACCGGACCTGGTCCGTGCCGTTGTACTCGAGGACCCGCCGCCCGGAGGGGGACCTGCCGCCGAACCGGACGAACCGGTGGCCATGCCGCCCTGGCTCGCGGACCTCCGTGCGCTCGACCTCCCCTCACGGATCGCACGAGGCCGAGCCGACAACCCCGACTGGCCGGAAGACGAACTCGAGCCGTGGGCCACCTCGAAGGCGCAGGTCGACCCGCACCTGTTCGACCACCCCTTCTTGAAGGCCAACCCTCTGACCGACCTGCTGACTGCGATCACTTGCCCAGTCCTCCTAATCCACGGCGACACCGAACGCGGCTCACTGATCTCCGACGCCTACGCAAAGCGCTGCGCCGAAGCAGCGGCCGGCGACTTCCGGTCGGTACACATCCCCAACGCGGGCCACTCAGTCCACCGCGACAACCGCCCGCAGTACCTCACAGAACTCACCACTTTCCTCAACCACCATCGCTGACCTGAACTCCTCCTTGATTCTTGTGCAGTGACCAAGTTAGAGTTTCTTGGTCAGTGCACAAGAGAGGGAGTGTTTGCGATGAAGATCTGGTTCATCACAGGTGCGTCCAAGGGGTTCGGGCGCGAGTGGGCCGAGGCGGCGCTGGAGCGCGGTGACCGCGTCGCGGTGTCGAGCCGGTCGACAGGCGTGTTCGACGAACTAGTGAACAAGTACGGCGACGCCGTACTGCCGTTGAAGCTGGACGTCACGGACCGCGCCGCCGTCGCGGACGCCGTACGGGCGGTGGTCGATCGGTTCGGGCGCATCGATGTCGTGGTGAACAACGCCGGGTACGGGTTGTTCGGGATGGTCGAAGAGGTGGACGAGGAGCAGGCGCGGGCGCAGCTCGACGTCAATCTGCTCGGGCCGTTGTGGGTGACCCAGGCGGTCCTGCCGCAGATGCGGGCCCAGGGCAACGGTCATGTGATTCAGGTGTCGTCGATCGCCGGTGTGTTCGCGCTGCCGGGGCTCGGGCTGTACCACGCGTCGAAGTTCGGGCTGGAGGGGTTCACCGACAGCCTGGCCGCGGAGGTCAAGGGCTTCGGGATCTCGGTCACGCTGGTCGAGCCGGCCGGATACGCGACCGACTGGGCCGGGCCGTCCGCCGTCCACGCCGAGCGCCTTCCGCAGTACGACGCCTTCCGGTCGGCGATGGCACGACCGGCCGGGAAGCGCGGCGACCCGGCCGCGACCCGGGCCGCGATCCTGCAGGTCGTCGACGCGGAGGAGCCGCCGCTGCGGATCTTCTTCGGGCCCGGGCCGCTGCCGGTGATCAAGGCGGAGTACGCGCGACGGATCGCCGAGTGGGAAGCGTGGGACGGCGTGTCGCAGGAGGCGTTCGGCGCATGACCCGGATTTGTACGATGGCGTCATGCGGCTGACCCAGGGCGACGTGATCGAGGCCGCGTTCGCGGTGCTGGAGGAGGAGGGCCTCGAGCGGCTCTCGCTCCGCGGAGTCGCGCGCCGGCTCGACGCGCACCTCAACTCGGTGAGCTGGCAGGTGAAGACGAAGTTCGCGCTGATCGAGACGATGGCGGACACGATCGTCGGAGAGGTCGCGGTCGACGACCTCGGGACCGATCCGGTCGAACGCGTTGCGGTCGTCGCACGCCGCTACCGGGCCGCAATGCTCGCGCACCGCGACGGCGGCCGGCTCGTCGCCGGCACGTTCACCGGCACCGGCAAGACGCTGCGGGTCGCCGAAGTCATCGTCGGCAGCCTGCTCGAAGCCGGGTACACCGAGGCCGACGCGGCCCGGCTGTGCTGGGCAATCGTCTACTTCACGATCGGCCTGACGCAGGAGGAGCAGACGCCGTCCGACAACCTGCACGGGAACGCGGACGACCTACTGTCCTCGGGCGCCTACCCGGCCCTCGCCAAGGTCGGCCCCGCCCTACTCCTCGACGACTCCTTCGATACCCGCTTCGAATACGGCCTCACCAGACTCCTCAGCCGTCCCTGAGGGCAGTTGCCCACTTCTCTTCGATGTGGCCGTACTTCCAGACCGCGAGTGCTACCACCCAGGCCGCGAGGAACAGTCCGGCGACGCCGTAGCCGGCGTAGTCGAGTGGGATGCGGGCGATCGCGGCCAACGGCCCACTGGTGAGGTGGGCCCGGTCGGCGACGACGCCGATCAGTTCGATCGTGCCGATTGCCAGGGCGACCGCGACGGAGATTCCGGTGATGGTGATGTTGTAGAACACCTTCCGGACCGGCTTTGCGAAGGCCCAGCTGTAGGCGGCGTTCATGAACACGCCATCGGTGCTGTCCATCAGACACATGCCTGCGGCGAAGAGGACGGGCAGGACGAGGATCGAGTAGAACGGCAGGTGGAACGCGGCGACGCCCCCGGCAAGGACGAGAAGACCGACTTCGGTCGCGGTGTCGAAGCCGAGACCGAACAGGACGCCGATCGGGTAGATGTGCCGGGCCTTGCGGACAGATGTCGTCAGACTGCCGAGGACGCGATTCATGAAGCCGCGCTTGTTCAGTTGCTCCTCGAGCTGCTGCTCGTTATAGACGCCGGTACGCATCTGCCGGAACACCTTGACGATGCCCACGAGCACACCGAGGTTGAGGATTCCGAGCACCCAGAGAAAGACGCCGGAGACGGACGCACCGATGATTCCGGTGACCGAATGCAGCATCGAGTTGCCGTTCTCGACCGGCCCGGCCAACGCCTTCACGCCGAGCGACAGCACGAGAGCCAGCGCGAAGACGATGGTCGAATGGCCGAGCGAGAACCAGAACCCGACCGAGAGCGGTTTGCGAATCTCCTCCTCCGGTACGCCGGACGCCCGCCGGTCGGCGTTGTCGGCAAGCAGTTTGCGGGTCGTGTTGTCCACTGCCGCGATGTGGTCGGCGTCGAAGGCGTGCCGGAGTCCGAACGTGTACGCGAGCAGTCCGACGCCGATGGTGAACACCGGTCGGTCGCCGCCGAGGTGGTAGTGCTGCGGCATTACGAACCCGAACAGAACGCCGAACCCGATCACGTGCAGAAGCACGATGAAGACGGTCATCGCGCCGAGCGAGCGCCGGTCGCGCCGGTCGAGGCCGAATCGCGTGGACGTCAAGATCAGCCGGCCGGCGGCGTGGCGAGGTAGGGGAAGTAGTCGAGGATCGGCGCGGGTTTGAGTCCCGAGGAGAAATCCTGGTTCACGATCATCTTGATGACGTTGGACGCAATGTCCTCGACGATGCCCTTGCCGTTCTCGCTGTCGAACCAGGGGTCCCAGAGCGCGACGGTGCCAGGAGTGAACGTGATCACGTTCGGGAGCAGCTTGTCTGCCGCCCAGGCACCGTAGGCGAGCGCGGTGGGGAACTTGTGCGGCGGATCGCCGTACGTTCCACCGGCCTCGACGACCGCTGCGATGTTGTCCCGCACCTGACCCCAGATTCCCTTGGCGGGGTCGGTCGCAGGGTGCCGGGGCCGGCCCACGAGGTCGATCGTCGGGGCTGTGCTGTTGTAGTTGGCAACCTTTGCCGAGCCACCGGCGAAGTCGAAGAACGTCGTCATGTTGGGCGCGGCCGCGCGCTGGAGCTGGACCCAGGTCCGGTGCCCCTCGTCGAAGTACGCCGTAGTCCCCCAGAAGTTCACCGGACGGCGGCCCGTGAGTTTGACCGGCACCTCGAGCACGAAGGACCTGACGGTCGAGTTCGCGAACGAGTCGGTGGCCGGCCGCAGCGCGTCGAAGTCCGGAAAGGTGCCGGCGGCAAGCGCTTCCGCCGTCGCGACCGGGAACGGGATGAAGTTGTAGAACGGATCGAGGCGTGTTCCGGCGAAGAGTTTGATACCGCCGCGGCACTCGACGACCTCCCCGACGGGAGCGTGGCGGGGCGTGATGATCGTGCCCCTGGCAGTGCGGTCGGTCGCCGCGCGACCGGTGAGCTGCTCCACCTGCACGTACTGCGAGCCGTCGGCGCCGATCGGGAACGTCGCCCGGAACGTGATGTCCTCGACGTAGTCGTGATTGGTGTCGATCTTCAGCTCGTAGTAGCCGTCCGGGTTCCAGGGCTCGCCCTCGAGCGGCGAGGTGTTGATCCCGAAGACCGTGCGCGGGGCCAGGACATCGTCGATGAGGTCGCCGGCGCCGGCGAAGCAGAAGGCGTCGGTGATGTCGAGTGTTTCGTCTGTCGGGTAATCGAAGTGGTGAGACATGAGGCTCCTAGCCGGCCAAGCTGTTGCGTGGGTATGGGATGCGGGAGAACGGCTGCAACGCGACCGTGTAGAACACGTCGTGGTACGGCGCGACCGTGGTGGCACCGAACTCGCCGTAGAACCAGAGGAACGGAAGCTTGCCGGCGTCCCACGTCACGCGGTCTGCCCGTCCGCTCGTATGGACGAGCTCGTACCAGCCCTCCGTGAACCCGCTCAGCATCGCGATCCGGGTGGGAGCGCCGCGCTCGGGCACGACCGACGCGTCGACCGTGGTGCCGTCGGTTGCCGTCATCCGCGGCCAGACAGACACCGCCGAGGCGAGACGTGGACGGCGGTAGTAATCCCAGATCGGCACAGCCTTGACGCCTGGCGGTAGCACCAGCCGGGTTCCCGGGGTGAGCAGCGGGGCGTTGAACCGCCTCTCTGCTCCCCGCTCCAGATCGGCGCCGGCACCGGGCCGCGGTGTCGTGGCGACAGCGGTGGTGGCCGAGCCGAAGCCGTAAAGGACCGGGGCCGCAGCGAGTCCGCCGAGCACGCCCCTTCTACTGATGTTCACTGACATTCCTTTCCTACTTGTTGAGGAACGGGAGCAGGTGGCCGAGCAGAAGCTCGGGAGCCTCCTCCGCGATCCAGTGGCCGCACGGGACCACAGCGCCGGTCAGATCGTCGGCGTACTTCCGGGCCTGCTCCGGGACAAGTTCGCCGAGCGCGCCTCCGGCGCCTACCGCCAGCACTGGCATCGTCAGCGTCGTACTGCGGTTCCGGATCGTGTCCAGGACGTCCTGAGGGAACGTCTTGAAGTACTCGTACGACGCACGCAGGTAACCAGGCCGCCGCAGCGACTGCGCGTACTCGGCGAGAGCCTGATCGTCCACTCCGCCTTCGACCTGTTCCATCCACCCGATGAAACCGTCGACCCAGATGTCTTCGCGTCCGGCAACGATCTTCTCCTGCAGACCGTTGTCCAAGGTGAAGAAGCCGAAGTTCCACAAGCCCGGCCCGGCCTTGGTCCACGCGGGTAGCTCGTACGCCGTCTCGTCGACCTGAGGTGCCTCCAGCAGTACGAGGCGTCGTGTCGAGCTGCGATGTGCGGCTGCGTACGCGTAGGCGACCATCGTCCCGATGTCGTGTCCGACGACGTTGACCTGTTCGTCGAGCCCGAGCCCGACCAGCAACTCGTGTACGTCGTCGGCAAGGGCGGCCTTGTCGTATCCGCTCTCGGGAGCGTCCGAGCCGCCGGATCCGCGCAGGTCGGGCGCGATCACGGTGTAGTGCTCAGCGAGCGCCGGCATGATCTTCCGCCAGGAGTACCAGGTCTGCGGATATCCATGGATCAGAACAACCGTGGGGCCGGTGCCGCCGACGGCATAGTTGACCGCGATTCCATTGACCTGCCTGGTCTTCTCGACGAACCCCGCAGGGATCTTCGACGCGGTGAGCAGCGGCATTACTTCTCCTCTCCTGTGGCGCTGAGGAAGGTGAGGAGGGCTTGGTTGACCTCTTCGGGGAAGGTCCAGGCGATGTTGTGCGGGCCGCCTTCGACGGTGACGAACTGGAGGTCCTTGATCAGACCGGGCAGTCGCGCGGCGGTGGCGGCGTACGGAAGGATGCGGTCGGCGTCGCCGTGGATCAGCAGCGTCGGTACGTCGATCTTCGGCAGGTCGTCGCGGAAGTCGGTGAGCCACGTGTCCACGCAGGCATGCGCGGCGTACGCCGAGGCGCCGATGGCGACCGTGAAGCTGTCCTGCCACGCCTGCTCGCTGATCCGGGTACCGCCGAGCACGTCGACGTTGTAGAAGTTGTCGAGGAAGTCCTTGAGGTACGCCGGCCGGTCCTTCACGATGGCCGCCTTGATCTCGTCGAACACCGCCCCGTCGACGCCTTCGGGGTTGTCGCCGGTCTTCAGCAGGAAGGGCGGGATCGCTCCCATCAGCACCGCCTTGGTGACCCGTCCCGAGCCGTAGGTACCGAGGTAGCGGGTCACCTCGCCGGTGCCCATCGAGAAGCCGACCAGGGCGACCTCGGTCAGGTCGAGGTACTCGAGCAGGGCATTGAGGTCGGCGGCGAACGTGTCGTAGTCGTAGCCGATCGTGGGCTGGCCGGACTTCCCGAACCCGCGCCGGTCGTAGGTGACGACCCGGTATCCGGCCTGCAGCAACACGCGCTCCTGCTTCTCCCACGACGCGCCGCTGAGCGGATACCCGTGGATCAACACCACCGGTTGCCCGGACCCGTGGTCCTCGTAGTGAATCTCGATCGGAGCGCTGTTCTCGGTTCCGACGGTGATGCGTGGCATGAAATCTCCTGTCCGGTACTTGGATGGGGCCGCGAGCGGCTAGCGCTGCTTGAGGCCGTCGACCCGGATGACCGCGTCGGCGAATGCCTGCGGCGCTTCCTGGGGGACGTTGTGACCGACTTGCAGGGTCTGGTGTTCATAGGGGCCGGTGAACTTGGCCCGATAGGCGGAGCCGTCACCGGCCGCGGTGAACGGATCGTCGGCCCCGTCGATGGTGATCGTGGGTACGCCGATGACGGGACCCTTCTGGAGCCGCTTCTCGATCCCGGCGTACCGGGGTTCGGCCGGCGCCAGACCGAGCCGCCAGCGGTAGTTGCCGATCACGATCGAGACGTAGTCGGGGTTCTCGAAGGCGGCCGCGGTCCGGTCGTACGTCGCGTCGGAGAAGTTCCAGGTCGGCGAGTTGAACTTCCAGATCAACTCACCGAGGTCGTGGCGGTACTGGGTCAGGCCGAGTTCACCGCGCTCGGTGGAGAAGTAGTACTGGTACCACCAGGCCCACTCGGACTTCGCCGGCAGCGGCAGCTTGTTCGCCGCCAGGTTCGTGATCAGGTAGCCGCTGGTGGAGACCAGGGCGCGACAGCGGTGCGGCCAGAGAGCGGCAATGATGTCGCCGGTTCGCGAACCCCAGTCGTAGCCGGCCAGGATGGGCTTCTCGATCTTGAGCACGTCCATCAGCGCGAGGACGTCCAGCGCGAACACCGCCTGATCGACATCCCGACGCGTGGTTCGCGACCGGAACGTCGTCGTCCCGTAGCCGCGGAAGTACGGCACGATTACCCGATAGCCGGCCGCGGCGAGTAACGGCGCCACCTCGACGTAGCTGTGGATGTCGTACGGGAATCCGTGCATCAGGATCACCGGCGTACCGTCGGCCGGGCCGGCCTCGACGTATCCGACGTTCAGTACGCCGGCATCGATCTGCCGCACCGTGCCGAACGACGTACCGGTGAGCGATGTGGCCGCCGCCTTCGGCGTGGTTCCGAGCTGTGACGCGCCGACGGCCGCCAGGGTCGCGGCGCCGGCGACGCCCAGGAACTGACGTCGATCGGGGGTGAATCCGCCGCTCTGCTCGTTGCGGTCCATGGCACGGTTCTCCTTCGCTCACGGTCTCGGGTGTCCTCTCCACCCACCGTCCCGGGCCGGGAGGCTGTCCCGCACCCGGGGCGAACCCCGGTCCGGCCCGGGTCACCTACGGGGACCGCTACTCAGGCGCGAAATCAGGTACGGCGGTACGCAGTTCCCGGCGCGAATTGACGCCGAGCTTGCTGAAGACCTTGCCGAGATGCCATTCGACGGTGCGCGGACTGAGGAAGAGCCGGGTACCGATCTCCGCGTTCGACAGGCCGTCGCGGGCGAGCCGCGCGATGTGGAACTCCTGGGTGGTGAGCTCCTCGGTGATCTCGACACTTCGCCTGGGCGCCTTGACGCCGAGCGGTACGAGCTCTCCCCGGGCTCGTTCGGCGAACACCGCGGCCCCCATCTCTGACAGCATGCCGTGCGCTGCGAGCAGGTGCTCCTTGGCCTTGATCCGCAGACCCTCGCGTCGCAGCCACTCGCCGTACAAGAGGTGACCGCGGGCCAGCTCCAGCCGAAGCCCCGCGCGATCCAGGTGCTCGATCGACAGCCGGTACGACGCATCCGCCTGCTCGCCACCTTGCAGCGCACGCAGCCGGGCTTCGATCCCCAACGCCCAATCGGTCGGTGTGACCCGGGCGCGCTCGGACATCCGCTCGAGTGCCACCGCGATCAGCTTCGAGTCGCCCGTGCGTGAGGCCGCCTCGGCCAACTCGGAGACCGCCATGATCTGATACCCGCCCACGACATCGCGGTCGAAGACGCTGCGCGCAGCCGGCGCCGCGAGGTCGTGACGCCCGAGCCCGTTGTTCAGCACGGAACTGGCGTAGTCGGAGAAGGTGACGATCCGGCCCTGACCCAGTGCCGCTGCTTCGTCCCGGACCGTCGTGATCAACCGCGGCGCCGCGTCGTCGGGGCCGCGCAGCGCAGCCAGAAGCGTCGCCGCGTAGCCGACCGGACGGTTGCCGGTGATGCCGGCGATCATCCGGTCCTCCTCGACCAACTCGGCGGCATGGGTCAACTGCCCGGCGAGCAACTCGTTCGCCGCGAGCACGTTCAGGGCGAACTGCAACTGGACCAGCGCACCGGCGCCCCGGGCTCGCTGGACCTGGAGCTCGGCCACCGCACGTCCGGCCCCGAAATCCCACAGTTCGGTGGCCAGGATGGCCGTGACCCGGTTGCCGCCCAACCACAGCAGCCGGCCGACGTCCTTGGCGCCACCATCGATGCCGCCGATGCCGTCGATGCCCTGCACGGCCGCGAGAGCTCGAGCGAGCGGAGCCACCGCCGCGTCGTGGCCGTCGGTGAATCTGCGGGCCAAAGCGTCGAGGACTCGGTCGATGACTCGTGGCACCTCGTCGGCCGTGGGCGAGCAACGCGCGGCTGTCGCAACAACGTACGTCGTATCGGGCTCGTCTGTCCCACTCGCCCAGATCGCGGCGGCCAGCGCGTCCAGGTACGTCTCGCGGGCCAGCTGGCAGTCGAGCGGCTCGAGGTGCGGGGCGGCATCGAGTAGCAGTCGGGCGGCTTCGGTCGAGCGTCTCTGGTCGAACGCGATCTGCCCGCGCAGGTGCGTGACCTCCGCGGCCCGGAACGCATCGGCCGGGCCCGAGGCGACCTCGGCCAGCAGTGTGAGAGCCGCGTCGAGGGCGCCGCCATCGCGCTTGCGCCAGGCGGCCGCGAGTTGGCGTCGGGCACGCCGGGCCGGGTCCGGCGTGAGGCGCGCCGCCCGTTCCAGCAGAGCAGCGGCAGCAAGCAGGCCGCCGCGGGATTGCGCTCGGGTGGCCGAGCGCTCCAGCTCGGCCGCGATCTCTTCGTCCGGCGCCGGCGCTGCCTGCGCCCGGTGCCAGGCCCGCCGGTCGGGATCAACCTCGGCGTCGGTGGCCTCGGCCAACGCACGGTGGATCTCCTGACGCTGTTCGGGGGCCGCGGACCGGTACGCCGCCGCACGCACCAACGGATGCCGGAAGCCGACCCGGGAACCGAACTTGATCAATCCCGCGGTCTCGGCCGCCTGGCCCGCGTTGGCGCTCAGCCCCAGCACACCCGCCGCCCGCCACAGGAGTTCTGCGTCGCCGAGCGGTTCAGCTGCCGCGGTCACGAGCAACTGCCGGGTGTCGTCCGGGAGCGTAGCGATGCGACGAAGAAAGATCTGGTCGATGCGGCTCGACGGCGGGACCAGGTCCGATTCCTCGAACCCGTCGGCGAGCTCCGCCGCTGTCCACGCGCGTGGCAACTCGAGCAACGCGAGCGGGTTCCCCCTGGTCTCGGCGATGATCCGGTCCCGGACACGCGGGTCGATCGGCCCCTTGATCACCGAGTCCAGCAACCGTCCGGCGTCCGTCTCGGCAAGACCGTTGACGGTGAGCTCAGGGAGGCCGGCGAAGTCGAGCCCGTCGCTCGGCTCCCGGATCGCGATGACCAGCACGATGCGCTCGGCCAGGAGCCGACGGGCGACGAATGCGATCGTCTGGGCGGAGACGTGATCGAGCCATTGCGCGTCGTCGACGAGGCAGAGCAGCGGTTGCTGCTCGGCCCGGTCGGCCAGGAGATCCAGGGCCGCGAGTCCGACCAGGAAGCGGTCCGGCGCCGCCCCGACAGTCACGCCGAAGGCTGTCCCGAGGGCGATGCGTTGCGGATCGGGTAGGCGGTCGAGTCGATTCGCGAACGGACCGCAGAGCTGATGGAGTCCGGCGTACGGAAGCTCCATCTCGGCCTCGACGCCGGCCGACCGTGCGACCCGGAACCCGGTGGCGTACGTCTCCAGGTAGTCCAGCAACGAGGTCTTGCCGATCCCGGCCGCGCCGCGCAGCACCAGCACCTGACTCCGGCCCGCCCGTGCGCCGGCGACCAGATCTTCGAGGATCACGCACTCGCTGCGCCTGCCGTACAGTGCAGCGCTGCCCTCACGCTGGCGACGCATCAGACCTCCGGGAAAGCGCCGGGACATTCCAGCGCTCGCCACAACGTACGTCGGTGGTCCGTCGTCACGTCAGGGGTGGAAACGACACGATTGATAGGGTTTCCGACGTGGAGATTGCGGTTCTGGTCAACGAGGACGTGTTCGACTCCGGTCTGACGGCGATCCTCGACGTACTGGACACCGCGAACGCCATGGCGGAACAACTGGCCGAGGCTCCCCGCTGGAACGTCACGACCATCGGGTTCGAGTCCCAGGTGCGTACGTCGGCCGGGCTGAGCGTGGATTGCGAGCCCGTCACCCGGGCCGATCCGGCGGATCTCCTCGTCGTACCGGCCATCAACGAGCGGCAGCCTGATGCCCTGGTCGAACTCGTCAGTGGCGAGAAATCGTTGCCCGCACGGGAGCTGATCGCCAAGACCCATGGACGCGGCGCCGCGATCGCCTCCGCCTGCGCCGGTACCTTCCTGCTCGCCGAGGCCGGCGTCCTGGACGGACTGCGGGCGACGACCACCTGGTGGCTGGCGCCGGCCTTCCGCGCTCGCTACCCGCAGATCCATCTCGATCAGAACAGCATGGTGGTGCACGAGGACCAGGTCACCACCGCTGGGGCCGCGTTCGGCCATCTCGACCTGGCGCTCGCCCTCGTCCGCGCCGGCAGCCCCGCCGTCGCCGACCTCGTCGCTCAGTATCTCGTCGTCGACGAGCGCCCGTCGCAGGCGCCGTACATCATGCCCAGCGCGCTGGCTCAGTTCGATCCCGTCGTGGCCGCGTTCGAACGCTGGGCCCGCGACCACCTCGGCGAGGCGATCAGCATCCCCGAAGCCGCGCGGCGCCTGGGAGTCAGCGAGCGCACCCTCCAGCGAACCGTCCAGCGGACGATGGGCACCTCCCCTGTCCGCTTCATCCAGGACCTGAGAATCGAACGCGCCATCCATCTCCTACGCACCACCGACCAGTCCCTGGAGACGATCGCCCGCAGGGTCGGCTACGAACAGCCCAACACCCTCCGCACGCTCCTACGCCAACGGACCGGCCGAACCACCACGTCCCTCCGCAGCGTCTGACGCCGTTACCTCGCGGGTTGCGGACTCAGGTGGGTGGAGGCGGCGGTCGATCGTCGGGCGATGACGATGGAGATGAAGGCCCCGACCGACAGTACGGTGGCGAATCCGATCATCGACGGTCTGAGGGCGACGTGCTGGATGACCAGGCTGAACGCGATCGAGGGCAGGCCCATGCCGACGTACGCGATGATGAAGAACATCGCGAGGACGCCGGCGCGTGAAGCCGGTACGGCGGCGATCGCGGCCTCGGTCACGCCGCTCTTGATGAGCAGCCCCGCGCCGGCGCCGGCCAGAGCCGCGGACGTGAGCGCCAGCCAGAGCGTCGGCTGGTAGAGCGACACGGCGGTCAGCGCCAGGCCGATCGGGAACAGCAGGCCGCCGATCAGGAGGACGGTCGAGTGGGCGAGCTTGCCGAGGGCGAGCTGCGCGACGGCTGATGCGGCGAAGGCGGCGAACGGCGCCAGGCCGGCAACGAAGTACGACGTGATGCCGAGCTCGCCGCGCACGATGATCGCGCCGAGCGAGGAGAACAGCCCCATCACCGCGAATGCGAAGAACCCGACGGCTGCTGCCGCCCCGAAGGCCGCGCGCTGTCCTGGACGCAGAGCGAACCGCACCGGCCGGTCCTGATCCGCGGCCTCGGTGTCGATGGTCTCGGGGCTGGCCAGCACGAGTACGAGCAGCCCGGCCATCAGCGCTCCGAAGATGATGTACGGCGTACGCAAGGGCGACGGTGCCCATTGGGCCAGGATTCCCGCTGCCAGCGGGCCGAGTGCGAGACCACCCAGATTGACGGCGGTCGCGACCAGTGCGGGAACGGGTGATCCGTCCCGCCCGGGCCGCGCCTGGTGGTACAGATCGCTGAGATAGGCGGTGGCGGTCGATGCCATCAGGCCGATCGCCACACCGGTCAACACCCGTCCGACAATCAGCCCGGGCAGGTCGGGCCAGAAGGCCAGCACCGCGTCGGCAAGGATCGCGACCAGGAGTCCAGGGACGATCACCCGGCGGCGGCCCAGCCGATCGGACAAGTGGCCCAGCAGCCGGAAACTGGCGCCGGTGCCGATGACCAGCACGGCGAAGGCGATCGTCACCGTCGTCGGGCCGAAGTGATCCCGGACCTGGTAGATCGGCCACAGTGGCGTGGGAACGGTGCCGAAGGCCATCAACGTCAGGAACGCGGCGCCCACGAACCAGAAACCGGCCAGATGCCTGCCGGTGCTAGCGACTGCGACGCGGGACGAACGTGTAGCTGTACTCATTTCCAACCTCTCGCGAGCGAATGGTGCTTCCACTCGTGAGAACATCCTGCCCACGAAGGCCGATGCCGGACTTCGTGGGCCTGGATGAGATGCCTTCCATCTCTCCCGGAGATCCCGAGGCCGGAACCCCTCAATCGGCGCCGTGCAGGGCCAACATGCCGGCTGCGAACGCGGCGGCCGCAGGACTCGTCTCGGCGCGCGGCGGCAGGATCAGGTAGAGGTGGCGATCCAGCTGCGCGCCTTCCACTCGAACGTGACGCAGCGGACTGTCGGGATCGGTCAGAACCTTGTACTGCAGGCCCACCGGCGTGAACCCGATACCGGCGCCGGCGGCAATCATCTCCAGCAGCACCTCCCAGTCACCGACCTCCGCGACGATCCGCCGGGTAAGTCCGGCTCCGGCGAACAGGGCATCGCAGAGCAGCCGCGCGGTCCAGCCCGGCGGTACGTCGACGAACCGCTCGCCGGCGAGGTCGGCGACCGTCACGCTGTCTCGGGCTGCGAGCTCGTGATCGCTGCGGCAGGTCAACGCCAGCGGCTCGCTGGCCAGCGAGGTCAGGCGCAGCCGGCCGCGTTGCTCCAGAGCCGGTCCGATCGCGCAGTCGAGTTCGCCGTTCTCCACCATGTCCAGCATGTCCAGTGCGGCGGTTCCGCGCATCCGCACGTCGACGCCGGGGTGGTCGCGCAGGAACGCGCCGAGATAGCCGGCGAACGGAACGAGGTACTGCGCGGAGAGGGCGATCCCGAGGCGGAGCCGACCGACGAGCACGTCCCGGGTCTGCTGCACCGCGCGACGAGCGGTCTCTGCGGCACGCAACGCCTCGCGCGCGGGCGCCACCAGGGCCTCTCCGGTGGCGGTGAGCCGCACCGGCCGCGTACCGCGGAGGTAGAGCTCCGTGCCCAGCTCGCGCTCCAACGACTGCAGGGAGTTCGACAGTCCCGACTGCACGATCAACTCCCGACGGGCCGCGCCGGTCACACTGCGCTCCTCCGCAAGCGCGATGAAATGGCGCAGCTGGCGCAACTCCATACCCCGACCTCCATCTGCCGACCGGACCGAGAGTATCCGCCGATCACCCGTGGACCGTCCGAGGCGTGTGGGCGGTTCTCAGTTCGCGCGACCCGCCTCGATGAACGCCTTGACGTCGGGCAGTACGCCGGCGTCGATGGTGTGGCCGCCGGCGAACGGCAGCAGTCCGACATCGGCGTCTCGGCGCCGGAGTTGCTCGGCCAGCCTGCTGGTCTGTTGCGGCGTCGCCATCGGGTCTCTGTCACCGTTGACGATCAGCACTCGCTTGCCGGCGAGCGCGTGGTCCTCCGGCTCATCCGCCGCGAAGGGCACCATTGCCGCCAGCAGTACGGCGCCGGCGAGCGACTCGGGGTGGCGTAGGAGCAGCGCGGAGGCCATATTGGCGCCGTTCGAGAAGCCAACCGCCATCCACGAACCAGCGGCCACGTCGTACTTCTGCTCGGCGGCGGTCAGGAACGCGGCGAGTTCGTCGGCGCGCAGCCGAAGGTCGTCCTCGTCGAACACGCCCTCCCGGAGCCTGCGGAAGAACCGTGCCATCCCCTGCTCGGACACAGTCCCCCGTGGCGACAGTACTGGCGCGTCAGGTGCCAGGTGCTCCCGCAGTACGAGGAGATCGTGCTCGTCGCCACCCGTGCCATGCAGCAACAGCAGCGGCGGCTCGGACGAGCCCGGAAGCCAGACGTGCGGCCGCCGGAGCGGGTCCTCGCTCATCAGCCGGCTTCGTGCGGCTGCGGTGGTACACGCAGCTGGGGCAACGAGGCCTGGATCTGCTCGCGGTCCGGCTCGAGCCAGGGCGAAGCTTCAGGTGCTGGCCGAGTTCCAGCAGCGGCTCGTCCACTGTGAAGCCCGGCTGGTCGGTCGCGATCTCGAGCAGGACTCCGCCCGGTTCACGGAAGTAGATCGACGTGAAGTACTGCCGGTCGAGGATCTCGGTGACCTGTACGCCGGCCTCGATCAGCTCCATCCGCCATTTCGCCTGGGTCTCGCCGTCAGGTGCCCGGAACGCGATGTGGTGGACGGTTCCGGCGGCCTGGACACCGCGAGCGGCCTGGCTCGGTCGGACGTCCACCGCCGTACCCTCCGCTCCCCCGGACATCACGAACCGCGACCCGTCGCTGGTGTCCTGGCCGTGCCGCATCCCCAGCATGCCCGCGAGCATCTCCGCCGTCGGGTCGAGCTGCTGCTCGGTCATCGTCACCGAGAAGAGGCCCCGGATCGCGTTGTCGAACGGTATGGCGGCGACGCCGTCCCAACCGGATCGGCTGTCACCGTCGGACGCGACCAGTTCGATCACCAGTCCGTCGGGATCGCGCAGCCGCAGGACCTCCTGGTCGGAGCCGGCGACCGGCGCGTCCGCGTCGACCCCGAGGTCGTCCAGCCGCTGCTGCCACCAGCCAAGGGACTCCGGCGGGACGCTGAACGCGGTGGCCGTCGTGAGACCGGTGCCCTGCTTGCCGTTCGGCGCTCCGGGCCACGGAAAGAACGTCAACAGCGTCGACGGCCGGCCCGAGGCATCTCCGTAGTACAAGTGATAGGTATCCGGAGCGTCGAAGTTGACGGTCCGCTTGACCAGGCGCAGCCCCAGCACCGTGGTGTAGAAGTCGACGTTACGCTGCGGATCCTCCGCGATAGCAGTCACATGGTGAAGCCCGTGCGGCGCGACCGAATCAACCATCGTTCTTCCCCTCCCGACGCGCGACGACGTCATCTCGACACTACGACCGCCCGCCCTTCCCCACCACGGAACGACGCCGAAAATCTGGCAGGTGCACGAAGCCGACATACTCCACCCCAGCCGGCCCCGGACGCGAAGGTTCTGGTGCAGCGATGTCGAATCCTGACTGCCCGGTTCGTGGATAGGGCAACGGGACAGAACAAGACCCAGACTGAAGGAGAACCACGATGCCCGACCAGGCCAAGCGAGGACCCAAACCGTTCCGATTCGGCGTCGTTGCGCCGATCACGTCTGACCTGGCGACGTGGCGGGACAGCGTGCGACGGATCGCCGACAGCGGGTACTCGACCTTGCTGATGCCCGACGTCCCCACCTGGCAGCCAGCGCTCGGCCCCACGCTGGCAACCGCGGCCGCGCTCGCCGACCTACGGATCGGCTCGTGGGTGTACGCCGCCGCCCTGCGCGAACCATGGAGCACAGCATGGGAAGCTCATTCGCTCTCGGTCCTCACCGACGGCCGCTTCGAAATGGGCATCGGCGCCGGCCGCCCCGGCATCGAAGTCGAGCTGGGCCTGCCCGCCGTCTCCCCAGCCGAGCGCCGTACCAGAATGCGCGACACCGTGGCCGCCCTACGCAAGTACGACGGCCCCGATCTGCACACACCGGTCGTCATGGCGGTGAGCGGACCGAAGTCGCAGGCGCTGGCCCTCGAAGTCGCCGACGCAGTCACGTTCGTACTCCAAACCGACGACGACCGGGCCGAAACCACCAACCGGGTACGCGACTTCGCCGCTCACCAAGACATCGAACTAGCCCAACACGTCGCCGCCGTCGGTGACGTCGTCGCCCCGTTCATGGCAGCCCCCAACCTCGACACCGCAGCACTCCGCGCCGCCGACTCACTCGTCATCCTCCCAAGCGACCCCTCCGCAGCCACCGAAGAAATCCACCGCCGCCGAGAAGAAATCGGCTTCACCTACTTCGTCATCGGCGCCAACTCCGCCGCAACCCTCGCCCCAACCGTAGCCACCCTGTCCGGCCAATAACCTCACCGCGCAACAAACCCTGCCGCTTCGACAGGCCGGCTTTCAGTCCGTCAGTTCGCCGCGGGCGAGCTGCGAGAGCGTGCTCCAGCCCACGGTGTGGACCAGCGCGTCCGCATGCCGGTGAACGAGCCGCCATCGTCCGCCGTCGCGTCGGAACGCCAACGTGACGCGCAGGGACCAGTCCTGCTCCGGCAGTTCTCCCACCAAGCCGCGCTGTCGCTCCACCACCGCCAGCACGGCCATCTCGTCAGTCACGTACGATGCGTCGACCTCAACCTCCACCTCGCCACCACGGAAGGTGGCCCTGGTCGCCTGACGCGCTTCGTCGTCCAACACGAAGCCCGACCTGGTCGGCCCACCGAACGGCGGCATCAACGTGAAGTCATCCGCGTGATGCAGCACGCCTTCGTACGCGTCGAGATCACCAGCAAAGTACGCCTCAGCCGACTCCTGCGCCATCCGGGTGAGCTCGGCCAAAGCGGCGTGGACCTGGTCGTCCGTCATGTCCGGATGCTACCGAGGCGTTGACCCCCAGTCGATCAGCAGGACATTCGGTTTCTCGGTTGCCGTCGTGCCCCCACACCGCCGCACGGTTCGCGACGCCAATCGTCCCGCAGGGGTGATGCGGTGCCCCGGGTTCTGCCGGATCGTCGGTGCAGTACCCAGGTCCGGGCGCTCCCGGATCGGAGCCATCGAACAACTCTGACCGCTGGAGGTAGAGCATGAGTGCCACTATCGATGAGCTGGGGCCGGTCGACTGGGTCGTCGTCGAATTCCCGGGTACGAAGCTGACCGGAGAGATCGCGCCGATCCTCGCCGAGTACGTCGACCGGGGCCTGATCCGGATCCTCGACCTGCTGTTCCTCATGAAGGACGCGGACGGCAGCTTCGAGGCGTTCGAGTCGACCGATCTGGAAGACAGCGAGATCGGGCAGCTGCGGGCGTTCGAGACCGGGATCGCAATGCTCCTCAGTGAGCAGGACGTCGAGGACCTCGCCGAGACCATCGAGCCCGGCAGCTCGGCCGCCGTACTCGTCTGGGAGAACCTTTGGGCCGCGCCGTTCGGTACGGCGGTACGCCACGCCGGCGGCCAGCTGGCCGCAAGCGGACGCATCCCGGTCCAGGCCGTACTCGCCGCGATCGAGGCCGACGCCGCAGAGGCCGACGAGACCAAGAAGAGCTAGGAGGATCAGCCATGCCGCTCGGAGCCCGACGCAGGCGCAGGACCATAGCAGCCGTGGGAGGTGCCGTGGTCGTCGCACATGGCATCCACCGCCGCCGCGACCGCCGTGAGGACCGGCGAGACGATCGCGGTGACCGCCGCGAGGACCGGCGAGACCGCCGCGAGGATCGCCGCGACTGACGGCGTTGACCCGATCCTTGATCCGTCGTACCGCGCGACGCGTCGACCACCGTCGGCAAAACCTGATCGTCAGGCGAAGACCGACGGCCTGACGCGGAGGGAGGACAGGTATGGCATCGGCGGCAACGGACCCGCGGACCGCGGACGTACTGGTCATCTTCGGCATCACAGGCGACCTGGCCAAGGTGATGACGTTCCGGTCGCTCTACCGGCTGGAGGCGCGCGGTCTGCTCAGCTGCCCGATCGTCGGAGTGGCGGCGGACGACTGGACCCTCGACCAGCTGATCGAGCGGGCCAGGACGTCGATCGAGGGAACGGGGATCACCATCGACAAGGCCGTCTTCGACAACCTCGCGGCCCGGCTGTCGTATGTCAGCGGCGACCTCGCCGAGGCTTCCGTCTACGAACGCGTCGGCGACGCGATCAGGGGCGCTGAGACGCCGGTGTTCTACCTCGAGATCCCGCCGTTCCTGTTCGGTCGGGTGGTTCAGGGCCTGGCCGATGCCGGGCTGACCACCCGTGCCCGGGTCGTCGTCGAGAAGCCGTTCGGCCACGATCGGCGTTCCGCCCGGGACCTGGCCGAACAGCTGCACCAGTACATCGACGAGTCGCAGCTTTACCGGATCGACCACTACCTGGGGAAGATGGGGCTGGAGGAGATCTTGTACCTGCGGTTCGCGAACGCCGTCCTCGAACCGCTGTGGAGCCGCAACTACCTCGAGTGTGTCCAGATCACGATGGCCGAGGACTTCGGCGTCGAGGACCGCGGCCATTTCTACGATCCGGTCGGCGCGCTGCGCGACGTGGTCGTCAACCATTTGATGCAGGTCGTCGCGGCTGCCGCGATGGAGCCACCGTCGCGCGGCGATCCCACCACCCTCAAGGATGCGACCACCACGCTGTTCCGTGCCGTGGAGGAAGCCGACCCCGCGCACTACATCCGTGGCCAGTACGACGGCTACCTCGGCATTGACGGAGTCGCGAAGAACTCGACCACCGAGACGTACGCCGCACTCCGCCTCGACATCGAGAACTGGCGGTGGGCCGGTGTGCCGTTCTTCATCCGGACCGGCAAACGACTGCCGGTGACGCAGACCGAACTGCGCCTGGTGTTCAAACGGCCACCACGGCTGGGCTTCGGTCCCAGTGGCCACATCGCCGAGCCGAACCAGTTGGTGATCAGGCTCGACCCGTCCACCGGAGTCAGGATCCAGGTGGACGCGCATCGTGCCGACGCGGCCCGGATCATGCCGATCGAGCTCGACATGGAGTTCGGCGAAGAGGGTGGCGAGGGTCCCACGCCGTACGAGGTTCTGCTGCACGCGGCGATGACCGGCCAGAGCACGCGCTTCACGCGGCAGGATGCAGTCGAGGAGACCTGGCGGGTGATGCAGCCGTTGCTCGACGCACCGACGCCGATCCACACCTACGAACCGGGGACCTGGGGCCCGGCCGCCGCCGATCGGGTGCCGGCCGGGTTGGGCGGCTGGCGGATGCCCTGGATCGGAGACTGAGCAAGTTCATCCACGATGATGTGCGGGATGTCGGCGGACTCGTCACCCCAGGCGATCCGCCGCCGTGTGCCCGACCATTCGACGGTCGCGGCGTGGTCGCGGTCGAAGTAGTCCCAGGCCCAGGACACGAAGGCGTCGGTCTTGCTGTGCGCACCGCTCAGCAGCATCGCGTGCACGCCGAGCCAGGCCGCGAACGCGACCGGGCCCTCCACCTGGTGCCGGTGCCGTCCGACCTCGGCGACGGCCGCGTTCCGACCGATCATCGCCATGATGCCTTTGTCCTTGTAGTGGAACGGTTTGCCTTTGTCCCCGTGCAGCTCACGCAGGATGTTGTCGGCGGCCCACACGCCGGACTGCTGCGCCACCGATCCCAGCTGCGGCAGGATCGTGCCGTGCCTGCCCGGGATGTTCGCGACATCGCCGATCGCATAGACGTGCGGATGCCCGCCCACGCCGAGATCCGGCTGTACGTCGATCCGCCCGCCGCGTCCGATGGTCAGCCCGGTCGTGCTGCCCACCACGGACGCGGCCGACTCACCGCCGCCCCAGATGACCGTCCGGGTACTGATCGTCGACCCGTCGTCGAGCTCGACCCGGTCCGCGTGCACCGCGGCGACTCCCGTCCCCAGTCGCGGGTCGGCGCCGTGTTCGGTGAGCCGCTTGCGCGCGTACTTGTGCGCCTTCTTGGAGAACGCACCGAGCAACGTCTTGCCGCGCTCGACCACGATGATCGTCCCTGGCTTCGAGATCCGTTCCGTGGCAACCAGCGCGGCCATCAGTTCGGTCAGTGCTCCGGTGATCTCGACGCCGGTCGGGCCGCCGCCGACCACCACGACATCGAGGGCCCCCGCTCTTCCCGAGCCGGTGTGGATCGTCGACTGCAGGTGCCGCCGCAACCGCTCCGCGTCGGCGACCGAGTAGAGCGGGAACGCGTGCTCGGCCGCGCCCGGCACCCCGAAGTACTCGGGCCGGGCGCCGGCCGCGACGACCAGGTGCGTGCCGGTGATCCGATCGCCGTCGGACAGCGTCAGAGTGCGGTTCGCGACGTCGATCTCCGCGACGTCCGCGGTGCGGATCCCGACCGTCGGGTGCTCGCGGAAGATGGTCCGGTGCGGCCGGGCGATGTCCTCGGCCGGCAGTTGCGACGTAGCGACCTGGTAGAGCAACGGCTGGAACTGGTGATAGTCGTTGCGGTCGACCAGCGTGACCCGGACCCCCTCGTCCGCGAGGCGGTGCGCGCACCCCACCCCGGCCAGCCCGCCGCCGAGTACGACGACGTGCGGGCTCTCGTCCGTCTGCGCGGTCACAGTGCTCCTTCACAGTCGCAGAACTCCTCCACGATCCGCTGGAGTGCCCAACGATGAATCATCCGCCAGTGATGATTGGGCGGTCCCGACGTCCTCGGTCCCCTTCTCGCGGAGCAGAGTGCGCTGCGTCAGGTGAAGACGTTGACCGCGCGGGCTACGACGAGGCCGACCACGGCCAGCGAGATCATCGACTGGAGACCCATGGCCATCTTGGCCCACAGGGCGAGGGGCATCACGTCGGTCGGGCTGAACGCGGTGGACGTTGTCATCGCCAGGTACAGGTAGTCGCCGAATCCGGGCCGCCAACCTGGTCGCGCAACCTCCGGGCTGAGCTGCTGCGTGAACGCCAGGTCGAGGTACCGCGGCATCCGGTGGGCGCGGTTGGCAGCGCCGCCGGCGTCCAGTTCCCAGTACAGCAAGGCGAACACGATCAGGTTCGACAACCACACCACCCCGCCGGCCGCGAGTAGCTTCTCAGGTGAGTTCGTCATCGATCCGCCGCGGATCAGCACCGCGATGAGTCGCACCGTCGCCACCATCGCGTCCAGCACCAGCAAGGCAACGACCACGATCGACACCCCGCGTAGGAGCGACGACCGCTTGTCGATCCGCCCCGGGTCCCGTGCGATCAGCACCGCCAGCAGCACGACCTCGACCCCCGGCAGCACCCACACCGGCGCCAACCGCATCTCCTTCGGCCGCGCGAGTGTCAACAAGATCCCCACCAGCACGGCGGCCACACTCGGCCACCGAGCCTCACCCCGAACCGCCCGCCCCGACTCCCCACCGCCGACAGCATCCGTAGCACCCACCCCGCTTAGTACATCGCCACTCGCCTACCGGCCGGCCAGCCACTCTCCTCGCCGGCCGGCCAGCCACTCTCCTCGCCGGCAGGCCGGTCAGTCGCTGTCGCCGGTAGGGATGCCGGTCATCGGCAGGACGCCGCCCTCGGCAGCCTCGACCTCGTCCTTGTCGGGCAGCCCACGCACCGCTCCGACGATCGCCACCGCGATGACGGCCCCGATCACCGGTCCGGCGACATAGACCCACCAGCCCGTGTAGTCCTCACCGATGATGTCGGACCCGAGAGTGCGGGCCGGGTTCACGGGCACACCCCCAGACTGATCCCGAGAGGTGCAGCACGGCATCACCCCTGCAGGGTGACCACACACCGAACTCGGCGGCACCAAGACACACGGCAGCCACACCGCGTGACAGTCCCGAAGACAGCCCTACGCGGGCGGCGCCAGCACGTCTCCGGCCGGGAGAACGCTATGCATGCGGTGCGGCACGAGCACGTGGTCCAGACAACCGAACAGACGGCCAGGCCGAGCAACGCGCTCATCCGCCGCTCGCTGAATCGCGTGCTGATCACGGTCGGGCGACAGCACGCTGCAGTCGCACGCAAGCGATAGCGAGCGCACCGCGGGCAGCCCGCAAGTCCGGCGATAGCCGGAAGGCCCCGCCGGCAGCCGGAAAGGACGCACCGGCGATGAGCCGGGGGTGGGTGGGTGCACGCGTAGCAGGTGCGGGACGAGCGGACCGACGGAGCACCTGCGTAGTTGGGCAAGGGCCTCTTACCCCACTCCCCCGGTTCTACCTACCTGATCCGCATCCCTGAGATGGCTCGCGCTATCACCAGCCGCTGGATCTCCGAGGTGCCTTCGTAGATGGTGCAGATCTCTTCGAACCTGGCGCCAACCTCAACCGGGAGAGGCGTATCTGCCTCCTGACCTGCGGTTTCGCCTTTCGTCAATGATCAACGGTGACCAGCGTTTGTCAGTGTCTCACGGAGCACTGACGGAGCAGGAAGTTACCCGAAGGGACCGTTTTGAGCCGACTTAACCGCCCACGGCGTGCCGCAACGGCTGCTGTCGGACAACCGCTCCGCACTCAGCCTTCACGGCATAATCTCCTGGATTAGCTCGTCTTCCACGGGATGGCCCTGGGCGTCGAGCCGATCACCGGTAAAAGCCCACAAGTCGACCACCCAGGGCAAGAACGAACTCCTCCACCAGGCCCTGTTCCGCTAGCTCGACAACAAATCTCGGTGATCCCGAACGTCGACAGCGACCCCGACCCCCTCACCCTCGCCTACCACATGAGCCGGTTCGCCAGCTCCCTCTGAATGCTCAACCGGCAACGCACCCGGAGATGTCTGCCCAGGCGGCGGCCTCGATACCGCGTGTGCCGGCGATTGGGTCGGCGAAGAGCAGCGGTGCCGTCGCGTCGTACAGCCCACGCTGTTGCGACTTCACCCCGTCGAACAAGCAGAGCGCTCCATTGTGCGACTGAAACCATGGATCGAGTGCGATGGGAGCAGCCTGGTCGACACCGACGAGGACAATGCTTGCAGTCCGCGCCGGCGTTTCGGACCGTGCGATGGCCGGTTGCGCTTCGCCGAGTCCGATGAAGCGCAGAACCTGTACGGCGAAGGTCGTGCCGTCGTACTCCATCGAGGTCACCGCTCCGAGCTGCCACGGCCAGATCGTACCGATGCGGTGTGCCGCGGCCCTGAGGAAGGCGTGCAACACGGCGCTATCCGCGGCGGAAGGCTCATAGCCGCCGTGGGCGACATCGTTGCGGATCTTGATGATCTCCCGCGCTCGCTGGGTCGAACTTTTTTGTGGCATCAACGCCCGCGACAGCACCGAGAACGGTGACCTGGGCTCGCGGCCAGGTTCGAGGGCGGTGAGCAGATTGAACCAGGTCCCCAGACTCGGGCGGGCCATCTGATCGGCTGTGACGCGGAGGGGACCTGCAGTACGACGATCGAGCGTCGCGAGACCGATCAGTGCCGAGAAGCGGATCAGCTCCTCGAAGACCCGTAGTCCTTCAGCCGCGACGCGCTCCTCGGATGCCGCTCGGTAGCGAGCGAATCGATGGGCCAAAGGGCTCGGCCCGCTCCCAGCGATTCCTTCGAAAGCCTCGGCGTTTGCCTCCTCCAGAACCGCCGTACAGCGAGGCAGCAGGTCGGTGAAGGCGTCCTCCTTGTCGATCCATTCCTTCGCCCCCAACCGCATCGCCTGAATGGTCTGCTGCTTTCCGCCCTCGCCCGACAGTACGACGACCGGGACCTTCAAGCCTGCTTGCCGTAGCTGCTCCATGACCCAGAGACCGCCCCAGTCGTCCGGTGGCATTTTCAGGTCGAGGACCAGCAGGTCGAAGCCGCCTTGCCTGATGGCCTCGTACGCCTGAATCCCGTCGGCCACAACCTGGACTGCAGCTCCGGCGGAGCGGAGTGGCTCGCACAGTGTCCTGGCGACTTCGATCTGATCGTCGGCGACAAGGATGCGCACGTCACGTAAGGTCTGGCGCATCGGGCTCTCCTGCTGTCGCGTCCGTTACCACCGGAATGGTGACCTGCCACCTGGCACCTTGCCTGCTGGGCCCTACCTCCAGGCTTCCGCCGATCCGGTGAAGCAGAGCCCGAACCCCGACGAGACCGAGCCCGTTGCCACCCGGCTTGGTCGAGGTGACCCGGTGTCCACCGGCGAGCGCATCGGCCACTCCTCGCGGCAGCCCGGGCCCGTCGTCGGCCACCTCGAGAACGGCGTACTCGTCCACCTGCATCCACTCCAGGCTGATGGTTCCACCGTCGGGCATCGCCTCGAGCGCGTTCTTCACAAGGTTGTCGACAACGGCCCGCAGCGCCGACTCGTCCAGACCGACGCTCACGTCATGAGAACTACGCGGTGCGATCAGGGTGAACCTCGGGTCCAGGCGCAGCAACGCACTGGCAACGTAGCTACGCAGGAACTCGGCCAGGCAGACCGATTCGTCACCGGGCGCCCGAAGCAGGGAGGTAGCAGCCCTGATCCGCAGCGCCAGAGCCTTTGACTGATCGAGATGTTCGCTGGCGTCCGCCTGCCTGCGAAGCTCGGCAGTCCGACCGCCGCCGGTTGTCCTGGCAGCCTGCCGGGCAGCAGACAGCTCATTCTTCAGGTCGTGCAGGAGATTCGCGACGGCGGCGCCGAGCGGTTGGGCAGATGGTTTGAGCGCCGACCGCACGGCGGTCAGGAGCGGCCCGGCATCCGTAAAATGATTGTCGGGCAGCGCGCATCGCACTTCTTCGCCATCCACGCTCAGCTGGATCCGAGGACTGACCTCGCCCCACACTCTGAGCAGGAGCCGCGCCTGATCAGGTGGAACTCGCACGGGACCGAAGGTCAGCACCCCGTTCATGACGCGGGCTGTCAACGCGTCGTGGTCTTTGGGCAGGGCCTTCGCGATGCTGTCGATCAGCGCCAGCTCACTGGTCGAAAGGATTAGGTCCGGTACGTCGCCGACCACATCGATCCTGTTGCGGTACAGGACCGGCCAGTCGGTGAGCATGAGTTCCCGGAGCGAGCCATCAGCCTGATCGGCGCCGATGGCGCGATACGCGCTGGCGAGCTGAACCAGGCGGGCTACCTCGTGGTCGTCGATGTCAGCCGGAGCCGCCAGCTCAGAAAGCCATTCCAAGGTCCATCTGAGCTCGGACCGGAGCGACCCCTGCGTGGTCTCATCGCTTGCCATGGCCGATCTGAAGTACTGCGCGAGGTGGTCGGCGTTGAGCGACTCGCCGGTCTCGTCCAGCAGTTGATCCACCGCACTAGCCCACAGCGCAAGCTCATCAGGCCTGGATGCGTGATGAGCACCGAAGATCTGGCGGTTGCTCCACAGTCGTGCCTTCGCGGGCGCCAAGCCGGCGACTTCGGCGAAGTGCTGGGCCAGGAAACTGATGACGACCGGAGAGACTCTGGAGCGATCGGTGCGACCGATGAGCGCAGGTTGTTGCTCGGCGAGGCGATTCGCCGCCGAGATCACCTTGGTGGCGGCAGCCTGTTTCGCCTTGGTCTTGTTGGTAGTCCCGCCGCCCTTGATCCTCAGTCTGCGACGCAGGGCGGCGCTGCTGACGATCAGCGTCGCGGCGTACTGCTTGAGGTGATCAGGACCGGTGATCGAGTACTCGTAGTCGCAGAGGAGATCCGCAGCACTCGACAGCTCCTGCAGCCGGGTCGCCGGGTCGTCACGTGTCGGTACGGCCGGTGCAATGTACGGCGTGGCGTTTCTCCAGAGGTCCGGCCATTGTTCGAGCAAGGTACTCGGGGCCTGTCGGCTGAGAAAGACCGCTCCCATAGCGGCCTGGAAGGCATTGGCGGCCATCTCGGTCTCGATCTTGCCGACTTGGCCGACGCTGAGCAGAAGCGCCGGTCCCAAACGCATCTCGTTGAACGCCTCGGCGTAGCTGTCGTTGCGCAGGTTGTGCATGTCGCTGTTCTCGGGTGGGTTAACGACGGCTCGCTGAGCGAGGCTCATCGCGAACTCGTAGTCCAGGACATGGCTGCCCACGAACGCGAGAATCTGATTGTCCCGTTGCCCGCAGGCACGGACACCACGTTGGTTCTCGTATGTCCAGGAAGAATGCATGAAGGCCTGACTGACAAGTGGGGTGCTGCTGGAATCCAGCTCGAAGTCGGCCACGATCCGAGCGACAGTTCGGCGGTGAGCGGCAGTGGCTTCCGGGGGCACCCCAAGCGGCCTCCGCGGTGCTTGCACTGGCAGCGGTGCCAGTGCATCTGGGAAGTAGCGTTTCAGATACTCGTCGGCAGCGGCGGCACGTGCGCCCTTTTTACTGAGCGCGTTGCCGTACGCCGTCCGCCCGCGCGAGTCGGTCAATCGCGCGGCGAACTGCCGTGCGTGGTCGGGGCCGGTCGCGTCCTGCGACCACTCGACCGAGAGAGTCGTCTGATGCAGAACTTGCTGCAGAGTCGAGGTCGAGTCGAGCAAGGGTGTGCCGGCTGCCTCGCGATGGATCCGGTCCAGGAAGGGTGCGACGAACCGGCGTACCTTCTCGTCCTCGCCCATCAGGCACAGGAGCCCGATCAGCTGCAGCAGGATCCGCTCTACGATGCGGCCGGAGAGCTGCGTGACCTCAAGTGAACGACCATAGAGGCCCGCCTGCGGCAGCCAGTCGAGCGTGCTCGCCCACGACGCGATTCGAGGGCGGGCGTAGGCGACGACATCGCTCAGCGGCCCGACCTTTTCGAAGTGACGTCGCCGGTACGCCGAGACCGCGAGCTCACGTGTCATCCATCGGCTGCCGAGGATCAGCAACGCTCGCAGAACGCCAGGAGTGAGGTGTGGGGCATCGGCCTGATGCTCGTACAGGTAGGAGTCGTGGGTGAGCGCGGCGCAGAACGCGCCGTCGAGATGGCGAGCCCTCAGCTCGGACGGCTCCAAACCGAGCCGTGTTGCAGCCAACGCGGCGTCCGCAGGCAGCACGACGCCGCGGAACGCGACTGCAGATCGGCTCTCCAGCTTCACCGGCTGCGTCCGTTCAGCGTGCTTTCGACCCTTTTCTTGTAGATGGGCCATCCTCGGTCCAGGTCTCCGGCCCATTCCCACTCGAAGCGGTTGGCTCCGAATTCTGTGGGCTCGGGCGGTCTGCCGAGAGCCTCCATGAGCTGCAGGTATCTCACGCTGGCGGTCGCAAGACGAGACATTTGCCGATAGCCGTCAGCCTTCGGGAAATCGGTGATCCTGAGGTTCTCTTCGTACGGCTCGCCGCCCAGCGCTGCGTAGACCGTCTCGATGAGCTCGCGGGTCGGCATCGAGAAGAGGCGGACGCGCGGCATGGCCGGAGGCGCTTTCTCGCCGATGGCCGTCGAGAGCGCAGTGAGATCCCCGCCGAACCAGTGCGTGGCGGCTGTGGCAGCCAAGCGCGCGAACTGCTTGAAGGTCGGCGGCTTGCCCTTGACGGCGATGGTCCGATGAACCTCTTGGAAGACCTGGGAGAGTTCGGTGGTCCAGCGCTGCTGCAGATATTCGGCCAGGTAGCGCTCAGCCCAGCCTCTGCGGTGCCGGGTAATGATGTCGCGGAGGAACTCGAAGCCGTCGCGGCGTTCCCCTCCGCCGCTCATCCGGAACCCGACGGTTCCGTTCGCCAGCTCCAGCTGGTGGGTGTACGTCTCGAGGCTCTGCGGCTTGCCCAGGTGTTGCTCGGCGGCGATGAGTTCGTCGAAGAGGCTTGGATGGATCGGCGCGCCTGCGTCTGCGAGCGCGGCAAGATCTCGTTGGTGATAACTGCGGAGACCTTCAAGGGACGTCCGCGAGTACGGGCCCTCGCAGATGTACCACGCGGTGAGGGCAATGCCGTGCCAGAGTGAGACGGCCGGTCCGAACGCCTCGGCCATGATCTTGTGTGGATAGGGCTCGGTGACAATCGCGTTCGGCCATCGCGGGAGTATGGCGCCTTCCCAGTGCTGCGCGATGTCTTCGAGGAGGCCCGGAGACAACAGGCGCCGATAGAGCTCGGACGACGGGCCTTGTTGAAATCCGATCGCGTAGTCGGTGTCCTCGACAAGGCCCCAAAGTGCGCCCATCTGTGGTGTCTGCCTTGCGTGCTCGCTGTCGAATTCCACCCACCACTGCCGGAGAACCTCGACTCTGCGGTCCACGGGAGAGACAGAGTCGGTCTGCCCCAGGAATGCCGCGAGCATGGCGTGCGCGTCGCTCACGTCGAGTCCGTGCTCAGCCGCTGCCGCTGTCGCGTTTGCGGCACCGCCGACGAACAGCTTCGGAGTGGGGAGAGCAGTCATGACCTCCTCATTGGGGTTCGGAGGCAGGCCGAGATGGTCGAGGAACGCCATCCAGTCGCCACCGAAGTAGGCAGCCAGCGTCAGTTGGAGAGGCTTCGTCATAGCTTGGCGGGCCAGTGGCGTCGTGTGACGCGCCTTCTGCATGGTTCTGGCCGCCAGTGCGTGGATCCGTTGGGCCCGGAACCGTGAGGCAATTTCAGCCAGGTCCTGCGCGGCGAGTGCCTCGAGGAACGCGAGACGGGCTTGTACCTGACCGCCGCGGTCGAGACGGCTCCACCCTCCGCCGTACTGAAAGACAGCGAAGGCCGGGGCCGGCCTGATGCCGAGTAGGTCGAGGTCGGCCCAGGCAGCTCGCTGAGCCCCGGCAGGGTCCGGAGAGCCTGCCGCACGGAGGAAGACTGGCGCGAAAATCGTGTCGAAGAGCGGGATGAGTAGTGCGAGGGTTGCCAGTGCGTCTGGGCCGGCGGCCAGCGGCATGCTGGCGCGGTCCTCGGAGGCGACGGTCAGAGCGTGCCAGGGATTGTGCCGGAGATGGGCAGCGAGATTGATGGACCTGCACTTCAGAGAGGCCTGCTCCGGCAGGAACCACGCGCCGCGGGATTGCTGCTCCGCCAGGCTGAAACTTCTGTCGATGAAGGCCCGTTCGTCGGGCCCGACCGCCACGATCGCCACGTGGTTTCGCCGGATCGGGTCCGGATGCTCACGAGCGATGTCGATGATCTTGGTGCCGTGCAACGCTCTTCCGAGGAGGACGGCTGCGAACTGGTCGACGGCGGCGAAGGCGGACTCATCCATGCATGCTCCGGATCACCGCAACGAAGTCTTCGAATGATCGGGGAATGGCCGTGCTAGCCGCATAGGCGGCGTACCGCTGGGCGAGGGCGTGCAGCTCTCGTTCTTCTCTGCGGGCTTCGACCTGGTCAGGGGTATGGAGGAACTGCTGCCGGGAGTCCCCCTGTTCTTCGAGGACGACTGCCTGAGCGATCTCCGCAGTCAGGCCCGCGTCGGCCGCTGCACGGTCTGGCACCGGCGCGTCACCGAAGGCGTCGTCGGTCTCTGGGTTCGGGTCCATGTCGTTCTCGATACGCAGACTTTCCAGGTGGGTGTCCAGGCCGAGTTCGCCGTGGTAGACCACGTCCAGATGTTGTTCCTGCTCGCGAGCGGCCAGCTCAGGGTCATGGATCATCCTGATGCCGCGCCCAATGAACTGGTAGAACTCCCCGAAGCTGCCATACGGCCGCATCGGGACGACCACACTGATGGCAGGCAGGTCATACCCTTGACCGAGCATCTTGAGCTGTACGACGGCCTGCAGCGCCCCGGACTCCGCTTCGTAGCGCCTCCTCGTGGCGGCGATCTCGGTGTCGCTCATCGAGTGGTGCAACGTACGGGCAGTGATGCCGTGAGCGTTCGCGATCCGTGCGATCTGCTCGGCATGGTTCTGCCCGAGCGCGGCAAACAGGACTCGCGGCCGCACCGGGGCGAGCGCAACCTTCTGGGAGTCCAGAGATTCGCTGACGATCTGCATGATCCGGTGAATGGGCTGCTCGGAGGTCGCCGTGATCCGAGCGAGTTTGCGCTCGTCGTCCATGATCTCGAGAAGCGCCTGCTTGCCGACGATCTCCTCGCGGGTGCCGTCGGGCCAGGTGATCTCGTACTCGGTCTGCTCGACCTCAGGACTGAATCGATGGGCCCGAAGATGTTTGGCGTGACCGTCGGCGATCGAGTCGATCAGCCGGTAGCGGTAGACCACATCTGCCGTGATGCTCTTGCCGTCGGCCCGACTGAAACAGGCCGACATCAGGAGCCGGCGAGCGTTCGGGAAGTAGTCGAACAGCTTCTGGTACGACGTCGCTGCGGCGATGTGGGCTTCGTCGACGACGATGAAGTCGATGTCGTCCGGCCCGAGGACACCAAGCAGTCCTTCGCCATCCCGCGTGCTGCTGAGCGAGTGGAAGTTCGTGACGATGATGTCGGACGACAACAGCGTCTCGCGGCTCACGTCGCGGATCGGGCCGTCCTGGCGATCCAGAACCGTCGTCTTCGGAGGACGGCACCCGGGGATGAGCGGACCGTCCCTCAGCGTGTAGATCACATTCGCGGCCGACGATTCATCCAGTGCAGTGGCAAAGGTACCTCGTATCACCCGGCCCGGGGTCACGATCAACGCCCTGCGTCTGCTGAAGGCCAGCGCCGCCGCCACACCCAGAACTGTCTTGCCTGCACCGACTGACATTACGCATGCCGCGTTCGCGCCGCCTCGCCGGTAGTAGTCGGCCAACGCGGTCAGCGCCTCCCGCTGGCAACCGCGCAGCGGCGTCATCGCAAAGCGCTGCCTGACCTCATCGAAATACGCCAGGTTCGACGGAGCCGGCGCGGGCGGCGGTGTGGCCAGCCAGAGCGGGTTGGCGTCCATGTCGTCAGGGACCGGCACGATCGGGTCCGCGATCAGATGCACGGCGAGCAGCGGGTCTGCTGCCAGAACCGACTGCAACTGTGAGACACAGCGAGCCGTGTCATCCCGGATCGCGTCGTAGGAGAATCGCAGCACGATATAGGCAAGGGCCACCAGGTCGTTCTGCCTGCTGCGGTCGTGCACGAATGCTTTGCGGCTGCTGTGAAACTCGAAGCCGTCGAGCTCGACTACGATCGGTCGGCCTGACCCGGCGATCACAAAGTCCAGCACATAGTTGCGATCGTCGATCGCAACCGGCTGCTGACCGACGATGTGCGGAAGGATCCCCTCGGTGACAGCCGGCGTCAGGACCCATCGGACGAACGCGTCCTCGAGGAAGGACGCTCCGGAGATCGTCTGCACGAGCCGGGTTCCGCTCACCGGTCTTCTCCGTCGAGCGCAGCAACCTTGGCCTCGAGATCATCACGTACAAAGGCCTCGCCGCCGATCCGTTGCGCCCTCCGGCTTAATGCAAGCGCTTCACGCACAGCGCCCTCCTGCTCCAACAGTGTCAGCAGAACGGTCAACGAAGTAATGCGCAGGAAGCCTTCGGCCGGGCGGGCTCGGTCCCTCAGAGCGATCTGGGGGACGGCCTCAAGGAGCGCCAGATCCGCGGCGGCGAAGATCTCGACGTGCTGCAGGCCTGCTGGATAGGACGCCCGGGCAGCCCACAACCGGTCGACCGCTCCCTGGAGGACGAAGTGGTAGTCGAGCGGCTGCCCAGGCAACTCAAGGCCCTCCCACACCCATCGCACTAGATCATCCAGAGCCACCGAACGCGTGTCCCCAGTCCACCGTCGCTGCGCGGGAGAAACAGATGTCGTCCCATCCGACGTTGGCCAGTGGAGGTAGCCGTACTCCGTGGTCGGCCTCATGTTTGCCTCAGGCAGGCGAGATCGATCAACTCCCGGACTGCCCTGAAACTGAATCCCCGGAATATCAGCCATCCGGCCAAACCAGGTATCCATCAGCACCCCAACTTCCCCCGCCAGTCCGTTCGGCCCATGGTTCCACGGTCCCGCGACAGTTGGCCAGCCTCAGCGAGTCGGGACTGGCCGCCGCCAAGGCAGAGCTCGACGGTACGGCGGTAGGCCGCATCGGGCTCGTGCGAGGACAGGCGGATGGCATTTGTGAAGAATCGGTGGACTCGGCCGGTGAAGCTGGCTGATGGGACGACTGAGCACGTCTGACGAGTAGGAACCAGCTCCATCGTCCTCGGAGTCAAGGAAAAGCGCTGCGTATGCCTCGGAGTAGCTCTCCCGAGTCACGCCAACGACCACGCCAGTCTCACCAATCGTCAGATAACTATGCGCCGCCACACCTCACGCCTAAGTATTCGCTGCGTCCCGCCGTATTCATGCCAAATACTCACCTGATCAGCGTCGTGCGTGCGAGGCGTTTGGCCCGAACCCCCACTATGTCGCGTATTTAGCTCGACGTAAACCTCGTTGCTGTGTGACATATCGGCCGGCGCCGCCGGTGTTACAACCGGCCGATCGATCAACTCCATCGCCAGACCGACCTACCGCCGCCAGTTGCCGCGAGCTGCGCTGGCGTCGAGAACCCGTCGAAGCAATGCTCAGAGATACGGCCAGTCGAATCCTACTCGTTGACCCCGACTACAAGTCCGCCTGGGATCTCCCAGGCGGGATGATCGAGGCGAATGAGCCGCCGCTCGACGGGCTTCTACGCAAGCTGAACGAGGAGCTGAGCCTGCAGATGCGTCCATCTCCACCATCATTGTTCGCCCATCAAGCATCGCGCGACTGCCCGGAAAGGTCAGCTTCTTGTAGCGCGATTCGCCCTCGGGCCGTCCCGTGGGTCTTGCCTGCGTCCGCTTCCGGCGTTCCATGGCCCTCCCCAATCGCCATCGACCACGCGTGATGGCTACTCCAGTCAAGAGCACAACATCGACAATGCGGCGGCACTGCTTTTGGGTCGATACTGGCTCAACGGTGGTCGGGACTGGCCGACGAGTGTCGCGACCTTCTCCGGCAAGTGCACGGGCTTAGCTCGGCAAATAGCAGGTCGTCAGGTCGCGTCGAGGTCCAGTGCGGCGAGGCGGAGCGGCCCTTCGTGATTGGTGAACGGGTTGTGCACGACCGCGTCAGGTGACGCCGTGGCCAGGGCGTCGCTAGTCGCCGACGCATCCTGCTGAGATAACGCGCCAGCTTGACGCAGCGTGAGGCCGAGGAGGTACATGCGTTGAGGAGGTTGCAGGTCGCGGCAGGCATTCGAAATTGGGTCCCAAACGCCCGCAAATAGAGGGCTGTCGTCTCGGATGCCCATCGGTTCGCGGAGCGCGGTCGTGACCGCGTCGACGGCGACGGAGTCAAGCCGTAGCCGCCGAATTAGTGGCTTAGTGAACATGGGCAGGTAGGCATCGGACATCGCCATCCGGACGCGGGTGTGCGCGCGGATCATGATCGCTGGTAGGTCTTGCGGAGCAACTGTGGCGATTGCAATAGCCAACGTGGCCTCCCAATCGCGGCTCGCGCGAGTCGCGCGGTCCGTTCGGAACCAGGATTCGAGGTCGCGAAGCACATCCGAGGACAGGCGGTCCGCTGGAAAGAGCTGGGCATATGTGGCAAGTCTCTCGCTGTCGTAGATGCGGCCAGAACGGGCGTCGATTGCATCCGCAGTGAGGATGGCCTTGAATACCTCGTCGGGCACGTTCCAGCTATCCCGGTCCAGCACTGAGTCGAGGACGTGCCTTTGCCGGTGGTGGTGCGGTCCGCCGAGCCTGGCTACGAGGGCCCGGAGGACCTCTTCGTTGCCTCTGTTCTCTTCCTTCGCCCACAATAGGAAGCGCGGATCCTGCCGCAGCGCGACATCAGTGTCGGCCTCACGGCGGAGCATGTCAGCGATAGCGGGGTATCGCGATGCAACAACCGCGAGCGCCGACATGACATGGCGGCGCTGCTCGCTGGAATCCCGACGCTTCCGGTCCGAGGTGCTATTTAGGCGCCCAAAGAGCTCGTTCCCGAAGTGGATTTGCAAGCGTTCCCAGTTCTCAGCTATCAGGTCTACCAGGATCTCGTCGACTTCACCGTCATAGAGCGATTCGAGCTCGACGCCGGGTGGCTGCCCAGAGTGGCCGATTGTTTCCCGGATACCGTCGATCAGTGTGAAGTCTCCGAGCATCAGCATGCCGATCCATGCAAGTTGCCGGCGCTCGTCAAGTTCAGGGCCGTACGCGCAAAGGTCATCCGTGATCTCCTGGCGGAGCCATTCCATTTCGGCGGTCACCGCACCGTCGCCTGCGACGTCGAGGTGCGCTTGCTCGTGGCGCATGACCATTTGGACTAGCCCGATGAAGGCGTTGCGGCGAACCTCGGTGTCGGGCTCGTTCCGCCACTCCGACATCACGCCAACGAGCTCGTTTGCCGCGAGCGAGCTGCGCGCCAGTTCGAAGGCCAGGACTTCACGCAGCTCTGGTTCGAGATGTTTGAACATGCCGAGGGTCTTGTTGAGGATTCGGCGGGAGGACTCGTCCCCTCTGCCACCGTACGCTCTAAGGATTGCCGGCGGGATCGTGTCCGGGATGCCTGAGGCGATGGGCCTTGTGTCGAGGATAAGCTTCTCAGCGAACTGCTGGACCGCCGGTTGCCCAGGCCATGCTTCAATGACGGCCGGGGCATGCCACATCAAGGGATGAGGATCGATCGCCGTGCATAAGGCCGCTAGCTCGGCGGGATCGTAGCGGGCGAGCACTTCACGCTCGACGTCGCCATCCCGCCCCTGTCCCCGGGCGATGTTTTCAAAATCTTTCCACGCGTCGGCCACCGCCTCGGCGACGACGACCTGATTCTCAAAGCGCCCAGCTTCGTCCGGCCGACGTAGAAGGTTCACCAGGAGGTCAAACCCCTCGTTTGGGCCAAGTACGTCGATTGCGATGCCCGCAAGGGGCGCAGCGTGGACGTAGTCACCGCGAAGTCGGCCGCTGAGGATTGCACGCACGCGATCGTCGTCTGCGTACCGTTCGACGAGCGTTCGGGCAATGGC
The DNA here is from genome assembly GCF_042715335.1 of Kribbella sp. NPDC058693. NCBI lineage: Bacteria > Bacillati > Actinomycetota > Actinomycetes > Propionibacteriales > Kribbellaceae > Kribbella > Kribbella sp. NPDC058693. The sequence continues at coordinate 1,321,679 of NZ_JBHXSQ010000002.1, forward strand.
GTAGGGCCGCCAGGTGTCGAGGCCGCGCAGCAGAACCGTCCGGGCATCGTCGGGTGCCAGCGTGGTGGCAAGGGCGGCGGTCGACACTGCTCCCAACTTCCGGAGGCTCGCGTCCACATACTGGGCGAGTGCCTGAGCGAATGCCGGATCCTCGTGCCATTGCTGGGGAATCATGCCGACGTCGTACAGGATCAGGCCGCGTCCCTCGGGCTCGGCGAGCTCTCCGGCTACCCATTCCTTGAAGCGGCTGTCGTCGGCGAAGGCCTTGCAGGCGAGCTTCCACGCAAGCCCTCGGTCGCCGCCATTGCGTCCGTTCGTCCTCAAGGTTTCTAGCGCGAAATCGGCTACCTGCAGGTCACCGGTGGCGGCGGTGTTGATGAGATCTGCTGCGGGCCACGGTCCGAGGCCGTAGTGTTCGTGGCGGAGCAGTGTAAGCAGCCAGTCGCGTTCTTCCGGCCGGAACAGCGCAGTGAGGTCGGGCGGAGTGCCGGGTTGCAGGAGGTGGAGGCCGACCAGCCGCAGCGGTACCGATGGCTGGCGGCGCGCCCAGTCGATCAGGCGGGTGGTGGTGTTCGTCTCGATCCAGCCCTTGCCAAGGGCGAGGAGGGCGGCGGCCTGCGTTGCCGATGATGGACCGGTCTCAGTGAACGCGACCAACCGGTCCACCATGCCTGGTTGTCCGGCGAATCGGTCTCCGATGGCCATCGCCGCGTTGATCTTCACACGATCGTCGGGGTGCCGAATGCCCCAGATCAGATACTCGGCCACGACGTCGTCACCGAGGTCGAGGTCACGCAGCGCCCACATGGTTGGTGACGGGTCGGGGCGCGGCGCCGTTAGCCACCGTTTCATGATCGGAAGCAGGTGAGTGCGGGCTGAGTGGCTCACGAGCATTCCGACTATGGCGGCGATGAGGTTTGCTCGATGACGCAGTGACGGGTGAGTCTCGACGCGTTCGACCAGGCTTTTCGAGTACTCGGTCTGAGCGCGTGGCGTGAGCCTGATACCTGCGGCGAGGCCCTCTGCCAGCAGTTCGTATCCGTTGATGTCTGCCCACGGACGGCCGCCGGCGCCAAGCGCCGCCCTGAGCAGGTCGTCGGTTGCATGGGGGCTGAGTTGCGCAGTGAGCAGTGCGAGGAGCACGTCACGCCAGGCTGGGTCGTGCACGAAACGCCGCACCGCCTCGGCCTGCTCCTCGGCCGGCCGGGTGGCGAGGTACTGGCCAGCCAGGTGGTCAAGCACGACGCGGTGGAGGAAGCCGAAGGTACCGGCCCCCTGCGACACGATGAGGCCGAACTCGTCTTCGGCCAGGGCGAGTACCGCGTCCGCGGCTCTGCGGGCTGCAGGTTGCTCGTAGCCGAGGACCTCGTCGTCCGTCATCGATGCAACGATGAGCTTGCGCATCTCCGGTTTGGACACTGCGCCGGTGGGGTCCTTGACGCGAAGGCGGTAGGCCACCGCGGCGAACAGCGTGGTCACCTCGGTGGCCGTCAGCAGTCCCGTGTCGGCGTGTGAAGCTCGCTGGCGCATCCGGGGATGCTTTTCGATCAGCAACTCCACGAGCCTGGCGTAGATCCTAAACCGCTGTCGCGGCAAGGGCTCACCTTGCCATGTCGCAGCCAGCAATGTCAGGAAGAGTGGGGATCGGGAGAGCTCGGCGAGTTCCGGGGTGGCCACGAGCTGGTCGAGAAACGGCTCGACGACTGCATTCCATGTGGATCGTCCTGCAACGGCAGGTTCCGGATCAGTGGCTGGCACGAGGATTTCGGCTGCGATGGTGCGGCGTTGATCGTCGCTCAGCGGGCTGATATCCGCCTGCACCCACGGGCGCCTCCAGTTGAGCCTGTCAACCGCGTACGGCCGGGTGGACAGAATCGCTGAGGCGTTAGTGCGGCCGAGAAACGCCTCAAGGATCCCGAGGGCGCGGTCGGCCGCGCCGACATCGCTCCACTCGTCGATTCCGTCTATGAGGAGCAGCAAGCGGTCGTCTTCGAGCGCACGTTGCACCAGCGGCCACAGATGTGCGGCGCTCTGCGACTTCAACCAGGCTTCGGCGGCGGAGACAAGCGAGTTCTCGGTCGATGCCTTGAGATGGCGGCACAGGAAGCCGAACGGCAGCCAGATCGGCAGTTCGGTGCCGCGCTCCCGCTGAAAGGCGACCGATTGCGGTTGAGACGAGAGAAGGTCCGTGGCTGCGAACCGCAGAAGGCTGGACTTACCCGCACCTGGACGGCCGACAAGCAACCGGTACTTGCCTCCCGCTAGCCACTCGTCGCCCGGGAGGGCGCCAACTGTTGTCGGTCGTGTCTGACTTGTGCGGTCGAGCAGCGTCCGGGCGGATCTGAACGACTGCCTGCGGGCACCGATATGAGAGGTGACGTAGGTTTGCCCGTCGACGGGACCTTGCGTCGTAGGTTGGTCTCCAACGCTGGCCTCAGGCGGTTCAATCTCGAGGAGCTCGGATCGCTGGCGGTTGGGATCGACGTCCAAAATCACAAACTGTTGATGGGACTGTGGGGCTTCGGCGGATTGCATTCCGCCCTGCGCTGAGAAGACAGCCTGGTACAGATCACGCAGGCCCGACCGTAGTTCACTCATGTCCTGCCGGAGCAGGTTCTTGGAGAGACCAAGTGCTGCTTCCTCGCCGCAAAATCGCTCGACCCAAGGCCGGCCGAAGAAGTCGTCGACGACGCGCGGAAGGTCTTTCAGCAGGGTGGAGACCTCCTGCACACCCCACGGGACGAAGGTAATTTTGAGTTCGGCCAGGCGTTCCGTCTGTTCGCGGATTGCGGTATCCAACTTCGTGTCCTGCAGGTCGAACGAGGTCGCAAAGTGAAAGGCCGAAGTCCTGGCACCCCATTCGCCCTTCAGTAAGTCGTCAACAGCCTTCTCAATTTTGGCCGGGGTTAGTGACTCTACGCGCCTGGACTGCAGGGTAATGTAGTTCCGGCCGCCAGTATCACCGCTCGTCAAGTCCAGCGGAAGGCGGGCGTAGGCATCGATCCCCGCTTGGGCCTGACCCGGGACTCCGAACAGCTTGGCGAACTGTACCGGGCGAACCGTGTGCAGGAGCCTGAGAAACAGACGCTCAGCATCCGGCCAGTGGAGGTCACCAATAGGCAGCGCTTGAGCCTTGGTGTCGACAGGTGGCGCGGGAATCGGTCCGGTAGGCGCAGCCCACAAGAGTGCCCCGCTTCGATCTGCGCCACCTGTCTCATTTACGTACTCCACCATCAGGCTTCCTCCGCCGTAACTCACCAGTGCTCGGCTGCAGGACCGAGCACACTATGCCCCATCCTCGCATCGCGCCCGAGACGAGGCGTGTTACTGGGAACGGCCGTACCGTGAGTGTCGACGTGGCGCTATTGGACTGGCCGCTCGCGCGGAAAGCCCGATCGGCAACATACCCAAACCGTCCGCAGCTATCTGTCCGAAGGCCGATTGCCCTCGCCGACACCATCACAATCACGGCTGGTGCTAACCGAACTCCTCACGCAGGTTCTACGCCACTCTCTGACCCGCACACGGCGGCGGCCCAATTCCCATCACTCCGCGGCACGCAACCCCACGCGAACACCTCTGGCGCACAGGTCCGTTCGTTCCGAAGCAGCGAAGGAGGTGTCGCTGCTATCCCGGCGCCCGACATCCCAGAGCCGCGCGCAAGCGCCACTAGGGGGTCATCGACACCCCAGTCGCGACCCAGTGTCTTTCGCGTCACCGGCTCGCAGGCCTCGATGAGTTCCATCGTTTCGATGCGTGAGGGGAGAATTCTGGTCGCCTGATGGTGTCGATGGCAGCGCATCGTCCGGAAACGAGTGAGGCGCTCACCGTCGGCATCGACACCAAACCGACTCCAGAACGTCTGCGGGATGATCGGCTCGACGGTCCGCGCATCGAGTCACCTGCGGAGCGCGCCAGTGCCCTCGCCCGTCACCGAAGCCGTGTCGGTCTCTCCATTCGCAACTCACCACCGCTTCATCGTGGATAGACCTCGCACCTAGTATCGACGTCGCGAGCTACGTGACTGGAGGCGGCCGCGATAGGCATCGGGTCGGCTTCCGCCCAGGCTACTTGCATGAGTATCCCACCGATCACGCATGCGGCGGCTACCTCACTCGCTGCACTCTTCGCAGATATCGCCCCGACCGCACAACATTTCGGCTTCCTCGACCGTCCAGCGTCGCACTGATGTATAGCTGAACGCTCAATGGCTTGCCGGCTGCTCCGATCCCGCTTGCCATCCCAACCCCACCGAAACGCAGCACGCAAAACCGTCACAGACCCGTGAATGAGCTGCTGGTGCGCAGGCGCGTCAGCGCGTCGGGCTTGCCCGACACGTTCTTTGGTAACTGCAGCTAGGCGACGGGGTCGAGCTGGACGGTGTGTCCGAGCCTCTCGAGTTGGGCGACGAGCCGGCGTGTGTGAGCCTCGTCGTTGCGCCGAGCGAGCCAGTCCGCACCAAGATCGCGGTAGGGCTCGTCGCGACTAAGCATGTGATAGGCCACTACGAGAATGGGATGCGCGACAGCGATCTGCGCCCGGCCAGCACCGCGGCGTTTCGTCAGGCGTGCATGCTGCGCGGCGAGGTAATTCCTGCCACGCATGCGTGCGACCGAACCGGGAGCCTCGACCAGCATCGCAGTCAACCACTTGTTCCCGTGCCGCTTCCCGGTCGGAGTCCGCTTGCCGGCCGACTCATAGACCCCGGGCGCCACCCCAGCCCAGGCAGCAAGCCTGGCAGCCGAACCGAACCGCGACATGTCCGCGCCAGTCTCGGCGACGATCACCTGCGCGACCTTCTCCCCAACGCCCGTGATGGTCTGCAACAACTCGATCTCGTGCGCCCACGGAAGACACTGAAACCGGATCGCCTCATCAAGATCAGCCAGAGCACGCTCCACCAGCTCGAGCCGATCCAAGATCGCGGCGGCCATCCGCGCATGGTGATCATCGAAGTGCCCCTCGAGCGCTTGGGCGAGATCGGGGATCTTCGAACGCATCTTGCCCTTAGCCATCTCGGCCAGCACCCGCGCATCGCGCTCACCGCCGATCATCGCGCGCAGCATCACCCGCGCCGACACCGTCGTCACCGACCACGCAACCGACGACAACTTGATCGACGCGTCCTCCAACATCAACTCCAACCGACCGCCTCACGCGTCCGATCCCCCATCAACTGCACCCGGTACCGGGTCAGCATCCGCAACCGCCGGATCGGCGGCGGTGGGACAAACGATGGAGACAGCAATCCGTGTTCGAGCAGCTGGGCGATCCACTCGGCGTCACGCACGTCGGTCTTTCGGCCCGGCACCGCCTTCATATGCGCAGCGTTCAGCAGCCAGACCTCCATCACCTCCTCCAGGCAATAGAACGCCGGCTTCCAATACGTCGACGTCGACTCCATCGCCGCGACCGTCACACCACACTCGACCAGCCAATCGCGCATCACCCACAGCGACCCGATCGTGGTCTTGAACGTCCTCGTCACCGACGAACGACTCCCCTGCCGCCGGCCCGGAACACGCACGCAAACAGTCACCGACGCCTTACCGACATCCAACCCCGCAACCCGTTCGAACAAGACCTCCATCGAGCACTCCCTCCGGCCACGACTTCGACCCGCGACACCCACGGGCCACGCGCCGCCCGGAGGGCCCTCTGCCAAGACACAGACCCACGTACTCGCAGCAACAATCCACCGGCACCCGAAGACCCCGCGCCTTACACATCTGCGGGCTCACCCGCACCAGTGTGACTCGACGTCGCCGGACGGCACCTCATGATTCTCATTCGCCGCCGCAGCGACGGAGTTGCAAACCGTTACACATCTTGCACTCGAGGCGTGTCAGCAATCTGCAACGAGCATTTGGCACCTTCGCGGGCCGCACGTGGAGTACTTATGGACGACCTGCCATCGGCGTTTGGGTGCGATCTGACCGCTCGCCAACATGTCTGCGAGCACTGCGGCGACGCGTACGCAGCGGCCAGATCCGATCAACGGTTCTGCTCAGACCGACGTCGTCTGCGCAACTGGCGAAGCCGAAAACGGGTGCGCTCGGCCGAGGCGATCGACGCCGAACACGTCGCCGTTCTCCTCGCGGAGGTCGACCGATTGCAGCACCAAGTCGCTGAGCTTCAGCGCGTCAACGCCATCCTCCGTGAGGCTCTGAAGGGAGTGCAGACCCGCCTCTTGTCCGCCCAAAACCTGTTCCGTAGATGGGTCTGATGTGCAAGGCCGGCGTGGCCTCGCGCGTGAGATCTGGAGTCTCCGACCATGCACTTTCGCGGACTTCCAGGCAGCCGTCTGACTCTAGTTCTGCCTGGTTCGGTTGGTGCTGAGAGGTGTCAGCGCCAACCGAACCGGGCTCAGACCCTCAGCCGTGATCCGTGAGGAGATCAGGGGGCGAGGGCCCGGTGGAGGGCGGAACGGACGCGGAGTTCCAGGGTCATTGAGGAGAGGACCCCTCTCAGCACGTCCGCCCCGCCTGCTTGGGAACCTCCGACAGCAGAACTTCGACGTGGCTGGCGAGAAGGTGCTGGCGAAGCTGCAGCGGGTTCCCGGCCGCCGCGAGATGGAGGAGGTTCGGCAGGATCAGGACGACGTCATCGGCCTCCATCAGGGCTCGGAGCGCCTTGTGCAGCTGTTCCGGCGCGGTCTCCAACTCGTCGATGAAGATCGCGACAAGCGCGCAATCATTGGCTCCCGCGCAGTCGACGATCGCTCGCCGACGCGCTGCGATCTCGGGATCGCTCATCAGGAAGTGCTTCTTGAAGTACCCGAAGGCCACTCGCATTGGTCTCTAACCCCGTTGATATCTGACTGCCGCTCGGTACGGATAAGCGTCGAGCAGGAGGTACAGCACCCACCATGGATTGCCGCTGACACAGCACTGAACTTCCGCCGAACCAGCACGGCGAGGTTCAAGTGGAGTGGCACCTTGGGCAGTGGGAGACTGAGCCTGTGATGGTCCAGACCTGGTCCGGGCGCGAAGTACGGGTGCTGCGCGAATCGCAGCGCCTGAGCATTCGCGAGTTCGCCCAACGGATCGGCGTGAGCGAGCGAATGGTGTCCCGCTGGGAGGCCGGCGGAGGCAGCATCCGCCCGAGACCGATCAATCAGGAAGGTCTGGACACGCTCCTTGCGACAGCGAGCGCGGACGAGAGGTCCCGCTTCGCGGCGCGGTTGGAGTCCCTCGCGGCTCCACGGCCCACGTCCGAGCCCGAGACCACTCCAACCAACCCCACTCCCCCAGCTTCCGTCGATCTGCGTCCACACCGACATGCCGCTACCGGACGATTGCCGAAGCGCACCGACGGGCCTGACGTACTCGCGATGCAATCCTTCCGGTCCGCCGATCGACAAGTCGGTGGTGGTCATCTGTACGCATCAGTCGTCAGGTACCTGCACACGCAGGTAGGACCGCGTCTGTTCGGCGGCGATCTGGAAGTCGAGGACCCTGCCATCTTCACAGCTGCGGCAGGACTGACCGAGATGGCCGGTTGGATGGCTCACGACGCGGGGCGTGATGACCGCGCGTACAGCCACTTCCTGCGCGCCTTCCACCTCTCAAAGGCCGGCCAGGATCGCCAACTTGGCATCCACATACTCGCCAGCCTCAGCCATCTCGCACACCATCGAGTCGATCCATACGGCGCCATCCGCTTCGCCCAAGCAGGCGAAGCAGCACTCGCCGACGGCGCTGAGAATCCGGAGTTGGCAGCCCGCCTTCTCGCGATGCAGGCCCGTGGTCGAGCCGCGCTTGGAGAAGATCAAGAGACCCGCTCGCTACTGGATCAGGCCGAAGCTGCACTAGATAGATCCCACGCCGAGGCACCCTCCGAATGGGTCAGCCACTTCGACCGTGGCAGCCTTGCGAGCGAGGCCGCGCGGTGCATGCGCCAACTCGGGAAGTCGGCCGACACGCAGAAGCACGCGCAGCTGATCCTCGAACTCCGCCCGTCCAATCGCATCCGGAGTCACACATTTGGACAGCTGTTCCTCATCATGTCTCTCATCGAACAAGGCGAGACCGAAGAGGCATGTCGGATCACGCACGACGTCATCGGATCAACCCAGTCGCTCGGATCACATCTCGTCGTTCAGCAACTCAAAGAAATCCACGACCAGCTCACGCCGTACGCGGACTCACCGAACGTCAGCGAAACCAGACAGCTCCTCGCGGATACCATGCGCCAGCGAACCTGGCTCCAGCAGTGGATCGCCTCAGACGCCTTCGAAGCACAGGCCAGCCGATGACCGCCGACGAACCGCTGTACCGCCGCGATCCCGAGGCCTGGCGACAACACCTGGCCGAGGGCAACGCCAAGCAGGCTCGTAAGCGGGTCGGCGCGGACGCGATCCTCCGCGACCCGCAAGGCCGGATCCTCCTCGTCGATCCCGATTACAAGCCCGATTGGGACCTTCCCGGCGGCATGATCGAGGCCAACGAGCCACCCCTCGACGGCCTCCTCCGTGAACTGAAAGAAGAGCTCAACCTCGAGCTGGCGCCGGACCAGCTCGCGCTCTCCTGCATAGACTGGGTGTCGCCGCACGGCCCCTGGGACGATTCGCTGATGTTCATCTTCGATGCCGGACGTCTGCTCGCGGACCAGATTGCGCAGCTGGAACCAGATCGCGACGAGCTACGGCGGTACAGCTTCGTCGAACCAGCGCAAGCACAGCAACGTCTGCGTCCGTACGTCTGGCTCCGCCTGGAAGCCGCCCTCAAGGCCGCGGAGTCGCAGACGGTGGCATACCTCCACGACGGCCACCCAGCCTGACGGAGCTTCGTCTGCTCCGCGCAGGTTCGCGCGATCCCAGGAGGTGTGTTCGATGCAGGTCCGAGCGTGGAACAACGGCGCACACCATCGATCGGGCGCCGGGTACGGTCTGAAGATTCGCATCACCGACCGCGACAACGTCTTCGATCCGAACTGGTCGCACATTGAGTTGACTGTCCCGGGTGAGGGTCAGGTCAGAATCACGTTATCCGCCTCGTTCTGGCAGACCTGCAGCGAGCTCCGAAGCGCCGCGGTCGGACGGTGGCTACTTCGGTCGGACCAGGCTCCGTGGCCACGAGGCAACCCGCCTGCGATTCGCCTGACGCACACCGGCGATAACCGGTTCACCATCGAAGCCAACGCGACGCACTGACAACTTCACAAGTAGCCCCGCGGGCCAGCCCTCGCGGATCGACACCTTGTCAGAACTCAGTGGCCGCCGCCCCGCACCTGCACCGGTGTAGACCCCTTACATCGAGGCAGCAAGCTCAGTACAGATCACCGATCGGCCTGGCGGCTCCTTGACCGCAAGGTTCGTCAGCTGCGGTGGAGTGGTCGCGTCGGGTCAAGGTTGACGCAAGAGCTGCGGGGCCGAATTGGCACCGGCTGCCGCGGGGAGGGTTCCGTTGCTGATGCCGGTCAGGCGTAGCCACGGGGCGGTCGCTCGCGAGCGATAGCGAGCGCAACGCGGCGGCAGCCGCAGGTCGCCGGCGGTAGCCGGAAAGGGTGCTCCGGGCGATAAGCCCGGGGGTGGGTGGGCAGCACGCGTAGCAGGTGCGTTTGAGGAGCGGAGCGACGAGAGTAGCGCCTGCGTAGCGTGCGGGGGCTTTCCCCTTACCTGATTCGCATGCCGGAGATGGCTCGGGCGATGACCAGGCGCTGGATCTCCGACGTACCTTCGAAAATCGTGTAGATCTTGGCGTCTCGGTGCATGCGTTCTACTGGGTATTCGCGGGTGTAGCCGTTGCCGCCGAGGATTTGGATGGCTTCTTCGGTGACCTTTACGGCGACCTCGCCGGCCTTCAGTTTGGCCATGGAGCCTTCGCCGTGGCGGTAGTCGGGGGTTTCGCCTCGCATGAGGGCGGCGGACATGTTGGCGGCTCGCCAGACCAGCAACCTGGCCGCGTCGATTTCCATGGCCATGTCGGCGAGTTTGAAGGCGATGCCTTGGTTGTCGATGATGGGGCGGCCGAACTGTTCGCGGGTCTTGGCGTAGTCGAGGGCTACCTCGTAGGCGGCTCGGGCGATGCCGATGGCTTGGGCGCCGACGATGTGGCGGGTCATTTCGAAGGTGGCCATCGAGGCGTTCCGGCCCGTGGTGCCAGTAGCTTCGCGGGCTCGGGCCAGGCGTTCGTCCAGTTTTTCTTTGCCGCCCAGGACGTTGGCGGCGGGGATGCGGACGTTGTCGAAGAAGACGTCTGCGGTGTGGGAGGCGCGGAGGCCGTGCTTGCGGAGCTTGGTGCCCTGCTCGAGGCCGCGGACCTCGGAGCGCGGTACGACGAAGGCGGCCTGGCCCTTGGTGCCCAGCGACGGGTCGACGGTGGCGACGACGACGTGGATGTCGGCGATGCCGCCGTTCGTGGCCCACGCCTTCTGGCCGTTGATCACCCACTCGTCCGAGGACGAGTCGTAGACAGCCCGCGTGCGGATCGCCGACACGTCGGAGCCGGCGCCGGGCTCGGACGAGCAGAAGGCAGCCACGCGTACGTCGTCCGGCGTGCCGTAGCAGCGGGGCATCCACTCGCTCCACTGCTCGGGCGTGCCGTTGGAGAAGATCGCGGACGACGCCAGGCCGGTGCCCTTGAGCGACATGCCGATGCCGGCGTCGCCCCAGAAGAGTTCCTCGTGGACGAGCGGCATCAGCAGGCCGGACGGGTCGATGAAGAGGTTGATGTTCGCGTCGAGGCCGTACAGGCCGATCTTGGCGGCCTCCTGGATCACCGGCCAGGGGGTCTCTTCGCGCTCGTCCCACTCGGCCGCGGCCGGGCGGATCACGTCGGCGGCGAAGGAGTGGGCCCAGTCGCGGATCTCCTTCTGCTCGTCGTTCAGCCCGAGCGAGAACGAGCTCCAGCCCGGTTGGGACCGCTCGGCGCCGAGTTCACCGGCCAACGCCATCACGTCGGCGGAGACAGCGGACTTCGGATCGGTCATTGTCATCAACATCCTCCGGCGAACAGGAAGGGGCAGTACGATGTTACCGACGAGTGTAACCGTCGTTTGCACCGGAGGGTACCGCTGTGGCTAAGATCGATCCATGAGCTCCGCGCTGCTCGCGATCGGACGCCGCCGGACCACGGCGGAGCGTCGGCGCGACCGGGAGCGGGACATCATCCGGGCCACCCGCGAGCTGTTCGACGAGCGCGGCACGATCGACGCCCAGATCGACGATATCGCCAAGCGGGTCGGGATCAACAAGGCGCTGATCTACCGGCACTTCGCCGGCAAGGAAGAGCTGTTCGCCCTCACCTTGGTCGACTACCTCGGCGAGCTCAACGACCAGCTCAGCAACAGTGACAATCCGAGAAAAGCCCCGCTCAACCGCCTCAAGGCGCTCAGTGAAACGTTCGTCGACTTCTGCCTGACCTACCCGGCCTTCACCGACTGCGCGATGAGCCTGCTGAGAAGGACCGGCGAGGAGCTCTTCGGCGAGATCACCGAGCCAGTGATGATGAAACTCGGTACGGCGATGGCCGCGCCGCTCGACCGGATCGCGGCGATCCTCAAGGCCGGCCAGCGGACCGGCGTGTTCGACGAGGTCGACACCGCCTACCTGGCCAATCACCTGTACACGCAGACCCTCGGGTCGTTGCATATGGCAAGGGTCGGGCTGATCGTGTCGAGCGGCCAGCCCGGGCATCCGGTGGTGCATCACGCGGATGTCGGTACCGTGCGAGAGACTGCCATCACCGCGACCCTGGCGACCGCTGTGGGGCGCAAAGCACTCAAGCGACCCTCCGCCACCGCACGAAAGTCCAAAGGAGAGACATCGTGACCGAGACCCGCAAGGTGGCCGTCGTCGCCGGAAACCGGATTCCGTTCGCCCGGCAGGACAAGACGTACCGGCACGCCTCCAACTCCGACATGCTCACCGCAGCGCTCAACGGTCTGGTCGACCGGGCCGGCCTCGGCGGTCAGGAGGTGGGCGAGGTGGTCGCCGGCGCGGTCCTCAAGCACGCCCGCGACTGGAACATGGTCCGCGAGGTGGTCCTCGGTTCCAAGCTCGCCGCCACCACCCCGGCGTACGACATCCAGCAGGCCTGCGGCACCGGGCTCGAGGCGGCGATCCTGGTCGGCAACAAGATCGCGCTCGGCCAGATCGACGCCGGCATCGCGGGTGGTGTCGACACCGCGTCCGACGCGCCGGTCGCGGTCAACGACCACCTGCGCAACGTGCTCCTCGACCTCAACCGCGCCAAGACGTACCCGGACCGCCTGAAGGTCCTCGCCCGCGTTCGCCCGAAGGACGTCGTACCGGAGATCCCCCGCAACGCCGAGCCGCGGACCGGGAAGTCGATGGGCGACCACGCCGCGCTGACCGCGCTCGAGTGGGGCATCACCCGCGAGGCGCAGGACGAGCTCGCGCTCAAGTCCCACCTCAACCTCGCCGCCTCGTACGACCGCGGCTTCCAGAACGACCTGATCACGCCGTACCTCGGTCTCGAGAAGGACCAGAACCTCAGGCCCGACACGAGCCTGGAGAAGCTGGCCAAACTCAAGACCGTGTACGGCAAGGGCGAGACCGCGACGATGACCGCCGGCAACTCGACCCCGCTGACCGACGGCGCCTCGACCGTTCTGCTCAGCACCGACGAGTGGGCGGCGGAGCACGGGCTCAGGCCGCTGGCGTACCTGACGCACTCGCAGACGGCCGCGGTCGACTACGTGAAGGGCGCCGAGGGTCTGCTGATGGCTCCGGCGTACGCCGTGCCCCGGATGCTCCAGCGGGCCGGGCTCACGCTGCAGGACTTCGACTACTACGAGATCCACGAAGCGTTCGCCTCCCAGGTGCTGTCGACGTTGAAGGCGTGGGAGGATCCGATCTTCTGCAAGGAGCGGCTCGGCCTGGACGCGCCGCTCGGCGAGATCGACCGGGACAAGCTGAACGTGAACGGCAGCTCGCTGGCCGCGGGTCACCCGTTCGCGGCGACCGGCGGGCGGATCGTCGCCGCGCTGGCCAAGCAACTGGACGAGAACGGCGGCGGCCGGGGCCTGATCTCGATCTGCGCCGCGGGCGGCCAGGGTGTCGTCGCCATCCTCGAGAAGTAGGAGCTGAGATGACGGACCGCTACCAGACCTTCACCCGCACACCGCTCGGGCAGACCCTGGTGAAGAACCTCGGCCTGCCCGACCCGACGCCGTTGCAGCGCTGGGTCGAGGGGTCGCCGGTGATCGACGGGCCGGTCGTCTTCGGCGCGATCGGGGAGACCGACGCGGGCAAGGCGATCCAGGCCCTGCTGCGCGACATCGGCGCCTCGTTCAGTACGGCGACCGAAGGCGTCGCGTCGATCGGCATCCGCCCGAAGGCACTGGTCTTCGACGCGACCGGCGCCGCCACGACCGCTGACCTGACCAGCCTGCAGCGCTTCTTCTCCCCCGTCATCCGCCAGCTCTCCGCGGCCGGCCGCGTGATCGTCGTCGGCCGTACGCCGGAGCTCGCGACCTCCACCGAGCAGCACGTCGCCCAGCGCGCGCTCGAGGGCTTCACCCGCTCCCTCGGCAAGGAGGTGAAGCGCGGCGCCACCGTCAACCTCGTGTACATCGCCCCGGACGCCCACGAGCAGCTCGACTCCACGCTCCGCTTCTTCCTCTCCCCCAAGTCCGCGTACGTCGACGGCCAGGTCGCGCGGATCGGCACCGGCCCGCTGGTCAGCAACGACCCGACCCGGCCGCTGAGCGGGCGGATCGCCCTGGTGACCGGCGCCGCCCGCGGCATCGGCGAAGCGATCGCGAACACGCTCGCCCGCGACGGCGCAACGATCATCGGCGTCGACGTACCGCAGAACGCGGACCCGCTGCGCAAGGTCATGACCCGGCTCGGAGGCACCGAGCTCCTGCTCGACGTCACCGCGGTCGACGCCCCGCAACGGATCGCGGCCCACGCCCAGGAGCAGCACGGCGGGCTCGACATCGTCGTCCACAACGCCGGTATCACCCGCGACAAGCGGCTGGCGAACATGCGGACCGACGCGTGGGACGCCGTACTCGACGTCAACCTGCGCGCCCCGGAGCGCATCACCGAGCACCTGATCGAGTCCGGAGCACTGAAGGACGGCGGCTCGATCATCGGGGTCTCGTCGATGGCCGGTATCGCGGGCAACAACGGCCAGACCAACTACGCGACCTCCAAGGCCGGCGTGATCGGCCTGGTCCAGGCGCTCGCGCCGAAGCTGGCCGATCGCAACATCCGGATCAACGCGGTCGCGCCCGGGTTCATCGAGACCGAGATGACCGCGAAGGTCCCGTTCACGATCCGCGAGGTCGGCCGCCGGATCAACTCGCTCCAGCAGGGCGGGCTGCCGATCGACGTCGCCGAGACGATCGCGTGGTTCGCGGATCCGGCGTCGGCCGGCGTGACCGGCAACGTGGTCCGGGTCTGCGGCCAGAGCATGCTGGGCGCCTGACATGCCGACCCGACGGTACGACGACTCGCCGAAGTTCGGCCAGCTCTACGCCCGGACGGTCCGCGCAACCCTCAGGAGAGCCGACTACGAGCCGGACGAGGACGGCCTGACGCTCGAGCTGCCCCGATCGGCGATCGACCAGGACCACCTCACGGCGTACCGCGATGTCACCGGGTTCCAGGCCGGCCCGGCGCTGCCGCCGACGTACCCGCATGTGCTGGCGTTCCCGCTGCACCTGGACCTGATGTCCGACCCCTCGTTCCCGTACAAGCCGATGGGGATCGTGCATCTGTCCAACACGATCACGCAGAAGCAGCCGATCCCGATCCACGCCGAGCCGGCCATCCGCGTGCACAGTACGCCGGAACGCCCGCACCCGAAGGGCACCGTCTTCGACATCATCAGCGAGGTCTTCGTCGACCACGAGCTGGTGTGGAGCGATCTGACCACGCTGCTCAGCCGCACGGCCGGCTCGCCGAGCGCACACGCGGACCTGCTGACCGACCCGGTCCTCTCGGCCGACGCCTGGTGGGACCTGCGCGGCAACCTCGGCCGCCGGTACGCCGGCGCGTCCGGCGACCGGAACCCGATCCACCTGTTCAAGCTCACCGCTCAGGCGTTCGGGTTCCCGCGCCAGATCGCCCACGGCATGTGGGCCAAGGCCGCCGCGCTCGCGTCCATCCAGCGCGCCGGTCATCTGCCGGACGCGTTCACGGTCCGCGTCGACTTCCGTAAGCCACTACTGCTGCCCTCCCGGGTCCAGTTCGGCTACCAGCAGACCGGCAAGACGACCGACTTCGCGCTGTACGACGAGTCGCATGAGGTCACTCACCTGATCGGACAGCTGCAGGAGAACTGAGCTCCGCGATCCGATCGAGCACCTCCCCGATCGGCGCCGGCTCCCACCGACCGCCGTCGCGCTCCCGGACCGCAAGCAAACCAGCATCGTCCTCACGCGCCCCGATGACAGCCTGGTATGGCGCCAACCGGTTCTCGCGGATCCGCGCGCCGAGACTCCCCTCGTCCGCATGCGCGATCTCCACCCGCAGCCCGCGATCCACCGCGCGACGAGCCACCTCGGCGGCACGCTTCTCCTCGTCGTCCGAGATCGGGAGTACGACGACCTGCACCGGCGCGAGCCACGCCGGGAACGCTCCGCCATGTACCTCGATCAGCTGCGCCATCGCCCGCTCGATGCTGCCGACGATCGCGCGGTGCACCATCACCGGACGATGCTTGTTGCCATCGGCACCGATGTACTCGAGCCCGAACGCCGCCGGCTGGTGGAAGTCGATCTGGACGGTCGACAGACTGAACTCCCGCCCGGCCGAATCCTCCAGCTGGATGTCGATCTTCGGCCCGTAGAACGCCGCGTCGCCGGGCGCCTCCTCGTAGTCGATACCGGCCGCCTCCAAGACATCGCGGAGCAACGAAGCGGCCTGGGCCCAACTGGCGGCATCACCGACGTACTTGCTGGACGGGTCACCGAACTTCGCGTCCTCCGCGGGCAGCGCGAGCACATAACGCGAGGCGCTGATCCCCATATCGGCGTACGCCTGGTTGATCAGGGACAGCGCGGACGCAGCCTCAGAGGCGACCTGGTCGAGGCGGCAGAAGATGTGGGCGTCGTTGAGTTGCATCGCGCGGACGCGGCTGAGACCGCCGATCGCGCCGGAGAGCTCGGCGCGGTACTGGCCGCCGAGTTCGGAGTACCGGAGTGGGAGTTCGCGGTAGCTGTGCGAGCGGGAGCGATACATCAGCGCGTGGTGCGGACAGATGCTCGGCCGGAGGATCAGTTGCTCACCGCCCATATCCATCGGCGGGTACATGTCCTCGTGGTACTTCGCCCAGTGGCCCGAGATCTCGTACAGCTCGCGCTTGCCGAGCACGGGTGAATAGACCTGCTGGTAGCCGGCTCTTCGTTCGACCTCGGAGATGTAGCTCTCGAGCGCACGACGTACTGCGGCGCCCGCGGGCAGCCAGTACGGCAGGCCGGCGCCGATCAACGGGTCGGAGTCGAACAGGCCGAGCTCGCGGCCGAGCTTGCGGTGGTCGTACATGATTCCTCCAAGAGTTTTGGAGCGAGCGACCACCGGACACAACAAAGCCCCGGGGCACTCGCCCCGGGGCTTCGGTAGACAGTCAGATGTCAGCGCGCCGGGACGAACCTCGGCGTCGTCGTCACTACTGCGCGCTTGATCACGTTTCTACGTTAGCAGATCAGAGTCCAGACCGACCGGCCGGATCAGACCTTCTTGCGCCACCGACGCGATCAGCGCGCCGGTCTGGGCATAGAGCCGGCCGGTCGCGAAGCCGCGGGCGCCCGACGCTGACGGCGACGACTGGTCGTACAGCAACCACTCATCGGCGCGGAACGGCCGGTGGAACCAGAGCGCGTGGTCGAGCGAAGCGGGCTGGATGCGGCGGTCGCCGATCACGATGCCGTGCGGGAGCAGGCTCGCGCCCAATAGCGTCAGGTCACTCGCGTATGCGAGCACGCACGCGTGCAGCGCGGGATCGTCGGGAAGCTTGCCTGCGGCACGGATCCAGAACTGCCGACCGGTCACCCCAGCGAGGCGTACGTCGAGCGCCGCCCACTCGCGATCCCAGTCCGCTGCCGCGCGACCGGACCGCGCTTCCAGGACAGTCGCCAACCGAGGCGCCTCCTCCGGCGGTACGACGTCGTCCGGCATCGGATCCTGGTGATCGAGGCCGGGCTCCGGCCGCTGGAACGACGCCGACATGTAGAAGATCGGCTTGCCGTTCTGCGACGCCACCACCCGCCGGCTGCTGAACGAGCCACCGTCACGGGTCGGCTCCGGCCGGTACACGATCGGTACCGACGTGTCACCCGCGCGCAGGAAGTACCCGTGGAGCGAATGCACGATCCGCTCCGGGTCGACGGTGCGGCTCGCGGCGGCCAGCGCCTGACCCAGCACCTGGCCGCCGAACACCCGCTGCATCGAGGTCTGCGGCTGACGACCCCGGAACAGGTCGACGTCGATCATCTCCAGGTCGAGCAGCTCGACCAGATCCTCCAGCGACTCAGGCATGCCTCATCCTGACAGGCCGGTACGCCGAACCCGCAGCGGGCTCCTACTCGTTGTCCTCGCGGTTGAGCTCGGCCAGGAACTGCTCCACCTCGGCGCCGAGCTCGTCGGCGGACGGGGTCGAATCAGCCAGCAGGCTCTTGCGGGACAGCGAACCCTCGGCCGCGTCGTACTGCGTTTCGAGCGCCTTGACCACTGCGCTTGCGTCGTCGGAGGCTTCGACCTGCTCGTCGACCAGCCGGCCGGTGACGGCGGCCTCGTCGAGCAGGGCCTTGCTAGGGAGGAGCAGGCCCGTCGCGGCGGAGATCGCGTGCACCAGCGCCAGCGCGGCGCCCGGGAAGCGGTTCTCGGCCAGGTAGTGCGGAACGTGGACCGCGAAGCCCATCGCGTCCTTGCCGGCCTCACCCAGGCGGACCTGCAGCATCGTGCCGGCGCTCGCGGGCAGCACCATCTCGCCGTCCCAGATGTTCGAGCGGGTGACGAGCTCGGGCCGGGTCGCGTGCGCGGTCAGGCCGAGCGGCCGGGTGTGCGGCACGCCCATCGGGATGCCGTGGACGCCGACCGTGAGCGTCACGTTGTAGCGCTCGATCAGCTGACGCACTGCCGCGGCGAACCGGTCCCAGTGGTTGTCCGGCTCGGCGCCCTCGAGCAAGAGGAACTCGACGCCGGCATCGTCGGTCAACAGGTGCAGCGACAGGTGCGGCGGCGTGTAGTCGGTGAACCGGTCCTCGGCGAACGTCACCTCGGGCCGCCGGGCCCGGTAGTCGTGCAACAGGTCGATATCGAACCGCGCGAGCAGCCGGTGGTCGAGCACCTCGAGCAGGTGGTCGGCGGTCACCCGGCCGGCCTGACCCGCGTCCATGAACCCGTCCAGCGAGTGCACCATGACCTTCGGCGTCGCCGCCGGGCCGGTCGCCACCGACTCGTCGACGATCTCGTAGAGGTCGTCCGGTCGCAGCATCGTCGTTCTCCTTCGCGGTTGCCATCAGGGCGGGTAGGCACCTCTATCCTGCCCTCTGAGGTAGACAACGCCCAACGCATCCGGACACATTCCGGCCTGGGCAAAACTTTCAGGATGTTCCAAGACTCGGCGGTCGGAGAGACAGGTTGGGAAAGCGCTTGCTAGGTTGTTCGTCGTGAGCAGCGAACCAGATTCCGCCCTGACCGTCATGCTGGCGATGCACGACGACGCCAGGACCCGCGTCCTCGTGCCGCGGGTCCGGGAGCGGCTCGAGGCGATCGCCACCGTGCTCCCGGTCGGCCCCGGGACCAGCTTCCTCGCCGACCCCGCCGTACGCGCGGCGCTGCCGGACGTCGACGTACTGCTCACCGGCTGGGGCTGCCCGCGGATCGGTCCGGAGGTCCTCGACGCGGCGCCGAAGCTGCAGGCGATCCTGCACGCGGCCGGCTCGGTCAAGGCGATCGTCGACCCGGCCGCGTTCGACCGCGGCATCCGGGTCTCGTCGGCGGCCACCGCCAACGCGCAACCGGTCGCCGAGTTCACGGTCGCCGCGATCGTGCTCGCGGGGAAGCGGGCGTTCCGGCTCGCGGCGCAGTACCGGATCGAACGGCGGAAGGGCGACCCGCACGCGATGCCGGGCAGTTACGGTACGACGGTCGGCCTGCTCGGAGCGTCACGGATCGGGAAGATGGTCGCGGAGCGGTTGCGCGCATTCGACCTCGAGGTGCTGATCAGCGACCCGTACCTGACCGCGGACCAGGCGGCGGTGCTCGGTGCTGAACTGGTCGACAACGACGCGTTGTTCACGCGCAGCGACATCCTCAGCGTGCACGCGCCGCTGATTCCCGAGACCGTCGGCCTGGTCGACGCCCGGCTCCTCGGTCTGCTGAAGGACGGCGCGGTGCTGATCAACACCGCGCGGGGCAAGATCATCGATGCCGACGCGCTGCTGGCCGAGTGCGCTTCCGGCCGGATCGACGCCGTACTCGACGTCACCGATCCCGAGCCGCTGCCGCCGGACTCGCCCCTGCTCGACCTGCCGAACGTCTTCGTCACCCCGCACGTCGCCGGTGCCGTCGGCAACGAGATCGCCCGCCTCGGCGAGATGGCCGTGAGCGAACTCGAACACCTCGCTGCCGGCCAACCCCTCGAACACGCCATCACCCCGGATGAACTCGGAAGGCTTGCATGACCCGCCTCGTCCTGCCCGATACCGACCGTGTTCTCTCGCGGCAGACCGGTTGGAGCCGTAAGCATTGGGAGGCGTTGGCGGATCATCTGCTCGACTCGCTGGTGCCGTACTTCTCCCCCGCCGCCTCGCTGATCGAGCTGCCCGGGCGGCCGAGCCGATCGGGTACGGCGTCCGACGCGCTGGAGGGCTTCGCCCGATCGTTCATGCTGGCTGCGTTCCGGATCGCCGGCGTGCAGGGCAAGGGCTGCGAGGACCTGATCGAGCGGTACGCACGCGGCGTCGCGAACGGCGCGAACCCGGACCACCCCGAGTCGTGGCTGCGGCTCACCGAGCGGTCGCAGCAGATGGTCGAGGCCGCGGCGATCGCGGTGTCGCTGCACGAGACCCGCGAGTGGATCTGGGACCGCCTCGATACGCGAGCACAGGAACACGTCGCGGAATGGCTCGGCGGGTTCATCGGCTCCACGACGCACGACAACAACTGGCGGCTGTTCCAGGTCGTCAGCGAGCAGTTCCTCGCCTCGGTCGGAGCGCCGTACTCGCAGGACGACATCGACGGCGGGCTCGACCGGATCGAGGACTGGTACGTCGGCGACGGGTGGTACTCCGACGGCGACGGGCAGAACTTCGACAACTACATCGGCTGGGCGATGCACCTCTACCCCGGACTGTGGGCGCGGATGGCCGCCGCGACGCCGGGTGCGCAGTACGAGGACCGGCTGAAGCTGTATCGCGAGCGGATCAGGCTGTTCCTCGAGGACGCGGTGCACCTCGTCGGCAACGACGGCGCGCCGATCTACCAGGGGCGGTCGCTCACCTATCGCATGGCCGCGGCAGCGCCGTACTGGATGGGCGCGTTGCTCGACTCCACTCCCCTGACGCCGGGGCAGACGCGGCGGCTGTGCTCGGGCATTGCACGGCACTTCGTGCAGCACGGCGTGCCGGATGAGCGTGGCGTGCTGACGCTCGGGTGGTACGACACTTTCCTGCCGACGACGCAGCAGTACTCCGGTCCTGGATCGCCGTACTGGGCGTCGAAGGGGTTCGTCGGGCTGATCCTGCCGCCGGAGCACCCGGTCTGGGCTGACCCGGAGGACTCGATCCCGCTCGACGACGCTGATCAACTACGAGCGATGCCGAAGCCGGGATGGATCCTGCACGCGAGCCGGCACGACCAGGTCGTGCAGTTGGTGAACCACGGCGCCGACCATGCGCCGGTCGCCGAGCCGGAGGGTGTGGAGCCCGCGGGCGATCCGCACTACAACCGGCTGGCGTACGCGAACCACGCCGGGCCGGACCTGTCCGACCACGAGCCCGGGATCGACAACCTGATCTCGTTGGTGTCGCCGGACGGCGTCGCCAGCGGGCGGGGCCGGATCCGGCGGCTGGGCGTCGAGGGGCGTACGGCATCGTCGTGGCACCAGGCGTGGCTTGGTGACGACGGACCGTGGGCGATCGAGGTCGCCTCTGTCGTGTGGAACGGCTGGGAGATCCGGTGCGCCCTGGTCGACGGGCCGGAGGGCGCCCAGGTCCGCAGCGCGGGCTTCGCCGTCGCCGGAGATTCCTTGCCCGAGGCAACCAGCAGCACCGGGGCGGACAGCAGCACCGGGGCGACCAGCAGCACCGAGGCGGGTCTGGCGGCCTCGGCGCGGAACGCGGACGGTCTGGTGTCGGCGGTTGTCGGGCTGCACGGGTACGAGGCCGCCGGGGTCCATCGGGCCGTCGGGGTGAACCCGTTCGGTGCGCACTCGGCGACGCCCTACCTGACTGCTCGGCACCATGGTCGGCCGCTCGTGCTGGTGAACGCCGTCGTGCTCACGCGAGACGGGCTGCGACCGCAGGCGCTTGCCGAGGGCATCGATGTGGCGGTGACGGACACAACGGTCCGGATCGGACTGCCCGGCGGTGACACCCCGGTGATCGCGTTGGGGCAGAGTAGATTGACGGGATGAGCACGTACGAAAAGCTTCTGCACGAGCAGATCCGGAACGAATTCACCGCGTCACAGCAATATGTGGCAGTCGCTGTCTGGTACGACGACCAGGATCTTCCGCAACTGGCCGCGCACTTCTACAAGCAGTCACTGGAAGAGCGCAATCACGCGATGATGATGGTCCAGTACCTGCTGGACAAGGACATCCGGCCGCAGATCCCCTCGGTAGGCGAGGTCGAGTCCGACTTCAAGACCGCGCTCGAGCCGCTCGAGCTCGCGCTGGCGCAGGAGATCACCGTCACCAAGCAGATCGAGACGCTGGCCCGGACCGCGCGGGACGAGAGCGACTACATCGGCGAGCAATTCATGCAGTGGTTCCTCAAGGAGCAGGTCGAGGAGGTCGCCGCGATGAAGACCCTCGTGAACGTGGCCAACCGCGCCGGCGACAACCTGTTCCACCTCGAGGACTTCCTCGCCCGCGAGGTCGTCGGCGACGCAGCCGCCGATCCGACGGCTCCCCCGGCCGCCGGCGGAACGGTCTGACCCAGCCAGCGGCGCCGCGAGCAGCCCCGCCCAGCTGCTCTACCAGCTGCCGCCGCCTCCACCGCCGCCACCGCCGCCGGAGGAGCCGCCGCTGAAGCCGGACGAGCTGCCGCCTCCACCGCCCGAGCTGGACGGTGTGGGCGGCGGGTCGAACGTGCTCGCGACGGTCGCGCCGACCGCGCCCGCGGTCCAGCCGGACGTGTAGTACGACGGACCGTAGTACCAGACCGGATCCGGAGTCAGCCGGCCCGCGGCGACCAGCTGCTCGCAGACCTTCTGCCAGCGGTCGGCGATCCCGAAAGCGATGGCCCAGGGCAAGTACTTCGAGAAGATGTCCTCGCCCTCCTCGAACCGCAGCTGGTCCGCCTCGGCCGTGGCCAGGTACTTCTCGAAGCCGAC
Organism: Kribbella sp. NPDC058693; assembly: GCF_042715335.1. Classification (NCBI taxonomy): domain Bacteria; kingdom Bacillati; phylum Actinomycetota; class Actinomycetes; order Propionibacteriales; family Kribbellaceae; genus Kribbella; species Kribbella sp. NPDC058693. Next base: position 1,344,159 of record NZ_JBHXSQ010000002.1, read on the forward strand.
CAGCTGATCCGTCACCGCTCGCCCGGCCGGGTTCCGTTGCCCGCGGCCACGGATCCCGATCCAGATGCCGATGGCAACGATCACGGCGATCACCGGGATCGCGATCACCACCGCCCGGCCCGCGCCGCCGGTCGCCGCCGCGGTGATCGTCCCGGCGAAGCCGGCGCCGAACACCCAGATCGCGATCATCGCCATGCACGCGCAGCCGAAGCCGTTCTTGAACACGGATCCACCACCGGCGCGCGGCATCCGCAGGTACCACCCGCGCTGTTTCACCTGCTCCCGCAGCGCGGTGATCATCGACGTGTGCGCGGTCCGCATGGTGTTGTCGCCGACCGCGCCGCGCTTGAGCAGGACCTCCGAGCCCGGCTGCAGCGTCGGGAACAGCCCTGACATCAGGGCCTGCTCGTGCGGTGCGGTAGCAACCGCCGGGTTCAGCAGGACAGCCTTCTGCGAGTCACCGGTGTTGTCGATCCGTACGCCGCCGCGCACCGCCATGTCGATCAGCGTCGCGGCCGTCTCGACCGTGGTGGCCTTCGCGTCGATCAGCAGCCCACCCTCTGCCACCGGGATGCGAGGCGGCGAGAACGCGACCGGGAGCTGGTCCTTGCTCAGCTCGTCCTTCACTGGCTCGGCCGCGACCCCGTCCGGCGGGAACGTGCCGGGCGGCATCCCGGCGTACCGCTGGTCCTTGTTGCCGAACTTGGCGTAGGCGGCGGCGAGGACGATCGAGATCGCGGTGACCACGCCGGCGCCGATCAGCGAGAGCCAGGACAGGCCGTTGCGCTCGAGCCAGTTCGGCGGGTCGACCAGGATCGGGGTGTCGTTCTGTACGGCGCCTGCCGTGATGCCGGCGACGATCGTCAACTGCTGTCCGCGCTCGAGCTGGGACGCGCCGAACACACCCTGCTGGCCGACGACCGACTTCTGCGGACAGGTCTGCGTCGAACCGGCCTCGCCGGAGAAGCAGTCGACCTGGGTCACACCCTGCGGGACCGTGACGTTGACGGTCACCTGGTTGATCACCGCGGACCAGGCGCTACCGGTCGCGTCCCAGTACAGCTCGCTGTGGTCGGCGAAGTTCCGCAGCGCACCGCGGACGTCGTACGAGATCACGTACGTCGCCTCGTCGCCGGGGACCGTGCTGTTCGCGGAGCCGATCTTGATCTGGGTGTTCTCGTTGCGGTCGTTGTTCGCCTTGAACGTGTCGGTGGTGAACTCGGCCGAGACGTTCGGGGTGGGCGTCGAGACCTCGATGTTCGAGACCTGGTACTCCTGGTCCTTCGAGTCGTCGTCCTTGTACGGCTCGCGGGTGACCAGGTCCCGGTAGATGCCGTGCCGGCCGGTGCTGCCGAAGGCGTAGTCGATCGTCTCCTTGACGTGCAGCACGCCGTCGGCGGAGACGACGTACTCGATCTTGAAGTTCCTGATCTCGTCACCGGCGTCCGCCGACGCCGGAACCGCGAAACCGGCCAGCGCCAGAACGGCGAACAGCATGGTGATGACGACCCCGAGTGCCCTACGCATGCCCCGGACACTACAGAGCGCGAGGGTCCGGGCGTGGGACCTCCGGGACGAATCCGCTACCGGAAGACTCTTGTGCGAAGTGTCCGTTAGGGGAATCGTGGGTGGACCAGGAGGAACGTCATGGCAGACAAGACGAATGCTTCCCAAGGCACCGGAGCCGCGCCCGCTGTGGACAGCCCGGACGCCATCCGCAACGTGGTCCTGGTCGGCCCGTCGGGCTCCGGCAAGACCACCCTCGTCGAGGCCCTGCTGGTGGCCTCCGGAGTCCTGAACAGACCCGGCACCGTCCTGGACGGAACCACCGTGTGCGACTTCGACGACGCCGAGCTCCGGCAGCAGCGCTCGGTGGGCCTGTCGCTCGCCTCGTTGCCGCACGACGGCGTCAAGGTCAACCTGATCGACACCCCGGGGTACGCCGATTTCGTCGGCGAACTGCGCGCCGGCCTCCGAGCCGCGGACTGTGCGCTGTTCGTCATCTCGGCCAGTGAGGGCGTCGACGAGCCGACCAAGGCCGCCTGGCAGGAGTGCGCCCACGTCGGGATGCCGCGAGCCGTCGTGATCACCAAGCTCGATCACGCCCGGGCCAACTACCAGAACGCGCTCGCCACTGCGCAGGACGCGTTCGGCGACAAGGTCCTCCCGCTCTATCTGCCCGCTGGTGACGGGCTGATCGGACTGCTCTCCCAGTCGTTCTTCTCCTACTCCGGAGGCAAACGTTCGACCTCGGCGCCGGACCCGGCCTACGCGGACGAGATCGAGGTACTGCGCGGCACGTTGATCGAGGGGATCATCGAGGAGTCCGAGGACGAGTCCCTGATGGACCGGTACCTCGAAGGCGAGGAGATCGACCAGAAGGTGCTGATCGAGGACCTCGAGCGCGCGGTCGCCCGCGGCTCGTTCTTCCCGGTCATCCCGGTCTGCAGCGCGTCCGGTATCGGCACGTTCGAGTTGCTCGAGGTGATCACCAGCGGGTTCCCGTCGCCGCCCGAGCACACCATCCCGGACGTCTTCAACCCGCACGGTGTCGCCCGCAAGGGACTCGCCTGCGACCCCGACGGCCCGCTGCTGGCAGAGGTGGTGAAGACGACGTCGGACCCGTACGTCGGCAGGGTGAGCCTGGTGCGGGTGTTCTCCGGCACCATCAGGCCCGACACGACGGTTCACGTGTCGGGCCATTTCACGTCGTTCTTCGGTGAGCACAACGGTGCGTCCCACGGGCACGAGGACCACGACGAGGACGAGCGGATCGGCTCCCTGTCGTTCCCGCTCGGCAAGACGCAGCGGCCGGCGGGTCAGGTGGTCGCCGGTGACATGTGCGCGATCGGCCGGCTGACTCGGGCGGAGACCGGTGACACGCTCTCCGACAAGACGGATCCGCTGCTGCTGAGGCCGTGGAACATGCCTGAGCCGTTGCTGCCGATCGCGGTCGAGGCGCACGCGAAGACCGACGAGGACAAGCTCGGCGTCGGGTTGCAGCGGCTCGCGGCCGAGGATCCGACGCTGCGGATCGAGCAGAACCCGGAGACCCACCAGATCGTGCTGTGGTGCATGGGTGAGGCGCACTCGGACGTCGTCCTGGATGCCTTGTCCAGCCGGTACGGCGTGACTGTGGACACCGTCGAGCTACGGGTGCCGCTGCGGGAGACGTTCCTCGGGTCGGCCAAGGGCCACGGGCGGCACGTGAAGCAGTCCGGCGGCCACGGTCAGTACGCCGTCTGCGACATCGAGGTCGCACCGCTGCCGCAGGGTGGCGGGTTCGAGTTCGTCGACAAGGTGGTCGGCGGGGCGGTACCGCGGCAGTTCATCCCGAGCGTGGAGAAGGGCGTGCGGGCGCAGATGGAGAAGGGCGTCGCGGCCGGATACCCGATGGTCGACATCCGGGTCACGTTGCTGGACGGGAAGTCACACAGCGTCGACTCGTCCGACATGGCGTTCCAGATGGCCGGTGGGCTGGCGTTGCGCGAGGCCGCGGCGGCTTCACGGGTCGCGATGCTCGAGCCGGTCGACCTGGTGTCGGTCCTGGTGCCGGACGACCTGGTCGGTGCGGTGATGAGCGACCTGTCCGGGCGGCGCGGGCGGCTGCTCGGGACGGACAAGGTCGGCGACGACAGGACGCTGGTGAAGGCCGAAGTACCGCAGGTGGAGATCACTCGCTACACAATCGATCTGCGGTCCTTGTCGCACGGGGCGGCGACCTTCAGCCGGGAGTTCTCCAGGTACGAGGCGATGCCGGATTCGGTGGCGTCCAAACTCAAGTGAGTCAGGGCTTCAGGCGGCGGCGTACGTCGCGGGATTTGAGGTACGCCGCCACATCGTCGTACCGCTCGCTCTGGTTGGCGAACTCGATGTACGAGCGGACGCGGTGCAACCAGTCGAGCGTGGACGGCTTCACCGCGGCCAGCGCCTCGGTGAGGTGACGCATGTCCAGCGGCGGCTCGCCACCGCTGGTGAGCGCCTCGTCGATCACCTTGTCCACGCCGCGCTCGATCAGCGCCCGCAGGTCCGCGCCGCTGAACATCGGCGTCTGGGCGGCGAGTCCCTTCAGGTCGAGCCCGTCGGCCGGCACGTCCTTGGTCAGCACGGTCAGGATGTCGGCGCGGGCCGGCTCGTCCGGCGGCGGTACGAAGATCACCCGGTCGAAGCGTCCCGGCCGGAGCATCGCCTCGTCCACGTCCCACGGCGCGTTGGTCGCGGCCAGCACCAGCAGGCCGTCGTTCTCGGAGCCGATCGCGTCCAGCTCCTGCAGCAGTACGTCGACCAGCCGCCGCGCCTCGGATCCACCGTGCTTGTGCCGCGCGAACGCCAGCGCGTCCAACTCGTCGAGGAACAGCACGCACGGACCGTTGGCGCGGGCACGCTCGAAGGCGGCGTGCAGATTGCGCTCGGACACCCCGAGGTACGGGTCCATCACGTCCTCGATCCGGACATTGATGAACGGCAGACCGCACTCCCCCGCGGTCGCTCGGGCCAGCAGCGTCTTGCCGCAGCCGGGTGGGCCGTAGAGCATCACGCCGCCGCCGGACTTGCGCCCGTACTTCTCGTACAGCTCCGGCCGGCTCAGCGGGAGGATCACCATCCGGTGGATCACCCGCTTGATCTCTTCCATCCCGCCGACCTGGTCGAAGGTGGCCGTCTCCTTCGGCGCGTCGGTGCCCAGCGGGTCCGGCTCCGCCTCGGGACCGACCTTGATCCGTACGCCGCTGCGCTCGGCGATCATGCCGTCGACGAGCTGCTGCAGCCGGCCGGTGCCCTCGACCACCCCTTGCTGGCGGGCCGCTTCGAGCAGGTTCCGCAGCAGGGCCAGCCGCCCGTTCGCCGCGGCGAGCTCGCCCACCGGCACGAACTGGTCGTCCGGAAGGCCACGCTGATCGAGCAGTACGACGTACTGGTCGAGCGCCTCCTCGTTCTCGCCGGCAGTGGCGAGCGACTCGGCCAGGAGCAGCCGGAGCATCACGTCGTCCGGGCTGGCGTCGACGGCCTTCCGCAGCGCGTCGATGCGGTCGTTACTCATGAACCCCACTTCCTGTTGATCCAGCGGCGGACCAGCGGTGGGACCACCCACGAGTACACGCAGAACACCAACCAGATCATGGCGAACGCGAAGGACAGCGGCCCTAGCCCGACCGCGCGGAGACCGTAGATGACCGCGACGACGCAGATCCAGACGACCAGCGGATTCACCCGGGCGAACGGACGCAGCGGAAGCATCAGGGGATGGTTCATCAGCTTCGCCTGACGGGCCGCCGCGCGCAGGTCCGCATCATCGGGTTGGGACGCCGCCGCGGACGCGAGCGATGTGTACCCGGAGCGCGAGTCGCCGGTGAGCATGGACGCCGTACCGTGCAGGGCTCGCGCGTTCGGGTCCTCCGGGTCGTGCGCCAACGCCTCCGTGCTGTGGCGGTGCATGTCGCGGTCCTTGCCGAGCGCAAACGCCACCTGCGCACGAGCCGCCGAAACGGCCGCGCTCTCCGGCGCATGCGACGCGGCACGCTCGACCAGCGCGCCCGCCTTCTCGGCCTGTCCGGCCGCCAGGCAGACGCGCGCGTAGCCGAGCAGGAGATCGGGATCGTTCGGGTCGAGGCTCAAGCCCTGGAGGAACGCGGCCTCGGCCTCGGGCAGGCGGCCCTCCGAGCGCAGGGCCGAACCGAGCACATGCAGCATCGCCGGGAACGGACCATGCTGCGCCAAACCGTCACGCAGTACGTCGACAGCCTCGGCGTTCCGGTCGAGCGAGTGCAGAGCGGCACCGCGGAACAGGTACGCCCGGTAGTCGAGGCCGTCTCGCCGCTCAGCCCTTGCAACTCGTCCAGAGTGCGCTGCGGGTGGCCGATCCGCAGCCAGTGCGCCGCCATCTGCAGGCGTGCTTCGCTCGGTTCGTTCACCGGATCACCGTCACCAGCAGCAGGATCAGAGCCTCGAACACGGCGCCGCCGATCGTGAGCCCGATGCCCACGACCCAGAGCGATCCGTAGTCCGTACCGCGAAGCTGGAACGCCCGATCCATCGGGCGCTGGAGCCGGAGCTGGACCAGGAAGCACAGCACAGCCACCACGCGAGAGCTGATTTGCAGGCTGTCGCCGTCGAGCAGGACGAACAGCGCGACGACCGCGATCAGGCCAACGAGTCCGGTCAGCAAGATCAGGCGCCGCTTGGCCGCGTCGACACCGAGTCGGCGCGAGTTGAGGAAGGCAACGGCCGTCGAGGCGATCACGCCGCCGAAGAACGCGACGTACGCCTGCGACATCAACCGCCACGGGCGCACGGACATGTCCACACCCGCGCCGATCGTCGGGCGCAGAAGTTCGTCCGGCATCGGGCTCCTCGGGTGGACAGGCTCCGCAATCTGTGATGCTCGCGCAGTGTATAGCCTGTGCCGATGAGCGAGAACTGCATCTTCTGCGGGATCGTGGCCGGAACCATCCCGTCGACCCAGGTGGCGTCCGACGACCGCGCGATCGCGTTCATGGATATCAACCCGGCGACCCGCGGCCACCTGCTGGTGATCCCACGGACCCACTCCACCGACCTGCGCGAGGCGTCCTCCGAGGACCTCACGGCCGCCACGTTGCTCGCCCAGTCGCTCGTCGGCCGGGTCATCGAGCGTCTCGACGCCGACGGCGCCAACCTGCTCAGCTGTATCGGGGCCGACGCCTGGCAGTCGGTGTTCCACACCCACCTGCACGTCATCCCCCGCTACAAGGACGACCCCCTCCAGCTCCCCTGGCACCCGACCCCGGGAGACCTGGACGAGATCAACGCCACAGCCGCGACGCTCACCTAGCGACCAGTTCGTAGACGGACAGGAGCTCCGGAAGCAGGACCGACCAGTCGTACTGCGGTACGGCGACGAGGCCCGCTGACCGGAGGTGTTCGCGTTCGTGCGGGCGGTCCAGCAGGCGCAGGGCGCGGGTGGCGAGCTCGGCGGAGTTGCCGGGGTCGAACAGCTCGCCGAGGCGGCCTCCGTCAAGGACCTGGCGGAACGCGGGCAGGTCGCTCGCCAGCACCGGTGCACCGGCAGCCATCGCCTCCAGCAGGACGATGCCGAAGGACTCGCCGCCGAGGTGCGGGGCGACGTACACGTCCGAGCCGGCCAGCATGTCGGCGCGGGCCTCGTCGTCGATCGCGCCGAGAAACAGGACGTTCTCGCGGTACCGCGGGGGCAGCGAGCGTCGCGCCTCGTCCGCCTGTCCTGAGCCTGCGACGAGCACCTTCAGGTGCGGGCGCTCGGCAAGCAGCAGCGGTACGGCGTTCAGCAGTACGCCGAGGCCCTTGCGCGGCTCGTCCAACCGGCCCAGGAAGCTGATCGTGCCGTCCGGGCCCATCCACTCCGGGCGCGGACTCCCTTTGAACCGGGCGGTGTAGAGGCCGTTCGGGATCACGACCGCCTCGCCGCCGACGTGCTGGACCATCATCGAGCGGGCGTTCTCGGACACCGCGATCCGGGCGTCGATCTTCTCCAGCGCCGGCCGGAGCAGGCTCGACGCCACGCTCATCGCCCGCGACCGGACCTGCCAGGTGTGGAACGTCGCGACGAACGGTCCCTCGGCCGACCAGAGCGCGATGATCGACGCGCTCGGCGTGGTCGGCTCGTGTACGTGGACCACGTCGAAGTCGCCGTCCGCCAACCAGCCCTTCACCCGCGCCGCCGTACGTGGGCCGAAGGTCACCCGCGCCACGGACCCGTTGTACGGCACGCCGACCGCGCGGCCCGACGAGACGACGTACGGCGGGGCCGTGTCGAAGTCGTCGACCGGTGCCAGGACCGAGATCTCGTGGCCGAGCGACAGCAGCGCCTCGGCGAGATCGCGGACATGGTTCTGTACTCCGCCGGGGATGCCCAGCGAGTACGGGCAGACCACGCCGATCCTCACAGGACGATTCTCACCCCGTTGTTGCTAGTTCAGGAAAATCCTCTGCAGCATGTGCCAGTCCTGCGGGTGAGCGGCGATGCCGATCGCGAACGCGTCCGCGCAGCGCTGGGTCATCGCTGCCGCGCCGTCGTCGGGCTCGATCGCGTCGTGGAACGTGATGACGAGGTCCGGGCCGTCGTAGTGCAGCGTCGCCGGGATCAGCGGGGCGCCGGTCTTCAGGCTCAGCGCGGCCGGGCCGACGGGCATCCGCGATTCGCGGCCGAAGAACGTGACCGGGATGCCGCGTTCGGACAGGTCGCGGTCGGCGACCAGACAGACGAAGCCACCGGCCCGCAGCCGGTCCGCGAGTACGGCGGTCACGTCGTCGTCACCGCCGGTCAGCGGGAGGACCTCCATGCCCAGCTTCTTGCGGTACGCGATGAAGCGGTCGAACAACGACTCCGGCTTGAGCCGTTCGGCGACGGTCGAGACCGGCATCCCGGTCAGGCCGGCCCAGGCTCCGGCGTGGTCGTAGTTCGCCAGGTGCGGGAGCGCGCAGATGACGCCGCGGCCGGCCGCATGCGCGTCGCGGAGCAGCTTCTCGTTGACCGTACGGACGGTGTCGACGATCTCCTCGTCCGACCACTCCGGCAGGCGGAACGTCTCCTGCCAGTAGCGCAGGTACGAACGCATTCCGGCGAGGACAAGCGCGTCCAGCTCAGCCTCGGTCGCCTCCGGGCGTACGACGGCCAGGTTGCCGCGCAGACGCCGTACGCCGCGACCGTTGCGACGGACCGTGCGGTCGGCGGCCTGCCGGAACAGCCAGGTGACCGTGCGTTCGGGCAGGCGCCGTACCAGGGTCCAGGCGAGCGCGAAGGCCAGGTCGATCGCCCGCTGCCGCAGACCGTCCATCGTCAGTCGTTCTTGGGCTCCGCCGGCGGCGGCGGCGGGGTGTCCAGGCCGGCGTTCGCCGGGTCGGCCAGGACCTGCTTACGGACCGAGAGCGACCGCTGTACGACGGTGATCGTGCTCGCGGCGGCGACGTACCAGATCACGATCTCCAGCAGGATCGGCAGGTTGAACACGTCCGAGAAGAACGCCAGGATCAGCGTAAACACCAGCCGGTCGGCGCGCTCGGCCAGGCCGCCGCTCGCCTTCAGGCCGAGGCTCTCCGCCTTGGCCCGGGCGTACGACGTGACCGCGCCCATCACCAGCGCCCACAGCGTCACGGCCGCCATCAGCGTCGAGTTGCCGGCCCGCGAGTTCGCGTAGAACATCACCAGGCCGCCGTAGATCGCGCCGTCGGCGATCCGGTCCAGGGTCGAGTCGAGGAACGAGCCCCACTTCGACGACGTACCCGAGGTCCGGGCCATGAAGCCGTCGATCAGGTCGGAGAAGACGAAGCAGGTGATCACGACCACGCCCAGCCACAGGTGGCCGCGCGGGAAGAAGATCAGCGCACCGGCGGACACCCCGATGGTGCCCACCAGCGTGACCGCGTCGGCGCTCACGCCGAGCTTGAGCAGGAGGGTGGCGATCGGCGTGATCACCTTGGTCCAGAACTGCCGGAATCTGTTAAGCATGGCAGCGCGATCGTAGTCGAGAAGCATCACCTTCCGGTGACATGCCACCCGATTCCACCTGCAGAAGACCTGGAATCGCGCGATGCTGGAGCCAGGTGAGGAGGTGTGCATGCGTCTGCTCGTGGTCGCGGTTGTGCTGGTGGCGAGCGGCTGTACGGTCGCCCAGCGCGCCGACGACTCACATCCGGCGCCGACGCCCCCGACGGCGGTCGTGCCCACCGTCATCGCTCCCCCGCAACCCGAGGGCCTCGACGGTACGGCGGGAGCCGCCGGACCGCAGGTCTGTACGTCGATCACCCGCACGCTGGCCGCCAAGCTCCGGGTCCCGGTCACCGCTAAGCCGAACTCCTGGAACGACGGCGGCCTGCCCGCGATGGACCTGTGCACGCTGATGCTCGAGGACCGGGCCGTGACGGTCGGCGTCAGCGCGCTGCCCAGCCAGACCGACACAGTCAGCCGGCTGATGGACGGTGCGGGCGCCCTCAAGGCGCTGCCGGAGCTCGGGCCGGACGCGTTCATCGCCGATTCGCGACTGGTGTTCCATGCGGGTGACCGCGCGGTGCGGGTCACGCCGGCGGGCGGGATCGACCGCAGCAACGCGGACGGTATCGACCGGGCCAAGGCGGTTGCGATCGCGCTGGCCGTGCGGGACGCCGTACCGAAGAATCTGCGTGCGGCCCGGCAGTCGGACTCGACGTGTCAGCTGTCGACTCCGGAGGCGGAGCGGTTCGTCCAGCTGCATGTCCAGTTGCGGCGCGACTATCGGGTGAAGGGTGCGCTGACGTGCATCTGGGGAACGTTCGACGCGACCGTGTCGATCGTCGAGGCGTTCGACCAGGCGACGATCCCGGAGTCCCAGCGGGTGCCGCCGCCGCGGTTCGCCCCGCTCGGCCAGCCCGGGTACTACATTCCCGAGGCGGGTGAGCTCGTGTTCCGGCAGGGCCGGCGCGTGGTCCGCGTGTCCGCGCTGACCAACCCGCCACGCGAGGTCACCCTCGACGCACTGACCAACATCGTCGACCCGATGCTGCCGCTCTTCCTGCGCTGAGAACTTTCCGGTCCAGTCCGGCGTCCCATTCCCAAGGGGGTGGTAGCAATGCACACCCATCTCAGGTACGGCGGGTTGAACTGGGGGAAGTCATGAGGAGATGGTTCGAGTACGGCGGGGTTCTTTCCGCCGGGGCTCTCGTCGCCGGGATGCTGGCGAGCGGGACGGCAGCAGCGCAGCCGAGCAGGGTCGGCAGCACGCCGAGTGAATGTCTGCTGAATCTGGGCTCGGTGACTGCCGGCGGGGATCACCGGATGCAGACCATCCAGGCCGAAGGCGCTGTCGCCGACGACCGGATCGTTGCCAAGAACATCTATCCGGACGGGCAGGTCCGGCTCAGCGCGACGGTCCGGTACGGGCCGGCTGAGGTCGGCGGGATGGCTCATCAGGGTCCGGTGATCATGGGGTCGACGATGTACGACACCAGCTACCTGACGGCGGACGGTACCGGGGCGGTCTCGCAGAAGACGGTCACGCGGGTCGGGCCGGGCTGGCAGGTGTACCGCAGTCTGGACCGGTCGACGTACGTCACCGCCACCAAGCAGCGGGACACGGAGTACTCGCTGCACACCGACGGCACGCTCTATCGCCGGAACGTCACCTACAAGGACGGGGTGCCGAGCCGGCAGATCACCGGGTGGCAGTCCGGCTACAAGGGCGTGAAGGCGATGACGCTGATCAGCCAGACGGCGACATACGACACGTTCCTGATGACGCTGACGTCCGGCAAGCTCTACACGGCGCGGCTCCCGCTGGCCGGCGGACACATCATCCCGGGGGTCGTGAAGCAGGTGCGCGGCTCGACCTGGCAAGGGTTCGAATCGCTGGTAGCGGCGACGTGCGGGAACGGCGTCCTGCTCCTCGGCATCGACAAGGACACCAAGTCCGCGTACCTGTATTCAATTGGTCACGCCAACGGTGCCGCAACGACGATCAGGATGATCCGCAAGGTGCCCGGGACCTTCGCCGACCCGGTCTACTTCCACTGGCAGTTGTTCAGCGGTGAGCGGCTGGCCGGCGACTAGGGCCAGGATTTGGCGAGTAGGGCTCTGGTGTCGGCCAAGAGTTGTGGGAGGACCTTGGTGCCGGCGATTACGGGCATGAAGTTCATGTCGCCGGACCATCTCGGGACTACGTGCTGGTGCAGGTGCGCGGCGATGCCTGCACCGGCGCTCTCGCCCTGGTTCATGCCGATGTTGAAGCCCTGCGCGCCCGACACCGTGCGGACCGCCTGCATGGCCTGGCGGGTCAGCTCGGCGACGTCGGTGACCTCGGCGGCGGTCAGCTCGGTGTAGTCGGCGACGTGCCGGTAGGGCACGACCATCAGGTGGCCCGGGTTGTACGGGTACAGGTTGAGTACTGCGTACGCCGCGTCGCCTCGGTGCACGATCAGCGCGTCCGCGTCGGGCAGGCTGGGCAGCCGGCAGAACGGGCAGCCCGAGCCGGCCTCCGAACTCGTCGGCTTGTTCTCGCCCTCGATGTAGGCCATCCGATGCGGCGTCCACAGCCGCATGAACTCGTCAGGCTCCCCGACCCCGTCCTGCCGCACCAGCTCCTCCGGCTGGTACGGCGAGTCCGGGTGGTCCGGTGTCATACCTGGACGCGCTTCTTGACGGCCTCGACGATCTCGGCCACGGCGTCGGCGATCGGTACGCCGTTCTTCTGCTCGCCGTCGCGGTAGCGGAAGGAGACCGAGCCGGCCGCCATGTCGTCGTCGCCGGCGATCAGCATGTACGGCACCTTGGACTTCTGCGCGTTGCGGATCTTCTTCTGCATCCGGTCGTCGGAGGCGTCGATCTCGACCCGGATGCCCTGCGCCTTCAGCTGCTTGGCGACCTCGAACAGGTAGTCGACATGCCCGTCGGTGATCGGGATGCCGATGACCTGGACCGGGGCGAGCCACGGAGGGAACGCGCCGGCGTAGTGCTCGGTCAGGACCGCGACGAACCGCTCGATCGAGCCGAACAGCGCCCGGTGGATCATCACCGGCCGCTGCCGCGAACCGTCCGGAGCCGTGAACTCCAGCTCGAACCGCTCGGGCAGGTTGAAGTCCAGCTGGATCGTCGACATCTGCCAGGTCCGGCCGATGGCGTCCTTGGCCTGGACCGAGATCTTCGGGCCGTAGAAGGCCGCGCCGCCCGGGTCCGGGACCAGCTCGAGACCGGAGCCCTCGGCAACTTCCCGGAGCGTCTCGGTGGCCTCCTCCCAGACCTCGTCGGAGCCGACGAACTTGTCCGGGTTCTTGGTGGAGAGCTCAAGGTAGAAGTCGTCGAGGCCGTAGTCGGCGAGCAGCCCGAGCACGAATGTCAGCAGGTTGCGCAGCTCGTCACGCATCTGCTCACGGGTGCAGTAGATGTGCGCGTCGTCCTGGGTGAACCCGCGGGCGCGGGTCATGCCGTGCACGACGCCGGACTTCTCCAGCCGGTAGACCGTGCCGAACTCGAACAGCCGCAGCGGCAGCTCGCGGTACGACCGGCCGCGGGCGGCGAAGATCAGGTTGTGCATCGGGCAGTTCATCGGCTTCAGGTAGTAGTCCTGGCCCTGCTTGCGGATCTGCCCGTCCGCGCCGCGCTCCTCGTCCAGGTGCATCGGCGGGTACATGCCATCGGCGTACCAGTCGAGGTGGCCGGAGGTCTCGAACAGCTGCGCCTTGGTGATGTGCGGCGAGTAGACGAACTCGTAGTCGTCCTCGACGTGCCGCTGGCGGGAGTAGTCCTCCATCACCTTCCGCAGCACGCCGCCCTTGGGATGGAAGACCGCGAGGCCCGAGCCGATCTCGTCCGGGAAGCTGAACAGGTCCAGCTCCGTGCCGAGCTTGCGGTGGTCGCGCTTGGCGGCCTCCTCCAGCCGGTTCAGGTAGGCCTTCAGCTCGTCGCGGGACTCCCACGCCGTGCCGTAGATGCGCTGCAGCTGCGGGTTCTTCTCGCTCCCCCGCCAGTACGCCGCCGCCGTCCGCATCAGCTTGAAGTTGCCCAGGTATCCGGTCGCGGGCACGTGCGGGCCGCGGCACAGGTCCTTCCAGGCGACGCTGTCGTCGCGCCGGACGTTGTCGTAGATCGTCAGCTCGCCGCCGCCGACCTCGACGCTTGCGCCCTCGGCAGCGTCGGCCGCGGAGCCCTTGATGCCGATCAGCTCGAGCTTGTACGGCTCGCTCGCGAGCTCCTCGCGGGCATCGTCGTCAGTGACCACCCGGCGGCTGAACCGCTGCCGCTCCTTGATGATCTGCTGCATCTTCTTCTCGAGCTTGGTCAGGTCCTCCGGCGTGAACGGCGTCGGCACGTCGAAGTCGTAGTAGAACCCGTTCTCCACCGGCGGGCCGATGCCGAGCTTGGCGTCCGGGAACAGGTCCTGCACCGCCTGCGCGAGGACATGTGCGGTCGAGTGCCGGATGATCGCGCGGCCGTCCTCGGACGCTGCCTTGACCGGCTCGATCTGGTCGCCGTCGGCGACGACCCGGGACAGGTCGCGCAACTCACCGTTGACGCGGGCGGCGATGGCGGAGCGGTCCTGACCGAAGATCTCGGCGAACAGCTCCCCGATCGTCGTCGTCTCGGTCACACTCCGCTCAGCCTCGCCCTCGACGCCGACCAGATGGACCTTGACTTCCGACACGGTGCACTCCTTAGATGCGGGTTCCCGGCCGATTGCCGGTCACGCCACAGATGGTATCGACATCGCGACGCCGACCCGACGGCGTATCCACAGGCCCGCCGTACCTGACGAAAGTCGGGGGTCGGGCCAGCCGTTGGTCCGATGTGCCGAGGGTGCCCGGATTCGTAGTTTCGACAGCGTGATCACCCTTGAAGGACTCACCAAGACCTACGGCGGCACCCGTGCGGTGGACTCGCTCGACCTCACCGTCTCCCCCGGCCGGGTGACCGGCTTCCTCGGCCCGAACGGCGCCGGCAAGTCGACCACGATGCGGATGATCCTCGGCCTCGACGCTCCGACCGAGGGTGCCGCGCTCGTCGACGGCCGTCCGTACGCCGATTGGCCCGCGCCGCTGACCAAGGTCGGCGCCCTGCTCGACGCCAAGGCCCTGCACCCGCGGCGGACCGCGCGCAACCACCTGATCGCGATGGCGCGCAGCAACGGCATCCCGGTGAGCCGCGTCGACGCCGTACTGTCGACCGTCGGCCTGGGCCCGGTTACCCGGAAGCGGGCCGGACAGTTCTCGCTCGGCATGGGCCAGCGCCTCGGGATCGCCGGCGCGCTGCTCGGGGATCCCGAAGTACTGATGTTCGACGAGCCGGTGAACGGTCTCGACCCGGACGGCGTCCGCTGGGTCCGCGAGCTGATGCGCTCGCTCGCGGCCGAGGGCCGGACGGTCTTCGTCTCCAGCCACCTGATGAGCGAGATGCAGCTGACCGCCGACCAGCTGGTCGTGATCGGGCGCGGCCGGCTGATCGCCGACGCACCGGTCGCGGAGGTGATCGCGGGCTCGTCCCGCAGTACGGTCGCCGTCCGCGTCCCCGATCGGCAGCACTACGCAGTACTGCGGGAGCGGCTGACGGCTGAGGCCGAGCGGGTGGAGTCCGTCGACGACCGGCTGATCGTGACCGGCGTACCGGCCGAGCGGATCGGCGATCTCGCGCACGAGCTCGGCGTGCGGCTGCATGAGCTGCACACCGAGCGGGCGTCGCTCGAGGAGGCGTACATGGAGCTGACCGCCGACAGTGTCGAGTACGGGGTGGCCTCGTGAGCGACGCGATCCTGCACTTCGCAGGCGAGCTGATGTCCTCGTGGTGGATCTACCTGGCGCTGTGGGGCTTCGCGGCGCTGGACGGCTTCTTCCCGGCGATCCCCAGCGAGACGCTGGTCGTCACGGCCGGCGAGTTCGCCGCGTCGAGCGGTGAGCCCAACCTGTACGCCGTGATCGTGGTCGCGGCGGTCGGCGCCTTCATCGGCGACCACGTCTCGTACGCCCTCGGCCGCGGCGCCGGCGGGCGGCTCCTCGACCGGGTGAAGCCGGGGACCAAGCGGCAGGCCGCAGTGCTTTGGGCTCGGCGCTCACTGGCCGAGCGAGGCGGACTGGTCCTCGTGGTCGCCCGCTATGTCCCCGGCGGCCGTACTGCGGTCACCCTGACCATGGGCTCGGTCCGCTACCCGCTCCGGAGCTTCACCCCGTTCGCGGCTCTCGCTGCGATCAGCTGGGGCGCGTACTGCACGCTGGTCGGCTTCATCGGCGGCAAAGCCTTCGAGGACAACCCGCTCAAGGGCGTCGTACTCGGGATCGGACTGGCGCTTCTCGTGACGGTGATCGTCGAGCTGGTCCGGCGCCGGCTGCGCAAGCGAAAGCCTCAAGCTCAAGTAGACCCTCAACCAGTGGAAGCAGGCAGGCGATGAACGCGGTCCGGTCGGAGTGGACGAAGCTGTGGACGGTCCGGTCGAGCTGGCTCAATATCGTGGCGGCTGTCCTGCTGACCGCGCTGCTCGGGGCGCAGTACGGCTTCAGCCTCGCGTACGACAACTCCCATCGCGCGCACGCCGAGTCGCAGCCGGTGGGCGAGTTCGGCGCCTCGGTGATCCTGATCGTGCAGGTGGTCGTGGCCGCCTTCGCGCTGCTCAGCGTGACGTCCGAGTACGCGACCGGCAGCATCCGCTCGACCCTGCAGTGGACCCCGGTACGGCGGAACGTAGTACTCGCGAAGGCGGTCGTGCTGGCGCCCGTCCTGTTCTGCTACGGACTCCTGCTGGCTGCGATCGCCTCGGTGACAGGAGGTCTGGCCGCGGGCTCCTGGGCCGAGTGGGACCCGAGTGGACTCGTTGCCGATCTGCTGTCGGTCGCCTTCTATGCGACCGTTGCCGGTCTGTTCGCCGCCGGCATCGCCTGGGTGGTCCGCAGTACGGCGGGAACGCTGACGGCTGCCTTCCTGCTGCTCCTCGTCGTCCCGCTGATGCTCGGCCAGAGCTCGTTGCGCGCACTGGTCTGGATCGGGGCGCTGCTGCCAGGTGGTGCCGGCCAGAACTACCTGACCGGCACCACTGACCCGCTGTCCCCCACCCTGAGCGCGCTCGTCCTGGTCCTGTGGGCTGTGGGTGGCCTAGCGCTCGGCAGCCGCGTGCTGACCCGCCGCGACGCATGAGATGGCCTCAGCCAGGGACCGCTCCGCCAGCGGACGCAGGTGCGCGAGGTGCGGGACGAGCCCGGCCAGGCTGAGCTCGGCGGTGATGAACCGGATGTTGTCGTCGCGGACGCCGTAGCTGGTGAAGTACGCGCGCAGGTAGGGCAGCTCGTAGTCCCAGCCCTCCCGCGGCGTCCCCGGACCGTAGGCGCCGCCGCGGCTGGTGATCACCACTACCTCTGTGTCGCCCAGGGCCAATGCACCGGGGAAGGTGATGCGGTCGATCCAGGCCTTGAGCGCGGCAGGCAGCGAGAAGTTGTACAGCGGCGCTCCGATCAGGATGGTGCTGCTCGCGATCACCTCGTTGATCAGCGGCTCGGTCACCGCCCACGCATCGGCTTCTGCCTCGCTCTCGATCAGAGCACCGACCAGGTCGAGCGGTACGACTCCTTCTCGCTCTGAGCGCCGACCGAGCTGGCAGTACGCCGTGTCGATGGGCGGCACCGGGTCCGCGGCGAGGTCGCGGTATCGATAGCCGGTCGAGCCGTGGATGGACCGCCAGCGGTCTGCGAACAGTCCGGTCAGCCTCCTGGTCACCGACTCGTCGGAGCGATTGGCACTGGAATCCAGATGCAACAGCATGGTCACCTTCGTCGTCTCGTGGTCGTCAGACTGGGTGACGGCGGGTGGTGCGGAAAGGTGACCAGGTGGACGGGCTGACCGAGGCCTTCGAGGCGGAGCGCAGCAAGCTGCAGGCGGTGGCGTACCGGCTGCTGGGCTCGCACAGTGAGGCCGAGGACGCGGTGCAGGAGGCCTGGATCCGGCTCGACCGCACGGACGGCATCGACAATCTGGGCGGCTGGCTCCGCACTGTGGTGACACGGATCTGCTTGGACATGCTGCGCGGCCGCAAGGCCCCGCCGGAGGATCCCGATCAGCTGGAGCAGTTACCAGCAGTACGCCGTACGCCCGAGGACGAGGCACTGGTCGCGGACTCGGTCAGCCGCGCACTGCTCGTCGTACTGGACACGTTGGAGCCGGCGGAGCGGATCGCGTTCGTGCTGCACGACATGTTCGCCGTACCGTTCGCGCAGATCGCACCGATCGTCGAGCGGAACCCGGTCGCGACGAAGAAGCTGGCCAGCCGGGCTCGGCAGAAGGTACAGGGCACGCCATCGGTGCCGACTGCTGAGCTGGCCCGGCAGCGGCGCGTGGTCTCGGCCTTCCTCGACGCTGCTCGAGCCGGTGACCTACCAGCGATCCTGGACGTGCTGGACCCGGATGTCGTCCGCCGGGTCGACGCCGCAGCACTGGCGCCCGGCATGGCCGCCGAACTGCGTGGAGCACGCGCGGTCGCCGAGGGTATTGCGGCCCTATCGGACCGCTCTCAGCTGGCCGAGCTCGCTCTGGTCAACGGCGAGGTCGGCGTTGTGCTCGCGCCAGGGGGCAAGCTGTTCCTCGCCATCACCTTCACCAGTGAGGCGGACCGGATCACGTCGTACGACGTGGTTGCCGATCCGGACCGCCTCAGCCGGTTGAGTCTTGCGGTGCTCAGCGCGGAGCGTTGAGCGCGATCGTCACCTGCTCCGACACCCGGGCCGCCAGCTCGAGCGCAGCGCGCCGGGTGGCCGGCTGCAGCGCGGAGTGGTCCATCGGCCCCTCGGCCGCGATGTGCATGTCGGTCGGGATGTCGATGACCGCGGCTGCGCGCGACTCGAAGTACGGGCGGAGCTGCTTCTCGACCTCCTTGTTGACGTCGCCGGGGCCGTTCGAGACCGCGATCACGGCCCGGCGGATCAGCCGCTGCGCCTCGGGACCCTGGTTGTCGAGCTCCTCGAGCATCTGCACGGCGGCCGCGCAGGACAGGCTCTTCCACTTGATCGGGATGACGAGGGCGTCGGCCGCCTTCATCGCCTCGCGCCAGTTACTGGAGCCCTCGTTGTTCCCGGTGTCGATCACGAGCACCTTGTAGAACCGGCTCAGCAACCGGTGGATCAGGTCGAAGTCGTTCGCCTCGATCTGCGCGTACGTCGTGGTCGCCGACGTCAGCACGTCGTACTGACCGGACACCTGGTGCCGCAGGTACGCCGCGACGTCGCCGAGGCGGGCGTCCGGCTGGGTCAGCATCGGCATCGCCTGCAGCATGTCGGTCACGGTGGACCGGGAGTTCGTGTCGTGGGTGCGCAGGTGCATGTTGCCGCGCAGCTCGTTGTTGTCCCACGCGACCACACCGCCACCACGGGCCTGCCCGAGCGCACCGGACAGCAGCAGCGTGGTCGGCGTCTTGCCGGAGCCGCCCTTCGGGTTGGCCACGACGATCGTCACCGGACGCCGGAACGCCGTCGCGGCGGTCGCGCGCGCGATCCGCTCGGACCGCTCCGAGCTGCCCGGACGCAGCTTCAGCATGCTCCGGACACCACGCTCGGCAGGAGCCTCCCGCGGCAGCGGCAGGGCCTGGATCAGGTCGTCCGTGCGGAACGACAGGTTCTGCGGCGGCTGCTGGGGCTGCTGGCCGGGGATGCCCTGCGGGAAGAAGTGCTGCGCCGCCGGGGAGAGCGGCTGACCGCCCTGACCACCCGGACCACGCTGCGGCGCGGGCTGAGCCGGCTGACCGGGCTGGGGCTGCCCAGGCGCGCCGGAACCCGAGCCATGGAAGGAGGAACCGCCGAAGACCGGGCTGTTCGGGCCTGCTGGGGTCTGCTCCGGGCTCTCGGCGGACTGCTCGGTCGCGTCGGTTGCCGGCGACTCGTGGACAGGCTCCTCGTCGAACTCCTCCGGCTGCGTCCACGACGCCGCGGCGGACTCGGCGACCGGCTGCGTCCAGGACGGGGCCGGCGGGGTCGGCTGTGCCGGCTGTGTCCATGGCGCGGGCTGGTCGACGGGCTCGTCGGCGGCCGGTGTGGACCACGTGTCGGCAGGGAACTCCTGGGACAGAGCGTCGGGCTGCTGCTCGTCCTTCTCCTCGGCCGTCTCGGTGTCGTTAGGGTCCGGCTGGGTCCAGGAGGGGGTCGGCTGCCACATTCTCCGGACCTCGGCCGCCGCCGCTTCCCGGTCCTTGTGCTGTCCGGAGTTGTGCGAGTCGGTCACGACCTGGATCCCCGATTCTGTGAGGGGGCGGTGGCCCCTGGAGGCTGCTGGGTGGTCCGGAGGGTGAGGGCTCCGGGAGGCACCACTATCCCATGACCCGGTGTCCTCACAACGTCACCACCCGGAGCGTTCACGTGACCGAGGTCAGGAGGTGACCAGTCCGGCCTCGTGGGCCACGATCGCAGCCTGCACCCGGTTCTTCACACCGAGCCGCAGCAGTACTGCGCTGACGTAGGCCTTCACCGTCCCCTCGACCAGGTACAGCCGGGCCGCGATCTCGGCGTTCGACAGGCCCGCACCGACCAGTCCGAGTACGTCGAGCTCCCGCGGGCTCAGTACGGCGACCTGCTCCTTGGCAGCCGCCGCCCGCGCCATCGCGCCACCGCCGGACCCGGCGCTCAGCTCGGCGATCACCCGCTGCGCGACCTTAGGAGACAGGTAGGCGGCGCCGTCGGCCACGGCCTTGAGACCGGCGATGAGCTCGCGAGGGTCCCCCGACTTCAGCAGGAACCCACTCGCGCCGTCGCCGAGCGCGCGGGCGATGTAGGCATCTTCCGAGAAGGTCGTGAGGATGACGACGGCAGTCTCCGGCACGGTCCTCCGGATCTCTGCGCCCGCAGCCAGTCCGTCCATCCGCGGCATCCGGATGTCCAGTACGGCGACGTCCGGCCGATGACGGCGTACCGCGTCGACGGCCTCGACGCCGTCGGCTGCCTCGGCAACTACCTCGATCTCGTCGTCGGTCCCGAGGATCGCGCGGACTCCGGCCCGCACCATCGCCTCGTCGTCGGCGAGCATCACCCTGATCATCCGTTGGCCTCCGGGGTTGGTGCGACCGAGCCGCTCTGGACGACTGCTTTGGCGACCAGCGCGCCGTCGGCGAAGCACAGGCGGTAGACGTAGTTGCTGGAGAACGGAGCCGCCGGCCGGTAGTACTGGCAGCTCCACCCAACAGGTGGGTCGTATCCCTCGGTCGGCGCGTCGATCATCTGCATCCGTGGCAGCACCTTCGCCACCTCGGCCTCGGACTGGCCGATGGCCAGTTCGTCGTACTGCGCGGGTCGCAGGATCGCGCTGTAACCCGCGACGAGGTAGTAGCCAAGGGCAACCACACCTACTACTGCACCGAGCAGCAGCGGTGCGGCAATGGCGGTGATCAGTCCGCGCTGTGCACTCCGTCGGACCGTGGCTCGCTCGACCGCAGCTGTCGGCGGCTCCGGCCGGCCACCGGCTCGGGGCATGGTCGCGGTGACTGCAAACCCACCACCTGCTTGCGGACCGGCCGTCAGCGATCCACCGGCAAGGCGGACTCGCTCCCGCAGACCGTCCAGTCCTCGCCCGCCGGACGGTGCGGCTACCGGTCTGACGGATCCGGTGTCTACGACCTGCACGCGTACGTCTTGCTCTTCTGTGCTCACGCTGACTGTCACGGATGCGCCGGGTGCGTGCTTGCTCGCGTTCGTCAACGATTCCTGGACCACGCGGTGTACTGCGCGGTCCACCATCGGCGCCAGCTCGCCGTCGACGTCCTCGGTCAGCTGGACCGCCAGTCCGGAAGCTGCGGCGCGCTCCACCAATGCCTGCACGGTTTCGTCGTGCGGCATCGTCGGTGCGTCCTGGTCACGCAGTACGCCGACGATCTCGCCCAGCCGCTCGGTCGCAGTGGCTGCTGACTCCCGCAACTCCCCCGCGGCCCGCCGGTGCTCGTCCGGGAGCGACGGGTCGAGCTCGAGCGCCGCGGCCCGCAGTGCGATCAGGCTGAGCTCGTGGCCGACCGAGTCGTGCATGTCCTCGGCGATCCGGGACCGTTCGCGCAGCCGCTCCTGGTCGATCTCCATCTGCTGCTCGCGCTCGATCCGCTCGGCCCGCTCCCAGCCGGCCGTCGCCAGCAACGCCTGCTGCGCGCGATACCGCCCGATCAACCAGGGCAGTACCACTAGCAGCAGTGCGAGCAGGAGCATCAACAGCCAGGTCAGAACGGCCTCGGTGGCCTGCGCACTCCGGCGTACGGTCAGAGCGAGGATGAGCATCCCGAGTAGCGACCAGCTGCACAGCAGGACGAAGTGCTTGAGCTGTGTCTCGCGCCGACCGGCCAGGTAGCTCAGCAGGCTGATCGCCGGTACGAGCGCGATCTGGATGCCGTTCGTCGTACCGAGCGCCAACGCCAGGATGACGATCTCTGTCCACGCCACCACGGCCAAGGCCGCCAGCGGCCACTGGCGCCGGCCGTAGACGGCGAACGCCAGTACGGCGATGCAGGCCGCCCGGAACCAGTACGGATCCTGCCGTGCGCCGCTCTCGGCGAGCACGAGGAAGCTCAGCGCGGCCCACAGACCCACGTCCCCCAGGCGCCGCCACTTCATGCCGTAGACGCTACACAGTCGCGCGAACGTCGCCCTACTGCCGAAAGTCAGGTGCTGCCTCGACGATCTCGAACGGGACCAGCGACAGGTTCGGCACCTCTTCGCCGCGGAGCTGGGCGAGCAGGAGGTCGACGGCACGACGTCCCATCTCGGTCTGGTTCTGCCGGATATGCAGGTACGGCGGTCCGCCGATGGAGTCGCCTGGCGAGTCGAAACACGCGACGACCCGGTCGCCCAGGACCCGGTCCACCATGCGGGCCAGGTTGTACTCACAGGCGAAGTACGCCGTCACCTGAGGCATGCGGTCGCGGAACGCGCGGATCACGTCCAGGTCCGCGCGCACGCTTTCAGTCGTCGTCGAACCGGGCAGCGTGCTGCGGAGGTCGGTCAGCTCGTACGCGTGCCCGCGGCCGGTGAACGCCGCGCGAAAGCCGTCCAGCCGGTCCTCGATGGAGGACGTGTTCACTGGTGGTGGCGATACGAAAGCAATGTGTTCATGGCCCTGGTCGAGCAGACGGGTCGTGAGCGCGCGGGCGGCTGCCACGTTGTCCGTGTGTACGGCGGCCACCGGGATGCCGGCCAGATGCCGATCCACCAGAACCACGGGGAACCCGTCGAGGACCTGCCGGAGCAGGCTGGCGTTGTAGAAGTCGCCGTGCACCGGGAACACGATCAGGCCGTCCACGGTGGCTACGAGCGAGTCGACCGCCTTCTCCTCGTCAGACTGGCGCCCATGGGTTCGCCGTACGACGAGGTGGGCGTTGTACTCCGCGCAGCGCTCCTCGATCGCGTTGAGCAGGTCGAGTCCGTACGCCTCGGACATGTCCGGGACGATGAGCGCGATCGAACGAGCCTCGCGCCGCGGGGTCGGACGCAGCGGGACGGTCAGATCGGTGAGGTCGGGCAGTCGCCGTACGACGAAGGTGCCCTTGCCGCGGATCCGCTCGACCAGACCGGCCTCGCGCAGTACCTCCAGGGCGCGCTTGGAGGTGATCCTGCTGACCCCGAACTGGGCCGCCAGCTCCATCTCGGACGGCACCCGGTCCCCCGGCCTCAGAGCGCCGCGCCGGAGCTGCTCCAGGACGTGAGCGCAGATCCGCTCGTACAGCAGTGCCACCTGCGTGTCTCCTCGCCCGTTGTCTGGTTGACATATCCAATCATCCCGGACTGTCGGTGGGCGGTGGCAGCCTTCGAGCATGGACATCACCGGGAAGGTCGCAATAGTTACCGGAGCCGCGATCGGCATCGGCCGCGCGATCGCCCAACGGCTCGCCGCGGCGGGCGCGTCGGTGGTGGTCGCGGACATCGACGCTTCTGGTGGGGAGCGTACGGCGGAGCTGATCGGGCCGTCGGCGCGGTTCGTGCAGGTGGACATGCGGGACGATGACGCGGTCACCGAGCTGATGGCATGCCAACCCGCAGATCCTCGTCAACAACGCAGGCGGCGGCGTCGTGGTGAACGTGGGATCGACTGCTGGGTTGGGATTCGGGCCTCACGTCTCACCGGAGTACAGCGCGGCCAAGGCGTGTGCTCGTTTCGTAGAGGACGAGACCCTCGCGGGCCGGGTGCTGGTGCTGAATCGCGGAGTCGATCCTGAATTGGTAGCGGGGACCCCCTCCGACTGACAACATGCCGCCATGAGTCGCCCTCCGGTCCACCCTTTCGCCGCGCGACCGGTGGTTGGCGTGGCGTTGCTCGTTGGTGTTGTGCTGACTGCGCTCTCGGGGCGGTACGGCTACCACCGCGACGAGCTGTACTTCATGGTCGCCGGTCGGCACCTGAGCTGGGGGTACATCGACCAGCCGCCGCTGACGCCGTTGATCGCGCGTATCTCGACGACGATCTTCGGCGACACCGTCGTGGGTCTGCGGGTGCTGTCGACGCTGAGCAGCGTCGCGACGATCATCGTCATCGCGCTGCTCGCGCGCGAGTTCGGCAGCGCTCGGCGTGGACAGGTGCTGGCCGCGATCTGCGCTGCCGTGTCCGGGTTCGTGCTGGGCGTCGGGCACATGGTGTCCACGGCGACGTACGACCTGCTCGCCTGGATGCTGATCGCGCTGTTCGCGGTGAAGCTGCTGCGCACGCGCGACGGCCGCTGGTGGCTGGCGCTCGGGCTGACGGCCGGGATCGCCTTGGAGAACAAGTACCTCGTAGTGCTGCCGGTCGGCGCGCTGCTCGTATCGCTCCTGATCGTCGGACCGCGCAGCGTACTGCGCTCGTGGTGGCTGCTCGCGGGCGTAGGCGTGGCCGGGGTGGTCGCGCTGCCGAACGTGCTGTGGCAGTTCCAGCACGGCTGGCCGCAGCTCACCGTCGCCGGCGGGATCAGTGAGGACGACGGCACCGAGAACCGGATCATGTTCATCCCGCTGCAGATCCTGCAGCTGTCTCCGTTCCTCGTCCCGATCTGGATCGCCGGATTCCTTCGGCTGTGGCGGCACCTTCCATGGGCGCGCTCGATCGCGCTGGCCTATCCCGTCCTCTGTGTGGCAGTCCTGATCGCCGGCGGGAAGTCGTACTACGCGTTGCCGCTCCTGCTCGTCCTCGTCGCCGCCGGGGCCGAGCCGACACTCCGATGGGTCGACCGGCATCGGATCCAGGCCGTCATCGGTCTGGTGCTCACGGCATTGACCTCGGCCCTCTTCACGTTGCCGCTCCTGCCTGCATCAGCTGCCGACTTCGTCATCCCGGTCAACAAGGAGCAAGGCGAACAGATCGGCTGGCCCGCCTTCACCGCCTCGGTCGCGACCGCGTGGGGACAGATCCCGCCGGCGGAGCGGTCGACGGCAACGATCTTCACCGGCAACTACGGCGAGGCCGGCGCGCTTCGCCGCTACGGGCCTTCGCACGGCCTGCCCACGGCGTACTCCGGCCACATGAGCTTCGCCGACTGGGAACGCCCGCCGGACACGAACACCGGCCCCGTCCTCCTCGTCGGCATCGTGCCGACGCCGGAGTTCCGCGACTGCAGGCAGGTCGGGACGATCCACGCGATCGTCTCGAACGACGAGGACGGCGCCACCCTGTTCATCTGCGAGTCACCCGCGCAACCATGGTCCACGCTCTGGCCGAAGCTCCGCCGGTTCTACTGATGCTGGTTGAGGTTCCGGCCGGCGTCATCTTCCTTCGGGACGATCGCCTGGGCCGCCGCTGGCACGTCAACCTGCCCGCGTTCCGGCTGGCGCGTTATCCCGTGACGGTGAACTACGTACCGCTCACAGGTATCAGCTGGCACGACGCCGTTGCCCTATGCAACCAGATGTCGATCGATGCCGGACTGCCCGTCGCCTACGAGATCTCCGGCTCCGCTGTCAGCTGCGATTGGACCTCTCCGGGGTATCGCCTGCCGACCGAGGCCGAGTGGCAATGGGCGTGTACGGCGGGCATACCGGCGTACCGCTATGGAGAGCTGGACGAGATCGCCTGGTACTCCGAGAACTCCGGCGGGCACGCGCATGCCGTCGGCGAGAAGGCGGCCAACGCGTGGGGCCTGCACGACATGCTCGGGAACGTGTGGGAGTGGTGCTGGGATCTGTACGACCCCGACACCTACGGCCCGTACCGCATCTTCCGCGGCGGCGGCTTCGACGACCCCGAACGCTCCGTCGGCTCGACCGTCCGCCGCCGATCGCACCCGACGTTCGCGATCGAGGACCTGGGCTTCCGCGTCGCGCAATCTGTCACGGCCTGAGCGCAAGCTTCCCCACCGTCACGCCGGCCTCGAGCTCGGCAAGCACCTTCGGCCCATCAGCCAGGTCGTAAACGGTCGGTGTGCCAGGCGGATACACACCCGCGTCGATCAGCCTGCCCAACTCAGCCATCACCTCGTCGAACAACTCCGGCGCCTGCTGAATGAACGTGGTGAGGTGATGCCCGATCACCTGCACCGGGTGCCTGAAGTTCAACTCCCAGTTACTGATCGAAGCCTCCCCCGCAGCAAGCCCGATCACGATGACCTTCCCCGTCACCCGACGAGCCAACTCCACACTCCGACGGAACGTTTCACCACCCACCGACTCAAGCACGACATCAACACTTCCCGAGGCGACCGCTGCCAGATCCGCGGTCCCGACCACCCGATCTGCACCGAGCCGCCGCACCACGTCGTGCTTGGAAGCAGACGCCGACGCAATAACAGTCGCCCCGTAATACTTCGCGATCCGCACCGCAGCCTGCCCAACCCCACCAGCAGCCGCATTGATCAACACCGTGTCACCAGCCTTCACCCGCCCAAGCGACCGAAGCGCACCAAGCGCCGTCGCCCAGTTCAACACCAACCCCAGCGCCTCCTCATCCCGCCACCCCACCGGCACAGGCACAAAATCCCCCATCACCATGTACTCCGCAAACGCCCCATACCCCGTCCCCACAACGTGATCCCCCACCCCCACGCCGCTCACCCCAAGCCCGACCGCAACAACCTCCCCAGCAGCCTCAAACCCAGCCAGATACGGCGCCACCGGCCCACCGTCATAAGTCCCCCGAGCCCGCATCACATCAGCAAAGTTCACCCCCGCAGCCCCCACCCGCACCAACACTTCCCCATCCCCCACCCCCGGCACCCCAACATCCACCAACCGCATATCCCCCGACCCCTGCTCCAAAGCCCGCATGACAGCACCCTCCAGTTATGTTCGACCATCACCGTACATCAGTTAGATGATCATCGAACACAACCACAAACGAGCCGCCCCAAACCCAACCCAAGCTGGTGACTGACCGCCCAACCCGAGCCAAGCCGGTGAGCGAACTGCGAAACCCAGCCCAAGCCGAACCGCCGAGCGAAGCGAAGGCCCAAGGGGGTGCGGGTGGCGAAGCCCCCGCAACGCGGCAAGCGAAGCGCAGCCGCACAAATGACGAAGGCGACCCGGCCGACGCTTTCCGTCGGCACGAGTCGCCCATCGCCTTCGTGGACGATACTGGGATCGAACCAGTGACCTCTTCCGTGTCAGGGAAGCGCGCTACCGCTGCGCCAATCGTCCGAAAAATCCCCAGTTTGACCTGAGGTTCTCGAGGTGGAGACGGGATTCGAACCCGTGTACACGGCTTTGCAGGCCGTTGCCTCGCCTCTCGGCCACTCCACCACTGAGTAAGCTGGCATTGAGAAAGCTGGCACTGAGAAGTAGGCCCGCCGAACCCTCTCCGAGCGGACGACCGGGTTCGAACCGGCGACCTCAACCTTGGCAAGGTTGCGCTCTACCAACTGAGCTACGTCCGCAGTGCGACCGGGTTCGAGTGTCCCCCGGCGCGAAAAGAACATTAGCCCATCCCGGGCCGACTTCAAAAATCGGGGTCCGCCGGCAGGTCGACGTATCGTCATCCGCCGGTCACCTCGCAGTACCGGATCCCCTGCGCACTAAGGTGTTGCGCGGAAGGAGCACCACATGCGTATCTGGCTCAACGGCGCCTTGCTGGACGACGAGGCGACCGTCTCGCCGCTCGACCACGGGCTGACCACCGGCGACGGCGTCTTCGAGACGATCAAGATCGAGAACGGCCGCCCGTTCGCCGTACGACGGCATCTCGAGCGACTCGTTCGCTCCGCGGTCGGGCTCGGCCTGCCGACGCCGGATGTCGCGGCGATCGAGGCCGGTATCGAGGCCGTGGTCGAGCCCGGGATGCCGTTCGGGCGGCTGCGGATCACGTACACGGGTGGTGTCTCACCGTTGTCGTCCGATCGCGGTACGTCGGGGCCGACGATCCTGGTCGCGACCCAGGAGATCAAGCGCCCGTCCGCCACCTCCGCGATCGTCACGGTCCCGTGGATCCGCAACGAGCGCAGCGCGGTCGCCGGCCTGAAGACCACGTCGTACGCCGAGAACGTCCGCGCGCTCGCCTACGCGAAGGAACGCGGCGGCAGCGAAGCGATCTTCGCCAACACGATCGGCAACCTTGCCGAGGGCACCGGTTCGAACATCTTCTGCGTGTACGACGGTGAGCTCGTCACGCCGACGCTGGAGTCCGGCGCGCTGGCGGGCGTGACGCGCGGCCTGGTCCTCGAATGGTTCGGCGGCGTCGAGCGCGACGTACCGCTCGAGCAGCTCTTCGAGGCCGAGGAGATCTTCCTCACATCCACGACTCGCGACATCCAGGGCATCCACCGCGTCGACGACCGAGAGCTGACCGCTCCGGGCACGATCACGGCGCAGGTGGCGAAGATCTTCGCCGACCGGTCGGCCGACGAACCCAACCCCTGACGACGTTGGGGAGGACCTTCGCAGATCCTCCCCAACTCAGTTCGTCACTCGCCGGATGCCTTGCGGCGCTCGCGGTAGGCGGCCACATGCAACCGGTTGCCGCAGGTGCGGGCATCGCAGTACCGCTTGGAACGGTTCCGCGACAGGTCGATGAGGGCGTCGTCGCAATCCGGCGCCTCGCAGCGGCGGAGGCGTTCGCGTTCGCCGGCGGAGATCACCTGGGCAAGCGCGATCCCGCACTCCACCGTGATCCGGCACGCCAGCGACGCGCCGGCGCGGGAGTAGTGGATGTGCCACGGGTGCCCGTCGTGGTTGGTGAGCCGCGGAGTCGACGTACCGCGGGCGATGATCGCGTTGATCATCGTTGCCGCGGACGCGTCGGAATCCGTGGTGAACACCGGCGCGAACAACGGCCGCAGATCGCGAACCTCGGCCAGGTCCTTCTCCGTCAACGTGTCGACCGCGCTGAACTCCCGCTCCTGGACGAACTTCTCCAGTTCCTCGAGTGTCTCCAGCGAGTCGACCTGGCTGTTCGGTCCGGGCATGGTGTTGACGAGCCGGACCAGCGTCCCGAGCGCCTGCTCGGTGTCGTGCGAGAAAGTCACAATCACGTCTCCAACGCGACGGGATCTCCGTCCTGCAGCAAGAGTAGCCCGGCCCGATTAGATCGTCGCTGCAATGATGCGCTAAGGTTTCACCCGCACCACCCCACAAGAAACACCAGCACCATCATCCGGGCGATTGGCGCAGTGGTAGCGCGCTTCGTTCACACCGAAGAGGTCACTGGTTCGAACCCAGTATCGCCCACCCCGGAATCACCCCAGGCCGGTCCCCATGGGACCGGCCTTTTGTATGGGCCATCGCCACTGGGTGCGCGATGCTGTGCAGATGGAGTACGTGTCCAGAGTGCCGCGGCCGCCGCTGGACGGGCTGATCGACGACCTTTACTACCTGGAGGGTGTGCCGCCGTACGCCCGGCTCACGTTGCCGCCGATGCCGGGGGCGTTGCTCATCGTCAATCTCGGGGCGCCGTTCCGCATCCGTGCCGGCGCGGATATCGAGACGGCCGAGTACGTCGACGGGTGCGTGGTCACCATGCCCACGCGTGCGTTCGAGTTCGGCTACCCGGTTCCGACACGGTCCGTCGGCGTCCACGTAAAGGCGTGGGGACTGGCGCCGTTCCTGCCGATGCCGGCGGCCGAGCTGTGTGACCGGCCGGTGACGATCGAGCAGGTATGGGGCCGGGCGGCCGTTGCCGAGTTGCGAGACCGGCTGGCCGCGGCGGACGGACCGGACGAGATGCTGACGCTGCTCGAGGACGAGCTGATGCGACGGCTGTCCGAGACCGCCGGCCTCGGGCTGGTCAGCCATACGAGCAGTCTCATCTGGGCGACCGGCGGGGCGGTGGCGATCGGTGACCTGAGCGCGGCAGCCGGTGTCAGCAGCACCCATCTGGCACAGCGGTTCAAGGAGCTCATCGGCGTCACGCCGAAGCGGCTGGCCCGCACCTGCCGCTTCGCCGCGACGGTGTTGTCGATCGACCCCGCCGGTCCGGTCGACTGGGGCGAACTCGCCGGTGGCGCCGGATACTTCGACCAGGCCCACTTCGGTCACGAGTTCCGTGCGTTCACCGGTCTCACGCCGACCCGGTACGTCGAAATACGGCGGCGGTTCCTGCGCGAACATCCCGGCCATGCGCTGGAGGGGTGGCCGCTGCCGGCCGATTGATTTCTTACAAGAACGACAGCTCACGACACGCTAATTTGAGGGCACCCCGAAGCAAAGGAGAGCCCCGTGGGCAAGGTGGTCATGTACAGCTCGGTGTCGGTGGACGGCTTCGTCGCGGACGAGAACGACCAGCCCGGACCGCTGTTCGACTGGTTGTCCAGCGGTGACGTCGCCTTGGACGACAGCGGCCTGGTGAAGGTGTCGCAGGTGTCCTACGACTACACCCGGGCGTACTGGGACCAGATCGGGGTCACAGTCGCCGGCCGCCACGTCTTCGACATCACGGACGGCTGGGACGGGAAGCCTCCCGCCGGGATCGACCACGTGGTCGTCGTGACACACCGGCCGGCGCCCGAGGGCTGGAACCCCGAGGCGCCGTTCTACTTCGTCGACGGCGTCGAGGCGGCCGTGGCCAAGGCGCAGGAGCTTGCGGGTGACCGCATCGTCGAGGTCGCTGCCGGCAACGTCGGCGGTCAGGTGCTTGCCGCCGGTCTGGTCGACGAGGTGCGCATGGACGTCGTACCTGTCGTGCTCGGGTCCGGCAAGCGCTACTTCGGCTCGGTCGACGCGCAGCACCTGTTGGAGGATCCCGACGAGATCATTCAGGGCGACCGGGTCCTTCACCTGCGCTATCCGGTGCGCCGCCTCGGGTCTGAAGAGCAGAAAGGGTAGGGAAAACCTCTTTCGCGAGCGGCTGACGGGGTGGGTGGTCGGTGCCAGAGTGAGGGCGAGGCGTATACCGTCCGCTCACTCAGGAGGCGCCATGTCTGGCTCCCGTTCGTCTCGATTTTCGTCTTCGGACTCTTCGGACTCCTCGTCGCGCTCCAGTCGCCGGGTGTTCCTGGCCGGCTCGGGGGCCGTGGCTGCCGGCGCTGTTGGCGCCGCGCTGGTTGGAGGCTCGGCCGAAGCGGCCGGTGCAAGTTCAGTTGGGCTGCAGGCAGCGAAGATCGATGGTGAGTTGCGGAAGTTGTTGCGGAACGTGGATCCGAAGCGGATCGGCGCGACGATTCAGCGGCTGACGGAGTTCGGGACTCGGCATACGTTGTCCAGCCAAAGCGATCCGGTGCGCGGTATCGGGGCGGCGACGGTGTGGGTCGGGCAGCAGATGGACGCTATTGCAGCGACTTCGGGCGGGAGGATGACGGTCGCGCGTCAGTCGTTCATCCAGCCGGTTTCCAGCCGGATCCCGGTGCCGACTCAGATCACCAACGTCATCGCGACGTTGAAGGGGACCGCCTCGCCCGAGCGGTTCTACGTCGTGACCGGGCACCTCGACTCGCGGGTGACCGACATCATGGACTTCACCAGCGACGCGCCGGGTGCTGATGACGACGGGTCCGGGGTTGCGTGTGTGCTCGAGCTGGCCCGCGTGTTCGCGACGCATCAGTTCCCCGGCACGATCGTCTTCGCCACGGTCACTGGTGAGGAACAAGGGCTGTACGGCTCCTCGTTCATGGCGCAACAGATGGCGGGCGCGGGCAACGACGTACAGGGGATGTTCAGCAACGACATCATCGGGGCGAGCAGGTCGTTCGACGGGCACAAGCCTGACCCGTTCACGGTGCGGATGTTCCTTGAGGGCATCCCGACCAACGTGACTGCTGCCCAGATCTCGCTGTTGCAGTCGGCCGGCGGGGAGAACGACGGGAAGGCCCGTCAACTCGGTCGCTTCGTTCACTCGGTCGCGCCGAAGAGCCTGACCGGCATGGACATCCGGCTGGTCTGGCGGCGCGACCGGTTCCTGCGCTCCAGCGACCACGTCTCGTTCCAGAGCCTGGGCTATCCCGCCGCCAGGTTCACCGAGCCGCGGGAGAACTTCAACCACGAGCACCAGAACGTCCAGGTGGTCGACGGCGTGCAGTTCGGCGACCTGATCGACTTCGTGGACTTCGACTACATCGCTCGGGTGACCCGGGTGAACGCGGCGGCCTTGTGGGGGCTTGCCACCTCACCCGGCACTCCCAAGAACGCTCAGGTCCACACGACGCCGCCCGGCACTCTCTCCGGCACCAACCTGACCACGCTTTCGTGGGACGCCAACCCGGAAACGAACCTGACCGGGTACGAGGTGGTGTTGCGGGAGACCACGGATTCCGATTGGACCAGTGCGATTCCGGTCGGGAACGTCACCACGGTGACGCTCGACATCTCCAAGGACAACGTGCAGATGGGCATCCGCGCCGTGGATCGGAACGGGAACCGGAGCCCGGCCGCAGCCCCACAAGCCGTGGCTTAGCGCTTGATCAGCTCCTCGCTGAGGGTCCAGAGGCGATCGGCCGACTCGGCGTCCAGCGCGTGCGGAACGACGTACGAGCGGACGTCGTGGTCGGTGAAGTTGATCGGAGTGGGCTCGTCCAGCAGGGAGATCTCGTTGTCCCTCAGGTAGGTGCCGCCGTACGACTCCAACTGCGGGTTGGTCGCGGCGAACACGGCTGTGCTGGCGCCCTGTGACGGAGTCTTGCGCTCCCGGGCAGGGTCGACGATTTGGTTGCCGGCGGCATCTACCAGGTCCATCGCCTGCAGGTCCTCGGTGGTCAGCCAAGGCGTGCGGGTTTCGCCTTCGGCCAGGTGCGGGCCGAGGTTTGTGGTGATGACAATGCCGGGATGTACGGCGTACGCGTGGATGCCGTACTGCGACCACCGGCGTTCGAGCTCCACCGCGAACAGGACGTTGGCAGTCTTCGACTGGCCGTACGCGAGGAGCGGATCGTAGTCGTGGGCGAACTGCGGGTCGTCCCAACGGATGTCGGAGAGGCGGTGACCCCCGGACGTCACGTTGACCACGCGGGCGCCATGAGCCGCTCGGAGGGCCGGAAGTAGGCCGAGGGTCAACTGGAAGTGACCGAGGTGATTGGTCGCGAACTGCGACTCGTAGCCGCGCGCGTCGCGGACGAGCGGGCCGGCCATGATGCCGGCGTTGTTGATCAGGATGTGGAGCGGGCGGCCGGTCGCGAGATAGCGATCGACGAACGCGTCGATGGACTTCGGGTCCAGTAGGTCGAGCTCGCTGGTCTCGACGCGATCGATCCCCGCCAACGCCGCGGCGGCGCTCGAGGGGTTGCGTACGGCAACTGTCACGGAGGCGCCGGCCTTGCTGAGGGCACGGGTGGTCTCGAGGCCGAGGCCGCGATGGCCGCCGGTGACGATCGCGTTCTTGCCGGTCAGGTCGATTCCTGCGAGTACGTCGTCCGCGGTCGAGGCGGCGGTGAAGCCCGTGCCGATGGGGTGCTGTTTCGTCATGCACCCAGCCTGCCGCGCGGGCGGCGTACTCTGAATAAGTATCAGTTCAGATTTTCTTCGCGAGAGTACAGCGCATGGATCAGTTGTCCGAGGTGTTCGAGCTCGTCGAGGTCCGCGGGTTGGTGTCCGGCGGGTTCAACGTGAGCGGACGATGGGTGTCACGCGCCTCGCTGGTCGAGTCGTTCAAGTTCATCGCGGTGGTCAGCGGGCGGGCGCGTCTGATCACGGACGGGATCGACGCGCCGATCGAGCTTCTCCCCGGCGACGTCGCGATCCTCAACAACCGGTCGCGACTCGAGCTCTCCGGCGGCACGGGCGACGGACCGGTTCGCGAGGTCGTTCCCGTCGAGACCGGCCTGTCGCTCACGGGCTGGAGCACGAACGACGTCATCCTCGGTGGCCGGATCGACCTCAACGAAGCCGGGCGGACGCTGCTGCTCGAGGCATTGCCGCCGGTCGCGCACGTGCGGGCCTCCCCCACCACCGGCGCGAACCTGCGCGGCAGCCTTCACCGGCTGTTCGACGAGGTCGCCGGCCACCGCATCGGCTCGGCGTTCGCAATCCGGCAACATGCCCAGCTGGTGCTCCTCGAAGTACTCCGGACGTACGTCGAACAAGCCGAGCTGCCACCGGGATGGTTGCGCGTCCTGACCGACGAACGCCTCCGCCCCGCCCTCACCCTCATGCACTCGCAGCCCGACAAGCTCTGGGGACTGAACGAGCTGGCGCACGCGGCGGCGATGTCGCGTACGTCGTTCGCCGAGCGGTTCCGCGACGTGGCCGGCATGCCGCCGCGCGCGTACCTCAACCGCTGGCGGATGATGCTCGCCCAACGCGCTCTCCGCGACGCGGACGTCAGCGTCGGATCACTCGCGACCGAGCTCGGGTACGCGTCGGAGAGTGCGTTCAGTACGGCGTTCAAACGCGAGGTCGGCGAGTCACCCCTGCGCTACCGCTACCGGATCCGCGATCAGGCGTTGTCCAGCTGATCTACCAGGCCGTCGTCGAGCTGGATATCGACCGCGGCCAACGCCTCGTCCAGCTGTTCGAGCGACGACGCACCGATCAGCGGGATGACGTTGTGGTGCAGGAGCCAGGCCAGTACGACCTGATTCGGAGTCACGCCGAGGTCGTGGGCCGCCTGGCGAAGCGCCTCATAGCGAACGTACGCCGTCGGATGCGCGTAACGGGGCTGGAACGGCCGGTCCGCACGCGCGTACGAACCACCGAGGAGAGCCTGGTACGCAACGAGCGTCACGTCCGGGTGCTCGGCCAGGTAGTCGAAGTGCTCGACACCCGCGTGCTGGTAGTGCGGAGTGCCGTGACGGCGTACGCCCTGCAGAGCAGGCGGGTTCGGCCAGAGGTAGCTCGAGTGCTGCTGGATGACGGAGTACTGCGCTACGCCCTGGGCAGCTGCGGTCTGCCGAGCGCGGTCCAGCCGCCACGTGGCGGTGTTGCTGCAGCCGAGCAAGTCAACGACCCCGTCCGCTGCCAGTCGCCCGAACGCGGCGACGGTCTCGTCCAGCGGAGTACTGCGGTCGTCGATATGCGCGTAGTACAAATCGATTTGCTCGATGCCCAGCCGACTGAGACTGCCCTTGACTGCCTCGCCTACTGCAGACGCGCTGAGCCCTTCCCAGTGCGCGTCATCGGGGTCGCCGGGGACCGTGGTCCGTGCACCGCATTTGGTGGCGATGAACAACTCGTCACGGTTGCCACGGGCCCGCATCCAGCGGCCCAGCAGCTCCTCGCTGTCACCGCCGTGCCCGTGCCACTGGTTGTAGTTGTTCGACGTGTCGACGAACGTCCCGCCCGCCTCCACGAACCGATCCAGGATCGCGATCGCGGTATCAGCCGGCGTCGACGTACCGAAGTTCATCGCCCCCAGGCAGAGCGCGCTGACATTCCGTCCGTTCCCAAGAGTTCGAGACAACATGCCCTCCACCTTCCCTCCTGGAGCGCACTCGAAGTCAAGTCAAACGAGCCAGACGCCGTCGTTCATGAGGACGCGGTCCTTGAGTTCGTTGGCCTCTCGCCAGGCTTGGATCTTGGTGGGAGTGATCCGGAAGAACGGATAGTTGGCCAGGGGGCGGGGGTCGAAGCCGGCCTTGGTGGCGAAGGACTCGCCTTCCGCGTCGGTGGCCTCGGTGACTGCAGCCGTGCCCGTGATGTGGATGACGTCGCGGAACTCGCCGATGGTGAGCTGGACCAGCGGGTTCGCCTGCAGGTTGCGGGCGGTCGGGTTGGTGACGGTGGTGGAAAGCAGCAGGGTGTCGGCGGTCCACAGGAACGACAGCGGCATCAGGTACGGCGTACCGTCGAGCGACGCCGTGGATACCCAGGCGTCGACGTCCTCGGCGAACCGGCGCAGCATGTCCTGCTTGCGCTCCGGCAGCGGGCGGGGTGGTGCCGTCATGGCGGGCTCCTGTTCGTTCTGCTGTCACATGCGGTCCGAGTACTTCGTCATCGGGATGACGGCGCTGGGCCGAGTGGTGTGACAGGTGGAATGGTGATGGACATGGATGCGGACGACTGGCTGGCGACACGGTTCGAGCAGAACCGGGACCGGCTGCGGGCTGTCGCTTACCGGATCCTAGGCTCTGAGCCGGAGGCCGAGGACGCGGTCCAGGAGACCTGGATCCGGCTCAGCCGCAGCGACACCGCCACGATCGACAACCTCGGCGGCTGGTTGACCACAGTTGTCGGGCGGATCTGCCTCGACATGCTGCGCACCCGCCGCGGCCGGCCAGAGCTGCCGGTCAGCGAGCACTCCCCCGTGCTCGCGGATGACGTCGTACCCGATCCCGAGCTCGAAGCGGTGCAGGCGGACTCGGTCGGCCTCGCACTGCTCGTCGTACTCGAGACGCTGTCGCCGGCGGAGCGGCTCGCGTTCGTGCTGCACGATCTGTTCGCCGTACCGTTCGAGGACATCGCGCCCATCATCGGCAAGTCGCCGGCTGCCGCGCGGCAGATCGCGAGCCGGGCGCGACGGCGAGTTCGCGGTACGCCGGAACCGACGAGCGTGGATGTGGTTCGGCAGCAGGAAGTCGTCAGCGCGTTCCTGGCCGCTGCGCGCAACGCGGACTTCTCGGCGCTGCTCGAAGTACTCGATCCCGAGGTCGTACTGCGTGCGGACGCGACCGCTGCGGAACGCGGGATGGCGGCGCGGGTCACCGGGCACGACCGCGTCGCGCGGGCCTTCACCGGACGGGCGCAGGCGGCGAAGCTCGTGCTGGTCGACGGCATGCCCGGGCTGGTGTGGATGCAGCGCGGTGAACCGGTCGTTGTGTTCTCTTTCACCGTCGTCGACGGGCGTGTCGCGACGATCGATCTCCGCGGCGATGCCGAGTACCTGCAAACGGTTGATCTGGTGTCGTTGAACGGCTGATCGGACGGCGTGTCGAGTGGACAGGTTCGCTGTGACTCGAGTGACGGATGGGGACCGATTCACGGCGTGGAATCCGGTTTTTGTCCAGGCGGAAAGTGCGCTACTGTTCTGCTCTCGCACCGAGGGAAACTGCTCGGGGTGATGCGGACGTAGCTCAGTTGGTAGAGCGCAACCTTGCCAAGGTTGAGGTCGCCGGTTCGAACCCGGTCGTCCGCTCGGAGAGGGTTCGCCCCAAACTTTGTGGCACGTCTCTTTGGTGGAGTGGCCGAGAGGCGAGGCAACGGCCTGCAAAGCCGTGTACACGGGTTCGAATCCCGTCTCCACCTCGAAACTTCAGTAGTGTTGAGTTTCCTGGACGATTGGCGCAGCGGTAGCGCGCTTCCCTGACACGGAAGAGGTCACTGGTTCGATCCCAGTATCGTCCACGAAAGCGACGGGCGACCCATACCGACGGAAAGCGTCGGCCGGGTCGCCTTCGTCATTCGTGAGGCTGCGCCTCACCTCCTGGCTTGGGTTGTTACGGCCAACAGGAGCAGTACGCCGCCTACCAGGGACATCGTTGACAGGTGTTCTTGGAAGAGGGCTGCTCCTATAGCGGTGGCTACTACTGGTTCTAGTAGGGCTACTAGGGATGCGGTGGAGGCTCTGAGGGCTCTCAGGCCTGTGTAGAAGAGGGTGTAGGCAAGGGCTGTGGGGATCAGGCCGAAGTAGGCGATCAGGAGCCAGCCGGCGGGGGTGGTCGGTAGGGCGGCGAAGGGGAGTAGGAACGCTGTGCCTGTGACGAAGCCTGCGAATGCGGTGGTCAGGGGGTCTGGGGTGTTGCGGTTGAGGATTGTTGTTGCTGAGTAGCCGGCGGCTGAGGCCAGGGCTGCTGCTACGCCTGTGAGGTTGGCTTGGCCGGTGGTGAAGGTCAGGAGGGTGAGGCCGATCAGGGCGACGAGGATGGACTTGGTGAGGCGCTCTCTCGTTGCGAGGGTGATGAGGATGGGGGCGGCGCCGAGCGCTATGACCGTGGCTATGCCTACGCCTACTCGAGGGATGGCGATGAAGTAGCCGAGTTGGCAGAGGGCCAGGCCGGCTCCGCTGACCAGATGGCGCAGTGGGGTTGCGGTGAAATGCGGTCGGGCGGCTCCTCGGCCTGACAGGCGGCGGGCCAGGGCCAGCCAAAGGGCTGCTGTGGCCAGGCGCCAGAAGGACGTCGCTGTGGGAGTCAGGCCGGCGTGTTGGGTGAGGAGTGCGCCGGTCGGGCCGCCGGTGCCCCAGGCGATGGCGGCGATGACGACGTACATGAGGGCACGTCTGGTTGAGAGACGGGAGTGCATCGGTTGCTCCGGGATGTTCGCGGTGAAGGTGGGGCGTCTGCGAACAGGCCGAAGGAGCTCAGGTCAGAGCGACCTGAGCGTTGGGAAGCCGTCCGCTAAGCGGCGGCCGGCGGGCAGATGATGCGATGCACGAGGTGGACAGTAGCCAGTCCACGGAGGCGCGGCGAATGGTTTTACATGCGGAGGTACGAGCCGCCGTTGAAGTCCAGGACGGTGCCGGTGCCGAACTCGGCTTCCGCGGAAGCGAGATACATGATGGCGGCCGCGACCTCAGAGGGATCCGCTACTCGTTCCAACGGGCTCTCGAGGCGGCGGCGGTCGTAGCCGTCGCCGGACAGGTTCACGGCGGCCATATCGGTGACCGTCCAGCCAGGGGCGATGGCTGTGACGGCGATGCCTTCAGGGCCCAGGGCTCGAGCGAGTGACTGGGTGAACGACACGATCGCGGCCTTCGAAGCGCCGTACGCCGGCTGGTTCGGCTCGCCGCGGAAGGCGCCGCGGGACGAGACGTTCACGATCCGCCCGCCGCGGCCCATGTGCCGGACCGCGCACCAGGTGACGTTGGATGGCCCGACGAGGTTCACCGCGAGCGTCTCCGCCCACGCCTGCTGCCACTCGGCGTACGTCGTTTCGCGGATGCGGTGTGGCACGTAGAGGCCGGCGTTGTTGACCAGTACGTCGATGCTGCCCAGGGCTCTCGCGGCCGCGTCGACCATCGATTCGATGGCTGCTGGGTCTGCGAGGTCTGCCTGAACCATGACGTGGCCCGTGCCGGGTAGCTCCTTCAGGACCTGGGCTGCTGCGTCGGCTGAGGCGCTGTAGTGGACTGCCACTCGGTCGCCTGCGGCGGCGAAGGCGCGGGCCGTCGCCGCTCCGATCCCCCGGGATGCTCCTGTCACCAGCACAGATCGGTTCATGCAGACGATCTTTTCATCAGGGTCGTGGCTTGTGGTCGCGGCGGTACGACTTGCTGGCGCGGACCCACTCCTTCTTCATCTCGTTGCGCAGCCGGATGTCCGCCCGCCGTGCCATGTACGCCGCCTCGCGCTGAAGCTTCACCCAGCTCTCGTAGCGCCGGTACGGCAACGAGCCGTCGTCCAGAGCTGCTCGCACCGCACAGTCGGGCTCCATCACATGCGAGCAGTCCTTGAACTTGCACCGCTCCGCCAGCGCCGTGATGTCCGGGAACGCCGCTGCCAGCCCCTCCCCTGACTCCTGCAGACCGATCCCCCGCAGACCAGGCGTGTCAATAACGATCCCTCCGGTGGGCAGCACGATCAGCTCACGCCGCACCGACGTGTGACGGCCCTTGCCGTCCTCACGGATGTCCTGCACGTCCAGGAGCTCCACACCGGCCAGTGCGTTCACCAGTGACGACTTGCCCGCACCACTCGACCCCAGCAATGCCAGAGTGGCATCTCCCGCCACCAGCGCACGTACGTCGTCCATCCCCGCGCCAGTGGTCGCACTGCACACCAGTACGTCGGCGCCGGGCGCAGCCAGGGCGACGTCCTCAGCTACTGAATCGGCGTCCCCGACCAGGTCGGATTTCGTCAGTACGACGACCGGCCGCGCGCCGCTCTCCCACGCCAGCGCCATGAAGCGCTCGATACGGACGATGTTCGGCTCGGGGACCAGTCCGACGACGATGGCGATCACGTCGACGTTCGACGCGAGCACCTGCCCGCGCGACGACCCGCCGACCTCCGCCCGGACGATCGCAGTACGGCGTGGCAGCACGGACTCGACGGTGATGCGGTCGTCGGGCCAGAACCGCAGTACGACCCAGTCCCCTGTACATGGGCCGGCCTGTGCGTCGGCGGCGATCGCCGTGAGCAGTGCGCCGGACCAGCTGGCGCGGACCGGGCCGTCGGTGGTGAAGACTGTCGCCAGGCCTTTGTCGACCCGGGCGACGCGTCCCGGGACCAGCTCTTCCGGGACGGATTGCAAGAACTCGGCCGTGGAACTGTCGAGTCCCAGGGCCTGGAGTGTGGCTGACATGCGGCGAACCTTTCAGAGGGCCCGGCCGCGAGCTCAGCTCAGCGGACGGACGGTGTCGGAGACAGCAGGCCGTTGGGCCTGGTAGTAGCTCATGGCGGCTGCCTCCCTCCGGTCCGGTCGGTCCCGAGCCAGGGACCGTTCTGATGTGGTCAGACTAGGTCGTCGGTGTCACCCTGCGCACCGGATTTTCCGACCGACGCAGGCTTCCGCTCAGGCTCCTCAGCCGCGGGCTCCTCGTCAACAGGAGCCGCCGGAGCCTCAGGCACCGCAGCAGCAGCGGGCGCAGGCGGTCGCTCGGCGAGTTCCTCGATCTTGCGCGCCACCTCGGCCTCCGGCCGCTCGTCCGACTCCACCGGCGTCAGCGAGTGGTCGTGATGCGGCTCCGGCTCCGCCTTCATCACCGGCTCGATCTCTTCCTCGTCGGCGGCCGCAGCCTTCACCTCGGCGACATGCTGCTTGTGCGGCCACAGCCGGTCCACGACAGCATTCAACGCCGCACCTATCAGTACTGCGATAGCCGTCATGTACAGCCACATCAGTACGGCGATCGGCGCGGCCAGCGGACCGTAGATCGACGTACCGCCGACGGTGCTCTGCAGGACCCAGCGCAGGACGAAGCTGCCCAGGATCCAGATCGACAGCGCCAGGAACGAGCCCGGCAGGTCGGAGACCCACGGCGTCCGGATCGGCACCGACAGGTGGTACAGGGTGTTCAAGAAGCCCGCGGACAGGATCGTGACGACCGGCCAGTACAGCTGGTTCAGGAAGTCGAGCCGGTGCGGCAGCAGCGCCTGGACCGCGTCCGGGCCGGCCAGCACCAGCGGCAGGACGATCACACCGATGATCAGCGCGGCGCAGTACAGGCTGAACGACAGCGCGCGGGTCCGGACGATGCCGCGCTTGCCGCCCATCCCGTACATGATCGTGATCGTGTCGACGAACACGTTCAGCGCGCGGCTGCCGGACCACAGCGACAGCACGAAACCGATCGAGATGACGTCCGGCCGGCCGCCGTTCAGCACTTGGTCGAGGGTCGGCGAGATGACGCTCTTGATCGAGTCGTCGGTCAGCGCACGAGCGGCCAGATCGACGATCTGCTGCTTGATGTCGTTGATCGTCTCGACCTCGAACCATTTGCTCGCGATGTAACCGAGCGATCCGGCGAGTCCGAAGATCAGCGGCGGCAGCGAGAGGATCGCGAAGAACGCCCCCTCGGCCGCGAGCCCGGTGACGCGGTACCGCAAGCACACCCCGACGGTCTGCGTCAGCAGACTCCAGGTCGTCGCGGGGATCCGGCGAACCCATGCCAATGAGAGGGAGCTCCCACCAGTGGGTCCTGCCCCGATACGTGCCATACCGCTTACCGTACTGACATGGCGGACCCATTCGCGGTAACGAATCAGGCTCCCCCACTGCGGGGCGTGAACTTCTTCACCCAGGATGCGGCTCTCGGTGACGCTCTGCGTCCGTACGCCGACCTGGCCGACGACCCCGGTCTACGCCGGATCGGCGAGCTGGCGGGCTCCGAGGAGGCCCGCGCACATGCCCTCCCGGCGAACCACAACCTGCCCGTACTGCGCACCCACGACCGGTACGGGAACCGCATCGACGAGGTCGAGTTCCACCCCTCGTGGCACTGGCTGATGGAGCAGGCCGTCGGGTTCGGACTCCAGGCCGCGCCGTGGACGAGCGATCGGCCGTCGCCGCATCTGACCCGGGCGGCCGGGTTCTACCTGTGGTCCCAGGTCGAGCCGGGGCACGGCTGCCCGATCTCGATGACGTACGCCGCGGTCCCGGCGCTGCGCGCAGACGAGCGCCTCGCGAAGGAGTGGGTCCCGCAACTGGCGTCGACGGAGTACGACGTACGCCGGTTGCCGGTCGCGGCGAAGAGCGGTGTGCTCGCCGGGATGGGGATGACCGAGAAGCAGGGCGGGTCCGACGTGCGGGCGAATCTCACGACCGCGACGCCGGTGGGCGATGACGGTGAGTATCAGCTGAACGGGCACAAGTGGTTCTGCTCGGCGCCGCAGGTCGACGTGTTCCTGGTCCTGGCGCAAGCGCCGGACGGGCTGAGCTGCTTCGTCGTACCGCGGGTGCTTGCCGACGGCAACCGGAACCCGTTCGCACTGCAGCGGCTGAAGGACAAGCTCGGGAACCGGTCGAACGCGTCGTCTGAGGTCGAGTTCCACGGCACGATCGGCTACCGGCTCGGCGATGAAGGCGCCGGGGTGCGGACGATCATCGAGATGGTCGCGGCAACCCGGCTCGACTGTGTCCTGGGCTCGGCGGCGTTGCAACGGAAAGCCCTCGTCGAGGCGATCTGGCACACGCAACACCGCTCGGCTTTCGGTGGGTTGCTCGCCGACAAGCCGGCGATGCAGAACGTGCTGGCCGACCTGGCGATCGAAAGCGAGGCCGCCACCGCCCTGGCCATGCGTCTCGCCGCCGCTGTCGACTCATCCGACCCGAAGGAAGCAGCCTTCCGCCGCATCGCGCTGCCGTTGGCGAAGTTCTGGGTGTGTAAGCGAACGCCGTTCATGGTCGCCGAGGCGCTGGAGTGTCTCGGCGGGAACGGGTACGTCGAGGAGTCGGGCCTCCCGCTGCTCTACCGCGAGTCGCCCCTCAACTCGATCTGGGAAGGGTCGGGCAACGTCAACGCGCTCGACGTACTCCGGGCGCTGCGCCGGCCGGAGTCGCTCGAGGCCTGGCTGGGTGAGATGGCTGCGGTGCAAGGGGCCGATGCCCGGCTGGACGCCGCGGTGAACGACGTCCTGCAAGCGCTTGCTGACATCGAGAACGCCGAAGCCGGCGCCCGGAGGCTGGCCGCCCAGATGGCCCTTTGCCTGCAGGGTTCGCTACTCGTCAGGCATTCGACCCCGGCCGTCGCGGACGCGTTCGTGGCGTCCCGGTTGGCCAACGACTGGGGTGGCGTGTTCGGCACGCTGCCGCGGACGACACCGTTCGATCAGATCGTCCGGCGCGCGATAGGGTGAGCGCGTCGCGACTGGCGCGCTGAGGTGGATAACCACCGGGGAGCGAAACCCGTCGGCACCGTGCGCCTGGGTGCCTTCGACCCACTGCAACCGCAGGAGAGACAACGATGCCTCAACCCATCGACAACACCGCATCCTTCGACGCGGTCGCCGCGTCGGCCGCGTACAACAACGCGCTGCAGGTGATCGCCGCGGTCGAACCGACCATCGCCGGCGCGATCAAGGCCGAGCTGGCCGACCAGCGGTCCTCGCTGAAGCTGATCGCGAGCGAGAACTACGCCTCCCCCGCCACCTTGCTGACGATGGGCAACTGGCTCTCGGACAAGTACGCCGAGGGCACCATCGGCCATCGCTTCTACGCCGGCTGCCAGAACGTCGACACCGTCGAGCAGGCCGCCGCCGACCACGCGACCGCGCTGTTCGACGCGCCGCACGCCTACGTCCAGCCGCACTCCGGCATCGACGCGAACCTGGTCGCGTTCTGGGCGATCCTGGCCCAGCGGATCGAGTCCCCGGCGCTGGCCGAGGCGGGTGCCAAGCACGTCAACGACCTGTCCGAGGACGACTGGTCCAAGCTCCGCAAGGCGCTCGGCGACCAGAAGATGCTCGGCATGTCGCTGGACGCCGGCGGTCACCTGACGCACGGCTTCCGGCCGAACATCTCCGGCAAGATGTTCAACCAGCACTCGTACGGCACCGACCCGGAGACCGGGCTGCTCGACTACGACGAGGTCGCCCGCAAGGCCCGCGAGTTCAAGCCGCTGATCCTGATCGCCGGCTACTCGGCGTACCCGCGCAAGGTGAACTTCGCCAAGATGCGCGAGATCGCCGACGAGGTCGGCGCGACGCTGATGGTCGACATGGCGCACTTCGCCGGCCTGGTCGCGGGCAAGGTCTTCACCGGCGACTTCGACCCGGTCCCGCACGCGCACGTCACCACGACGACGACGCACAAGTCGCTGCGTGGTCCGCGCGGCGGCATGGTGCTCTGCCAGCCGGAGTACGCCGAGTCCGTCGACCGCGGTTGCCCGATGGTGCTCGGCGGTCCGCTGAGCCAGACGATGGCCGCGAAGGCGGTCGCGCTGGCCGAGGCGCGGCAGCCGTCGTTCCGTGATTACGCGCAGGCAGTCGCGGACAACGCCGTCGTACTCGCCGAGGGCCTG
Source organism: Kribbella sp. NPDC058693 (assembly GCF_042715335.1). Taxonomy (NCBI): domain Bacteria; kingdom Bacillati; phylum Actinomycetota; class Actinomycetes; order Propionibacteriales; family Kribbellaceae; genus Kribbella; species Kribbella sp. NPDC058693. The sequence goes on from NZ_JBHXSQ010000002.1 coordinate 1,388,212, forward strand.
ATGAAGCGTGGCGTGAAGCTCGTGACGGACGGCACCGAGAACCACCTGGTCCTGCTCGACGTCTCGTCGTACGGCATCACCGGCCGGCAGGCTGAGTCCGCGCTGCTCGACGCGGGCATCGTCACCAACCGGAACGCCGTACCTCGCGACCCGAACGGCGCCTGGTACACCTCGGGCGTCCGGATCGGTACGCCGGCGCTGACCACGCGCGGGTTCGGCGCGGACGAGTTCGACCGGGTCGCCGAGCTGATCGTGGACGTGCTGTCCGCGACCACCCCGACGACCACGTCCGCGGGCGCCCCGTCGAAGGCGAAGTACGTCCTCGCCGACGGCGTCGCCGACAAGACCCGTGCAGCTTCGGCCGAGATCCTCGACAAGCACCCGCTCTACCCGGGCCTCGTGCTCAACTGATCACCCGCTGCCCGCTCCCAGAGTCTTGGGGGCGGGCAGCTTTCTTCTTCGGCATCAGCACCGCGGCGAGGATCGCACCCGCAACGGCGATCCCGGCCGACACCCACATCGTGGTGTTGAGGCTGGTCATGAACGCGTCGCGCACGTTGGCGAGCAGCCCCGGCGAGCCGGCCTTGGCGGCGGCCGCGAGTCCACCGCCCAGGCTCTTCTCGACCGCATCGGCGACCTGCGCCGGGAGCCCGTTCGTGTCGACGTTGTGGCGGTAGACCGAGTTCAGCACGGTCCCGAGTACGGCGACGCCGACCGTACCTCCGACCTGACGGAACGCCTGCAGCAGCCCGGATCCCGTCCCGGCCCGCTCCGGATCGAGTACGCCGAGTGCCGCGTTCATTGCCTGCGGCATCGAACAGCCGAGGCCGAATCCGACCACGACGAACCAGATCGCCGTGTACCCGTACCCGGTCCCGAGATCGGTGAACGCGCCGAGCGCGAACCCGACCGCCATCACGACGAACCCGGTCATCACCACCAGCCGGGTGCCGACCTTCGACTCGACCGGTGACGCCAGCTTCGCACCGACCGTCATCCCGCCGATGAACGGCAGCAACTTCAGCCCGGTGTGCAACGCGTCCGATCCGTTGATGCCCTGGAAGTACTGCGGCATCGTGAACAGCAACCCGAAGATCGCGAACACCGACACCGTCAGCAGTACGGCGCCACCGGTGAACACCCGCTCGCTGAACAACCGCAGCTCGATCAACGGCTCCCGGTTACGCCGTTGCCAGACGAGGAATCCGGCGATCAGTACGACGGCGAGTCCGAGGAAGACGATCGTGACACCGTCGGTCCAGGACGACTCGCCGGCCTTGGTCACGCCGTACACCAGAGCCGCGAGGCCGGTGCTCGACAGCACGATGCCGAGCCAGTCGATCGCCGGGCGGTTCGAGCTGCGCGTCTCGGGGACGAGCAAGCTGACCGCGAGGGCGGCGATGAAGGCGATCGGGACGTTCATCAGGAAGATCCACTGCCAGCCGGCGTGGTCGAGGAGCAGGCCGCCCACGATCGGGCCGAGCGGCATACCGATGCTGTTGGCAACGACGAAGAACCCGATCGCCTTCTTCCGGTCCTCCTCGGTGCGGAACAGCACGGTGATCAGCGACAGCGCGACCGGGACGATCATCGCCGCACCGATCCCGAGGAAGGCGCGGGCGGCGATCAACTGGCCGGCCGAGTCGGACAGGGCACACGCCAGCGACGCAAGGCCGAACAGCGTGAGCGCGATCGCGATGATCTTGCGCCGCCCGTACCGGTCGCCGAGCAGACCGGCCGGCAGCAGCAACGCAGCGAGGACGAGGTTGTAGCTGTTCGCCATCCATTGCAGCTGGCTGGTCGACGCGTCCAGGTCCTTGGCGAGCGTCGGCAGCGCGACGTTGAGCACGGTCGTGTCCAGGCCGAGGACGAGGACGGCGAGACAGAGTGCGATGAGTACGCCGAAGCGGCGGCCGCCGGTGAGCGTCGGCGCTGCGGTGTCGGTGGTCGTGGTCATGGATTCAAATTATCAGAAGTTTGTGATAGTTGCGATAGATCAGATTACTGTAAGCTTCAACCATGGCGGAGGAACCGAGCCCGGAGGCCGTGAGCCAGTTCGTCGAGCGGTTCGCGGGCGTGCTGGCGAACAGCGGCGTACCGACGATGTCGGCTCGGGTGATGGGCGCGATGCTGGTCAGCCCGACCGGCACGATGACGGCCGCCGAGCTGGCCGAGTCGCTGAAGATCAGCCAGCCTGCGGTGTCCGGCGCCGTACGGCAGTTGTTGCAGGTGTCGTTCATCTCCCGCGAGCGGCTGCCCGGTTCGCGCAAGGACCACTACCGGATCCGCGAGGACGTCTTCGCCGCGATCCTCGAGCGCCGCAACCTCGCGCTGAGCGAGTGGGAGTCGACCAGCCGCTCGGGCGCCGCGCTCTTCGCCGCCGACTCCCCCGTCGCCCGCCGGCTGACCGAGGCCGCGGACTTCTTCGCCTTCATCCACTCCGACATGGAACAAATGATCAAGAACTGGCGCGCGGACCATCCGGGATGAGCCCGCGTCTCGTTGGTACTGCGTGGTTGGACAGCGACGAGCGAACCCGCTGGGAGACGCGCATCATGCGCCGTCGCGTGCCGCTCTACCGGGTCGGAATCGCTGCGCTGCGGGCTCTGAACGCTGTGACCGGCGGCGGTCCTTCGCTGCAGGTGACCCAGTGGGAGCGGGTCGGGCCGCACGGCCGGACCTTCGTGATGGACAAGCTGGAGACGATGACCGGGCGGACCGATCATCCGGTCACCTCGCGGGCCGAGTTGCGGGCGCGGACGTCGTTCGCGTCACGGCTGGCGCGGGCGATCTCGGCGGACGAGTGGCCGCAGATCATCGCGGAGTACGAACGACGCCGGCGGGGCGAGCGTCCGCAGTACCGCTATGTCGGGCATCGACCGCTGAACGCCGAGTCACATGCGTTGATGGACGAGGCGTGGGTGCGGGGCGAGCTGCCGACGGATCCGTTCCGGGCTTGGAACGTCCTCAAGTTCGAGGACGAGGGCGCCTTCTACAGCGAGTTCTTCACCGACGGCGGAGCCCGCGGCTACCCCGGCGGCGAAACCAACCCCGGCTTCCGACTCGGCCGCATCATGTTCGACATCACCTGGCGCGAGAAGGCGTCGCTCGCCGGTGAACAACACGTCCTCCGCCGCAGCCGAATCCTCCGCGCAAAAGAACTCACCAAGTTCTTCCGCACCGAACTGAAGGAAGCCCTCCACTCACCGGCCCCGTCCACCGCCCCGACTACCGCCGTACGCGACGAGCTCTACACACCACCCGTCGTCGCCGCATTCTCCGACTTCACCAAGCCTGAGCTGCTGCGCTCCCCGACTGCCCGCGGCGAAACCACGCCGGACCGCAAGCAGGCCTCGGCTGTCGACCTCGCCAACACCGTGGCGAAGGCCCTTCCACCGCCAGTTGCCGACATCGCGGCGAGGGCTCACCCGCCACTCAGCGGACCGGCGGCAGCGGAAGCTCGACCAGCAGCAGGCGGGCCACCGCGAGCGCAACCTCGTCCGCCCCATGCGGCGCAACAACCTGCAAGCCCACCGGCAGTCCCTGCGACCTTCCGGCCGGAACACTCACCGCGGGATGGCCGGTCACGTTGAACACCCAGCACGGATCGCCGGTCACGATCGTCTCCTCGTGCTGATCGTAGCCGTGGGCAACAGTCAGCGTGGTCGGCGTGACGAGTACATCCACCTCGGCGAACAGATCCGCGAGCGCCGTGTTGTTGAAGTGCCGCACCTCCCGCGCCCGCTTCGCGGCCGACTCCTCCACCCCACGCCCGTTGTCCAGGTCGGACAGCACTTGCCACGCCTCGTCCGTGGGCGCAAGCTCCAGCGGTACGTCGACCACCTTCACTCCAGCCGCCACCAGCCGTTCCCGCACAACCCGATCCACACCCGGGTCAGCAGCACACGCCCCGAGCGTCGACCGATAGGCAGCCCGCCAAGTTCGACCCCCGCTCGACCGAGCCGGGACCGGCCAGGGTGGGAGGGCGGTGGGGTCGAGGCGGTGAGGGCCGGAGGCGATGCTCGTTGCCAGGATGACGTCGTCGAGGTCGGCGCCGATCACACCAGCTGTCGTCAGCCCGCCGAGCGGACGCCCGCCCGGTCGCGGGATCCGTCCGTACGTCCCTTTGAAGCCGATGACACCGGAGAACGAGGCGGGGATGCGAAGCGAACCACCGCTGTCGCCACCGGTTGCCAGGGGTACGACGCCGGCCGCGACGGCTGCTGCACCACCGGCCGTCGAACCGCCGGGTGAGCGGGACAGGTCCCACGGGTTCCGGGTGTAGTCGGTCCCGTTCCAGCCGAAGGTCAGCGACGTGGCGCCCGGCCGGGCCCGGGTCGACCACCCGATCGGGATCGCCCCGGCCGCAAGCAATCGAGCGATGATCGGCGCGTCCGGCGGCGTACGCGACTTGATCAGGAACGGTACGCCGGCCAGCAGCCCATCCGGCTTGACCCGCTGCGCCGCCGCCCGCGCGCCCGCAGCATCCAACTCATCCAGGAAATGCAGCACCGGGTCCAGCCGCCCAGCCGCCGCGATGGCCTCCTCGACCACGTCCAACGCGCCGACTGCTCCGGACCGAACAGCAGCTGCGATCTCGATCGCGGTACGCCGGATCATTTGGCCAGGAGCGTGTAGGCGAAGGGGAGGCGGCGGTCCAGCCAGTCGGCCGTGATGGTGATTGTGGTTGAGGTGATCATCACCAGCTCGGAGGGTGTGCGCCATTCGAGGGTGCGGGACTTGGTGGGTTGGTCGCCGCCCTCGTCGCCGATGCCTGTCAGCCCGTCCAGGACGCTGACGATCAGGCGGGACGCCGCCTTGGCGGCCAGGCGGGCTGGGCTGCCGGTCAGCCATTCGGTGCGGCCGAGGATGTCGGGGTGGCCGGGTTGGGTGATCTGCCAGTTGGGGCGGAGGAAGCGGCGGGGTGACGGCAGGCGGGTGATGGTGCCGATCTCGGCGGTGTCGGCGTCTTGGACTGACCAGGTGTGGTCGCCGGTGACGACGACGCGGCACAGGAGTTGGGTCAGTTCGACGTCGAGGTAGAGCGAGCGGTTCGCGCCGACGTACGCATAGGGCTCCAGCACCCGGTCGTCGTTCGGGCCTTGGACAGCGCGAATGGCGTTCGGGCCGAACTCGATGCGGGTGGCTCGGCGGGACACGTTGCCGAGGGTGAAATCCCGGACGTCCTCCCAGCCAGCCACCCGCGTGAGTTTACGTCAGCGCGTAGACCGCGATCGCCGCGAAGTCGTCCGCCGGTTCGGCCGTCTGCCACGACCGTACGTCGTCCACGTACCGCGAATCGTGCCCGGTGTACTGCGCGTACGGGTCGGACGCGTCCGCCGGACAGTGAGTCATCCCGTCCAGGTAGTCGTCGAGCCCGTCCGTGAAGAGGTCGGCGGAGTTCGGCCCGTTGACGACCGCGCCGGTCAGCTGGTGGCCGGTGATGTTCGCGATCTGGTGGTGGGGGCAGCGTTCGAAGGTCTGGCCCACGCCGATGACGAACGAGACACCCCAGGCATTCGCCCCGAAGGCCCAGTCGAGTTGGTGTTGACCGAAGGCGTCGTACCGATGGTCGCCCGTCGCCCGCGCATACAGGCGAGCAGTCGTCGCCAGCCCGAAGGTGTGCGGTACGGCGTCGAACTCGGCGTACTGCGCCCCGGCCCGGAACGGATCCGCCGCCGACCGCGATGCCCCGATCTCCAACTGCGCCCGCAGATCACTGGCCAACTCCCGAACCAACGGCCGATCGGTCCGCGCCGCCCGGATCAGATCCGCGTGCGCCAACGCGCTCACGTCGTACAGGTTCAACGTGTCCCCGCCGGCCTCATGAGCGATGTACTGCGAAGCCCAGTACGCAGCCTGCTTCAGCCACGCCCCGGCCCGCGGATCACCCAACCGCTTGGCAGCCAGCGCCAACTCCGTCGCGCCCAGCTCGAGGTCATCCCGCCACGCCGTCTCCGGATAGAACGCGAACGGCAGCGACGTCACCAGCTGCCCGACATTCTTGGTCTGAGCCTGCGCGAAGATCTGCGCGGCCGTGTCGAGATGCCGGCGCGCGTCCGCACGGTTCGGCTCGACCTGTGCCGCCAGCGCGAACGCCGCCGCCGTACGTCCGGCCAGGTTGGGGCTGATCGGCTTGCCCGGCGCCGCGGCCCGGAACACCGGCCGGTTGCGCAGGAACCGCTCGGACGGATCCGTCAGGTGATCGTCGACGCCCGGCAGCCGCCAGATGTCGTGGTCGCCGATATACGTCTCGGTGTCGTTGCCCGCGCCGACGCCGACCTGGATGTACAGCGTGCGCGTCCGCTGGTCCCACATCTTGTCCAGCCAGTCCAGCCCGTGCCGCGCCTCTGCCAGCACCTTGCCGTCCGGCCTGTCCCGAACCGATGCCCACAGCAACGATTCCGAGTACGCCGCGATGTGGGTGAACTTCAGGTAGTCGCCCGCGTCGTACCACCCACCGGTGACATCTACCGGACCACCGATGCGCTTCAGCTCGCCGACCGTCTGATCACTGTCCGGATCCACGAACTCCGGGATCTCGTAGACGAGCGCCTTCGAATCATTGCGATGCACGGTGTCTCGTTGGGCCGTGAAGAAACCGACGGCTTTGTCCTTGGCGGAGGAACGAAGGCGGTCCGCCGACGCGCGCACGTCGAACCCAGCCGACGCGACCCCCGGCACCTCGACGCGGTAATGCCCCGGCACCTTCAGCGCGGACAGATCCAGCTGATAGACGTGCGGGTACGCCGCATTCCACTCCCCTACATCCTTGCCGACCGAGCCGCTCAACACCCGCCGCCCGAACCGGTCGACCACGGAGAACCGAGTCGCCACCGAACGACTCAGCACGTACGCCGCCTTGCCGTCGAAGGCGCCGTACCCGAGCTGATTCACCCGTATCGCTCCACCCGGTGCAGCCTGCGCCGTACTCACCGGTCCCACCACCAAACCCGCTGCCACCACGAGGGCTCCGAACCGACGCCAGGACCTCACGATTGTCTCCCTCCCAATCGTTAGGAAAGTTTCCTATTGTGATCGGGACGGTAGCGCACCGGCCTCCGCGAGTACAGAGTTCAGCGGTTCACCCGGACCGCGGCCCACAGCACCAGCGTGGCGAACAGGACCCCGACCAGGACACAGGCGACCGGGATGCTCGACACACTGATCAGCGCGCCGAAGCCGGTCATCGCGAGCGGCATGATCGCCTCGTCGGACAGGTTCACGATGCTGAAGCTGCGACCGAGGTACGCCGGGTCGACGGACTGCTGGAACGCCGCCGACAACTGCGCGGACGCGATCCCGGCCGTGCAGCCGATCATCGCCATCGCGACGAAGATCCCGTACTTCGGCACCACGCCGATCATCGCGCAACCAGCCGCCTGGACGACCAGCACAAGTAGACCCGACCGCGCCAGATCAGCCGGCTTCCAGCGCATCGCCACCACCGCGCCGGCCGCCGCCGCGATCCCCGAGCACGCCTCGAACCAGCCGAACCAGGCCGAACCCCACCCGGCGACGTGCGTCCGCTGCACCAGCCCAACAGCCAGGACCGGACCGACAAATAGATTCAGGCCGGAGAACGCGATCACCAGCGTCCGCGCCCGCCCGTCCCGCTTCAGATAGGCGAACCCATCGCGCAGGTCGGCGCGGATCGACCGGCCGGTCGAGACCGGCTGCGGGAGGCGCGGCTTCACCAGGAACGCCAGCGCCACCGCGATGACGACGTACGACGCGGCGTCGGCGATCATCACCGTGACCAGTCCGCCGTGCGCGACCAGCAGACCGCCGAGCGGCGCGCCCGCGAAGATCGCCAGCCGCTGTGCCAACTGCGAGCCGGCCGACAGCTTCACCAGATCCTCGGACCGGACCATCCGCCGCGGCAACGTGCCCGAGGCGGGGGTGTACAGCGCGTCGACGGCGCCGAAAACGACCGCCACCGCGAGCAGTACGGCGAGGGACAGTCCCCACACCGCGACCACGACCGAGGCGACCACCAGGACGACGATCCGGGCCAGGTTGGCCAGGATCATCGTGCGCCGGCCGTCGAACCGGTCCGCGAGCGCGCCGCCGTACAGCAGGACGAGGGCCTTCGGCAGCGCTCCGATGCCCATCACCAGACCGGCGCCGGCCGGGGTCGTGACCTGGGCCGCGCTCCACGCGAGACCGACGAACCAGGCCATGTCGCCGGCCTGCGACACCGCGGCCGACATGATCCATCCGTGCACCCGACGGTCTCTCCGGAGCGGCGGGAAGACCGTGGTGCTCATGGCCTGGCGGGTACGGCGTGAGCGAAGAAGAAGACCCGGTGGGCGTCCTCACCTTCGGCCGGATTGTCGTGGTACTCGCGGACCAGCTCCTCGATCCGCTCACTCAGCTCGACGAGCTGCTCGGGCGTCAATGTGAGCCATCTCTCGGTCGCGTACGCCGCCCGCACCCAGGGCTCCTCGAACTCGTACCGGATGTCGAACCACTGCCGTACCTTGCCGACGTGATGAGCCAGGTTCTGGTCCTCGGCGGTGGCCGCGACCAGCTCATCGGCCGGATCGCCCTGGGCGTCCGCGATCGACCACGAGTACTCCGAGGTGTCGCCGAGCTTCCACCAGCGCTCGCGGCGGTTCTTGGCCAGCTCGGGAGCCTCGACGATCACCCCCGCCGCGCTCAGAACCTTGAGGTGATGACTGATGTTGCCGACCAGCTCGCCGGTCGCCTCGGCCAGCCGGGAGGCGGTCGCGGGGCCGTCGAGGTGGATCAGGTCGAGCAGCCGGCGGCGGAGCGGATGGTGGATCGCGGCGAGCACGGACGGCGTCACGGTCCGGCGGTTGGCGGGTGTCATGGACAGCACCGTAGCTTCCACAAGAACTCTTGTGCAAGAGTTCTTGTACGACGTGTTCGACGCCTGGATCAATCTCCAGCAGACTGGTGGACATAGCCACATCGTGAGATCGGGTCTCAAACTTCAGGATTGACAGTTGCAAAGTCGGGCGCTGGCGCTGACGCTTGTGGACATGCTCGCTGCCCGATCCACCCACCTCGTAGGTCGCATTCATGTCGACCTCGGGCGGATGCGCAGCGCCATCTGTTGTCCTTCGATGTTCTGACAGCGACCCATGCCCGGGCCAACGACGGCCCCCTGATCCCTCCCGATCACCGCTGGGTGCGCACCGCGCGGAACGCATCGAACCGACGACGCTTCGATCCCGCCGCACCTCGGTGAGCACCTGTCACTAGGACAAGGACACGTCCCCGATGACTGCTGGCGTCACCTCTCCGGCTGCCCGTAAACCCGCCCGCCCGCGTAAGGGCAAAGGCGAAGGGCAGTGGGCGCTCGGCTACCGCGAGCCGCTGAACAAGAACGAGGAGAACAAGAAGAACGACGACGGCCTGAACGTCCGGGCCCGGATCGAGAACGTCTACGCGCACCGCGGCTTCGACTCGATCGACCCCGCCGACCTGCGCGGCCGGTTCCGCTGGTGGGGGCTGTACACCCAGCGCAAGCCCGGGATCGACGGCGGCAAGACCGCGACGCTGGAGCCCGAAGAGCTGGACGACCGCTACTTCATGATGCGGATCCGGATCGAGGGCGGACAGCTGACCGCCGAGCAGCTGCGGGTGATCGCGGAGATCTCCACGACGTACGCGCGTGACACCGCCGACATCACCGACCGGCAGAACATCCAGCTGCACTGGATCCGGATCGAGGACGTGCCCGCGATCTGGCAGAAGCTGGAGGCTGTCGGGCTCTACACCACCGAGGCCTGCGGTGACGTCCCGCGCGTGGTGATCGCCAGCCCGGTGGCCGGGATCGCCGCGGACGAGATCATCGACCCGACGCCGGCCATCGACGAGATCGTCACGAAGTACATCGGCTCGGACGAGTTCTCGAACCTGCCGCGGAAGTTCAAGACCGCGCTGACCGGCCACCCGTCGCACGACGTCGTACCGGAGGTGAACGACATCGCGTTCGTCGGTGTCGTGCACCCGGAGCACGGCCCGGGCTTCGACCTGTGGGTCGGCGGCGGCCTGTCGACGAACCCGATGCTCGCGCAGCGGCTCGGCACCTGGATCCCGCTGGACGAGGTCGCCGAGGCGTGGTGGGGCGTGACCAGCATCTTCCGCGACTACGGCTACCGCCGGCTGCGGACGCGGGCGCGGCTGAAGTTCCTGCTCGCGGACTGGGGTGTGGAGAAGTTCCGTGAGGTGCTCGAGGACAAGTACCTCAAGCGCAAGCTGATCGACGGACCCGCGCCAGAGGTTCCCGCCGTACAGGGTGACCACATCGGGGTGCACAAGCAGAAGGACGGCAAGTTCTTCGTCGGTGTCGCTCCGGTCGTCGGCCGGGTGTCGGGCGCCAAGCTCGCGCAGGTCGCGGACGTGGTCGCGGCCCACGGGTCGGACCGGATCCGGACCACCGCGCAGCAGAAGCTGCTCGTGCTGGACGTCGAGGAGGCACAGGTCGAGTCGCTGGTGACGGAACTCGACGCGCTCGGCTTCCAGGCCCGGCCGTCGGCGTGGCGGCGGAACACGATGGCCTGCACCGGGATCGAGTTCTGCAAGCTGGCGATCGTCGAGACCAAGGCGAAGGCGGCCCAGCTGATCGACGAGCTCGAGGAGCGGATCCCGGAGCTCGACGTACCGATCACCGTGAACGTGAACGGCTGCCCGAACTCGTGCGCCCGGATCCAGGTCGCCGACATCGGGCTCAAGGGCCAGCTGGTGATGGATGCCAATGGCAACCAGGTGCCCGGCTACCAGGTGCACCTCGGCGGTGGCCTCGGCCTGGACGCCGGCTTCGGCCGCAAGCTGCGTGGCCACAAGGTCACCGCTGACGACCTGACGGACTACGTCGAGCGCGTCACCCAGAACTACCTGAAGGAGCGCAACGAGGGCGAGCGGTTCGCCCAGTGGGTCACCCGTGCGGATCAGGAGGCTTTGCAATGAGCGAGCGTGCGGCACCTCTGTACTGCCCGTACTGCGGGGACGAGGACCTCAGGCCCTCCGAAGAAGGCCATGGCGCGTGGGAGTGCCGGCCGTGTGCACGGGTGTTCCAGCTCAAGATGATCGGGTTGCGGGTGACGGTGGAATGAGTGACTTGAAGACGATCGCCGAGGAGGCGAACGAACGGCTCGCCGACGCGTCGGCGGTCGAGGTGCTCGCGTGGGCGCGGGAGACCTTCGGTGACGAGCTGGTCGTGACCGCCTCGATGGCCGACGGCGCACTCCCCCATCTCGCGGCCGAGGCGGCGCCCGGGGTCGACGTACTGTTCATCGACACCGGTTACCACTTCGCCGAGACGATCGGGACCCGGGACGCGGTCGCCGCGACGCTGCCGATCCACCTGATCAACGCCACCCCGAAGCAGACGGTCGCGGAGCAGGACGCGGAGTACGGCGAGAAGCTGCACGACCGCGACCCGAACAAGTGCTGCGCGCTGCGCAAGGTCGAGCCGCTGAACCGGTACCTGTCCGGCTACAAGGCCTGGGTCACCGGCATCCGCCGCGAGGAGGCGCCAACCCGCGCCAACACGCCGGTCGTCGAGTACGACGCCAAGCGGGACATGGTCAAGCTCAACCCGATCGCACCGTGGACGCAGGAAGACCTGGACGCGTACATCCAGGACAACGGCGTACTCGTGAATCTCCTGCAGTACGACGGCTACCCGTCGATCGGCTGCGAGCCGTGCACGCAGCGCGTCGCCCCCGGCGAGGACCCGCGCAGCGGCCGCTGGGCCGGCACCGGCAAGGTCGAATGCGGGTTGCACACATGAGCATCACAGTCACCGAGCTCGATGCTCTCGAGAGCGAATCGATCTTCGTGTTCCGTGAGGTGGCAGCGGAGTTCGAGCGGCCGGTGATCCTGTTCTCCGGCGGCAAGGACTCGATCGTGATGCTGCACCTGGCGCGGAAGGCGTTCTCGCCGGCCGGGGTGCCGTTCACGTTGCTGCACGTCGACACCGGGCACAACTTCCCCGAGGTCCTGGCGTACCGCGATGCGACGGTCGAGCAGTTGGGCCTACGACTCGAGGTGGCCAAGGTCGAGGACTACATCGCCGACGGCCGGCTGCGTGAGCGCACCGACGGGACCCGGAACCAGCTGCAGACCATTCCGTTGCTCGACGCAATCAACGGGCACCGGTTCGACGCGGTGTTCGGCGGCGGCCGGCGGGACGAGGAGCGGGCCCGGGCGAAGGAGCGGATCTTCAGCCTGCGCGACGAGTTCGGCCAGTGGGACCCGCGGAACCAGCGGCCGGAGCTGTGGTCGCTCTACAACGGCAAGCACCGGCCCGGTGAGCACGTTCGGGTGTTCCCGCTGTCGAACTGGACCGAGCTCGACATCTGGAACTACATCGAACGCGAGCAGATCCCGCTGCCGAGCATCTACTACGCGCACGACCGGGACGTGTTCGAGCGCGACGGCATGTTGCTTGCCGTCGGCCCGTACTCGCAGCCGCGCGACGGCGAGACCGTTGCCCAGCGCACCGTTCGGTACCGGACCGTCGGGGACATGTCCTGCACCGGGGCCGTGGCTTCCGAAGCCAGGAGTGCCGCCGAGGTCGTCGTCGAGGTCGCAGCCAGCGAGATCACCGAGCGCGGCGCCACCCGCGCCGACGACCGCGCCAGCGAGGCCGCGATGGAAGACCGCAAGCGAGAGGGGTACTTCTGATGAGCACGCTTCTCCGCCTCGCCACTGCCGGATCGGTCGACGACGGCAAGTCCACGCTGGTCGGCCGGCTGCTGCACGACTGCAAGGCGATCCTCGCCGACCAGATCGCGCACGTGAAGACGGTCTCCGAAGCCCGCGGCGGTGACTTCGACTTCGCGCTGCTCACCGACGGTCTGCGGGCCGAACGCGAGCAGGGCATCACGATCGACGTCGCCTACCGGTACTTCGCCACCGACAAGCGCTCGTTCATCCTGGCCGACTGCCCCGGGCACGTGCAGTACACCCGCAACACCGTGACCGGCGCCTCGACCGCGGACGTGGTGATCATCCTGGTCGACGCGCGGCACGGCGTACTCGAGCAGACCCGGCGGCACCTGGCCGTGGCCGGTCTGCTCCGGGTGCCGCACGTCGTACTCGCGGTGAACAAGGTCGACCTGGTCGGCTACGACGAGGCCGTGTTCACCAAGATCGCCAAGGACGTCAACGAGGTCGCCGACCAGCTCGGCATCGCGGACATCCAGGCCATCCCGGTCTCCGCGCTCGTCGGCGACAACGTGGTGGACCACTCGAGCCGGACGGACTGGTACGACGGCCCGACGCTGCTCGAGTACCTCGAGAACGCCACCGGGCGGATCGACAACTCCCAGCAGCCGCTGCGGTTCCCGGTGCAGTACGTGATCCGGCCGCAGACCGACGACGAGTACCGCGACTACCGCGGCTACACCGGAACCGTTGCCTCCGGCACCGTTTCGGTCGGCGACCAGGTGATCGTGCTGCCGGCCGGCCGGCGTACGTCGGTCGCCGGGATCGACCGCGCCGTCGTCACCGCCACGTCCACCGCCGTGGTCGAGCGGCCGTCCGCGGTCGCCGGCGAAGCGGTCACGGTCCGGCTCGCCGACGACCTCGACGTGGCCCGCGGCTCGGTCATCGTGGCCGCCGAGGCCTCCCCCGGTACCCGCCGGGAGCTGGCCGCCACCGTGAGTTGGTTGTCCGACCGGCCACTGACCGTCGGGGCCAGGGTGCTGATCAAGCACACCACCACCACCGCGCAGGCGATTGTCACCAAGATCACCGGCGCGCTGGACCTCGACACGCTCGGAGTCATCGACGCCACCGAGCTCGCACTGAACGACATCGGCAAGGTGCAACTGAAGATCGCCGCACCGCTGGCTGCCGACCCGTACTCCAGCAACACCATCACCGGATCGTTCCTGCTGATCGACGCCCACGACGGGTGGACGCTGGCAGCCGGAATGATCGACGACGAAGAAGGGGAACTGCTATGACTGCGCCAGCTCTCGTAGTCCTCGCCCACGGCAGCCGCGACCCGCGTTCGGCCGCCACCGTCCACGCCCTGATCAAGTGCCTGCGTGAGATGCGTGCCGACCTGCGGATCGAAGCCTCCTTCCTCGACCACTGCCCGCCGACGCCGTACCAGGTGATCGGCAAGCTCGCCGCCGAAGGTGTGGAAGAGGTCGTCGTCCTGCCGCTGCTACTGTCGTCGGCGTACCACGCGAAGATCGACGTACCGGCCGTCGTCGACGAGGCGCGTTCGCGGTTCCCGAGCCTACGGATCATCGCGTCCGACGTCCTCGGGTACGACGACACGCTGCTCGACGTACTCGACCGCCGGATGCGGGCCGAGCTCAAGGACGGGCGGGTCCGCGAACTGGACGCGCTGGTGCTGGCCTGCGCCGGGTCGAGCGACTCACACGCGAACGCGAGCGTCACGCGGCTCGCACGCCTGTGGGGTCAGCGGCACAAGCTGCCGGTCACGGCCGCGTTCGTCTGCGCCGCGTCGCCGTCGCCCGCCGAGGCCGTGCTCAAGTGGCGTCTCGAGGGCCGTCGGCACGTCGCGGTGGGGTCGCTCTTCCTCGCTCCCGGCGTACTCCCGGACCGCGCCGAGTCGACGGCCCGCCGTGCGGGTGCGGTCGCGGTGTCGGCGCCGCTGGGTGTGAGCGCCGAGGTCGCACGCCTGGTCCTGCTCCGGTACGGCGTGGCCGGCCTCGACCTGCTCACGCTCGAGCCTGCTCCGCGTCCGGTCATCGCCCGCCCGGAGCTGGTCCGTACCGCCTAGAACCGCAGCGGATCGATGAAGGAGACGTCGGCGTACGGCGTCTCCTTCGTCGTGACCTGAGCCAGGAGCTCGCCAACTCCGGCGCAGTGCTTGAAGCCGTGGCCGCTGTCACCGCCGGCGATCACCAGACGCTCGTCGTACCGCCCGACCAGGAACTGTCCGTCGGGCGAGTCCGTCACCATGCACGGCATCAGCTTGACCGGCTCCGGGTCGAGCTCCGGGAAGGACTTCGCGATCGTCGCGGACAGCTCGGCTATGTCCTTACGCGGGTGGATGTAGCGGTCCAGCTCGTCCGGGTCGACGTCCCGGTCGCGCTCGGCGCCGTCGAGGCCGACCTTGACCAGGAAGTCCTCGTCGGAGCCGTGTCCCCACAGTCCCTTGCCGTCGGCAAACTCCCAGATGAACGCCGGGAAGTTCGTCAGCTGGAACGCGTCCGACGCCGGGTCCTTCGGCTGGAACCAGAACAACGGCGTACGGCGGGGTGACAGGCTGACCGTCGGAACGAGTTTGCTCAACCACGCGCCGGTGCTGATCACAACCTGGTCCGCGGTGATGGTCGTCGTCGGGGTCCGGACCGTCACCTCGTCGCGACCGACCTCGATCGCCGTCGCCATCGTGTGCGGATACACCGTCGCGCCCAGCCGCTGCGCCTCCGCGACATGCGCCCGAACGGTCGGCTCGGCGTAACAGATCCCCGCGCCCGGATCCCAGACCGCGACATCCTCGGACGCCAGCGCGTATTGCGGGAAACGCTTGGCCAGCTCGTCGTGGCTGAGGACTGTCGTCGGCGCGCCCGCATCCATCGCAGCCTGCCGCGCACCCTTCACCGGCCGGCTCCCCGGACCACCGACATTCAACGAGCCGGTCTGTCGGACGTATGTCTCGCCGGTCCGCTCCCCCAGCTCGGTCCACAGCGCGAGCGACTTCCGCGCGATCTCGGTCAGCCCCGGATGCTCCATACACGCCACCCGGAACAACCGCGTCGTCCCGTGCGACGACCCGAACGGATGCCCGATCGCCTGCCGCTCGATCCCGACGACGTTCACCCCACGCGCCGCCAGCCGCCACAACGCCGCCGACCCGAACGCGCCCAGCCCCACCACCACGACGTCTGTCCGCATGGCTCCAAGCCTTTCACAGCGAGGCGGTCAGATAGCGTGATATCTTGATATCTATGGCGAAGGACGCGACCAAGAACATCCTGCTGCGGCTCGACCCCGAGCTGGCCGAGCGGCTGCAGACCGTGGCTTCGGTGGAGGGCCGCTCGGTGTCCGATGTGGCGCGGGAGGCGATCGCAGCGCTCGTCGATCAGCGGCGGCAGGACAGTCAGTTCAGCGAGCTGCTCGAAGCGAATCTCGCCCGGCACGAGGAGTCCTTGCGCCGGCTCAAGGGCGACGACTGATGCGCTACCTCGGCCCGTACGACGTGCTGACGATCGCGGCCCGCGTGCTGTGCTGCAGCTCGGCGGACGCGGTCCAGCGGACCGATCTGAACGCGGTCGAGCGCGTGCTGGACAGCGTCCGGTTGACCAGCGGGCTGGCCGAGTCGGCGGGCGTGCTGCTCGCGGGGCTGGTGCGGGCGCGGCCGTTCGACGGGGCGAACCGGGTGGTCGCGGTCGCCGTCGTACTGCAGTTCGTGACGCTGAACCGGGCCGAGTTGCAACTCGAGCCGGTGGCCGACGTCGACGAGCTGCTCGACCGGATCGCGGCCGGCGAGGCAAGCCATCGGGAGGCGGGGGCGTTCATCCGGAGCCGGCTCGAGCACCGGCCGGTGTCGCCTGAGGATCTGCAGGAGCATCTGCGGCTCGATCTGCTGCTCAGCGAGGAGACGCTGACGTTCGATGTCGAGCAGGAATGGTGGAGGGGAGTTCGGATGTACGAGCAGTTCAGCGACCCGGCGAGGCAGGTCATCGTCCTCGCGCAGGAGGAGGCTCGCGGTTTCGACCACGCGTACGTTGGCACCGAACACCTGCTGCTGGGGCTGATCACCGAGGGGCAGAGCATCGCCGCGCGGGTCCTGAACGGGGTCGGGATCACCGCGCCGGCCGTGAAGGACCTGGTGGTGGAGATCATCGGCCGCGGGAACTCCGGTACGGCGGGGGCGTCGATCCCGTTCACGCCGCGGGCCAAGAGCACGTTCGAGTACGCGTGGGGCGAATCGCGGGCGCGCGGGGCGGAGCAGGTCCGGCCGGAGCACCTGCTGCTCGGCGTACTGAACGACCGTGACGGCGTCGGCGGGCAGATCATCACGAAGCTTGCCGCCGACATCGATCAGGTACGCCGCAAGCTCGAGGAGCGGATGAACTGGCGCGAGCGTTCCGAGTCACTCGTCGCCGGCATGCTCACCGAGAGCGCCACTGCGAACTGGACGACGTACGGCCGCCGGCACCACCTGATCCACGAGCTCAACGCGCTGCTGGACGAGAACGAGCGCCTGCACGAGCAGGTCGCGAAACTCCGCGACCTGCTCCGCCAGCATGACATCGACCCAGACAGCTAGGCGGCCTCTACCAGCAGGCAGATGCCTACCGTCAGGAACCAGAGGTTGGTGCTCACCAGAAAGCCGCGCTCGAACAGACCGAACACGACCCGCAGCCGCGGCACGAGCGCGATCACCAGCACTACGAGCGACACCAGCGCGACGAGGCGCAGTACCGAGAGCAAGCCGCTGACGGACTCCCAGGCGCCGACGGATCCGAGCTCAGGCGTCATCCCGGCGATCGCGGAGTACGTCAACGCGAACGCGGCGACCGCAAACAGGTAGTGCAGCCGACCCGAGCGGGTCAGCCGCTGCCCCTCCAGGTCGGTCGGGAACTTCAGCATCCCGACCCGCGCGACCGGGATCAGGAACAGAAAGACCAGCTGCAGCACGGTCACGGTCGGCGTACCGGGCTCAAGTGCGAGGCCGGCGGCCAACGCAAGGATGCCGACCGAGGACGCAACGAGCGCCCAACGGAACAGCCATGCGTAGCGGCCGACGCCGTAATCGCTGACGGCGTGGCGAACCGGGTGGTACCCGGTCGGCAGCAGGTGGAACGCAACGAAGACACAGAAGTAGCCGCCCATCCCCAGGACGGCGAGAACCGCCAGCAGCAACGCCATGGGCGTAACCGTAGGTGGCCCGGGGGCCGGGCCACCCCGTGGCGTCAGGTTGCTGCCAGGCGCTTCTTCTCCTTCTCGACGTCGAAGTCCGCGACCGGCCACTCCGGGTTCAGCTCGCGCAGCGTCTCCAGGAGGAGCGTGGTGACGGCCCAGTTGCGGTACCACTTGCGGTCGCTCGGGATGACGTACCACGGCGCCTCGGGCGTGTTACAGCGCTCGATCGCCGCGTGGTACGCGTCCATGTAGTCCGGCCAGAGCTGCCGCTCGTCGACGTCGGACGGGTTGTACTTCCAGTGCTTGGTCGGGTCGTCGAGCCGCGCGTCGAGCCGGGCGCGCTGCTCCTCCGGCGAGATGTGCAGGTAGCACTTGAGGACCGTCGTACCGTTCGCGGCCAGCTCAGCCTCGAAGTCGTTGATCTGGTCGTAGCGCCGGTCCCACACGTTCGGCGTGACCAGGTTGCGCACCCGCGCGATCAGCACGTCCTCGTAGTGCGACCGGTCGAAGATCCCGACCATCCCCTCCGCCGGCAGCGCCTGCTTGATCCGCCACAGGAACCCGCGCCGCTTCTCGGCCGGCGTCGGCGCCTTGAACGAGGTGATCTTCAGGCCCTGCGGGTCCATCAGCCCCGCACCGTGCCGGATCACCCCGCCCTTGCCCGAGGTGTCCATGCCCTGCAGCACCAGCAGCACGCTGCGCTCGCCGCCCTTGCGCCCCTCGGCGAACAGCCGCTCCTGCCAGTCCGAGACCTCGGCGCCGAGATCCTCCAGCGCGACCTTGCCGTCGTCCTTGGAGCCGTCGAAGCCCGGCGTCGCACGCGTGTCGTACGTCGTCAGGTCAACCGGCCCGGCCGGCACCCGCAGCTGTTCGCGGATCCCCGCGGCAGCCTTCTCGCCCTTCTTCTGCTTCGCCATCTCCACATCCTGCCTCATCCACCCCCGACTTCAGCGGTATTGCGCCGCCGACGCCGCCACAACACGATCTCGATCACCAGCACGGCGAGGCCGCAGACCGGGACGGCGACCGCACCCCAGACGAACCCGGCGATCGGCGCCAGGCAGTCTCCCTCCTCAGGGCATTCGGTCCGCGCGTAGTAGTCCGCCCCGGCCTTGATCACCACCAGCACCACGAAGATCGTCCCGCACAGGTACGCCGCCGTACGGACCAACCACCGCCCCGGCCCAGGCTGCTGAGTAACACCCGGCTCCATCGCTGTCGCATCAGCCGCCGCGGGCTGTACGCCGTTCGCGATCAACACGAAAGCGACCAGGCCGGTCGCGAACTCCAGCAGGGCGAGCTCACCCTCGCTCCGGCTCCAGATGAACCGGAACCCGTCGTCGGAGATGCTCTCCCAGATCAGGAGCCCGGTCAGGGCGGCCAGGACGATGCCCAGCCAGAGGCGTGCCTTCGGGTCCGGCCACGCGGTCACGACGGACGCCAGAGCCGGGACGAACGCCAGCCCTCCGAGCGGCAGGATCCATTGCTCGGCGCCGAAGCCAGACGTGTCGTCGAACTGGACGAACCCGCCGGCGACCAGCAGCCCGAGGGCAACTGTCAGCAGCAACAGTGAGATCGAACGCCGACTCATCCGTCCAGGGAAGCACGCCCGGGGATCACGCCGCGCGGGCGAGAGCGATCAGGCGGGACAGGGCGCGGAGGTACTTCTTGCGGTAGCCGCCCTTGAGCATGTCGGGCGAGAACAGTTCGTCAAGCGGTACGCCGCCGGCCAGCAGCGGGAGGTTGCGGTCGTACATCCGGTCGGCGAGCACAACCAGCCGGAGCGCGACGTTCTCGTCGGTCAGCGGGCGTACGTCGGTGATCGCCACCGTCTCGATCCCGTCGAGGAGCGCGCCGTACCTGCTCGGGTGCAGCTCGGCGAGGTGGCGGTGGAGGTCGACGAAATGGTCGTAGGACGCGTTGGGGCGTTGCGCGGCTTCCTGTTCGACCTTCTCGTCGGGCCAGGGGTCGGGGGCGACGGGGAGGCCGCGGTGGCGGTAGTCGGGGCCGTCGATCCGGCGTACGTCGAAGTGCGCTGCGAGCGCCTGGATCTCGCGGAGGAAGTCGACGGCCTGAAAACGGCCTTCGCCGAGCTTGTCGGGCAGCGTGTTGGACGTCGCGGCGAACTCGACGCCGGCCTCGACCAACTGACCGATCAGCCGGGAGATCAGCATGGTGTCGCCGGGGTCGTCGAGCTCGAACTCGTCGATGCAGATCAGGCGGTACTGCGAGAGCTTGTCGACTGCTGTCCGGAGGCCCAGCGCGCCGACCAGGTTGGTGAGCTCGACGAACGTGCAGTACATCTTCGGTCCGGCCGACTCGTGCCAGAGCGAGGCGAGGAGGTGGGTCTTGCCGACGCCGAATCCGCCGTCGAGGTAGATGCCCTGTTTGCCCTCGACCTGGGAGCGACCGCGGAGCCTGGCCCAGAGCGATCGGGTTTGCCGAGGCTTGGCGAGATTGGCGGCGCGAGCTGTCAGGGCCTCGAGCGCCTCGGACTGCGAGGGCTCGTCGGGGTTCGGGCGGTAGGTGGTGAAGCGGGCGTCGGCGAAGCGCGGCGGAGGGACGCACTCCGACAGCAGGCGGTCGGGGCTCACCTCCGGCCATTGCTCGCTCAACCGGATCACCATGGCCCAACCCTAAGCGAGGGAAATCTCTGGAAACTCAGCTGTGACCTTGACCGCTTTCTTACTTTCAGTTAGGAAGTTGAGTAGACGAACGACGAGGAGTCTCCGATGGGCGAACAGCACGTGCGGCGGCGGACAGTTCTCAAAGGGGCGGTGGGTGCGCTCGGCCTCGGGTCCGCGCTCGGATCCACACTGGCCGCCTGCGGTGGCAGGGACAGCGGCGGCGGGACGACCAGCGGCGGCAAGGCCGTGGTCCGGATGTGGTCCTGGTACAACGACCAGGAGGACCAGTTCCCCAAGCTGATCAGCGCGTTCGAGGCCGCGCACAGCAACATCAAGATCGAGAACCGGATCTTCGGCACCCCGGACCAGTACCTGCCCGCGTTGCAGGCCGCGGTCGCGGGTGGCGACGTGCCGGAGATCTTCGCGCCGCACACGCGGGCGTTGACCTACGGCACCGGCGGGATCTCCGCGGACCTGAAGCAGGAGCTCGGCGACGACTTCCTGAAGGACTTCTTCGACTCGGCCAACCAGGAGTACACCCTGGACGGCAAGCAGTACGCGGTCGGCTGGATGGCGCAGACGTTCGGGATCTTCTACAACCCGGACATGCTGAAGAAGGCCGGCGTCGAGGAAGACGGTATCGAGACCTGGGACGACCTGATCGCGGCGGCGCAGAAGATCAAGGCCACCGGCAAGTTCCCGGTGGCGCTGAGCTGCAACCCGACGACGAGTTCGCTCGACTTCTTCCTGCCGCTGATCACGCAGGTCGCCGACGACCCGACGTACTACCTGAAGCTCGACCAGCTCAAGGACGGTGCGACGTACGAGGATCCGAAGGTGATCCAGGCGATCGAGCTGCAGCAGAAGATCGTCAAGGGCGGCGTCTTCCAGCCCGGTACGACCGGCACCAGCGGCGACCAGGCCCCGCAGATCTTCTACACCGGCAAGTCCGCGATGCTGTTCAACGGCAGCTGGACGCCGCAGGGCCTGACCAAGGACGCGACGCCCGCGTTCAACAAGCTCTACAAGGTGATGAAGACACCGGCGATCGCGCCGGGCAAGCGGCACTGGACCGCGAACCAGGCCGGCGCCGGCTGGGCGGTCGCGGCGAACAGCAAGAACAAGGACGCCGCGCTGGAGTTCCTGAAGTTCATGTACTCCGCCGAGCAGTACTCCCCCACGATGAACGACTCGAACTCGATGCCGGCCACCAAGAGCGCCGCGGCGCGGATCGAGCTGCCGATCATGAAGCAGATGACGTCCTGGCTGCTCGACGGCGACGGGTGCCCGCACATCCCGTTCGGGCCGGGCTCGGTCGCGGCCGGCGATCCGCTGGCGAAGATCTTCGACGGCACCGGCGAACCGGCCGCGGTCGCGAAGGCGATGCAGCAGGCGGTCCAGAACGCCAAGGGCGGCTGATCGGATGGCGACAACGCTCTCCCGGCAAGACGTCGTACGACGATCAGCCGGGCGAACGTCGTACCGGTTCGGGTCGCCGCTGCGGAAGTCGCAACGGCTTGCGGGCTACCTGTTCGTGCTGCCGACGTTCGCCTTGTTCCTGGCGTTCGTGCTCTGGCCGATCCTCTACACGGCGTACCTGAGCCTGACCTCGTGGGGCGGGTTCGGGTCGCCGCGGTTCGTGCACTTCGACAACTACAGCCGAATGCTGCACGACCCGGTGGCGCGCCGGGCGCTGATCGTCACGCTGGTGCTGACCGGCGTGACGACCGCGATCCTGACGTTCCTCGGAATGGTCACCGCCGTGCTGGTGAACGTGATCTGGTCAAAGGTCGGCGTTGTCGTCCGGACCATCCTGTTCATCCCGGGCATCGTGTCGTTCGTCGTGTCGGCGGTGCTCTGGAAGCTGATCTACGACCCGAACATCGGTACGCTGAACCGGTTGCTCGGGGCAATCGGTCTGGACAGCCTGCAGCATCCGTGGCTGGCCGACCACAAGACCGTGCTGCCGGCCATCGTGGTGGTGACGGTCTGGGGCGGGCTCGGGTTCAACATGCTGATCTACTTCGCGGGCCTGCAGAGCATCGACCCGAACCTGTACGAGGCCGCCGCGATGGACGGCGCCAACACGGTCCAGCAGTTCCGTCACATCACCGTGCCGAGTCTGCGGATCGTCACCGGGCTGATCGTCAGCCTCGGCCTGCTGAACGGGTTCAAGGCGTTCGACATCATCTTCGTGATGACGGGCGGCGGGCCGAACCACGCCAGCGAAGTACTCGGCACGTACTTGTACTCGCTGGCGTTCGGTTCGACGTCCGGCTCGATCCCGCAGCTCGGCTACGCGAGTGCGTTCAGCGTGGTGACGATGGTGCTCTGCACGCTCGCGGTCATCGCACAACTCTGGCTGACGCGGAGGGCGGACCGATGAATCGCTGGCTCGGAAAGTCCTTCGCGACCTTCGTGCTCCTGCCGTTCTGCCTGCTGATGGCGTTCCCGTTCGTGTGGATGCTGCTGACGTCACTGCGGGAGCAGAACACGATCTTCAACGGGCCGATCATCCCGCGGAAGTTCACCGGCGTCGCCTACAAGGACGCGTGGACGTCGATCGATTTCCCGTTGCATTTCTGGAACAGCGTCTGGATCACTTCGGTCACCGTGATCGGGGTGCTGATCTTCGCGACGCTGAGCGGTTACGCCTTCGCGAAGCTGGACTTCCCGTTCCGGAACACGTTGTTCGTCCTGCTGCTGACCACGCTGATGATGCCGTCGACGGCGTTGATCATCCCGCTGTATCTGGAGCTCAAGTCGCTCGGGCTGCTCGACAGTCAGGCCGGGCTGCTTGTGCTGTACATCTCCGGGTCGGCGCCGTTCGCGATGTTCCTGATGCGGGCGTTCTTCCAGACCCTGCCCGACGAGCTGATCGAGGCGGCCCGGGTGGACGGCGGCAGCGAGCTGACGATCTTCCGGCGGGTGATCCTGCCGCTGACCCGGCCCGGGATCGCGACCGTGGTGATCTTCCAGTTCCTCTCCACCTGGAACGAGTTCCTGATCGCCAACACGGTTCTGCGCAACACCGACGCACTCCCGCTGCAGCCGGTGCTGTTCACGCTGATGGGCCAGTACTCCACGAACTGGCCGGCCCTCACCGCCGGCCTCACGCTGTCCGTCGTACCGGTCGTGATCGTCTACGTCCGGATGCAGCGGCAGTTCGTCGCCGGGATGATGCTCGGCGCGGTCAAGAACTGACTCCTTCGAAAGAGGTCGTATGCCGATCAAGAACGTCGTGGTCAACTGCACCGATGTCGCCCGCTCGGTCGAGTTCTACACCAGGTTCCTCGAGCTGGAGGTGGTCGGCGAGCCGACCGCACAGCGCGCCGTGCTGGACGCCGTCACCGCGACGATCGAGTTACGGGCCGTGGGCAACGGCCGGGAGCAGAGCACGTGGTCGCCGGACGACCTGCAGAAGGGGTTCCGGCACATCGGGTTCAAGGTCGACCGGATCGACGAGCGGGCCGGCGTACTCAAGGACGCCGGGGTCGAGTTCAAGCTCGACCCGCTCGATGCCGAGGGCAACGTCCGGATCTGCTTCTTCTACGACCCGGACGGCACGCTGCTGGAGATGATCCAGGGCGACCTGCAGTACGCCGAGATCCTCGACGCGGACGGGGTCGCGCGCGAGCGGGCACTCGGCGTACCGGCGCGGCCGCGGTTCGACCATGTCGCGGTGACGATCGAGGACCGGGACGCCACCAGCGCGTACTACGACCGGAACTACGGCTTCTCGTTCATCGGCACGATCGAGCAGCCGCACGACAAGCGCGGGTTCCACATCGGCTACCTGAAGGGCGGCGACACCGTCCTCGAGGTGTTCACGTACGAGGTCGAGAAGAGCTCCCGCGCCCCGCAGCTCGACGTCGCCGGTTTCGCGTACGCCGAACTCGCCGGCGACCCAGCGGATCTACCCGCCGAGACCGCGCCGGACGGCACCAAGGTCTACGTCGACAGCGACGGGTTCGCGTTCGCCGTAGGCTCCGAGGCATGACAGAGAACTGGCTGCGGCCCCTGGGTTCCACCGGTCTGACCGTGTCCGCCGTCTGCGCCGGCGGCAGTGGCCTCGGAGGCATGCCCGCGGTGTTCGGGTACGACGTGACCCGACAAGAAGCGATCGACCTGGTGCTGCGCGTGTTCGACAGCCCGCTGACCTGGATCGACACCTCGAACGGGTACAGCGACGGCGAGAGCGAACTGCGCATCGGTCTGGCCATCAGGGAGCACGGCGGCCTGCCGGACGGGTTCCTGGTCGCGACCAAGGTCGACGCCCGCGACGGCGACTACTCGGGTGCGCGGGTCCGGGCCAGCGTGGCTGAGAGCAAGGAACGGCTCGGGCTGGACGAGCTGCCGCTGGTCTACCTGCACGATCCGGAGTTCCACGACTTCGACTCGATGCGGGACGCGGTCGACACCTTGATGCAGCTGCGCGCGGACGGGGAGATCGGGCACGTCGGGCTGGCGGGCGGGAACACTCGTGAGCTCTCTCGCTATCTGGATCTCGGTGGGTTCGAGGTGCTCCTCGTGCACAACCGGTGGAGCCTCGTGGACCACTCGGCGCTCGGCATCTTCGAGCGGGCTCGTTCCGAAGACATCGCGGTGGTGAACGCGGCGATCTACGGCGGCGGGATCCTCGCCAATCCCGCGGCCACGACGAAGTACGGGTACCGGGAGGCGCCTGCGGCCGTCCTGGACGCGGTGGCCGAGATGGAGAAGGCCTGCCAGGAGTACGGCCTCGATCTCGCGACCGCGGCCGTGCGGCACTCGGTGGACGAGCCGGGGATCGCGGGCACGGTCGTCGGCATCACCAAGCCGGCCCGGGTCGACGCCTTGCAGGAAGCGCTGGCGGCGGACCTGCCCGGCGAGCTACTTAACCGGTTAGGTAGCCTACTTCCGGACAGGCAGTACTGGGTTGAGAAGGAGACGACGTGACGAGCGGATTCACGTGGGGCGCGGCGACCGCGTCGTACCAGGTCGAGGGCGCGGTCTCCACCGACGGGCGCGGCCCGAGTATCTGGGACACGTTCGCGCACACCCCGGGCAAGATCGCGGACGGCACCAACGGTGACGTGGCCGACGACCATTACCACCGGTTCAGCGAGGACATCCGGATGTTGGCGGACCTCGGGCTGAACGCGTACCGGTTCTCGATCGCGTGGCCGCGGATCGTGCCGGGCGGTTCGGGTGCTGCCAACGCGGCCGGGCTGGACTTCTACCGGCGACTGGCCGAGGCGTGTCTGGAGAACGGCGTCACGCCGTACGCGACGCTCTATCACTGGGATCTGCCGCAGCCGCTGGAGGACGCCGGCGGCTGGCTGAACCGCGACACGGCCGAACGCTTCCGTGACTATGCGGTGCTGGCGCACGACGGGCTGTCCGATGTCATCAAGAACTGGATGACGCTGAACGAGCCGTGGTGCTCGGCGTTCCTGGGGTACGGGAACGGTGAGCACGCGCCGGGTCGGACGGAGGGCGCTGACGCGCTGAAGGCCGTGCACCACCTGCTGCTCGGGCACGGTCTGACGCTCGACGCGATTCGGTCGGAGGGTTCGTCGTACGGGATCGCGCTGAACCCGGCGCCGATCCACGCCGCGAGTGACTCCCCCGCCGACCGCGACGCCGCGCGCCGGGTCGACGGGCTGCGGAACCGCATGTTCCTCGAGCCGCTGCTGTCGGGGCGCTATCCCTCGGAGGTGCTGGAAGACACCGGGATGACTGGGTGGTTCGCTGAGCAGGAGGCGGATCTTCCGGTGATCGCGGCGCCGCTCGACTTCATCGGTGTCAACTACTACTGCCCGACCACGGTCGCCGCGCCGGACGGACCGATCTCGTCGCCGGTCGCCTCGACGCAGCCGGGGAGCGAGAACGTCGTTGCCGTCGACACCGGTCTGCCCCGGACGCAGATGGGCTGGCCGATCCAGGCCACCGGGCTGCGCGACATCCTGGTCACGATCAACAAGCTCGCGCCCGAGCTGCCGTTGTACGTGACGGAGAACGGCGCGGCGTACCCGGACTCGGTCACCGCCGATGGCGCGATCGAGGACGACGAACGGCTCGACTACATCAAGCAGCACATCGCCGTCTGCGAGGACCTGGTCGCCGAGGGCTTCCCGCTCAAGGGGTACTTCGTCTGGTCGCTGATGGACAACTACGAATGGGCCTGGGGCTACAGCCGCCGCTTCGGCATCGTGTACGTCGACTACGCGACCCAGGCCCGCACCGTGAAGAAGAGCGGGCGCTGGCTTAAGGACCACTTGACCGCTTAGGAGCGGGTGTTCTGGTGCGGCGTTAGTTGGGTGTGGAGAACGAGTGAGGCGGCTCCCAGGGCCGCCGCGCTCGGGCCCAGCTTGGAGAGCTCGACGCGGGTCGGATGCATGGCGCGGACGAAGGACAGACGGTTGAGTTCCTGGGCCGCGATGCGGACGTAGATGTCGCCGGCCTCGCTGAATCCGGGGCCGGCCAGGATGATCTGGTTGAGGTCGAGCAGGTTGGTGATCGAGAGCAAGGCCTTGGCCAGGTAGGTCGCGGACTCCTCGATCAGCTCGACACAGCGCGGGTCTCCGGCGGCCGCCAGGCGGGCGATCTTGGCGAAGTCGGACCGGGTGGACAGCCGACGGCCGCGGAGGCCGAGCTTGTCCGCCAGCTGCTCATCTTCACCGGCACGTGCGACGACTGCCGCCGGTGCGGCGAGGCTCTCCAGGCAGCCCTGACCGCCGCACCAGCACAGCGGACCGTTGACGTCGAGCACCATGTGGCCGATCTCGCCGACGTTCGACGACGAGCCGCGGTACACATCGCCGTTGGTCACGAGGCCGAGGCCGAACCCGGCCGCCATGTAGACGGTGGCGAAGTCGTTCACCGACGGGATCTTGCCCGCCCAGAACTCGCCGATCGCCGCGCAGGTCGAGTCGTTCTCCACCACGATCGGGTGGTCGATCGCGTCCTTGAGGGTGTCCCGTACGGCGAACGGCTCCCAGGCGTACTTCTCCGAGTCCGTCCGCAGCAGCCGCGTCCCGCCCCGGCCCTGCCGTCCGGCCAGTGCGACGCCGACGCCGACCAGCGTCGACGGCTCGATCTCGGCCTTCACGATCAGGTCCTCGAGCTCGGCCGTGATCCGTCGTACCGCGGTCGCCGGAGCATCCTTGCCGATCCCGCGCGACGACACCTGCTCGATGACCCGGCCGCTCATGTCGGTGACGACGTACGTCGTGCTCGGGGTGTCGACCGCGATCCCGATCGCGTGCCGGGCGCGGGGGTTGAACTGCAGGAGCGTGGCGCGTTTGCCGCCGGTGGGGTCGCCGTACCCGGTCTCGATGATCAGGCCGTCGGCGAGCAGTCGCTTGACCACGCGCGAGATCGACGCACCGGTCAGCCCGGACCGGTCGGCGAGGTCGACGCGGGTGACCGTACCGCTGGAGCGGATCAGGTCCAGGATCGCGCTGTGGGTCTCCTGCGCGGTCGCACCTCTCAGAATCTTCGCCACGTCACCCTCCCTCGGATCGCACTTTAGTACACAACGTAAGGAAGTGGCAGAGGTTGACCTCAATCATTGTTGAGGTTCTAGCGTTGCTGGGCATGAAGGCGATCAGATTGCATGCGTTCGGTCCGGCGGAGAACCTGGTGTACGAAGACGTGCCGGATCCGGTGCTGTCGGCGGGGATGGTGCTGGTCGAGGTGGAGGCCGCCGGGGTCCATCTCGTCGACACGATGATCCGGGCGGGGTCGACCGGCGGGAGTCCGATCCCGGTTCCGGAGCTGCCGACGATCCCTGGGCGGGAGGTCGCGGGCCGGGTGAGTGCGGTCGGGCCGGACGTGGACGCTTCCTGGGTCGGTAAGCGCGTCGTGGTCCATCTGGGCATGGTGCCAGGCGGGTACGCCGAACGAGCGGTGGCGAAGGTCGAGTCGCTGTACGAACTTCCCGCGCATGTCGACGCTGCGCAGGCCGTAGCGGCGATCGGTACGGGACGGACGACGGCCGGGATCCTGTCGCAGGCACGGCTGACCGCCGACGACGTCGTACTGGTGACTGCTGCTGCGGGTGGGATCGGCAGCTATCTGGTCCAGGCCGGGCGGAACGTCGGGGCGACCGTTGTCGGGCTGGCAGGTGGACCGGCGAAGGTGGAGCTGGTGCGGTCACTGGGTGCGCAGTACGCGGTCGACTACACCGATCCGGACTGGCTCGCCGGCTTGAAGGCCGAGCTGGGCGATCGCGAGGTCAGCGTCCTGCTCGACGGGGTTGGCGGGGCGAACGGGCAGCAGGCATTCGAGTTGCTCGGTGTCGGCGGCCGGCTCTTCATGTTCGGCTGGTCGGGCGGCGGCCCGATCGAGTTCACCCACACCGACCTCATGTCCCGCGGCCTAACCGCCGGCTGGGCCATCGGCGCCAAACTAGCCACCCGCCTCCGCGAACTGGAGTCCACAGCCCTCCAGGAGACGATCTCCGGCCGCTGGAAGGCACTCACCACGTCCTTCCCGTTGTCCGACGCCGCAACCGCCCACCAGGCCCTGGAAGAACGCGCAACCACCGGGAAGGTCGTCCTCATCCCCTGAAGCCGGTTATGAGGTGCGGGGGTCGTGGGTGGGGTGGGGGGCTTCGGTGGGGGTGGGGGTGTTGTAGGTGAGGTCGGGGAAGGGGCTGGTGATGTCTACTACTCGGCCTTCGGTGGAGGATTGTTTGGCGGCGAGCATTACCTCCAGGGCGTGGTAGGCGTGCTCCGGGCGGGTGATGGTTGGGGTGCCGGACTCGATGGAGTCGACGAGGTGGCGGAGGCCGTCGGTCCAGGGCCAGTGGGGGGCTCGCTCGCCGACGAGCTCCCAGGAGCCACGGGCGTTGGACCATTGTTCGAAGCCGTCGGGGGCCCAGTCGTCGCCCAGGAGTTGGAGTACGCCGGTCGCGCCGTACAGCTCGATCGCGGGTGAGCGGTACTGCTGCATGGTGAAACCGGTGGCGATCGAGGCGAACCTCGCCTGGCCGAAGTCGAGGACGATGTGGGCGTTGTCGTCGGCGCGGGCGGGGACGAGTTCGCCGTTGACCTCGCGCTTGGGTACGGCGGTGCCGACCATCGCGGTGACGCGTCGTACCGGGCCGAAGAACCCGCACAAGCTCGTCAGGTTGTAGACGCCGAGGTCGAACAGCGCCCCTCCCCCGGACTCGTAGAACCAGCGGCCCCACCACGGGCCGGACCATCCGTAGCGGGCGCGGGCCAGGTGGAGGTCGCCGATCTCGCCGGCACGGACCCGCCGGTGCATCTCCTGGTACGTCGGGGACAGGACGATGTGCGGCGCACACACCAGCAGCCCCGGCGCCTCCGCGGCCGCGTCGAGCAGCGCACGAGCTTCCTCCAACGAGGTCGCCATCGGCTTCTCGACGAGTACGTGCTTGCCGGCTTCGAGAGCCACCCGGGCGAGCGAGCCGTGCTGGTTCATGCTCGTCAGGACCAGCACGATGTCGAGGTCGTCGACAGCGAGCAGTTCCTCGGGGGCGCCGTACGACGTGTTGATGCCGAAGCGTTCTGCGGCAGTCGATCGTTTCGCGGGATCGGGGTCGTAGCCGGCGGTGAGGCGGACGCGACCTTCTTGCTCGAGTTTGGTGATCAGGCTCGCGTACGGACCGGAGAAGACGCTGCCGAGTCCGAGTACGCCGATGTTCAGAGTCATGAGAGCCTCACAGTCAGACGGTCGGTGGTCGCGCCGGCGGGCCAGCTGATGAGCCAGCCCTGCTCGTCGCGAGCGGCGGTCGCGACGCCATCCACGGCAACTTCCCGGGTGGTTTCGATCCGCGCGCTGCCCGCTGCCGAAGAGCGCCGGAATAGCACGGTCGAGCCGTCGCCCGCGCCGTCCAGTTCGGCGGTCGACCAGCACAGGATGGCGTCATCGAGGCGTACGTCGAACGGCAGCATCCGTCCCTCGCGGGCACCGAGGCCGAGCTCCAGCACCACCCCGCCCACCGTCAAGGTGAACTGCTGCGCGACAGGTGCGACGTTGATCAGGTGGACCAACCGCTGCCCGTCCGCATCAGCTGTGCTGGTGACGACCAACCCAGGCGTGTTGCCCTCAGCAACAATCTGCCGCCGCACGCCGACCCGCTCGAACACCTGCCGCCAGAAGCCGAGATGACACGGATAGTCGCACGCCATCACAACTACCCGCCCACCCGCGCTGCGCTCCGACGCACCGCCGTCGACCGCCTCCGGCGCGGCGGCTGCGGCAGCGTCCGCGGCGCCGGTCGCGACAGCGACCGGGGCACCGGTGGCGACATCGACCGCCAGGACTTCCGCGTCTGGGGCGATCAGGTGTTCCAGCATCCCCACCCGCACCTCGGGCTGAGGCCCCGCCCAGGCGGTGGCTCGTACCGACGGGAAGTAGTGCGGCGTTCCCTGCACCGTGTCGTCGACCTTCACGCCGAGTTCGTCGGCGAGCACCGTGCACGGCGTACCGTCGTCGTCTGCAACCGGCACCCGACCGTGCAACAGCAGCCGACCACCGGCCCGGACAAAGGCGGCCAACCGCTCCTGGATCGCCCGGCCAAGCACTGGCGGCGTCGCCAGCGCGACCACCGGACCAGCCGGATCCAACTCAGCACCGGCCGAGGTCGGCGCACCGGACAGATCGACCGCCCGGAAGGAATACCCGCCCAGCAGCAGGGCACGAGCGAGGATGTCCCGCGGCCCCATCCCCCGGTACCGCTCCAGCTCGCCGACCTGATCCCGGCGTACCGACGCCGCCGGATGGCAGTACTCCGTCAGGTAATGATCCGGCACGTAGCCGAGAACGACGTCGTCGTACTCCTCGTCCATCCCCGCCAGCAAATGCTCCGCGCCCCGCACGGCACGCACCGCCGAGGCCGTCCCGGCGTACGTCGTACTCAGCCGCCCCTCCGGATCCACCGGCGCCGCGAACCCGTGCCGCTCACCGGTGAACGCAATCCGATCGTTGCCATCACCAACAGCCGCATCCAACGGCGGATTGTGGCCGCCGGCAAACAAGTAATAGTTGACCAACCGATTGCCCTGAGCAACGCACAACCGAGTCTTCAACTCGGCCGTCTCCGGCGAAGTCAGCGAGCTCAGATCCTCGCCGTAGTCCCCCGTCCCCGCCTCGAACTCCAGCGACGTGAGCGGCTGGTCGGCATCGTGGACAGCTGCCATGAACGCGTTCATCACATACAGATCCGGCACCTTCTCGACCGTGAGCTCGCCGATGTAGTGATCGGAGCCCGAGGTCATCTGCGGCACCCCGGCATACGACTTCGACAACTGACTGATCCCGATCGGGAAATGCCGCCCGCGCCCGGCATACGTCCCATGCAGGTTGACCAGGAACGGTACGTCGTCAACCCCGTGCGCGATCGCGACGTCCCGCAACCGCAGCAGATACCGCGCATACCGGTCACGGTGATGCGCCCCGAGATCATGATGCAACGCAAGCTGCTGCGCCGCAGTCCCGTCGAGGGTCCCGCCAGCGCGCCATTGCGACGCCCAGCCGGCTGGATCGTCCGGGTCGGCGCCGTACCGCGAAATGCTGCCCTCACGGCCCCAGGTCTGGAACGCCCACACAGCCAGATCGGCCAGCGTACGATCGGTCAGCTCCGGCGTGTTCGTGACCCACGAGAGCATCCCGACCTCGTTGTCCAGCTGCACCGCGGCCACCGGTCCGCGCTTGGAAACAAGGCGTTCCGCCAGCACCGGCATGATCGCGCCGTACCAACGCTCAGCCTCACCCAGATATCCGGGCGACAAGTAGTCCAGGGTCGCCGACGGGGCCGGCTTCCCGTCCCACCCCAGCGGCACCGCGTCCGGATGCTCTCGATAGATCCGGAACGGCAGCCCCTCGTTCTTCAACTCGGCCATCACGAACGGACCAGGCCGCGCGATCACCAGCAGATCCCGCTCCGCGGCGAGCTCCAGAAAGCCGACCAAATCGCGATACTCACTCGACTCGCCAGTCAGATCGAAGCCGTCGGCCGTCTCGTGCACGAGCCACGGCATGTAGCTCGCCACCGCGTCACACCCAGCGGCGACGAGCTTGTCCAGCCGGTCGGCCCAGTCCTCGCGATGCAGGCGGAAGTAGTGCACTTCGCCGGCCATCAGGATCCTCGGTACGCCGTCCACCAGGAGCCGGCGTCGTTGCAGCCGTATTGATCTGGGCTTCCTCACAGGCACGTCCTCACCAGGGGGTCGGTCGCCGCGCCGCGAGCTGTTGCCTCTGCGGCACGGTCGTGGTTATGGTCGTGAAACCGGTCTCATGAAACCGGTTTCAACCGTAACGGGAGTTCAGCCGATGGGCAACAGCCGTGTCACCCTCCGCCGGGTCGCCGAGATGGCCGGCGTCTCACCCGCGACCGTG
Organism: Kribbella sp. NPDC058693; assembly: GCF_042715335.1. NCBI lineage: Bacteria > Bacillati > Actinomycetota > Actinomycetes > Propionibacteriales > Kribbellaceae > Kribbella > Kribbella sp. NPDC058693. The sequence goes on from NZ_JBHXSQ010000002.1 coordinate 1,421,025, forward strand.
TCGCGGGTGTCGCGGGGCACGGTGCCGGTCTCCCCCGAGCTCCGCGACCGCGTGCTGCGGGTGATCGAGGAGCACGGCTACAAGCCCAGCCACTTCGGCCGCGCCCTCGCCGAGCGTCGCCACGGCGCGCTGGGCTTGGTGTTTCCAGGACTCTCCGGTCCGTACTTCTCCGAGCTGATCCAGGGTTTCGAAGCCGAAGCACTCGAGACGGGCGATAGCGTGCTGGTGCTCGCGTCGCACTCACGCGCCGACACCGACGCGACAGTGCTCGACCTCGCCGACCGCGTCGACGGTATGGCCATCCACGGCGGAACCGTCTCGGCCGAGACGATCGCCAAGGTCGCAGCCCAGATCCCGGTGGTGGTGATGGCCAGCGAGGCCGGGCCGGCGCAAGCATCGGTCAGTGTTGCCAACGACAACATGAAGGCGCTGACCCGGCACCTCCTGATCGACCACGGCTACCGCCGCCTCGCCTTCGTCGGTACGCCGGACGGCTCGCCCGACGTCACAGCACGCTGGCAGGCGTTCCTCGCGGCACACAAGTCCGCGCGCCGCAAACCGCCGTCCGAGCCGATCCGCGTCGGCCTGCAGCAGTCCGACGGCGCGATCGCCGCGGAACAGTTGCTTGATGCAACAGACCGGCCGGACGCCGTGGTCTGCGCGAACGACGAGACCGCGCTCGGCCTGCTGCTGAGCGCCCTCGGCCGCGGGCTGCGGGTCCCGCAGGACATCGCGATCACCGGCTTCGACGACATGCCGATGGCTGCCCTCGCCAGGCCCGCGCTGACAACGGTCCGGCAGCCGATCCGCGAACTGGCCGCGACCACCGCCCGGTTGCTGGCCGATCCACTCGACCAGCCGGCCGGCGACATCATCCTGCCGACCGAACTGGTACTGCGCGCGTCGTGCGGCTGCGGGGGTGAACGCTGACCCTGCCGCACCGAGGGGGTACGGGGATCGAAAGGGGGGACCGCCACACACCCTTTATGGAGGATCCCGGATGACCGTACGACCATGGGGCAAGACACTCGTCGCATTGGCAGCCAGCACCGCACTACTGCTGACCGGATGTACCGGCACCGAAGGACAGCAGAAGTCATCCACCGACACCGGCATGATCGACTTCCTGAACTACGGCGACTTCGGCGGCGGCACCACACCGAAGGCCAACTACAACCCCTACCTCGACGCCACCAAGCTCAGCGCGGCCGACTACATCTACGAGAGCCTGATGTACGTCGAAACCTATAGCTGCAAGGCGATCCCCTGGCTCGCGACGTCGTACCAGTGGTCCGATCCGAAGACGCTGGTCTACACGATCCGCAGCGGGGTGAAGTGGAACGACGGGCAGCCCTTCACGGCGAAGGACGTCGAGTTCACGTTCAACATGCTGAAGAAGTTCGACGTACTCGACACGCAGGGTGTGTGGACGTTCCTCTCGTCGGTCAAGGCGACCGGGGACGACAAGGTGACGTTCACCTTCAAGCAGCCCGGCGCGTCGGCGTTCACGCAGGTGAGCGGCGTGAAGATCGTGCCGGAGCACGTCTGGTCGAAGGTCGCCGATCCGACCACGTTCGTGAACGCGACCGCCCCGGTAGGCACAGGGCCGATGAAGTTGAAGTCGTTCAACCCGCGCCAGCTCGTGGTCGAGCGCAACCCGGACTACTGGCAGGCCGACAAGATCAAGGTCAACGAGCTCCGGTTCAACAAGGCCGACGCCGGCGGGCAGGTCGAGCAGCTGAAGCTGAGCCGCGGCGAGTACGACACCAACGCGATGTTCGTGCAGGACATCAAGAAGGCGTACGTCGACCGCGACCCGAAGCACCACCACTACTGGTACGCGCCTGGTGGCGTCATCAGTGTGTACATGAACCTGACCAAGGCCCCGTTCAACGACGTCGCGTTCCGCAAGGCGCTGACGACGGCGTTCGACGACAAGCAGGTCATCGATAAGGCACAGCTCGGGTACGTGACACAGGCCAGCCAGAGCGGCCTCGTCGTACCGGGTCAGAAGGACTGGCTGCCGCAAGGTCTCGCGGACGACGGCCGGATCGGGTACGACGCCGCCGCGGCCGACAAGGCGCTGACCGAGGCCGGCTACACCAAGGACAGCAAGGGCCGCCGGCTCGGCAAGGACGGCAAGCCGATCGCGTTCAGCTTCAAGGTGCCCGGCTCGTACGTCGACTGGGTCGCCGCCGCGGACATCCTGATCAAGAACCTCGAGGCGCTCGGCATCGACGTACGGAAGGACACGCCGACGCCGGACGCGAACAACCAGGACCGGGCGACCGGCAACTACGACATGACGTTCGGCGTCTTCGGTGGCGGGTGCAACATGTACGCGAACTTCGCCGATCCGCTCAACAGCGCGCGGACCGCACCGATCGGCAAGAAGGCGGCCAGCAACGAGATCCGCTGGCAGGACCCGAAGACCGACGAGCTGCTGCACACGCTGCAGGTCTCGCCGGACGAGAAGGCGCAGAAGGAGGCCGTCGCCGGACTCGTCGACATCATGATGAACCAGGTGCCGACGATCCCGATCTGGTACGGCGCGAAGTGGTTCCAGTACGACACGACCAAGGCGGAGGGCTGGCCGAACGCGGACGACCCGTACGCCGACGGCGGTAACGGACAGGTCGTGCTGACCCACCTGGTCCCGGCCGGGAGCTGACAGATGCTGTACTTCCTCCGGCGGACCGGCTTCTTCGTGGCCACGTTGTGGGCCGCGGTGACGCTGAACTTCCTGATCCCCCGGCTGCAGCCGGGGGATCCCGCCCAGGCGCTGCTGTCGCGCCTCCAGGGCAACACCCAGGCGGACAACCCGGTGCAGCTTGCCGCGATCCGCAAGATGCTCGGCACCCAGGACGGGAACCTGCTGTCGCAGTACTGGGACTATCTCGGTGCCGTGGTTCACGGGCAGTTCGGCGTCTCGTACTCGTACTACCCGTACTCCGTGACCGCGATGATCGCGACCGCGTTGCCGTGGACGTTGATCCTGGTCGGCGTCACCCAGATCGCGTCGTTCGCGATCGGCACGCTGCTCGGTGCGTGGGCGGCGTACCGGCGTAATTCGCGGGTCGACTCGGTGATCACGCTCGGCTCGACGTTCGTCGGCACGCTGCCGTTCTTCTGGATCGCGCTGGTGCTGATCTTCGTCTTCGCGATCACGCTGAACTGGTTCCCGGACGGCGGCGGGTACGGCGGGGGCAGCAGCCCGAGCTGGACCTGGTTGTTCTTCTCGGACGCATTCCAGCACAGCGTGCTGCCGGCGTTGGCGTTGCTGATCACCGGGCCGGTCGGCTGGATCATCGGCATGCGCAACAACATGGTGCAGACGCTGGGCGAGGACTACGCCCGGCTGGCCCGGGCGAAGGGTCTGCCGCGGCGGCGGATCGCGCTGACGTACGGCGCGCGGATCGCGATCCTGCCCAATGTCACCGGGTTCGCGATCGCGCTCGGCGGGCTGCTGGGCGGGACCGTGCTGGTCGAGACGATCTTCAACTATCCCGGGCTCGGCCGCTTGCTGCTGGAAGCCGTGTCGAACAAGGACTATCCGCTGATGCAGGCGCTGTTCCTGTTCACTACGATCGGCGTACTGATCGCGAATTTCCTCGCCGACGTGACGTACGGGTTCCTCGATCCGCGGGTCCGGCGGGCGGAGGCGCCATGACGATCCTGTGGCGGAACAGCAAGTGTCGCGCGGGCATGATCATGCTGGCCGCGTTCATCCTGATCGCGGTGTTCGCTCCGGTGATCGCGCCGTACGGCCCGCGGGTGTCGGACTTCGCGGCATCGGCAGGTCCGTCCGGCGCGCACTGGTTGGGTACGACTGCGCGCGGCGAGGACGTGTTCTCGCAGCTCGTGTACGGCGCTCGTACGTCGCTCATCGTCGGGCTGGTGGCCGGCGTACTGAGCACGTTGATCGCGATGGCCGTCGGACTCACCGCCGGGTACCTGCGGGGTGTGGTGGACGAGGTGCTGTCGTTCTTCATCAACCTCGGACTCGTGGTGCCGGTGCTGCCGTTGATGGTGGTGCTGGCCGGGTACGCGCCGGTGAAGGGCCTCGGCCTGATCATCGTCGTCATCACCGTGACCGGCTGGGCGTACGGCGCCCGGATCAAGCGCGCGCAGATCATCACGCTGCGAACGCGGGACTACATCACGGCGGCCAAGTTCGCCGGCGACAGTACGGCGCGCATCATCGCGTTCGAGATCGTGCCGAACATGATCTCGCTGATCGTGGTCGGCTTCATGGGCGCGGCGCTCGGCGCGATCGGCGCGGAGGCCGGGCTGGCGTTCCTCGGGCTCGGCGATCCGCAGACGGTCAGCTGGGGAACGATGCTCAACCAGGCCAGCCTCGGCGGCGCGTTGACCACCGGGCAGTGGGCCTGGCTGGTCGCGCCCGGCCTGGTACTGGCGCTGCTGATCACGTCGTTCACGTTGATGAACTTCGGGATCGATGCCTTGAGCAACCCACATCTGAGGGAGGACTGACATGGCGTTGCTCGAGGTTCGGGACCTGAGCGTCACCTACAGCCCGCGCGACTCGGCCGCCGTACGGGCCGTCGACGGGGTCAGCTTCGAGGTGCACGACGGCGAGTTCGTCGGGCTGCTCGGCGAGTCCGGGTGCGGCAAGTCGACGCTCGGCAACGCCGTACTGCGGTTGCTGGACAAGCCGGCCGCGATCACCGGCGGGACGATCACGTTCGACGGGCGGGACATCACGGCGACGAGCGAGGACGATCTCCGGTCGATGCGCTGGGTCGATCTGTCCACGGTGTTCCAGTCGAGCATGAACTCGCTGAACCCGGTGATCACCATCCGGCGGCAGTTCGCCGACACGTTCGACGCCCATGGCAACGAGGTGGACGTGGATGCGCGCGCGGGCGAGCTGCTCGAGATGGTGTCACTCGACCGGTCGGTGCTGGGGCGATTCCCGCACGAGCTGTCGGGCGGGATGAAGCAGCGGGTCGCGCTCGCGTTGGCATTGGCGCTCGAGCCGCGGTTCGTGCTGCTCGACGAGCCGACGACGGGGCTGGATGTCGTCGTACAGCGGGACATCCTGGACCGGTTGCGGGTGCTGCAGGCGCGGCTCGGGTTCGCCGTACTGTTCATCAGCCACGACCTCGGCACGGTGATGGAGCTGGCCGACCGGGTGATGGTGATGTACGCCGGCGAGATCGTCGAAGACCAGCCGGCCGCGGAAATGGTGTCGCGGCACCTGCATCCGTACAGCGCCGGCCTGCTCGGCTCGTACGCCGATCCGCGCGACGAGATCGTCGAGGTCGAGTTCATCCCGGGCCGGCCGCCGGACCTGTCGCAGTCGCACGCCGGCTGCCTCTTCCAGCCGCGTTGCCCGGTCGCCGTGGACAAGTGCCGGACCGTGCATCCCGATCTGCTGCCCGCGGGGCGTGGTCAGGTCCGGTGCATCCTCGTCGAGGAGTCCTCAGGCGGCCGGGCAGCGCTCGACAACCTGGCCGCGCTACGGGACCAGGTGTTCGCGGCCGGCCCGTCCGAGCTGGCCGATGTCGAGCCGGTGCTCGTCGTGGACGGCGTGAGCAAGGTCTATCGGACCAGGCGGGGGCTGAACACGACTGTGACGACGGCTGTCGATGATGTGTCGTTCGGGCTGCGGCCGGGACAGGTGACGGCGCTGGTCGGGCAGAGTGGTTCGGGTAAGACGACGATCGCGCGGATGCTGACCGGGGTGGAGCGTCCTACCGCCGGCTCGATCTGGTTCGGGGATACGCCGGTGGATCGGTTGCGACGGCGGGCGCTACGGAGGTACCGGCGGCATGTGCAGCTGGTGTTCCAGGATCCGTTCTCGGCGCTCAACCCGACGCGGACGGTGGCGTACGCGCTGTCCCGGCCGTTGCGGAATCACCTCGGGTTGAGCGGGGCTGAGGCGCGGGCGCGGGCGGGTGAGCTGCTGGAGACGGTCGGGCTGTCGCCGGCAGCGCAGTACCTGGACAAGTTGCCGCATCAGCTGTCCGGTGGGCAGCGTCAGCGGGTGGTGATCGCCCGGGCGTTGGCTCCCGAGCCCGAGGTGGTGATCGCGGACGAGCCGATCTCGATGCTGGACGTGTCGATCCGTGCGGAGATCATCGCGTTGCTCGATCAGCTGGTTCGCGACCGCGGGATCGCCATGTTGTACATCACCCACGACCTGCTCAGCGCGCGGTTGCTGGCCGACGAGGTGATGGTGCTCAACGAGGGCGTGATGGTGGAACGCGGTCCGACGCTGCAGGTCATTGGTGAGGCCAAGGATCCGTACACCCGCAAGCTACTCGCGGCGATCCCGCGTCCCGGTGCCTCAGGTACGCCGGTAGTCGCGCGGGGCGACACCGAAATGCGAGCGGAATCGGCGTGACAGGTGGAACTCGTCCGCGAATCCGAGGGTACGGGCGATCTCGCGGTGGGTGAGGTCGGTCAGACGTAGCAGCGTGGCGGCCGCCTGCAACCGGCGTACGTTGCGGAAGGCGGCCGGCGTCTGACCGACCTGCTTGGCGAATCTCCGGCGGAAGGTGTCGTAGCTCAGGCCCGACTCGGCCGCGATCGTGGTGAGGGCCGTGCTCGCGGTGAGGTCGTCGGCCAGGCGGCCCATCGCGTCCACGATCTCCATGCTCACGTCGTCCTCAGGCGTGTCCTCGACGTCGACGAGCCAGTCGGCCAGGGCCATGAGTTGGTGTTCGGCAGCGCGGCGGGACTTGGGGCGTGCCCGGAGTACGGTGCGGAGCGCTTCGATCGGGGGTTGCGGGACCGGGTAGCGCGGGCCGGCGCCGGTCAGGTGCGGGAGCGCGTCGAAGAGCGGGCCGGTGAAGACGACGAACAGCTCGGTCCAGCGCTCCCCCGGATCGGTGTGATACGTGTGCGGGAAGCCTGGTGGGACCAGCGTGTGCGCGCCGCCGGTGATCCGTTCGGCGCGGCCGTCGGCGTCGCGATAGTTGCCCTCGCCATCGATCAGTACCGAGAGCACGTAGCCGTCCATCACCCGGAGCTCGGCCGACATGATCGGTTCGGAGTCGACCACCTCGCCGGCCAGCACCAGCTGACCGAGTCTCGTCACCGGACCTTCGGCGATCGTGACGATCGTGCGCTCGGTCATGTCAGGTACGGTAGCGCGCCAAAATGTTCATGTCCGGGTCGCGGCGAGACATTCTTTGACCCTCGTTGGCGTCCTAGCGTTTCTGGTAAGCCGATCGAGAGGACTTCCATGAACGACCTGGTTACCCCGGACCATCTTGCGCAGTTCCGCGACGAGGGGTACTTCGTGCTGGACCGCGTGCTCACCGACGAACAGCTCGAGCTGCTGCGCGGCGGAGCGCAGTACTCGATCGACAAACTCGACGCCGCGATGGACGAGGCCGGCACCGACTCGCTCGGGATCAACCACCGGGGCAAGCGGTACTTCAGCAGCATGATCTACCAGGACCGGCCGGAGCTGCGGCAGTTCCTGTTCAGCGACACGATGGCGGAGATCTGCCGCGCGACGCTGGGCGACGACGCGTGGCTGTTCTGGGAGCAGTACGTGATCAAGGCCGGCGACCCGAACACGGCCTTCGCGTGGCACCAGGACTCCGGCTATGTGCACGAGGACCACGCGCCGTACCTCACCTGCTGGATCCCACTGGACGACGTCACCGAGGAGAACGGCTCCGTCTACCTACTCCCCTACTCGCGGTCCGGCATCAGGTCCTACATCAAGCACATCCAAGACCCCGAACTCAACGACATGGTCTGCTACTTCGGCTCCGACCCCGGCATCCCGATGACCGCGGCCGCCGGCTCCGTCGTCGTCTTCTCCAGCGTCGTCATCCACCGCAGCGGCCCCAACCAAACCGACAAACACCGCCGCGTCTACCTGGCCCAATACTCCAAAGAAATAATCCCCTCCAAAGACGGCACCACCACCCACGGCTCCTTCGACCCCTTCCTCAAGGCAGGCCAAAACATCGCCGACCGCTGAGATCACCCCAGGTACTCCGAGACCCACCCCCACTCCCCCTCCGCCTTGTCAGCCAGTCGGGTGAGGCCGACCTCCAAGCACCTCCTGAGCGAGGCCTCCTCCGCGCGAACAAACCCATCACCAAGCGGAGGCCCCGACAACAGCAAGGTCCACGGCCGCCCACCCTCCGCAAACCGCTCGTGATCGATCTTCACCATCGCGGAAACCCCACCGGCCGCCAACCGCGTCCACAACTCCTCGATGTCACTCATCGAAGAAGATCGCCTCGCGGACGTACTTCTCGGCGTCTTCCGGAGTCTGATCCAGCTGGTAGTCCGCCGTCGGTGATGCCTTCGCAGACCTTGTCGTAGATCTGCTCGAGATCTCCCGGGATTGCCTTCCAGAAGGCGAAGTCAGAGCTCATGGGTTCTCCGTTGGAGTGCGTGGCCGAGGGTGGTTGAGGCTGTTGTTAGGGCGGATCGGTTGACTGTTGAGGGGTTGGCGAAGGGTTTCCAGGTGGGGAAGAAGGTGCCGTGGGGCCAGGGGGTTGGGTGGGATTGGGGGAAGGCTGTGTGGAAGGCGCGGAGGACGGCGGGTGGGAGGTTGGTGGAGAGGAAGGGCTGGGTGCTGAGCGGAGTGCCTGTGCGGAGGGCGGTGGGGGTTGGGAGGGTTTCCTCCACTGCGATGGAGCCGTAGAGGGCCTCGGTGCGGGCGGTGAGGTCACGCAGTACGTCGGTTGCCCAGGCGGCCAGCCTGTCCGCCGCCTTGCGGTCCTTCGCGGTCGACAGCTCCTTGGGCCAGCCCAGTGCGCCGGCGGAGAGCGAGATGGCTACCGGATGCGGTTCTGTTGCCGTGCCCAACAGATGCTCGACGATCACCGTGCCAGTTCCTTTGCGACGAAACCCGGCCTTCAGCGGGCGCGACACCGGATGCCCGCCGTGCACCATCGAGTCGAAGTCCGCGCCGTTGAGGTGCTCAGTTGAGCGGTCTTCCAGATCCTGCAGCATCGCGAACGGCTCGCCACGCGGACCGACCTCGACCGCACCCGACGGCGCACAGCCGAACTCGACCGCGGTATCACACGCCCGCCCGAAGGCCAGCTCGTCGCCGGAACCCGCCCACACCGCAATCGTCAGGTGCGGCGGCGACGGGTAGAGGTCAGTCACCTTGGAGGTGGAGTTGGGTGGATGGGTCCATGGAGCAGCGTTCGGCAAGGCGTCGTACGGCGGACAGCACCTCGCGCTCCTCCGTCGTGACCGTGGCGGCGAGCTCCTGATCCAGCTCGGCGACGAGCTGTGGCATCTCGACCGCAGTCAGCACCAGGTCGCCGTACGGATCCACCCGTCCCAACATGCGCAACGAACTCCGCGCACAAACCCGCACGAACACCTCGTCCGAATCAGGCACGACATCAATCTGAGTCAACCGACGACGCCTCGAACTGGTCCCCTGCTGACTCACCGCGTTCAGCACCACATCAACCCCCACCAAGCACTCCTCACGCCGAGCTGCCAGCCTGCCGTTGCAACTCTTCCTGGTCCTCGGTACTCACAGCGGGAAGTCGCATTTCCATGGCGCGTCCAAGTCTTCTGGACATGAGAAGCCTGTTCTTGGCTTGAACCTGCATGACATGACCCCCAGAAGATTCGAACGATTGGGTCAGGAGTTGCGAGGGGCGTACATGATTACTGCGACTCCTAGGAGGCAGATTGTGGCGCCGAGGAGGTCGTAGCGGTCGGGTTTGAAGTGGTCGAGGAGGATGGCCCAGGTTAGGGAGCCGGCTACGAAGATGCCGCCGTAGGCTGCGAGGATTCGGCCGAAGTTGGGGTCGGGTTGGAAGGTGGCTACGAAGCCGTAGGCGCCTAGGGCAACTATTCCGCCGGCTATCCAGAGGAGGCCGCGGTGTTCGCGCCAGCCTTGCCAGATGAGCCAGGCGCCGCCGATCTCCGCCACGGCGGCCAGGAGGAACAGCAGGACCGACCTGAGGGTCGTCACGCGAGGTCGGTCCTGGTGTCGCGGGTGTCGCCGAGCTCCGCGAACGGGAGGGGGCAGGCTGGGTTGCCGGCGCAGGTTGCCAGGTCGTCGCAGCCGGCGGTGAGGGCGGCGTGGAGGGTTTCGGCGATGACCGTCAGGTCCGCGATCTTGGCTTCCACATCGTTGAGTTTCTCGCGGGCGCGGGTCTGGAGACCGGCTCCGTCGCCGCGGGCGTGTCGGTGGCGGGCGGTGTCGAGTAGCTCGGAGACCTCGGTGAGGGTGAATCCGAGGCGCTGGGCCGCCTTGATCACGCGCAGCGTCGTGACGGCTTCCGTTGGGTACCTGCGATGGCCGCCGAGGCTTCGCGCGGGTTCGGCGAGGAGGCCGCGGCGTTCGTAGTACCGGAGGGTTTGGGGGTTGACGCCGGCTGCGGCGGCTAGCTCGCTGGATCTCATTGGAGTCCGTCTAGTACGGCGGTTTGCGTTGGTGGGACTGTGATCCGCAGCCGTAGGTGGTCGGCGCTCGCGGTCAGGGTGAAGGTGAAGAACGAGCAGCACTCGAGCTCGCGGGCCGTGAGGTCTTCGACCGTCGCGCGGGACTCGGGGGCGAGGGTGAGGTCGAGGGTTTGAGGGTCGACGCGGTTCGAGTCGCGGAGGTGGTCGGCAAAGAGTTGGTCGAACTCGGCGACGCGGAACGGGCGTTCCGCGGTCGGCAAGGTGCAGGCATCCGGGGCTTCCATGAGATCGACGGTAAACCTGTACCGGAGTACCGGATGCAAGTTCTCAGTCGGTCCAGGTCAGGACGTACGCGACCGCGCCGAAGCTGACCCGGTCCCCCGGGCGTACGCGGACGGTGGTGGTGATGCGGAGGTCGTTGACGGTGGTGCCGTTCATCGAGCCGAGGTCGCGGAGCATCCAGCCGTCGTCGACGTGCCGGAGCTCGGCGTGGTACCGCGAGACGGAGACGTCGGCCATCCGCAGCGTCGCACCCGGCCCACGCCCGATCCGCACGGTCGGCGAGCCGGGAGCGGGGAGGGCCAGCCCAGGAAGCGGTACGGCGATCGCGGGCCGCACCAGGCTCAACCTCGGAAGCCCGTCGAGCCACGAGGCAAGCACACCAACCGGATCGAACCGCGAACGACGGGGCGAGGCGGGAGGCGCAACCCGCTCGGGATAGGCAGTCCCGGCCGGCCCGGAGGCGTCGTAGGCGGCCGGCCCGTGAGCCGAGGCGGGGTCATTGTAGGCGGCCGGGTCGTGCGGGCGTGCTGCCGTTCGTGTGTTCGGGGTTGCCGGGCGCTCCACCTTCAGCCGCGGCAGTCGCGAGCGGAGGGCTCGGGTCCAGGTGCGGGAGCGGGGTTCGGTGGGTGGGAGGTCGCGGATGGCGTCGGCCAGTTCGGCGCGGCTCTGGGCGCGGAGGACGAAGTTCATCCGGCGGATGAAGGTGTCGTGGGACAGACGGCCCGAGCCGGCGCCGTCCCGCAGTACGGCGAGCGCGCGGTCCCGTTCGGCGTCCGACGGACGCTTCTGCTCGAGCGGAACCGAGGTCATGAAACGCATTGTCCGTGGCGCGCCGGTTCACTGTCCACCGCAGGCGTTGCTGGTGAGTGTCGGTGCGGTGGGACAGAATGCAGGAATGCGACTGCCTGTCATGCCGCCGGTGAAACCGATGCTCGCCAAACCGGTGAAGGAGATCCCGCGCGGCGAGTTGAGCTACGAGCCCAAGTGGGACGGGTTCCGCTCCATCATCTTCCGCGACGGCGACGAGGTGGAGATCGGCAGCCGGAACGAGAAGCCGATGACGCGGTACTTCCCCGAGCTGGTCGAGGCGGTGAAGGCGAATCTCCCCGAGCGTTGCGCGATCGACGGCGAGATCATCGTCATCGGCGAGTCCGGCGACCGGCTCGATTTCGAGGTGCTGCAACAGCGCATCCACCCTGCCGCGAGCCGCGTGAACATGCTGTCGGAGAAGACCCCGGCCCGCTTCGTCGCGTTCGACCTGCTCGCGCTCGGTGACGACGACTACACGGAGCGCCCGTTCAGCGAACGCCGTACGGCGCTAATCGACGCCCTGGCGAACGTCAAGGCCCCGATCCATGTCACCCCAGCGACCGCCGACCACGACACCGCCGCGCAGTGGTTCGAGCAGTTCGAGGGCGCCGGCCTGGACGGCCTGATCGCGAAGCCGCTGGACGGTCTCTACGTCCCGGACAAGCGCACGATGTTCAAGATCAAGCCGGAGCGTACGGCGGACTGCGTCGTCGCCGGCTACCGCATCCACAAGAGCGGCGAGGACCGGATCGGCTCGCTGCTGCTCGGGCTGTACAACGAGGACGGCACGCTGGCGAGCGTCGGCGTGATCGGCGCGTTCCCGCTGGAGCGACGCAAGGAGCTGTTCCAGGAGATGCAGCCGCTCGTCACGACCTTCGACGAGCACCCGTGGGCGTGGGCGAAGCAGGAGGAAGGCGTCCGCACGCCGCGCAACGCCGAAGGCAGCCGCTGGCAGGCGGGCAAGGACCTGTCCTTCGTCCCGCTGCGGCCCGAGCTCGTCGTCGAGGTCCGGTACGACCACATGGAAGGCATCCGCTTCCGCCACACCGCCCAGTTCGTCCGCTGGCGCCCGGACCGTACGCCGGAATCCTGTACCTACGAGCAGTTGGAGGAGCCGATCAAGTTCGACCTGGCCGACGTACTCTCCAGCGCGCAACGATGAAGCCCGTCTACCGCCTCTACACAAGCCTGCTCCGGCGCCAGCTCAAGGGCCTGCCGATGCCGCAGCACGTCGCGATCGTCATGGACGGCAACCGCCGATGGGCTCGCGGCGCCGGGTACGACGACGTGCGGATCGGTCACCGCTTCGGCGCCAAGCATCTCGAGCAGTTCCTGCAGTGGAGTGCGGACGCAGGGGTCCGGTGCGTGACCGCCTGGGTCGCGTCGGCCGACAACCTGCGTAAGCGGGAGTCGGGCGAGGTCGACTACCTGATGGAGCTGACCGAGACCGTTCTGGCAGATCACGTCCGTCGCGACCACCGCTGGCGGCTGCACCTCGCGGGCCAACTGGATTTGTTGCCCGATTCAACGGCTCGCGCACTGAAGGAAGCGGTCACGCTCAGCCGGGATCGTGAGGCGGGAGACCTGACGATCGCGATCGGCTACAGCGGCCGGCTCGAGCTGGTGGACGCCGTCCGGTCGATGCTCGACGAAGCCGCGGCAGCCGGCCGATCGCTCGACGACGTCGCGGAAGCGCTGAGCGAGGACGAGATCAGTCGGCATCTCTATGTGCCCGGCCTGCCGGACCCGGACCTGGTGATCCGGACCAGTGGTGAGTTGCGGATGTCGGACTTCCTGCTGTGGCAGGCAACTCGGTCCGAGATCGAGTTCTGCGACCTGTACTGGCCCGCGTTCCGCGAGGTGGATCTGCTCCGCGCGCTGCGCACCTACGGACGCAGAAAACTGCAACGATCCAGTTGAATACTTCGGCACCGGTTGGGGGCACTATGGGGTTTATACCGACTGGTAAGCATCGGAGGTTACGCGATGTACGACGTCGTACTGCTCGTCGAACAGGAACTGTCCGAGCCCGACGCGAAACGCGTCGTCGAACTACATAACGATATGCCGGAGCCGGTCACGTACCACGTGCTCGTGCCATGCCACAACGCCGAAGCGGGCGTCGAGGCCTCGATCAGCGCACTCGGTACGGCGGACCTGTACGGGCCTGGGCTCGCCGGTCAGCGTGAGGATCTCGCCGAGGCGCAGAAGGCGATCGACACCGAGGCCAAGGGCTGCAGCGGTCGCAGCGTGCAGCGGCTACGCGACCTCGGACAGCACGCCGAAGGCGGGATCTCGCACGACCGGCCGATCGACGCGCTCGTCGCGACCGTGCAGGCAACGCAGGGGCAGGAGGTCATCATCCTGACCCGCCCGCACATCGTGGCGGAGTTCTTCCACCTCGACTGGACCACCTCGGCGCGCCGGCATCTCGGCGTACCCGTCCTGCATCTGCTCGAACACGACGCGCAGAAGGCCGGCTCAGTGCGACAGCAGGGCCGCGTAAGCGACGCCGCCGGCGAGACTCGCGATCAATAGTGACAGCGTCGTCCTGACCGCATGCTCACCGGTGCGGCCGTAGTGGCGGCCGTCCTCGGAGTGGTACGCGAGCTTGAAGCCTGCGTACCCCGCTGCGAGGACGATCGCCAGCTTGATCATCAAACACCTGCCGCCGAACCTGATTCCGTGAACTGCGTGTGGTACAGATCAGCGTACTCGCCACCCGCCGCGAGCAACTGCTCGTGCGTGCCGCGCTCGACGATGTTGCCGTGGTCAACGACCAGGATCAGGTCGGCGTTCCGTACGGTCGACAGCCGGTGCGCGATGACCAGCGAGGTACGCCCCTCGAGCGCCGTGTCCAGCGCGCGCTGAACGGCGACCTCGGACTCGGAGTCCAGGTGCGCGGTCGCTTCGTCGAGTACGACGATCCTCGGGGCCTTCAGCAACAACCGGGCGATCGCGAGTCGTTGCCGCTCGCCACCGGACAGCCGGTGACCGCGATCGCCGACGACCGTGTCGAGCCCGTCCGGCAGGCCGGAGACGAGATCCCAGATCTGGGCCGCCCGCAACGCGCCGACCATCTCGTCCTCGGTCGCATCCGGCTTGGCGTACACCAGGTTGGCGCGGATCGTGTCGTGGAACATGTGGGCGTCCTGCGTGACGTACCCGATGGTGTCGTGCAGGGACTGCAGGGTCACGTCGCGAACATCCTTGCCGCCGACCCGCACCGCTCCCCCGGTCACGTCGTACAAGCGGGCCACGAGGTTGGTGATCGTCGTCTTACCTGCGCCCGACGGACCAACCAGTGCGACCATCTGGCCGGGCCGGATGGCGAAGCTGACGTCCTCCAGGACCTGCGCCGAGACGCGCTTGTCCAACACGGCGACGGCTTCGAGGCTGGCCAACGAAACCTGCTCGGCGGTCGGGTAGGAAAACGCCACATGCTCGAACTCCACGCTGGCCGCATCGTCTGCCAGATCGACGGCGTCCGCCGAGTCCTTGATCATCGGCTCGAGGTCCAGCACCTCGAAGACGCGCTCGAACGAGATCAACGCGGTCATCACATCGACGCGGATGTTGGAGAGTGCAGTCAGCGGACCGTACAGCCGGCCGAGCAGCGCGACGAGTGCGAGCAGCGTCCCGATGGTCAATGTCTGCCGTACGGCGAGATTGCCGCCCACGCCGTACACCAGGGCCGTCGCCAACGCAGCGACCAACGTCAGCGCCGTGAAGAAGACGCGACCGAGCATCGCGATCCGGATGCCCAGGTCGCGGACGCGGCCGGCGCGCTCGCCGAAGTCGGCGGTCTCCAGTTGCGGCTTGCCGAACAGCGTGACGAGCAGCGCGCCGCCGACGCTGAACCGCTCGGTCATGGCGGTCGACATCTCGGCGTTCAGGTTCATCTGTTCGCGCGTCATCGCCGCCAACCGACGGCCGAGGACCCGCGCCGGGATCAGGAAGATCGGCAGCATCAGGATCGCGACGACGGTCAGCTGCCAGCTCAGCGCGAGCATCGCGCCGACGACGAGGATCAGGCTGATCACGTTCGAGACCACGCCGGACAGCGTCGAGGTGAAGGCCTGCTGGGCGCCGATCACGTCGTTGTTCAGGCGGGACACGAGCGCGCCGGTCTGGGTGCGGGTGAAGAACGCGATCGGCATCCGCTGGACGTGTGAGAACACCCTGGTCCGCAGGTCGAAGATCAGCCCCTCCCCGATCCGCGCCGAGAACCAGCGCTGGATCAGGCCGAGCAGCGCCTCGAAGACCGCGAGTACGGCGACCACCAGGGCCAGCGCGGTCACCAGGCCGGCATTGCCCTTCGAGATCCCGTCGTCGACGATCTTCTTGAACAGCAGCGGCGACGCGATCACCAGCACCGCGGACACGATCACCAGCAGCAGGAACGCCGCGATGTGCCAGCGGAACGGCCTCGCGAACCGCGCGATCCGCGGCAGCGTGCCCTTCGCCAGCTTCTGCCCGGCCACCGACGCGTCCTGTCGGCGCCAGCCCATCGCGCCCATGCCGGGCCGCATCATCGGTGACGACATTCAGTCCCCTCTCATTGGATAGATCTTCTCAACGTTTCGCGCCGCTCGACGCTTCCCGCAACTCTTGGTTGCACATCAGACCGATCACCGCTAGAGTCATGTGCAACAAAAGGTTGCGAAAGGGAGCGGTGAGATGGCCAGGAGCATCGAGCGGGAGATTCGGGTGGAGGCTACCCCGGAGGTGGTCTACGAGGTGGTCAGCTCGCCGGAGCACCTACGCGAGTGGTGGCCGGACGAGGTCGACCTCAAGCCGGTCGCCGGAGCCACCGGGACGGTCGGCTTCCGGCAGGCCGAAGGCACGAAGGTCGTGCCGGTCACGGTGGTCGAGGCCGAGCCCCCGCACCGGTTCGTCTTCCGCTGGGACTACGACGACGAGACCGCAACCCCGGAGAACTCGCTGCTCGTGACCTTCGAGCTCGTTTCGGTCGACGGCGGCACGCTCCTGCGGTTCGCCGAGACCGGGTGGGACGAGGCCGCCAAGTCCGACGCCCAGCTCGAGGACCACACCAACGGCTGGAACTGCTTCCTGCCCCGTCTCACGCCGTACGCCGAAGGGCTGGCGAACCGGCCGTGATCGACGACGAGCTCTGGTCGGCGATCGGTGACCCCACCCGGCGTCGGATGCTCGACCTGCTGCTCGCCGACGGCGGTGGTACGTCGACCAGCCTCAGCGACCAGCTGCCCGTCACCCGCCAGGCGGTCGCCAAGCACCTCGCCGTACTCGACCGGGCCGGACTCGTGCATTCCGCACCGTCCGGACGCGAACGTCGCTACACCGTGGACGAGTCGCAGCTCGCCCGCGCGATCAACCAGCTGACCGACGTCACCGAGGCCTGGGACCGGCGGCTGCAGCGCATCAAGCGGATCGCCGAGACGATCCAACGTCAACAATCCGAAGGGTAAATCTCATGTCCGACATCCTGCACCGCGTAGGCATCATCGCGTCCCCGAAGGACGTTTTCACCGCACTCACCACGATCGACGGTCTGGCCGGCTGGTGGACCGAGGACACCAAGGGCGACGTCGACGGCGTCATCGAGTTCCGCTTCGCCACCGCCGGCGGGGACGGCTTCGACATGAAGGTCGTGGAGACCAAGCCCGGCGAGCTGGTCCACTGGGAGGTCGTTGGTGGACCCGACGAATGGATCGGCACCCACGTCACCTTCGAGCTCTCGCAGACCGACGAGTACACGATCATCCTCTTCAAGCAGGCGGGCTGGCGCGAGCCGGTCGAGTTCATGTACCACTGCAGCACGAAGTGGGCCACGTTCCTGATGAGCCTCAAGCAGTACGTCGAGACCGGCAAGGGCGAGCCCGCGCCGCACGACGTACTCGTCAGCAACTGGCACTAACCCAGCGCGGCGATGAGTTCCTTCAGCCGCCGGGACTGAGCCTCGCGCTCGGCCTTCAGCTGATCCTCGTAGGTGCGGTCCGCGGCGCCGAGCAGCAATGCCTTCGTCTCGCGGATCGCACCCGGCAGCGGGCCGAGCACGGCGTCGGTCAGGTCCTTCACCGTCGCCGCCAGCTCCTCGGCCGGTACGACGATGTTGGCGAGGCCGATGTCCCGCGCCTCGGCCGCCTCCACCCAGCGGGTCGTCGTACACAGCTCGAGCGCCCGCGAGTAGCCGACCAACTGGACCAGCGGCTGGGTGCCGCCGAGGTCGGGCACCAGGCCGAGGGCCGGTTCGCGCATGCTGAACCGCGCGTCCGGGGTCACGACCCGCAGGTCGCAGGCCAGCGCGAGCTGGAACCCCGCGCCGACAGCGTGTCCCTGGACCGCGGCGATGCTGATGATCTCCGGACTCCGCAGCCAGGAGAACCCGGACTGAAACGCGGCGATCAGCTCCAGCAGCTCAGGCTCCGGCTTCGCGCCCAGCGTCAGCAACGGCTCCTGACCGTCGACGGGAGCGCCGACCATCAGCCGACGGTCGAGACCGGCCGAGAACGACGGCCCCTCCCCCGACACGACGACCACGCGGACCTCGGGCGGCAACGACGTACCGAAGTCGGCCAGGGCGCTCCACATCCCCGGGGTCTGCGCGTTGCGCACCTCCGGCCGGTCCAGCACCACGCGCGCAACCGGGCCGTCCACAGAGAACCGCAGTCCGAGATCCGTCATGGCACCGGATATTACTCGGAAGTAATCAGGCGAGCGAGACCAGGTCGGCGTAGTCGTTCGACCAGAGGTCCTCGACGCCGTCCGGGAGCAGTACGACGCGCTCCGGCTCGAGCGCCTCGACCGCGCCCTCGTCGTGGGTGACCAGGACGATCGCGCCGGTGTACGAGCGGATCGCGTTCAGCACCTCGGCCCGGGAGGCCGGGTCCAGGTTGTTGGTCGGCTCGTCGAGGAGCAGGACGTTCGCCGCGGAGACGACCAGGGTCGCGAGCGCGAGTCGCGTCTTCTCACCGCCGGAGAGCACGCTGGCGGGCTTGTCGGAGTCGTCGCCGGTGAACAGGAACGAGCCGAGGACGCTGCGGGCCTGGGTCTCGTTCAGCTCCGGGGCGGCGGACTTCATGTTCTCCAGCACGGTCCGGTTGACGTCGAGGGTCTCGTGCTCCTGGGCGTAGTACCCGAGCTTGAGGCCGTGGCCGTCGATGACCTCACCGGTGTCGGCCTTCTCGATCCCGCCGAGGATCCGCAGCAGGGTCGTCTTGCCGGCGCCGTTCAGCCCGAGGACGACGACGCGCGAGCCCTTGTCGATCGCGAGGTCGACGTCGGTGAAGATCTCCAGCGAGCCGTACGACTTCGACAGCTCGCGCGCCATCAGCGGCGTCTTGCCACACGGGGCCGGCGTCGGGAACGAGATCTTCGCGACGCGGTCGGCCTGGCGCTCGTCCTCGAGCGACGACATCAACCGCTCGGCACGGCGGAGCATCTGCTGCGCGGCGGCGGCCTTGGTCGCCTTGGCGCGCATCTTGTTCGCCTGGTCGACGAGCTGGGTGGCCTTCTTCTCCGCGTTCGCCCGCTCGCGCTTGCGGCGGCGCTCGTCGGTCTCGCGCTGGCTCAGGTACGCCTTCCAGCCGACGTTGTAGATGTCGATCTCGGCCCGGTTCGCGTCCAGGTGGAAGACCCGGGTGACGGTCTCCTCGAGCAGGTTCACGTCGTGGCTGATCATGATCACGCCACCGGGGTACGTCTTCAGGAAGTCGCGCAGCCAGATGATCGAGTCGGCGTCGAGGTGGTTGGTCGGCTCGTCGAGCAGCAGCGTCTCGGCCTGCGCGAACAGGATCCGGGCCAGCTCGACGCGGCGGCGCTGACCACCGGACAGGGTCGCCAGCGGCTGGCCGAGGACACGGTCCGGGAGGCCGAGGTTGGCGGCGATCCGGGCGGCTTCGGACTCCGCGGCGTACCCGCCGGCGGCGTGCAGGTCGGCCTCGGCGCGCTCGTACCGGCGCATGCCCTTGGCGCGGGTCTTCTCGTCGGCGCTGGCCATCGACTTCTCGGCGCTGCGCAGACGTCGTACGACGTCGTCGAGGCCGCGCGCGGACAGGATCCGGTCCCGGGCCAGTACTTCGAGGTCGCCGGTGCGCGGGTCCTGCGGGAGGTAGCCGATCTCGCCCGATTTGGTCACCGAACCGCTGGCGGGCAGGCCTTCACCGGCCAGGATCTTGGTCAGGGTCGTCTTGCCGGCGCCGTTGCGGCCGACCAGCCCGACCTTGTCGCCGGGGCCGACCCGGAACGACGCGGGCGCGAGCAGTTGCCGGGCACCGACGCGAACCTCGAGATTGGAAACAGTGATCATCGGGGTTCGGAGGCGTCCTTACGCTAGAGCTTCAGCCGAGTTTGCTGATCTAGTGTATGTGGCATGAAATTCAATCCGGACGCGGATCTCGACACCAGCGGTGTCGAGGACACCCGTGGGAGTGGCGGCGGGCGCGGCGGTGGGCTGCCGGGCGGGATGATCCCGGTCGGCGGCGGCATCGGCGGCATCATCCTGCTCGTGGTGATCCTGCTGCTGACCGGCGGCCTGCCAGGCGGAGGTGGCAGCGCCGACCAGCCGGTCACGCAGAACACGGCACCCGGCAATCTGAGCTCCTGCAAGAAGGGCACCGACCTGCAGGCGAACTCGAACTGCCGGTTCGTCTTCTACCAGAACTCGATCGAGAGCTTCTGGGCCGCAGAGCTCCCCCGGCGCGGGAAGAAGTACACCCGGGCGCCGATGCGGGTCTTCGACGGCTCGGTGAACACCGGCTGCGGCCCGGCCACCAGCGCGGTCGGCCCGTTCTACTGCCCGCCGGACATGCGGGTGTACCTCGACCTCGGGTTCTTCCAGACGCTGCAGAGCGACCTCGGCGCCCGCGGCGGTGAGTTCGCCGAGGCGTACGTCGTGGCGCACGAGTACGGGCACCACATCCAGAACCTGTACGGCATCCTCGACCGGATCAAGACCCGCAACGGCCCGACGTCGGACTCGGTCCGTTCCGAGCTGCAGGCCGACTGCCTGGCAGGCATCTGGACCAACCACGCCACCACGGTCCCGAACAAGAGCGGCCAGCCGCTCATCACCGAACTCTCCGAGGACGACATCGCCCGCGGCCTCGACGCCGCCGCCTCCGTCGGCGACGACCGCATCCAGCAGAAGACCCAGGGCCAGGTAACCCCGGAGTCCTTCAGCCACGGCACCGCCGCCCAACGTATGAAGTGGTTCCAGAAAGGCATGGACACCGGCGACATGACCGCCTGCGACACCTGGTCCGCCAACCCGCTCTGACACACCAACGAAGAACCGCCCGGCAAGCGCTGCCGGGCGGTTCTTGTTGTGTAGGTGTCAGGCGACCTGGGCGGGGCGGTGGTAGCCGGGGAGGAGTTCGTCGACGAGGGCGTCGGTTTCGGCTTCCGGGCCGCGGGGGGCGCCGTGTTTGGTGAGGGCGGCGTACAGCTGGCCGGCGACGTTGGTGACGTCGGCCGTCGTACCGAAGTGGGATGCCAGGCGGAGCGTGGCTCGCCACAGTTCCTCCGAGGCCGGCGAGAAGCTGAGGCCGGTCTGGAGGGCGGTGCGGGCCAGGTTGCCGTCGTTGTGGCTGAGGGACGCCTCGGCGAGCCGCAGGGACGCGTCGACGACGGCCTCGGCCATCCGGCGTTCGATGCCGGACGCGGCGAGCCACGAGTAGCGGCCGCCGGGCAGGTTCGACCAGGCGGGGCCGTGGACCAGGCTGAGCGCCGTCGACAGCGGACCACGCGGGTCGTCGACCATCGTCGCCTGCTTGGCCAGGGTCCGGAAGACGTCCCAGTCGACCCGGACGACGCTGCGGTTCAGCATCCAGCGGCCCGACTCATCGGCGTACATGGCGTCCACACCGACCCAGCGGCGGGTGTGCTCCAGCGCGGCGTCGCGCAGCTCCTCGCTGATGCCGCGCGGCCAGATCGCACCGGCGAGCACGTTCGGGTGTACGCCGTAGTCCTGGCTGGCGAGGAACGCGATGATCTCCGTCGACAGCGAGACCCGGCCCTCGTCGATGACACCGCGAGCGTCCACCTCGACCGGGCCGAGCAGGTCGACCTCGACCGGAGCCGGCTGGCTCAGGTCGGTGGTCGAGAACTCGTACGCCGGCATGTCCTGCTCCGCACGGCGCTTGTCCAGCGCGTCGAACTCGGCCGCGTCGAACAGCGCGACCAGGTCGGCGAACTGCTCCGGGTTGACGCTGTGCGCGTCGACCTCGAGGCCGAGCAGCCGGCAGACGGCCTGGTTCTTCTCGTCCACGACGAACCGCCACGGCGAGTCGAGTACGTCGCCGACCACGACGACCGCGATGCTGCGCTTGGCGTCCGCGGCCAGCCGGTTCAGCTGGTCCTGCTCCTCCGGCGACGGCGGCGCGGACACGAAGATGATCTCCGAGCCCCACAGCGCCGCGTCCGGATGCGTCATCCGGGCATCCGCGACCGAGTCGACGTTCCGCCGCTGGCACGCCTGAACCTGCGCCTCGGTACGCCGGGCAACCTCGCCCATCGCGTCGTCGAGCCGGATCCAGTAGCTCAGCCGGGTCGGCGCCAGCGACGACAGGTCGTCGCCGAATCCGACCATGCTGATGTGCGCGCCCTCGGACCACAGGTTCGTCGCCAGCTCGACGGCCAGCGAGCCGACGACGTCGCGGGACGCGTTGGTCACGCCGCCGAACGAGACGATCCCGTTCGCGGTGTCGAGATCGATCAGCACCGTCGCGCCGTCGGCGTTCTGGCCGACCGTGACGAGCGTCGGGTACGGCGCGGGCGCGCTGACCTCGCTGGTCGGTCCGTACGCGCGGCGCAGCGTCCAACGGGTGCCTTCGGCAATCGCCTGCCACGGACCCGGCGGCTCGGGCTGAGCCTCGTACGGGTCGAGCACCAGCGTCAGCGCCCGGTCGGTCACCAGCGCGGCGACCACCTTCGGCATCGACCGCTGCAGCTGCGTCATGTCGGCGCCGAGCTTGCGCAGCGCGTTGTCGACGAACTGCGCGGTCGGGACGTCCGACGCGAGCCGCAGGCCGACCTCGGTCTGCCGGTGACCGGCCGCCTTCGGGCCCGGACCCTGCGCCCAGCCGCGACGCCGCTTCAGCGCCAGCGCCAGACCGGCGGCGAGCAGCGCCGCACCGAAGCCGTAGATACCGGCCTGCTGCAGGTCGATCCCGCCGTCGTCCGTCGCGACCGGAGTCGCCTCCGGAACCTGGATACCGCCACCGGCCGGCTCGCCGTGCTCGGACTGACCGGTGCCAGGAACGTGCGGCTCGACGGAGACACCCGGCTCCCCCGGCTTGACGTTCTTCGCGCCCGGGTCGCTCTGGGTGGTGCCGATGACGATCGACGAGCCCGGCTCGATGCCCTGCTCGGAGTACCTCGACGGGTTGCTGGTCTCGGTCTTGCCGCCAGTCTTCGTCTCGGTCTTCGTCGTCGCCTTCGTGGTCGGCTTGACGGCGGTCCGGGTCTCGGTGGTGGTCTTCGTGCTGACCGTGGTCTTGCCGGTGCGGTCGTCGATGCTGACGCGCACCGTGTGCACACCCGGGCCCTTGGCGTCGCCCGGCAGCCGCACCTGCCAGCCCGGCAGGATCAGATCCGGGTTGGTCAGCCGGCGTCCGTCGGGCTGGAGCTTGTTCTTGTTGAGGTCGTAGATCTCTTTGTACCGGCGGCCTTCGCCCAGGTACCGCTCGGCGATGTCCCACAGGCAGTCGTAGTTGCGCCCCTGGGGCGGACGGACCTCGGTGTACTTGATGACCTGACCTTGGTGGTCGTGGTTCGTCCGTACGCCGGTCGTCGTCTTCTGGTTGCCCGCGAGGATCTTGCTGGCTGCCTCGGTCTGACGGAACTGGGAGGTCGAGCTCTCGTGCCGCGCGGAGACCGAGGTCGGGGCGGCCGGACCGGCGGTGGTGACCGCGCTCGCGACCGGCAGGCTGACGCCCGCGCCGGCAGCGATCAGTACGACGGTGCCGATCAGCCGGCGAGCGATCGTCTGCGAACCGCCGCCGAACGGGATCCGTGGCGACAAACCGTGCCCGCGGATCTCGGCGACCGCCTCCGCGATCAGGCAGATGACGAAGTGCAGCCAGGCGATCCAGATGACGAACGCGATGATGCCGAGGACGGTCCGGATGCTCAGCTCGTCGAACAACATGCTGCTGGTCGGCATCTTGTCCGGCCACGGGGTCCCGAAGAATCGCAGCAAGACGTACGGCACGCCGCCGACGATCGCGAGGATCGCGAGCAGCGCGACGAACCCCTTCAACCGGTCCGCGCCCGGACTCCCCGCCCGCCGCTGCGGCAACCGCGCCGCACGCACCGGCTCATTCGTCCTTACCATCGCTCCTCCATACCCCCACCATCAGCCACCAATGGCCTGAACTTCCTGCACAGGAAGCCGCTGTACTGCGGTTACGTTCGCCTTGCCGATCGAGTGCCAGCCACCCTGGTCCTTGCCGACCCAGTAGAAGACCTCCCAGGTGATGGTCAGCTTCACCGTGTACATGCCGTCCGGTTGCGTCGCACTCGAGCGCTCGTAGATGTGCTTGCACGTGTTGATCTGATGGAACGGATCCTGGGTCTCGTCGTATCCGTCCGGGTCGTCCTCCGTCGTGACACCCATCAGGCACTTGAACGGCTTGGTCCCGTCGCCGGGATCGACCGTCATCGCGGCGACCTGGCCTCGCATCGTCAGGTTGTGCTTCGGGTCGATGTAGCCGCTCAGCGCTCCCGGATTCTCCTCGTCAGCCCCCGCCTTCGAGCTTTGCGCAGTCAGGGAGAAGAAGGCAGGCACGTTCACCCGGGGTGTGAAGGTCGGCATGACAACCAGCGCCGGCGGCGGATAGTTGCTCTTGAACGGGTGCCAGAACGGCTCCATGTAGTTGGGGAACGGGCATTGCGCCTCTTCCACCGGTCCTACCGGGACATAAGCACGCTCGAGGTGCGCGTTGTCGCCGCCGTCGTACGTGTCGAGGTTGTAGTCGGTGATCGTGATCCGCATCACCCACTTCTTGCCGTCCGGAGCCTTCGGGAGGCGGATGCCGTCCGGGATGTCGAAGTCGCGGCACGGAATGAACGGCCTGCCGGCCAGGCGCTCCCGCCAAGTCGGCGGTGGCTTGTTGGAGCCGTTCGGGATGTACGCTGCACCGTTGCTGCAGTACGCGCCGAAACCGATCGAGTTGACGTACATGCTGCAGACCGACGTACCGGTCTGGATGGTGTCGTTGGCGGAGGCTGCGGAGACCGGGCCGGCCATGAGTAGTGCGAGCACGGCGCCCAGGATCACCAGTCCGCGGCCTACTCGGTTGTGCATCCTCACTCCCCAGACTTGACGGCTCTTCGGCAGATTATCTTCGACCAGGGGCATCATGCCCGTTGCCCAGTGCCCCGTCACCTATTCGGAATGTGAATTCCGGGGTTCTGATCTAGGCCGGATAGTGGACTCCGCTGCACTTCACCCCGGTCGACGTCGCCAGGCGGTACGGCAGCCAGCCGATGCCGGTCTTGATCATCTCGATCACCTCGGGCGAACCGTTCGGCGTGACGACCGTCCACTTCTTCGCCTTCGGGTCCCAGTACTGCGTGGTCTGCGAGCGGCACGTCTGCACCGCCACCGTGCCGTCGGGCGTGCTCTTCGCGCCGACGATGACTACGCTGCCGGGCGGCTTCATGATCCAGCCGTTGCGCTGGGCGTCGAAGATGCCTTCGGACACGTCGGAGTAGAAGAACGACGGGAACTTCTTCTTCAGGACCGTGTCGTCCTTCGACACCAGCGCCTGGAAGTACAAGGGATAGCTGGTCACGAGGCCTTGGACGGCGGGGTTCGAGGCGAAGTTCCCGGCTTTGATGATGATTTGCGCTTTCGCCGCCGTGGTCGGCTTCGTGGTAGCCGCGGGTTGGGTCGGCGCGCTCGAAGGTTCGGTCGGCTCCGCGGACGGGGTGTCCGAGGACGTCGTCGCATCCGAGCCACCGGCGGGGACCGGAAGCGTGCCGTCGTTCGAGTTTTTGCCGCAGGCACTCAACAACAGGACGCCGGTCACAACGACAGGCAGGAGGGCAGACCTACGCATGGGAGGCAATCCTTTGATCTCTAGCCGCCGGGCGGCTTCGTCGTCGACGGCGGCTCCGAGCTGGACGGCGGGCCGGACGGATCGCCGGACGGCGGCGGCGAGGAGTTGGTGTCCGGCGGCGGCGTCACGTTCGGGGAACAGGTCGCGGGGAACGGGAACGGCGACAGGGTCCAGGTCGGGGTCGGCGAGCCGACGGTCCAGGTCGGGCAGGGCAGGTCGATCGTCGGCGGGTGGGCGACCGACGTCGGCGCACCCGGGCCGTCAGTGGTCGGGTTGACCACGATCGGCGGGATCGTCGGGCTGTCGTCGGCCTTCTCTATGCCTTGCTCGGCGTGCGCCTGGCCGGTGCCGCTGGCCTTCAGCGAGGTCTTGCCGATCAGGCCGAGGAACGTGGTCTTGTTGGCGATGTCGACCTGGATGTCGACCTCTTTGTCGGTCAGCGTGGTCGGACCGCAGGAGGTGACGGCCGGGTCGTTGTTACGCACCTGCGCGCAGAACCCGGAGATTGCCGTGGCCGCCTTGGTGGTGTCGATCTTGGCCTCGGCGACGTTCAGCTGGATCGCGGCCGCCCCGACGCGGGCGGCCTCCTGGGCGTACCCGACCGCACGCGACCGCGCACCCAACTGCCGGCCGCCGTCGATGACCAGGCCGGCCAGGGTGAAGATCATCACCGCGAGGATCGCGACCGCGGGACTCAGCGCACCGCGGGAGAAGCGCCGATGGTTGCCGGGGGCATCGATTCGGAAGAACTCGACGAGCCGCGACCGGTGCCGCTCAGGAGCCGTCACCGCGCACCCCCCGGTACGGGTCGAGGGACGAGGTGAAGCGCTTGGTGATCGTGGTGTCGCCGCCGAGGCCGAGCAGCCCCAGGTCACGGTAGTTGATCGTGCAGGTGACCTCGACCGACAACGGCGACCCGGCAACGAACCCGGTGGTGATCGAGCCCGAGGCGGTCGTCTTGCAGGACTTGATCGCCTGGCTCATCGTCGTACTGACCGCCGTGTCGACGCGGCTCTGGGCATCCGGCAACGACCGCGCCTGACTCGCGCTGCGGGCGCCGTCCCGGGCCGCGCTCTCCAGCAGCGACGACGTCTGGAAGTACCGCCCGCAGGCGAGCAGGAACATGAACAGCAGGAGCAGCACCGGCGCAAGGATCACCATCTCCAGCGCCATCGTCCCGCGCTCGCGACGGATCCCCAGTCTCCGCTTCATCCTCACACTCACTTGTCGGCTTCGAACTGTTCGATCTGGCCGGTGGCGGTCCGGCTCACCTTCAGCGTCAGGCCCGGCACCAGCGAGACGGTGTCACCGGTGACGGTGAACGAGACCGTGCCCTCCGGGCTGTTGTACGCCGGGAACGGCACATCGGCGTGCTGCAACGTCGTACCGCCGAGCTGTGTCGCGTACGACTGGATGTCCGACCGGACCTTCTCCCCCACCGCGGTGGTGTAGACGGTCGGCTGCACCAGCCGGAGCCGGGACACGCCTTCCTCCGCAGCGTTCAGCGCGACGGAACGCCCGTACAGCCACAACGCCGTCTGGATGGACAGGAAGATCAGCGTCAGGATCGCCGGCGCGAGGATGGCCAGCTCGAGCGTGCTGACCCCTCGCTCCGACCGTCTGCGTCGCTTCATCCACCCCAACCACATAGGGCGACCGTCAGCTGCCCGTGTCGATATCGGCCGTGTGCTTGCTGATCACGCGCTTCACCACCACGCCGATCGCCAACGCGGCGACGACCAGGATCCCCGAGATGATCGCCCACTCGAGTGCGGAGGCGCCCAACTCGGTGTGCCCCTGCCGCGCCCGGGCCCGCTGGGCCTGCGCCCGTGCGAGCGCGTAGCGGGCCATGGTCCGCCAGAACATCAACTCCGAGGTCATCCGATTGCCTTCCAGATCGTGAGGCCGAAGGAGGCCTCAGTATGCCCTGTACGACGGGCGAAGCCGCGCCGTGGATCCCGTGCCCTGGTCACTGTTTTCCCTAACTTCCGAGGATGGCCACACCGGCCGGGAACGCCAGAAAAAGGAAGAATGCCGAGATCATGACCAGCTGCGCAACCAGCATCGACTGAGAGCGCTCACCCGCCTTGCCTTCCACGTCTGCCAGCTCCTTGCGCCGCAGCGATGCCGCCCGTGCGAGCAGCGACGAGCGGATCTTCGCGCCCTCGTCGCCGGCCAGTGCGAGCGCCGACGCGAGGTCGCGCAGTTCCTCGACGCCGAGGTCCTCGCCGAGCAGCGCCATCGCGTCCCACGGCGTGATCCCGATCAGTCGCGCGTTCGCGAGCGCCTGCCGGATCCGGGCCATCGCCCAGTGCTCGCCGATCGTGGACGCGGTCATCAGCGCCTCGGGCAGACCGCGGCCGCCGGCCAGGTTCATCGCGACCAGGTCGAGGAAGCTGCCGACCACGTGCCGGAAGTCGCGCCGCCGCTTCTCCGCCTCCTGCCGCAACGCCAGGTCCGGCAGGAAGAACGCCAGCACCATGAACGCGAGCGTCACGATCGCCGGCGCCGCGCCCGGTGCGGCGAACCCGATCGCGGAGAACAGGAACAGCACGATCGGGATCAGGATCAACGCGCCGAGCGCGAAGAACACCTTGGTGGCAAGCATCGCGGCGAACGGCTGGTTCATCACCGCGAGGTCGCGGCGGAGCTTGCCGAACGCCCAGCCGCGCGCGTTCGCCTCGGCCTCGAGCCGCCGGCCCAGCGTCTCCCGGGCCCGGTCGACGCCGCCGAGCACGCGCTCGCCGGCCGCGCTGGTCGTTGCCCCGCTCGTGTACCCGCCGCGCCCGGCGTCGATCCGCGCGATCGTCGACAGCACGTTGGTCCGCGGCTTGATGAAGATCCGGATCGCGACGTACACACCCAGGCCCGCCAGGGCGCCGGTGATGAAGGCCCAGGTCATCCGCTCACCGTTTCCATCCGGTCGTCACCCGGCCGGCTGAGCCTGCCGTCGGTGTTCATGCCGATCAGGAACCGCTCCGGCACTTCGATCTTCGCCAGTCGCCGCAGCCACAGCAGACCGAGCGCGTACAGCCCGATCACCAGCGTCAGCACGACCTGCCCGATGAAGCTCCGGTACGGCGCCATGTACGTCGGGTTGAACAGGATCAGCCCGGCCGCCATGATCAGCGTGATCGCGACGACCACCTGCACGCTGCGCCGGGTGGACCGCCGTTCCGCCGCGACCTTCCGCCGTACGTCGAGCTCCTCGCGCGCGGAGTCCGCCAGCGCGCTCAGCACCTCGCGCAGACCGGGTCCACGGAGCCGGGCGTTCAGTACCAGGGCCGCGACGATGAGGTCGGCCGACGGGTCGTTCAGGTCGTCGGCGAACCGCATGAGGGCCGAAGGCAACGGTTCGCGGATCCGCAGCCGGTCGACGAGCAGGTTCAAGCTGGGCTTGATCGCAGGTGCGGCGTTGACCGCGGTCGCCGGGATCGCCTGCTCCAGACCGACCGCGCCGGCGATCGTGTCGCGCAGTGCCTCGGTCCAGGTGGCCAGTGCGTCCAGCCGGTCGATCGCGCGGCGTTCCTCACCGGTGCCGCCGAAGAAGCGGTCCGCCATACCGGCCAGCAGACCGAGCGCGATGGCGAGCACAAGCCAGCGGGTCACCACCAGCACCACCAGGCCGACGGCGATGCCGGCGCCCAGGCGGATCAGGTTCCTGCGGTGGTCGGCGCCGCGGTTGCGGAACAGCGACGGCGTCTCGTCCTTCGGCTCGGTGCCGCGGATCGCGACGATCAGCAGCAGTACGGCGCCGCCGACCACCGCCCCGCACAGCAGCGCGCCCAGAGTCCGGTCGTTCATCGCGTCACGCCCACGTTCCGTGGACGAGGGGCTGGTACCCGAAGTGTTCGAGCTCGTCCATGCAGGCGATCGGCGCGTGCGCTGCCGCGCGGCCGTCCGGACCCGGGGCGAACACCTCGCCGGACAGCACCCGGCCGTCCCAGCCGGTGACCTCGCGGATGCTCTCGACGTACCGGCTCAGGCCGCCGCCGCGGGTGTAGTCGTTGTGCTTGCGGACGAACACGACGAAGTCGAGCGCGCCGGCGATCAGCATCTGGGTGGCGTCCATCGGCAGCCGCTCCATCGCCTGGATCGCGTAGGTGCTGATCCGGTTGAACACCTCCATCGAGCTGTTCGAGTGGATCGTCGACAGTGAGCCGTCGTTACCCTGGCTCATCGCGTTCAGCATCGTCACGATCTCGTCGCCCAGCACCTCACCCACGATGACCCGCGAAGGGTTCATCCGGAGCGATCGGCGGACCAGATCCGCCATCGTGACCTCGCCGACGCCCTCGGAGTTCGGCAGCCGTTCCTCGAACGCGACCACGTTCGGGTGCAGGTCCTTGAACTCCCCCAGGCCGAGCTCGAGCGAGCGCTCGACCGTGATGAGGCGCTCGTGCGGCTGGATCTCGTTGGCCAGCGCGCGCAGCAGCGTGGTCTTACCGGAGTTCGTCGCGCCCGCGATCATGATGTTCTTCCGCGCGGCGACCGCGGCCCGCAGGAACGAGCCGATGTCGTCGGTCATCGTGCCGTTCTGCACCAGGTCACGCAGGAACACCTTGCCCAGCCGGGCCCGCCGGATCGACACCGCCGGCCGCGACGTCACGCCCATCACCGCGGACAACCGGGAGCCGTCCGGCAGCCGAAGGTCCAGCTGCGGGTTGGCCGAGTCGAACGGGCGGCTGGTCAGACCCGCGTGCGCGGCCAGCACCTGGATCAGCTCGACCAGTTCGTCGTCGCTCTCGGCCACCGGGCCGGGCGTCTCCTCGCGGCCGTCGCCGTACTGCACGAAGACCTGGTCGCAGCCGTTGATGTCGATGTTCTCGACCTCAGGGTCGTCGATCAGCGGCTGCAGCCGGCCGACACCGAACAGCGCGGAGTGGATCGCACCGGCGATCTGCGCGTCGTCGTCCGGGGTCGGCGGCGTCCGGCCCTCGGCCAGCTCGTACCGCGCGTGGTCCTCGAGCACCTGCACGATCAGCGACCGCGCGTACTCCCGCTCGTCCTCCGCACTCATCGGAGGTACGCCGTTCACCTGGTCGCGGCGACGCTGCTCGTTCAGCCGCTCCGCAACCTGCACGCGCAGCTTGCGGACCAGCTCCTGGTCAGCGCTCATCGATAGTCACCCGGCGGGAACGCCGCGTTGGCCATGTCGAAGTCCTGCGGCGGAGGCGCGGAGACCAGCGACGCCATCTCCGCGGTGATGTCGGTCGCCGACCTGATCAGCGGGGTCTTGTCGAGCCGCCCGTGGCCGCGCCCGTCGAAGAACGCCGCACCGGCCGGGTCGTACGCCAGGTGCCAGCGGTGCCGCACCGGTACGGACATCGCGTCCAGCACGGTCCAGACCTGCTTCACGCCGTCACGCCGCTTCGGGTCGGCGACCACGACCACGCCGAGCTGTGCGTCGACGTGGTGCACCAGAGTGGACAGCCGCTCGCGCAGGTGCGCGACCGACGAGCCGGTCGCCGTACACACCAGCACGACGAGCCGTGCGGACTGGATGACCGGCAGCTGCGGCGACGACGCACCGATGCGCCCACAGTCCGCCAGTACGTCGCTGCTCTGCATCTGGTTGAACGAGATGCCCAGCGGATGCCACAGACCGCCCATGCCACCGACCTGCTCCGGCGAACGCACACCGAGCAGTACGTCGAGACCGCCGTCGAGCTGCTGGCTGTGCGCGAGGATCACCTCGTCACCCAGGCCCTTCCGGCTCGCAGCGGCCAGGCTGACCAGGCCGCGGTCGGAGTTGAGCGCCGAACCGCCCGGTCCGGTCATCCGGATCGCCACGTCGCTGCCGGCCGGGTCGCACTCGGCCAGCAGCACCTGCCGCGGCCAGAGCGCACCGATGACCAGACTCGCGGTTGTGACGCCGGGTGAACCCTTCGCGCTCGCGAATGCCACCAATGCCATCAGTTCGCCCCGCCGTTGCGCTCCACGTCGGTCTTGGTCCCGGGCGCCAGCTTCGCCAGCATCAGCGACTTGGAGGCCGCGGCCGCGCCGACCGTGGTGATCTGGTCGGCCGGGACCAGCACGGTCACGTTCAGCGAGCTGTTCGCGTTGGTCTTCGAGTCCGTGATGGCGCCCGCGCTGGAGGTCACCGTCGCAGCCTTGACCAGCGTGATCGGCGTGGCGCCGTCCTGGTTGGCCGTGGGGACCCGGGTGATCGAGACGATGTCACCGACGCTGAGCCCGTCCGACGGCGCGCGGCCGGCTTCCAGGCTGATACCGACCAGGGCGGCGCCGGCCGGGATCGGCTGCTCGCCGTCCTTGGTGAAGTTCTCGGGCGTGACGAACTGGTCCTTGTACAGCCAGGTGGTGGTGTAGCGGCCGAGGTACTTGCTCGCCTCGGACCACGGGATCAGACCACCGGTCGCGCCGGCCAGGTCGCCGCGGGACAGGTCCTTGGCCTCGAGCTTGTGCCCGGGCGGGAGGCTGTCGGCGGAGATCGCCACGAAGTCGGACCGGTTGCCGCTGTTCAGGGCAATCAGTGCGGACCCGGCAGCACCGAGCAGAATCAGGATGACGGCGAGGGCGGCCAGGGCCGGTCGTCGCTCGCGGCTGCTCGGGAGGCGGTTCGGACCACCACCCGAGGGTCGGCCCGCGGCCCGGGCGCCTTGGGAAGGGGTTCGCGTGGAGGACGAGAGACTCACGCGCCTACCGTAATGGCAGCGAGGTACCACTCGCGCCGGCAGGCCGGCGCCGTTACCGCGCTGCGACCCGCCTGCGTTCGAACGTGGTCAGCAGCTCGTTGAAGGCGCCAGGTCCGCCGTACAATTGGTCTAGATAGGTGTACAGCGCACGCAGCGCTCTGCCGAGGTCCTGCTGCCACCCGCTCTGCCCCTCCAGCCAGGTCACCAGCTCGCGTCCCTCGACGAGCGTGACCGCCGCATTCACCGGCTGGACCAGCCGGTCGCTCTCCGGATCTCCTACGCCGCTGGGCCCGCGGACCTCCCGGACCGCGTCGGCCAGCGCCTGCCGCCGCGCCCCGGTGTAGACGTAGTCGAATCCGGCCTTCCCGTGCAGCTGGTCGAGGTACGCGCACAGCGAGGTGAACAGCTCGATCCCGTCGTACTCCGGGCCGTCGCCGGCCACGTGCCGCAACTGGGCGACCATGCTCCGCGCCTCGGAGACACTCCATTGCGATGTACCGAGCCGCTCGACCATGAAGGTGATCCTAGGATGGTCACTCGGCGTAAATCGTTAACAGTTCGGGTGAATCGAGTTGCTGGCGAGTAACCGATTGTTTGCTAGATTCCGGAACTAGGACGTCCTAGTGACAACTGGTGAGCACTTGGACACCCAACGGGAGGGGGTGAGTCGGCTGACCACACCCATTTCGTCCGCCGCCGATCCGACGACTCGCGCCCGGTGGGCAGTACGAACCGCGCTCGGGATCCTGCATCCGTCCGCCGTTCCGCTGCGTAACGGCAGGGTCTGGCTGACCGGTCGCGACGACATGGTGCCGGCGTACGTGATGCGGGCCCTGGAGGCTCAACTCGCGCGCCGGGCCGCGGACCGTGCCGCCGACGACCGTCTGCTGGCCGAGGCCGTCTGCGTGCTCGGGGCCGAGGTGGCCCGGGCTCGCGGTCAGCTGCCGGCGCGCGGCGCGGTCGGGGCGCTCGACCAGTACTTGCGCAGTCCGGGGCTGGACCAGTCCCGCCGTACCGAGGCTGAGGCGTTGCTCAGATACGCGCTCAGCAGTGCTGCTCCCGATGACGCGGAGGCCGCCGCTCGGCTGGACCGCCTGCCCGGGTCGAACCGGCCTGTCCCGGTGTCGACGATCGTGTCGGCCTCGGCGACGATCAGCCGGGACGCCCTCGTCGTCGGTGTGAACGGACCGGTGAACGGGCCGCCGCCCGGCTCGGCCGGCCGGCGACATCGCGCTCCGGTCGGCAGCAACCACAGACGTGCCGAAGGTCGGCGGGTCTGGACCTCGCAAGTTCACGGCACGGGCCTGGTGACCGGTGCCGGTGGACGACCGAGTAGCCAGACCGACCTGACCGGGTCCGGCGCGCTGACGGCGCTTGCCGCGATGAACCAGGTGGATCTGGCTGCCTCGGTGACCGACCGGCCGGCCATCGACCTGCAGGCCCAGCAGGCGATCCTGCAGACGACGGTCAGCGACGTACCGCAGCACGTCCGGGTCGAGATCGGGAAGACCACTCTCGGCGCGATGGCCAAGGGCATCATCCGGTCCGGTACGGCGGAGGACCCGCACGTCCTGCAGATCTCGCCACGGCTCGCCGACGAGCAGCTGCGGCACGTGTGGACCCACCAGCTCTCCTTGATGACACAGGAGATCGCGGCCGCACAGGCGGCCCGGCCGCGCGGTGTGCTCGGCCGGTTGAAGTCGGTCTTCAGCCACGAGCGGCGCGACCGCCGGCTCCAGGCCGACCATGCGGCGTACCAGGTCATGGTGCGGGACTGGCAGCAGGCGCGCGCCGAGACGCTGGCCAACGGGGCTCCGAGCGGGCCGCGCAGTCTGTCGGAGCTGGAGCGCGACCTCAACGGCCTGGCCCGGACCATCCGCCGCCACGGCGGCGCCGAGCCCGTTCTCCCCTGGTCCGCCGAGGCGAACGCCGGACCGGATGCAGCCGCCTTCGGCAGGCCCGACCCGCGGCCCGCGCCGAACTCGGTCGCGCACCTCCGCGAAGAGGTCCTCACCCAGATCCAGTCACTCGAGTCCGCGGTCACCGACCTCGAGTCGCGGTCGGCGACCAAGGCCGAGACCGCACACACCGCGACAGAGCTGGCGGAGGAGACCAAGCGCCAGGCCGATGTGGAGGCGCAGGGCCTCGACCTCGGCGCCGCCGAACGCGCGCGGATGCTCCGGATCACGGCCACGGCCGCTGAGAACAAGGCCGCCCGGCACACCGAGATCAGCGGCGCGTACGGCGTCGCCGCGACCGAGGCGCAGCGCGCGCTGACGGCGTACCGGACGCTGCTCGACGGGATCGACTCAGGCGGATCGCAAGGCCAACTGAAGACGTTGGCCGACGCTGCACGCAGTCAGGTCAGCAAGTACGAGCAGAGCTGCAGCGCCGCGATGCCGGTCGCCGATGTGCTGATGACCGGTACGCCGGAGGGCGAGCCCGTCGTACTGCCGGTCGACGTGATCAACGAGGAGCTGGAGGCGAACGGCGCCTCTCGTCAGCTGCCGCAGACCGGGCCGCTGCCGCTGGAGAGTGCGGAGTACCGGCTGCTGCTCTCGCAGGACGGCATGGTGTTCCCCGTCCCCGGCGACGGGGACGGCAGCATCTCGGAGATGCCCGAGGTCCGGGTCCGGATGCTGGCCACCAACATCCGGGAGATCACCCGCCGCGACTTCGAGATGGCCGAGCAGATGTCCGGCACGCTCGGTGAAGGCGGCATCAGCGCCGGTACGACGAACACGCACTCCGGCAGCACCACCGTCGGACTGAACCTGCAGCCGATCATCGCGCTGGCCGCTCCGGGTACGCCGCTGCACGCGGCCGCCCAGCTCACCACGCCGAAGCTCGAGGCGACCCACGGCCACACCCTCGCCGAGAACGCCGGCGAGAGCGGGTACCACATGCTCGGCTGGGTCGGCCTCCACCGTGGTGAGTCGCTCCTGGTCGAGTGGGACGGCGTCCTCGAGGTGGAGGTACGCAACTCCCCCACTCAGCCCTGGTCGCCGGTCCGGAGCATCGACGTCGGTCCGCAGCAGACCTGGGTGGCCAGTCCGTACACCGTGAAGGCGGCGTCCGAGACGGTCACGCTGGCAGAGCTCGGCCACGCCCAGGACGTCACGGGTGAGTTCCCGCGCTTCACCATGGACAGCGTCGACGGCCTGCGCGGCGTCGCGACGGACGTCATCAGGCAGGCACAGGACCGGTACGGCGACCTGGACGAGGTCACCGCGAGCCACATCACCGGCCTGATCGTGACGGACACGCCACGGCTGATCCATGACATGAGCCGGCCGGGTGGTGTCACCCGGAGCTTCCGGACCGCCGACAACAACGAGTACGAGCTCACCTGGGAGACCACGCCGGACTGGAGCGCGGCCGAGCTGGTCGGCGAGTTCAGCTCCGAGATCGGGATGGAGAAGGTTCCGGTCGGCTTCCTCGGCGGCAACGCCAGCCAGACGTACGGCGCGTCGCTCACCGGCACCGGTTCGCTGTCGTTCCCCGGCGTACGGGACGCGGCCCACCCGCTGGGCGCGGCGACGGCGCTGAACAACGTCGCCGGCTCCGGGGTGAACCTCTCGCCGAGCGTGTCGGCTGGGCGGAACGTGTCCCGGCAGGGCGGCCAGAACATCAGCAACACCACGATCTCGCCCGTCGTCCACCGGTTCATGGGGACCCAGGGCGTCAAGGTCCCGCTGAAGACGACGGCGACACTGCGCCGGATCGGCGACCGGAAGCCGCCGATCGTCGTGGACAGCCCGTGTACGGCGCACATGCGGGTCGCCGAGAACGACCTGCTCCGGGCCGGTGGCCGGGCGGACGCGAAGGCGATCCAGCGGGACGAGCACGGTGCGATCCGGACGGACCAGGACGGCCGGGTGTTGCTGCGCGACGACCCGGAGCCGCCGACCGGCCCGCAGACCGCGCCGCCGTGGATGGGCCGCGGGCCGGGCCAGATCCGCGGCGTCGGCCAGGGCCTGGTCCAGAACATCGTCGGCGCGGACGCGGCCCGTCACGACGCGCTGATGGAGCTGAAGGCCCAGGGGCTGGTGCCCGATCTCGACAAGTACGACCGTCCGCGCGGTGACGCGACCAGGGCTCAGCTCGCCAACTACGAGCGCGTCGTCCAGGCGATCAGCGCGGCGCGGCTCGCGGCCGGGATGAACGAGGCCTGCCAGGGCGGCCTGATCGTCGTACTGGAGGATCACGGCTTCGCCGGCACGCCGCGCTGGCGTCCGTACCGGTTGACCGTCGACCAGGAGTACGACGAGAACACCGGCACCTTCGTGTCCGAAGGCCGTGGCACGAGCACCAACGAGAACCAGGTGCCGCTCGGCATCAGCTCGGTGGCCTCCAGCCGAACGATCGGGCGGAGCAGTTCAGTGCCGGTCTCCGCCGGTATCGAGGGCTCCATCAAGCCGGCTACGGGCATCCGCGGCTGGGCCGCCAAGCTCGGTGTGAAGGCCAGCCGGTCCGCGTTCATGCGGAACATGAGCTGGACGGCGGGACTCCGGATCAACCGGGTCACGCTGAGTGAGAGCACCGAGCCGCTGGACCGGGTCAAGCAGAAGATCCGGATCAAGTTCGCGGAGATCACCGACAACGGGGATGCCACACCGCTGGCCGATGTGGGCGGCAGCATGGAGATCGCCTACGACAGCCCGCTGGCCCGCGCCGAGACGCCGGTGCTCGCCCAGACTGCGCAGGCGCCGACCTCGGAAGCCGTTCAGCAGGCCATGCCGGTCGCCGTCGACGCGGGCAACGTGGCCGACGCGGTCGCGGACGCGATCCCGGCGATCCGGGCCGACTCCACCGCGCTGCCGACGCTGCACGCGGCGCTGGCCCCGACCAGTCTGGTCGCGAACCGCGAGTGGATGAACGGGACGTACAAGCCGACGTTCATGGTGGTGCAGGCGCCCGGCAACCCGGTCCACGCGTTCCGGGACGGGACGATCCTGCCGCAGCAGTACCAGGTGCAGATCCGCGGCGAGGCCGTCAGCCTCACCCATGTCGCGATGACCCAGCAGAACAGCGTCGACATCAACTTCACGATGAGCGATGTCGGCTACACCTCGGGGACGTCCACCTCCGGCGGGGTCACCGGCACGGCCGGCGGCGGCCCGGTCGAGGCGGATGGTTCGGCGTACTCCGGAGGCGGATCGCTCGGTTATACCGGCGGTCGGGCGCAGTCGACCACGATCAGCGAGACCTCGGGCGAAGAGCGGCTGCTGATCAACGCCGGTACGCACCATCAGTTCCTCGAGCAGTACCGGATGTTCGCGGACATCGTGCACAACGGACAGGTCGTCAAGACGATCACGCTGCCGGATGCGACCGTGCAGAAGCTGATGGCCGAGCGGCGGGCGCTGGAGCTCTACGCGTCCGGCAAGCTCGACCTGCCGCTGAGCGTGGTCAGCGATGCAGCCGAGCGGTACCTGAACGACAAGCTCCCGCTCAGTCCGCGCGTCCGCGGTGGCTTCGTCCGCCGCTACAAGCTCGAGAAGCAGGGCGTTACGACTGGTCTTGCGGCGACGCACACGACCGAGCGGCTCGCCGCCAAGCTCCGCGCGGATGGTCTCAACGCGGCAGACCAGTACCAGACCGAGGACGAGAAGCTCACCGCGAGCATCGATCAGTCCGACGAGCTGGCGAACACCGGCCGGACCATGCACGCCACCGGGGCGTACAAGGACAGCCTGGGCGGGGCCGAGACGGAAAAGCTGGTGGTGGTCGCCGGCAAGGTGACCCAGCCGGTGGACCTCGAGCCACAGGTCGCGGCCCAGGTCGACGAGATCGCACCCGGCCTGCGGAACGCGAGTCCGGTGCTACAGGCCGGGCTGGAGATCGCGCTCCAACCGGAGAACCTCAGCGGCCAGCTGGACGACATGCTCGGCCCGGACGGGGTCGAGATCCCGCTCGAGGCGCCGCTGGACGGCCGGGAGCATCCCGACCTGTTCGTGGTGCTGGTGCGGGCGCACTTCGACGGTGACGTGACCGTGCGCGCCGTACAGACGGACAAGGACGGGAAGCTCCTCACCGACGAGCACGGCCGGCCGAAGCTCGCGCCGGAGCAGGCCGGCGGAGCCGAGCAGGCGTACGACTACCAGCAGCGCGACCGGTCCGTGAGCCGGACCCAGTCGATCTCTGTGGGCGTCGACGGCGGCGTACCGGGGGCGGCGGGGGTCAATCCCACCGGCGGTGTCTCGACCGACCTGACCACGACCGACACCCTCGGCGACGGGCACCAGAACACGAACCTGCGCCGGCACGGCAACTTCGTCCGCAACCTGGCCGAGCGGAAGCTGGTCTTCACCACCGAGGTGATCCGTCGCCACAACGCGGGCGCGGCTGCCATGACCAGCACCGGCGCGAAGCTGCGCCGGCTCGACCCGGACGTCGTCACCAGGTCCGGGACGCGCGAGCTGACCGCGACGCTGTACACGATGATGCCGGAAGGCGAGTTGCAGGACGGCCCGGAGCCACAGACCGCCGAGGTGGCCGAGCCGCGACCCGACCACCGCAGGGTCCGGCTCCCCGAAGGCGCGATGCCGCTCCGGTCGGTGCCGTTCGGGCGGGGCGAGAGGAAGCAGGACCAGCTGTTCGACAACCTGAACGCCGTCCTCCGGCAGCCTCAGTTCCTCGGTCGGCGTGGTGTGGCCGAGTTCCGGCACCTGATCCGGGCGACGGTCAAGCCGAGTGCGCTGAAGGCGAAGATCGGTCGGCTGCTCGACGGCGGGATCGACCTGGTGCCGATGGCGAAGCCTGGCAACGGGAAGTCGATGATCAACGTCACGGTCAACGCCACCGCGGTCGGCTGGGAGCTCGACGGTGACTCCTCGCCGGGCCAGGAGGGCCACGTCTGGCGTAGTCAGCGGGTGGCACGCTCCAGCAGGGTCCGGAACCGGCGTACGCCGCTGACCGCGACCGGCGGGCTGAACGGCGGAGTGGTGTCGGTCAGCGGCTCGATGGGTGAGCAGGTCAAGGAGCAGACCGGAGAGGGGACCGGCAGCCGGTTCGAGCTCAGCCGCTTCCTCGAAGGGCAGATGGTCACGGTCAGGATCCCGGTCGTGTACGACGCCACGATCCGCACCAGCACCGACAACGGGCGCGGCGAGCAGGTCACGAGGAGCACCACCCACGTGCCGGACCTCGCGCACGGTCAGATGTTCGTCCGGATGCTCGCCCACCGGTACCTCGAGGGCCTCCGGCAGCTGGAGCAGGGCGCGGCGCTGGACTCCGTGCTCGCGAACTCCCGGCTGCAGGCCGTGCCGGAGAAGCTGGGACGGCCGGACATCGTCGCGACCGAGTACGGCGAGGGCAAGGACGGATCCGTGCACCAGCCGTACCTGCCGCTGCTGGCGGCGATCGACCGGGCGCAGGCGACGCGGAAACCCGTTGTGCTGCTGGTCAAGGAGGCCGACGGCACGGAGCGGAAGTACCAGGCGCTGCCCGGCGATCCGACCCGCAACCGGCCGCCGACCCTGCTCGGGGTGAACGACGGTGGTTTCGCCTCCGCGTTCGCCACGCTGAATCCCCAGCTGGTCCGAATGGCCGAGGGCCGGGTCGACCTGCGCGAGCTCTACAACACGTCGTCACCGGACGGCAGCTTCAACGGCAAGGTCGCCGCCGAGCTGGAGAAGGCCGGCGTACCGCGGGATGTGCTGAAGGCGCTCGACTACACCACCGCGGCGCGCACGATGACGCCGGCGGCCGCCCCGACCGCCCGCCATCCGTCGAGTGGACGAACCATTGCACCAACCGGTCACGGACAGACGATGAGCGGGCCTTGAAGGCGATGAAGACCGGAGATCGAGAGGGGCGGTATGGCATTCGCGGTGGCGCGGACCCGGGACGAGGCGCAGCTCTACCTGGAGCTGCACCCCTGCCCGGACTGCGGGTCGATCGACGCGCCGTGGGAACAGGCGCTGATCGAGGTCGACGGTGAGCTGACGTCCAGCTACGCCGCGATCTGTCCGGGCTGCAACGCGCACCGCGAGTACCTGTTCGGTTTACCGGTCCGGGAGACGCCGGTGCGCGGCTGGCCCACGTTCGGCGGACCGGAGCCGTCGGAGGTGCTGGATGCGGGCCAGTGGCTGGCCGTCGCCGATTCGGCCGCGTCGGAAGTCCCCGCGGACGCGGCCGGGGCCGGTAAGGTGCTGGCCGTCGCGCGGGCAGCCGTGGACGAGGTGATCAAGTTCGTGCCGGCCGGTGCGGACGCCGTACCGCAGGATTGTTTCTGGACCCGCGTAGGTCGTGAGGTCCGGGATGCGGAGCCGGGGCGGTTCCGGCTGGAGCGGTTGCTGATCGCGCGGGACACGTACGACGAGCTTGGCCGA
This sequence comes from Kribbella sp. NPDC058693, assembly GCF_042715335.1. Classification (NCBI taxonomy): domain Bacteria; kingdom Bacillati; phylum Actinomycetota; class Actinomycetes; order Propionibacteriales; family Kribbellaceae; genus Kribbella; species Kribbella sp. NPDC058693. The sequence goes on from NZ_JBHXSQ010000002.1 coordinate 1,461,528, forward strand.
GAGCTAGGAGCGAGATAACCGATGCTGACCGCGAGGACCCTGATCGAGGCCCAGATCTACGTGAGCCTGGTGACCGCGGCCGACCCGGAGGCCCCCGCGGTCGTGCCGGCGCGGCCCGAGCCGGGAGTCAACGTGACCGACGGCCCGGACGCGTGGGTGTTCGCGTCGCCGGCCGGCGAGATCACGATCCCGTACGCCTCCGAGCGCGCCGCCACGACGATCGGCGCGCGGTTCGGGCTGGGCAAGTCGCAGCTGATCGACGCGGCGCAGTGGGCGATCGTCTCCGCGTCGTTCGCCCGCCGGGCGCTGGACGCGGACATGGCGTACACCGGTGCGCCGGACCAGGACCGGAATGTTGTCGAGCTGAACTGGGAGTTCGCCGCCGACGCGGTCAGCGAGGCGATCAAATTCCTGCCCGACGACGCGGACGAGGTCCCCGACGCGGACATCTGGTCGGAGTACGGCCGTGCGGCGAAGGCCCGGCACCCGCATCTGGTCAGTCGCGCCAAGCTGACTGACGACCTGGAGTACTACCGCGGCACGCTGGAGGATTTTCGCGCGCTGTACAAGCGATCCTGATGTGACGAAGGCCACCGGCAGAAAGTTACTCTACTGGTGAGAAACATGGCGAAAACCTGAACAACAGGTTGCTAATGTCCCCGCTCACAGCTGGTGAAAGTACCGGCACGTTGAACGGGGAGTGCAGGGTTGACGTCTGCCGCGATCACCGAGGACGACCCGCAGGGTCGTGCGCGCCAGGCGCTCGGTGTGGCGTTCGGTATCGCGGCCCCGGAGGCGATCGCCCTCCGGGACGGCACCTTCCGGTTGCGGCACTCGCGTGAACGGTTCGCCCGCAAGCTGCTGCGGCGGCTCGAACGCAGGCTGGCCCGCCGCGCCGGCGAGATCACCGACGACCGGCTCGTCGCCGAGGCCGTGGCGCTCGTCGGCGCCGAGGTCGACCGCGTGCGCGGCGGATCCCGGGCGGACGGTGCGACGCGGGCGCTGGACGCACTGCTCGACCTGCCCGGTCTGCCCGAGTCCCAGCGGGCCGAGACGCAGGCACTGCTCCAGGACGTCCTCGACGGCAACCAGCTCGCCACTGACGCCGACCTACGCCGACTGACCAACGTCCGCGCCCGCCGCCAGTCCCCCGGCCGCCCCCTCGCCGCCGATCTGATCGCCGAGTCCCACGCCCTGACCCGCGCCGCCGACCGCCTCCAACAAGCCAGAACCCCATCCGCCTCCCCGGCCGACACCCAGGCCGCCACACCGGCCGCCACACCGGCCGTCAGCCCAGCCGTCACCCCGCCCGCCACCCCGGCCGCCACCCCGGCCGCCAGCAGTGCGGGAGGGCTTTTCGGGTGGCTTCGGCGGATTGGACGGGAGAGTCGTGTTGCGGCCGACGGCTACCGCGAAGAGCGGGCTCGCCGGGCCGAGGCGCAGTACGAGGAGTTCCGGCGGCTCAGCCGCGAGTGGGAGGAGCGGTCCGGCAGCCGGCCGCTGGAGGACATCGAGCGCGACCTGGCGAACCTCTCGCAGGCGATCCGGCGTGACGGGCATCCCGCACCGCAGCTTCCATCCGCTGGCGTACACGTCGTCGTCCCGAACGTAGATCAGGTGCCGGACGACAGCTTCCGGGAGCACGTACGACGGCAGATCGCCGACCTCGAGTCCGCGGCGACGGACCAGACCCACCGCGCCGACGTACGCACCCGCAGTGCCGCGAGCGCCGGCGAACTGGCCACGGCGTTGTTCGCGGAGGCCGACCGGCAAGCCGCCGGCCAGGACGCGTCCGCCCACGAGCGCGCCCGCCGGATCCGCGCCCAGGGTCTACGCCGCCTACGCATCGCCGAGCGCCACACCCAGATCGCGCAGTACTGCACCACCGCCGCCGACCAGGCGAGCGCAGCTGCTGCTGCGTACCGGGCCGTGCTGGAGGCAGACGACCTACAGACCGCTACGCAGGCGGCTGCTGTGCAGGTCCAGGCCTACCAGAAGGCGTCCGCGGCGACCCTCCCCGCCGAGGACGTGCAGCACAACGGGCTTCCGTCCGGTCGCCTGCCGCATCTGACCAGACTGTGCCGCGAGCTCAACCAGGCTCTGGAGGACCGCGAGTCGCCCTACCGGTTCACTCCGGACCTCCTGCATCGGACACTGCGTGGCGAGAGCCGCCGGATCCTCTCGCCGGACGGCTTCATGCTGTCGATCGGCAACGAGCCGCGCGCCGACGTCGACGGTCTCATCCAGTTCCACCTGAAGCTCGAGCTCGGTGAGCTGCAGGAGGTCCTGGACAGTCCGCTCACCATCGACGAGGCCCAGGTCGGGCAGGTGGTCCAGGGCGGCTACAACGTCGCCACCTCGGCGTTGCAGACTTCCGGTGCCACGGTAGGCGTCGACCTACGAGCCCTGACCGAGGCGCTCCCGGACACCAGCAAGGTGAAGGCCGTCGCGAAGGTCGTCTCGCCGGGCGTCGAGGTCGCCACCGGGCACGGCCTCCTCGTCAGCGGCGGAGCAACCGAATTCGCGCAGAACGGTGCGGTCGAGGCGCTCCGCGGCGAGATCCTCCGATTCCGCTCGGCGCAGCCGCGCTGGAGCTGGCGGATCCGCGAGTCCGCGGCCGCCGACTGGTCCCCCGCCCACGTCGTCGACTCCGGCACCGAGCACGACACCGCCACACTCGACCTCGGCTACATCCACACCTACACCGTGCCGCCGCCGGCCGAGCAGACCGATCTCGAAACGCTCGGCCTGTCGGCGGAACGCAGTACGACGATGCCCGAGCACATGGCGACCCGGGTCGACGGGCTGAACGACCTGTGCGACCGGACCGTGGCAGAGCTGCGGCAACGCCTCGGCTCGCTCGACCGCGTCGGCCACGACCGGATCCGCAGTCTGGTCGCCGAGGATGCGATGACGCGGCTGGACGAGACGACGCGGCCCGGCGGCGTCTGGCGACTGATCACGAACGGCGGCCGACCAGTCGCCTGGGCGCAACTGGAGACCGTCGCCGAAATGGAGACCGCAGAGCTGGTCAGCGACAGCTCCCCCGATCACAGGCTCGAGATCTGGCGCGTCGGCAACTCCGGCACGTCCGGCGCCCAGGGATTCAGCGACTCGCGAACGATCAGCGCGACGGCGACCACCGCGCTGACCGATGTCGGCTCCTCCACGATCGACCTCGCGCCGGGGGTCCGCGCCGGCCGGAACACCGGTCAGGAGGACACGGCCTCCACCGCCGACCTCGGCAGTCGTTGGAGCACCCAACGAGTAGCGCCGACGGTCGGCGTGAAGCTGCGGCTGCGGCACAAGGTCACCGTGCATCGCCTCGATCGCCAGGAGTCGTTCAGCACCGAAGGCGAGGGGGATGCGTACCTGCGGATGGCGGAGCGCGACGCCTTCCGGTACGGCCTGCCGGTGCCGGCCGCGGCCCTCGTCCGCGAAGACGGTCAGCTGCGCCGCGGCGCAGACGGTCGCCTGTTGCTGCGCGGAGACCCGCACCCGACCGACACCCCGCTCCGCCTGCCGCTGTGGCTCGGCAACGGTCCGGGCCAGCTGCGCGGCGCCGGTCCGGCGATGATCCGCGAGCTGACCGGGTCCGATCAGGCCCTGAAGGGTTTCCTCGAACATCTGTCCCGGGAGTCGATGGTTCCGCCGCTGGTGGACGGCCATCCGCTGCCCACCGGCCTCGCAGGTGAGGATCCGGCTGTCCTGCTCAGCCGGACGGAGAACTGGGAACGTGCCTGCCAGCAGCTCGCCAGGCATCGCCTGGAGACCGGGTACGACCACGCCGCGCAGGACCGGCTGACCTTCCAGCTCACCGAGCACCGCACCGGCCATCCGCCTCGGGTCCGGTCCTATCGCATCGCCATCGAGCAGCACTTCGACCGCGCGACGCCGATCGGTGTCGCGGACGACGACATGGTCGTCAACGTCGACATCGGAGTGAGTACGTCGGGTCGCTCCAGCACCGAGTCGCGAAGCCTGCCGTGGTCGGCGTCCCTCGGGGTCAGCAACGCTCCGGCGCCAGGGCAGTCCGGGAGTACGCCGCAAGCGCGGGCGTCGGTCGGCCGGTCCTCGATGGGCCGCTCCCTCACGTCGTCGACGAGCCGGGGTGCGTACCGGATGACGGTGTCGGAGTCGAGCGCGCAGGTCGCGGTGTTCGACGTACCACACACGATCACGATCAGCGAGATCACCGACGACGGCCGCGAGGTGCCGATCATCGCGTCGGAGGGCAGCGCCCGGGTCTGTCTCGACAGCGAGTTCTGCGCCGGGCCCGAGCAGCCGGCAACCGCCGTACGCGAGCAGGTCGATCCGGGGCTGCTGCAGACCGCCACGGTCCAGCATGTCGACGCGCGGGACCCGATCGCGCAGCTGATCGAGGCCGCGCCGGAGTTAGGGCGGGGTGACAGCTCCGCGCTGCACCACCTCAGTGCGTTCCTCGCGCCGCGGAACCTCATCTCCCGGCCGGAGCTGCTGACAACCGAGTACCGCACCGGTCTGGCCGTCAGCCCGGCGCCGTCCGACGCACTTGAGGCAGTACGACGCCGTGGCCTCAGCCCACGCCGTACCGCGCTCAGCGTCACCACCCGCGTGGAGAACCTCAGGTACGTCGGCAGCGGGCATCCGATCCTCGCCGAGCTCAACGTGACGCTGGCGAGCACCGGCAGTACCTCGGGTGTCTCCACCGGCGCCACGGCCGGCGTGAGTGCAGGCACCGGCTCGGTGTCGGCCGACGGGGACGCACACAGCGGATCGGTCGGGCTGAACCGGTCTACGACTCGCTCGTCGGCCAGCTCGGAGACGTCCACCAGCGGCGTCGAGCGGACGCTGATGCGGGACGGGCAGCACTACCAGTTCTGGGGAGACCTCGTCCTGGAAGCGAAGCTCCGGTCCGGCAGCACCGCGGTTCGCACGATCCCGCTCGACACGGGCGCCGTCGTACTCACGCTCCCCGAGGGCGATGCGCTGCGGGCGTACGGGCGGAACGAGCTGGACCTCCCGCTGCACCAGGTGTCGGATGCCGTCGAGCGGCTGCTGGACGACAACCTCGATCTCCCCCGCCGTACGACGACCTCGCTGCTGCGGCGCTACCGGATCGAGAAGGCCGGCGCCGACGGGCTGGCCGCGACGCACACCGACGAGCGGCTGGCGAAGAAGTTGCGCGAGGCAACAGGGCTCGCGATGCCGGGCGATACCGGTCTGGATGCCACCCTCGTCGAAGCCGAGGTGCTGGCGCGGATGCGGGTCGAGGTGCCGATGCCGCGGAACTACGACCAGATGCTGGGTGGCGCCCAGGTCGACCGGTCGTCGCTGCAGGACCTGGACGGCAACGAGAGCGACATGTTCCGCGAGGTCTGCGCCGCCGTCGCGGAACACTCGCCGCAGGCGCTGGACGACGCCGTGCTGACCAGCGCACTGCGCGGTGACCTGAGCGGCACGCGATGGCGCAACCAGCTGGACGAGATGCTCGACCCGCGCGGGTTCGTCCGTGAGCTGCCGGTCCGCGACGGCACGGGCACTCGCAACCTCCGGGTCCGGGTGAAGGTGCGGTTCGTCGGTCCGGTGACCAGCGAGGCGGGCGGGACGGAAGGGCAGAGCGGCAACGGCTACGGCCTGCAGCAGCTGTGGAGCCTGCAGGATCGGACCAGGAGCGTGACGGAAGGTACGTCGCACAGCGGTCAGGTCGGCGTCTCGGCGACGGAGGGGGCGTCCGCGACCATCGGGGCCGGCGCCGAGCTCGCTACGTCCACCACCTCGTCGAGCAGCGAGCTCAACACCCGCATCAGTACCGGGCTCTCGCTGTCGACGGCTCGGGTCGAGCGGGACTACCAGGTCGTCATCGAGGTCGAGGACTCTGCGGAGCCCGGCGGCCAAGCGACGGCGGTGACTCGGCGGGAGGCCTCCGGGCGGATCAGCCTCTCGGTGCCGGCGTCCGCACTCCACTCGGCCCCGCCCCAGGACGGCCCGGAGGTCGCCGACCACCGAGCCGTCAGGCTGCCGGACAACTACCTCGTCGACGGCACACTCCCCCACTTGCCCGACGCGCCGCCGGAGAATGCGCTGTTCGACGCCGTCGTCGCCCGTCTCGGCCGCCCGGACATGTTGCGCAGCGCCGGTGTCCGGTTGCACCAGACGACGCTGGAGTCCTTGCTCGGCGCCGCGAACCGCGCGGTCGCGTTCCAGGAGATGGCCGGGCCGTCCGGACACGAACTCGTGCCGCTGGCGATCCCCGGCCAGACCTCGCGGGTCGTGGTCGTCCGGGTCCGCGCGGAGGTGTCGGGCCTGGAGCTGATCTCGGATCCCGACGAGGACTCGACCACCCAGCTCGGCGAGAACTCGCGCGAGCTGCGGATCAGCCAGTTGACCGCGCGCAGCAACCGCCTGCTGCCCGGCTCCCGTTCCATGGGAGGTACGACGCCCGGCGGCGCGATCACGGTCGGCCTGAACTCCGGCCGCCGCGTAGGCGAGCAGGACACGGGTACGGTCGGCGCACGCCACGAGACCGGCGTCTACGAGTCCGGCCAGGTCGTCACCGTCAAGGTGAGCGTCGACTACCACCTCGACTTCGAGCGCCGCCGGATCGACCGCAACCACCGCCCGAAGGTCGAGCGTGCCGACTCGGTGCACCGGGCCGCGTCCGGCGAGGCGTACCTGACGATGTTCCGCCACGAGTACGACGCGATGCGCGCGCGGATGGAGGCCGGCGAACCCGCACTCGCCGGCTGGGATCCGGCGGACCAGCCCAAACCCGCACGGGTCCGGACCGTCGCGATGAGGGTCGACGCCGACGAGCAGCACCCGTACCAGCCGCTGGTCGACGCACTCGGCCGAGCCCGCCGCGACGGCGTGAACGTCCGGCTCACGATCCGCGAGGCGGGCGGCAAGCGACAGGTGTACGTCGCCGGGGCGGACGGCACGCTGACGAGCCGGACCGACGGCGAGTTCGCCCAGGCGTTCGCCACGCTGCACCCGCGACTCGCACTGCTTGCAGAGGGGCTGGTCGATCTCCGCGAGCTCCACGCGTCGACCTCTGGCCGGTTCACCGGAGCGGTCGTCGACGCGTTGCAGCAGCACGGCATCCCCGCGTCAGCGCTGGTCGAGACGGACTCGCGTATGCGCCGTACGCCGGCAGCTCACGACAGCCCGTCCGCCCGGCGGATGCACGCATCGAACCCCGGGACGGGCATGACGATCGAATGACTGACGGCTACGCCGGTTGCTCCAGCTCGATCCGGATCGCCCGCGCGTCGACGCCGGCCTGCTCCAAGACCTTCTGCTTCGGATCCGGTACGCCGAGGAACGGCGGCCGCACCAGCCCGGGCAGCTCCTTCAAGCGAGGATCCTCCAGCACCGTGTCGACCGCCCGCCGGTCTCCCCCGCACACCAGGACGTCGAGCTTCGCCGGCGCGAGGATCCGTACGGCGACCTCCGTCGCCGCCGCGAACGCCTCGCGGGCCTGGTTGTCCCGGCGGCGCGCGTACCGCTGCTGCGACCAGCCGCCCGCCTTCGTCGTCCCCTGCACGTGCCGGGACCCGACCTTCGAGTCGAGAAGCTTGCCATCGGCAAACACCCCGGCGCCGTACCCGCCGCGACGGACGAGCAGGATCCCGAGCCGCCGTGGGGTCAGTACATGTGCAACGAGCCCCTCGCGGGACAAGTCCGCGAGAGGCTCGAACGGCACAGTGACGACGGCCGAGGAACCGTCCTCGGCGGACAGCGTGACGCGCGTCGGCGTCACGTCGTACTCGACGTCACCGTGCCGTTCGCCGAAGCCGGTCAGCCACCTGTCCAACCGCTCCGGCGCTACGTGAACAATCTTGCTCACACGTTGAAGCCGAGCGCCCGCAGCTGGTCGCGGCCGTCGTCGGTGATCTTCTCCGGGCCCCACGGCGGCATCCAGACCCAGTTGATCCGGAAGTCGTTGACGAGACCGTCCAGCGCCATCCGGGTCTGGTCCTCGATCACGTCGGTCAGCGGGCAGGCCGCGGACGTCAGCGTCATGTCGATGATCGCCGTACTGGTGTCGTCGACGGTGATGCCGTAGATCAGGCCCAGGTCGACCACGTTGATGCCGAGCTCCGGGTCGACGACATCCTTGAGTGCCTCGGTGACGTCCTCGACCTTGGCCGGGGTCGTGCCGACCGGCGCGGCGGCCGCGTCGAGGTCGACCTCGGGCAGTTCGATCTTCTCGTCGGTCTGGTCAGGCATTCTTGACTCCTTCGTTGGCTGCGAGGGCCTGGGCGGTGGCATCCCGCCACGCCGACCAGCCCAGCAGTGCACACTTCACCCGGGCCGGGAACTGCGCGACGCCCGCGAACGCCACACCGTCCTCGAGAACCTCTTCGTCCGGCTCGACATTCCCCCGGCCCTGCATCAGCTCGAGGAACTTCTCGTACGTCGCCATGCCCTCGGACACCGGCTTGCCGATCACCAGGTCCGACATCACCGACGTCGCCGCCTGGCTGATCGAGCAGCCGACGCTGTTGTGGGTGACGCCCTTGACGGTGTCGCCGTCGAGCTCGACCCGGAGCGTGACCTCGTCGCCGCAGGACGGGTTCACGTGGTGCACCTCCACGTCGTACGGGTCCGACAACCCCGCGTGGTGCGGGCTGCGGTAGTGATCCAGGATGATCTCCTGGTAGAGGCTGTCGAGCTGCATATCAATCCACCTTGAAGTACTTGCGCACGAATCCCAGGCCGTCCACGAGCGCCTCGATCTCCTCCGGCGTCGTGTACAGATAGAAAGACGCTCTGGTCGACGATTGCATTCCGAACCGCTCGTGCACCGGACGCGCGCAGTGGTGCCCGGCCCGGACGGCGATGCCGCGGGTGTCCAGCACGGTCGACACGTCGTGCGGGTGGACGCCGTCCAGCGCGAAGCTGATCGCACCGCCGTGATCGGCCGCGTCCTGCGGCCCGAGGATCTTCAGACCGGGAACGGTCTTCAGCCCCTCGAGCGCGTACTCGACGATCGCGTGCTCGTGCGCGGCGATCTTGTCCATCCCGATCCCGGACAGGTAGTCGACGGCCGCACCGAGCCCGACGGCCTGCGCGATCGGCGGCGTACCCGCCTCGAACCGGGCCGGCGGAGCGGCGTACGTCGAACCGGTCATCCGGACGATCTCGATCATCTCGCCGCCACCGAGGAACGGCGGGAGCGAGGCGAGCAGGTCGTACCGTCCCCAGAGCACGCCGATGCCGGTCGGGCCGACGACCTTGTGACCGGTGAAGGCCAGCAGGTCCGCGCCCAGCGTCGAGACGTCGACCGGGAACTGCGGGACGGCCTGCGACGCGTCGACGACCACGGTCGCGCCGACCGCGTGCGCCTTCGCGGCGATCTCGGTGATCGGGTTGATCGTGCCGAGCGCGTTCGAGACCCAGGTCAGCGCGACGACCTTGGTCTGCTCGGTGAGCAATTCGTCGATGTTCGACAGGTCGAGCCGGCCGTCCTCGGTCACGCCGAACCACTTCAGCGTCGCACCGGTCCGCTCGCAGGCGAGCTGCCACGGGACGATGTTGCTGTGGTGCTCCATCTCGGAGACCACCACGACATCGCCCGGCTTCAGCGACGCGCCGAGCGTGTGCGCGGCGAGGTTGAGCGCCTCGGAGGCGTTCTTGGTGAAGACGATCTCGTCCCGCGACGGCGCCCCGATGAAGGCCGCGACCTTGTCCCGGCCGCCTTCGTACGCCGCGGTCGCCTCGGCACCGAGCTGGTGCATGGCCCGGGCCACGTTCGCGTTGTGCTTGAGGTAGTGGTCCTCGATCGCCTGCACGACCTGGAGCGGCTTCTGCGAGGAGTTCGCCGAGTCGAGGTAGACCAGCGGGAACCCGCCGGCCAACTCGCGCGACAGGATGGGGAAGTCCGCCCGGACCGATTGCAGGTCCAGGGGACTGCTGAACGTCCGGGCGTCGGTCACTTCGCGCCTGCCTTGAGGAACCGCTCGTAGCCGTTCGCCTCGAGCTCTTCGGCCAGCTCCGGGCCACCCTCTTCGGCGACGCGACCGTCGACGAACACGTGCACGAAGTCCGGCTTGATGTAGCGCAGGATCCGCGTGTAGTGGGTGATCAGCAGCACGCCCTTGTCGCCCTGGGCGGCGAACCGGTTGACGCCCTCGGAGACGATCCGCAGCGCGTCGATGTCGAGGCCGGAGTCGGTCTCGTCGAGGATCGCGACCTTCGGGTTCAGCAGCTCGAGCTGGACAATCTCGTGCCGCTTCTTCTCACCGCCGGAGAAGCCCTCGTTGACGTTCCGGGTGCCGAAGTCGGAGTCCATGTCCAGATCGGCGAGCGCCTTGTTGACGTCCTTGATCCAGGTCCGCAGCTTCGGCGCCTCGCCGTCGATCGCGGTCTTCGCGGTCCGGAGGAAGTTCGCCACCGAGACTCCGGGCACCTCGACCGGGTACTGCATGGCCAGGAACAGGCCGGCCCGGGCGCGCTCGTCGACGGACATGTCCAGCACGTCCTCGCCGTCCAGCGTCACCGTGCCGCTGGTGACGTTGTACTTCGGGTGCCCGGCGATCGAGTACGCCAGCGTCGACTTGCCGGAGCCGTTCGGGCCCATGATCGCGTGCGTCTGACCGCCGGCGATGGTCAGGTCGACGCCGCGCAGGATCTGCTTCGGGCCGTTCTCGGTGTCGACCGACACGTGCAGGTCGCGGATCTCGAGTGTCGCCATGAGGTTTCTTCTATCTCCGTCGTTTACAGGGCTGCTTGGTTCAGGGGGTTCTTCACGTCGACGAGTACGTCGTCGCCGTCGAGGCGCACGGGGTAGATCGGCACCGGGTCGTACGCCGGCAGGCTGGTCGGCTCGCCGGTGCGCAGGTCGAAGCGGGACCCGTGCAACCAGCACTCGATCTCGCACTCGCCGACGTCACCCTCGGACAGCTGGATCTGCGCGTGCGAGCACTCGTCCCGCACCGCGAAGTACTGTCCCTCGCTCTTCACGACCGCGACCTCCACGCCGCCGACCTCGACCGGGATCACTCCCTCGTCGGGTACGTCGGCGGCGGCGCAGGCGCGCTCGAAGCTGTCGCTCACTGGCCGACGACCGCCTTGGCGGACTCGCTCAGCTCCGCGGTGCGGGCCAGCTTCTCTTCGATCACCTCGTGCAGGTGCTCGGTGACCTCGGGGACACCGATCTTGCCGATGATGTCGTTGAAGAAGCCGGACACGACCAGCCGCCGCGCCGCGTCCTCGGGGATGCCGCGGGCCTGCAGGTAGAACAGCTGCTCGTCGTCGAACCGGCCGGTCGCCGACGCGTGGCCGGCGCCCTCGATCTCGCCGGTCTCGATCTCCAGGTTCGGCACCGAGTCGGCGCGGGCGCCGTCGGTCAGGACCAGGTTCCGGTTCAGCTCGAAGGTGTCGGTGCCCTCGGCCGCGGCCCGGATCAGCACGTCGCCGATCCACACCGAGCGGGCCTTGTCACCGGCCAGCGCGCCCTTGTAGAGCACGTTGCTCTTGCAGTTGGTCGCCTCGTGGTCGACGAAGAGCCGGTTCTCGTGGTGCTGACCGGACTCGGCGAAGTACACCCCGAGCAGTTCGGCGTCGCCACCGGGACCGGCGTACCGGACGTTGGTGCCGATCCGGACGATCTTGCCGCCGAGGGTGACCGCGACGTGGTGGAGCTTCGCGTCCCGGCCGACGACCGCGTCGTGCTGGCCGAGGTGGATCGACTCGTGGTCGCCCTGCTGGATCGAGACGACCCGCAGGTCGGCGCCGTCGCCGACGACGATCTCGACGTTGCTGCCGAGCTCACCGGAGCCGCTGTGATCGATGATCACGATCGCCTTGCTGTGCCGGCCGGACTCGATGATCAGGTGGCTGAAGCCGCGGGCGCCGAGGCTCGCGACGTTCACGTGCACCGCCTCGGTCAGCTCGGCCTCGACCGGGATCCGGACCGCGAACGCGTCGCCCGCGTGGTTCCAGGCGACGGCCGCGGAGCGGTCCTGCGGCTTGCCGACCTTGAGCGAGTCCGCGGCGACGGTCTCGAAGACCACGCCCTCCGGACCGGACGCGTCGACCTTCGGGGTCTCGGTGCCGGCCGCGTCCTCGAACAGTGCCTTCAGCTGCTTGACCGGCGTGAAGCGCCACTCCTCCTCGCGCCCGGTCGGCACCGCGAAGTCGGCCACGTCGTACGACGTGGGCCGCTCGCTGCGCGCCTGGAGCGGGACCGGCGAACCCGGCCCGTGGGAGTGCGCCTTGTTGCCGGTAGCAACAAGGGTGTCAGACGACGACATCAGCCGACGGCCCCTTCCATCTGCAGCTCGATGAGCCGGTTGAGTTCCAGCGCGTACTCCATCGGGAGCTCGCGGGCGATCGGCTCGATGAAGCCGCGGACGATCATCGCCATCGCCTCGTCCTCGGCCATGCCCCGGCTCATCAGGTAGAAGAGCTGGTCGTCGCTGACCTTGGACACGGTCGCCTCGTGCCCCATCGCCACGTCGTCCTCGCGGACGTCGACGTACGGGTAGGTGTCCGAACGGCTGATGGTGTCGACCAGCAGCGCGTCACAGCGCACCGTGGACTTGCTGTGGTGCGAACCCGGCGCCACCTCGACCAGACCGCGGTACGACGTCCGGCCGCCGCCGCGGGCCACCGACTTCGACACGATCGAGCTCGACGTGTACGGCGCGTTGTGCACCATCTTCGAACCGGCGTCCTGGTGCTGGCCCTCGCCCGCGAACGCGACCGACAGCGTCTCGCCCTTGGCGTGCTCACCCATCAGGTAGACGGCCGGGTACTTCATCGTCACCTTGGAGCCGATGTTGCCGTCGATCCACTCCATCGTCGCGCCCTCTTCGCAGGTGGCGCGCTTGGTGACCAGGTTGTAGACGTTGTTCGACCAGTTCTGGATCGTCGTGTAGCGGCAGCGGGCGCCCTTCTTCACGATGATCTCGACCACCGCGGAGTGCAGCGAGTCCGACTTGTAGATCGGCGCCGTACAGCCCTCGACGTAGTGCACGTAGGCGTCCTCGTCGACGATGATCAGGGTCCGCTCGAACTGGCCCATGTTCTCGGTGTTGATCCGGAAGTAGGCCTGCAGCGGGATGTCCACCTTGACGCCCTTGGGCACGTAGATGAACGAGCCGCCGGACCAGACCGCGGTGTTCAGCGAGGCGAACTTGTTGTCGCCGACCGGGATGACCGAGCCGAAGTACTCCTTGAAGATCTCCGGGTGCTCCTTGAGACCGGTGTCGGTGTCCAGGAAGATGACGCCCTGGGCCTCCAGGTCTTCACGGATCTGGTGGTAGACGACCTCGGACTCGTACTGCGCGGCGACACCGGCGACGAGGCGCTGCTTCTCCGCCTCCGGGATGCCGAGCTTGTCGTAGGTGTTCTTGATGTCCTCGGGCAGCTCTTCCCAGCTCGACGCCTGCTTCTCGGTCGACCGGACGAAGTACTTGATGTTGTCGAAGTCGATCCCGGACAGGTCGGCACCCCACGACGGCATCGGCTTGCGGTCGAAGAGCTTCAGGCCCTTCAGCCGCAGGTCGAGCATCCACTCCGGCTCGTTCTTGAGGGTGGAGATGCCCCGCACCACATCGGCGGACAGGCCGCGCTGGGCGACCGCGCCGGCGGCGTCGGAGTCGGCCCAGCCGTACTGGTAGTTGCCGAGGCCTTCCAGTTCGGGGTGAGCGGTTTGCGTCATCGTGCAGTCCTCGCAGATTCGCCGTCGGATACAGGGGCAACGGGCTCGGTCACGACCGGGCCCGGGATGTGCGTCGTACAGACACCGTCGCCGTGGGCGATGGTGGCCAGGCGCTGCACGTGCTTGCCGAGGAGTCTCGAGAACACCTCGGTCTCGGCCTCGCACAGCTGGGGGAACTGCTCGGCCACGTGCGCGACCGGGCAGTGGTGCTGGCAGAGCTGGGCGCCGTGGCCCGCCTCCGCCGTCGAGGCTGCGTACCCGTCCGCCGTCAGGGCCTGGGCGAGCGCTTGCGCCTTCTTGCTCTCGGGAGCCAGCGCGAGCTGCTCCCGGTACCGCTCCTCCACCTCGGCGACACGGCGCCGGGCGAACTCCGCCACGGCGTCGTCACCGCCGGCCTCGGCGATGAACCGCATCGCGGTCGCCGCCAGGTCGTCGTACGCCTGGTGGAAGGCGTGCCGGCCGGTGTCGGTCAGCACGAAGACCTTCGCGGGGCGGCCGCGGCCGCGCGGGCCGTAGACGCGCTCCTCGCGGGACTCGACCAGGCCCTCCTCGAGCAGGTGGTCGAGATGCCGCCGGACCGCCGCCGGGGTCAGCTCGAGCCGCTCCGCCAGCACCGCGGCGCTGGACGGACCGTTGGTCAGGATCGAGCGGGCTACCCGGTCCCGGGTGGACTCGTCCCGCGCGGCAGCGCCGGTGGGCGCCGATCCGTTCGTCGCAGGAGTTTTCACAACATCAGTGTCGCGTAATTCCCGGGGCCCTTCAAATAAGGCTCCCCTAACCGGTTCACGCCGTCACGCGGGGCTTCGACCGGGACCGTGAGCGAGGTCACTCCGGGACGTTCTCTATGCTGCCGTTTGTGCCAGTCGCGGTAGAGATCGACAACCTCGTCGTGCGGTACGGCGAGAAGACCGCGGTCGACGGTCTCAGTCTCACCGTAGCCGCCGGCACGGTGACGGCCGTGCTCGGCCCGAACGGCGCCGGCAAGACCACGACCGTGGAGAGCTGTGAGGGATTCCGCCGGCCTGACTCCGGCCAGGTCCGGGTGCTCGGGCTGGACCCGATCGCCGACCACGACGAGCTGATGCCGCGGATCGGCGTGATGCTCCAGGAGGGCGGCGCCTGGTCCGGCGTACGGGCGGTCGAGATGCTCAAGTACGTCGCGACGCTACACACCCACCCGCTCGACATCCCGGCCCTGGTGGAACGTCTCGACCTGGGCAGCTGCGGACGTACGCCGTACCGCCGGCTGTCGGGTGGTCAGAAGCAGCGGCTGTCGTTCGCGCTGGCGATCGTGGGGCGGCCGGAGATCGCGTTCCTCGACGAGCCGACGACCGGGCTGGACCCGCACGGCCGGCGCGAGATCTGGCAGGTGATCCGCGACCTGCGCGCCGACGGCGTCACCGTCGTCCTCACCACGCACGCGATGGACGAGGCCGAGCAGCTGTCCGACCAGGTCCACGTGGTGTCGGCCGGCAAGGTGATCGCCTCCGGGACCCCCGACGACCTGACCGAGCATCACAAGAAGTCCCTCGAAGACGTGTTCCTCGAGCTGACCGCCAAGCCGGAGCGCTCATGAGTACCTACGCACCGCAACCCGGGAGTGCGCCGTGGCCGCGGAAGGTGCTCGCGCACTCGCGGATGGAGTTCAAGCTGCTCGTCCGCAACGGCGAGCAACTGCTGCTGGCGCTCGTGATCCCGCTCGGCATCCTGCTGCTGCTCGGCGCGACCGGCCTGGGCGACCGCCTGCCGCTCGGCGAAGGCCGGCCGATCGACCAGGCCGTCCCTCGCGTCCTCGCCCTGGCCATCCTGTCCTCGTCGTTCACCTCGCTCGCGATCGCAACCGGCTTCGAGCGCAGGTACGGCGTGATCAAGCGCCTAGGCGCCTCCCCGCTCTCCCGCACCGGACTGCTCGCAGGCAAGATCGGCGCCGTACTGATCGTCCAGCTGATCCAGCTCGCTGTGCTGATCGGCACCGGCTTCGCGCTCGGCTGGAAACCAGTAGGTGGAGCCGAAGCGGTCATCGGTGTGATCCTCACCGTCCTGTGCGGCACCGCGGCCTTCGCGTCCCTCGGTCTGCTGATGGCCGGAGTGCTGCGTGCCGAGGCAACGCTGGCCGCTGCGAACCTGCTGTACCTCTTGCTGCTGGTCGGCGGGGCGATCATGACGCCCGTCAATGAGTACCCGTCCGGCATGCAGAGCGTCGTACGCCTGCTGCCGAGTGCCGCCCTGGCCAACGGACTGGCGAACTCGACCGTCGAAGGGGTGATCCCATGGGCGGCCGCTTTGTCGCTGGCACTGTGGGCCGGCGTGCTCGGATACCTGGTCTCCCGGACCTTCCGCTGGGACTGAGCTTTAGAGTGTCCCGGTGATGACGACGGAGCCCCCGCCTCGAGAAGCCGAACCAGTCAGCCGTTTCTGGCGCCTCGTGCCCGAGCCGAGCCTGGACGTGGTTCGCCGCTGGGGCTGGGCTTCGGTGGCGGTGAACATCGGCATCGTGGTGACCGGCGGTCTGGTCCGTCTGACCGGCTCCGGCCTCGGCTGCCCGACGTGGCCGTCGTGTACGGACGATTCGTACGTGCCGCACGCCGCGCTCGGCTATCACGGCGCGATCGAGTTCACGAACCGGATGCTCGGGTTCGTGGTCGGTGTCGTCGCGATCTGTACCTGGCTGGTCGTGATGCGCTACCGCCCGGTCCGCCACGACCTCCGCCGGCTGGCGACGGCCGCGGCTCTCGGCGTGCCGCTGCAGGCGGTCATCGGCGGTATCAGCGTGCTGACCGGACTGAACCCGTGGATCGTCTCGGCGCACTTCCTCGTCTCACCGATCATCATCACGCTGACGGTGTCGATGATGCGCCGGTCGCGCACCAGCCCGTACCCGCACACTCCCCCGGTGGTCCGCGCGCTCGCAACGGCTTGTGTGGTGGCGGTCTGGCTGACTGTTGCCCTAGGCACCGTTGTCACCGGCGCCGGTCCGCACTCGGGTGATCCGGAGACCGGGCGCAACGGCTTCGACCCCGAACTGGTGAGTCAGCTCCACGCGGACGTCGTGTTCGGGCTGCTCGGCATCACGATCGCCTTGGTGATCGCGACGCGGGTGACTGCGACCTCACGCACGTTGCGGAAGCTGGCGGCCTGGCTGCTGGCGATCGAGCTGCTGCAGGGCGCCGTCGGCTTCACGCAGTACTTCACCGGTCTGCCCTGGGGTGTCGTGCTCGTGCACATGTTCCTGGCCGGGCTGCTGATCGCGCTCGTCACGGCCGTGTACGGCGAGCGCGGGACGCCCGCAACCTGAAACGGGCGTCCCGCCGTACTCGTTCTACTTCAGTAGCGCACCTTGTAGACGGCGCCTGGGCCGAAGACCGGTGCGGAGACGTACAAGCCGCCCCATCGGTCGAAGGCTGTGCCGCCGGGGAGGTTCAGCTGGCCGCGGACCAGTTCCCTCTTGTAGCCGGCCTTGTGGTTCTTGCCGGGGTACTGCAGGTAGAGCGAGCCGATGGTCGAACCACCGGACTCGAACGCGAGCCAACTGTCCCGCGCCAACTGGACGACCGCGAGCGTGCCGTGCGGACCGCCGGCCAGGTCGACGATCGACGTGTAACCGTCGGCGTACCGCTGGCAGTTGCCCTTGTTCGGCTTGACCGGGTCACACACCGCGCTCACCGAGCCCGGCCTGATCCGCCAGATCTCCGACGTACCAGGTGTTGCCGGGAAGCCACGGAGCTCGCCGACGTAGTAGTAACCGTCAGAACCCACGGTGACCGACGTGGCCACTGCTTCGGCGACGAACGGCGTACCTGCCGGCGGAGCCTCGTTACCGAGACCGGCCGGGACCTTGACCGTGCGTGGCTTCAGCCGCGCGACCGTCTTGACGTGACCGTTCGGCCACACCCTCAGCAGATCGTTGTTGGCGGCATCGGACACCAGGACCGTGCCGTCGCTCAGGGCCGCGACGCCGAACGGGTTGGACTCCGTCGGTGAGTCGGCCTGGTTGTACGGATCCGGGTCGTGCGCCTGGTACGCCGCGATGTCCGCGACCTTGACCGGCGTCTTCCCGTACCGCAACCGGTACAGCGTCGAACTGCCCGGCACCGGTGGCTGGCCCGGTTCGCCGCCCGCACCGGTCAGTGCGTACGTCGTACCCCACTTGTTCGTGTCGATCGCGGGCGGGAACCCGCCCGTGCCCGGCACCTTGCCGAGCTTCACGGACTTGCGGCCGTTCGTCACGTACACGGACCCGTCGGTCACGCTGTAGATGACCAGGTTCTTGTACGTCGATACGCCGCGCGGACCGTTCAACCCGGTCGCGATCGGCTTCAGACTGGAATGGTTGCCGCCGGCGTCGGCCTGGCCGGCGACCAGGACGGATCCGGCCAACGCAACTGCCGCGAGCGCGGCAACACGTGTTCGTACCCCCATGCGATTCCCCCTGCTGCAGCGCCTCCCCAGGTGTGGAACCCCCTCCACAGACCACCCCATCGCAACATGAGGTCACGAAATGGTCAACGGGAGAACTCCGAGCGCCCGGCGGGCGACGCTCAGTGCAGGAGCGGATCGATGGCCGCGGCGATGAACAGCAGCGCGAGGTAGATATTCGAGAAGTGGAAGAGCCGCATCGGCCGCAGGGCCGCGCCTTCCGCACCGGTGTGGGCCCGGAGCAACAACCGGCGGGCCTCACGCAGGAAGACGAAACCGAGCACGATCGAGGCCAGCGGATACACGTACCCGGTGTCGGCGATCGGCCAGAGCGCGAGCGACGTGATCACCATGACAACGGAGTACGCCATGATCTGCCGCGCGGTCGCGACCGGGGTCGCGACCACGGGCAGCATCGGCACGTCGACCGATGCGTAGTCCTCGCGGTAGCGCATCGCCAGCGACCAGGTGTGCGGCGGCGTCCAGAAGAACACCACCAGGAACAGCACGACCGGGGTCCAGGCCAGCTTGCCGGTGACCGCGGTCCAGCCGATCAGGGTCGGGAAGCAGCCGGCGATACCGCCCCAGACGATGTTCTGCACGGTCCGGCGCTTCAGCACCATCGTGTAGCCGAAGACGTAGAACAGGTTCGCTGCGAGCGCCAGGCCGGACGACAGCCAGTTGACGAAGAAGCCGAGCTCCAGCGTGGCCAGCACACCGAGCACGACACCGAAGATCGTCGCCGAGCGCGGGCTGACCGCGTGCCGCGGCAACGGGCGGCGCCGGGTCCGGCGCATCTGCTCGTCGATGTCGCGGTCGAGCACGCAGTTGATCGTGTTCGCGCTGCCGGAGGCGAGGATGCCGCCGATCAGGGTGGCCACGACGACCTCGAGCCCGGGCACTCCCCCGGCGGCCAGGAACATCACCGGCACGGTGGTGATCAGCAGCAGCTCGATGATGCGCGGCTTGGTCAGACCGACGTACGCCTTCACCACGTCGCGCACCGACGGACTCACCACAGCGGTAGCGTCCACCAGCGGCGTCGGGTACGACGTCGTCGCGGCTGGACGCGGGTCGACGGCCGTCACGAACACCTCGAAAACAGTGGGTTGACGCCGAGCCTCCGGCGCTGACGATTCAGCAGTCTACGACGCCCCGTAGGAGGGTTCTCGCACCCCCCTCCGATCCGGGGAGTCCGCCCGGGAACAGGGGGAGTCACCAGATGGTTGACAAGCAGTTGAGCAATGTGCAGCGGACAGCCTTCATCACAGTAGGCTCTGCGTGAGATACCTAGAAGATGACCATCGAGAGGAGCGCCGTCGGCGTGACGGAGAAGACCAGCCCCAAGCTTGAATGGACCGAGCTCGACCAGCGCGCGGTCGACACCGTCAGGGTGCTCGCGATGGACGCGGTGGAGAAGGTCGGCAACGGCCACCCCGGTACGGCGATGAGTCTCGCGCCGGCGGCGTACCTGCTGTTCCAGAAGGTGATGCGGCACAACCCGGCCGACCCGCACTGGGCCGGCCGCGACCGGTTCGTGCTGTCGGCGGGGCACTCCAGCCTGACGCTGTACATCCAGCTCTACCTGGCCGGCTTCGGCCTTGAGCTGGACGACCTGAAGGCGCTGCGGACGTGGGGCAGCAAGACGCCGGGCCACCCGGAGTACTCGCACACCCCCGGTGTCGAGACCACCACCGGTCCGCTCGGCCAGGGCGTCGGCAACGCGGTCGGGATGGCGATGGCGGCCCGCCGCGAGCGCGGCCTGCTCGACCCGGACGCGCCGAAGGGCGAGGGTCTGTTCGACCACCAGATCTACGTGATCGCGTCGGACGGCGACCTGGAGGAAGGCGTCTCGGCCGAGGCCTCGTCGCTGGCCGGGCACCAGCAGCTCGGCAACCTCACGGTCATCTACGACGCGAACAAGATCTCGATCGAGGACGACACCAACATCGCCTTCTCCGAGGACGTCGTGGCCCGCTACGCGGCGTACGGCTGGCACGTCCAGGACGTCGACTGGACCAACGGCGGCAAGGGCTACGAAGAGGACGTCCAGGCGCTGTACGACGCGATCGAGGCGGCGAGGGCCGTCACTGACAAGCCGAGCTTCATCCGGCTGCACACGATCATCGGCTGGCCGGCCCCGAACAAGCAGAACACCGGCAAGATCCACGGCTCGGCGCTCGGCGCCGACGAGGTCGCCGCGACCAAGAAGGTCCTCGGCTGGGACCCGGAGCAGTCGTTCCAGGTCGCCGACGACGTGCTCGCACACACCCGCGAGGCGCAGGACCGCGGCAAGGCCCTCGAGGCCGAGTGGAGCGGCAGGTTCGACGAGTGGAAGGCCGCGAACCCGGAGCGCGCCGCGCTGCTGGACCGGCTCTCCAAGCGCGAGCTGCCGGCCGACTGGAAGGACGCGCTGCCGAGCTGGGACGCCGACGCCAAGGGTGTCGCCACCCGCGCCGCCTCCGGTGACGTGCTGACCAAGCTGTCGCCGGAGCTGCCCGAGCTGTGGGGCGGTTCGGCCGACCTGGCCGGCTCGAACAACACCACCCCGAAGGGCCAGCCGTCGTTCATCCCGGCGGAGCACGCCACCAAGGAGTTCCAGGGCAACGAGTACGGCCGGGTGCTGCACTTCGGCATCCGCGAGCACGCCATGGGCTCGGTGCTGAACGGCATCGCCCTGCACGGCCTGACCCGCCCGTACGGCGGAACGTTCCTGGTCTTCTCCGACTACATGCGCCCGGCGGTCCGGCTCGCCGCGCTGATGAAGCTGCCGGTGACGTACGTCTGGACGCACGACTCGATCGGCCTCGGCGAGGACGGCCCGACGCACCAGCCGATCGAGCACCTGTCGGCGCTGCGGGCGATCCCGGGCCTGGACGTCGTCCGCCCCGGTGACGCGAACGAGACGGCGGCCGCGTGGGCCACGATCCTCGAGCACACCGACCGCCCGGCCGGGCTCGTGCTGACCCGGCAGAACGTGCCGACGTTCCCGCGGGGCACGGACGGATACGCCACCACGGAGAACGTGCACAAGGGCGCCTACGTGCTGCTCGACACGGACGGTACGCCGGACGTCGTGCTGATCGGCACCGGCTCGGAGGTCCAGCTCGCCGTCGAGGCGCGGGCCAAGCTGGCCGAGGAGGGCGTCAACGCCCGCGTGGTCTCGATGGTCTCGCGCGAGTGGTTCGACGAGCAGGACGACGCGTACCGCGAGTCGGTCATCCCGGCCGATGTCCGGGCCCGGGTCTCGGTCGAGGCCGGGATCGCGCTGAGCTGGCACGACATCGTCGGCGACGCCGGCCGCAGCGTGAGCCTGGAGCACTACGGCGCCTCCGCGGCGTACCAGACGCTGTACGACGAGTTCGGCATCACCGCCGACGCGGTCGTGCAGGCGGCCAAGGACAGCATCGCTGCCGCCGCACAGATCAGCGGACCGGGCGTGCCGCCCGGCCGCGCCGCCGCCGGACCGGTCGGACCGGCCGACGCCAGCTGAAGAAACCCACAACAGAACACTTCGGAAGAAGGCATCGGACACATGAACGATCGCTTGAAAGCACTCGCCGACGCGGGTGTCTCCATCTGGCTCGACGACCTGTCCCGTGAGCGGCTGACCAGCGGCAGCCTGCAGGCCCTGATCGAGGACAAGCACGTGGTCGGTGTGACCACGAACCCGACCATCTTCGCCAAGGCCATCTCGGACGCCGACGCGTACGCCGAGAAGGTCGCCCACCTGGCCTCCCAGGGCGTCTCCACCGACGAGGCGATCCGGGTCATCACCACCGACGACGTCCGCGACGCCGCCGACGTGTTCAAGCCGGCGTACGACGACTCCGAGGGCCAGGACGGCCGGGTGTCGATCGAGGTCGAGCCGACGCTCGCGCACGACACGGCGAAGACCGTCGAGCAGGCCAAGCTGCTGTGGGACATCGTCGGCCGGGACAACGTCTTCGTGAAGATCCCCGCCACCAAGGAAGGCCTGCCGGCGATCACCGAGACGCTGGCCGCCGGGATCAGCGTGAACGTGACGCTGATCTTCTCCCTCGAGCGCTACAAGGCGGTCGTGGCCGCGTTCCTGTCCGGCCTCGAGCAGGCCGTCGAGAACGGCCACGACGTGACCAAGATGGCCAGCGTGGCGTCGTTCTTCGTCAGCCGGGTGGACACCGAGGTGGACAAGCGGCTGGACGCGATCGGCACCGACGAGGCGAAGGCGCTGAAGGGCAAGGCCGCGATCGCCAACGCCCGGCTCGCGTTCGAGGCGTACGAGGAGATCTTCGACACCGACCGCTGGCGCGAGCTCGAGACCGCCGGCGCCAAGCCGCAGCGGCCGCTGTGGGCCTCCACCGGCACCAAGGACCCGTCGTACTCCCCCACCCTGTACGTCGACAACCTGGTCACCAAGGGCGTCGTGAACACGATGCCTGAGGCAACCATCAAGGCGGTCGAGGAGCACAGCGAGTTCTCCGGCGACACGGTCCGCGGCGACTACGACGCCGACCGCAAGGTGATCGCCGACCTGGAGAAGCTCGGCATCTCGTACGACGAGGTCGTCCAGGTGCTCGAGGACGAGGGCGTGGCGAAGTTCGACGCCTCCTGGTCCGAGCTGCAGGACACCGTCACCGCGGCCCTGAAGGGCGCGGCCAAGTGAGCGCTCCGAAGGTCAGCACGCAGAACGGCGACTGGGCCGAGGTCGTCGACAAGCTGGTCGCCGAGAAGATCGCCTCCCGGATCGCCGCGAAGGACGCGACGATCTGGGGCCCGGACGCCGAGCACGAGGCGTCGATCCGGCTCGGCTGGGTCGACCTGCACGACACCTCCCGGCCGCTGCTGGCCGAGATCGAGGCGCTGCAGGCAGACCTGCGGTCCGAGGGCCTGGACCGGATCGTGCTGTCCGGTATGGGCGGCTCGTCGCTCGCGCCCGAGGTCATCACCCGTACGGCGGGCGTCGAGCTCGTCGTACTGGACTCGACCGACCCGAGCGTGGTCGCGCGGGCGCTGGCCGGTGACCTCTCGAAGACCGTGATCGTCGTGTCCAGCAAGTCCGGCGGGACGGTCGAGACCGACAGCCACCGGCGTACGTTCGTCAAGGCGTTCGAGGACGCGGGGATCGACGCCGCGTCGCGGGTCGTCGTCGTGACGGACCCGGGTTCGCCGTTCGAGAAGCTGTCGGCGGACGAGGGCTACCGCAAGACGTTCCTCGCCGACCCGAACGTGGGCGGCCGGTACAGCGCGCTCACGGCGTTCGGCCTGGTGCCGTCCGGACTGGCCGGCGCGGACATCGCCGAGTTGCTCGACCAAGCGGCCGAGGCGGCGCCTGAGCTGCAGGCCGACTCGACCGACAACCCGGCGCTCTGGCTGGGCGCTGTGCTCGCGGCGAGCGCGGGCCGGGACAAGGCGATCATCACGGCCGACGGGTCCGACATCGTGGGCTTCCCGGACTGGGCCGAGCAGCTGATCGCGGAGAGCACCGGCAAGCTCGGCACCGGCGTACTGCCGGTTGCGGTCGAGGTCGGTGCGCCGGAGCTGCACAGCGAGGCTGCTGACCTGACCAACGCGTTGCTCGCCGAGAAGGCGACCAGCGGTGTGCCGACGGCGCTGACCTCGGGCTCGCTCGGCGGTCAGATGCTGCTCTGGGAGACGGCGACGGCCGTGGCGGGCTATCTGCTCGGCATCAACCCGTTCGACCAGCCGGACGTGGAGAGCGCCAAGGCCGCCGCGCGTGGTCTGCTCGACGCGCAGCCGAAGCCGGAGGCGGCCGCCTTCACCGAGGGCGCCGTCGAGGTTCGCGGCTCCGAAGGGCTGCTGGACGGTGTGGACACGCTGCAGGGTGCGGTGGACGCGCTGCTGGGCAAGCTCGACGCGAAGGGCTACGTCGCAGTCATGGCGTACCTGGACTCCGAGCGGGACGCCGACCTGTTCGGCGTACGGCCGGCGCTGGCGACCAAGACCGGTCGTCCGGTGACCTTCGGCTGGGGACCGCGGTTCCTGCACTCGACCGGCCAGTACCACAAGGGCGGCCACCCGGAGGGCGTGTACCTGCAGATCACCGGCGCACACGCGACCGACGTGGAGATCCCGGATCGGCCGTTCAGTTTCGGTACGTTGATCACGGCGCAGGCCGCCGGCGACGCCGGAGTACTCGCGGAGCGCGGGCGCCCGGTACTGCGTCTGCACCTGACCGACGTGTCGAACGGCGTACAGCAGCTCCTGGCTCTGTTCGCGAACTAGTACGGGGAGGAAGCGGGCCATGACCGCTGAGCTCGACGAAGGGCCGGGCGACGTCACGCCGTACCGGAACCCGCTGCGGGATCCGCAGGACCGGCGGCTGCCGCGGATCGCGGGGCCGTGCAGCCTGGTGATCTTCGGCGTCACCGGCGACCTGGCCCGCAAGAAGCTGATGCCGGCGGTCTACGACCTGGCGAACCGGGGGCTGCTGCCCCCGGGTTTCGCCCTGGTCGGGTTCGCCCGCCGTGACTACACCAACCAGGACTTCGCCCAGATCGTGCACGACTCGGTGAAGGAGCACGCCCGGACGCCGTTCCGCGAGGAGGTCTGGCAGCAGCTCTCCGAGGGCTTCCGGTTCGTGCCGGGTGACCTGACCGACGACGTGGCGTTCGAGCGGCTGCGCGAGACGGTCGACGAGCTGGACGTCACCCGCGGTACGGGCGGCAACCACGCGTTCTACCTGTCGATCCCGCCGGGGCTGTTCCCGGAGGTCGTGCGGCAGCTGTCCGAGCACGGGCTGACCGACGAGAAGCCCGGCTCGTGGCGGCGGGTCGTGATCGAGAAGCCGTTCGGTCACGACCTGAAGAGCGCCCGCGAGCTGAACCGGGTGGTCGAGTCGGTGTTCCCGCCTGAGGCGGTGTTCCGGATCGATCACTACCTGGGCAAGGAGACGGTCCAGAACATCCTCGCGCTGCGGTTCGCGAACGAGATGTTCGAGCCGATCTGGAACAGCAACTACGTCGACCATGTGCAGATCACGATGGCCGAGGACATCGGCATCGGCGGCCGCGCGGGGTACTACGACGGCATCGGCGCCGCCCGCGACGTGATCCAGAACCACCTGCTCCAACTGCTCGCGCTGGTCGCGATGGAGGAGCCGGTCAGCTTCGACGCCTGGTCGCTGCGCCAGGAGAAGAAGAAGGTGCTGAACGCCGTACAGCTGCCGGAGCGGCTGGACCTGCACAGTGCTCGCGGTCAGTACGCGGCCGGCTGGGCCGGTGGCGTGAAGGTCAAGGGATACCTGCAGGAGGACGGCATTCCTAGCTCGTCCGCGACGGAGACGTTCGCGGCGTTGCGGGTCGATGTCGACACGCGCCGGTGGGCGGGCGTCCCGTTCTACCTGCGCACCGGCAAGCGGCTCGGCCGTCGGGTGACCGAGGTCGCGGTGATGTTCAAGCGCGCGCCGCACCTGCCGTTCACCAAGACCGAGACCGAAGAGCTCGGCCAGAACGCGTTGGTCCTGCGGATCCAGCCGGACGAAGGCATCACCATCCGCTTCGGTGCCAAGGTGCCCGGGACGACGATGGAGATCCGCGACGTGAACATGGACTTCCAGTACGGCGGTTCGTTCACCGAGTCGTCCCCGGAGGCGTACGAGCGGCTGATCCTCGACGTACTGCTCGGCGATCCGCCGCTGTTCCCGCAGCACACCGAGGTCGAGCTGGGCTGGAAGATCCTCGACCCGGTGCTCGACTACTGGGCCCGCCACGGCAAGCCGGAGCAGTACCCGTCCGGTGACTGGGGTCCGGACTCGGCGCACGAGATGCTCGCCCGCGACGGACGTGCCTGGAGGCGGCCATGATCATCGACCTGACCGACACCACGTCGAGCGAGATCGCCTCGGCGCTGCTGAAGGCCCGCCGGCACGCGGGGTCGCCGGCCATGGGCATGGTCGGCACGATCGTGGTCGTCGTCGACGAGGCGTCGCACCACGACGCGATGAAGGCCGCGAACGAGGCCGGCCGCGAACACCCGTCCCGGGTCCTGGTCGCGATCCTGCGGCCGGGCCGGGGCGCGAGCGGGCTGGACGCCGAGGTACGCGTCGGCGAGGGCATCCCCGGTGAGGCCGTGCTGCTGCGGCTGCACGGTGAGCTGGCGAAGGTGCCGGAGTCCGTGATCACGCCGCTGCTGCTGCCCGACTCCCCCGTGATCGTGTGGTGGCCGGGTGGCGGGCCGAAGGTCCCGGCCGACGACCCGCTCGGGCGGCTCGGTCGGCGTCGCGTGACGGATGCTGCCGCGACGCGGCGCGCGTCGGTGGACTTCAGTGCTCGGGCCGAGGGCTACAAGCCGGGCGACACCGACTTCGCGTGGACGCGGTTGACGCCGTGGCGTGCGCTGATGGCGGCTGCGCTGGATCAGTACCCGACGAAGGTGACCGGGGCCGAGGTCGCGGCCGCCAAGGGGAACCCGAGTGCCGACCTGATGGCTGCGTGGTTGCAGTCGCGGCTCAAGGTGCCGGTGGAGCAGCGGAATTCGCGTGGGCCGGGGGTGACCGCCGTACGGCTGTTCACGCCGTCGGGGGCGATCGCGCTGACGCGGCCGGATGGTGCGGTGGCGACGTTCAGCGTGCCGGGTCAGCCGGATCGGCCCGTGGCGTTGAAGCGGCGTACGACGTCGGAGCTGCTGAGCGAGGAGTTGCGGCGGCTCGATCCGGATGACGTGTACGCGAAGACGCTGGCCTGCAAGGTCGAGCGTGACCAGCTGCCGGCTGCGGAGAAGAAGGTGGACGCGACGGCCCGGAAGTCGACGGCGGCGAGTGTGACTGCGGCCGGCAAGAAGGTCGTGGCTGCGCAGAAGAAGGCCGCCGAGAAGCCGGCAGCGGCGAAGAAGGCGGCTGCTCAGAAGGTTGCGGCCAAGAAGACCGCGGCCAAGAAGACTGCGCCGGGGAAGAAGGCGGCGGCGAAGAGGACGGCGGCTAAGCGATGACTGTGGATCCGGAACTGCTGATTCATTCCGATGCGGAGGACCTGGCGTTCTCGGTGGCCGGCAGGTTCATCACGGCGCTCGCCGACGCTCAGAGCACCGGCGGGATCGCGCACGTCGTCCTCACCGGCGGCAGGGTGGCGTCGGTCGTGTACCAGGCGGTCGCGGAGTCGCCGGCACGGGTTGAGGTCGACTGGCAGCGGGTCGAGTTCTGGTGGGGCGACGAGCGGTTCCTGCCCGACGGCGACCCCGAGCGCAACGTGACGCAGGCGCGAGACGCATTGCTGTCCGCCCTGGACGTCGACCCGGCGCGGGTGCATCCGATGCCCGCGGACACCGGGCAGGGCGCCGAGGAAGCGGCAGCGGCGTACGCCTCCGAACTGGAGGCCGCGGGCTCGCCGACGTTCGACGTACTGATGCTCGGCGTCGGTCCCGACGGGCATGTGGCGTCGCTGTTCCCGGGGTTTCCGCAGCTCGATGTCATCGACGTCGCAGCGGTCGCCGTGCACGACTCGCCGAAGCCGCCGCCGACCCGGGTGTCGCTGACCTTCCCGCTCCTCGACCGGACCCGTGAGGTCTGGTTCGTGGTCTCCGGCGAGGACAAGGCCGATGCGGTCGCGACGGCTCTCGCCGAGGGCGACGTACCCGCCGCCCACCCGAAGGGCCAGAACCGCACGCTGTGGTTGCTGGACGAGGCGGCTGCCTCCAAGCTGTCGTAGTTCGGCGGGTGCCGAAGCGTCGGGGTGACAGACTCGGGGCATGACTTTCCGCGAGTTGCATGCCGATCGTTTCGTGATGCCGAATGCCTGGGATGCCGGGAGTGCGGTGATCCTTGCGGCTGCTGGCTTTGCGGCGATCGCGACGACCGGTGCGGGGATCGCGTTCTCGATGGCGAAGGGCGATCACACGTTGCCCGACGGCGCGCCGGCGGTGTCGCGGGACGCGATGTTCGAGCGGGTCCGGGAGATCGCGGCGGCGAGCGCCGTACCGGTGAACGGGGATCTCGAGGACGGGTACGGCGCTGCGCCGGCACGGGTCGCGGACACGATCACGCTGGCCCGCGAGGCCGGGCTGGCGGGCGGGAACATCGAGGACTACGACGGACGGGAGCTGTACGACGTCGAGCTCGCGGTCGAGCGGATCGTCGCGGCGCGGGAGGCGGCGGGGTCCGAGTTCGTGCTGACGGCGCGGACGGACGGGCAGTTGCTGCGTACGCCGACGTCGCTGGCCGACTCGATCGATCGCGCCAACCGTTTCCGTGCGGCGGGCGCCGATTGCCTGTACGTGCCTGGTGTGAACGACTTGGACGCGATCCGCCTGCTGGTGCAGGAGATCGACGGCCCGCTGAACGTAGTGATCGGCCTCGGTACGTCGACGCTGACCGTCGCCGACCTGCAGGGCGCCGGGGTGACACGGATCAGCCTCGGCGGCAGCATCGCCCGGGCAGCGCTAGGGTTCGTCCGCCGGAGCGCGGAGGAGTTGGCGACGAAGGGCACGATCACGTTCGCCGCCGACCAGATCCCGCAGGCTGACCTGAACCAGCTTTTTGCGCGATCATCCAAGGGTGAGCACTAGAGCGGTGGCGACGGCCCACAGCATCGTGGGCTTCACCACCTGCGCCTGCCTGCTCATCTTTTACGCCACCGGCGAGCCCTTCGGCAGCATCAACGACGTCGGCAACGCCGCCCTCGGCATGCTCAGCCTCGTCCTGGCCTGGCTTGTCCATCCGTCCAAGCTGTTGGTGGGGATCACCGCGGTCGGCACCGTGCTGACGATCGTGGGCACGGTGCTGGTGATGAGCGGCATCACCGGGTACTACCTCGCCGGTTTGTGGTCGAGCGCGGGGTTCGCGCTCATCGGGGTCTGGCTGGTTGGAAGCGCCCGTCAGGTGGGGCGGGCCGGGCTGGTTGCGGGTGTGGTGATGCTGCTCGGGCTCATCGGCGTACCGGGCATCTTCCTGGGGATCGACGACCTGGACACCGCGCCGGTGTGGACCTTCGTGGCCGGCGCCAGCTGGGCCGGGACGTACCTGCTGTTCCCGGCCTGGAGCCTACGACTCGCCCGGCAGGACCGCGCCGAAAGCGTCGCCTAGCGACGGGAACATCCCGCGCACATCTCCCCCGCCGACCCAGATCCCGATCGCCAGCGCAGCCGTTGCCTCCAGCAACTTTGCGCGCACCAGCCCGCCTGCGGCCACCGGCACACAGCCGATGTCCCGCACCAACTCCGCAACGACGTCCACTCCGTCATCACCACAGATCGGCACCCCGAGCCCGGCCGGCGGGTTGCGCCAGACCGCATCCGCCGCCAGGTTGAACGCCTTCACCACGTGCACGTCGGGGAATGTGCGGCTGATCGCCTCAGCCGTCGCCGGGTGCGCCAACGTGAAATCCCTGTGATCCAAGGCGTTCGTGCAGTCGATCACCGTCCGCCCCGCCGGCACCACTCCCGCTACCTCCACCGCAGCCTCGGCCGGCACTGCGAGCAACACCACCTCGCCGTACTCCGCCGCCTCCACCAACGACCCCGCCTCCACCCGCGACCCACCCGCGGCGGCGATCCGCTTGGCCGCCTCCACGGCGCGGTCGCGATCGCGGCCGCCGATCATGACCTCGTGGCCGGCCTTGACCCACTGGCCGGCGAGCGCCTCGGCCATGAGTCCGTTGCCCAGTGTTCCTATTCGCATGGGTACGAACGTAGACAGTCCGATGCGCACCTTCCGGTGTCTATGCTGGGCGGATGTCGTCCGTGAAGCAGTTCCAGGTCACCTTCGATTGCGCCGATCCGGAGCGCGTCGCTCGCTTCTGGTGCGAGGTGCTCGGGTACGTCGTACCGCCGCCGCCGAAGGGTTTCGAGACCTGGACCGAGTTCGACCAATCGCTGCCGGCTGAGAATCAGGGTGCGGCGTTCGCCTGTGTCGATCCGACCGGTGTCGGCCCGCGGCTGTTCTTCCAGCGCGTCCCCGAGGGCAAGGTAGTGAAGAACCGGGTCCACCTCGACGTCCGGGTCGGCACGGGACTCGTGCGTGAGGAACGGCTGGCAGTCCTCGAGGCCGAATGCGTCCGGCTGGAAGCGCTCGGCGCGGTACGCGGGCAGCTGCTGCGCTACGACGGCGTCAACGAGTCCTGCCAGAACATGCAAGACATCGAGGGCAACGAGTTCTGTCTCGACTAGGGCGTGTCTGCTCGTTCGTTGCGGACTGGAATGCTTGATCGTGGGCTGCCGGTGGGCGCGGTCGGGGTCTCGGCCCATGGATCAAACCGCTGGTCGCAGGAGGACGTGATCCGACCCGAGGTCGGCGGCTCGGTCTGGGGCGTGGGGTCCTCACCCCAGATGGCGCGGTACGTCGCCTCCCGGACCGACGCAGTCGTCGTCGGCTCAGGCGGTGTCGTCGTTGCATTGCGCTCCGGCCGCTCCGGCCAACTGCTTGTCGAGTGGGGCAGTGCAGGCGCGAGTGGGTCGGATGGCGCGTGCGCTGGACCGGACCGGGAACCAGGCCGTATTGCGTCCGATGGGAAACCAGGTCGTGCGGCGTTGGGCGGTGGGTCGGCCCAGGCGGGGCGGCTCACGTTGACTACACCTGCTGTGATGGTGATGGTCCAGTGGCCGTTGTGGAGGTCGGTGTGGTGTCGGCGACAGAGCAGAGCGAGGTTCTCGATGTTGGTCTCGCCGCCCTCGATCCAGGACTTCACATGGTGGGCGTCGCACATGATCGGCGGTGCGCCGCAGACCACACAGCCCTTGTCGCGGGCGTTCAAGGCGCGGCGCATCGCCCGGGTGACCAGTCGCTCCGACCGGCCGACGTCGAGCGGCTCGGAGTTCGAGCCGAGCACGAGCGGGAGGATCCTTGCGTCACAGGCCAGCCGACGGATGGTCGCCGCGGACAGTCCATCGCCGTACACGAGTTGGCCGGTGGCGTTGGCGGTCGCGGCCTTGAGGTCGTGGAAGTCGATGGTGACGGTGATGTTCGCCTTCGCCCCGAAACCAGGTGTCCATCCATCCTTGCCGGCGTCGGCGGCCGGGGCACCGGCATCCCGCGTTGACGGAGGGTCGTTTGCCGGGCGGGTTTGGCAGCCCGCGTCGGTGGCAGTTGCGGCGATGGTCAAAGCGCTGCTGAGGGCGTCGGCCTGGCGCTTGTCGCGTGGACGGGGGTCGAGCTCGCCGTCGATTGTCTTGTGGGGGCGGGCGCCGGCGTGGATCAGGCTTCGGAGGAGTTCGGCGTTCTCGTTGGCGAGGTAGCCGCGAAACTTCACTCCGTTCTCCGCAGGAGCCAGTGTCAAGGACTCTCGGGCGTAGGCCTTGTGTTCATCCGGCTCGGGGCTGTCAGAGTCCAGTAGGTCACAGATCTGCTTGGCGGTCGCGCGGAGCTCGTCTGGCGAAAGGTGCGCGGCCAGGCCCACCAACTGCTTCTCCGCGACATCGAGGTCTTCGACCGGCACCCTCGAGCGCACCCGCTCCAGGGCGGACACGATCGCCGCGGCCTGCGCCGGACGCAACAACCACCCGCGGTCGGCAGGTCCCGCGTCGGCAAGGCCCGGAGCTGGAGTGCCCTCAACCAGCGCGGCGGAGACATCACGGTACTTCGGCAGGGCCCGCGCGAGCTTGACGTCGCGGTAGGCGTCGCGACGGTTCTGGCGGTGCCGGAGGGTCAGCAGCTCGACGGCGTCCCGGGCTCCGAGCTCCTCGGCATAGCCGGTCTCGTCGATGCGTGCGACAAGTTGCAGCCGATAGGTCTCCTTCCGGGCGATATCGGCATCCACGGCGTCGAGAGCGGCCAGCAGTTCGCCGCCACTCATCGACCACGCCGGCCGTTCGTCCAGAAGGTCCATGCCACTGACGATATACACCCCCACCGACAGTTCTCAAACCCACAAGCCCTTGTATTCAAGGGATTCCAGTTATCCACAGCCGCTTGGCCTATAGATGTTGCTTGAGGCAACTTCTAGCCGAGTGGGTGCCGACGAAGGCAATACCGGTGGTCGTGGCTCGGGTTCCACAACCTCCTCGCCGGCGGGTTGTGTGAGCGCTGACGTGTTCCAGTGCCTCATCAAGAACGTTGTGGCCACAACTGGCACATCCCCCGCCACCACCAGCGGATACCCTCGCGCGTTGGGGGTTATTCGCTCCCGTACCAACCCAGAACCCCAACACCAGCGGACAACCCCACCTCCACACGCCCTCACTATGGCGCAGGCGTCGTCATGGCCAGCATCGTCTTGTTCTGGCTGCGGTGATGCCCTCAGACACAGCCCAGCCGATACGCACCATCCGGTGTGCATCGACCGACGCACAATGGTCGGGTGGAGCCGAGATTCTTCTCCGACTGTCAGGCGCGGGTCGCCGCCGAGCTGATCAGCGGGCGCTGGCCGATGGTCGTGCTGTACTCGCTCTCGTACGGCGCCGCCCGTCCCGGTGAACTGCGCCGGCAGATCGGCGGCATCAGCCAGAAGGTCCTCACCGAGACCCTCCGCCGCCTCGAACACAACGGCCTGGTCGAACGCCAGCGGTACGCCGAGGCGCCGCCGCGGGTCGAGTACTCGCTGACGACCGCCGGCAAGGACCTGCTGGTCCCGATCCGCGCGCTGGGCGACTGGGCCGAGGTTTACGCCGACCAGCTGCCGACCGAAAGCAAACCGTAAACGCCTCCAGGCACAGTGATCGAGTCATCCAAACCTGGAGGTTCTGATCATGTTCACGTTGCAGCAGGTCGTCGACGCCCCGCCCGCCGAGGTCGTCCGCGCGTTCACCGAGGCCGAGCCGTTCGCGGCCTGGTTCCTCGCCGAAGGCTTCACCACGCCGTCCGACCGGGTCACGCTCGACGTCCGTCCGGGCGGACTGATCTCGGCCGTCTTCGTCGGCGAGGGTGATGTCGAGGTCCCGTTCACGCTCCGGTACGGCGAGCTGGATCTCCCGAACCACGTCGTCCTGTACTTCGATGACCCCGCTGAGGAGATCACCGTCGATCTGTCAGGGCTGCCTGACGGGAAGACCCAGCTCGACTACCGCAGCGTCGGCCTCACGGACGAGCAGGAAGGTCCGATCAAGCCCGGCGTCGCCACCATGCTCAACCACCTCGCGACCTACTTCACCCGATAAACCCCTTGTACACCCCAGGCAGCGGCCCCGGCCGAGCCACGAACCCAGCGCCTGCTCCGGGCGGAGCCACCCCCGGCTCGGCGCCCGAGCCGGAGAGCCCAGGCGCCGGTCCCGCTGCGGATCCCGCTGCCGCCCCCGATCCTGCCCCCGTGCCGGACGCCGTGCCGGGCCCGGTGTGGTTGTCGTGCGGCTCGTCGCCGGTTGCGCCGAGTAGGCGGCGGGTCAGGGTGTCGCGGGACGACAGCAGCTCCGCGACCGCCGCCCTGAGGTGGTCCGCCGACGGCGTCTCCCCCGCCTCCGCCGCAAGCAGCACCGTCCGTCGTACCAGCTCCTTCATGAAGGACGCGGTCGTGCCCTCCGTCTGCTGCACCACCTCGTCGACCACCTCGGGCGAGAGATTGAGCCCAGGCCCGTAGAGCCTCAGCAACCGCCCGCGCCCGTCGGCATCCGGCAGCGGCACCTCGACAGCCATATCCACCCGCCCAGGCCGCTGCATCAGTGCCGGCTCCAGCAGATCCGCCCGGTTCGTGGTCAGCAGGAACGCGACGTCCGCGTCCTGCGCCAACCCGTCCATCTCGTTCAGCACCTGGAACAGCAGCGGATTCTCGGAGCCGTGCGAATAGTCCCGCGCCTCCGCCACCAGATCGCAGTCCTCGAGTACGACGAGCGCCGGCTGCAACATCCGCGCCAGCGCACACGCCTGCGAGATGAAATGAATGCTCGTCCCCGCCAGCAGCACGACCGTGAACTCCGGCAACTGCGACAGGACATACCGTATGGTATGGGTCTTCCCGGTCCCGGGCGGCCCGTACAGCAGCACACCCCGCCGCAGGTGCTGACCCGCCGCCAGCAGCGTCTCCCGATGCGCCGCGATTCCCACAACCTCCCGCTCGATCCGCTCGAGCACACCCTCCGGCAGTACGACGTCAGCCCGCGTGATCCCCGGCCGCGGATGCAACCGGAACGGCCCGACGCCCTGCCCGAACTCGTGCCCCTCGAACGACACCATCTTCCCGCGGAACACGTTGTGCTCCCGGATCAACTCCGGCAGCGCTCCGAGGAACCGATCACCCGCCGCCTTCTCCACGGCAAGAATCTCGAGATCCACGCTCGAACGCCCGTACTGCGGATTCGCCGCCCGCAGCAGCGCCACGAACCGGTCCTCGCCCTGCACCCCGAGGTAGAACCCGAACGCGACGCAGTCCATCTCCTCGTCGACATCGATCTGCAGCCGCTGGTAGTCCACCGCCCCGATCCCGAACCGGTCGTACTCCGACAGCTCCAGCAGCTCCCCCAACGAGTGATGACCGCGGTTCGACCCCGCCAGCCCGAGCACCTCGAACGAGTCGAACCACGCCTCGATCGCCCGCTGCACGTTCGGCAGGTCGTACGGCGGGAAGCTCGACGACACCACCGGCACCTGCTCGGGGTCCACGCCGAGATGCTCCCGGAGCCGGTCCCGCAGGCTCTCGCGAGTGGTCCGCTGCCCGCCGACCTGCATCCGCTCCAGGAACCGCGTGAACAGCCGCGCGAACTCGTCGACGTCACTCTCGTCCGGCATCCGTCGTACCTCCTCGTTCTGGACCTATCCGGAGGGTCCTCCGTAACGGCGGATAGGATCTTCACCATGACAGCTTCCGAGTCCACCGACCGTCCGTACGGCGCCTTTCCGGTACGGATCGGTCTGCAGGTCCAGCCCCAGCACGCCCAGTACGCCGACATCCGGCGTACTGTCGCCGCGGCCGAGGAGATCGGCGTCGACGTGGTGTTCAACTGGGACCACTTCTACCCGCTCAGCGGTGAGCCCGAGGGTCTGCACTTCGAGTGCTGGACCATGCTGGCCGCCTGGGCCGAGGCGACCGAGCGGGTCGAGATCGGCGCCCTGGTCACCTGCAACTCCTACCGCAACCCCGACCTGCTCGCCGACATGGCGCGCACGGTCGACCACATCAGCGACGGCCGGCTGATCTTCGGCATCGGCTCCGGCTGGTTCGAGAAGGACTACGACGAGTACGGCTACGAATTCGGTACGGCGGGCGGCCGGCTGGACGCCCTCGGCGAGGCGCTGCCGCGGATCGAGCAGCGCTGGACCAAGCTCAACCCGAAGCCGACCCGCGACATCCCGGTGCTGATCGGTGGCGGCGGCGAGAAGAAGACGCTCAAGCTGGTCGCGCAGCACGCGAACATCTGGCACGGCTTCGGCGACGCCGAGACGATCGCGCACAAGCACGCCGTCCTCGACGAGCACTGCAAGACGATCGGGCGCGACCCGGGCGAGATCGAGCGTTCGGTCGCCGTCGGCGACAAGCGTCCCGAGGAGACCGGCAAGCAGCTGCTCGACGTCGGCACCCGGCTGTTCACCGTGCACGCCGGCGGTCCCGACTACGACCTCGGCCTGCTCCGTGAGTGGGTCACCTGGCGCGACGAGGTCAACGCCAAGTAACGCCTGTTGCCGGGTGGTCGCCGAGCGCGGCCACCCGGCAGTCCGCCCGGCGGTCATGGCCTAAGATTTCCGGCATGTCTACGTTGCCTGGGAACGGTTCGGTGCGGCCTATCACCCGCTGGGGTGAGGATGTCATGCACCGGGTCAACAAGCCCGTCACCGACTTCGGCGACGAGCTGCAGACGCTGATCGCCGACATGGTCGCGACGATGAACGCGGCCGAGGGTGTCGGCCTGGCGGCGAACCAGGTCGGCGTCGACCTGCAGGTCTTCGTGTTCGACTGCCCGGACAAGGACGGCAACCGGGTGCAGGGCGTCGTGTGCAACCCGACGGTCGAGGTTCCGGAGGGCAAGGACCGCAATCTGGACGAGGGCGACGAAGGCTGCCTGTCGCTCCCCGGAGCGTTCACCAAGTGCGCCCGCCCCGACTTCGCGAAGGTCACCGGCGTCGACCGGCACGGCGCGCCGGTCAGCTTCGAGGGCAACGGTCTGCTGGCCCGCTGCCTGCAGCACGAGACCGACCACACGCAGGGCATGGTGTTCGGCGACCGGCTGTCGCGCAAGTACAAGAAGCGCCTGTTCGCGGAGGCCGAGGAGTTCGCGCCGGACTACCCGTCCGACTGGCCGGTCTCGCCGATGATCGAGCACGAGGACGCGCACGAGGACACGCCCGCCACCTGAGTCACCAGCGGGCTTTCTCCAGGTCGATCGCGTCAACAGACTCGGCCGGGGTCAGCCCGGTGGTGTCGAGCCACAGACCCCGGCGCGGAGTCTCGTCGAGGCTCGCCATCAGCGCGCGTACGCCGTCCTCCAACGAGGACCCCCAGTCCCGGTACGCATTGTTGCCGCCTCGCCCGATCTCCCGCTCGACGATCGACTCGACCGACGGCACGAGTACAACGAGGTACGGGTCGACGCCCCGCAGCCGCGAGAACCATCGCGCGACGTGCTCCCCCAGGACGATGTCGCTGCAGACGAAGTCGAATCCGGCGTCGGCGTAGTGCTGCGCCACGAGCGCGCTCGCGTCGTACCGCAGCTCGAGCTGGCGGACCGCCTCTGCGGACGGTTCCGGCGTCATGATCTCCGCGCCGGCGACGACGCCGCGGTAGAACACGTCGCCGTCGAGGGTCGCCGCGGGCGGGCCCATCCTTGCCGCGAGCAACGGTGCGATCGTGGACTTCCCGGCCGCCTGCATCCCGGTGACGAGCACTACCTTCTGCTTGTTTCCCATGCCTCCGCCGTCAGCGCGTAGATGGTGGCGTCGAACGGTACGCCGTCCTCCGTCAGCACCGCCTCGTGATCGAAGCTCATCCCGAGCCGGCGCATGACCGCGATGCTACGGACGTTCGGGGTGTCGGTCACCGCAATAATGCGCGGCAGGTCGAGCGCCGTGAACCCGTGCTCGATCCAGGAGGCCGCCGCCTCGCTCGCGTAGCCGTGGCCCCAGTACTCACGGGCCAGCCGCCAGCCGATTTCGAGATCGTCCGGGTACCACTGCTCCTTCGACAGACCGCAGGCGCCGAGGAAGACACCGTCCGTACGACGCTCGACGGCGAGGAACCCGTACCCCTTAGCGGCGTACAGCTCGTTGATCCCGGCGGCGTCGCGGTCGCACTCGGCCCGGCTCAGCGGGCCGCCGAGGTACTGCGTCACCTGCGGGTCCGCGTTGAGGGCGGCCCACGGGTCCAGGTCCGTGTCGCGGAACGGGCGCAGTACCAGGCGTTCCGTCGTACGCATGGCTCCCCCTCAACGAGTGGCGTAGAACGCTACTGCCGCTGAGGATGCCACGTTGAGGGAGTCGACGCCGCCCGCCATCGGGATGCGTACGGTCAGGTCTGCCTGTTCGAGCACGTGCGGCTTGAGGCCGTGGCCCTCGGTGCCGAAGATCAGCGCGAGCTTGTCGTCCTTGCGGTCGGCCAGCTCGTCGAGCGTGATCGAGTCGTCGGCGAGCGCCATCGCGGCGGCGACGTACCCGTTCTGCTGGAGGAGCCGCAGGTCGCCGGGCCAGTTCTGCAGGCGCGTCCACGGCACCTGGAAGACGGTGCCCATCGAGACCTTGATCGAGCGGCGGTACAGCGGGTCGGCGCAGGTCGGCGTCACCAGCACCAGCCCGACGCCGAGCGCGGCCGCGGCCCGGAAGCCGGCGCCGACGTTGGTGTGGTCAACGATATCGTCGAAGATCGCGATCCGCCGTACGTCGTCGGTCAGCAGATCTGCTAGCTGGACGGCCGCGCGGCGCTTGTACGACGCGAGCGCGCCGCGGTGGACGTGGAACCCGGTGACCTGCTCGGCCAGCTCCTCCGACACGACGTACACGGGTGTGTCCGGCCATTTGTCGAGCACGTCCCGGAGCGACTCCAGCCAGCGTGGGGCGAGCAGGAAGGACCGCGGTTCGTAGCCGGTCTCCGCGGCCCGCCTGATCACTTTGGCGCCCTCGGCAATGAACAACCCATGCTCTTCTTCGAGCAACCGCCGCAGATTGACCTCACGCAACTGCACATAGTCAGCCAGCCGCGGATCCGCCGCGTCCTGGATCTCGACCAATTGACTCATCGTGCCTGCGCAGCCACATCAACCACGTTGCCGATGACAACAATCGCCGGAGCCCCGACACCCTCGTCCTTCATCGCCTGAGCGATCCCCGCCAGATCGGACGTCACCATCCGCTGGCCCGGGAGCGTCCCGTCCGCGATCGCTGCCGCCGGCGTCTCCACAGGCTTGCCCCCAGCAACCAACCGCTCGGCGATCGCCGGCAGATTCTCGACCGCCATCAGCAGCACCAGTGTCCCGTGCAACTGCGCCAGCGCATCCCAGTTGACCAACGAGTCCGGATGCGACGGCGGAATATGCCCCGAAACCACCGTGAACTCATGCGTCACCCCACGATGCGTCACCGGGATCCCCGACACCGCCGGCACCGAGATCGAGCTCGTGATCCCCGGCACCACCGTCCACGGCACCCCGGCCTCAGCACACGCCAGCGCCTCCTCAAACCCCCGGCCGAACACGTACGGATCCCCACCCTTGAGCCGTACGACGACCTTCCCGGCGCGTCCGCGCTCCACCAAGATCCGGTTGATCTCCTCCTGCTGCGCCGCCCGCCCGCGCGGCAACTTCGCCGCGTCGAACAGCTCCACATCGGGATGCAACTCGTCCAGCAACGGCTGCGGTGCCAACCGATCCGCCACCACCACATCAGCCTCGGCCAGCAACCGCCGCCCGCGCACCGTGATCAGATCCGGATCCCCCGGTCCCCCGCCGACCAGGTACACCCCCGGTCGCCGATCCACATCCCGCGCAGCCAACTCCCCTGTCCGCAGCCCCTCGAGAATCGCGTCTCGTACCGCGGCCGACTTCCGGTGATCGCCCCCGCCCAGTACGCCGATCGTCACGTTGTCGTGCTGCCCCGACGCCGGCGTCCACGCGGTCGCCCGGGAACGGTCGTCGGAACGCACACAGAAGATCCGCCGCTCCTCCGCCTCGGCCGACACCCGATCGTTGACCGAGGCATCGTCCGTCGCGACAACGACGTACCAGGCGCCGTCGAGATCACCGTCCTCGAACCCGCGCTCGATCCACGTCAGCGACGGGTTACCGAGCAGGCCCTCGATCGTCGGCGTGATCGACGGCGAGATCAGGTCGATCCGAGCACCGGACTCGAGCAGCCGCGGGAGCCGGCGTTGCGCGACCCCGCCTCCGCCGACGACGACCACGCGCCGACCGTCGAGGACGAGACCGGACAGGTACTGATGCGTCACTGACCGATCCCCGCGTCCTCGAAGGTTGCCATCTCGCCGAGCGCGCGGACGGCGCAGGTCAGGATCGGGTAAGCGAGCACCGCACCGGTCCCCTCACCGAGCCGCAGGTCGAGGTCCACGAGCGGCTGCAGGCCGAGCTTCTTCAACGCGACCGCGTGACCGGGCTCGGCGGACCGGTGGCCGGCGACGCAGTAGTCGATGACGGCCGGGTGGAACGCCTGCGCCACGAGCGCGGCCGCACCGGCGATCACGCCGTCGAGGATCACGGGCGTGCGGTTGGCCGCGGCCCCGAGGATGTATCCGGCAAGGGCGGCGTGCTCGAGACCGCCGTACGCCTGGATCGCCTTGAGCGGATCGGACGCCGGTACGTCGTGGAGCGCGAGGGCCGCCCGTACGACGGAGGTCTTGTGTGCGAGCGCGGCATCGTCGATGCCGGTGCCGCGGCCCGTGACGGCGTCCGCGGTCGCGCCGGTGAAGGTCGCGATCAGGGCGGCGGAGGCGGTGGTGTTGGCGATCCCCATGTCGCCGGTCAGGAGGCAGCGGTACCCGTCCTGGATCAGCTTGTCCGCGAGCTCGAACCCGACGGCGATCGCCGCGCGCGCCTCGTCCTCGGTGAGGGCATCGGTCTGGGACAGGTCGCGGGTGCCCGGGCGGAC
Organism: Kribbella sp. NPDC058693; assembly: GCF_042715335.1. Taxonomy (NCBI): domain Bacteria; kingdom Bacillati; phylum Actinomycetota; class Actinomycetes; order Propionibacteriales; family Kribbellaceae; genus Kribbella; species Kribbella sp. NPDC058693. Next base: position 1,501,472 of record NZ_JBHXSQ010000002.1, read on the forward strand.
CTTCGCGTGGACGATGTCCAGTTGCTCGACCGGGGTCGCCACGCCGACGTCCACGACGCGTACGTCGACCCGGTTGTTGGCCGCGAACGCGTTCACGGCGGCGCCGCCGGCGGCGAAGTTCGCCAGCATCGCGGCGGTCACCTCCTGCGGCCACGGCGAGACATTCTGCGCGTGTACGCCGTGATCCGCCGCGAACACCGTCACCACGGCGGGCTGCGGCACCTGCGGCGGGCAGGTCCCGGTCATCCCGGCCACCCGCACGGACAGCTCCTCGAGTACGCCGAGTGACCCGGCCGGCTTCGTCAGCTGCGCGTGCCGCTCCTCGGCCGCCCGCATCGCCGCCGCGTCCGCGGGAGCGATCCGCTCCAGATACTCGTCCACCACGCCGTCCACTGAATCCTCCATCAGTTCCTGGGCCACGCCGTACCGGCTCGATCTTCGCATCTCCGATCGGGTGCCCTGGGGTGGGTCGGCGCGATGTGGACAGTAATGTCGGAATCACCACACGTCGCACCTCTCGGAGGATCACAGATGTCGCTCGATCGTCCCGTCGCCCCGGACCCGTACGAACTGCTCCCGAAGACGGGTTCGTTCACCGTCACCAGCACCGATGTCGCCGACGGTCAGCCGCTGTCCGACGACCACGCGTTCGCCGGTGGGAACAAGTCACCGCAGCTCAGCTGGTCCGGGTTCCCGGCGGAGACCAAGGCCTTCGTCGTCACCTGCTACGACCCGGACGCGCCGGTCGTCTCCGGTTTCTGGCACTGGGTCCTGGTCAACCTACCGGCGACCGTCACCGAGCTCCCGGCCGGCGCGGGCGCCCCCGAGCGCCTCGACAACGGCGCTTTCCACGTCCGCAACGACTTCGGCGCGAAGAACTTCGGCGGCGCGGCCCCGCCCGCGGGCGACCAGATCCACCGCTACTACTTCGTCGTACACGCCATCGACGTGGAGGCACTCGACGTGGACTCCGACGCGTCCCCGGCCGTGGTCGGGTTCAACCTGGCCTTCCACACGCTGGCGCGGGCCATCATCACCCCGACGTACCAGGTCGCGGAGTGAACTGACGGGAGCCGTCTCGCTCGAGACGGCTCCCACGGTCAGCTGAGCGGCGGCCTGCGTCGCTCGGCGGCGGTGAGATCGGCCGCCTCCTGGCCGCTCCATTGGGTTCCGCCCGAATCGCCGAGCGCGTCGCGTACTCCGCTCCACCGGGCGGTGAGCGCGAACAGCACGAGGACGTCCAGCGCGATCATCAGCAACCCCCAGACCGGATAGGCGCCGAGCCAGGCGACCTGCGTGACAGCGTGCAGACAGACGAGCACGATCGCTGCGATCCTTGCCCACGTCTGTGCCATCAGCAGACAGGCGCCGACTCCGATCAGGAGCAGGCCGAAGATCAGGATCAGCCATCCCCAGGCGGTCACGTCGACGATGATCAGGTTCTCCCTGGTGATCACCAGGCGCTCGTCCGAGAACAGCGCGATGAAGCCCTCGAAGACGTTCACCAGACCGGTCATCATGAGCAGCGCGCCGGCGAACACGACGACGCCGGTCATCGCCGCCCAGCCCTTTTCGCAGCCATCCTGCCGTCTCCTCTCGTGCGGTGGGCCGCCACCGAGCCGGCGACGGATCACCCCTGGATGGTGTCCCGGCGGCCGCTCGGGCACCTCACCCCATCCGGATGAGTGCCCCCGCCCAGCGCGCCCCGCACCTAGGACGCCCAAGCGCCGACTCAACCGGATGGGGTGATGAATTCGCCGCGATCTCCGGTCAGGCTCGGGGAATGACGCCTCAACCCCCGCAAGGCGGTGCGCCACCGATCGCGGCCGCCCGACTCTGGTCGGCCGGCGCCGCAACCGCCGTGGTGGCGGCCCTGATCGCGGTCGTCGGCATCCTGCTCGCCCGCGGCGTGTTCGACATCCCGGTCCTCGCCCCCGAGGGCGAGGGCACCTGGGGCGACGCCGACACGATGACCTACGCCCTGTTCTGCGCCCTGGCAGCCCTCGTCGCCACCGGCCTGCTCCACCTGCTCCTGGCGTCCACCCCACGCCCGTTCGAGTTCTTCGGTTGGATCATCGCCCTGGCCACCGTCGCAGCCGCAGCCGCCCCCTTCGTCGCCGGCGGCGAAACCTCCTCAAAGATCGCCACCGCCGTCATCAACCTCGCCGTAGGAGTAGCAATAGGCACCCTCCTAACCAGCGCCGGCCGCACCGCAACCCGAGCCATCCGGTAGGTCTCTGACGGCTCGGTCAGTTCAGAGGGCCGCGACGTAGACCCAGTGGCCGGCTTCGCGGGTGAAGGTGCTGTTTTCTTGTTGTATGCCGGGGGTGCCGGCGGTGGTGTAGTGGGCGCGGAACTCGACGGTGCCTTCGGAGTGGAAGGGGCTGCCGCCGGTGGTGCCGATGATCTGCAGGCCGGTCCACTCCCGGCTGGTGTCGAAGTCGATGTGGGCCGGGCGGGTGGTCAGCGACCACGTCTGCTGCAGGTACGGCGCGTTGTGCATCACGAAGGCGGTGTAGCGGGAGCGCATCAACTGCTCCGCGGTGGAAGCGGTTGTCTCGCCGCGGTGGAGCGGGCCGCAGCAGGCGGCGTACGGCGCGTCTTGACCGCAGGGGCAGGTCGAGAGGGCTGGCATGGAGTGATTGTCGCCGATCGGTCGGCCGACTGCGTGATCTACTGCCGTGATGAACCGACCAAGCGGCGGTGGCTCTGGGGCGACGGAGGCGGCTCGGTGGCGGCGTGAAGCTGTGGGCCCCGTGGTGGAGGCGTTTGCGGCAGCCGATGGAGTTGACGCCGTGATGGTGAGTGGGTCGACCGCACGCGGCGATGCGGATCGGTGGTCGGACGTCGAGGTCGGGGTGTTCTGGGAGCGGCGACCCACGCTGGCTGAGCGGGTCGCGGTGGCTGACGTCGCGCGGGCGGCTGACATCCGCACAGTGAACGAGGGATCGCCGCCTTGGTACGACCACGTCTACCTCGGCGCCCCGCGGCCCGACGGTCTGATGGTGGAGGTCGTGCACACATTGACGTCCGCTACCGAAGAGATGCTGGACGACGTACTCACCGAGCACCGCCCCGACGGACCCAGCCTGGACGCGATCAAGGGCATCGTGGACGGTCGCGACGTCCACGGCCCACGTGCCGACCTCGTCGCCGGCTGGCAGAAGCGCGCGCGGACTTATCCCCGGGAACTCGCGATCGCCGTCGTACGGAGGGACGGGAACATCGAGCAGTTCTGGCGCTGGCAGATGCTCGTCGACCGCGACAACCCGCTCCTGCTCGCCCGCGAGTTCATGCGCATCGCAAGCCAACTGCTGACCGTCCTGCATGCCCTCAACGGCAAGTACTGCGGCCATCCGTCCGCGTTCAAACGCCTCGACAACCTCGACCTATCGTTGGCACCACCATCATTGGCTGCCCGCATCCGAGCCGTCTTCAACCGCCCAGCACCCGAAGGCGCCCAACTTCTGCGAGACCTCGTCGAGGAAACCTACGACCTGATCGAACTCCACCTCCCCGAGGTCAACGTCGACCTCCTCCGCACCAACTTCCGCAGCAACCGCAAGCCCCTCGACGCATTCCCCTCAGCTGACTGACAGCTGCGGATCACGCACCGGCATACTCGCGACCTCCGCCTCCAGAGTCTCGTACTGCGCCGCCCCCAGCTTCTCGGCCAGCACCACGCTGACCCGCCCGCCCTTCCGCCCCCACGCGCCGACGATCCGTCCGTCGACCAGCAATCCGTTCGGATGAAAGGAATCCGCGACCGGCGTCAGCTCCCGCAGACCGGGACCCACGAACCGGCCGCCGTGATCCCGCCCGAACAACCGCAGATCCGATGCCACCAGCAACCGAACCCCGTACGGCGACGTTGCCGATCGCAACGACTCCTCGTCCGCCCGAAGAATCCACCCGGCAACGCCGTCGAAGTCGACCTCGACCAGCTCGTCAGCCAGCAAGTCCCAGACGGTCCGAGCGTCGGCCGGCGACAACCCGGACCACCACGAGAACGCCTTCGGCGTTGTGGGCCCGAAGCAACGAACATGCCGCCGGCACAGCTCCACCCGAGCCGCGGCGACGCCGATCGCCGGCCGCGGCACCTCCCGCGCCCGCAACGAAGTCGTGTCCCACCGCACCGCGATCCGCCCGCTCGCACACGCCTCGCGCAACTCGTGCCCCATCCCGCCGCGCCGCTCATGCCCGTCCAACGTCGCGCACAACCGGTCCGCGAGTACGTCGATCCGCCGTACTGCATCCGCGTCGAGCGGCAACCGCCCCAGGGTGAACACCCCGAAATCACGCACCGGCAGCACATACACCGCCGCCCGCGGACTGTACGTCTGGATCAACGACGGATGCTCCCAGTCCGACGGCGAGCACCCCGCCATCCGCGCGTGCAGCCCGAGCAGCGCGTCCCGCGGCGCGGTGTCCTGCAGACCGACGTACGCCGCCTCCTCGTGCGATCCCGCCGGCAACCGATCGACCAGGTGGTTGACGTGCAACCGATAGGCGACGGCCTGCTCCCGCGTGATCATGCTCAGTTTCGCCGGACCGTCGCGAGCCAGCCCGGAGCCCCGTTCTCGTGCATCCGCGTCCCGATCCTGCGCGGCTCGACGCTGACCAGCGTCCCACGGCGCCGGGCCGTCCTGGTACGACGCATCCCGCGGCCGGCCTGACATCCGCTCGTGGCTGGTCGGTTGCCGCGTGCGCTCGGACATCGTCGTACCCTTCGTGGCCTGGAGTTGTCTTCCCATCCTTACCCCAAGCGAAGGGTCCACCCAGATGCTCGAGACGTCTCGGCTCGATCTCGTGGAGTTCGAGCTGGAGCGCTATCTGCCGGCGTTGCACGCGATGTTCTCGGACCCGGAGTGGGCGCGCGGCGGGTACATGACTCCGACGACGACCGAGAGCGAGTCGCGGGAGCGGTTGGAGCGGGAGTTCGGCGACAACGGCGGCTGGACGTGGGTACTGCGGGTTCGGCCGGAGACGACCGCAGTCGGCGTGATCGCGGTGTTCTCGGACCAAGGCAGCTCGATCCGCGGACTGAGCTGGTACCTGCAGCGCGACCGCTGGGGCGCCGGGCTGATGAGCGAGGCGGCTCGCGCGGTCGTCGACCACCTGCTCGAGCAGCCGTCGATCACCGGCGTCGAGGCGTGGATCGACTCACGCAACGTACGATCGCTCGCCGTCGCCCGGCACGCCGGCCTCGACCTCGTCGGCCGGCTGCCGCGGACCTTGCCCGGCGAGATCGCACAGTCCGTCGTGATGGGCCGCGCGGCGAAGCCGACCGATCCGACCACGTTCGGGATCATGCCGGTGCTCGAGGTCCGCGACGTCGCCGCCACCGCACGACTGCTGTGTGAGCTGCTCGGGCTGCAGATCCGGTTCGAGCTCGAGGGCCTCGTGCATCTCGGCTTCACCGAGTGGAACGGTCAGAGCGGCCTAGAGGTACGGCGTGCAGCCGGCGCCGTCTCGCCCGCAACGATCACGTTCGACGTCGGCGTACTCGTCGATCCTCTGTACGACGCCGCGCTCGCCGCCGGGCTGGTCGAGTCGACGGCGCCGGAGGACACGTCGTGGTACCGGCGTACGTTCACGTTGGCGCTGCCGGAAGGACACCGGCTGACGATCTCGGGCCCGGTCAGAGGTAGTTGACCAGCATGATCGCGCCGACTCCGAGCGCCAGCCCACACAGGACAGCGCCGATCACGGCCAATGGCTTCCCGCCCCGGGGGCCGATCAGTCCCGCGCTCGCGAGCCCGGTACCCGGCAGCGCGAACGGGAAGGCGGCATACTGGCGGAATCCCGTCATGTCGATGGGCAGGAACGGCGCCACCAGGGCGGCGAGCCCGAGGACGAAGGCGAGGACGCCCAGCAACGCCGTACTCTTCCGCTGTGCCGGGATCGGCCGAGGCTGCCAAGCAGGGTCGGTCGGATCCTGCGAGTAGTCGGGCCAGAGGTGCTGCGGATACCCGGCGCCTCCTTGCTGCTGGTTGGCGTTGCGGTCCGGCTGGCCGTAGGTCATGGGAACTCCGTAGTCGACTGGGTGCCGTCTCCTGCGCTGACGCGGTGAGTTCCCGGGCGGTTCCCTCGATCTACTGCTCTTCACGAAGCGGGAAGGCGCGGATGATCACCGCGGTCGGTGTCGCAGCGTCCGATCTCGGCTCGGAGCCGACGAAGTCGCGGAGTACCCGATGCAGGCGGGCGCGCAGTTCGGCGAGCTCCCCGTCGGCCAGCGTCACCACCTCGCTGAACGCGAAGTCCTCGTCGTCGGACGTCTTCGCGGTCAGCCAGCTCGCGTACGCCGTGTCCTCGAGCTCGCGGTTGAGCGTCGCCTGCTCGACCCGCATCCGCCGCCACGGCTTCACCCGCCCCGCCGCGCCCGGCACCGCCTCGATCACCCCGAGCGCCTCCAGCCGTCGCAGGTGGAACGAGCACGACCCCGTGCTCTCCCCCAGTTCCCGCGCCGCGATCGTGGAGGTCGTCGTACCGTCCCGGTCGATCAGGTCCAGCAGCGCTTCCCGCAGCGGATGCGCGCGGACGACGTCGCGGCGGTTCGGCGTACTGCGTTGCTCGGCCATGCCGCATCCTAACCCCGAGCTTTGCAAAGGTCAGACTTTGCAGACTACGATCTTTGTATGCCGACGTACATCCAGGGGCGCCTGAGCCGCCGCCTGCCCGAGCTGACCGACGAGGTACGGCGCGGCACGCCCCGGCGGATCACGGAGTACGGCGAGGAGATCCTGCACCAACCGTGCCGGCCGGTGACCGAGTTCGGCGCGGCGCGCTGGGGTGCGCTGATCGACGACATGTTCACCACGATGTGGATCGCCGAGGGCTGCGGCCTCGCCGCGAACCAGGTCGACGCCGACGCACAGCTGTTCGTCTACGACCTCACCGACGAACACGGCGACCGCCACGTCGGCCACGCGTTCAACCCGCGCATCGAAACCATGACCGCCCTCTTCGGCACCCAATCCGGCACCGAAGGCTGCCTCTCCCTCCCCGGCGCCAACGCCCACCTCCCCCGCCCCACCCGAGCCACCCTCCACGCCCAAGACCTAGAAGGCCACCCCTTCACCGTCGACTCCACGGGCTACCTGGCCCGCTGCCTGCTCCACGAAACCCAACACCTAGCCGGCATGCTGTACGTCGACCACCTGACCCCGCGCGCCCACACGACAGCCGTGAACGAGTCCGCGCACAACCGCGCCAAGATCCTCACCCACCGCGCCAACCGGGAGCGCGCGCTCAGCCTGCTCAGCTAGCCGCGGTCGGGATGCTGACGTCCTGGCGGAGGGCTTGGAGTACTTCGAGTTCTCGGTCTATTTCGCGGCGTTTGGCTTCGAGGCGCTCGACTCCTTCAGCGAGGAGGACCTCGAGTACGCCGGTGCGCTCGGCCGGGGGTGCCTCCAGGCATGGGAGGAGCTCGCCGATGGTCGTGCTGCCCAGACCGGCCGCGAGTAGGTGCTGGATCATCACGACCCGCTCGACCATCGGCTCGTCGAACTCACGCCAGCCGCCGGCGGTCCGGTCCGAGCGGATCAGGCCCTGCTCTTCGTAGTACCGCAGGGAGCGGGTGCTGACGCCGGTGGCGTCCGCGAGTTCTCCGATGCGCATGAGCCCAGTCTTGCACTTCACACCGGTGTGAAGTCTGACCCTGATGAGGCACCCCCTGAAAGGAACCTCATGCACTGGCTCTACCTGTCCATCGCCGTGGTCTTCGAAATCGCCGTAGCGATCTCCGCCGGCAAGGCCCAAGGCTTCACCCACCGCGCCTGGACCGCGGCAACTCTCATCACCGGCGCCCTAGGCACCTACTTCCTCAGCCGAGCCCTCCTCACCTTCGACGTAGGCGTCGGCTACGCCCTGTGGACCTCACTAGCCGGCGTCGGCATCACACTGCTCGGCGCCCTGCTCTTCGGCCAGCAACTCACCTGGCGCAAGGCAATCGGCATCACCCTCGTCATCGGCGGCGTCGTCGGCCTCCAACTCACCCTCTGAGGAGCCCACCATGTCTCCGCGCACCGCCTGGCTCACCTTGCTGATGGCCGGCGTCTTCGAAATCGGATACGCCCTCTCCGTCGCCGGCAGCCACGGCTTCACGGTCCGGACCTGGTCCGCCGTCGCCGTCGTGTTCTTCCTGCTCACGCTCTGGGCGCTCAGCCGAGCCCTCCGCACGATCGAGGTAAGCATCGGGTACGCCGTCTGGGCCGGCATCGGCGCCGTCGGCGCCGCCGCCCTCGGCCCGGTCTTCTTCGACGAGACCCTGTCCGCAACGAAAGCCCTGTGGCTGGCCGTCATCATCACCGGCGTCATCTGGCTGAAACTCGCCGACCGCCCAACCCCAGCTACTGCAAGCTGAGCGGATTCTGTACTGCTACGAGTCCAGGGCGATCTCGATCGTGTGGTGTCCGTGCAGGGAGGCCGGTACGCCGTACTTCGTGGACGAGATGCCATCGAGGTGGAACGAGCGGATGACATTGCCCGTACCGCGAAGGGTCACTGTCAGGACTGCGTCGCGGTAGCGTACGCCGCTGAGCGTGACATCGCCCCAGCCGGACGGAAGTGACGGTGCGAAGGTGAGGCCGCGGCCGTCGAACGTCATTCCGAACAGGCCGGTGTGCATCATGTCGATGAATGCCGTCGCCGACCAGGTCTGGTCGGGCTGCGACTCCCAGCGGCGTTTCAGGACGCTGGTCGCGCCCTGGTAGCCGCCCTCGACGGCACCTGTGTTCCCGTCGTAGATCTCCCAGAAACCGCCGCTGTCCCTGACCAACTCCGCGAGCAGCCTGGTCTCGGTTGCGAACCCCTCCACATCGCCGTGCCCAGCCAGGCCCTTTGCCCAGAGTCCTTGTACGAGCGGCCAGACGATCGCGTTGTGCCGTCCGGGTTCGACGCTGGAGTACCTGGCCCAGTGCGGATAGGTATCGGGCATTCCACGGGGCATCCGCTGCGCGTTCGAGATGAGGGAGCCGGCCTGCGCGGCGTCGGCGATCCCGAAGAGCAGGGTGAACGCGAGGCCCGTGCCTTCCTGGTACGGGCCTGGCCTTCCGTCAGCGGTGAGCTCGTAGTTGTAGCTTCCGGTTCGCGGGTTCCAGAAGTGTTGGTTGATCGCCTGCTTGATCGCTGCCGCCTTTGCGCGATGGCCATCAGCCGGCCGGCCGAGCGCCTCCGCCATCTCGGCCGCACGCACGTAGGCCGCGTAGTACAGGGCGTTGGTGCTCAGGTACATGGCGGAGACGACATCCGGGTACGACGTACTCTCGCTGCCCCGCGACTCGTCCCCGTCCGCCGTCGGGGCCGGGAATCCGGAGACGCCGTCGTTGAAGAACGACGGACCGGTGAAGAGGCCGTACCGGGCGTCGCGGCCGAAGACGGCGGCCTGCTCGCGGAGGGCGAGCGTGTTCGTGACAACGTCGTACGCACGCTGCAGGAAGTCCCGGTCGCCGGTCACCAGATAGTGGTGCCAGGCACCCACAGTCCAGATCACCTGATCCCACTGCTGGCTGTCCTGCTGCACCATGAGCTTGCCGGCGGCATCCTTCTCGACCACCGCCCACAGCGTGTTCGCCGCGAGCGCGGGCGCCAGCAAGCTCGTCGCGTTCCAGCTGTTGATCGTCGCATCCCGCGTCCACGGCTGCGCGTAGCCACCTCCGGCCCGGACCATCCCGACCCCCGGATCCATCAGCCCACTCCTGGCATGCACCTCGCCGAACGGAACGGTATTGATCCCCAGCAAGTTCTCAAGCGCCGCCCCATAGGTCGCCCCGTACAGCCCCTGGCTAGCCACATCCTCAAACCGCAACACCGGCCGAGAGTCTGTCGTCGTCATCCCCCCATTCCATCAGTCACACAGACCAGCCCATGCAGCACAGGCCAGCGTGCCCGGCGCAGGCGGCGTGGGCGGCAGCAAACAGCCGCCGCGCAGCGGTGACCGATCTGCGCGTGGCGGTGGATGGCGCGAGCGGTGGCCGGGTTGTTCGCCCAGCCACCGCAGCTGCCGCCGAGTTCCCTCACCCAACCGACACAGTTGCTACGCCGACAACACCCACCACGCCACCGCACACGCCCACCCGCCGAAGGCGGCAAAAGACTGTCGCCGCGAAGCGGTGTCCTTTCGTGGGTGTCCTTCGGGGGGTGTTTTCAGTCTTTGATGCCGGATTGGGTTACGCCTTGGATCAGGTAGCGCTGGAGGAAGGCGAAGATCAGGACCAGCGGGAGGATCGAGACTGCTACGGCCATGAAGAGTTCGTGGATGTTGATGGTTTGGGCGGTGATGAAGGTCGACATCGCGACCTGGATGGTCCACGACGACGAGTCTTGGCCGATCACCAGCGGCCACAGGAACGAGTTCCAGTTGCCGATGAAGGTGATCGCTGCCAGCGCCGCGAAGAACGGCAACGAGTTCGGTACGACGATCCTCCAGAACACCCCGAAGTACCCGGCGCCGTCGACCCGTGCCGCCTCCTCCAGCTCCCGTGGGAACCCGAGGAAGTACTGCCGGAACAGGAACGCCGCAAACCCGCTGAACAACGTCGGGATGATCAGGCCCCGCAGCGACGACACCCACCCGAGCGACGACACCACGATGAACGACGGGATGAACGTCACCGCACCCGGGATCATCAGCGTCGCCACGATCGCGTAGAAGATCTTGTCCGCGTGCCGATAAGGGATCCGCGCCAACCCGTACCCGGCCATCGATGCCAGCAGCAACTGCCCGGCCGTGCCCAGGATGCCTACGACCGCGGAGTTGTACAGCGCCCGCGCCATCGGCACCTGGGTGTCGTCGAACAGCTCCTTGATGTTGCTCCACTGCAGATGCGTCGGGAACAACGTCCACGTCGGCGCGGTGATGTCCGCCTCGGTCGACAGCGCGTTGCGCAGGATCAGGTAGAACGGCAGCAGGAACAGCACGACCGCGATGAACAACGCGATCCACCGCAGCACCATCCCGACCCGGCCCCACGCACTGCGGCTGAAGCCGATCGGTTGCGGCGTTCCCGTCGTACGTTCCGAGACTGCCATCAGTCGCCCGCCTTTCCGAAGCCGAAGATCCGGCTCTGCAACAGCGTCACGATCATGATGATGACCGCGAGGATCAGCGCGCCGGCCGAGCCGTGCCCGAGGTCCTGGATCGAGCCGAGCGAGATGCCGTACAGGTACACCAGCGGCGGCCGCGCGTAGTTCACGTTGCCGATCAGGTTGTAGAACTCGTCGAACGCCTGGTACGCCGCGATCAGGTTCAGGATCAGTACGGCGACCGACGTCGCCCGCAGCTGCGGCAGCGTGATGTACCGGAACACCTGCCACCCGGGCTTCGCCCCGTCGACGTACGCCGCCTCGTAGAGCGTCGGCGAGATCCGCTGCAACCCGGCGATGAACAGGATCATGTAGAACCCGAGCTGCAGCCACAACCGCACCGTGACCAGCGGGAGCCAGTACCACGGCGGCGAGACCGTCGACAGCCACGCGATGTTCTCGACCCCGAACCAGCCGAGCACGGTGTTCGCGAGACCGAACCGGACGCCGTTGAAGATCGACAACCGCCAGATCAGCGACGCGACGACGTACGAGCACGCGGTCGGCAGGAAGAACACCGACCGGAAGAACGCCCGCGCGATCTTGACCTGGTTGACCAGCAACGCCAGCACGAGCGAGAGCACGAACGTCAGCGGCACGATGAACACCGCGAAGATCGTGAACGTGCCCAGGCTCGACAGGAAGTTGTGGTCGGTGAGCATGTCGATGTAGTTGCGCAGACCGACGAACTTCGAGGGCGTCGCGGTGTTGTATGCCTCGAAGAAGCTGAGGACCAGACTCCAGATGATCGGCAGGTACGAGAAGATCAGCAGGCCGAGGACGAACGGCCCGACGAACACCCAGAACCACAGGGTGTTGCCGGCGATGCCCTTCCGCCGGCGTCGTCCACCCCGCTGCTCACCAGAAGCAGCGGGGTCCGTGCGCGCCTTAACGGTAGCGCTCATCCGAACAACCGGGAAAGCTCGGCGTTGACGGTCTTCTCGGCCTTCGCGATCTCGGCGGCTGGGTCGGCTCCCTTCTTGATGACGTTGGTCAGGACATCGGTGAGCGCCGTGTTCATCTTCGGCGTCCAGGCCGGGTTGTCGGTGAACCCGTGGTCCTGCGTCAGCTTCACCGTCTCCGCGGCGACACCGCTCTGCAGCTTGGCGGCCTTGGCGGCGAGGCTCTTGCGCGGCGGGATGTGGAAGCCGTAGTTCAGCGACCAGTCCTCCTGGTCGGCCTCCTGGTCGATCCACAGCCACTTCACGAACTTCTTCGCCGCGTCGACGTTCGGGCTCTTTGCCGAGACGAACTGCGTCCAGCCGCCGGAGTACACGGCCGCCTTGTGCTGCGCGTCGAGCGCCGGGAACGCGATCACGCCGAGGTCGTCACCGAGTGCCTTCTGCATCCCGGGCACGGCCCACATGCCGATCCACTGCATCGCCACCAGGCCCTGGTTGATCGCGCTGGGGTCGGTCCAGTCCGTCGGCGAACCCAGCAGCACCGCCTTGCTCGCGTACAGCTCGTGCAGCTTGCCCAGCGCCTTGGCCTGGTCCGCACCGGTGAAGCCGATCTTGTTGTCGTCGGTCAGCAACGTGCCGCCGCCGGCGTGGATCGCCGGCCCGCCGAGCGCGTTGCCGCCGTCGTTGCCGACGAAGATCCCCTTCATCTTGTTGGTGGTGAGCTCCTTGGCCGCGGAGATCAGGTCGTCGATCGTCTCCGGCGGTTTGATCCCGGCCTTGTCCAGCAGGGACTTGCGGTAGTAGATGACCTGCGGGTCGACGATCATCCGGATGCCGTAGATCTTGCCGTCCACGGTGTTCGTGGCCAGGTCGCCCGGCTGGAAGTCGTCCTTGACATCGGCCATGATGTCGTCGAGCGCCACGACCTGGTTGCTCTTCACCATGCCGATGTTGAGCTGACTCTCGAAGACGTCCGGGCCTTTGTTGGACAACAGACCCGAGGAGAGCTTGCTGCCGTAGTCACCCGGAGTCCATTGCACGGTGACGTTCGCGTCGGTGTAGGCCTTGGCGTACTTCGTCGCCGCCTGCTGCGTGCCGGTTTCGCCGTACTGGTGGTACCACTGCGACAGGTTGACCTTCGACCCGCCGTCTCCGCCCCCTGAGGACGGTCGGCCGGTATTGCCGCCGCAGGCCGCGGTGAACGCGGCGAGTGCGGCCAGTCCACCGGTCCGCTTGAGTAGATCCCGCCGGGTCAGACCGGCGTTCGGAACATGAGCAGGCATGAATTCCACCTTCCCGAGAGGGAACGTCGCAGGGGTACGACGCACGGTTCCGAGTTACTTAACGTCGTTAAGCATCTCCGAGTTTTCGCACAACCTACTACAGGTCAATCGTTGTAGAAGTGCCAGCACAATGTCTCAAAAGCGCGCCCGGCGCAAGACCGGACGCGCTCTTCTTTGTTCGAATGTGTGGAGTTTGCTTGAGTTGGTATCGGCTCGTGATCAGCCGAAGATCTCGCCGGCCGCCGCCTTGCGGACGAGCAGTGCCGACGGCTCGAACCGTGCACCGTATACAGCGGCCAATTCGCGGGCCCGGGCTGCGAAAGCGCTTAGCCCGTAGGCGTTGACGTACTGCAGCGCACCACCGTGCAACGGCGGGAACCCGATCCCGAAGATCGATCCGATGTTGGCATCGGGCACCGATCGGAGCACCCCCTCGTCCAGACACTTCACCGTTTCGAGCGCCATCGCGAACAGCATCCGCTCCTGCAGATCGATCAGCGGTACGGCGTTGTCATGCGCGAAGTGTTCCCACAGTCCTGGCCACAAATGCTTCGGACCGTCCGACGGATAGTCGTAGAAGCCCGCGCCAGCAGCCTTGCCGCGCCGGTCGAACTCATTGACGAGTCGATCCGCAACCGCCATCCCGGGATGCTCGTCGAACGCACCCGCGCTGTCGCCGGCCGCGCGAGCGGCGTCGCGGATCTTCTGCGGCAGCGTCAGCGTGACCTCGTCGAGCATCGCCAGCGGCGGCGCCGGGAAGCCGGCCAGGGTCCCGGCCCGCTCGATCATCACCGGATCGACACCCTCGGCAACCATCGCGGCGCCTTCCATCACCAGCGTCCCGAACACCCGCGACGTGAAGAACCCGCGGCTGTCGTTGACCACGATCGGCGTCTTCTTGATCTGCCGTACGACGTCGTACGCCTGCGCGATCGCCCGGTCCGAGGTCTTCTCGCCGACGATCAGCTCGACCAGCGGCATCCGGTCGACCGGCGAGAAGAAGTGCATGCCGATGAAGTCGTCCGGCCGGTCGATTCCGTCGGCGAGCGAGGTGATCGGCAGCGTCGACGTGTTCGAGCAGAGCAACGCGTCCGGCTCGACCACGCCCACGATCTCGGCGAAGACCTTCTGCTTGAGCCCCGCGTCCTCGAAGACGGCCTCGATCACCAGGTCGCACCCGGCGAGATCGTTCGGGTCGCCGGTCGGCGTGATCCGGCTGAGGAACTCCTCGACGTCCGAGGCCGACATACGCCCCTTCGACACCTGCTTGGCGAGCAGCTTCTCGGAGTACTCCTTGCCGCGCGCGGCTGCCTCGAGCGACACGTCCTTGAGCACCACCTCGATGCCCACCTTGGCGCACACATAGGCGATCCCGGCACCCATCATCCCGGCGCCCAGGACGCCGACCTTTCGCGCGGAGTAGCGAGGTACGTCGGCAGGCCGCGACCCGCCCGCGTTGATCGACTGCAGGTCGAAGAAGAACGCCTGGATCATGTTCTTCGCGATCTGCCCGGTGGCGAGCGAGACGAAGTACCGCGACTCGATCCGTGAGGCGGTCTCGAAGTCGACCTGGCTGCCCTCGACCGCGGCGCTCATGATCGCTCGCGGCGCAGGGTACGGCGCGCCCTTGAGCTGCTTGCGCAGATTCGCCGGGAAGGCCGGCAGGAACGCGGCCAGCTTCGGCGAGGACGGCGTACCGCCCGGGATCTTGTAACCGTCCCGGTCCCAGGGCTGCTTGGCGTCCCCGTCGTACGCCGTGATCCACCGGCGCGCGGCATCGAGCAGGTCTTCAGCGGGGACGACCTCGTCGACGATCCCGACACTCAACGCGTGCGCGGGCTTCATCCGCTGGCCCTGGAGCAGCACCTTCATCAGCGCATCCTGCAGACCGAGCATCCGGACCGTGCGGGTCACTCCCCCGCCGCCCGGCAGCAGACCGAGCGTCACCTCGGGTACGCCGAGTTCGATCTGGTTGTCGTCGGCAACGATCCGGTGATGGCAGGCGAGCGCGATCTCCAGTCCGCCGCCGAGTGCCGATCCGTTGATCGCGGCAACGACCGGAACACCCAATGTTTCAAGGGTCCTGAACTGCCGCTTGACCTCCTCGATCGTGTCGAAGACCTGGGCGGCGTCGGACGGCTGGATCTGCGACAGCATCTGCAGGTTGCCGCCGGCAAAGAACGTCGACTTCGCCGAGGTCACGATCACGCCCTTGAGCAGGGCCTGCTCGGCGACGAGTCGCTCGACGGTCCGGCCCATCGCCTCGACGTACGCGTCGTTCATCGTGTTGGCGGACGCATCCGGGTCGTTCAAGGTCAGCGTGACGACACCGGCATCGTTCTTCCACTCGATCATGCTGCGAGCCTCTCGATGATCGTCGCGACGCCCATACCGCCGCCGACGCACAGGGTGGCCAGTCCGTAGCGGAGCTCGCGCCGCTCCAGCTCGTCCAGCAGGGTTCCGATCAGCATCGCGCCCGTTGCGCCCAGCGGGTGACCGAGCGCGATCGCCCCGCCGTTCACGTTCACCTTCTCGTGCGGTACGCCGAGATCCTTCATGAAATGCATGACCGCCGCCGCGAACGCCTCGTTCATCTCGAACAGGTCGATGTCGCTCGCCTCCAGACCGGCGCGAGCGAGTGCCTTCCGGGCGGCGGGTGCCGGGCCGGTCAGCATGATGGTCGGATCGGCACCGCTGACGCCGACCGATACCACCCGCCCGCGGGGCGCCTGACCGAGCGCCTCGCCGGCCTTCTCGTTGCCGATGGCAACCAGTGCGGCGCCGTCTACGATCCCTGACGAGTTGCCCGCGTGATGCACGTGGTTGATCCGCTCGACCGTCAGGTACTTCTCCAATGCCACCGAGTCGAACCCGCCGTGCTCTCCGATCGCCGCGAACGACAGCGGCAACCCGGCGAGCGTCTCGACCGAAGTACCCGGCCGGACCAGCTGGTCGTGGTCGAGGATCTGCAGACCGTTGCGATCCGCCACCGGTACGACCGAGCGTGCGAAGTACCCGTTGGCCCAGGCCTTCGCGGCGCGGGCGTGCGACTCGGTGGCGTACGTGTCGACGTCGGTGCGCGAGAAGCCGTCGATGGTCGCGATCAGGTCCGCACTGATGCCCTGCGGGATGAAGCCGGTCTCGAGCGCGGTCTCCGGATCCATCGCCCAGGCACCGCCGTCGGAGCCCATCTTCACCCGCGACATCGACTCGACGCCGCCGGCGAGGATGAAGTCCTCCCAGCCGGACCGCACCCGCTGCGCCGCCTGGTTCACGGCCTCCAGCCCGGACGCGCAGAAGCGGTTGAGCTGCACGCCGCCGGTCGTCTCCGGGTAGCCGGCCATCAGTACGGCGGTCCGCGCGATGTCCATGCCCTGGTCGCCGATCGGCGTGACGACCCCGAGTACGACGTCGTCGATCGCGGCCGCGTCCAGTTCGGGATGCCGTGTCCGCAACTCCTGCAGCAAGCCGGTGATCAACTGGATCGGCTTGACCTCGTGCAACGCGCCGGTCGGTTTGCCTTTGCCGCGCGGTGTCCGGATCGCGTCGTACAGAAACGCTTCGCTGGTCATGCCGTCGATTGTGACAGTCGAACTGTCATGATGGTCAAGTGCGGGTCGTTATGATCTCCGCCATGTCGGATGTCTCGGGGGACGACGCCACCCTGACAGTGGATGAACTGTCGGCGCGCGTCGGAATGACTGTGCGCACTTTGCGTTTCTATGCGGGTCGAGGCCTGATCCCGCCACCGATCAGACGTGGTCGCGTCGGGTACTACGGTCCCGAACACATCGCGCGCCTCGACCTGGTCCGCGAGCTCCAGGCCCACGGGTTCACGCTGCAGGCGATCGAGGGGTACCTGGATCGCATCCCGGTCGACGCGACCCCGCAGGACATCGCGCTGCACCGCACGCTGCTGACGCCGTGGATGCGCGACCTCCCGGAAACGCTCGACCGCGCCGCGCTGGTACGTCGTACCGGCCGGGAGCTCACCGACGACGACATCGAGATGCTGGTCGCGCTCGGTGTGGTCGAGCCGACGCCTGACGAGGACGTGTTCCAGGTCGCGACCGCACACCTCAGCCTCGGCGTCGAACTGCTCGACCTGGACCTCCCGGTCGAGGCGGTCCTGGACGCCGGCCGGATCTTCACCGAGCACGGCCGCGCACTCGCCGAGGAGCTGACCGAGGTCTTCCGGACCAAGGTCTGGCCGCACTACCGCGACTCCGGCGGCCCGCCCGAGCACATCCAGCACCTGGTCGAGCGGTTCAAGCCGGTCACCATTCAGGGCCTCGTGCTCGCCTACGAACGAGCCGTCGGCGAGACCCAGCGCGACACGATCCGGCGTACCCAGAACAAGCCGCGTTAGGAGTTCGGGACCCGCAGGTAGGTCAGGCCCCGGAGGTCGAGGTAGGTGTCGTTCGGGGTTGTCACGACGCGGAGCAGCACGGACTCGCAGCCGGGGCAGCGGGCGATCATCCCGGGCGCGTCGACGTACAAGCGGGCCTCCGCGAAGACGCTGGTGTGGCCGCAGCCGTTGCACTGCGCGATGGCCGCGGTCAGGTCGACGGCGAACAGTTCGCTCAGGGATCCGGCCGCCGCGTTGCCGTCCAAATAGGTCTCACTCATCGCGGGCCTCCAGTCGGTCCGAAACGTTCAGTTCTCACGCGAGCCGGGTCATGTCCGGCCGCGACCAGCAGATTCGCCACCGTCTCCACGAACGGCGTCGGCCCGCACACGTACGTCGTCCCGCCGTCCTCCGGCTTGAGCGCGTACTTCGAGATCACGTCGGCATCGATCCGCCCGACCCGTGGCTCCCCCGCCGGCGCGTCCCTCGTGTACACCAGGTGCACGTCGACATCGTCCGACGCGGCCAGGTCCTTCAGATCGCTCACATAGATCACGGATTCCGGACGCCGTACGGAGTACAGCAACCGGACCGGCGTCGTACTCCCTGCCTCGGCGTGCGCGCGCAGCATCGCCCGCAACGGCACGACTCCCGATCCGCCGCCGATCAGCTGGACCGGCCCGTCCTGCTCCGGCTTCCAGACGAACCAGCCGCCGACCGGTCCGCGGATCTCCAGCGGATCGCCGACCTTGAGTACGTCGACCAGGTACGGCGACACCTCGCCGTCCGGCACCTGCTCGACGGTCAGCTCGATCGTCGAGGGCTGCGACTTGGACCAGGCCGACGCGATCGAGTACGAGCGCGAGGCCCGGTACCCGTCGTCCGCTGTCAGCCGTACGTCGAGGTGCTGGCCGGCGACATGCCCCGGCCAGTCCGGTACCTCGAGGGCGATCGTCCGCGCCGTCTCGGTCTCACGCCGTACGTCGGTGACGGTGCCGACCTGCCAGGTCAGTCGCCGGCGTATCGCTGTTCTTTCCATGGGTCTCCGTACTCGTGGTAGCCGGCCGTCTCCCAGAAGCCGAGGTCCTCGGTGTCGGACAGCACCAGGCCGCGGACCCACTTGGCGCTCTTCCAGAAGTACAGGTGTGGGACGAGCAGCCGCGCCGGTCCGCCGTGCTCGGGGTCCAGCGGCTCGCCGTCGAACTCGTAGGCGATCCAGGACTGCCCGTCGAGCAGGTCGTCCATCGGCAGGTTCGTCGTGTAGCCGCCGTAGCTGTGCGCCATCGCGTAGTCCGCGCCGGTCTCGACGTCCGCGAGCAGTGTGTCGAGCGAGACGCCCTTCCAGGTCGTCTGCAGCTTCGACCACCGGGTCACGCAGTGGATGTCCTTGGTGATCTCCTCGGCCGGCAACGCCATCAGCGCGGCCCAGTCCCACTTGTACTTCTCGCCCGTCTCGCTGGTGACGGTGAACTCCCAGTGCTCCGTCAGCACATGCGGTGTCGGCCCGGCCGACAGGACCGGGAAATCCCGGGTCAGGTACTGCCCGGGCGGAAGCTCCGTCCCGCCCCGCCGCCGACCGGTGAACCCCGGAGAAACGATGCCCATGGCGACCTCCCTCGATGCTTGAAGGCAGTCAATCACGCCAGAACGACCCGCGCGAGGGAGGGCACCGAGCAGGCCGCCGGGACTAGAATGACGGGTCTGGTGCTACCCCGGACCTCGGTAGCTTCGCGCACCGCCGACACGTCCGGGAGGGGCCCTGATGAGTGAGTGGTGGTACGGCGTACGCACGGTTGTGGCGCGGGAGACGACCGTGCGCAGACGACCCGACGAACCGACGTCGCCGGAGTCCGAGGTGGAGGTGCCGCCGAACGAGCAGCCGGCGGCCGAGGAGTAGAAATCGCGGGACTGGGTAACAGACGGACTCCGTCGGCCGCGAGGTCCGTGGTGACGGACGTTGGTGGCACGCGTCGCGATGAACAGCATTTCGGGGATCCGGCCGCTAGGGTGGAGCATCCGCCCGGAGGCGGTTGAAATCTGGACGGAATGGGTGGATCACGACCGCGGTGCCAGGGTGTGGGGGGCGATCAAAGCCGTTGCCGACGGCGATGGCACCGCCCCTTCGTTGTTACATGCGGTGACGGCTTGCGCCCGGGCGTTGTCGGCCTCCGGAGCCGGGCTCGCGTTGACGCGGAACGGCGGCCTGCTGGAGCCGTTGCTGGCAACCGATCCCGAGATCGGTGAGCTGGACGAGTTGCAGTTCGCGTTGGGCGAAGGGCCTAGCACGGAGGCGATGGCTACCGGCGCCCCGGTGCTGGGATCAGATCTGAGTGGGCCCGAGGCCGGGCGGCGGTGGCCGGTGTTCACGGCAGCCGTCGACGGCCGGGGCGTGCAGGGCGCATTCGCCTTCCCGGTCGCTGCCGGCGCCGCCAGGTTGGGCGTACTGAGTGTGTACCGGCGGCAGGCCGGACCGCTCCGGCCGGATCAGCTGCAGGACGCATTGATGTTCGCCGATACGGTGTTCGTTCTCGCCCTGGATCATCGTCGCGGTCTCAATACCGACCTGGACAGCGTGGTCGAGGCGGCGTTCGTGGCCCGGCGTGCCGAAGTACACCAAGCCGCGGGGCGCCTCGCGGCGCAGCAACGCATCAGCGTCGTCGACGCCTTGGCGCTCTTGCGAGCACACAGTTACAGCAGTGGTCGGTCGCTCCGCGAGGTCGCCGTCGACGTGATGGCCGGTCGTCTCCACCTGGCAAACGACCACGACGCCTCTCCACCAACAGCACCGCACGATCCGAAGGAGATTGGCCCCGACCATGTCGAGAAGGAACAGGAGGAGGACTGATGACCGCAATTGACCGCAGAGTGCGGGAAGTGTTCATCGAGCTGTCGGACACTCTCGTCGACGACTTCGACATCATCGAGTTCCTGGACCGGCTCGCGATGCGCTGCAGCGAGCTACTGGGAGTTTCGGCCTGTGGCATCGTGCTCGCCGACCACCACGGCGTACTGAATCTCGTCGCGGCCTCGAGCGAGGAGGCGCGTCTGGTCGAGCTAGCCCAGCTGCAAACACTCGAAGGACCATGCCTGGACGCTTTCACCAGCGGACGTCCGGTCCAGTGCGCCGACCTGTGGGACGAGACCGCCCGGGCCCGGTGGCCGCGGTTCACGGCAACGACCGTCGAGGCCGGCTACCGGTCGGTCCAGGCGCTGCCGATGCGGCTGCGGGACAACGTGCTGGGTGCGGTCAACCTGCTCAGTACGTCGACCGGGACCCTGAGCACGGACACCATCACGCTCGGGCAGGCGCTGGCCGACGCAGCCACGATCGGCATCGTGCACCAGCGCACCCTGGCCCGCCAGGAGCTCGTCACCGAGCAGTTGCAGATGGCCCTCAACAGCCGCGTCCTGATCGAGCAGGCCAAGGGATTCCTCACCCACAGCCTCTCGGTCGACGTCGACGAGGCGTTCGCGGTACTGCGACGCTACGCCCGCGCCAACAACCGCCGCCTGACCGAGGTCGCCGACGACGTCGTCCAGGGCCGGCTCACGCTGCCCCCGTCAGGATCGACCGAGCACGAGTAGCTCTGGATCTCCGCCCATCCGACCGTTACGCTGAGTCAGCCTGAACAGGCGTTCCCAGACCCCGACGCCAGGTGTGCCGCACCGCTCGGGAGGGGTTGGTACGGCAGCTCGCACCTGGTGACCTGCCGCTACCTCTCCGGCAGGTCACCACGCTATCCATACGCCCGTCGCTCTCAGGTCAATTCGAACGCAACCCGGTCGCGTTACGCGAACGCGCTCGCCTCACCCGCCACCCTGTCCGCGTCCACTATCTGACCGGCGGCAACGAGGCGAACTCAGCCACGCATCCAACTAAATACATCTCTTCTCTTCTTTCTTTTTCTTTCCTTTCTTTTTCTTTCCTTTCTTTCTTTTTCTTTCCTTTCTTTCTATTGTCTTCTTTTCTTCTTTAGATGCCCAGCGTGCGGCCGATTATTTCTTTCATTATTTCGGTGGTGCCGCCGTAGATGGTTTGGATTCGGGTGTCTAGGTAGGCTTTGGCGATGGGGTACTCGGTCATGAAGCCGTAGCCGCCGTGGAGTTGGAGGCAGCGGTCGACGACCTTCTTCTGGAGTTCGGTGGTCCACCATTTGGCCATGGCGGCTTCGGCGACGGTGAGGGCGCCGGCGTTCAGTTCCTGGATGCAGCGGTCGACGAAGACGCGGGCGATCTGGGTCTCGGTGGCGAGTTCGGCGAGGACGAAGCGGCTGTTCTGGAAGGAGCCGATCGGGCGGCCGAACGCCTTGCGGTCCTTCACGTAGCGCAGGGTGTCCTCGAGCATGTTCTCGCAGGCTGCGGCCGCGACCACGGCAATCGTCAGGCGTTCCTGCGGCAGCTTCTCCATCAGGTAGATGAAGCCCTTGCCCTCCTCGCCGAGCAAATTCTCCACCGGCACCCGTACGTCGTCGAAGAACATTTCCGCGGTGTCCTGCGCCTTGAGTCCGATCTTGTCCAGATTCCGCCCCCGCTCGAACCCCGGCATACCGCGCTCGACCACGATCAGCGAGATCCCTTGCGCACCCGCCTCCGGATCAGTCTTCGCGACTACAATCACCAGATCGGCGAGAATCCCGTTCGAGATGAACGTCTTCTGCCCGTTCAGCACATAATGATCGCCGTCGCGGCGCGCAGTCGTCTGGATTCCTTGCAGATCACTCCCCGCGCCGGGCTCGGTCATCGCGATCGCGCTGATCGTCTCCCCCGCGCAGAACGCGGGCAGCCACCGCGCCTTCTGCTCGGGCGTCGCATAGTCCAGCAGGTACGCCGAATTGATGTCGGTGTGGATCGTGAATCCGACCCCGCTCGCACGGACCCGGGTCAGCTCCTCGATCAGCACGGCGTTGAACCGGAAGTCCCGCGCCCCACCCCCGCCGTACTCCTCCGGCATCATGAATCCGAGAAGCCCCGCGTCACCAGCCGCCGTCCACAGCTCCCGCGGCACGATCCCGGCCTCCTCCCAGCTGTCGTGGTGCGGGACGATCTCCTTCTCGCAGAACGCGCGAACGCTCTCCCGGAAGGCATCGTGATCGGCGTCGAAGAGCTGACGTTCCACGGGCGGTTTCCTCTCAGTTCTGTACGGCGGCACCGGAGCCGAGCAGCTCGTCGATGTCGGTGATGCCCCAGTCGGCCAGGGCCTCGCGGGTGTGCTCTCCCGGACGCGCCGGCGGTCGGCCCAGGCTGGTCGGCGTACGGTCGAACCGCGGCGCGGGAGCAGGCTGCCGGACGCCGTGGTGGTCGACAAAGGTGCCTCGGGCAACGAGATGCGGGTGGTCGGCGCCGAGCGGCAGGACAGGTGCGACGCAGGCATCGGAGCCGTCGAACACGGCCGTCCATTCCGCCTGGGTCCGTTGCCGGAAGGTCTCGGCGAGGAGCTTGCGAAGGGCGGGCCAGTTCGACGGATCGTTGCGATCGGGCGCGTCGATCCCCAGCTTCTCGATCAGCTCCGCATAGAACTGCGGCTCGAGCGCACCGACCGAGACATGCTTCCCGTCAGCCGTTTCGTACACGTCGTAGAACGGCGCACCGGTGTCGAGCAGGTTCGTCCCGCGCTCCTGCCGCCATGATCCGGCCGCGAGCGCACCGAGCAGCATCGTGGTCAGATGCGCCGACCCGTCGACGATCGCGGCGTCGACGACCTGTCCTTGCCCACTGTGCAGAGCCGCGAGTACGCCGATCACGAGGTACAGCGATCCGCCCGCGAAGTCGCCGAGCAGGTTGGCGGGCACCTGCGGCGGTCCGCCGACCCGGCCGATCAGGTGCAGGGCACCCGATAACCCGAGGTAGTCGATGTCGTGCCCGGCCGTCTGCGCGAGCGGACCGTCCTGACCCCAGCCGGTCATCCGCGCGTACACCAGCCGCGGGTTGATCGCGTGACATTCCTCCGGCCCGAGCCCGAGCCGCTCGGCAACGCCGGGCCGAAAGCCTTCGACGAGTACGTCGGCCCGCGCGACAAGCCGCCGTACGACGTCCACCGCGGCCGGCTGCTTCAGATCGAGCGCCGCGCTCCGGCGACCGCGGTTCAGCAGGTCGAGCTCCGGCGGACCGAGCGACAGGCTGCCACCCGGGCGATCGATGCGCAGTACGTCGGCGCCGAGCTCCGCCAGCATCATGCACGCGAACGGCGCCGGCCCGATCCCGGCCAGCTCGACCACCTTCACGCCCTCGAGTGGACCCATGCCCGCCATTGTGACAGTCACACTGTCACAGTCGTCAAGTCAACTTGCGCGTCCCCGCCAAAGCGGTGATCGGCAGGACCGCCATGAGCGTGAGGATCACCGCCAGCCCGATCGACAATGCGTGCTCGTCGCCCTCCAGGTGGCCGAGGTGGAAGACCAGGTGCGGCCCGGCGTACGCGAGGTAGGCGACCAAGGCGATCACGGTCCAGAACCGGTCGAGCCGGATCGCGGCCGCGGTCAGCACGATGCCGAGTCCGAGACTCGCGCCACCGAAGTCGTGGAAGAGGTGATCGCTGTACGGCGGCGTCCAGTTCACCGTCGGCACGTGGTCGTAGAACGTCTTCGGCACGATCGTCAGCCAGAGCCCGAGGACCAGTTCCATGACGGCAAGAATCCACAGGACCGTGCGCACATAGGTCCTCATCGCAGGTACTCCGCAAACGTGATGCGACCGTACTCAGGCCCGTCGACCATCGCCGCGCCGGCCGCGAAGGCACGGAACGCCTTGCCCGGCAGCCGCAACGGCACAACCGGACGACGCACCGCACGAGCCTGCTTCCACCGCCGCGCCAGCTCGACCACCGGCAGCCGTTCGGGCCCGCCGATATCTGGAGCCCGTCCGTTGACCGGCGGCCCGGCAACCAATTCCGCAAGGCGTACGGCGACGTCCTCGACGGCGATCGGCTGCAAAGAGATCGCCGGGGCAAGCACCGCAGGTAGGAATCGTTGGGCTCCCAGGACGCGGTCGATCAGGTTGTGGAACTGGGTCGCGCGCAGGATCGTGTACGGCACGCCGGACTCGGCCACCAGGCGCTCGGCCTCCAGTTTGTAGCGGTAGTACGGCATCGGGATGCGATCGATCCCCGCGATCGACATCACCAGGAGATGCTTCACGCCTGGTGCCGCCGCGAGCAGGTTGCGGGTCTGCTGGACGTCATGGCGCCCCTCGCTGGTGGCCAGGTGCACGATCACATCCGATCCCTCGAACGCGGCAAGACCTTCACCCGACGTCAGATCGGCGACGACGTGGTCCGGGCCGGGGTTGCGGCTGAGCACGCGGACCTCGTTGTCGAGGGCGCGGAGCCGGGTCACGGTAGGCCGGCCGAGTGTGCCGGTCCCGCCGGTGACGAGGATTGAGCTCATGTGGTGTCCTTTCAGTTCACCAGCTCAGATCTGACAGCCCTCCGATGTGTGACACCTGGGCGGCGGCGAAGGCGAGCTTGTCCGGGTTCAGCACGAAGCGGAGGTCGGTCACGCCGTGCGGGCCAGCCTCGAGGAAGCACACCGCCATCAGCCCGTCTGGGCCCTCGGCGACCAGTGCCGGCTCGCCGTTCGCTTCGGCGAAGCGGAGGACGAAACCCGCGCCGAACTTCTGCAGCGTCCCGATCAGGTACCGCGCAACCATGGTCCGGCCGACGACCGGGTTCCGGGCAGCGATCACCTTGCCGCCGCCGTCCGCGGTGGAGACGACGTCCTCGGCCAGGAGGCGTTCGAGCTGTTCGATCTCGCCCGACTGAGCCGCGGCCAGGAATCGGTCGACAAGTTCCCGCCAGCGTGCCCGGTCGACCGGGTGCCGACGCTCGGTCGCCACTCGCTTGCGAGCGCGGGACAGCAGCTGCCGGGCGTTCGCATCCGTCGTACCGATCAGCTCGGCCACCTCGCGATGGCTGTAGCCGAACGCCTCGTGCAGGACGTACGCCGCACGCTCAGCCGGCGTCAGCCGTTCCAGCAAGAGCAGCAGTGCGAACGACACCGAGTCGCGCTCGGCCACCACCTCGAGTGCGTCGAACCGCCCGGTCAGGACCGGCTCCGGCAACCACTCCCCCACGTACAGCTCGCGCCGAGCCCGAGCGGACGTGAGCTGCTTGATGGACAGGTTGGTGACGGTCTTCGCGAGATACGCGTCCGGGTCCCGCACCGACGTACGGTCGGCGTCCTGCCAGCGCAGCCAGGCGTCCTGCAGGATCTCCTCGGCGTCGGTCGCCGTACCGGTCATCCGATACGCAATCCCGAACAGCCGCCCGCGAAGACGCTCGAAGTCATCCATCCAGGAACGTCTCCGCGGCTCGCTGGATGGTCGCGTAGTACTCCGTCCAGCCGGTCTTGTCGAGCAGGTTGGCGTCTTTGCCGCCTTGGCCGTCGATGAGTTCGCGGATGATGTCGGCGTGGCCGGCGTGGTGGGCGGTTTCGTCGACAACGCGGACGAGTAGCGCGCCGAACGACGTACTGCGGTTGCCCTCGGGCCAGTGCGGGACCTCGGCCGGGTGGTCCAGGTCGAGGTCGGCGATCGAGCGGTCGCTGTGGGCGCAGGCCTCGCGGTAGAGGCCGGTGAGGTACTCCGTCGACTCGTCCGGCTTGGCCCACATGTCGGCGCCTTCCCAGACGGAGCCGTCCGCTTCCCAGGGCAGCTGTTCGGCCGGCGGCCGGCCCACGCTGGTCCCGAGGTAGACGTACTCGATACCGACCAGGTGCTTCACCAGCCCGAGCAGGTTGGTGCCGGACGGGACCAGCGGGCGGCGGCGGTCGTACTCGCTGAGCCCCTCGAGCTTGGCGAGCATCAACGCGCGGGTGCCCTGGAGGTAGTCCTGCAGGTCGGTCTTCACGGGGCTCCTGGGGGGACGAAGGGTGCGGGCGGGGCGCCGTTCTCGATCAACCGCATCAGCGCGGCGGTGTCGGCGTACTCCTCGATCATGTCGGCGAGCCGGTCCAGCCGCTCCGCGCGGAGGCCGGCGAACGAGACCGAGCCGTCGGGCGCGGGCTTGCCGGTCAGCTCGGCGACCTCGGTGAGGAAAGCATGGCGCGCGGCGTCGTCGTCGAGCAGCCCGTGCCAGATCGTGCCCCAGGTGTTGCCGCGCCGACAACCACCCGGAAACTCCTCCGCGTCGCCTGTCACCTCGACAACCCCGTGGTGGATCTCGTACGCCGTCGCCGTCGGCCGCGCCAACGTCTTCTCGCGCGAAAACACCGTTGCAACCGGCAACAAACTCAGCCCGGGATGATCGCCGCCCGACTCGACTCCGTACGGATCGGAGACGGACGATCCGAGGATCTGGTACCCACCGCAGATCCCCAGAACCGGACGGCCCTCACTGACGCGCGCAGTGATCGCGTCGGCCAGGCCCTGGCTACGAAGCCAAGCCAAGTCGGCGACGGTCGCGCGGGAGCCGGGAAGCACGACCAGATCGGCGTCGCGGACCTCGGCCGGGCTGGTGGTGAAGAAGACGCTGTTGGTCGGCTCGACCGCGAGCGCGTCGAGGTCTGTGAAGTTGCTGATCCGCGGGAAACGCACCACCGCGATCGTCAGCAGATCGCCCGGCGAGGTACGCCGTACCGGGATGTCGAGCGCGTCCTCGGAGTCCAGCCACAGCTCAGGCAACCACGGCAGGACCCCGTACGTCGGGCGGCCGGTGACCGAGGCGAGCATGTCGATCCCCGGCCGCAACAGCGACACGTCGCCGCGGAACTTGTTCACCAGGAACCCGCTGATCAGCGCCTGATCGGCGTCGTCGAGCAAAGCCACCGTGCCGAACATCGACGCGAACACTCCCCCGCGGTCGATGTCCCCGACCACGACGACCGGCGCCCGCGTGTGCTGCGCGAGCCCCATGTTCACGTAGTCGGACTGCCGCAGGTTGATCTCGGTCGGACTGCCCGCACCCTCGCTGATCACCACGTCGTACCTCGACGCGAGATCGTCGTACGCCGCGAACGCCGCCTTGGCGAGCTCGGCCCGCTCGGTCAGGAACCCCCGCGCGCTCAGCTCGCCCCACGGCTGTCCCATCAGTACGACGTGGCTGCGACGATCGCTACCGGGCTTGAGCAGCACCGGGTTCATCGCCGCCTCGGGTTCGGCGCCCGCGGCAACGGCCTGGATCCACTGCGCCCGGCCGATCTCGGTGCCGTCGGCGCAGACCATCGAGTTGTTCGACATGTTCTGCGCCTTGTACGGCGCGACCCGCACGCCCTGCCGCGCCAGCCAACGGCAGATGCCGGTGACCACGGTCGTCTTGCCGGCATCCGACGTCGTACCAGCGATCAGCAGCGAACCCACTCGGTCATCTTAGGGTTCGCGGTCGCGGCGTTCGGTACGCGGCATCCGCGGCGTCGCGCCCTGGAACCGGGTGGCGCCGCCGGTCGCCGACAGCGGCTTGGCGATGTTCTCCAGCGACTTGCCTTCCGCGTCGACGCCGAACACCCAGGCGATGATCCCGCCCGCGAGCATCACACCCGCGCCGACGATGTAACCGACCGTCAGCGGCCCGCGCGCCGGGTTGTCGCCCGAACCGATCAGCGACGCGAACAGGAACGGCGCGATCACACCACCGGTCAGCTGCGAGATCGCGAAGAAGAACGAGATCGCCTGCCCGCGGAGCTCGATCGGGAAGATCTCGCTCACGGTCAGGTACGCCGATGACGCGCCGGCCGAGGCGAAGAAGAACACCACGCACCACAACCCGGTCAGCGAGGCGGCGTTCAACACGCCGGAGTTGAACAGCAGCGCGGTGATGAACAGCACGATCGCGGCAAGCGTGTACGTGCCGAAGATCATCTTCCGCCGGCCGATCGTGTCGAAGAGCCGGCCGAGCAGCAGCGGTCCGGCCAGGTTGCCGATCGCGAACGGGAAGAAGTACAGCGCGACGCTCGAGTCGTTCAGACCGAAGTACGACTTCAGCACCAGCGCGTAGGTGAAGAAGATCGCGTTGTAGAGGAACGCCTGCGTCACCATCATCGAGAACCCGAGGAACGAGCGGCTGCGGTAGTCGCGCAGCATCACCCGGGCGATCTCGCGGTACGTCACCGGCGGGTAGTCGACCAGCTCGATCGCCTCGTCGTCGCTGACCGTACGCAGTTCGCCGCCCTGGCGCCGTACCGTTTCCTCGATGTCGTCGACGGTGCGCTCGGCCTCCTCGACCCGCCCGTGCGTCATCAGCCAGCGCGGGCTCTCCGGGATGTGCCGGCGCAGATAGATGATGAACAGGCCCATCACCGGGCCGATCAGGAAGCACAGCCGCCAGCCCCACTCGATCGGGACGATGTCCTTGTTCAGGAACACCAGACCGACCGCGGAGCCGATCAGCGCGCCGGCCCAGTAGGTGCCGTTCACGCCGATGTCGACCCGGCCGCGGAACCGCGACGGGATCAGCTCGTCGATCGCGGAGTTGATCGCGGCGTACTCACCGCCGATACCCATCCCGGCGATGAACCGGAAGATCAGCAGCGAGGTCAGGTCCCAGGACAGGCCGGCCAGACCGGACGCGATCAGGTACACGAGCAGCGTGACGATGAACAGGCTGCGTCGGCCGAGCCGGTCGGTCAACCGGCCGAAGACCAGTGCTCCGACCACCTCACCGCCCAAATAGACCGACGCCATCAGGCCGACCTGCGACGTACTCAGGTGCAGGGTCTCGGGCTCTTTCAATACGTTCCCGACCAGGGACACCAGCTGGATCTCGAGGCCGTCGAGGATCCAGGAGACTCCCAGACCGACGACGATCATCCAGTGGAACCGGGTCCACGGCAGCCGGTCCATCCTGGCCGGTACGAGACTCGGTATCGCCTTTCCGTGCTCCAACGCGTGCTCGCTCATCCACTGCTCCTTTCGACCATCCGGGCCGGTACCCCAGGAGTGACCGAGTCAAAACCGTCGGTCACGGTGACTAGAGTTGCGGCATGGAGACAGACATCAACGTCGTGGACGCCAAGGACAACAGCCGGTACGAGGCACACGACGCGGACGGCACCCTGATGGGCTTCGTCGACTACAAGCTGCACCCGGGCGTGATCGCGTTCGTGCACGCCGAGACGCTGCCCGAGTTCCGCGGCCGCGGCGTGGCCGGGCGGATCGCGACGAAGTCCCTCGACGACGCGCGGGCACTCGGACTCCGGGTCAGGCCGGCCTGCCCGTTCTACCAGGAGTTCCTCCAGGAGCACACGGAGTACGCCGACCTCGTGAAACTGCCGGAGGCCCACCAGTGACGGCACCGGTGATGGGCAAGCTCGACTGGCAGCCCGCGCTGGAGGTTCCGGAGCTGCTGGCAGCGCCGGTTCGGGACGGGCTCGCGGACGTGACGGCGTACGCGGCGGCGATCGACGCCGAGCTGGCCGACACGGCGGCGTTCTGCGCGGAGTACGACGTACCGATGGCCGCCTCGGCGAACTGCGTGATCGTGCTCGGCAAGCGGGCCGGCGAGGAGTCGTACGCCGCGGTGCTCGTGCTGGCGACCGACCGGGCCGACGTGAACGGGGTGATCCGCAAGCACCTCGGCGTCCGGAAGATCTCGTTCGCCGCCCAGCACGACGCGGTCAGCACGACCAGCATGGAGTACGGCGGGATCACGCCGATCGGACTGCCCGCGGACTGGCCGGTGCTCGTCGACGAGGCGGTCGTGAAGGCCGGAATGGTGGTCATCGGCAGCGGGATCCGCGGCTCGAAGCTGTTGCTCGACGGCACCGAGCTCGCGAAGTTGCCGACAGCAACAGTGCTGGACCTGGCGCAGCACTAGAGGCCGACGATGGAGCAGCACGACTGGCCCGCGGAGTACGCCGAACTGACGGCCGCGGACCAGGGCGCTCCCCTGCCGCCGGCCGAGCTCGAACGGCTCGCGGTCGCCGCCTTCGTCCTCGGTCAGGACGACGAGGTCGCGGCGTACCGCGAGCGGGCGGTCGAGGCGTACCTCGTGAGCGGCGACATCGACGGGGCGATCCGGAGCGGGTTCTGGCTCGGGTTCCATCTGCAGCAGCGCGGTGATCTCTCCCGCGCGGCCGGCTGGCAGGCGCGGATCATGCGCCTCGTGCCGGAAGGGAACGTCGAGCTCGCCGGGCGGCTCGCGATGGCCGAAGCCGCGTTGACGATGAACTCCGGCGACGCAGCCACCGCGCTCCCCTTGTTCGAGCAGAGCCAGCGGTGGGCCGGCGAGCCTGACACGATCGTCCTGGCCGCACTCGGCCGCGGGAACTGCCTCGCCATGCTGGGTCGCGGCACCGAGGCCGTCCTCGCACTCGACGAGGCGATGGTCCACGTAACCGGCGGCCGGATCGGCCCAGAGGTCACCGGCATGGCGTACTGCTCGGTGATTGCCCTCTGCCTCGACATGTACGACATCCGCCGCGCCCAGGAGTGGACGCGCGCTCTCACCGGCTGGTGCGACTCGCAGCCAGGCCTGGTCCCGTACCGCGGGGCGTGCCTGGTGCATCGTGCCCAGATCCTTCAGTTCCGCGGGGCGTGGACTGAGGCCGCCGACGCAGCGCAGGACGCGTGCCGACGCCTGTCGGCGGGCACGGTCGGATCGGCGTGGTACCGCCTGGCCGAGGTCGAGCGCCAGCGCGGCAACTTCGACACGGCCGAACGCGCGTATCAGCTCGCGGCCGGTGACGGCATGGACGTCCAGCCTGGTCTGGCCCGGCTGCGCGCCGCGCAGGGCAGGTACGACGTTGCGATCGCCGGTCTGGACCGTGCGTTGGCCGAGGACTCGCTCTCGCCGAATCGCCCACTGCTGCTCGCGGCGCGGGTCGAGTTGGCGATCGAATGCGACGACCGCGAGACCGCACGCAAGGCGGCGGCCGAGTTGAACGAGTTCGCGCGGACGGAATCGCTGTACCTGCAAGCGCTCGCGGCGTACGCCGAGGGTGCGGTACGGGTCGCGTGCGGCGATCCCCAGGGCGCGATCCCGCTGTTGCGGCGGGCCGGGACGCTGTGGCAGCGGCTGGAGATGCCGTACGAAGGCGCCCGCACGCGGCTGCTGGTCGCAGACGCTTGCCGGCAGCTCGGGGACACCGACGCTGAACAGATGGAGCTGCAGGGCGCGCGAGCCGTCTTCGAACGCCTCGGCGCCGACGGTGACCTGACGATGCCCGACCAATCGGATGCCGGCAGCAGACTCAGCGCACGGGAACTGGAAGTACTGCGGTTGCTGGCGACGGGTGCAACGAATCGGACAGTCGCCGATCAGCTGTTCCTGAGCGAACGAACGGTGGCTCGGCATGTCAGCAACATCTTCGGGAAGCTCGGCGTCTCCAGCAGAGCCGCGGCGACGGCCTACGCGTACGAACACGGCCTGACTGGGCAGAAATGACCAGTCGCCGCTCGCCCGAGTTGGCGTGATCGGACGATGTGCAGCAGCACAATCCGGACCTACTTTGAATTATGGACAGGGTCGGGACTGTGGTGGTCGGGGCGGGGCAGGCGGGATTGGCGATGGCCTACTACCTGCGGCGGCGGGGTGAGGACTTCGTCGTGCTGGACGGGAATGACCGGGTGGGTGACTGCTGGCGGGAGCGGTACGACTCGTTGCGGCTCTTCAGTCTGCCGCGGTACGCGAGTCTGCCCGGGCTGCGCATCGGCACCAAGGACTGTCCGAACAGGGACGAGATGGCCGACTACCTCGAGCAGTACGCCGTACACCACGAGCTGCCGGTTCGGACCGGCGTACGCGTGACGCGGTTGTCGCAGGACGCCGACGGGTTCGTGGTGGAGACGAACGCCGGTGACTGGCGCGCGGACCAGGTCGTCGTCGCGGCCGGTATGCACAGCACGCCATGGTGGCCGTCGTTCGCCGATGAGCTCGATCCGTCGATCCGGCAACTGCACTCGCTGGAGTACCGGAACCCCGAGCAGCTTGCGGACGGCACCGTCCTGATCGTTGGTGCGGCCAACTCTGGCACCGATGTCGCCCTCGACGCGGTCAAGACCCATCGCACGCTGCTCGCCGGACGGCACCCCGGGCAGGTGCCGGTCGACATCGACTCGACCGTCGGCCACGTGTTCACGCCGGTCGTCATGTTCCTGTTCAAGTACGTCCTCACCCGACGTACGCCGATGGGACGCAAGGCGATCGCGAACGCGCTGAAGAACGGTCTGCCGCTGACCCGCAACAAGCTCGACCACCTCGATGCGGCCGGCATCGAACGGCTGAGCCGGATCGAGGGCGTCCGCGACGGCAAGCCGGTGACGGCCGACGGCGACGTACTCGACGATGTCATGAACGTGGTGTGGTGCACCGGTTCCGATCCGGACCACAGCTGGATCGACCTGCCGATCTTCGGGGACGACGGGCGGCCGCGGCACGAGCGGGGCGTGGCGTCCGACGTACCCGGCCTGTACTTTCTCGGGCTCGATTTCCAGTACGCGATCGCCTCGGCCAGCATCCAGGGCGTCGACCGCGACGCTCGCTTCCTCGTCAAGCACTTGACCCAACACGCCGCGCATCTCGATCGGCGGAGCGCCGATCGGACGATACCCGTGGACAGGCGGTAGCATCACGGGCTGAAATGGGTGCGTGGCTGGGCGTGGGTCAGGGTGAGTGATCAGGTGTCGGTGAGCGGCGGCGAAGGTGGGCCGACCGCTCTGCGGATCATGCTGGGTGGGCAGTTGCGGCGGATGCGTGAAGCCGCCGGGATCAGTCGCGCCGACGCGGGCTGGCAGATCCGGGCCTCGGAGTCCAAGGTCAGCCGGATGGAGCTCGGCCGGGTCGGGTTCAAGGAACGCGATGTCAGCGATCTGCTCGAGCTGTACGGGATGGCTGACACCGACGAGCGGTTCCGGCTGATGGAGCTGGCCCGGGCCGCGAACAACCCCGGCTGGTGGTCGCGGTACGGCGATGTGATGCCCAGCTGGTTCACCAACTACGTCGGCCTCGAGGTCGCCGCGGCGCTGATCCGCACGTACGAGGTGATGTTCGTCCCCGGTCTGCTGCAGACCGAGGAGTACGCGCGGGCCATGGTCCAGCTCGGCAAGTCGTCGTTCCTGCCGCACCAGGAGGTCGACCAGCGGGTCGAGCTCCGGGTCACCCGGCAGCAGATCCTCACCCGCGCGAACCCGGCCCGCCTCTGGGTGGTCATCGACGAGTCGGTGCTGCACCGGCCGGTCGGCGGCGAGAAGGTACTGCGGGCGCAGATCGAGCACCTGATCATGTGGTCGCAGCAGCCGAACATCACGCTGCAGGTGATGCCGTTCAGCAGCGTCGGGTACGCCGGCGCCGGTGGCGCGTTCAGCCTGCTGCGGTTCCCGGAGGGCGATCTGCCCGACATCGTCTACATCGAGCACGCGGCCAGCGCGCTGTACCTGGACAAGCTCGACGAGGTCGACGAGTACGTCGCGATCATGGAGGGCCTGACGATCTCGGCGGCCCCGGTGTCCGCGACCGAGGGCCTCCTCAAAGAGGCCCTCGCGCGAATCTGATCTCAGGCGACCTTGAGGTCGACCTTGATGTTGCCGCGGGTGGCGTTGGAGTACGGGCAGACCTCGTGCGCCTTGGCGACGAGCTCCTCGGCGACCGCGCGCTCGACACCCGGCAGGCTGACCACGAGCTCGACCTGCAGGCCGTAGCCGGCGCCGCCGTTGATCGGGCCGATGCCCACCTCGGCGGTGACGGTCGAGCCGTCGGAGTCCTGACGGGCCTTGCGCGCGACCAGCTTCAGCGCGCTGTGGAAGCAGGCCGCGTAGCCGGCCGCGAACAGCTGCTCCGGGTTGGTGCCGTTGCCGTTGCCACCCATCTCGACCGGCGGCGCGACCGTGACGGCGAGCTTGCCGTCGTCGGTAGATACCTTGCCGTCGCGGCCGCCGTCCGCGGTGGCGCGGGCCGCGTACAGAACCTTCTCAACTGCAATTGTCATATCTGATCTCCTAGCGAGTGGGGTCGAGCAGGAGCTTGCCCACAGTCCTGCGGGCACGCATGTCTTCGTGAGCGGTGGCGACGTCGGACAGCGCGTACTCGCCGCCGACGATCGGGCGGAGCTTGCCGTCCGCGGTCAGGTCGAACAGCTCGGTCAGCGCCGCACCGAACTGCTTCGGGTCGCGCAGGCTGTCGACCAGCCAGAAACCGGCGATCGTCTTCGAACCCTTCATCAGCCGGGCGGGCTCGATCGGCTTGGCGGCCTGCCGGGACGCCGCGCCGAACGTGATCAGCCGGCCGAACGGCGCCAGCGCCGCGAACGACTCGTCGAACGTCGGGCCGCCGACCATCTCGAGCACGATGTCGACCGGCTTGCCGCCGTTCGCCTCGAGGATGCGGTCCTTGAGGCCCTCCGGCTCGCCGTCGATGGCCACGTCGGCACCGAGCTCCAGGGTCTGCTGCCGCTTCTCCTCCGACGACGCGGTCGCAATGACCCGGCCGGCGCCCCACAGCTTCGCGAGCTGGATGGACAGGTGGCCGACGCCACCGGCGCCCGCGTGAACCAGGACAGACTCACCGGCTTGCAGGTGTGCGGAGTGCTTCAGCATGTACCACGCCGTGGTGCCCTGGACGATCAGCGCAAGCGCCTGCCCGTCGGTGACACCGTCCGGCACGTCCCACGCGCGCGCCGGGTGGATGAGCGCCTTCTCGGCATACCCACCCGAGCCGACCAGCGCGACCACCCGGCGACCGTCCGGGGTGCGGCCGACCACCTCGCCGCCCGGGATCAGCGGAAGCTCCGCCCGGGACAGGTAGCTGTTCTCCACCTGGTGGGTGTCTGCGTAGTTGATGCCCGCGCGGTCGACCGCGATCAGGACCTGCCCGTCGCCGGCGGCCGGCTCCGGGATCTCGCTGATCTTCAGGACCTCGGGTCCACCGAACTCGGTGATCTGAATGGCTCGCATACACCGTACTATACACTGTACGTTATGAACGTCGAAGGGAGGTGCGTCACATGGCCAGGACACCGCGGAACACGCTCAGCTCCGAGCTGATCGTGCGGACCGCGCTCGAGCTGATGGAGTCCCGCGGCACGGACGCCTTCAGTCTGCGCGGCGTGGCCGCCGAGCTGGGTGTCGGCCCGATGGCGCTCTACACCTATTTCCGTAACAAGGACGAGCTGTACGACGCGGTCCGCGATCACCTGATGGGCCTGCTGCCCCCCGTACCTGATGGTGTGCCGTGGCCCGATCAGGTGCGGGCGGTGTGCCGGTCGTTGCGGCTGCTGATGCTCCAACATCCTTGCCTTGCGCAACTACTCGCCGGGCGGCCGCTGAGCGGGCACGAGACGGCGCGGGTCGCCGAGGGACTGCTCGGCGTACTGCGGGCGGCCGGGTTCGACGCGGAGACGGCGGCCCGCACGCATACGACCTTGTTCACGTACGTGCTCGGCTCGACGTCGTGGGAGATCCAGATGGCAGCCGAGCGTCGCGATCCCGAGGCCTGGCGGCGACTGCGCGCGACGATGGAGTCGCTGTCGGCGCGCGAGTTCCCGTCAGTCGTCGAGCTGGCACCGGAGTTGGCCCGGACGACAGGCGGCGACGAACAGTTCGACTACGGGCTGGACCTGCTGCTGGCCGGACTACAGCTCAGAACACCATCGTGACGATGGCGAGGATGCCGATGCAGACGATCAGGGCGCGGAGTGCGATCGGCGGGAGTTTGCGGCCGTAGCGGGCGCCGAGGAAGCCGCCGATGGTCGAGCCGACCGCGATCAGACCGGCGGCGAGCCAGTCGATGTCGTGGACGATGATGAACAGGATCGCGGAGGCGGTGTTCACGACCGTCGCCAGCACGTTCTTCAGGCCGTTCATCCGCTGGAGGTTCGAGTCCAGTCCGAGGCCGAGGATCGCCATCAGCAGTACGCCTTGCGCGGCCCCGAAGTACCCGCCGTACACACCGGTGGCGAAGACGGCCGGGATCACCCACCAGGCGCCGCGGTGCAGGTGCGACGGAGCACTGATCCACTTCGACAGCCACGGCTGGAACGCGACGAGTAGACAGCCGAGCAGGATCAGCACCGGTACGACGGCGTGGAACGCGGAGTCGGGCAGCGTCAGCAGCAGCACTCCCCCGACGATGCCGCCGGCCAGTGACGCCGGGATCAACCGCAGCATGCGGCCGCGTTGGCCCTCGAGCTCGCGCCGGTAGCCGATCGCGCCGGCCGCGGTACCCGGCGCCAGACCGACGGTATTGCTGACGTTCGCCAGCACCGGCGGGATGCCGACAGCAAGTAACGCGGGGAAGGTGAGCAGTGTGCCCGACCCCACGACGGCGTTGATCGTTCCCGCGCCCATCCCCGCCAGCAGGACGAACACCGCTTCGTACCATGTCATCGCTGCCTGACTTTACGCACCCGATCGCGCCTCGCGCTCACCAGTCCGCACATTGAGCAGACAGTATGCGATCGACTGGTAGTCAATCGACAAGACAAAGGCCTCCCCGGCTGACCGGGGAGGCCTTGGTGGTACGACGTACAACTGTCAGCGCTGCGGCGGCTCCGCGGCCGGCGGCTCCTGCGACGGAGCAGGCGGCGGGATCGACGGCGTGGCCGGTGCAGCAGCCTGGCTGCGGGTGCTCACGGCAGCGGACTCGGCAGCCGCGATCGCCTCGCGGACCGCGTTGTCGGCCTCGGCCACTGCCGCCGGCGCAGCGGCGGACGAGTCGAGCTCGGCCACCTCGCCGTTGGAGAGCTCCGGCGCGTGCCAGTCGCCCTCGGCCTTCTGGGTGATGCCGGCCACCTGGCCGACCGCACTGCCCAGACCCTTGAGCGCGTCGCCGATCTCGCTCGGCACGATCCACAGCTTGTTCGCGTCGCCCTGGGCGATCGACGGCAGCATCTGCAGGTACTGGTACGCGAGCAGACCCTGGTCCGGCTTGCCGGCGTGGATCGCGTTGAAGACCGTGGTGATGGCCTGCGCCTCACCCTGTGCCTTCAGGATCCGCGCCTGCCGCTCGGCCTCGGCGCGGAGGATGCGGGACTGCTTGTCACCTTCGGCGGTGAGGATCGCGGACTGCTTCTGACCCTCGGCGGACAGTACTGCGGACTGCCGCATACCTTCCGCGGTGAGGATCGCGGCGCGCTTGTCCCGGTCCGCGCGCATCTGCTTCTCCATCGAGTCCTGGATCGAGGGCGGCGGGTCGATCGAGCGGAGCTCGACCCGGTTGACCCGGATGCCCCACTTGCCGGTCGCCTCGTCGAGCACGTACCGCAGCTTCTCGTTGATCTCCTCGCGAGACGTCAGCGTCTGCTCGAGGTCCATACCACCGATGATGTTTCGCAGCGTGGTCATGGTCAGCTGCTCGATGGCCTGGATGTAGTTCGAGATCTCGTACGTCGCCCGGACCGGGTCGTTCACCTGGAAGTAGATGACGGAGTCGATCGACACCATCAGGTTGTCCTCGGTGATGACGCCCTGCGGCGGGAACGCGACCACCTGCTCGCGCATGTCGATGGTGTAGCGGACCTTGTCGACGAACGGCGTCAACAGGTTCAGGCCGGGCTGCAGACCGGTCTTGAACTTGCCGAACCGCTCGACGATCCCGACGGTCTGCTGCTGCACCACCCGGACGGACTTGACCAAGGTCACGATCACCAATAAGGCGACCAGTGCCAGGACTATGAGGAACGCGGTCACTTTGACCCTCCACTCGAACGGACCCTCAGGACGGACAGTCTTCCGTATCGACGGGGCAGGCGCCGTACCGGTTCCCGGCGCGTCGGATGCCTGATCGAGCAGCTACATCAACCGCCCTGCACCTTCGACACTACTGCGCGGAGGGGACCACTCAACCGATCGACTGGTTCAGGTCTGCGTGCAGCTCTGCGTTCAGCTCTGGGGCGGGTCGGTCGGCTTCGGGTCCTGGCTCGGCTCGGGCAGGTCGAGCTGGTGGTGCAGCGGCTCGCCGACCGGGTAGACGACCGCGGTCGCGCCGTCGATGTGCATCACCTCGACCCGGGTGCCCGGGGCGATCGTCGAGATCTCGTCGTACGGCCGGGCGGTCCAGAGCTCGCCGCCGAGGCGGATCGAGCCGCCGCCGTCGGGATGGATCTCCTTCACCACCGTCCCGGTCCGGCCGATCACGTGGGCGGAGCCGGTCTTCAGCTCCTGGCCGTGATGGATCTTGCGGACGATCATCGGCCGGATCGCCCCCAGCATCGCGGCCGCGGTGATCAGGCCGACGACGATCTGCAGCCAGAGCAGTCCCGGGAAGAACGCCGCGACCCCCGCGGCGGTGAGCGCACCGGCGGCCAGCATCAGCAGGGTGAAGTCGAGCGAGGCCAGCTCAGCCAGGCCGAGGACGGCGGCGATCGTCAGCCACGCCGCCCACACATTGTCCCGCAGCCAATCCATCATTTCCCAAGCCTATCCACGTCGGGGCCTGCAAGCAGGTGTTTGGACGCGTCTGGTCGGCCACAGGATCCCGGGGTCAGAGGGCGCGGGCGGTGTAGCGACCGTCTTCCTGCTTGAGGGTGAGGGCCAGGTCGAAGGTGTCGCTGAGGGTTTCGGCGGTGAGGGCTTCGTCCATCGGGCCGGCGGCCACGACCCGGCCCTGCTTGAGGAGGAGTGCGTGGGTGAAGCCGGGCGGGATCTCCTCGACGTGGTGGGTGACGAGGACCATCGCGGGGGCGCCGACCGCGGTCGCGATCGCGCTGAGCGAGCGGACAAGCTGTTCGCGACCCGTAAGGTCGAGGCCGGCCGCGGGCTCGTCCATCAGCATCAGTTCGGGGTCGGTCATCAGCGCGCGGGCGATCTGGACCCGCTTCCGCTCCCCCTCGGACAACGTCCCGAACGTCCGGTCCGCGAGGTGCCCGATCCCGAGCTCGGCCAGTAGTGCGTTGGCACGTTGGTGATCCAGGTCGTCGTACTGCTCGATCCATCGACCGAGCACGGCGTACGACGCGGAGACGACGACATCGGAGACCCGCTCGCTCTTCGGCAACCGGTCGGCCAATGCGGCGCTGGTGAGTCCGATCCGCGGCCGCAGCTCGAACACGTCGACGGCGCCGAGCACTTCACCGAGCAGGCCGGCGACGCCGGTCGTCGGGTGAAGTTGCGCGGCGAGGATCTGCAGCAGGGTCGTCTTGCCGGCGCCGTTCGGCCCGATCACCACCCAGCGGTCGGCCTCGTCGATCGTCCAGTCGATCCCGTCCAGCAGCCGTGCGCCACCACGGACGATCGTCACCCCGGCCAGCTCCACCACTGCAGTCATGCTCAAAACCTAAGGGGTCGCCGTCGACGACGTGTGGTCGGGTGGTGAGAGACTTGCGGGCGTGCTGACGACCTCCGCCTCGGTACGGTTCACCGTTTGGACGAACGCGATGCTGACCGGCGCCTGCGACCCCGACACCGCCGCGTCGAAGATCCTCGGTGACGACGTCGGTCACCATGTCTCCGGACTGGCCGGGCATCCCGAGCCGGCCACGTTGCCGGTCGCGCTCAACCTGCTCCGCGCCGCGGGTACGACGCAGGCGCACCTCGCGCTGCCCGTCCCGGGTGACCCGATCGGCCTGGCCGGACCGCCGTCGTTCAACGAGGCCGCGTTGGAGACCGGCGAAGCCGTCGTACTCACGGGGCCCGAGCTCGGACTCGTTCCGGCGTACGTCGGGCCGGCAGTGCAGTGGTCCGTGCTACCCGCGTCGAGTCCGCTGCCGGCCGACCTCGGCGAGGCAGATCGCGGTCTGCGGTTGTCGTTGATCGACGCGGCCGATTCGCTGGCCGCGCTCGAGGTCGCGCGGTGGAAGCCCGAAGTCGCGGACGCGCTGATCGACATCCGCAAGATCGGCCGCGGCGACGGAGACGTCCTTGCTCCGGGCTACGAACCACGCGCAGTGAAGACGGCGGCCACCGCCCGGAGGTGTCTGGCCATCGCAGACGCGGCGCTGGAGGATGACGGTGCAGCGGTGACCGGGGCCGAGGCCGACGCTCGCCGGCGGGCGCTTCTCGATCTCGCGGCCGCGGCCCGCCGGGCGCTGGTCGCGGCCTGCGCGCCACCCGTTCATGCTTGAGATCTGGACCGGCCATTGGACGGTCATCTCATATAGGTAGCGTTCGGGGTGCGATGACTGATCCCACGGAGCTTGAACTCGAGACTGCGGCGGCCGAGCGGCCGACGCTGCTGGTGACGTTGACGGGGACCGACCGGCCGGGCCTGACCTCCGCCGTTCTCTCCACGCTCGCGACGCGTGGGCTCGAGGTCATCGACGCCGAGCAGGTCGTACTGCGGGGGCGCCTGGTGCTCGGCGTACTGCTGTCGGCGCCGCGTGACCACAACGACCTGAAGGAAGAGCTGAAGGCACTCGCCAGCATGCTCGACGTCGACATCTCGGTGAAGAAAGGTGTCGGCGACAACGAGCCGCGGCGCAAGGGCCGCAGCCAGGTGACGGTGATCGGTCATCCGCTGTCCGCCGCCGGACTGGCCGCGGTCGCCGGCCGGATCGCCGACACCGGCGCGAACATCGACCGGATCAGCCGGATGGCGCGGTACCCGGTCACCGCGATGGAGATCGCGGTCTCGGGCGCCGACCCGGAGACGCTGCGGACGGTCCTCGCGCTGGAAGGTGTGCGGCAAGGGCTGGACGTCGCGGTACAGGACGGCGGGTTGTACCGGCGGGCCAAGCGGCTGATCGTGATGGACGTCGACTCGACCCTCATCCAGGGCGAGGTCATCGAGATGCTCGCCGAGCACGCCGGCCGGCTGGACGAGGTCGCCGCCGTCACCGAGAAGGCGATGCGCGGCGAGCTGGACTTCGAGGAATCGCTGCGGCATCGGGTCGCGGCGCTCGAGGGGCTGCCGGCGACCGCGCTCGACGAGGTGTACGCCGAAATCGAGCTCGCGCCCGGCGCCCGTACCTTGGTCCGCACGCTGAAGCGACTCGGCTACCAGTTCGCGATCGTCAGCGGCGGGTTCAGCCAGATCACCGACAAGCTCGCGGCCGAGCTGGGCATCGACTACGCGAAGGCGAACGAGCTCGAGATCGTCGACGGCGTACTCACCGGCCGGGTCGTCGGCGAGATCGTGGACCGCGCCGGCAAGGCGGCCGCGCTGCGCGAGTTCGCCGTACGCTCCGGGACTCCGCTCACGCAGACCGTGGCCATCGGCGACGGCGCGAACGACCTCGACATGCTCGCCGTGGCCGGTCTGGGCGTCGCGTTCAACGCCAAGCCGGTGGTTCGTGCTGCCGCCGACACCCATCTCAGCGTCCCCTACCTCGACACGATCCTCTACCTGCTCGGCATCACTCGCGAAGAAGTAGAAGTCGCCGACGCCGAGACCCCGGCCTGATCGCAACAAGCTGCAATTCGGCCGGTTGGTCCGGGTGGATGCGGCAAGATCGGCCCATGGACTTCACCGACCGGCCGGCGACGCTTGACGATGCGGACGCGATCTACCGATTGATCGCCGCGAACGAGCGCGAGTGGCACGGCCAGGCCGAGGTGATTCCTGATCAGGTGGCCGCGAATCTCAGCCGGCCGATGATCCAGCTCGAGCGCGACACGCTGGTCGTCATCGCCCCGGACGGCGAGGTCGCCGCGTGGGCGTGGTTGCACGACGGCAAGCACGCGCAGATCGACGTTCATTCGTCGTACCGCGGGCTCGCGATCGGGACGCGGCTGCTCGACTGGGCCGAGGCGGGTTCG
Organism: Kribbella sp. NPDC058693; assembly: GCF_042715335.1. Classification (NCBI taxonomy): domain Bacteria; kingdom Bacillati; phylum Actinomycetota; class Actinomycetes; order Propionibacteriales; family Kribbellaceae; genus Kribbella; species Kribbella sp. NPDC058693. The sequence continues at coordinate 1,543,642 of NZ_JBHXSQ010000002.1, forward strand.
CGGGCGCGTGGCAGCGAGTGGTTCGCGCAGATCGTCGACGACGCGGACCTCGCCGGGACGGAGCTGCTGCGGTCCCGCGGCTGCGACGTTCTGGCGACCAACTGGTTGTTGGAGCGACCAATCAGTTCGGGATCGGTCGCTGCACCGGACGGGATCCGGCTTACGGCGTACGACGAGGCTCGGGCGCATGAGGTGTACGAGCTGATCGAGGCGGCGTTCGCGGCGTTCCAGCCGCGGCGGAAGTCCTTCGAGGAGTGGAGCGAGTTGACGGTCGGGCGGGCGACGTTCCTCCCGGCGGTGTCGACGCTCGCGTACGCCGGTGACGAGGTGGTCGGCGCGGTGATCGCGCTGGACGGCGAGGAGGGGTACGTCGAGCAGCTCGCGGTCCGCGACGACCAGCGGAAGAAGGGCATCGCCCGCGCGATGCTCGATCGCACCTGCGCGGAGTTCGGCGCCCGCGGCCGCAGTACCTGCATCCTCTGGACGCATTCCGGCACCGGCGCGCTGGCGATGTACGAACGCCTCGGCATGCGGGTGCGACGCAGTACGACGGTGTTTCGCACGCACCTGTGACGAGCTGTTGACAGTGCGCGATGAGAGCGCTCCCATAGGTTCATGCGTACCCGCCCATTAGTACTTGCGCTGCTGGCGCCTCTGCTGGCCGTCGTACCGCTCGCGCATGCGAGTGTGCCGCCGCCTACCGACGGCTGGTCGACGGTGTGGAGTGACGACTTCAACGGGTCGAGCGGCAGTCTGCCGTCCGGCTCCAACTGGATCATCGACACCGGGCACGGTTACCCGGGCGGCCCCGGGAACTGGGGTACCGGCGAGATCCAGAACTACACGAACAGTCCGGACAACGTGTCGCTCGACGGCACCGGGAACCTGCGGATCACGCCGCGCCGAGATGCCGCGGGCAACTGGACGTCGGCGCGGATCGAGAGTCAGCGGAGTGACTTCAAGCCGCCGTCGGGTGGTGTGCTGGCGATCGAGAGCCGGATCCAGATGCCGAACGTGATCGGTGATGCGGCGCTCGGGTACTGGCCCGCGTTCTGGGCGCTCGGTGCGCCGTACCGCGGGAACTACTGGAACTGGCCGGGGATCGGCGAGTTCGACATCATGGAGAACGTCAACGGGATCAACTCGGTGTGGGGCGTACTGCACTGCGGCGTCAGCCCGGGCGGACCGTGCAACGAGACGACCGGGATCGGCGCGAACCGCGCGTGCCCGGGCTCGAGCTGCCAGTCCGCGTTCCACACGTACCGGTTCGAGTGGGACACGTCGGTGTCGCCGAACCAGCTGCGGTGGTACGTCGACGGGCAGCAGTTCCACTCGGTCAGCCAGGGGCAGCTGCCGGCCGACACGTGGTCGAACATGACGTCGCACGCCGGGTACTTCGTGCTGCTGAACCTGGCGATCGGCGGCGCATTCCCGGATGCGCTCAACGGCCCCACGCCGCGCGCATCGACTGTGCCGGATCGTCCGATGATGGTCGACTACGTGGCGGTCTCGACGAAGGGCGGCGGCAGCACTCCGCCCCCGACGACTCCCCCGCCGGGCGGCGGCTCCTCAGCGTACGGCACATTGCAGGCTGAGTCGTACGCGCAGCAGTCCGGGATGGGCCTGGAGACCACCACGGACACCGGCGGCGGCCAGAACCTGATGCAGATCGGCAACGGCGACTGGGCGCAGTACAACGGCATCGACTTCGGCAGCACGGCGGCCACCCAGTTCGTCGCGCGCGTCGCGTCCGGCGCCGCAGGAGGCGTCAGCGGCCTCGTCGAAGTACGCCTGGACAGCCGCTCCAACGCCCCCATCGGCACATTCGCCGTAGGCAACACCGGCGGCTGGCAGTCCTGGCGAACCATCCCAGCCAACATCTCGTCCGTGACCGGCACCCACACCGTCTACATAACCTTCACCAGCGGCCAACCAGCCGACTACGTCAACCTGAACTGGTTCACGTTCGGTCACTGAGGGGGTCAGCACCTATTCTTCGCCTATGTCTGAACTGCAGGGTGGGCCTGGTGCCCTGTTTGCGATCGGTGGGGCCGAGGACAAGCTGAAGAAGCGGACGGTGCTGCAGGAGTTCGTGGAAGCGGCGGGTGGGGCCAAGGCGCGGATCGTGGTGGTGCCTACCGCGTCCGCGCTCGGGCCCGATGTCATCGACGTCTACCGGGCCCTGTTCGCCGCGCTCGGGGCCGAGAGTGTGGTCGGCGTTCGCCCGGAGAACCGGGAGGACGCCGACGACCCGGCTTTCATCTCCCCGCTGAATGACGCGACCGGTGTGTTCATGACCGGCGGCAACCAGCTCAAGCTCGCCGGTGTCGTCACCGGTACGGCGTTCGGCCGCGCCGTCACCGCCGCCCACGCGCGCGGTGCCGCGGTCGGTGGTACGTCGGCCGGCGCGAGCATCCTGGCCGAGCACATGATCGCGTTCGGGCGCTCCGGCGCCACCCCGCGGCAGCGGATGAGCCAGTTGTCCGGCGGGCTCGGGCTGGTCCAGGGCGCGATCGTCGACCAGCACTTCGCCCAGCGGAACCGGTACGGCCGGCTGCTGTCGCTCGTCGCCCAGTCCCCCGGCCTGCTCGGGATCGGCGTCGACGAGGACACCGCGGCCGTGTTCCGCGGCACACACCTGGAGGTCGTCGGCCGCGGCGCGGTGACGATCTTCGACGGCAGCCGGATCACCTCCAACGGGCACTACGCCGGCCGGTCCGAGCCGCTGCTCGCGTCCGGCGTCGTACTGCATGTGCTGCCGGCCACCGCGACGTTCGACCTGCAGGACCGGGTGCTGTTGTCGTTCGGCAAGCAGCCGCCCGCGACGGAGCTCGCCGAGATGGAGGCTGCCGAGGCGGACCTGCGCAAACTGGCCAAGGAGATCGCGGCCGAGGGGGTCTCACCGAAGTACTACGCGGACCGGAAGAAGCGTGCGGGACGCCGGACGACGAAGAAGTCCGCCAAAGCGGTAGGGGCCGGGGAGTCCAGACCGGAGGCGACCGAGCCGATCACGGCCGGCGCCGAATCCGAGCTCCCCGACCGCACGCAAGCAGACAACGGAAACACATGACCGAAACGCACGGCACCCCCGCTCCTGACCTCAAGATCATCGAGACCCGCGTCTACCGCGGCCCGAACGTCTGGAGCTACGACCCCGCGATCCATCTCGTCGTCGACCTCGGCTCGCTCGAGAACTTCCCGTCGAACACCATCCCCGGCTTCAAGGAGCGGCTGCTGGCCGACCTCCCCCGGCTCGACCAGCACCACTGCTCCCGCGGCCGCCGGGGCGGGTTCATCGAGCGCCTGGACGAAGGCACCTGGCTCGGGCACATCGCCGAACACGTCGCGCTCCAGCTCCAGCAGGAGGCCGGCCACGACATGCGCCGCGGCAAGACGCGGCAGGTGAAGGGCTCCCCCGGCATCTACAACATCACCTACGCGTACGCCGACGAAGCGGTCGGCCTCGCGGCGGGTGAACTCGCCGTACGGTTCGTGAACAACTTGGTCCAGCCAGATCCGGCGTTCGAGTTCACTACCGAGCTGGAGAGGTTCATCAAGCAGGCCGAGCGGACCGCGTTCGGCCCGTCGACGCAGGCGATCGTGGACGAGGCCGTGTCCCGGGACATCCCGTGGATCCGGTTGAACAAGGCCAGCCTGGTGCAGCTGGGCCAGGGCGTGCACGCGAAGCGGATCCGGGCCACGATGACGTCCGAGACCGGTTCGATCGCGGTCGACGTTGCCAGCGACAAGGATCTCACCACCCGCCTGCTCGCGTCGGCCGGTCTGCCGGTGCCGCGGTCGGAATCGATCCGCACGGTCGACGAGGCCGTCACGGTTGCGAACAAGATCGGGTACCCGGTCGTGTGCAAGCCGCTCGACGGCAACCACGGCCGCGGTGTCTGCCTCAATCTGCAGGACGCCGACGCGGTCCGGGAGGCGTTCCCGATCGCGGCCGAGCAGTCCCGGCGCGGCTCGGTGATCGTGGAGAACTTCGTCACCGGCAAGGACTACCGCTGCCTGATCATCAACGGACGGATGGAAGCGATCGCCGAACGCGTACCCGCGCACGTGGTCGGCGACGGCATCCACACCGTCGCCGAGTTGGTCGACATCACCAACGCCGACCCGCGCCGCGGTGTCGGTCACGAGAAGATCCTGACCCGGATCACGATCAACGCCGCCGCCCGGCAGCTCGTCCGCGACCAGGGCTTCGAGCTGGACGACGTACCGCCGGAGGACGTGATGGTGAAGCTGACGCTCACCGGCAACATGTCCACCGGTGGGATCTCGATCGACCGGACCTGGGAGGCGCACCCGGAGAACGTCGAGATCGCCGAGGAGGCGGCCCGGATGATCGGGCTCGACATCGCCGGTATCGACTTCATCTGCCCCGACATCACCCAGCCGGTGCGTGAGACCGGCGGCGCGATCTGCGAGGTGAACGCGGCACCCGGCTTCCGGATGCACACGAACCCGACGATCGGCGAACCGCAGTACATCGCGAAGCCGGTGGTGGACATGCTGTTCCCGCCGGGTGCGACCAGCCGGATCCCGATCGTCGCGGTGACCGGTACGAACGGCAAGACCACGACCGCGCGGATGATCAGCCACGTCTTCAAGGGCCTCGGCCGCAAGGTCGGGATGACCTCGACCGACGGCATCGTCATCGACGAGCGGCTGGTGATCCGCCAGGACGCGTCCGGGCCGAAGTCGGCGCGGATGGTGCTGCAGAACCCGCGGGTCGACTTCGCGGTGTTCGAGGTGGCGCGCGGCGGGATCCTGCGCGAGGGCCTCGGCTACGAGCGCAACGACGTCGCCGTCGTGCTGAACATCCAGCCCGATCACCTCGGGATGCGGGGTATCGACACGCTCGAGCAACTCGCGGACGTGAAGGCGGTCCTGGTCGAGGCGGTGCCGCGGACGGGGTACGCCGTACTCAATGCCGACGATCCGCTGGTCCGGAAGATGCGCCGCAAGTGCTCGGGGCAGGTCGTGTGGTTCAGCATGGCCGAGCCGGGCAGCGAGGTCCGCGACTACATCGAGGGGCATTGCCGGCGCGGTGGTCGCGCGGTCGTGCTGGAGCGGTCCGACCTCGGCGACATGATCGTGGTGAAGCACGGTCGCCGGTCGATGCAGCTGGCCTGGACTCACTTGCTGCCGGCAACGTTCGGCGGCCGGGCGATGATGAACGTGCAGAACGCGATGGCGGCCGCGGCGGCGGCGTTCGCAGCGGGTGCGTCGCTGCACGACATCCGGCAGGGCCTGCGGACGTTCAGTACGTCGTACTACCTGTCCCCCGGCCGGTTGAACGAGATCGACGTGGACGGGCGGACAGTGATCGTCGACTACTGCCACAACGCGCCGGCGATGCGGATGCTCGGCGACTTCGTCGACCGTCTCGGCGAGAGCCTGACCGCGTCGTCCGAGCTCGGGCGGCCGTCCCGGATCGGCGTGATCGCGACCGCGGGCGACCGCCGCGACGACGACATCCGCGAACTGGGCGAGGTCGCGGCGCAGCACTTCGACGTGGTCATCGTGCGCGAGGATGCCCGGCTGCGCGGACGGAAACGTGGTGAGTCGGCCTCGCTGATCGAGACCGGCGTACGGGCCGCGATGGCGCAGGGTGCGCGCTGCCGTCAGGTCGACACGGTGCTGGAGGAGCTGGACGCCGTACGCCACGCGCTCAGCCGATCCAACCGGGGTGACCTCGTCGTGCTCTGCGTGGATCAGCACCAGTCGGTCCTGGCCGAGCTGGAGTCGGTGTCGCATCTCGCCCAGGCCGGAGCCCGCTCAGGCGACGAGGGCGGCGACCCCGACTTCGTCCCCCCGGACGAGGAGCCGGCCGAGCCTGTCGCCTAGTTCACCGGTTGGCGGCGGGGCAGGAGGCGGCGTGGGGCCTCCTGCTGGTCGATCCAGTCGAGGTCGTCGGAGAGTACGGCGTCGTTGGTGCGCTCGGCGTACGGGTCCGGGGGCGGCGGTGGTGGCGGGAGGGCGCGGAGCTTGAGCGCCACCATCGGGATCGCCAGGAGCACGCTGACCACCATCCACGGCCAGTACTCGCGCAGGAGCGGCTGGAATGACTGGAAGAACGCCTCCGTCGACGCGTCGCCGACGGCGTCCATCGGCTTGCCGTTCGAGCGGGCGACCACCTGCACCGCCTCGACGAAGCCGTTGCAGACCAGGTAGAACCCGGCCATTGGAATCCACGAGCCCACCGACCGCCAGCCGCGCTTCCAGCAGGCGAAGTACAGCAGCAGGGCGAGCCCGGCGCCGACCAGCAGACCGTTCAACTGCCACAGCCACTGCCAGTCGGCCAGCTGCCCGGCCGGCCGCTGCGCGTACCAGGCCACCGGCAGCGCGAGCGCGAACGCCGCGACCACCGAGCTTCTGGTGCCCAGGGCACCGAAAAACGCGCCGACAGCGCTTGCCGCCAGCAACGTGATCAGCATGTCCCGGTCGGAGAACGAGTTCCCGGTCAGCCACCACATGCCCGCGGCAACGACCAGCACCACGGGTACGGCGGCGCGCACACGACCGATCAGCAGCCCGGCCAGCACACCGCCCGCGAACCCGCCCAGCAGCACGAGATCGATCCGCGGCGGCACGAAGTACGTCGCACCGTCCGGCAGCCCTTTCAGGTACGTCGCGGAGAAGCCGCCCACGAACCAGGCGACCACCGCGGCCGGAATCGACCACAGGTAGCGCATAACAACCCCGTTCCCACCCCAACCGGCGGGCGGACGGGGCTCAGTGCTGGGCTCTCTCGACCTTGCTCTTCAAGGTCTCCGGTGTGTCGACAGTAGCTCCCTCGGACCGCAACCAGGCGTCAAGACTCGCCCGATCCTGCAGAGACATCACGGCCACCACATCCCCGGCCCGCGCCTCCGCGACCAGCGCCTGGGCCGCCTCGAGCTCGGTCGGGTACGCCGGTACGTCGTCGACGCCCACCGATGCGGCACCCTCCCGGAACACCGCCTCGAGCTCCGCCGGCGGCCGTCCGCGCAGGTAATCGGTCTTGTGACCGATCGCCACCCGGTCGGTCGCCCGCGCACCCATCGCACCGAGCGTCGCGACCATGTCGTCGGCCCGGTCCCCAGGCGATCCGAGGGCCAGCATCAGCCGCCCGCCCTCCGGCCGGACGCCGTTCATGATCTCGATCAGGGCCTCGAGCCCGGCCTCGTTGTGGGCCAGGTCGATGACGACGGTGAAGTCGCGCAGCGAGTACATGTTCATCCGGCCGGGGTTGTTCTCGTTCGGCGCGAACGTGCTCAGCCCCTCGACCACCGCAGCCCGCGGCAGCCCGAGCCCGAGCGCCGCCGACGCTGCAGCCAGCGTGTTCTCGACGTTGTAGTGCGACAGCCCCGACAGCGTCATCGGTACGTCGACAACCTTCAGCAACGGCTCCGGGTCGCGGGACTGGTCCAGCACCGTCACGAATCCGTCGAGCACCGTCGTCGCGCGACCGCCCTCGTCGAGGACCGTCCGGATAGACGGCGAGTCGGGGTCACGCGAGAACACCCAGCACTTGGCCGGCGAACCGAGCCGCATCGCGAACGTCCGCGGGTCGTCGCCGTTCACCACGCACCAGCCGCGCGGCCGGGTGATCTGCGTGATGACCGCCTTCACCTCGGCGAGCTGGTCGACGGTGTCGATCCCGCCCAGGCCGAGATGGTCGGCAGTGACGTTGGTGACCACGGACACGTCGTTGTACGCGACCCCGATGCCGCGCCGCAGGATCCCGCCGCGGGCGGTCTCGGTCACCGCGAGCTGGATGCCAGGCTGGGACAGCACCTGCCCGGCGCCGCTCGGGCCGGAGAAGTCGCCGTACTTCACGAGTTCGCCGTCGAAGTACACGCCGTCGGTGCTCGACCAGCCGACGTGCAGCCCGGCCGCGCGACCGATGTGCGCGATCATCCGCGAGGTCGTGGTCTTGCCGTTCGTCCCGGTCACCGCGACCACCGGGACCTTGGGCCGCAGGGTCGGCGGCGGGTTGCCCGGCGGCTCGTCCCGCACCCGCTCCCCCACGGCCGCGATCAACTCGCTCAGATCCTCGGCCCCGAAGGCGTCCAGTACTTCGACGATCGCCGCGCCGAGCGCCCGCGCCCGGGCCTCGTGCGCCCACGGGAACGCGACGACCAACCGCCGTACGTCGTTCTCCGGACGGACCCGTACGCCGATCCGCCCGATCCCGGCCTCGCGGGCGATCCGGCGTACGACGTGACCTGTCACGCGGATCGCGAACCGCTGCCGGAAGCCCGACCCGATCCGGCCGGGCCGGGTGGTCCCGAGACCGATCGCCTGCGCGTACGCCTTGGCCGCCGGTGCGGGTGCATCCACGATCGACGACACGTCGAGTGTCAGCTTGACCGCGGCACGACTGAAGTAGAGGTTGGCGCCGTCCAGGACGCGGAGCTCAACCAGCGAGGTGGCCACCTATCACGCACCCATCGCGTGGTAGCCGCCGTCGACGTGGACGATCTCGCCCGTGGTCGCCGGGAAGAAGTCGCTCAACAGCGCGACGATCGTGCGGCCGGTCGGCTCCAGGTCGGACGGATCCCACCCGAGCGGGGCGCGATCCAGCCACGGCTCCTCGAACTTCTCGAAGCCCGGGATCGCCTTCGCGGCCAAGGTCTTCAGCGGTCCGGCCGAGACCAGGTTGCACCGGATGCCCTGGGCACCCAGATCCCGGGCCAGGTAGCGGCTCGTCGACTCGAGGGCGGCCTTCGCGACACCCATCCAGTCGTACCCGGGCCAGGCCACGGTCGCGTCGAACGTCAGCCCGACAACGCTGCCACCACGACTCATCAACGGCGCGCACGTCACGGCCAGCGCCTTCAAGCTGTACGCCGAGACGTGCACCGCCTGGGACACGTCGTCCCACGGACCGTCCAGGAACTTCCCGCCGAGGATCGTCTCCGGGTTGCCGTACGCGATCGAGTGCACGACGCCGTCCAGGCTGTCGACGTGCTCGCGGACCGCATCCGGCAGCGCGGCCAGGTGCTCGGGGTTCGTGACGTCGAGCTCGAGCACCGGCGGCTCGGCCGGCAGGCGTTTCGCGATCCGCTTGGTGATGCTGAGCGCGCGGCCGAAGTTCGAGATCAGCACGGTGGCGCCCTGTTCCTGCGCCACCTTGGCCGTGGCGAAGCCGATCGACGAGTCGAGGGTGACTCCGGCGACCAGGATCCGCTTGCCGTCGAGGATGCCCACCGGCATGCCCTTTCTGAAGTGGTAAGAGTTAGTTGCCCATGCCGATGCCGCCGTCGACCGGGATCACCGCGCCGGTGATGTAGCCGGCCTCCTCGGAGGCGAGCCAGCGGACCGCGTTCGCGATCTCCTCGGTCAGGCCGAAGCGGCCGAGCGGGATCTGGCTCAGGTACTGCTTCTGGGTCTCCTCCGGCAGGACCGCGGTCATGTCGGTCTCGACGAACCCCGGGGCGACCACGTTCGCGGTGATGCCGCGGCTGCCGAGCTCGCGGGCGATCGACCGGGCCATCCCGATCAGGCCGGACTTGCTGGCCGCATAGTTCACCTGGCCGGGCGAGCCGAGCAGGCCGACGACCGAGGAGATGAAGACGATCCGGCCCTTGCGCAGCCGCAGCATGCCCTTCGCGGCCCGGCGCGCGACCCGGAACGAGCCGGTCAGGTTGGTCTCGATGACCGAGTCCCAGTCGTCGTCGGACATCCGCAGCAGCAGCGTGTCGCGGGTGATGCCGGCGTTGGCCACCAGCACCTCGACCGGACCGTGCTGTTCCGCGATCGTGTCGAAGGCGGCGTCGACCTGCTCCTGGTCGGTGATGTCGCACTTCACGCCGAGGAAGCCCTCCGGCGGCGGGCTGGTGTTGTACGTGACCGCGACCTGGTCGCCGGCCTCCTTGAACGCGGCGGCGATCGCCAGCCCGATCCCCCGGCTACCGCCGGTCACCAACACAGACCTACCCACAAGCCCTCCTCACCCGTCAGCACACAAGTCAGCGGCACGAACGCTACAACGCCGCGGCCCGTCCCCGCTCGACCGGGGACGGGCCGCGGGAGATCAGGAGTCTTCGAGCCGGAAGCCGACCTTCATACCGACCTGGTAGTGGTCGATCTGGTTGTCGACGACATGGCCGCGAATCTCGGTCACCTCGAACCAGTCGAGGTGCCGCAGGGTCTCGCCGGCCCGGGCGATGCCGTTGGTGATCGCCTGGTTGATCCCCTCCTTGGAGGTGCCAACGATCTCGGTGACGCGGTACGTCCGATCGGTCATGCGACATTCCTCTCATCCCTGGCTGCGCGCGGGGCGACGGCGCGGCGTACCGTTGTTCTTGCTGAGGAGGATAGATGTCGCGACACCGTGAGCGGAGCGGCGAACCCGTCATTTCGGTGACGAGCGCACAGCCGGGACGCTCCGAGGATCTGGACAGCCGGATCGTGCGCTACGCCTGGATGATGTCGATCCGGATCGTCTGCTTCGTGCTGGCCGTCCTGACCCCGTCGCCGTGGCGCTGGCTGTTCGTCGTCGGAGCGATCGCGCTGCCGTACTTCGCGGTGGTGCTGGCGAACGCTCAACGGTCCGCGACAGAGCCCGCCGCGGACCCGTACATCGCACCGTCGAGGCTCGCGATCGGGGAGCGTCCGACGGTCGTCGTACCGCAGGACGAGGACCCGGTTCAGGGCCCTCATGACGACCCCCGGACCGACACCGAAAAGTGATCTTGGCCGGGACTGGAAAACTTGCAGTGATCCGTGTCAGAATCTCCCGCGTGCTCTGAAGTTCATGAGTGAAATTCAGGGACTTGATGCGGCGTCGGACGGCTCCCCCCGTGGCTGTCCGACGTCGCTTCATTTTGTCCAGGCTATTGATTATTGAGTCATCAGGAATGCAGAGGAATGGCGCCAGCGCATGAGTGAAGAAGCCGCACCGGCGGTCTGCTCCGCCAAGGGCTGCGGCAAGCCTGCGACCTGGGCAGTGCTGTGGAACAACCCGAAGATCCACACGCCCGACCGGCGCAAGACCTGGCTGGCCTGCGACGAACACAAGGAGAGCTTGTCCGACTTCCTGGCCCGGCGGTCATTCCTGCGCGACGTCCAGCCATTCACCGAGTGAATGGTTCGCTAGCGAAAAACTGTATTTCCGGATTGGGCCGGTATGACGGTCATCCGCCGATCGCGGACATCGGCCGCGACGGTTGCAGGAAGCTCGGGTCGTTGATGCCGTGGCCGGGGAGTTTGTTCCGCATCGCGCGCCGCCACCGGTCGGCCAGTTCGGCATCGTCGGCGCCGTTCCGCAACGCCGACCGGAGGTCGGACTCGGTGCGGGCGAAAAGACAGTCGCGGACCTGACCGTCGGCGGTCAGCCGGACCCGGTCGCAGTCCCCGCAGAACGGCCGGGTGACCGAGGCGATGATGCCGACGGTCTGCGGCCCGCCCTCGACCAGGAACGACTCGGCCGGCGCACTCCCCCGCTTCGACGCGTCGTCGGGGGTCAGCGCGAACCGGCTCGAAAGGGTTTCGAGAATCTCGTCTGCGGTGATCATCGTCGCGCGGTCCCAGCCGTGCTGCGCGTCCAGCGGCATCTGCTCGATGAACCGCAGTTCGTACCCGCGGTCGAGACAGAACTCCAGCAACTCCGGCGCTTCGGAGTCGTTCACGCCGCGCATGAGGACCGCGTTCACCTTCACCGGGGTGAGACCGGCCTGCTGGGCCGCCTCGAGCCCGGCGATGACATCGGTCGCTCGGTCCCTACGGGTGAGCTGCTTGAAGGTCTCCGGCCTGATGGTGTCGAGGCTCACATTCACCCGGTCCAGACCGGCGTCCTTCAACGCCTGCGCCTGCCGGGCAAGCCCGATCCCGTTGGTGGTCAGCGATACCTCGGGCCGGGGCGCGAGTTGCGTCGTACGGGCAACGATGCCGACCAGGCCGCGGCGGAGCAGCGGTTCGCCGCCGGTGAAGCGGATCTCGTTGACGCCGAGGTGCGTCACGGCGACCGAAACCAGCCGGACGATCTCGTCGTCGGTGAGCAGCTCGGGCTTGCCGAGCCAGTCCAGGCCTTCTTCCGGCATGCAGTACGTACAGCGCAGATTGCAGCGGTCGGTGAGCGAGACCCGGAGGTCCGTGGCGACCCGGCCGTACCGGTCCGCCAGACCTGTCTGAGTCGCCTCCTGGATCGCTGTCACCGCACCAGCCTACGTGCCGCGCGTCAGCCGTTTCAGGGCATGGCTTAAGTTCGAGACGTGGGTCGCTTGATGAACGTCCGCTGGATCATCGCCGCACTGGGTGTGCTCGTGCTCGCCTTCGTGTGTGTGCAGCTGGGTCGTTGGCAGTTCCATCGCCTCGACGAACGCAAGGCTCGGAACGAGGTGACCCGGACGAATCTGGCGGCGGCTCCCGCGCCGATCGACCAGATCCTCGGCCCGCCGGCCGTCGTCGGCGACCAGCACGCCTGGCGTACGGCGGAGGTCACCGGACGGTACGACGCGTCGAAGCAGATCGTGCTCAAGTACCGCAACATCGACGACCGGCCGGGGTTCGAGATCGTCACACCCCTGGTCCTGGCCGACGGGAAGGCGGTCCTGATCGACCGTGGCTTCCTGCCCCGGCAGAGCTCGGAACTGATGCCGCTGAAGATTCCGGCCGTGCCGACCGGTGAGGTGACGGTCACCGGGCGCCTGCAGCGCAGCGAACGCGGCGGCCACACCAACGGCGGTGTCCCGGACGGCGGTACCGCGCGGCTGATCAACGGACCGGACTTCGCCAAGGTTCTCGGCCTGAACCTGTACGACGGCTACATGATGGTGACCAAGCAGGAGCCGGCCAACGATCCGGCCTTCCTCGGGTTCCCGGGCCCGGAGATCGACGACGGGCCGCATTTCTTCTACGGCCTGCAATGGTGGTTCTTCGCCCTGCTGGCGGTCGGCGGGCTCGTGTACTTCTCCCGACAGGAGGTCCGCGGTGCCAAGAAGCCCGCAGACAAGCAGCCCGAAGTCGTCGAACGGCCCGAGGCCCGGGCCGGGGCGAAGGATTGAGGACTACGCGCTGATCGGTGACCTGCAGACCGCAGCTTTGGTGTCGAAGCAGGGATCGATCGACTGGCTGTGCTTCCCGCGGTTCGACTCACCGGCCTGCTTTGCCGCGCTGCTCGGCACCGACGACAACGGCCATTGGCGGATGGCGCCGCGGGACGCGGAGGCCGTCAGCAGCCGGCACTACCGAGGCGACACGCTCGTGCTGGAGACCGAGTGGTCGACCTCGACCGGCACGGTGCGGGTGATCGACTTCATGCCGCCACGTGATGCCGCGCCGGACGTCGTACGCATCGTCGAAGGCGTCAGCGGGTCCGTGGAGATGCGGTCGGAGCTGAAGCTACGGTTCGACTACGGTCACGTCGTTCCGTGGGTACGGCGGTCCGACGGCCAGATCGACGCGATCGCCGGACCGGATGCGGTCTCGTTGCGATCCGACGTCCATCAGTACGGGCGCGACCTCGCGACGTACGCCGATTTCCGGGTCTCGGAGAACGACCGGGCCTGGTTCGTGCTGACCTGGCATCCGTCGCACCATCCAGTGCCGGAGCCGACCGATGCGCTGCAGTCGTTGGAGCCGACCGAGACGTTCTGGCAGGAGTGGATCGGCCGCAGCCACAGCTCGACCGATTTCGGAGAAGAGGTCACGCGATCGGTGCTGACATTGAAGGCGCTGACCTATGCGCCGTCCGGCGGGATCGTCGCCGCGCCGACCACGTCGTTGCCCGAAACGCTCGGCGGCCAGCGGAACTGGGACTACCGGTACTGCTGGTTGCGCGACGCAACGATGACGCTGTCCGCGATGCTCCGCGCCGGCTACACCGACGAGGCCGAGGCCTGGCGGAACTGGCTGCTGCGCGCGATCGCAGGATCTCCGGCGGACCTGCAGATCATGTACGGCGTGACCGGTGAACGCCGGCTGACCGAGTTCGAGGCAGGCTGGCTACCGGGGTACGCCGAGTCGGCGCCGGTACGGATCGGCAACGCGGCCGCCGAGCAGCTGCAGATCGACGTGTTCGGTGAGGTGATGGACGTTCTGGCGCTGGCCCGCGAGCACCAGATCGGCGCGTCCGACGAGGCGTGGCAGGTGCAGCGCGCTCTGATGGCTCACCTCGACGACGTGTGGGACCAGCCGGACGAAGGGATCTGGGAGGTCCGCGGCGGGCGGCAGCACTTCACGCACTCGAAGGTGATGGCGTGGGTCGCGTTCGACCGGGCCGCGCGGGCGGTGCAGCGGTTCGGCCTGAACGGGCCGGCGAAGGAGTGGCGGGCGCGGGCGGACGAGATCCATCGGGCCGTCTGCGAGCAGGCGTACGACGCGGACCGGAACACGTTCACGCAGGCGTACGGCAGCAAGGCGCTGGATGCCGCCGTACTGCTGATCCCGCAGGTCGGGTTCCTGCCGGCGGACGATCCGAGGGTGGTCGGGACCGTGGAGGCGGTGCAGCGGGAGCTGACGGCGGACGGGTTCGTCCGGCGGTACCTGACCGAGCACACCGACGACGGGATCAACGACAGCGAGGGCACGTTCCTGATCTGCTCCTTCTGGATGGCGGACGCGCTGGCGATGATCGGCCGGGTCGGCGAGGCCCGCGATCTCTACGAACGACTCGTTGCCCTGCGCAACGACGTCGGCCTGCTGGCGGAGGAGTACGACGTGACGTCCGGCCGGATGCTCGGCAACTTCCCGCAGGCGTTCTCGCACCTCGGCCTGGTCAACACCGCCTGGCACCTGACCACAGCTGAGTCGCCGTTGCGCAAGTCCGCGTACTAGTTCTTGCCCGGGGCTACGAACTGTCGAGGTGCGCTACCCGGTGTAGTGGGGCAGGATGGGGATGTGGACCTCGGACTGCGCGATCGCACCTACATCGTCACCGGCGCCAGCGCCGGACTCGGCTTCGCCACCGCGAAAGCCCTTGCTGCCGAAGGCGCACGGCTGGTGATCTCCAGCCGCAACGAGGAGTCGATCTCGCGCGCCGCGGCCGAACTCGGCGAGAACGTCGTCGGCATCCCGGTCGACAACGCCGATCCGGAGAGCGCGGAGCGGCTGGCAGCGACCGCGATCGCCAAGTGGGGTGCGCTGCACGGCGCGCTGATCAGCGTCGGCGGGCCCCGGCCCGGGACGGCGCTGGACAGCGAGGAGGACGATTGGCGGGCGGCGTTCGACAGCGTCTTCCTCGGTGGCCTGCGGATCGCCCGCGCCGTCGCCCGGGCCGGGTCGGAGGGTACGTCGATCGCCTTCGTGCTGTCGTCGTCGGTGAAGTCCCCGATCAACGGACTCGCGATCTCGAACGGTCTCCGCCCCGGCCTGGCGATGGTCGCCAAGACGCTGGCCGACGAGCTCGGCCCGAACGGCACCCGGGTCAACGGCCTGATGCCCGGCCGGATCTCCACCGACCGACTGAAGGAGCTCGACGCGAAGAGCGGCGACCCGGAAGCGACCCGCCGGGCCCTGGAGAAGACGATCCCGCTCCGCCGCTACGGCAACCCGGACGAGTTCGGCCGGGTCGCCGCGTTCGTCCTCTCCCCCGCCGCCTCCTACCTGACCGGCACGATCATCCCGATCGACGGCGGGGCACTCCGCACTATCTGATCAGCCCCACTGGCCCGGGACGTAGTCGCCGGCCGGCTGCGCGGTCATGACGTTCAGACGGTTCCAGGTGTTGATGCCGGCGATGGCGCCGACCAGCGCGGCCAGCTGGTTCTCGTCGTAGTACTTGGTCGCGTTCAGCCAGACGTCGTCGGGGACACCGCCGGCAGCGTCGGCGATCCGGGTGCCGGCCTCGGTCAGCGCCAGCGCGGCGCGCTCCGCCTCGGTGTAGACGGTGGCCTCGCGCCAGGTCGCCACCAGGTTGATCCGGACCGCGGTCTCGCCGTGGTGTGCGGCGTCCTTCGAGTGCATGTCGACGCAGACGGCGCAGCCGTTGATCTGGCTGGCCCGCAACTCGACCAGCTCGAGAGTCGTGAGCGGCACACCCGCGTCCAGGGCGACCCGGGCGGCCGAGTTGAGGTGCTTGATGAACTTGCCCAGCACCGGGTTGGTGAACAGATTCAGACGAGCGTCCATAACAGCTATCTCCTAGCGAATGAGCGTGTTGATACCCATCCGACGAGACGGCCCGCCGAAGTGTCAGTCCGGCGCGATCCGGTTGCCCTGCTCGTCCCAGTGCTCGGCGACCTTCTTGCTCGGCTGGACGCGCGGCGGCTCCCCCGGCATCTTCGGGTAGTCAGGCGGGAAGTTCAGCTCGCCACCAGGCAGCTCCTCCCACAGCCGCAGCAGCGCGTCGAGCGAGTACGCCGTCTCGTCCATGTCCGCCCACGGGTCACCGTCGACGAGGTACTCCGGGACCGTGTGCAGGTTGAACGCCCGCGGATCGTCCACCTCGGCGAGCCGTTCCCACGTCATCGGCGTACTGACCGGCGCACCCGGTCGGGGACGCAGTGACCACGCGCCGGCGACTGTGCGGTCGCGGAGGTTCTGGTTGAAGTCGAGGAAGATCGACGCCTCGCCGCGTTGCTCCTTCCACCACGCCGTGGTCACTCCGTCGTCGCGGCGCTCGAGCTCGCGGCCGAGGCCGATCGCGGCGTGCCGGACCTCGTCGAACGACCACTCCGGCCGGATCCGCACGTAGATGTGGATGCCCCGGTTGCCACTGGTCTTCGGATAGCCCCGAAGGCCCAGCTCCTCGAGGAGTTCGCGGGCGACCCCGGCCACCCGCCGGGCATCCGCGAACGTCGCGCCGGGCTGGGGATCGAGGTCGATGCGCAGCTCGTCGGGGCGGTCGAGATCGGTCTTGCGGACAGCCCACGGATGGAAGACCAGTGTGCCCATCTGAGCGGCCCAGACGGCCGCGGCCGGCTCGGTCAGGCACAGCTCGTCGATCGGGCGATCGTTCGGCGTCAGCACGCGGCAGGTCTCGAGCCAGTCGGGGGCGCCCTTCGGGAGTCGCTTGGAGTAGAACCCGTCGCCGGTCTGCCGACCGACCGCGTCCACCGACAGCGTCATACCCTCGCGCCAACCGCCTGGCCAGCGCTCCAGCGCGACCGGACGGTCGCCGGAGGCCTGCATGAACGCCGGAGCCACTCCGATGAAGTACTCGCAGACCTGAAGCTTGGTGACCTCGGGAGCCCAGTCGGTTGCCTCGTAGACGACGCGTTCGGGACTGGAAACCCGGACCTCTCGGTCTCCCACAGTGAGCATCACCGCTGTGCTCTTCGCCATGCCGTGACGCTATCGCCCTGCGCCGACCAAAACCCGGAATTCCCCACCAGGTTGCGGGAAAGGCAAGTTTTCCCGACCTCTGGCCACGGTAGGTGACCGGGCGGTAACGTTCCAGCACCTCGTTCCTGGGGCGTGAGGCCCCCGGGACACCTGACAAGGAGCGCGAGGATGAACAGATCCGCCCTGTTCGCCGCTGCCACCGCAGTGGTGACCACCACCGCCCTCGGACTGACCAGCGCCACCACAGCAACCGGCGCGCCGACGGCGGCACCTGTCCCCACCCCCGCCGCGGCCGTCGCCAGGGCCGAGCAAGCCATCACCAGCAACCTGACCGCGCTGCGGGCCACCACGGCCGATGCGTTCGTGGTCAAGGACGTCATCGTCGACGCCGACGGCTCCAGCCACGTGCGGATGGACCGCACGATCGGCGGGCTCCCGGTGCTCGGCGGCGATGTCGTCGTACATCAGGCCAAGGACGGCGCGTTCAGGGGCGCCAGCCTGACGCTGAGCAAGACCGCGAACGTCGCCCGTACGCCGAAGGTCAGCGTCGCGACCGCAACCGCGAAGGCACTCACCAAGGGCCTCAAGGCCGAGGGCAAGCCCAGCCTGGTGATCGAGGCCCGCAAGGGCGCGCCGCGGCTGGCCTACCTCGTCACCACCGGCGGCACCCAGGCCGACGGTACGCCGAGCCGCATCACCACGACGATCGATGCCCTGACCGGAGCCAAGCTGGTCAGCGAGCAGCACATCGAGACGGCGACCGGTGACGGCAAGAGCCTGTACTCCGGGACCGTCCCGCTGCAGACGTCGACCGCCACCGGCGGGTTCACGCTGACTGACGCGACCCGCGGCAACGGCTTCACCGCCGACGCGAACAACAAGACCGACTCGATCCTCTGCCAGCTCCTGCAGATCGGCTGCCCGACGCCGACGAAGTTCGTCGACGCCGACAACCATTGGGGCACCGGCACCACCGCCGACCGAGCGTCGGCGGCCGTCGACGCGCACTACGGCGCCGCGACCACGTTCGACTACTACAAGAACGTGCACGGCCGGAACGGGATCTTCGGCGACGGCAAGGGCGTCCCGAGCCGCGTGCACTACGGCACCAACTACGTGAACGCGTTCTGGGACGGCAAGCAGATGACGTACGGCGACGGCGACAACGTCGCGGCGGGTCCGTTGGTCTCGATCGACGTGGCCGGCCACGAGATGTCCCACGGCGTCACCGAGCACACTGCCAACCTCACCTACTCCGGTGAGTCCGGCGGTCTGAACGAGGCGACCAGCGACATCTTCGGCACCCTGGTCGAGTTCTACTCCAACAGCGCGGCCGACCCGGGCGACTACTACATCGGCGAGAAGATCATGAAGGACCGCCCGGCGCTGCGGTACATGGACAAGCCGAGCAAGGACGGCCAGTCCCCCGACTGCTACAGCTCCGGCGTCGGCAACCTCGACGTGCACTACTCGTCGGCGATCGCGAACCACTTCGCGTACCTGCTCGCCGAGGGCACCGGCGCGAAGACGATCGGCGGCCTGCCGCACAACTCGCCGACCTGCAACGGCTCGTCGGTCACCGGCATCGGCCACGACAAGCTCGGCAAGATCTGGTACCGCGCGCTGACGACATACATGACCAGCGGTACGACGTACGCCCAGGCCCGGACCGCGACGCTGAACGCGGCCACCGACCTGTACGGCGCCACCAGCATCGAGCGCGCGACCGTCGCCGCCGCCTGGTCCGCAGTCGCCGTGAACTAAAGGGTTTTGCCGGATCCCTGTCCCACTGGGGCGGACAGGGATCCGGTGAACAAACGCTTTACGCATTGCCACACGGTTTGTGCGGACCTACCGTCACACCATGGGTGGGGAGCCCCGGGGGCATCGTGAACCGAAACGGCCGCGCTTGAAGGCGGCCAGACCGCTACTGCTCGTCGTCGACGCTGACCCGGAGCGTCTGGAGCGTTGCGAAACGGAGTTGGACCGCGGCTTCGGCGCCGACTTCCGCGTGCGGGGCGAGGCGACGACCGCGGCTGCGTTGGACGTTCTACGCCGAGCACACGAGTCGGAACAGCGGGTCGCCGTCGTCATGGTAGACAACGCGCTGCCCGACAACGAACGCGCCGATCTGTTCGCGGCCGCACGAACCCTGCATCCGGACGCGCGCCGTGCGCTGCTGATCGAGTGGGGCGCGTGGGCCGACCGTACGACGGCATCCGCGATCCTGACCGCGATGTCGGTCGGCGATATCAACTACTACGTACTCAAACCGTGGATCGGGCACGACGAGCTGTTCCACCGGACCGTCGCCGAGTTCATCCAGGAGTGGTCGCGGTTCGAGGTTGCGAACCTGCGCGAGGTCGTGGTGATCGCGGCCGAGCTCTCGGTCCGGGGCCAGGAGATCCGCAGCCTGCTGGCCCGCAACGGCATCCCGAGTGCGTTCCGGGCCAGCGGTACGTCGCTCGCGAACGACGCCCTGGAGTTCATCGGGGAGCCGGATCCCGGCGACGGGGTGCTGGTCTGGATGCCGGCGATCGGCGGCACCGTGCTGCACGATCCGACGGACGTGGAGATCGCCGAAGCGTGGGGCGTGCCAACGACATTGGCGTCGGACGACACCTCGTTCGACGTACTGGTGATCGGTGCCGGTCCGGGTGGATTGGCCGCCGCGGTATATGCGTCGTCGGAGGGTCTGCGGACGCTCGTCGTGGAGCGGGAGTCGATCGGCGGACAGGCCGGGACGAGCTCGCTGATCCGGAACTATCTCGGGTTCTCGCGCGGTATTCGCGGGTCGGACCTGGCGCAGCGCGGGTACCAGCAGGCGTGGGTGTTCGGCGCGCATTTCGTGCTGATGCGGACGGTCGAGCAAATCGAGAAGCGCGAAGGCGAGTTCCGCGCGGTGATCGGTGACGTCGGCGAGGTGACCGCGCGGGCGGTGGTCCTGGCGACGGGCGTCACGTACCGGCGGCTCAACGTTCCCTCGCTGGAGAAGCTGATGGGGAACGGCGTGTACTACGGCGCGAGCGTGTCCGAGGCGCACGGGCTGATGAATCGCGACGCCTGCGTGGTCGGCGGCGGGAACTCAGCAGGGCAAGCGGTCCTGCACCTCGCGCGCTACTGCCGGCGGGTGCTGCTGGTGATCCGCGGCGAGGACCTGACGGCGAGTATGTCGAAGTACCTGATCGACGCGATCGATGCCGCTGACAACGTCACGGTCCGGTCGTCGAGCGAGGTGGTCGACGGTGGCGGCGACGGGCGTCTGCAGCGGATGACGTTGCGGGATCGCAAGACCGGTGAGGAAGAGACCGTTCCGATCGACGGATTGTTCGTGATGATCGGCGCGGTGCCGGGGACCGATTGGCTGCCGGAGGGCGTGGCACGGGATCCGCGCGGGTTCGTGCTGACCGGGTCGGATGCGGCCGCGGATCCGGCCTGGCAGGAGGACCGGCCGCCGCAGCCTTACGAGACGACGGTTCCCGGACTGTTCGCGATCGGCGATGTGCGGTCGGAGTCGGTGAAACGGGTGGCCTCGGCGGTGGGCGAAGGATCCGTGGTCGTTTCACAGATCCACACCCATCTCAGGGTCTCCTCGGATGCCTGAACGGCGGTTCGTCTACACGCCGGCGATGGTGGCGCTCACCGCGCTGGTGCTGCTGATACCGATCGCGGGACTGGTGTTGCTGCTGCGCAATCCGCGGCTGGATCTGCATTGGGAGCATCACCCGACGCACTTCTGGCTGGTGCTGCTGACGGCGGGGCTGAGCGCCGTACTGGCGTATCTGACCGGTGCCGCGGCGCTGCGGCGAGGTGATGCACGGGTGCTGTTCGTCTCGCTGGCGTTCCTGTCGGCGGCCGGTTTTCTCGGACTGCACGCGCTCGCGACGCCGAAGGTCCTGCTGGACACACAGAACGCCGGCTTCACGCTCGCGACCCCGGTGGGCGTCGCGCTGGGGTCGGTGTTCGCCTTCCTGTCGAGTTTGACCATCTCCGGCGTCACCTGGGGCCGTCGTCTCCGCGTCGCCCTGCTGCTCCTGATGGCGTTGTGGGCGGTGGCCTCGGTACTGCGGTTGCCACCGCTGCACCAGACGTCTGTACCGGAAGTTGCCGACGGCATCCTGACCGCGCTCGCCATCCCCGCGATCATCCTCTATGCCGTTGCCGCCGGGCGGTATCTGCAGACGTGGTGGGCGCGGCCGTCGTTGATGCTGCTGTCGATGGTCTCCGCGTTCGTGCTGCTGGCCGAGGCGATGGTCGCGCTGGTGTTCGCGCGGAACTGGCACCTGTCCTGGTGGGAGTGGCACGCACTGATGCTGGCCGCGTTCATCCTGGTCGTGGCCGGTGTGCGGATCCAGTGGTACGAGGAGCGGTTCGCCGACCTGTACCAGGCCGACACCGTGTCCGGCGAGCGCGAGCTGAGCGTGCTGTTCGCGGACCTGCAGGGGTTCACGACGTTCTCCGAGAAGCACGAGCCGGCCGAGGTCACGGCGATGCTCAACACGTACTTCGAGGTCGTCGTACCTCCCGTCGTACGGCGGCACGGCGGGGACGTCGACCGGATCATCGGGGACGCGCTGATGGTCACGTTCAACAAGCGGGGCGACCAGCCGGACCACGCGTACCTGGCCGCCGCCGCGGGACTCGCGCTGCAGGCGGCAGCGGCCGCGGTCCGGGCCTCGCACCCGAACTGGCCGGAGTTCCGGGTCGGGATCAACAGCGGGAACGCGTCGGTGAGCCTGCTGGGCACCGAGGGCGGCCGGACGCACACGGTGATCGGGGACACGGTCAACGTCGCGTCGCGGATCGAGGGCAAGGCTCCCGGCGGGGCCGTCGCGATCGGGCCGGCGACGAAGGCGCTGCTGCCGCAGGCACGCACCGAGTCGCTCGGGCTGCTCAGTCTGAAGGGCAAGGCGGAGCCGATGGAGGTCTACCAGCTCCTCGCGCTGGGCGAATGATCACCCGTGTGTTCGGGGCGCGCACCGGCTGTTCATGTGTTGGACCTTGGAAGGCACACGTGCCGGTGTGAGAATCCGGGCCATGTCTGCCCTGAACCGACCACGGCGCCGCTTGGGCGCCCTCGTGGTCACGACCAGTCTTCTCGCCGCCGGGTCGGCGGTGGCCATCCTCGCCACGCCGGCGCAGGCCGCTTCGACCGATGTGGTCGTCACCGAGGTGTACGGCGGTGGCGGCAACAGCGGCGCGCCGTACACGAACGACTTCGTCGAGCTGACCAACAACGGCTCGGCCGCGATCGACGTGAGCGGCTGGTCGGTCCAGTACGCCTCGGCCGCCGGTACCACGTGGCAGGTCACCAAGCTGACCGGCAGCATCGACCCGGGAGCGACGTACCTGGTCCAGGAGGGCGGCGGCGCGAACGGCCAGCCGATGCCGACCCCGAACGTCAGCGGCACGATCCTGATGTCCGCGACGGCCGGCAAGATCGCCCTGGTCACCACCCAGACCGCGCTGACCTGCGGTGCGATCTGCCACGCGGACCCGAGCGTGAAGGACTACGTCGGCTACGGCACAGCGAACGACTCCGAGACCGCGCCCGCGGCGGGCCTGTCGAACACCACCTCGGCCGCGCGCAACGACCCGAAGCAGGACACCGACAACAACAACGCCGACTTCACCGCGGGCAACCCGTCACCGGGCACGCTGACCGGTGGTCCGGCCGAGCCGCCGGTGGACGCCAAGATCCACGACATCCAGGGCGCCGCGCACCGCTCGCCGCTCGAGGGCAAGCGGGTCTCCAACGTCACCGGTGTCGTCACCGCGGTGAGCAGCAACGGGTTCTGGTTCCAGGACCCGCAGCCCGACGACAACCCGGCCACCAGCGAGGGCGTGTTCGTCTTCACCAGCTCCGCGCCGACGGTCGCCGTCGGAGACGCCCTGAACGTCGAGGGCTCGGTCGCCGAGTTCCGCCCGGGCGGCTCCGGCGGTACGACGAACCTGACCACCACCGAGCTGACCAACGCGAAGATCACCGTCACCGGCACGGCCGCCGTACCGGCCCCGACGATCGTCGGCAAGGGCGGACGCGTACCGCCGTCGACCGTGATCGACGACGACTCGAACGGCGACGTCGAGACGACGAGCACGGCGTTCGACCCGGCCAACGACGGGCTGGACTTCTGGGAGTCGCTCGAGGGCATGTGGCTGGGCATCGACAAGCCGGAGGTCACCGGGCCGACCAGCTCGTTCCGCGAGCTGTCCGTCGTACCGGCCGGTGCGGGCGTACGGACGGTCCGCGGCGGGATCCTGCTGCAGAAGACCGACAGCAACCCGGAGCGGGTGCTGCTGGACGATGTACTGGTACCGATCCCGGACGCCAAGACCGGTGACAAGCTGGCCGGCGTCGTGACCGGTGTTCTGGACTACTCGTTCGGCAACTTCAAGTTCCTGCCGACCGTCACGCCGACGGTGCTCGACGGCGGTGTGAAGCGCGAGGTCACCAAGAAGTCCTCGATCGCGCAGGTCTCGGTGGCGACGTTCAACGTCGAGAACCTCGACCCGGCCGACGGCCCGGCGAAGTTCGACGGGCTGGCGCAGGCGGTCGTGAAGAACCTCGCCTCGCCGGACATCCTCGGCCTCGAAGAGGTGCAGGACAACGACGGCGCGGTCAACTCCGGCACGGTCGCTGCCGACGTCACGCTGAACACGCTGGCTGCCGCGATCGTGAAGGCCGGCGGACCGAAGTACGCGTGGCGTGAGATCGACCCGGTCGACGGCAAGGAAGGCGGCGAGCCGGGCGGCAACATCCGGGTCGCGTTCATGTTCCGGACCGACAAGCCGGTCAAGTTCATCGACCGCGCGGGCGGCGGCTCGACGGTGGCGACGACGATCACCACCGACCGGTTCGGCAAGCCGCACCTGAGCGCGTCGCCGGGCCGAGTCGACCCGGCCAACCCGGCCTGGGCCGACACCCGGGTCCCGCTGGCCGGCGAGTTCACCTGGCTCGGGCAGTCGCTGTTCGTGGTGGTCAACCACTTCAGCTCCAAGGGCGGTGACGACCCGCTCTGGGGCCGGTTCCAGCCGCCGGTGCAGTCCAGCGCGCCGAAGCGTCACCAGCAGGCCGAGGCGGTCCGCGGGTTCGTGGACCAGATCCTGGCCAAGGACAAGGGCGCGAACGTGGTCGTACTCGGTGACCTGAACGACTTCGACTGGTCCGGCACCGCGGACATCCTGGTCGGCTCCGGCAAGACCGCGCTGATCGACCTGCCGCGGACGCTGCCGCTGAAGGAGCGCTACAGCTACGTGTTCGAGGGCAACAGCCAGATCCTGGACCAGATCCTGATCTCGCAGAACCTCCGCCCGGCCTCGTCGTACGACGTGGTGCACATGAACGCGGAGTTCCCGGACCAGATCTCCGACCACGACCCGCAGGTGGTGAAGCTGATCCCGCTGCCGTCCTGGATCCGCTGACCCGCGGGATTTCGGCAGTCTTACATCGGTCGCCCGGGTGGGGTTTTCCTGCCCGGGCGACCGATACTGGTGTTGTGACAGATTCAACCAAGCAGTACTCCGTCCAGAAGTCCGACGCGGAGTGGAAGGCGCAGCTCTCCCCCGCCGAGTTCCACGTGCTGCGCAAGGCCGGCACCGAGCGGCCGTTCGTCGGTGAGTACACCGACACCAAGACCGTCGGCGTGTACAAGTGCCGGGCGTGTGACGCGGAGTTGTTCCGCAGCGAGACCAAGTTCGACTCGCACTGCGGCTGGCCGTCGTTCTACGCGCCGCTGGCCGAGGACCGCGTCGAGTACATCGAGGACAGCACCCTCGGCATGAAGCGCGTCGAGGTCCGCTGCGCCAACTGCGGCTCGCACCTCGGGCACGTGTTCGAGGGCGAGGGCTACGGCACCCCGACCGACCAGCGGTACTGCATCAACAGCATCAGCCTGACCCTGACGCCGGCCTGATCCTCGGGCCAGAGTCTGCCCCACCGGTCGCCCGGTCTAGCTCTAGACTGGGTCGGCTGGTGGCTCCTCCTGGGGAAGGAATTTGGTGGCAGACGACGTCCGCAGACCGCGAGTTCTGGATGTGCTGGCGGCAGGGGAGCCGTGGGAGGTGCCGACCGAGTGGATCACTCGCGTTCGCACTCAGCTGCAGGCCTGGGCCGACGATCCGGACGCGCTGCGGCCGCTCCGCCCCGAGGCGTTTCCCGACTTCATCAAGGGCACTCCCGCGGCCGTCTGGTTCACCCACGAGATAGCGCCCCTGCTGACCGGATGGATCCCGGTCCTGCACGGTGAGTACGCCGATCTCGGCACCGAGCTCACGCACGACTTCTACCGGCCGTCCTCCCGGCTCGGCGGCGCCGGCCACGTGGTGTACGTCGCGCCGACCGACTGGCACCTGCAGGCGATCGCCGGCGCCCGCGGCTTCCGCGAGCAGGGCCGCCAGCACGCGCTCCAGCTGTCCCGGAACGTCGTCAGCCTGTTCCTCGACGCTCCCCCGATGGCGGCCCGCGCGCAGGCGCTGACGGCCGCCTTCGACCGCGTGCTCGGCGACCGCGAGGCGACCCATCTGCACATCACGGGCGAGTACGACGACATCGCGCAGTACTGGCGGAACGACGCGCTGAAGGACAGCGAGCGCGTCGTACTGCCCGAGCTCGGCGGCCCGACCGCGGCCCTGCGCTACTCGCTCAACTCGATCCGCGACACCCATGCCCGGCTGCTGATGACGAGCCCGGACGAGTACGCCGGTGACTACGCGCAACTGATGGCCGAGCTGATCCTCGCCACCGGTCTTCGCGGCATCCCGCAGGCCGTCGCCAGGAGCCTCGGCAACACCACCCAGGACCTGGAGAAGGCGCTCAGCTCGATCCACCAGACGTTCAACCGCCAGGTCTGGCTGGCGCACGTCAACCAGTGGCTGGCCCGAGCGATCCGCAGCGGCCAGGCACCCCTCGCCCGGGCCTGGGCCGCCGCAGCCACCCGCGCCGCGATCCACCTGTCCGGCGTACTGTCCAAGGCGCCGTGGCCGGAGCCCGAGATCCCGGATCTGACCTCGCTGTTCCAGATCCTCGACCGGGAACGCTGGAGCGCGCTCGAGGCAACCGCCGCCGCGGAGTCCGAGGCCAACTCGCTGTCGTCGATCTGGAACACGGTCCAGGAGGAGGCCGGGCGTCCCGCCTCGTCCGACGACGGCACCCTCGACGAGCCGCTCCCGAAGCCGCTCGACTTCAGCGACGACCCGCTGGCCGAGCTCGATGCGCTGATCGGCCTGGAGTCGGTCAAGGACGCGGTCCGCAAGATGGTCGCCGAGGTGAAGACCAATCTGCGCCGGACCGAGCTCGGCCTGCCCAGCCACGAGCGGGCCCGGCACATGGTGTTCGTCGGCAAGCCCGGTACGGCGAAGACCACGATCGCCCGGCTGCTCAGCCGGATCTACCACCAGCTCGGCGTGCTCGAGAAGGGCCACGTGGTCGAGGTCGACCGCTCCGACCTGGTCGGCCCGAGCGTCGGTTCGACCGCGCCGATGACCGCGGGCAAGTTCCGTGAGGCACTCGGCGGCGTGCTGTTCATCGACGAGGCGTACAGCCTGACGCCGGAGAACACGCCGGGCGACTACGGCCTCGAAGCCGTCGCCACGATCCTGAAGTTGATGGAGGACCACCGCAACGACTGCATCGTGATCGTCGCCGGCTACCACCGCGAGATGCAGCGGTTCATGGAGTCGAACACCGGTCTGGCGTCACGCTTCCCGAAGCTGCTGTCGTTCAGCGAGTACGACACCGACCAGCTGGTCGCGATCTTCGAGCTGCAGGCGCGGCAGAAGGGGATGATCTACGGCGAGGACGTGCTGGACAAGGTCCGCACGGTCATCCCGCCCGCGCCGCGTGGCCACAGCTTCGGCAACGGCCGTTTCATCCGGAACGTGCTCGAGGAAGCCGTCTCCAACCAGGCCACCCGGCTGTCCGCCCGCGACCCCGACAGCCTGACCGAGCGCGACCTGCGCGAACTCATCCCGGCCGACGTCCGGCCGCCCACGTCGATGCGCGCCGAGGACTACCTGCTGCAGAAGCCTGGAACTTAAATCGGCGTCGCCAGCGCAACCGGATTGCCCTCGGGGTCGGCGAGGTAGGCCTGCCGTTCGCCCCAGGGCATGGTCGCGGGCTCCTGCAGGACGGGATGGCCCGCGGCCCGGAAGACTTCTACCTCGGCCTCGACGTCGTCGACGTACACGAACAGCTCGAAGCGCGGCGCCGCACCGACGGTGATGCCCAGTTGGGCCTCGGGCCAGTTCGCGTCGGACAGGCCGAGGGACGAGTCGCCCCGCTCGAGGCCGACGTAGTGCGGGGTGCCTTCCAGCGGGAACTGGTACGTCGACTCGTAGCCGAGGAGCTTGTAGAACTCGACGGACCGGCGTACGTCCTGGACGTACAACACCGGGAAAGCCTTACGAGTCATCACACCAGGTTAGCGACCAGCTCGCCGAGCTCGGTGCGTTTGCCGGTGTAGAACGGGACCTCTTCGCGGACGTGCCGCCGGGCCGTCGACGCGCGCAGGTCGCGCATCAGGTCGACCATCCGGTGCAGTTCGTCGGCCTCGAAGGCGAGGATCCACTCGTAGTCGCCGAGCGCGAACGACGCGACCGTGTTCGCCCGTACGTCGGGGTAGGTGCGCGCCATCTTGCCGTGCTCGGCGAGCATGAACCGGCGCTCCTCGTCCGGCAGCAGGTACCACTCATAGGACCGGACGAACGGGTACACGCAGATGTACGGGCGTGCCTCCTCGTCGGCCAGGAACGCCGGGATGTGGCTCTTGTTGAACTCGGCCGGCCGGTGCAGCGCGAACTGCGACCAGACCGGGACCAGGTGCCGGCCGAGCCTCGACCGGCGCAGCGCATGGTAGGCCTTCTGCAACGCGTCCGACGTCGGCGCGTGCCACCAGATCATGAAGTCGGCGTCGGCCCGGAATCCCTCGACGTCGTAGATACCGCGGATCACCACGTCGTCGGCGGCGAGCTTGCCGACCAGGTCGGCGAGCTCGGCGGTCAGCTCGTCCCGGTCCGCATCACCGAGCGGCGTCTCGACCTTGAAGACCGACCACAAGGTGTAGCGGATCACGTCGTTGAGCTCACGGGCTTTCGGCTTACCTGTCACTTCGCCATTGTCTCCAATGCCTCGAGATGCTCCAGCACCCGGGTGGCCGCCTTGCCACCGGACGCGACACACGCCGCGATCCCGACACCCCGGTACGCCGCTCCGCAGACAGCCAGCCCCGGTACGTCGGCCACCGCCGCCTCGACCCGATCGACCCGCTCCAGATGCCCCACGGCGTACTGCGGAAGACCACCGCCCCAGCGCGTCACCAGCGACCCGACGACCTCCGCCTGCAGCCCGATCGCCTTGCCCAGATCCGCGACCGCCAGCGCCACGAGCTCCTCGTCGGAGCGCTGCAGCACGTACTCCTCACCGAGCCGGCCGACCGAGGCACGCAGTACGGCGAGCTCTCCCCCGGCCTCTGCGGACCACGCCCACTTGGCGTGCGAGTACGTCGATGCCTTGATCGTGCGCTCCTCGACGGACGGCACCAGGAACCCGGAGCCGGTCGCGGTCTCGGGCCAGTCGCGCTTGCGGACAGCGAGTGTGACGATCGCCATGCTCGCGTACTCGATCGTCGCGAGCTCGGTCGATGCCGTCGGCACCAGGTCGGTCAGCATCCGCGCGGCCGGGGCTGCGGGTACGGCGACCACCACCGCGTCCGCGGTCAGGTACGTCGGCGCGGGCACGGGTCCGGCCTCGAGGACGAATCCGTCCGGCGTGCGCGAGATCCGTCGTACGGTCAGTTTGCGACGGATCTCGACGCCGCGCGCGGTCAGGTCCTGCTCCAGTGCCGTGATGATCCGGTTGATACCCCCGACCACGCCGGCGAACACCGGCTGGCCGGCACGCTTCTGGCCCAGCTCCCGCAGCTCGGCCGTGGCGGCGAGCAGGCTCGGGGCGGTGCGCAGCTTCGCATACAGATCGGGTACGGCGGCCGCGAGCGAGATCTCCTCGGCCTTTCCGGCGTACACCCCGCCGAGCAGCGGGTCGATCAGCTTGTCGGTGACCGCGGACCCCATCCGGTCGGCAACGAACCGGCCGATCGCGACATCTTCGGTGAGCGCGGGCGCGGGCAGGTCGGCCTCGTGCGCGACCTGCTCGGCGGCCTCTGGCCCGAGTACGTCGGCCGTCGCGGCGGGATCGACCGGGACGCCCATGACGGTCGGCGGGATCGCGCGGATCCGGTCGCCGACCCACAAACCGGCGGAGGTCGTCGCCGGGTGGACGATGTCGAGTCCCACCGCCCTGATCAGGTCAACAGCCTCCGGCCGACGGGCCAGCACCGACTCGGCACCCAGGTCGACCGGCACGCCCTCGATCTCAGCCCCGGACAGCTTGCCGCCGAGCCGCGGCGAGCCCTCGAGGACGGTGATCTGCGGCGGATTCGGCCCGGTTGCGAGCGCATGCGCGGCCGCCAGCCCGCTGATCCCGCCACCGACGACAACGACCCGGCTCACACGCCCTCCATGATCAGTTCGTACCGCTTCCCCGGCCCGAGGTCGGTGCTCGAGGTCCCGATCTGCTGGAAGCCGGTCCGGGTCAGTACTGCCTGCGAGGCCGGGTTCCGGTCCGAGGCCCCGGCTCGCAGCGTGGTCCGCGCGTACTCCGTCGCCGCGAGGCCGATGATCGCCCGCACCGCGGCCGTCGCGAGGCCCTGACCCGCCCACTTCTCCGCGATCCGGTAGCCGAGCTCGGCCGACCCGTTCTCGAGGTCGACCAGGTTCACCCGCCCGGCGACCGCGCCGGAGTCGTCCATCAGCACGTGGAACCGGCAGATCCCGGCCGCCTGCTCAGCCAGCAGCGCCGCGTGCTTGGCAGCGAAGTTCGCGAAGTAGTCGTCGCCGCGGTCCCAGATCCAGCTCGCGAAGTACTCGCGGTTCTCCAACTCGAAGGCGAGCACGGCGTCCGCGTGGTCAGCGGTCAGCGGCTCCAGCGTCACCGGGTGGTCCGGCAGACGGATCACTGCGCGCTCCGGGTCTGCACGTACTTCGCGATCCGCTGCAGTACGTCGGGATCCGCGTCCGGCGGGACCCCGTGGCCGAGGTTGAAGATGTGGCCGGGGGCAGCCTTGCCTTCCTCGAGGATGCGGTCGATCTCGGGCTCGATCGCCTCCCAGCCGGCGAACAGCAGCGCCGGGTCCAGGTTGCCCTGGAGCGGCTTCGGGCCGACGCGTCGTGCCGCTTCGTCCAGCGGGACGCGCCAGTCGACTCCGACCACGTCGGCGCCGGCCGCGCTCATCAGGCCGAGCAGCTCGCCGGTGTTCACGCCGAAGTGCACCCGCGGTACGCCGTACGGCTTGAGCGCCTCGAAGACCTTCGCGGAGTGCGGCAGGACGAAGCGCTCGTAGTCGCGCGGCGAGAGGCCGCCGGCCCAGGAGTCGAAGAGCTGGATCGCGGAGGCGCCGGCCTCGACCTGGACCGTCAGGTAGGCGATCGCGACGTCGGCGAGCCGGTCCGCCAGCGCGTGCCAGAGGTCCGGGTTGCCGTGCATCATCGCCTTGGTCTTCGCGAAGTCCTTGCTCGGCCCGCCCTCGACCAGGTACGACGCGACCGTGAACGGGGCGCCGGCGAAGCCGATCAGCGGCGTACCGCCGAGCTCGGAGACGAGCTGCTGGATGGCCTCGGTGGTGTACGGCACGTCGGCCGCGGTGACCGGGCGGACCGCCGCGATCCCGGCGGCGTCCCGGATCGGGTCCGCCGCCACCGGGCCGATACCGGGCTTGATCTCGATGTCGTAACCGGCGAACTGGAGCGGCGCGACGATGTCGGAGAAGAAGATCGCCGCGTCGACGCCGTAACGGCGGACCGGCTGCAGCGTTATCTCGACGACGAGGTCGGGACGCATACAGGACTCGAGCATCGTGATGCCCTCACGCACCTTGCGGTACTCGGGCAACGCGCGCCCCGCCTGCCGCATGAACCACACCGGAGTGTGCGACGGCCGCTCCCCCCGAGCGGCGAGCAGGTACGGCGAACGGTCCAGCGGAGCGGGCGTCAGAGGCACAGACAGATGATCCCACGCGGGTCCCAGGGGCCGTGCGCCGGTCAGACACCGCCTGTTACCGGCGCGTCTAAACAAGCGTCGGTGAGTAATCGGTCGTAGGCTGCGAAGCATGGGTGCCCGCAAGCAGGTCGACGCGCCACCCGCGGAGTTCGCCGAGGCAGTCTCGCAGTTACGAGGTGCCCGGTTCCGGCCCGAGGTTTTCGTCGAGGAGATGCCCGCGCCGCAGCGGATCGCACCGCACGCGGCCGCGGTCAGCGCCGACGTGACGGTTGACGGCGACGATGTCGCCACCGGCCGGCTCGTCATCCTCTACGACCCGGCCGGGAACGACGCCTGGCAGTCGACCTTCCGCTGTGTTGCGTACGTGCGAGCCGCCGTCGAACCGGAGATGGTGACCGACGCGCTGCTCGGCGGCGTGGGCTGGACCTGGCTGATGGAGGCGCTGGCCGACCGCGGCGCGGACTTCCTGGCCCCGAGCGGTACCGTCACCAGAGTGGTATCGGAGAGCTTCGGCGGAATGGCCGACGACGAGGCGACGGCGGAGATCGAGATCCGCGCGTCCTGGAGCCCGGTGCCGGGACCTGGTGGACTGGTGGACGTGACCAAGCATGCCGAGGCGTGGGGCGAGGTGCTCTGCACCGCGGCCGGTCTGCCGCCGGTTCCGCCGGGGGTGGTCGCGATGCCGACCCGGCGCGGACAGCGGGGCCGATGACCTCAGCCAACACACCTCAGCCGTCCACCTCGGACGACGCCACCGCGAGCCTGCCCCTGCTGGAACTGCGGGACGGGCTGTCCGACGTGGTCGACGAGGAGTCCGCGCTGACCGAGACGGTCGAGGCGTTCCGCGCCGGCACCGGTCCGGTGGCCGTCGACGCCGAGCGCGCCTCCGGCTACCGCTACTCGCACCGGGCGTACCTGGTCCAGCTGCGCCGTGAAGGCTCGGGCTCCGCGCTGGTCGACCCGATCCCGTTCGGCGATCTGTCCGCGCTCGGCGACGCCATCGTCGACACCGAATGGATCATCCACGCCGCCAACCAGGATCTGGCCTGCCTGGCCGAGGTCGGGATGGTGCCGCGGCAGGTGTTCGACACCGAGCTGGCTGGCCGCCTCCTCGGGTACCCGAAGGTCGGGCTCGCCTCGCTGGTGAGCGAAGTACTCGGCTATCGGATGCGCAAGGAGCACTCCGCCGCCGACTGGTCCACCCGGCCGCTTCCGGCGCCCTGGCTCGTGTACGCCGCCCTGGACGTCGAGATGCTGATCGAGCTGCGGAACGCGATCGAGCAGGAGCTGCGCAGCGAGGGCAAGTGGGAGTGGGCCGAGCAGGAGTTCGCCGCGATCCTGGACGCTCCCCCGCGCGAGCCGAAGCCGGACCCCTGGCGCCGTACGTCGGGGATGCACCGGGTCCGCAACCGCCGCAGCCTCGCCGTCGTCCGCTCGCTGTGGGAAGCGCGGGACCAGATCGCCGAGTCCGCCGATATCTCCCCCGGCCGGATACTGCCTGACGCCGCGATCGTCGAGGCCGCGTCCGCGATGCCGACCGATCGGGACACGCTGCAGAAGCTCACGGCCTTCAAGGGCCGCGGCGCGCATCGGCACATGCGGACCTGGTGGGAAGCGGTCGACCACGCCCGCCGTCTCCCCGACTCCGAGCTCCCCAAACAAGGACCGCGGTACGACGGCCCGCCGCCCGCCCGTGCCTGGGCGGATCGCGACCCGGACGCCGCCGCACGCCTCTCCGCAGCCCGCACCGCCGTCGCGGAGATCGCCGAGGCCCACCGTCTGCCGACCGAGAACCTACTGGCGCCGGACACCATCCGCCGCCTGGCCTGGTCCCCGCCGACCGACGTGAACCTCGACGTCGTCACGACGTTCCTCCGCGACCACCACGCCCGTCCCTGGCAGATCGGCCTGACGGCCGACGTACTCACCGACGCGATGACGTCGGAAGCACCGGCCAAACCGCTCGACTGAGCGGGTCTAGAGCAGATCGGCCCCGGGTGCCGGCTCGGCCGGGAGCTGAGGATCGCCGGCCGCCAACGGCTCCGGCCGGAGCTGATCGCGCAGGGTCAGGACGATCTGCAGGGCTCCGAGCAGGATCACGGTCGCGATGATCGCGAAGATCTGCCGGTAGCTCAGCAGACTCACGAGCAGGCTGCCGAGCGCGAGCGAGATCGCCTGCGGCGTGGACAGCAGCACTTCGACCGCGGTCGAGACCCGGCCGATCAGATGACCTGGTGAACGGCGCTGCATCAACGTCGTGAACGCGACGAACGTCCAGGGCAGCCCGAGACCGCAGATGGCCGCGCCGACCAGCACCACGGCGATGGTGGGCGCGACGATGCAGACGACGGTGGAGATCGCCAGCGTGATCAGGCCGACCGTGCAGGTGGAGACCTCACCCAACCTGCGGACGGCGCGGGCGGCGGTGAGCCCGCCGATGATCGCGCCGACGCCCTGGCACGTCACGAAAGCGCCGGCGAACGTCGCCTGCTTCCCGAAGGCATCCAGCAGCGCGTAGATCGACGACTCGAAGAAGCCGATGACGAGGATCGAGATGCCGAGGCCGGCGAGGACATGGCGGAGTACGCGATCGCCGAGCAGGAACCGGACTCCGCCCAGCACGTCCTCGCGGAAGGTCTGCTTGACCGGGGTCGGCGTCTCGCTGACCTTGATCGTCGCGATCAGGAGCCCGGCGGCCACGAAGGTGGTTGCGTCGACGACCGCCACCAGCCAGCCGCCGACGGTGGCGAAGATCGCCGCCCCGACCAGCGGTCCGAAGAGGCGGAAGCCTTCCTTGATCGTGGCCAGACTCGAGTTCGCGTCGACGAGCAACTCGTCCGGCAGCAGCTCCTTGAGCAGGCCGTTCAGCGCAGCGGGCAGGACGACGAACGAGACGCCGTACAGGAAGGCGACCACCCAGATCAGCCAGACGTCGTTCGCGTCGCGGACGAGGACGAGCGGGAGGACCGCGGCCCCGCTGGCGAAGTTGCCCCAGACGAGGATCGCCTTGCGGGGCAGGCGATCCACCCACACCCCGAGCAGCGGGGCGCCGAGCGCAGGCAGCACCATGAAGAAGAACGTCAGGCCGGCCATCGCGTTCGAACCGGTGAGCGTCTTCACCCACATGCTCAGCACCAGCAGCATGACCGAGTCGCCGAGCATCGACGTACTCAGGCCAGCGAACAGACGCGGGAACCCGGGCTGGGCGAACAGCTTCCTCATGCCGGCTCAACTCCCGGGAAGTACGTCGGAACGCCCCACGCCACGAACTCGCACAGCCGCGAACCCGCCGGACGCTTGCTCGGATCAGTCAGCCGCTCGACGTGGCGGTCGAGTACGGCGCTGATCGCCTCGTTCATCTCCTTGAGCTCGGCCGCCGTCAGCCAGGCGACCATCTCGGTGTTGCTGTGCGCCGCGCGCCATTCCTCGGGCTCGTCGGGCACGCGCTGCTGCGCCTCGTGCAACCGCTCCAGCGCGCGGCCCATCGCCACCTCGGACAACGCCTGCGCAGCCCGCCGCTCGTCGACCGAGCCCGACGAATGCTCGTCGTCCCAGCGGAACCCGAGCCCCGGCACCTGCCACGGCCGCTGCCGGCCCTTTCCACCCTCGGCCTCCTCGACGAACCCGTGCTGGGCCAGCTTGCGGAGATGCCACGAGCAGTTGGCCGGCGTCTCGTCGAGGCGGTCGGCCAGCTCGGTCGCGGTCAGCGGACCGCTGACCGACAACAGTTCGATGATCGCCATCCGCACGGGATGGGCGAGGGCGTTCAGCTCACGAGGGTCGCTGAGGCGACGATGCGGGTCGGGCATGCGTCGAAAGTACTCTTTCGAAAGAGTTGTTGCAATCCTCTATAAACAAATCGCCCGTCGCGGCGGCGACGGGCGATCCGGGGTTACTTCGGGAGCTGGGTCTCGATCGCGGTGACGACCTCGTCCGACTCCGGCTCGGTGCGCGGGCGGAAGCGGGCCGCGACGGTGCCCTCGGGGCTGACCAGGAACTTCTCGAAGTTCCACTGGATGTCGCCGGCCTCGCCCTCGGCGTCCGGCGTCAGGGTCAGCTCGGCGTACAGCGGGTGGCGGCCGTCGCCGTTCACCTCGAGCTTGTCGAGCATCGGGAACGTGACGCCGTACGTCGTCGAGCAGAAGGTCTCGATCTCCTCGGCCGACCCCGGCTCCTGGCCGCCGAACTGGTTGCAGGGCGCGCCGAGCACCGTGAACCCACGGGACTCGTACTTCTTCTGCAGGTTCTCCAGGCCTTCGTACTGCGGCGTCAGGCCGCACTTCGACGCCACGTTGACGACCAGGACAGCCTTGCCCTTGTAGTCGCCGAGCGACGTCGATGCGCCGGAGAGAGTGGTCAGCGGAATGTCGTACAGGCTCATGCTCATCCTTGGGAGGTTGGGAGGTGACGGGCAAGAAAGTCTTCGGTACGCCGCCACGCGAGCGCGGACGCGTCGGCGTTGTGGAACATCGGCAGCGGGTTGTCGAACGCGTGCCCGGCGCCGTCGTACCGGTGCACCTCGGCGGCACCCAGGTTCGGGACGATCTCGTCGACGTCCAGGTACGCGTCGGTGTTGCCGAAGTGGTGCAGGCTGGTCGCGGTCACCTGCAGCTCGAGAAGGTTCTTCAGCGCGGATCCGTAGTAGCTCACCAGCACGTCCGGGGACGAGACCGCCGCCACGTTGTAGCCGAGCCCGCCGCCGAAGCAGAAGCCGACAACGCCAGTGCCTTTACCGCGCGCCTTCAGGTACTGGAGCGCGGCGACGGCGTCCTTGACCGCGAGGTCCCAGTCCAGCCGCGAGACGATGCCCATGGCCTGTTGCAGCAGCTCCGGCGAGGACTCGTCCAGCTCGGTGTCGTCAAGGCGCCAGTAGATCTCCGGTGCGATGACGTAGTACCCGAGGGCGTGCAGATCCGCCCCACGTTGCTTGATGTAGTCGGAGACCCCGAAGATCTCCTGGAGGAGCAGGATTCCCGGCACGTCGGCGTCGGCCGATCCCCACTCGTGAACTGGTAATCCGCCGTCGAGCTCCGAAGTCACACTGTGAAGCGTACGACCTCGGTGGGTACCGGCCTCGGCGCAGGTGCGGGCATCCACGACTTCGTCTCGGCGATCGCGTCGACGAGCAGCCGGTAGAGCCGGTCATCCGGATCCGGCACACACGCCTGCGAGATGCCTTCGACCGCGCAGGACACCGCACGCGGCGCCGTACGGCGGGCGAAGTCCGGCGCACCGCGGCGGGAGCGTGCGGTGAACGCCCGCGCCCACTTCGTCGCCGACGGGACCGACTGCAGTACGGCGAGCGAGTCCGGCTCGATGTCGTCGAGCGGGCGCCCGTCGAGCTCGGCCAGCTGCTTCTCCCCCACCAGTAGCGCGACGGCCAGGATGTACTGCCGCTCCTGCGAGACGACCGGCAGCGCGTGCTGGATGCAGCGCGCCGTGACCCGCGGTACGACGTGCGGGTCGTCCGGGGTCATGCCGATCACCGACGGGATCATCGGTGCCAGCCGGGACCGCCCGGAGTCGGTCGTGCAGTCGTTGACGTCCCGCGCGACGCCGGCGAGCAGTGGATGCGTGCAGGCCGGGTGGTCGGACCACGGTTCGCCGGCCAAATAGGAGGCGAACTCCATGAAGCAGGCGCCCTTGCGTGGATTGCGGTGCTTGCCCCGGCTCAGGACCGGTACGGCGAGATCAAGGTTGTTCATTGAACGGCTCCCCATAGCTACCTGCCCCCAGCATGCGCCGATTCCCCGCAGTACGCCACGGGTTGCTGTGAGCAGCTCCACAGCCACAGGGTGTTTGGCACTTCTGTTACTCACGGGTAGCCTTTGGGTAGCTTTCCCGACTCCCCAGAGGAGGGCACTCGTGCCCCGTGAGATCCGCGATGTCGTGTTCGTCGACGGCGTTCGCACCCCGTTCGGCAAGGCCAAGGGCCAGTACGCCGAAACCCGCGCCGACGACCTGGTGATCAAGTGCATCCGGGAGCTGCTGCGGCGGAACCCGGGTCTCCCCCCGGAACGCGTGGACGAGGTCGCGATCGCGGCCACCACCCAGATCGGCGACCAGGGCCTGACCATCGGCCGGACCGCGGCCCTGCTGGCCGGTCTGCCGAACACCACGCCCGGCTACGCCATCGACCGGATGTGCGCGGGCGCGATGACCGCCGTCACCACCACCGCGGCCGGTGTCGCGTTCGGTGCGTACGACGTGGTGATCGCCGGCGGCGTCGAGCACATGGGCCGGCACCCGATGGGCGAGGGCGTGGACCCGAACCCGCGGATCATCTCCGAGAAGCTGGTCGACACCTCTGCCCTGGTGATGGGGTCGACCGCGGAGAACCTGCACGACCGGTTCCCCGGCATCACCAAGGATCGCGCCGACGCGTACGCCGCGGCGTCCCAGGAGAAGGCCGCGAAGGCCTACGCCAACGACCTGATCCAGCCGGACCTGGTGCCGGTCGCGACCCGGTCGGCCGAGCAGGGCTGGGGCCTTGCGAGCACCGACGAGCCGATGCGGCCCGGGACCACGGTCGAGGACCTGGCTTCGCTGAAGACGCCGTTCCGCCCGCACGGGCGGGTCACCGCGGGCAACTCGGCGGGGATCAACGACGGTGCGACCGCGTGCGTGCTGACCTCGGCGGAGGCCGCTGAGGAGCTCGGGCTGACGCCGAAGATGAAGCTGGTCTCGTACGCCTTCGCCGGCGTCGAGCCCGAGGTGATGGGCGTCGGCCCGATCCCGGCGACCGAGAAGGCGCTGAAGCTGGCCGGGCTGACCATCGACGACATCCAGGCCTTCGAGGTGAACGAGGCGTTCGCCGTACAGGTGCTGGCGTTCCTGGAGCACTACGGCATCGCCGACGACGACCCGCGGGTCAACCCGTACGGCGGTGCGATCGCCTACGGCCACCCGCTGGCGTCGTCCGGGGTCCGGCTGATGAACCAGCTGGCCAAGCAGTTCGAGCAGCGCCCCGAGGTCCGTTACGGCCTCACCACCATGTGCGTCGGCCTCGGCATGGGCGGAACCGTCATCTGGGAGAACCCCAACTGGGAAGGTGCGGCCAAGTGAGCTTGCAGGAACTGATCGACAGCGCTTCTGCCCTGTCGACCGACGAGGTTGTCACGCTGGCGCACTCGCGGGATGTCGTACTGCCTAACAAGGCCGGGACGATGGCGCTCATCACGCTGGACAACGGGCACGACCACACCAAGCCGAACACCTTCGGGCCCAAGGGTCTGGGGTCGTTGAACGCTGCTCTGGACGCAGCGTTGGCGCGGGACGAGATCGTCGCGATCGGTGTGACCGGCAAGCCGTTCATCCTCGCCGCGGGTGCGGACCTCACCGGCGTACCTAAGTTGGCCGATCGGGAGCAGGCGCTAGCGCTCGGCAAGATCGGGCACGGCGTGATGCGGAAGCTGGTCGACGGCGGCAAGCCGTCGTTCGCGTTCGTGAACGGTGTGGCGCTCGGCGGCGGGCTCGAGGTCGCGCTGCACGCGTCGTACCGCACCGTGTCGGTAGCGGCCGGGATGCTGTCGACGCCGGAGGTCTTCCTCGGCCTGATCCCGGGCTGGGGCGGCAACTTCCTGCTGCCGAACCTGATCGGCGCGGACAACGCGGTCAAGGTCGTCGTCGAGAACGCCCTTAACCAGAACAAGATGCTCAGCGGGCCGGAGGCGGTGAAGCTCGGCATCGGCGACGTACTGCTGGAGTCGGCCGACTTCCTCGAGCAGTCGTTGCTGTGGGCTTCGAAGGTGCTGACGGGGTCTGTCGTTGTCGAGCGGGCTCCGATCGACCGCGGAGACGCGTGGGACGCGGCTGTTGCCCGGGGCAAGGCTTTTGCCGATCTGAAGGTCAGCGGGGCGGCGCCGGCGCCGTACCGGGCGCTGGAGCTGATCGCGGCGGCTCGCGACAACGATCGGGACCGTGGGTTCGCGGCCGAGGACGAGGCGCTCGCGGATCTGATCATGAGCGAGGAGCTGCGGAGCGGTCTGTACGCGTTCGACCTGGTCAACAAGCGGGCCAAGCGGCCGGCGGGTGCGCCGGACAAGTCGCTGGCGCGGCCGGTGACGAAGGTCGGTGTGGTCGGCGCGGGTCTGATGGCCGGGCAGCTGGCGTTGCTGTTCGCGCGGCGGCTGGAGGTTCCCGTCGTACTGACGGATCTCGATCAGGAGCGCGTGGATCGCGGCGTCGGGTACGTGCACGGTGAGATCGACAAGCTGCTCGCCAAGGGCCGGGTGCGCGCGGACAAGGCGAACCAGCTGAAGGCGCTGGTCACCGGGTCGGTGGACAAGAGCGTGTTCGCGGACGCGGACTTCGTGATCGAGGCCGTGTTCGAGGAACTGCAGCTGAAGAAGGCGATCTTCGCCGACCTGGAGAAGATCATCCGGCCGGACGCGGTGTTGGCGACCAACACGTCGTCGTTGTCGGTGACCGAGATGGCGGCGGACCTGGAGCACCCGGAGCGGGTCGTCGGGTTCCACTTCTTCAACCCGGTCGCGGTGCTGCCGCTGCTGGAGATCATCCGGGCGGACCGGACGGACGACGCTTCGCTGGCGACGGCTTTTGCTGTTGGCAAGACCTTGAAGAAGTCGTGCGTGCTGGTGAAGGACGCGCCGGCGTTCGTGGTGAACCGGCTGCTGACACGGTTCCTCGGCGAGGTCAGCGCGGCGGTGGACGAAGGTACGCCGATCCCGGAGGCTGATCGTGCTCTGTCCGCACTCGGCCTGCCGATGCCGCCGTTCGTCCTGCTGCAACTGGTCGGGCTGCCGGTCGCGCTGCACGTCGCGGAGACGATGAACCGCGCGTACCCGGAGCGGTTCGCGGTGTCCGCGAACCTTGCCAAGGTCGTTGCCGCAGGCAAGAGTTCGTTCTACGTCTGGCCGGAAGGCAAGCCGGTCGTCGACCCGGAGGTCGAGTCACTGGTATCGGTCGGCGACAAGCCCTCCACCCCCGACGAACTCCGCAACCGCGTCCTCACCGCCCTGGCCGAAGAAATCAAGATCATGCTCGACGAGGGCGTAGTAGCCGAGGCCCAAGACATCGACCTCTGCCTCCTCCTAGGCGCCGGCTGGCCCTTCCACCTAGGCGGCATCACCCCCTACCTGGACCGCACCGGCATCGCCGAAAAGACCAACGGCTCCCGCTTCCTCCCCCGAGGCACAGCCAGCCTCATCTAAACCGCTGGGGGTCGGTGCGGCGCCGGAAGCCCGCTCCGGCCCCCAGCAACCAAGGTATGGAGGACGAAAGCCGGGTGCGAAGGGTGCCGAGTGCCAGCGCCTATTTGATCCGCAGGCCGGCTGCCGCCACCGCCCTCTGCAGATGGCCTACGGCGCAGAATGGTTTGCCAGACAGTTCCCAGATCGCGACGCCGACAGCCTCGGTCGGCGCGACAAGGACACCGACCGTCTCACCTGTCGAGGTGATCAGCTCAGGCCAAGGGCGGTTCCGTTCGCCCATCGCGTCAGACTGCAACTGGAAGGCTGCGAACGCGCACGCCTGCTCTACTCCACCGCCGTCAAGCTCAACAGGAAATTCATGTCCGCCGGCGACCAAGATGACATCGTCGCCCGACGACCCCGTCCACGCGGGATCGACCCGGACAGTGACGTCTGCCAGGCCGCTGCCGGCAAAGTCGGCGTTCAGCCGATCAACGACGAACGCCTGCGCAGCCTCCGTACCGCTGTCGGTCGAGGTGTCCATGACTAGCTCCCAGGTCGTAGATCAGACTAGTTTGCACTTGATGTAGAACTCCTGCACGACCGCCCCCTTGGCGTTGTACGAGGTCCCCGTGATCTTGAGGATCTGACCTGTCTTGTACATCGGCACGTACCGATCCTTGGAGTTGCTCCAGATCCTTGCCGGTAGTGATCCGTGCGGCGGATAGCTCTGTTTCTTGCCGTCAACCTTCTTTGAACCGACATAGACGCTCACGATGTAGCGGTCTGCGGGAAGCTTTGGATACGTCCCCCATTGAATAGACGTTCCCGGCCCCTTCTGCTGGATCGACAACCGTCCGAGCTTGTTCTGGTCGGTGTAGTTCGGCGAGCAGGAATGTACGGTGTGCGAGCCCGAGCCGGCCGGCGGGTTTTCCGCCGGACACGACTCGGCTGTCAGGCCGAGCAGGGAAACGATCAAGAGGGCGTGCACCGGCCTTCGGGGCAGTGCGAGCCGCGTTGCGAGGCTGGATTTGGGGCGCCGTGCGGCGAGCATCGACGTGTCCTCCAATCGGGTGCGTGAGCGGTCGCTGCGTTGGTGGAACGGCGGAACGGACGCGGAGTGCAGGGATTTGAGGAGAACGAGGGATCATCCCCTCTCGGCACGTCCGCTCCGCCGGCTTCCAGACTCGGTCGGGGACGCCGGTTACGGGGAGGTACTAGTCGCGTCAAAAGCGTCAACTTCTGCGAGAATCGTGAGGCGATCACTACGCTGAGGAGCGGTGCGCGTTGGCGAACGAGGTCCTGGAAGGTCTCTTGCGAGAGCTGAGTTGGTCTCCTCGTACGCTGGCACGCCGCCTCAACCGGGACTTCGGCGCTGGCACAGTCGCGGACACGGCGCCGTACCACTGGCGAGACTCGGATCGGGTACCTCGAGCCCCGCTGCCGACGTTGGTAGCTCATCTGCTGTCGTCTCAGCTCGGGCGCTTGGTGACGGTCGGCGAACTGTGGCGAGGACGCGCGATGGACTCACCTCTCGTCATGCCTGCGGACGCAGGCATGCGGCAGCCCTGGACCCGGGCTGGCACACTTGGGGCTCTCGACGACTGGGTGGTGACAGGGTTGTTGGACAGGCGGCGGTTCCTCGCGATCTCCGGCGCCGGCCTGACCTCGATGCCCAGCCATCTCGCAGCGGCGAAGTCACCTCGCGGATTCGCTGCCGCCGCGGCAGACAGCCCGCTGATCGAACAGATCGAACAAGCAATCCCCTTACTCCAAAGGCTCGACGACGCTACCGGAGGCGGCAGCCATCTCGAATACGTCGGGGCTCAGTTTCGCTCGGTTGCTTTGCTGGTTCGCCGCGGAGGGCAACCCCGTTCCATCGAAACTCGCCTGCTGTCGGCACTCGCGGAGATCGGTCAACTTGCAGGTTGGATGGCATTCGATGCAGGCCTGCACGGACCGGCGCAGCGGTACTTGTTCACCGCACTTCGTGTCGCAAACGAGTGCGGCTACAGAGCGATGGCCGCGCATATTGTGGCCGATCTCGCTTTTCAGGCGGCGAGCCGCGAGTTGTCCTCAGACGCGGTCGCTCTCGGCGAATCTGCGGTCTCGGTCGCGCAGCACGCGCCCGCGGGGGTTCGTGCATCGATCCAGACGCGCCTCGCCTATGGGTATGCCGTCGCCGGCGACATGTCATCGTTCGATCGGGCGTACAAGACCGGACTCGAGGTGCTGGCCGATGGCGATCGCGCGGAGGACCCGGCCTGGATGTACTACCTGACACCGAGCCACCTCGATACACAGGCAGGCTATGCATTGACGCACGCCGGCATGCTCGCCGCGGAGAACATCAGCCCGTCGGCAGGACGCGCGATGTTGCGCGAGGGTGAGACCCTGCTGCGGAAAGGCGCCCACGATCGGCCGTTCACCGCTCAGGCGCAACGCCGTGCCCTCTTCGAGGGAGCCTGGCTGGCAACTGCGGCCGCGGGCCGCGGCAACCTGGAGGAGGCGTGCGTCCTCGGGCGCACCGCAGTGGCGCGAACCGCAAC
Organism: Kribbella sp. NPDC058693; assembly: GCF_042715335.1. Lineage (NCBI taxonomy): Bacteria > Bacillati > Actinomycetota > Actinomycetes > Propionibacteriales > Kribbellaceae > Kribbella > Kribbella sp. NPDC058693. The sequence goes on from NZ_JBHXSQ010000002.1 coordinate 1,586,619, forward strand.
GGTCCGTTCTGCTCGAAGTATCGAGGTGCTCGCCCGGCTCGCTGCGCGGTTGCGGAGAGCCAAGCGCAACGAGCACGTCAGCGACTTTCTGCCGGTGCTCGAATCGTGCCTCGCCAGAAACGCGCAGCTGTGACCCAACACATCATTGTCGTCGGTGCCGGCGTGATTGGGTTGACCACCGCTGTCCAGTTGGCCGAAGCAGGGCTTCACGTCGAGGTGATGGCCGCCGAAAGGCCGCAGGCGACGACCTCAGCGGTCGCCGGTGCGCTGTGGGGGCCGTGGCTGGTCGAACCGCGTGCGCGGGTTCTCGCATGGGCCGCCCACAGCTTGACGGTCATGCAGGAACTCGCTCACCATGCGGGCTCTGGCGTACGGGTGGCGTCGGGGATGGAGGTGTCCCGAAGGAGCTACCCCGCGCCTGACTGGGCCAACCTACTCGCAGACAGGCGACCCTGCACGCCGGACGAGCTTCCGACCGGATATGGCCACGGCAGCCGGTACAGTGCACCGCTTGTTGATATGCCGCTCCACCTCGGCTACCTGCTGGCCAGACTACGAACTGCGGGCGGAACACTGACCGTTCGCCGCCTGGCTTCTCTAGACCAGGCGAGCATCGATCCGCGAGTCGCGATCGTGAACTGTTCGGGTGTCGGCGCGAGGCAACTCGTCCCGGACCCGGAGCTCTTTCCGATCCGCGGGTACCACGTAGTGGCCAAGAACCCGGGCTTGACCGAGTTCCTGGAAGCCGACACAGAACATGCCACGGACCTGCTCGCCATTTATCCCCACCGCGATCACGTGATTCTGGGTGGAACCGCCGAGCCTGACACGTGGAGCCTGAAACCTGATGACAAGATCGCGACCGCCATCGTCGACCGCTGTGCAGAACTCGAGCCCAGACTCACGAAAGCGGCAATCATCGAACACCGAATAGGCCTACGACCTACCAAACCTACGGTCCGTCTCGAAGCTGAGCGATCGCCGGCCGGCAATGTCATCATCCACAATTATGGGCACGGCGGCGCCGGCGTCAGCCTGGCCTGGGGATGCGCCCAAGAGGTCACCTCACTTCTTTCAGCCGCCACCTGAACGACAGCCGTGGCTCGCCTTACCCCTTGAACTTCTTGGTGCCGGCTACCAGCTGGGCGGGGGTCAGGCCCGTGTCTTTCTTGAGGGATGTGGCGCCGTGTTGGGACATGTCGGTGTAGAGGGTGGCTAGGTTTTTCTCGCCTAGTTTGTTGGCCAGGTATTCGACGATCCACCAGCTGCTGCCGTACGCGCGGTCTGCGTCGGCGTCGAAGAGGGTGGTGTCGGGTAGGGCGGTGAGCTTCGGGAGGTACGCCGACTTCACGCGCTTGCGGTACGGGTCGACCGACCAGTGCGGGTCGTCCTCGATCGAGCGGCAGCGGACGTACTCCGCCATGCCCTCCACCATCCAGATCGGCGTGTAGATGCCGAGCGTCGACGTCGCGACGTGGGTCATCTCGTGCACCAGCAGATCCTTGTCGAGGCGCTTGCGAAGCGCAGGATTGATGACGATGCGGCTGCCGATGGGAGGACCGATCGGCTTGCCGAGTTGCTCGCCCTCGTAGAGCGTGACCGCCTTCGCCGCGATGGTCCAGCCGTCGCCGGTGCCGGCGGTCCAGATCGTCGACATGACGCGGTCCTGCGGCATCGCCACCACCAGTACGGCGCCGTTCCACGGCCGGGCCCAGCGCTTGCGGACCGACTTCACCGCCTTCTCGGCAACCTGCGCGACCTTCGTACCCAGGCTCGCTTCCCGCTTGTCCACAACCACGACGACGGTCCCACGCCGTACCACCTGGACCTCGTCGAAGTCCCACGGCTGACGATGGCCGTCGCGGCTGAGGTTCTCGTCCGTCCCGGTGTCGTCGACAAGCACCCACGCGCCGGCCCGCTGGACGAACGTGTATCCGAGGTCCGTCTGCACCGGCTGCGGATCCAGCCCGACCAACTGGTACCGCATCATCACCCGCGTCGAGAACGTCGTCGGCCCGAACTTCGAAACCAACCCCGGCACCGGCCGGAACGCATCCGCGGTGAAGTACTTCAGCGACCTGAACCCGAACTTCCGCAGGTTCACGAACAGCAGCCGCTCACGCGCAACCAACTCGGCCTGCTTCGGATCGACCGAAGCCAGGAACCCCTTCAAATCACCCTTGAGTACGGCGGCCGACCGCCGCGCCAGCACCGCATCGATCGCCTGCTTGCGCGCCAACTCTTCGGCCGGACCGAGCTCCCCCGGCGTCGGCGAAGTCGCCCCCATCGCGACAGCCGCGACGGCACTACCACCAGCTGGTGCCTCGCCGTTCCGGGCCCGTACGGCGACAACCGCACCAGACGCTGCGAGCACCAGCACGGCAACGCCTGCGAACAGGCGTTTCGGGTGATTCATTGGTGTTCCCCTCGGATGGTCGGCTGATCCTAGCCGACCATCCGAGGGGTCTGGATCACGCCTTCTGCGCCTCGCCCGTCTTCTCCTCGAGGCCGACCCGGCTACGCCGGTAGCCGTACAACGCGTAGACCGCGAACCCGAGCACCATCCAGACCGCGAACCGCAGCCAGGTCTCCAGCGACAGGTTCAGCATCAAGTACACGCAGATGATCGCGGCCAGGATCGGCACGACCGGGTTGCCCGGCACCGTGAACGACCGCTTGATGTCCGGCCGGCTCTTCCGCAGCAGCGGTACGGCGATCGACACCAGCGTGAACGCGGCCAGCGTGCCGATGTTCACCATCTCTTCCAGCTTGCCGATCGGGGTGACCCCGGCGATGATCGCGACGACGATGCCGATGCCGATCGTCAGGCGGTACGGCGTACCCCACTTCGGGTGCGTCTTGCCGAGCTGACGGGGCATCAGGTGGTCGCGGCTCATCGCGAACACGACGCGCGCCGCACCGATCATCAGCGTCAGTACGACGGTGGTCAGACCGGCGACCGCACCCGCGGAGATCAGCGTCGCGAAGCCGCCGCGGCCGACCGAGCGGAACGCCTCGGCCAGCGCGGCTTCGCCGTTGATGTCGGTGTACTTCACCATGCCGGTGATGACGATGCAGACCAGCACGTACAGCACGGTGCAGATCGCCAGCGAGCCGATGATGCCGCGCGGCAGGTCGCGCTGCGGGTTCTTCGCCTCCTCGGCGGTCGTCGCGACCACGTCGAACCCGATGAACGCGAAGAACACCAGCGACGCACCCGACACCAGACCCATCACGCCGAACGTCGACGGCGTGAAGCCGAACAGCGCCTGGAACAGCGGCGTGGTGATCGTGACGTCGCCGTTGGGCGCCGGCACGCTCGGCGGGATGAACGGCGAGAGGTTCGAGCCCTTGATGTAGAACAGGCCGGCGATGATCACGAACAGGACCACGAACAGCTTGATGCCGACCAGCACCAGGTTGACCCGCAGCGACTCCTTGATCCCGATGGTCGCCAGTGTCGCCAGGACCAGCACGAGCAACATCGCCAGCACGTTCACGTGACTGTCAGGCCCGATCGACGACGGCCAGCCCAACCCGATCTCTTCGAGGAACAAGGCGGCGTACGTCGACCAGCCCTGCGCCACGACGCTTGCCCCGAGCATCAACTCGAGCAGCAGGTCCCAACCGATGATCCAGGCGAAGATCTCGCCGAGGGCGAAGTACGAGAACGTGTACGCCGAACCCGACACCGGCACGGTGGACGAGAACTCGGCGTAGCACAACGCGGCCAGCGCACAGCAGATCGCGGCCAGTACGAACGACAGTGCGATCCCCGGACCGGCGTACAGCTTGGCCGCGCGGCCGGTCAGGGTGAAGATGCCGGCGCCGATGATCACGCCGATGCCGAAGACGGTCAGGTCGATCGCTGTGAGGCGTTTCTTGAGCTGGTACTCCGGCTCGTCCGTGTCGGCGATCGACTGCTCGATCGTCTTCTTCCGCACAAGACTCATCTGCGCCTCCTCAAAGGTGGACGGAACCCTTCGAGGTTGCCTCTCTGACAGCGCGAGGTCAAACCGCCACTCAGCGTTGCGGCGTATACGTCGCCAACGACGTCCACAGCGTCGCCTCGGTGAGACCGGTGCGTTCCATCAGGATCCGGTCCCGCGCGGCCTGGTCGGTGCCGTTCATCGCCATGTCCTCGTACAGGTCCTCGACCTTGTCGAGTCCGATCCGCTGGACGAGGTACCGGACGGCGAGCCAGCTCACGCCGTACACGTCGGCGGAGTTCTGGTAGAAGCCGGCGTCGCTCGGCAGCGCGGACAGTTGCGGCAGCGCCTCGTCGATCACCTCCTGCTCCCATTTGCTGACCTCACCAGGTCCGCTGATCGCCTCGATGCCCTTCCAGGACACGTACTCCGCAGCGCCTTCGGCCAGCCAGAGTGGTTCGTATCCGCCGAGGTCCGCGGTGGCGACATGGGTGATCTCGTGCGACAGCAGGATCTCGTCGACGCGGTCGCGCTCGTTCGGGTTGACGACGATGTATCCGCCGGCGACCGTACCGTCAGCGGTGTCCTGACCGGGCAGCGAGGAGAACGTCGAACCGGTGCTGGCCGCGGACTCGATGTCCTCGTCGGCGAACCGCGCATCGCGTACGTCGGTCTCGTCGAGAGCGACCACGAGCACCGAGCCGTTCCATCTGCGCGGCCAGTACGCCGTCACCTCGTTCAGGCCCTCGGTCGCGGCGGCCACGATCGCCCGCCCGCGCCTCGTGTCGCCCTTCTCGACCACCACGAGCACCCGCGGGCCGCGCTGCACCTCGATCCGGCCCAGGTCCCACGCCTCGCGGTGCGCGCCCGGACCGAGATCGCTGTCCAGATCGTTGTCGTCGGTGAGCAGCCAACGGCCGGCCTTGGAGATGAACGTGTAGCCGAGCTCGGTCGTCACCGGCGTGAAGTCGACCTTCGGGATCTGGTACCGCATCAGCACCCGCACGAGGTACGTCGTACCGCCGTGAGCACGCACCACGGCCGGGTTGAAACGCTCCTCGGCCTGGCTGTAGCCGACCTCGCTGAAGCCGATCTCGACCAGGTTCGCGAACAGGACCTTCTGGTCGGCCCGCAGCTTCTTGTTGGCCGGATCCACATCGGCCAGGAACTGCGCCTCGTTGCCGGTCTGCACGGCCTGCGCACGGCGGAGCAGGATCGAGTCGACGGCGACCCGGCGCGCGGCGATCTGCGCGGCGATCCGCGAGGGCTTCGTCGCCTTCGGAGCAGTCGGTGTGGCGGTCTGGATCGCGGTCGGACGATTGCGTGCGTCGCGCTCGCGCTCTTCAACGGTGTACACCACGCCGCCCGAGACAAGGGCCACCGCCAGAACGAGCCCCAGCCAGCGGCGGGGGCCGGTGGGCGGCCCTGAAACAGGCGTCGTTGCACTCACTTCGGGTCGTTCCCCTCCGAGTACCCGATGGTCGCAGCCGGGCTACCCTACTCGACCCACCGCGCTTTATGCTGCCGCAGCAGCCTTCAGGGCAGTGAAAAGTCCCGACTCGGTCATCCCGATATGTTCGAGCATGATCCGGTCGCGTTCCTTCTGGGTAGAGCCCATCGCCGCGAGTTCGCGGTACAGCGTGCCGACCTCGGTCCCGCCGAACCGCGTGAACAGGTAGTCGAGCGCGAGCCAGGACATCGGGTACGAGCTGTCGGCCTGGTCGAAGAACGTCGCGTCCGCCGGCAGACCCTTCGCCTTCGCGAGGTACTTCGTCCGGACGTCCTGCCGGTACTGCGGGATCGCCAGGTTGGTCTGCCCCGTCATCGGCAGGAACTCGATGTACGTCGCGGCGCCCTCGACCAGCCAGCGCGGCGCGTACGGACCGTACGGCGCGGTCGCGACGTGGGTGAACTCGTGGGCGAGCGTCCGGGCGTCGACCTTGTTGCGGTTGAACGGGTTGATCACGACGTACGAGTCGGCCCGCTCCCCCGCGGCGGTGACCTCGCCGGGCAGCGTGCGGTACACCCAGGTCGCCATCGCGATCGCGTCCTCGGCGTTCTTCGGCTGGGTGTAGTCCGCGCCGCGAACGGTCTTGTCGTCGAGCGCGATCACGACACCGGAGCCCTTCCACCCGCCGGGCCAGTTCTTGCTGACCGCCTGCACGGCGCTGACGGACATCGTGATCAGCTTCGCCGCCAGCGCGTCCTGGCCCTTCTCGACGACCACGAGCACGCGCGGCGCCCGCTTGACCAGGACCGGGCCGGTGTCCCACGCCTCCTGGTGCGAGCCGCGCGGGAGACGCTTGTCGATGTCGGAGTCCGAGACCAGCATCCACGTCCCGTTCGGGCGCTGGGTGAAGGTGTACCCGAGCATCGCCCGGACCGGGACGAGGTCGATCCCGCGGATCTGGTACGTCATCGCGACGGCGACGAGGTACGTCGTCGGGCCGTCCCTCTGCACGACGCTGTCGTCGTACTGCTGGGCCAGCTGCTGGTAGCTCAGCTTGGCGAAACCGAACTGGCGAAGGTTCGTGAACAGGGTCCGCTGGCTCGCGAGCAGCCGTGTGTTGGCGGGGTCGACGTCGGCCAGGAACTCCGTCTCGGTGCCGGCCAGCACGGCATGCGCGCGCCGCTTCAGTACGACGTCGACGGCTGCGGTGCGAGCAGCCAGGTCGACGTTCGCCGTACTGGCCACGCCGGCCGCGGCGTCGTCGGCGTGCTGGCTCGAGCGATGCAGCGCGAGTCCACCGGCGACCGCGGCTCCGACCAGAACAAGCGACAACAGGATCGGCCAGACCCGGCCCGACCGGCGTCGGGCACCACCGTGGCGACTGTGCCGCCCTGCCTCAGCCACGGTCCTGGGTCCTGGTCAGTGACGCTGTCTAGGCGTTGCCCGGGCGGTCGCCCGCCGGGTCGGGCGCATTGAGGGCGTCGCCGTGGTGCTCCGACAGCAGTTCGGTGATCTCGCGGGCCAGCTCCTGCCCGGTCAGCCCGATCTCCTGCAGTACGGCGGGACGCTTCGCGTGCTGGAGGAACTCCTGCGGGATGCCGAAATCGCGGATCGGGGTCTCAATGCCCGCGTCGCGAACCGCCTGCGCGATCATCGAGCCGCAGCCACCGGCCCGGCCGTTGTCCTCGATCGTGGCGACCAGCTTGAAGTACTCCGCCAGCTCGACGAGCTCGGGCGCGACGGGCTTCACCCAGCGCGGGTCGACGACGGTGACACCGAAGCCGTGCGCCTCGAGACGATCCGCGACGTCCATCGCGGTCGCCGCCATCGCGCCGATACCGACGAGCAGTACGTCGTCGCCGGTCCGCTTGAGCACGTCCAGCTGGCCGATGCGGTCGATCGCCTCGATGTCCGGGCCGACCTCGCCCTTCGAGTACCGCAGTACGGTCGGGGCGTCGTCCACCTCGACTGCCTCGTTGAGCAGCTCCTGCACGCGCTTGCCGTCGCGCGGCGCGGCCAGCCGGAGGCCGGGGACGACCTGGAGGATCGACATGTCCCACATGCCGTTGTGGCTCGGGCCGTCGTCGCCCGTGACACCGGCGCGATCCAGCGCGAACGTGACGCCGCACTTGTGCAGAGCGACGTCCATGAGGACCTGGTCGAAGGCGCGGTTGAGGAACGTCGCGTAGATGGCGACGACCGGGTGCAGACCGCCCATCGCGAGACCGGCCGCACTCGTCACCGCATGCTGCTCGGCGATGCCGACGTCGAAGGTCCGGTCCGGGAACTCGTCCGCGAACGCAGCCAGGCCGGTCGGGTGCAGCATCGCCGCCGTGACCGCGACCACGTCCGGGCGGCGGTGGCCGATCTTGATCAGCTCGTCGGAGAACACGTCCGTCCAGCCGCGCGGCTTGTTGGCCGGGCGGACCTGGTGGAAGTTGTCCTCCTCGTCCTGCTCGGCGGCGGCGTACCCGAAGCCCTTCTTGGTCACCGCGTGCACGATCACCGGTCCGCCGAACGCCTTCGCGCTGCGGAGCGCGTCCTCCATCGCCTCACGGTCGTGGCCGGCGACGGGTCCGACGTACTTCAGGCCGAGGTCCTCGAACATGCCCTGCGGGGCGAGCATGTCCTTCAGGCCCTTCTTGATCCCGTGCAGCACCTCGTACATCGGCGGGCCGACGTACGGCGTACGGCCGAGGTTCTTCTTGATCAGGTCGAGGACCTTCTCGTACCGCGGGTTGGTGCGCAGGGTGGTCAGGTGCGTCGCCAGGCCGCCGACGGTGTCGCTGTACGAGCGGCCGTTGTCGTTGACGATGATGACCAGCTTGAGGTCCTTGGCGGCGGCGATGTTGTTCAGCGCCTCCCAGGCCATACCGCCGGTCAGGCCGCCGTCGCCGATCAGGGCGACGACGTGGCGGTCCTCCTTGTTCAGCCGGTACGCCTTGGCCAGGCCGTCGGCGTACGAGAGAGCCGTCGAGGCGTGGCTGTTCTCGATGATGTCGTGCTCGGACTCGGCGTGGCTGGGGTAGCCGGACAGGCCGCCCTGCTGACGGAGCGTGTCGAACTTCGGTGCGCGGCCGGTGACCAGCTTGTGCACGTAGGCCTGGTGACCGACGTCGAAGACGAGGCGGTCGCGGGGCGAGTCGAAGACGCGGTGCATCGCCAGGGTGATCTCGACCATCCCCAGGTTCGGGCCGAGGTGACCCCCGGTCCGGGACACGGTCTCGACCAGCACGTCCCGGATCTCCGCCGCGAGATCGGTGAGCTGCTGATTAGTCAGCTTCTTGAGGTCCGCCGGACCTCCTACCGTCTCCAGCACGCCCATCGAGCTCCTCCCGCAGGTCTTTCTCGAATGCTTGAGTCTATGCTCGCCTCGCCCGGAATCCGAACTCGGAAACGGGCCGTTGAGCCGGTCTTGGGCAATCTCACACTCCAAGACGCTTCCCGGGAGTCGCTGGTTCGGCGTGGTGTGCGTCTCACTTAGAGTCATCGGTATGGACCTGGTGAGGACCCTGTTCCAGAAGTACGACGGGCAGCCGCATCGGCTCGTCGAGGCAATCCGCCTCGGCGAGGACGAGCACGGGCTGTGGGTCGGCTCCGTCCCCGGGACCCAGGGTCAGCGGGCTGACGGCAGCTGGAAAACCATCGACCACCACCGGGTCCGGCTCTTTCCGCGCGGTCAGTGGTGGAGCGCGCTCTTCAACGACGAGCCGCACCAGACCGCCATCTACTGCGACATCACCATGCCGGCGGAGTTCGGCGTCGACTCGGTGACGCTGGTCGATCTGGATCTGGATATCCGGTTGTTGCGCGACGGCACCGTCCACGTCATGGACGAAGACGAATTCCATGCCCACCAGGTCCGCTACAACTACCCACCCCAGGTAGTAGCCACCGCCCAGGCCACGTGCGACCACTTGGCCGCCACCATCACCACCACAGAACCCTTCACGACCGCCTACAAGCCATACCTCGAACTCATCCGAAGCATGTGAGGTACTGCGGCCAGCCCTCGCGGAGCTACGGGCGGCTCCTTCGTCGCCGTCCTACGCGCCGCCCCACCCACCCCCGGGGCTATCGCCCCGAGCATCCCTTCCGGCTATCGCCGGGTTCTTCCGGCTGCCGCCGGACTTGCGGGCTATCGCCCACACCCGTGCGCGCTGCCGCGCGGTGACCGCCCCGTGGTGCGGCCGATGCGTGATGGGCAAGCGACACGTTTCGCAAGGGTGCGAACTGCCGCGGCCGACGGGCGACTGATCCCGGCGGCACGAGCTATTGCCCCCACGCGAGCTCCTGGGGAGACAGCAACCGGCCCCCGTCGGCTAGGAGCCCCCCTGAGCCGACAAGGGCCGATCACGCGTGTCGGGGTTTCCGGCACCACACCATGCTCGGTCGCATTACGCGACCGGTCCACTCCCCAGCGCAAACTTGCATGAACCTGCAGAAACCGCGGACCAGCCCGAAGACGACCAACTCCGCCGTACTCAGGAGTCACATCGACATCGGCCGAAGGGTGGCTGCTGCTCCGTGGGCGCACCTTTCGGCCGATAGGTTTGGGGTTATGCGTGATGTCCGGGTGGTGTACCGCAAGTACGACGAGAAGTTGCATTGGCATCAGTGGATGCGGTTTCTCGGGGAGGATGAGTACGGGGTGTGGTTGGGGGCGGCGGCGGGATCTGTGTCGCAGCGGGGTGATGAGCCGGTGGTGACGCAGGAGCAGGCTCATGTGCAGCTGTTTCCGCGGGGTAAGTGGTTCACGGCGCTGTTCAACGACGAGCCGCGGTACACCGAGATCTATGCGGACATCACCACGCCGGTGGAGTTCTCCGACGATGTGGTGACGATGATCGATCTGGATCTTGATGTGATCAAGCGGCGGGACGGGAACGTGTTCATCGACGATGAGGACGAGTTCGCCGAGCATCAGGTGCAGTACGGGTATCCGGCCGACGTGATCGCCACCGCGCGCGAGACGTGTGACTGGCTGGTGGAAGCGGTGTCGACCGAGGAGCCGTTCCTGACCGTCTACAAGACGTACCTCGACAAGGTTCGTTAGGCGAAGGCCCAGGCGGCCATCAGCGGGAGTTCCTGGCGCCAGAAGTCGTCGCCGTGGTCGCCTTGCCGCTCGGTGATGACGACGTCAGCGCCGGCGTCGCGGAGTGCGTCGGCCCAGCGGGTCGCGTTCTCGAGGAACCACGGCTCCTCGGTACCGCCGACGAAGTACGAGCGCGGCAGCGAGCTCCCCATGTCCCCGGGTGGCTGGTATCCCCCGCCAGGTGACGCGCAGAAGATCGTTCCGTAGAGGTCGGGATGGCGGAGCCCGATCGCGAGCGCCAGTTCGCCGCTCGCCGAGACGCCGAAGATCGCCGTACGCTCAGCCGGCAGCTCCAGATCAAACCGCGTTCGCACCCACGAGCGGACATCCTCGACGAAGAACTTCTCGTGCGCCGCGAACCGCTCCGGTTCGAACCCGGGCGAGTACTCGTGCAGCCGCTCCATCTCATCGTCCAAGCGGTGCGAAGCGACGAGCAGCGTCGGCGGTACGTCGTCCGCCGCATTGAGGAACTCGCCCCACTGCGAGATCAGCTGACCATCCCCCGCGAACACGACCGCTTCAGGCGTCTCGGCCGGCACATACGCGGTGACGTCCCGACCCCCGTCGTACTCGAACGTTTCCGTGACCAGCATCGTCCTACCTCACCGAATGGATGCGCAGCGTGCCGTTCTTCAGCATCATCACACCCGGAAGGGGTCCACGCTGCCCGGCGTACATATCGGCGACCGGGGCGACGGTGAGGTACAGATTCTGGCCGGCCGGTACGTCGACCGCGATCGCCGGCAGCTCGATCGTGCGTGAGACTCCCCGCGCCGGATGCTTCTCGCGCAGCGGCATCGTGTTGTTCTGCACGATCTTCGCGGTCAACGGGCTCTTGCCGACACTCAGCGCGAAGTACGCCGCAGACTGCGGGATCACCGTGTAGACGCGCGCCGTCAGCGTCGGCGTACCGGCGATTGTCAGCGGGCCCTTGGCGATCGGCAGGTTGACGGGCAGACCGACGCCGGTCGGGGCAACGATCTTGCCGAGCCGATAACTCTGGTTCGGCGTCAATTTCTGTTGCGTGAGGCAACGACCGTCGGCGGTCGACAGGTGGTAGGTGCCGAAGCCGGTCAGACCGGTCGACTTGTGCAGGAGCTGGAGTTCCATGAAGCGGATCGAGAGACTCGCGAAGTTCGGCGATCCGAGCGCGATCGAGCACGGGTCGCCCGCGGTCGCATAGCCGGGCGGTACGACGCTGGGCAACGTGTGACCGCCGTTGTACCCGACGAAGATCGACCGCGCCCGTGCTCGTGACGTCAACGCATGGTCGAAGTTCGCAAGGCCCTGATTGAGATTGAAGAGGTTGTCCGAGACCCCCTGACCGAACAGGACCGGCAGATCCAGCTTGCGGCCTTGCGCGACGTGCCACGCCGGACCGTTCTGCGCGAAGAACGCATCGAGGTCCCGACCCGCCTTCCCCGCCGGCCACGCGCCGGTCGCGATCAGCGCCACGAACGCCGCCGAGACCGCAGGCGGGAGATGCGTACCGCCGCCCGCGAACAGGATCGACAACCACATGGTCCGCGCGGCTTCCTGCGGCGCGAGGCTCTGCTTGAGGTCCCACCAGGTGACCTCCGGCGCGAGCGCGTCGAACCGGGTCCGCCCGCTGTCGCGCAACTCGGTGAACGCCCCGGCGAACTGGTACCCGCCGCCGTACGATCCGCCGATCGCGCCGATCAACGGATCGCCCGGCCGCTGCTTCGTCACCCAGTCGAGGCCGGCGACCAGGTCGACGAGCTTGACGACATCGCGACCCTCGTAGTCCGGGTTCATCACGTGCGCGACGCCCGTGCTCTCGCCGAAGCTGCGCTGGTCGAAGCTCAGTACTCCCAACCCCGCGTCGAGCCAGTCCTTGAACGCGGCAGAGTCCTTCGTACGGCTGCCGCCCCACCCGTGGCTGTGGAAGATCAGCGGCACTGTGTGCTGCGCGGAGGCCGTCGCCGGTTTGAAGAGCGAGTAGCAGATCCGTACGGGCGTCGTCGTACCGGGCTCGGGCACCGAGGCGACGCATCCGTTGACCACCGTGGTGTCGGCGGCCGCTGGAACCACGGGCGACAACAGGAGAGCAACGACACCTGCAAGAGCAAGCACACGACGACGCATCAGTCACTCCTGGTGATCGGCTGCTCACACGCTAGAGGACCACCGCCAGCCTGACCAGCCCCGGACTCAGCCGTGGGCGAACCAGGCAGTGCAAATCCGCTGTGCACTGCGACACTGTGCGCGTGCATATCGCGATCGAGGTCGTGGCCCTCGTCGCCGTCGTCGCGGCCGGTGCCGCGCTGGCGCGACGGATTGGGATCTCGGCTCCCCTGCTGCTGGTGGTCATCGGGATCGCCGTGTCGTACCTGCCGTTCATCCCCCGGATCGAGCTCGCGCCCGAGGTCGTCCTGGTCGGGTTCCTGCCGCCGCTGCTGTACTCGGCCGCGATCAAGACCAGCCTGGTCGACTTCACCAAGCACCGGCGGTCGATCGGTCTGCTGTCCGTCGGCCTGGTCGCCTTCACCGCGCTCGGTGTCGGCCTGGTCGCCTGGTGGTTGCTCGGCGCGGTCGCGGACTCGATCGGCCAGGAGCCGCTGCCGTTCTGGGCCGCGTTCGCGATCGGCGCGGTCGTGGCGCCGCCGGATGCGGTGGCCGCGACTGCGATCGCCAAGCGCGTCGGCCTCCCCCGCCGGATCGTCACGATCCTCGAGGGCGAGAGCCTGATGAACGACGCGACCGCGCTCGTCTGTCTACGTACGGCGCTCGCCGCAGCCATCGTCGCGCCTACCGTCCTGCACGTCACCCTGGACTTCCTGCGCGCGGCCGGCGGCGGTGTGCTCATCGGTGTGGTGGTGGCGTTCGTCCTGGCGAAGATCCGCCGCCGGTTCACCGATCCGGTCCTGGACACCACGCTGAGCCTGACCGCGCCGTTCGTCGCGTACATCGCGGCCGAGAACCATTACGTGCACGCGTCCGGCGTACTGTCCGTCGTCGTCACCGGTCTGCTGCTCGGGCACAAGGCACCGATCATCCAGTCGGCCAAGTCGCGGATGTCCGAGCGGACCAACTGGCGGACGATCCAGTTCCTGCTCGAAAACATGGTCTTCCTGCTGATCGGCCTGCAGACGCGCTGGATCCTCGACGCCCTCGGCAACAGCCCGCTGCCGGCGTGGTTGATCGCGGCGGCCACGATCGCGGTGTTCCTCGCGGTGGTTCTGCTGCGGCCGATCTGGATCATTCCGACCACGCTGCTCTCGCGGCGGGTGCTCGGTCCATCGCGCCCCGGCCCCGTTTCGAGGCGGGCGCTGATCGTGGTGTGTTGGGCCGGTATGCGCGGTGTGGTCACGCTGGCCGCGGTGTTCACGCTGCCCGAGAGCACGCCGCATCGCGAAGTACTCGTGTTCATCGCCCTGACCGTGACTGCTGGCACGCTGCTCGTCCAAGGGTCGACATTGCCGTGGCTGGTACGGCGGTTGGGTCTGCCCGGGCCGGATCCGGCCGAGGACGCGCTGCAGGAGGCCGCCGTACTGCAAGGAGCTCATCGGGCCGCGATCGAGAAGCTCGACGAGATCTCGTCGCCGTCGGACCCGCCGGCCGTGCTCGACGTACTGCGGCAGCGGGGCGAGGCGCGGGCGCAGGCCGCGTGGGAGCGGCTCGGGCGGCCGGAGAGCGAGTACGAGACGCCGAGCGAGGCGTACCGGCGGTTGCGGATCGCGATGCTCGAGGCGGAACGTACGCACATCCTGAAGGTCCGCGACGCCGGACTGGTCGCCGACGAGGTGCTGCAGCGGGCGCAGAACGCGCTCGACATCGAGGAGTCGATCCTCGACCGCGACGAGGACGACGACGTCGGCGGGCGCTCGGAGGACTTGAAGCCGAAACTGCTGCCGGGCGGGGCGTGCGAGCACCTCGACCAGGCACCGGTGGTGGTCGCGCCGAACACTCCGGACGGCTGCGAGGAATGCATGGCCGACGGCACCTCCTGGGTGCACCTGCGGCTGTGCCTGGGCTGCGGTCACGTCGGATGCTGCGACTCGTCGGAGATGAAGCACGCGAGCAAGCACTACGACGCAGAGAAGCACCCAGTGATGCGCAGCTTCGAGCCAGGCGAGACGTGGCGCTGGTGCTTCGTCGACGAGAAGCTGGGTTAGGTTGGCGGGGTGGCTGACTGTCTCTTTTGTTCGATCATCGCCGGTACGACGCCGGCGCAGATCGTGCTGGACACGCCGGAGGTCGTCGGCTTCCTCGATGTCCGGCCGGTGTTCAAAGGGCACACGCTTCTGGTGCCGCGCACGCATGTGGCGACGTTGGTGGAGTTGCCCGACGGGCTGATGGTGCCGCTCTTCGGCGCGGCCCGGTCGGTTGCCGACGCGGTGCGTACGGCGTTCGACGCGCAGGGGTCGTTCGTTGCCGTCAACAACGTTGTGTCGCAGTCCGTGCCGCACCTGCACGTCCACGTCGTACCCCGCACCAAGGGCGACGGTCTGCGCGGCTTCTTCTGGCCGCGCACGAAGTACGCCGACGAGACAGAAGCCGCGGAGTACGCCGGGAAGCTACGCGCCGCTCTCGCCGGCTAGCTCGTACTCGACCTGCGGGAGCGGGTTGCCGTCGCCGAAGTCGCGGGTCTGGGTGGCGCCGGTCTCGGTGAAGCCGACCTTCGTGTAGAAGCGGCGGGACTGCGGGGTGTCGCGCAACGTCCACAGGTGAACGTGGTTGAAGCCGTCTGCGCGTAGCTGCTGAAGCGTGCTGGTCATCAGCGCGGCCGACACTCCACTCCCCCAGCCGTCGGGGTGCGTGTAGAAGCTGTAGATCTCGGCAAACTCAGGCCGAGTCTCGGACGGCACCGACCACGACATCGCGAGCGGTCGGTCGCCGACGAACCCGATCATCACCAGCCCTTCACCACTGGCCAGCCGCTTGTGCCAGCGGGTCTTACGGCTCTCGACCCCCTCCCGGGCGACGTCCTCGGGGAACATCGGCGCATACGCCGCACCCCACGACGCAGCATGAATCTCCCCGACGGCCGCGCCGTCCGCAGCCGTCGCGAGCCGGGCCGAGATCGGTCCGCTCAGCCCGCTCCCGGGCCGGTCATCGGTCGGCTTGGGGTGGGCGTCAGACGGCTCGGTCAAGGCGTTCCTCCAGTTTGGCCAGTGCGCGCTCGACGGCGACGCGAACGCTGTGATCGGGGTCGTCGGCCAGCGGCCGGATCGCCTCCGCGTGCTCGAACTCCCCCGCCGCCCCGACCGCCCGCACGGCCGCCGCTCGAACCCGCGGCAGTTCATGCTCGAGCATCGGGAGCAGCGCGTCGACGAGCTGCCCGAGCTCGCGCTGCGCCGTGATCCGCGCGACATGCTCACGAACCCGCCACGCCGGATCGCCCGCCGCGACCAGCAACGTGTCGACGACGTCGTCGCGCCACACGTACAGGAACACGCGGGCCGCCCAGACCCGGATCCAGTAGTAGTTGACCGGATCAACCGGCGCCTTCCACCCACCAGGGTTGTCCGACCCCGTGATCGCAACCAGCTTCGGCAGCTCAACGCCGTACGCCGCCTCCCCCGAGATCTCGCCACTCAGGAACGCAACGCACCAGTCGATCACCACGTCCTCGCCGTACTCCGCGCACGCGGCACGCACGACGTCGCGCGGTGACTCCCTGTCGCTCATGAAGTCAGTAAACCGCGCGCCACCGACAGTTCTAGGCCTGCTTGGCCCATTCGGCGCGGTAGTCGTAGCCGTCCTGGCCCGGCGACTCCCAGCGGACGCGGACCGAGCTGCCCGGCGGCAGGGACCGGTATCCCTCGGCCTCGATCACCGAGAAATGGGTCCAGCAGCCGCCGGGGGTGCTGGGGCAGTCGACGACGCCCCAGCCCTCCTCGTCGAGCCAGAACCGGACGACGCCGTCGTCCTCTCCAGTACGACGCTCCATCTCGTCGGCCGCCGTCAGCTCGCGATCAACGAACGCAGTACGTACTGCAGGATGCCGCCGTTGCGGTAGTAGTCGGCCTCACCCGGAGTGTCGATCCGGACGACCGCGTCGAACTCCTTCTTCGCCCCGTCCGTGCCGGTCACGGTCACGTGCACCGTGCGCGGGATGTCGCCGTCGTTCAGCGCGGTCACGCCGCTGATGTCGAAGGTCTCCTCGCCGGTCAGTCCGAGCGACTCCGCGGACTCACCCTCCGGGTACTGCAGCGGGAGCACGCCCATGCCGATCAGGTTCGACCGGTGGATGCGCTCGAACGACTCCGTGATGACGGCCTTCGCACCGAGCAGCGCCGTACCCTTGGCGGCCCAGTCACGCGACGAACCCGAGCCGTACTCCTTGCCGGCCAGGATCACCAGCGGCGTCCCGGCTTCGGCGTACGCCTGGGCAGCCTCGTAGATGCTCGTCACGGGCGCGTCGGACTTGGTGAAGTCGCGGGTGAAGCCGCCCTCGGTCCCCGGCGCGATCTGGTTGCGCAGGCGGATGTTCGCGAACGTGCCGCGAATCATCACCTCGTGGTTGCCGCGGCGGGAACCGTACGAGTTGAAGTCCTTGCGCTCGACACCGTGGTCGGCCAGGTACTTGCCCGCGGGGCTGTCGGCCTTGATCGAGCCGGCCGGGGAGATGTGGTCGGTGGTGACCGAGTCGCCCAGCTTGGCCAGCACGCGGGCACCGGCGATATCGGTGACCGGCGACGGGTCCTTCGCCATACCCTCGAAGTACGGAGGCTTCCGCACGTACGTCGACTCGGCGTCCCAGGCGAACGTCTTGCCCTCCGGCGTCGGCAGCGACTGCCAGCGCTCGTCACCGGCGAAGACATCCGCGTAGTCCTTGGTGAACATCTCCTTGCTGATCGAGCTCGCGATCACCCGCTCGACGTCCTCGGCAGCCGGCCAGATGTCGCGCAGGAACACGTCGTTCCCGTCGGTGTCCTTGCCCAGGGCATCGGTCTCGAAGTCGAAGTCCATCGTGCCGGCGAGCGCGTACGCGATCACCAGCGGCGGGCTGGCCAGGTAGTTCATCTTCACGTCCGGGTTGATCCGGCCCTCGAAGTTCCGGTTGCCGGACAGCACACTCACGACGGCGAGGTCGGCTTCCTGCACGCCGGCCGAGACCTCCTCGGGCAGCGGGCCCGAGTTGCCGATGCACGTCGTACATCCGTAACCGACCAGCTGGAATCCCAGCTTGTCCAGGTACGGCGTGACGCCGGCCTTCTCGTAGTAGTCCGTGACGACCTTCGAACCCGGCGCCAGCGACGTCTTCACCCACGGCTTGCTCGACAGGCCCTTGTCGACCGCGTTCTTCGCGAGCAACGCGGCGGCCATCATCACCGACGGGTTCGACGTGTTGGTGCAGGAGGTGATGCTCGCGATCACGACGTGGCCGTGGTCGAGCTCGACCTCCTGGCCGTTCAGGGAGATCGCGGTCTTCTTCGACGGACGCCCCGGGCCGCCGTGCGGCACGTGCGGCTCGTCGTTCACGTCACCGTGCCCGTTCGGCGCGTCGCTGGCCGGGAAGCTCCCGGTCTCCGACGGGTCGACGTCCAGCTCCTCGGTGGCGTAGTCGGTCAGCGCGCCGCGGAAGGCCTCCTTGGCCTCGGTCAGCGCGACCCGGTCCTGCGGACGCTTCGGGCCGGCGATCGACGGCACGACGGTCGACAGGTCGAGCTCGAGGTACTCCGAGAACCGCGGCTCGACCGACTGGTCGTGCCACAGGCCCTGCTCCTTGGCGTACGCCTCGACCAGCGCGACGTCCTGGTCGCTGCGGCCGGTCAGCCGCAGGTACTCCAGGGTGACGTCGTCGATCGGGAAGATCGCACAGGTGGAGCCGAACTCCGGACTCATGTTGCCGATCGTGGCGCGGTTCGCCAGCGGCACGGCCGCGACACCCTCGCCGTAGAACTCGACGAACTTGCCGACCACACCGTGCTTGCGCAGCTGCTGGGTGATCGTGAGCACGACGTCGGTCGCGGTGGCGCCGGCCGGGACCGAGCCGGTCAGCTTGAAGCCGACGACCTTCGGGATCAGCATCGACACGGGCTGGCCGAGCATGGCCGCCTCGGCCTCGATACCGCCGACGCCCCAGCCGAGCACGCCCAGGCCGTTCACCATCGTGGTGTGGCTGTCGGTGCCGACACAGGTGTCGGGGTACGCGACGCCGTCACGCACCATGACCGTGCGGGCGAGGTGCTCGATGTTCACCTGGTGGACGATGCCGGTGCCCGGCGGGACGACCTTGAAGTCGTCGAACGCGGTCTGGCCCCAGCGGAGGAACTGGTAGCGCTCGCCGTTGCGCTGGTACTCGAACTCGACGTTGCGCTCGAACGCGTCAGCGCGGCCGAAGACGTCGGTGATGACCGAGTGGTCGATGACCAGCTCGGCCGGCGCCAACGGGTTGATCTTGGTCGGGTCGCCGCCGAGCTCGCCGACCGCCTCGCGCATCGTGGCCAGGTCGACCACGCACGGGACGCCGGTGAAGTCCTGCATGATCACCCGGGCCGGGGTGAACTGGATCTCGGTGTCGGGCTCCGCGTTCGCGTCCCAGCTGCCGAGCTTGGTGATGTGCTCGGCGGTGATGTTCGCGCCGTCCTCGGTGCGCAGCAGGTTCTCCAGCAGGACCTTCAACGAGTACGGCAGCGTGTCCGCACCCTCGATACCCGCCAGCCTGAAGATCTCGTACGACTGCCCGTTGACCTCGAGTGCCCCCTTGGCACCGAAGCTGTCGACGCTCGCCATCAACCCGCTCCTCTGTCAGTCCCTATGTCCGCTGCGCCCATCCTGCCCAGCGCGTTGACCGGCCGCGAGGTCAGGTTCCCCTAACCTCGGGCCGGAAACTCTCTCGACATCAAGATACACGACATCGAGCCAACTCCGTTAGGAAACCTGGGGCAGAACCTCGGCCGCGATCAGGTCCAGGTGGTCGAGGTCCTGCAGGTCCATGATCTGGACGTACTGGCGTTGCGAGCCGGCTGCGGCGAACTGGTTGAGGCGGTCCACGACCTCGGCCGGCGTACCGGCGATGGCGTTCGCCTTCAGGTCGTCGACGTCACGGCCGATCGCGTCGGCACGCTGCTTCACCTGGGCGTCGTCCTTGCCGACGACGACGGTGTGGGCCGTCGAGAGCGTGAGCGTCTTCGGGTCGCGGCCGATCGCCTCGCAGGCGGTTTGGACGCGCTGGTACAGCTCGGCAGCGGCGTCGACCGAGCAGAAGTTCGCGTTGAACTCGGCGGCGTACTTCGCGGCCAGTGCCGGCGTCTTCTTCTTGCCGCTGCCGCCGATGATGATCGGCGGGTGCGGCTGCTGCACGGGCTTCGGCAGCGCCGGGGAGTTTTCCAGTTGGTAGTGCTCGCCTGCGAACTCGTACTTGTCGCCTACGGCCGTGTCCCAGAGGCCGGTGATCAGCTCGAGCTGCTCGGCGAGCAGCTCGAAACGCGTGCGGGTGTCGGGGAAGGTCAGGCCGTACGCCTTGTGCTCGGCCTCGAACCAGCCGGCGCCGAGGCCCAGCTCGGCGCGGCCGCCGCTCATCTGGTCGACCTGCGCGACCGAGATCGCGAGTACGCCGGGGTTGCGGAACGTGGCGGAGCTGACCAGCGTGCCGAGCTTGATCCTGCTGGTCTCGCGGGCCAGGCCGGCGAGCGTGATCCAGGAGTCGGTCGGGCCCGGCAGGCCGTCGCGATCGCCCATGGCGAGGTAGTGGTCCGAGCGGAAGAACGCGTCGAACCCGTTCTCTTCGGTCTTGCGGGCGACCGCCAGGAGGTCGTCGTACGAGGCGCCTTGCTGCGGTTCGGTGAAGATCCTGAGAAGCATGGCGCCAACGCTATCTTGCGCTGGTGTACAGCTTCTCCAGGTACGACGGCTGCCATTCCGGGCCGCGGCTGTACAGGCGGCGTACCAGCCCGTTGACGTCGAGACGCGGCTCGATCGGGTTGTCCCACCAGTCGGGCACCTGGTCGTACCACCGGTCGATCCGCAGCGTACGGCCGGCGGCGTCGATCCGGGCGAACAGCCAACCGCCCTGCTCACTCCGCTGCTCGGTCAGCCACAGGTCGCCGAGCAGCCCGCTGAGCTTGTCGGCGGCGTACTCCGGGTCGTCCACCTCGGGCGGCTCGAGATCGAACCGGTACGACGGCGCGGCCGGGTCGAGCACCTGCACCTGAATCGTGAACCCCGAAGGCACGATCGCGGTCCGAGCCCGGCACCAGGCCCGCAACGCCAACACCGCCTCCGACTCCTCCGGCCGAGGCCGAGGCCGCTCCGCCTCCGCCCGCATAGCCTCCTCAATAGACCCCGGCGCCACCGCAACCCGAGGCCCATCACCCCCCACCAACCCCAACCCAGGAATAGACATCCGCGCCACGACCGCGGCAGCATCCGCCTCTTGCTGGCCCTCTACCTCATCCAGGTCAACCCGCCCGGCACCGTTCGCGCCTCCGGAGCCGTTCAGTCCACCGGCACCGTCGCCGTTCGCTCCACCGGGACTGTTCGCTCCACCGGCGCCGTTCGCTCCACCGGCGCCGTTCAGTCCACCTGACCAAGCAGCCGCCGCCGCGTCGTGCTCCCCGTGGAGCGTCTCTTCCCAATCCCCACCATCGGCCCACGCCGGGTCGCCCGGCGCCGCATTCGACCGAACCACGCCGTTCGCCTGGTCGGCACCGTTCGCGCCGTGTACGCGGTCCGCGCCGTTCGCGCCGTACGGGCGATCCGCACCACCGTCGCCGTGCGCGCGGTCCGCGCCGTTCGCGCCGTACGCCCGACCTGCACCGCCGTCGCCGTGTGCGCGGTCCGCGCCGTGCACGTGGTCTGCGCCGTTCGCGCCGTACGGGTGGTCCGCACCGCCGTCGCCGTGCGTGCGGTCCGCGCCGTTCGTGTGCTCGTCTGCCTGACCCCACTCGGCACGCCCACCCGACCAAGCGGCCGCACCAGCCTCGTTCGCCGCAGGCAGCTCGTCGAACCCGACGGCCTGCATCTCCCCCGTCGGCGCGTCATCATCAACAACCGGCACAACCCCGGTCGGCCAGTCATCCTCCGGGTCCGCGTACTCCGCGGCCCACGGCTGCGGACCCTCCGGCGCCGGACGACTCTCCGGCTCCGGACGCGCCTCGTGTTCCGGCCGGTCCTCCGGGTAGGGCTCGGGTTCGGGCCGGCTCTCCGGGTACGGCTCGTGTTCCGGCCTGTCCTCCGGGTTCGGGTACGGCTCGGGTTCAGGCTCCGGTTGCGGCTGAGGTTCTGGTTCCGGCAACGGCTCAGGCGCAGGTTCAGGCTCCGGCTCGGGGAAGGGTTCTGGCTGCGGCTCCGGGTCAGGCTGCGGCTCCGGATCCGGGAACGGCTCCGGCAGCGGCTCCGGCCCAGGGAACGGATCCGGATTGGGCGTCGGCTCCGGACCTGGGAACGGCTCGGGACGCGGCCCCGGGCCGGGGTACGGCTCGGGATGCGGTGTGGGACCTGGAGTCGGCTCGGGGCTGGGCTCCGGATACGGCCCAGGACCGGGTCCTGGGTACGGCGCCGGCTCCGGGTGCGGCGGATTCGGCTCGGGCCACGGCGCGGGCCGCGGTTCCGGCTGCGGCCAGGGCTCCGGTCGAGGCTGCGGCTGCGGCCACGGCTGAGGATCAACCTGACCTTTAGCCTCAGCCCACCGAGCATCAGCAGCCTCATCCACCCGCGACTCGGCCCGCGCACCATCCACCTGGGACTCGGCACCCGTCTCGCCCATTCGGTGCTCGGCGCCTGTGTCGCCCGCTCGGGACTCGACACCCGCGTCGCCCGCTCGGGACTCGATGCCCCTGTCGCCCATTCGGGACTCGGTGCCGGACTCCGCCGCGCTGGACTGACCGTCGGCTTCGGCCTCTCGGCTCCGGATGTCGCGGGGTGCCCCAGGCCGCCCGTAGATCTCGTCCTCGTCGTCATCCACCCGCACCGCGTCGTATCCCACACTCGGCCGATCAAGCGCAGATCCACCGCGCGCCTGCTCGTCCTGGGTTTGTGCGGGCTCGTCGTCGGCTTGTGCACGCTCGTGTGAGTCTGCGGATGCGGGACGTACGTCGGGCGCCTGTGCAGCCGGCGCCTCCTCGACGACTGCGGGGATCTCAGCTGTCTGGTCCTCGGCGTCGAGGTCGGCGGACAGCTCCTCCGGAGAAGGCCCACCAGCAGCACGCTCGGCAGCAGCACGCTCAGCCGCGGCAGGATCAGCTGGATTGCGGCCCGCCGGGTGGGCCTGCGATGCCTGGGGCGCGCTCGCGTCGACCGGGTTGCCGGTGGTTGCTTCGTACGTCGGGCCCGGGGTCGGCGTCTCGTCGTACGCCGGGGCCGGGGTCGGGCTCTCGTCGTATGCCGGGGCCGGGGGCTCGTCGTACGTCGGCGCCTGGGTGGGTGTGGGTGTCTCGTAAGTCGGCGCCGGGGCGGGGGTCTCGTCGTACGGCGTGGGGTGGTTGGTGTGCTGAGTGGTCGACCGCTCGTCAGTTGAGTAGCTGCCTGCCGGGTGCTGCTCCGCGTGCTGCGGCTGCTGGGGCTCGGTGGGTGTTACCGGGGCGAACGGCGATGGGCCCGTGAAGGAGGCGAGATCTTCTTCCTCCTCCTCGGCTGCGGGAGGTGTGTCGAGGACGGCGGCGATCTCGGCCGTGGGGGCGTCGTCGTCCTCGAGATCCGCGGATGACGGCCCGCTGGTCGCAGGCGTCGGCGCGAAGGGCGAGTCGGCTGGGGCGGTGTCTGGGTGTGGGGCCGGGGCGAACGGGGAGTTCGCGGGAGTGTCCGCAGCCGGGGGCGCAGGCGTCTGTTGGGCGGCGGACTGGCCGGCGGCACCGGGTTGCGAGAGCCGGAGAGGCTGCGCAGGCGCTCCGAAGTGGGCGGTGGCGCCGGGCGGGGCGGTCCCGCCGGGCTGGGTGGGTTGATCTGCGTGGGCACGGGGGTGAGCAGACTGCGCGGGGTACGCGGCACCACCCGAGTTGGCGCCGCGGCGAGCGGACGTGCCGGGGTGTGGGGGCTGCTCGGGGTGAGCGCCGGGTTGGCCTGGCTGCTGACCGGTGGGGCTGGGGTGCATGCCGGGTTGGCCCGGCTGAGGTGCTGTGGGGCCGGGGTGGGCTGGCTGACCTGCTGCGGGGTGGCCTGGCTGGGGAGTGGCGGGGGTGGGCTGGCCTGGGGTGGGGTGGGCGGTGGTGCGGTGGGTGGGTGGGTTTTCTACCCATTCGCCGTTGATCCAGGCGGGGCCGGTCCAGGCGGGGTTGTTTTCGGCGGTGTCGTCGGCGAAGGGGTTGTATTCGCTGGTGGGTTCCTGGTTGGACCAGGAGGGTTGTTCGGCGGTTTCCCAGTCCTGCTCGTCGGCGGACGGGGCTGCGGCGGCGGGAGCGTCGGCGAAGAGGCTGTTGTAGAAGTCGTCGCCTTCGTACTGGCCGCCGCCTACGCGTGGGGGCTCGGCCGACGGGAGGATCGGGTTGTACGTCGGGGTCGGCAGGCCGGGGCTCTGTACGTCGTGAGGCAGGTACGTGCCGGGGCCGGGGCCCGCGGGAGGTTGGTGCGGCTCGGGCTCGACGGCGGGCGTGGAGCCGGTGTCGTGTTTGCGGCGACGGAGCCAGCCCTGTTTCTTCCCCGTCACCCCGTAGTCCTCGCGCCCACCGGCCTCGTGAGCCGCGGCTCCGCGCGCCGCAGCCTCGTGCTCGCGGGGCTCGTCGGCGGCGGCTCCGTACGCCGAAGCCCCACGCCCGCCAGCCTCGTGCCCGCCGGGCTCATGCGCGGCAGATCCGTAGGCCGAAGCCCCACGCCCGCCGGGCTCGCGGGCGACAGCTCCGTACGCCGATGCCTCGTGTTCGCCAGGCTCGTGGGTGGCTCCGTATGCCGGATGAGCCGCTGACCCTCGGCCCGCCGGGGAGTTGGCGGCGGAAGGGTCGTAGGGCGGGTCGTCGATGGGTTGGCCGGTGAAGGGGCTGATGCCGGGTGGGACGACGTACGACTCCTCGTCCTCGGGTGGGGACGAGGACGGCCGGCTGTCAGGGCTTCCGATCACGATGTCTTCAACGACCGACACCTCGGCTGTGTCAGGGTCGTCGGGGAAACTTGCCGGTACTGCAAAGTTTCGGGTGAAGTCCTCCGCCGCCGCGACGCCCGCGGCGATCTCGGGCTGCAGCGGCGATCGCGGGTCGATCCGGAAGTGTGAGAAGAACGCCGCCAGCGCCTCGCCAGTGATCCCCGACGCCTGCGCGGTGCGGATCAGCTCCACGCCGTACGGGCGCAGTTCGTCCAACCCGCCGAGGTAGTCGGCCCACTCCGCGACCCACTCGATCATCTCGTCGGCCGCGTCCTCGTCCGACGTGATCCAGCCGCCGATCGGCTGGAACCCGTCGTCGACCGGCTGCCACGGATCACCTGGGTACGACGCGCGCGCCCACGTCCCGTTGAACGCGCCGTACACGAACCCGAGCTCGCCCGACGCCTGCCGCTGCCGTACCTCCGGCTGACCGATCCAGTCCGGCGACCCGGCCAGCAGATCGGCGCCAGCAGTCGCGCTGTGCTGCGTGTGGAAGCCCCAGAGCACCACGCGCCCGTCACCGATCCGGGCCAGCCGCAGGACGGACGCAGTCTCGTCCTGGTGGTGGTAGCCGTCGGCGTCGGCGTACCACCGACGGTCGAAGCCCGTGGCATGGGCGACCGCTGCGAGTGCGGTCCAGCGGGCCCGCAACTCCTCAGGGTCGTCCAGGTCAACGAGCGGCATCAGGTCTCCAGCGCATTGGAATCCAGGCCCAGACGCTACCCGAGGGTTCCCCCGGTCACCAGTTCACTGTCCACAGGCTCCAGGATCGCCACGCACTCGATGTGGTGCGTCATGCCGAACAGATCGAAAGCCCGCAGCGACGCGATCCCGTACCCGAGCCGCCCGAACGTCTTCAGGTCCCGCGCCAGCGCCGCCGGGTCACACGCGACGTACGCCACCCGCCGCGGCCCGAGGGCGGCAACCCGCCGTACGACGTCCTTGCCGGCCCCCGTTCGCGGTGGATCGAGTACGACGAGGTCCACGTGCTCCAGCCCCTGGCCGGCCGCTGCGTTCAGCACCCGGTCGACGTCGCCGTTCTCCAGCGTCACGTCCTCCAGGTCGCGCAGATTCCGCCGGGCGTTCCGGACCGCGTCCTTGTCCCCCTCGACCGCCAGCACCGCACAACCGGCCTCCGCCAGGAACGCAGCGAAAAGCCCCACACCGGAGTACAGGTCGAGCGCGGTCTCCCCCGCAACAGGCTCCAGTCCGCTCAGTACGGCGTCCAGCAGCATCTCCGGCGCGGCAGGGTGCACCTGCCAGAACCCACCGGCCTCCACCAGGAACCGCCGCTCCCGGACCACCTCGACCAGGCGCTCACCAGGGTCCTGGTCGGTCTGTACGGCGGTCTTGCCCTCCGACGACACCACGGCCTGCACAGACGACACGCCGGGCCACCGCGATGACAGCACGTCCGGCGTCCCCGGGTGCGCGATCAGGCACCGGTCGATCGGCACCAGGTCGTGCGAGCGGTGCGCGTACATGCCAGGGCGCTCATCCACGACGGCGTACCGCATCCGCGTCCGCCAGCCGAGGCCGTCGTCGCCCGGCGACTCCATCACGATGGTCCGCTCGATCCCGCCGATCCGCCGGAGCGTATCCGACACCACGGTCGCCTTCAGCCGCCGCTGCTCGACGATGTTGGCGTGCTGGAAGTCACAGCCGCCGCAGAGCCCCGGACCGGCGTACGGGCACGGCGGCTCGATCCGCTGCGGGGACGGCGTCAGTACGGAGACCGCGTCCGCCCGCAGGTACTTCGCGGTCTGCTCCGTGATCCGGGCGTGCACCAGCTCCCCCGGCAGCGCGTGCCGGACGAACACCACCTGTCCCTCGTGCCGAGCGACACAGTGTCCCCCGTGGGCGACTGGTCCTACCTCCAGCTCGACTACTGCCCCAACCAGACTGTTGTTCTCGTCTGTCACCGATCTCCTGACGCCTTGCGGGCACCGCGCCGTACCTGGCCGGCTACCCGTTCCACCCGGTCCTGCCGCTCCTCGGCCCCCTGCGACGAGAGCAACTGATAAGGAACCGACGTAACCATGACACCAGGTGTGAACAAGAGCCGCCCCTTGAGCCGCAGTGCGCTCTGGTTGTGGAGGATGTGTTCCCACCAGTGACCGACGACGTACTCCGGGATGTAGACCATCACCACGTCCCGCGGCGACTGCCGCCGGATGTCGCGGACGTACTGCAGGATCGGCCGGGTGATTTCGCGGTACGGCGAGGCGAGCCGCTTCAGCGGGATCGGGATCCCGCGCGCCTCCCACTCGGCCTGCAGCTCGTCCGCCTCGTCCCGGTCGACGTCGACGGTGATCGCCTCGAGCGTCGACGGCCGGGCCGCCTTGGCGAACGCCAGCGCCCGCAGCGTCGGCCGGTGCAGCTTCGAGACCAGCACGATCGAGTGCACCCGCGACGGCAGCATCAGCGGCTCGTCGCCTTCGGCCGTCATCTGCTTGCGGACCGTCTCGTAGTGCCGGTGGATGCCCTTCATCAGCAGGAACAGCCCGGCCATGGCGAGGATCGCGATGTACGCGCCGTGGGTGAACTTGGTCAGCAGCACGATGATCAGCACGACCCCGGTCATCGTCAGACCGATCGCGTTGATCACCCGGGACCGCATCATCTGTCGCCGTTTGCCCGCGTCGGTCTCGGTCTTCAGATGCCGG
This sequence comes from Kribbella sp. NPDC058693, assembly GCF_042715335.1. Taxonomy (NCBI): domain Bacteria; kingdom Bacillati; phylum Actinomycetota; class Actinomycetes; order Propionibacteriales; family Kribbellaceae; genus Kribbella; species Kribbella sp. NPDC058693. The sequence continues at coordinate 1,613,740 of NZ_JBHXSQ010000002.1, forward strand.
GTCCAGTGCCGGATCATGCCGAACTGGCTGAGCGTGAAACTGACGAACACACCGACGATGTACAGCTGGATCAGCTTGGTGACCTGGGCGTCGAACGCGATGATCAGCCCGGCCGCGCAGAGCGCCAGCAGGATGATTCCGTTGCTGTAGGCAAGCCGGTCGCCGCGGGTGTGCAGCTGACGGGGAAGGTACCCGTCCCGGGCCAGGATCGAGCCGAGCACCGGGAATCCGTTGAACGCGGTGTTCGCGGCCAGCACCAGGATCAGCATCGTCGCGCCGATCACGACGTAGAAGGCCGGCTGGAAGTTCGAGAACACCGAGTCGCCGATCTGGCCGATCACGGTCTTCTGGGTGTAGCCGTCGCCCACCGGCTGCCCGTTCTGGTACAGCTGCGTCGCGGGGTCCTCGGCGTACCGGAGTTTGATCTTGCTGGCCAGGAACAGGATGCTCATCAGCATCGTCACCGCGATCGTGCCGAGCAGCAGCAGCGTGGTCGCCGCGTTCTTGCTCTTCGGCTTGCGGAACGCCGGTACGCCGTTGCTGATCGCCTCGACACCGGTCAGCGCCGCACACCCGGACGAGAACGCCCGTGCCAGCAGGAAGACCGCGGCCAGTCCGGTGAAGACCTCGTGGCCGGATTCGGCATGTACTTCGAAGTTCGCGCTCTCCGCCAGCGGCAGGTTGCCGGCGCTGAGCCGGATCAGGCCCCAGATCGCCATCCCGATGATCGAGAACATGAAGATGTACGTCGGGACCGCGAACACCGCGCCGGATTCACGGACGCCGCGCAGGTTCATCGCGGTCAGCAGCAGGACCAATCCGACCGCCAGTGGTACCTCGTGGCCCTCCAGGAACGGCAGCGCCGACTTCGCGTTCTGTACGCCGGACGAGATCGACACGGCCACGGTCAGCACGTAGTCGACCATCAGCGCGCTGGCCACGGTCAGCCCCGCCGTCGGGCCGATGTTGACCGTCGCGACCTCGTAGTCACCGCCACCCGACGGGTACGCGTGCACGTTCTGCCGGTACGACGCGACCACGACGAGCATCACGAACGCGACCAGCAGACCGATCTTCCACGAGTAGCTGTACGCCGCCAGTCCGGCGATCGACAGCGTCAGGAAGACCTCGTCGGGGGCGTACGCGACCGACGACAGCGCGTCGCTCGCAAACACCGGGAGGGCGATGCGCTTCGGCAACAGGGTCTCACCCAGTTGCGTGCTGCGCAGTTTGCGACCGAGCAGCAGCCGTTTGCCGAGGTCACCTAGAGCGGGAGTCACACCGGTGATGTTAGAGGGCCCCCAGTTCCGGTGTAGCGTCTATCCCTGCCGAACCGAGCCAGCGGGCCCCAGGTGGGGGCAAGGAGTGATCACTCAGTGCACGTCGTCATCATGGGCTGCGGCCGCGTCGGGTCGATGCTCGCGCGTGGCCTGGAGAGACGCGGCCACACGGTCGCGATCATCGATCAGACCGCCGACGCCTTCCGGCGGCTCAGCCCGAACTTCACCGGCCGGACCATCGTCGGGATGGGCTTCGACCGCGAGGTGCTGATCGAGGCCGGGATCGAGGACGCCGAGGCGTTCGCGGCGGTCTCCAACGGCGACAACTCGAACATCCTGGCCGCCCGGGTGGCGCGCGAGACCTTCGGCATCTCCAACGTGGTGGCCCGGATCTACGACCCCGGACGCGCCGAGGTGTACCAGCGGCTCGGCATCCCCACGGTCGGTACGGTCCGCTGGACGGTCGACCAGATGATGCGCCGGCTGCTGCCCGAGGGGTCCGAGCCGGAGTGGCGGGACCCGTCGGGCACGATCCGGCTGGCCGAAGTACACGTGCACTCGGGGTGGATCGGCCGGCTCGCGTTCGACATCGAGGCGGCCACCGGTGCGAGGGTCGCGTTCCTGACCCGGCTCGGCGAGGGGATGCTGCCCCGGCCCGACACGGTCATCCAGGAGGGTGACCTGGTCCACGTCGTGATGCCGGAGCGGGACGCCGCAGCGATCGAGTCCCAGCTCGGCGCGAAGCCTGAGGAGCTGTGATGCGGGTAGCCATCGCCGGTGCCGGGAACGTCGGTCGTTCGATCGCCGCCGAGCTGCTGGAGAACGGCCACGAGGTACTGCTGATCGACAAGGACCCGCGGGCGATCAAGGCGGAGTCGGTACCGCGTGCGGAGTGGCTGCTGGCCGACGCGTGCGAGCTGTCGTCGCTGGAGGAGGCGGCACTGCAGCGCTGCCAGGTGGCGATCGCGAGCACCGGTGACGACAAGGTCAACCTGGTGGTCTCGCTGCTCGCGAAGACGGAGTTCGGCGTACCGCGAACCGTTGCCCGGGTCAACCATCCGCGCAACGAGTGGATGTTCAACGAGGCGTGGGGCGTGGACGTCTCGGTGTCGACGCCGCGGATCATGTCCGCCCTGGTCGAGGAGGCGGTGTCGGTCGGCGACCTCGTCCGCCTGTTCACCTTCCGCCAGGGCGACGCGAACCTGGTCGAGCTCACCCTCCCCGAAGACTCCCCCATGATCGGCCAACGCGTCGGCGACATCGACTGGCCGCTGGACACCGCCCTGGTAGTAATCCTCCGCGAGGGCCGAGTACTACGCCCCGACCCGGAAGGCACGCTAGAGCTGAACGACGAACTCCTCTTCGTAGCAGCCGACGAAACCGAAGAGCAACTGGAGGACATGCTGTCCCCCCACCACCGCAAGTCGGAGTAGCACCCGAAGCACAGAAAGGCCCAGCCGGTCTGCACGTCACCGGCTGGGCCTTCTGCTTTCCCGTCAGGAACCGGGGGGACCCGCGGAGCAGGCGGGGGCGTATTACTTCTTGTTGCCCTTGAGTAGGTGCGTGATGTGGTCGCGGGCTTCGTCCCATTTTTCTGGGGGGAGGGAGCCGCGGAGTACGGCGTAGGCGAGCCAGATCGCCAGTGCGTAGAACGGTAGGCCGAGCCCGATCTTTGCGATGCCGAGCGCGTTCAGAGACCCGGTGAAGTAGAGCGGGACCTGGACGATCAGACGGATCGCGAACAGTCCGACGAAGACCAGCGTTGCCCGGGAGAAGCCCTTGAGCATCGCGGGGTCGCGGCGCCAGGCGGTGCCGGTCTGGGTGATCACGCCGTACAGGACGCCGAACAGCGGCCAGCGGACCAGCACGGTGATCAAGTACAGCGCGCCGTAACCGAGGTTGGTCAGCAGACCCGGGACATAGAAGTCCTTCGCATTGCCGGTCCGGTTAGCGACCCACGCCGAGATCAACACCCCGATGAAGCCGCCGATGATGTTGCGCAACTGCTGCCGCCGGACCAACCGCACGACCGCGATCACGGCAGCAATACCCACCGCGATGATCAGCGACAGCTGCAGCTTGTGATCAGTGACCGCATAAGCGACCAGGAACGCGATCCAAGGCAGCCCGATGTCGAGCAGCGCACCCCAGCCACCGAGCGCCTGGAAGAAGTCCTTGTCCGTGGACCGGGCCGGCTTCGCGGGCTCGTCGGACGCAGGCTCAGTGGCGGCGGCTTCGAGCTCGGGCTTCAGGATCTCCACCAGCTTCTCGTTGAGGTCCTCGTCGAGCTGGTCGCGGCGCGACGTCGGCTCAGCCATGAGCTGCCGAGGGTCGCAGCTCGTAGCGCGGGTTGAACATCACCCGGTCGCCGTCGACGACGCCGATCCGGCCGGACGCGATCAGCTCCGATCCGGCGTGGATGCCACCGATCTTGCGTCGGCCGAGCCAGATCAGCTTGACCGTGCCGGTGCCGTCGTACAACTCACCCTCCAGTGCTGGTACGCCGCCGCGCGGGCTGAACGTGATCGTGCGCAACGTGCCGTACAGCGTGACGAGTTCCCGGTCGTGACAGCCGGTGATGGAACGCGCGCCACAGTCCTGCGCGAAGTCCTGAAGGACTTCCGCGTCCTGCTGATCGCGGTCACCGGCCAGGCCGCGGAAGGCACGCTTCCACAACCCCGCGGGTTTGCTGCTACCCATGACGTCGAGTGTAGTCCGCTCAGGCTTGTTCGGTCGGCGTCGGCTGGGCGCCCGGCGGAAGCCGCAACGGCAGCGACTCGCGCACGGCCATCGGCTCGTCACCGCGGACCACGACCGTGTTGCGCAGCGTCTCCTCCATCGGCAGCGCGGCATCCGGCTCGACGGCGGCGCGACCCAGCACAGTGGCGCGGAGCAGCCAGCGCGGACCGTCCACACCGATGACGCGGGAGGTCTGGCTGAAGATCTGTCCCTCGGGGTCCTCGACCGGTACGACGAGCACCAGCTCGGTGCCGAACTGGCCGTCGTGCTCGGTCGCCGTACCGCCCATCCGGGTGGCCTCGGCGGCGATCTCCTGCCGGACCTCGTCCCAGATGCCGCTCGACCGCGGCGCCGCGAAGGCACGCAGCTCGAGCGCCGAGTCCTCGAGCATCAGCAGAACCGCCTGGACCACGCCGCTCTGCTCGTCGACCTGAAGGCCCAGCTCCATCCCGGGCAGGCCGTTGACCACCAGCGCGCCCAGGTCGATCCGGTCCTCCGCTTCCAGCACGTCGGCGTCGACCTCGGTCGAGTCGAACGGACCCTCGGAGCGGACGTCCACCGGACCGGAGTCTTCGGCCCCTGCGTCGGTGTCGTTCGTCTCGGGATCGTTCTTGCCCTTGCGGCGGAAGATCACAGCTCTTTGCCTACTTCCTCGGTATCTGGTCCAAGCCCTACTACAGCGCCGTAGTCTCGCGCATCCGTCAGGTCAACGGATGCACCTGCTCAGCGTGTCACATCGCCGAAGCCGCCGGTCGACCCGTGCCCCTGGTCACCGCGCGCGGAACCGGGCAGCGAGGTCACCTCGACGAACCGCGCCTTCTCCACCTGCTGGATGACGAGCTGGGCGATCCGGTCGCCCCGGCGTACGGTCACCTCGGTGTTCGGGTCGAGGTTGATCAGGCAGACCTTGATCTCGCCGCGGTACCCGGCGTCGACGGTGCCGGGCGCGTTGACGATCGAGACGCCGTGCTTGGCCGCGAGCCCGGAGCGCGGATGGACGAACGCGGCGTACCCGTCCTGCAGGGCGATCGCGATGCCGGTGCCGACCAGGCCGCGCTCCCCCGGCTTCAGGGTCAGGTCGGCCGCTGCCACCAGGTCCGCGCCGGCGTCGCCGGGATGCGCGTACGACGGGAGCGGGAGTTCGGGGTCGATGCGCTGGATGAGTACCTCGGTCACGAGAGGCGACCCTATCGAGCGCGCCGGGACGGGTTCGTGCCAGGCTGGGTCCGTGGGTAGCTATCGCGAGAGTCTGCGCGTGCCGGTGTCGTGGTGGATCATCGCCGTCGCCGCCGTGATCACGCTGTTCGTCATCACCGCGGTGCCGGCCGGGCTGATCGCCGGTTCGATCGTCGGCGGGCTCGCGGCGGTGCTGCTGGTGGCGTTGTTCGTCCGGTACGGCGGGGCGCGGGTCGAGGTCGACGACGTACGGTTCCGGGCCGGGCGGGCCGAGATCGACCGGTCGTACCTGGGCACGGTCGAGGCGCTGACCGGCGAGGACGCGCGGCAGGCGTTCGGGCGCGACTGCGACCCGAAGGCCTATCTGGTACTGCGTAGTTACCTGCCGGGCGCCGTACGGGTGCAGATCACCGACCCGGGCGACCCCGCGCCGTACTGGCTGGTCGCCACGCGGCACCCGGATCGGTTGGCTGCGGCGCTGAGCGGGCACAGCGTGGGAAGATCCTGACTGTCAGCAGTCGCGTTAGGAGTGTGTGCAGTGGTCGGAGCGAAGATCGGCTGGAAGCTGGTGCAGGCCGCCTTCACGATCGTGGTCGGACTGGCCGCGAGCAAAGCGGTCACCACGGCCTGGAAGCTCGGGTCCGGCGGGAAGCCGCCGAAGGACGGCCAGGGCGAGTACGTCGAGGTCATGACCTGGGCTGCCGCCAGCGCTGCTGCGGCCGCGGCGGCGAAGCTGTTCGCCGAGCGGCGGGCGGCGGCGTACTACCTGCGGTCGACCGGGCACGCCCCGCCCGGCTACGTGCAGGACGCTCGGGCACGGCTGGTGCGCGGTACCGACACCGGCCTGGTGAAGAAGAAAGACGACTGACCGGGGTCGGCCCTGGTCAGACAACACAGCGGGACCGTTCCCAGGGTCTGGGAGCGGTCCCGCTGTAGTTGTTACGAAGAAGGGCGCTGGTGTCAGGCTGCGCAGTCGCGGCAGATCAGCTGCCCGTTCTTCGTCTCGGCGAGCTGGCTGCGGTGGTGAACCAGGAAGCAGCTCGAACAGGTGAATTCGTCGGCCTGGCGCGGGAGGACCCGGACCGCCAGCTCCTCGTGACTCAGGTCCGCGCCGGGCAGCTCGAAGCTCTCCGCGGCCTCGGCCTCGTCCTCGTCGACCTTGCCGGAGTTCTTGTCGTGACGGCGAGTCTTGAGCTCCTCGATCGACTCTTCGGAAGCGTCCTCGTCCGTCTTGCGCGGGGCGTCGTAATCAGTCGCCATGGTGTTTCCCTGCCCTCTTCGTACCCGTGGTGTTGCCTGCTGAGCCCTTGAACGGGTAGAGCGGCCGAGAAATTCCGCGTCGGCGCACCGCGCTGAATCTTCGTCCCCCGAAACCCTTGACAGCCAGGCCGGGATCGGCAATCACCTCTCCCGAGGACGGGATTGTGCCCTATAAAGCGCCGCAATGCACGACTGGGTCCATGCTGTGGCCCGCGTGTCGCCACAAATGTCAGGAGCGAACATCAAAATGCTCATTAGTGCGCGATACTGCGCAGAAACGAGCACTCTCTGACGTCTACGCGCGCAATGGGTCCGCGGCGGCCAGCAGGTCGTGGATCGGCGCGAACAACGCCGGACTCGCCGCGATCGACATCTCCGGCGACACCGGCGCACCGTTCAGCCCGCCGACCGTCGCCCCGGCCTCGGCCGCGATCAGCGCACCCGCACCGTAGTCCCACGGATTCAGACCGCGTTCGAACACCGCGTCCAGCCGGCCGCAGGCGACGTAGCAGAGGTCGATCGCGCCGACCCCGATCCGGCGGATGTCGCGGACCTTGGTGATCACGTGCTGGATCACCTCGGCCTGCACCTGCCGCCGCGCCGGGTCGTACCCGAAGCCGGTCCCGACCAGCGCCTGGCTCAGCTCGGTCGCGCCCGACACCCGAATCGCCTTGCCGTCCGCGAACGCGCCGCCGCCCTTGGTCGCGGTGAACACCTCACCCTTCGGCGCGTCCACCACCACGCCGGCGACCGTCTCCCCGTCGCACTCGACCGCGATCGAGACGGCGTACGTCGGGATGTCGTACAGATAGTTGACCGTGCCGTCGATCGGGTCGACCACCCAGCGCACCCCGCTGGTGCCGACCACGTCGTCGCCCTCCTCGCCGAGGAACGAGTCGTCCGGCCGGGCCTGCAGGACCCGGGCCCGGATCAGCTCCTCGGACTCGCGGTCGACCGCGGTGACCACGTCGGTGACGGTGCTCTTGGTGTCGGCGACCGTGATCGTGCCGCGGCGGCGTTCGACGATCAGCCCGGCCGCCTCCTCCGCCACCTCCACGGCGAGCTTGAGCAGATCCTGCGGGCTTACCGAGGACGAGGTCATACAGCTTCCTTCTGAGGAGTGGGTCGGCGAAGCGGTGGGCAGCAGTCGTGACGGCAGTCGTCCCAGCCCGGGCCGAGCTTGCCGACGCAGGGCCGGGCCGGCTGCTCGCCGCGCTCGGCCGCGGCCCGTTCGACGACCAGGTCGCGGAGCATCGTGACGAACTTCGGGTCGGTCCCCGGGGTCGCGGCCCGGGCCATCGGCAGGCCGAGCTTCTCGGCCGTCTTCGCGGCCTCGGTGTCGAGGTCGTAGATGACCTCCATGTGGTCACTCACGAACCCGATCGGCACCACGGCCACCCCGGGCACGCCCTCGGCGGCCAGCACCTCCAGGTGGTCGTTGACGTCCGGCTCGAGCCACGGCACCTGCGGCGGCCCGGAGCGGGAGCAGTAGACGAGGTCGGTACGCCGTACCTGGCCTGTCCGGCGCTCCAACTCGGCCGTGATCTCGGCGGCGACGTCCTGGTGCCAGTCGACGTACCCGTTGCCGTCGGGACCGCTGGTCGCGTTCATCGCGGTCGGGATCGAGTGCGTCACGTACGCGATCGCACTGCCTTCGGGCAGCTGGCTCAGCGCGTCGGCGGTCGACTCGACGAACGAGCCGACGAAGCCGGGGTGGTTCGCGTAGTGCCGGAGCTTGTCGATCCGCGGCGCGTCCGAGACCTCCCGGGCGGCGTCCTCGAGGTTCTCGCGGTACTGACGGCAGCCGGAGTACGACGGGTAGGCGGACGTGACGATCACCACGGCACGGCGTACGCCGTCGGCCGCCATCTCGCGCATGGTGTCGGTCAGGTACGGGGCCCAGTTGCGGTTGCCCCAGTAGATCGGGAGGTCCAGGCCGATCTCGTCGAACGACTCGCGCAGTGCCTTCAGCAGCTCGCGGTTCTGGTCGTTGATCGGGCTCTTGCCGCCGAACGCGTAATAGTGCTCCCCGACCTCCTTCAGCCGCTCGTCCGGGATGCCCCGGCCGCGGGTCACGTTCTGGAGGAACGGCAGGACATCTTCAGGCTTCTCGGGGCCTCCGAAGGACAGCAGCAGGACAGCGTCGTACGGGGGTGCAGCTGGCGACATATTCCAAGCTTCTCAGACGGCCGGAGGTTAAGGTGTTGCCGGTCTCTCATGCTCAAGCCTTACGTTCATCTCATGCGCCGTCCCGGTGCCGGCGCCTTCTTCGCCGCCGGGATCCTCGGGCGTATGCCGATCTCGATGATCGGGCTCGGAATCGTGATCCTGATCGCGCGCGAGAGCGGCTCGTACGGCTTGGCCGGCGCCGTCTCCGGCGTCGCGGTCATCGCCGGTGCGTTGACCGGACCGGTGCAAGGCCGGCTGGTCGACCGGTTCGGGCAGCGGAGGCTGCTGCTGATCGGTTCGGTGCTCTGCACGATCGCGCTGGGCGGTCTGCTCGTCGCAGTACGTGCCGGCTCGGCGACCTGGGTTCTGTACGCGTTGTCGTTCGTTGCCGGTGGCACCCGTCCGCAGGTCGGCTCGTTCGTCCGGGCGCGCTGGACCCACCTGCTCGGACGGGGACGAGCACTGCAGACCGCATTCGCGCTGGAGGCGGTGGGCGACGAGGTGGTGTTCATCGTCGGCCCGGTCCTGGTCACGACGCTGGCGACGCAGTGGAGTCCGTACGCCGCTCTGACGGCCGCCGGGGTACTGGGACTGGCCGGTGGCATCTGGTTGGCGCTGCTGCGCGCCTCCGACCCACCCGGACGTGGCAAGTCAAACGGGGCCGAGCAGGCACCCATGCCGTGGCTGTCGATCACTCTGCTGAGCCTGATCGGTCTGGGGCTCGGTGCAACGCTCGGTGGCGCTGAGGTCATCACGGTGGCGTTCACGACCGAGAAGGGGCAGGCGGGCCTGTCTGGCGTCGTACTGGCCGTCTGGGCGTTCGGAAGCCTGCTGGCCGGGCTCTGGTACGGCTCGGTCCACTGGCGTGCTCCGGTGGAGCGGCGGCTGCTGATCGGCACGATCGCGCTCGCTGTCACGCTGGCGCCACTCCCCTGGGTCAACAGCGTGCTGATGCTCGGTGTGGTGCTCTTCTGCTGCGGTATGACGATCGCGCCGACGATGGTCGCGGTCACCGCCTGCGTCGAGGAGTGGGTGCCGCCAGAGCGGCTGACCGAGGCGATCACGTGGACCGTCACCGGCATCCTGCTCGGCGTGGCGCCGGGCAACGCGGCCGCCGGACACGCTGTCGACGTGTGGGGTCCGTCGAACGCCTATTGGGTCCCGTTCGGCGTGGGCATCGCGTGTGCGATCGTCGCCGCCGTCTCGATCACCTTTGCGCGGCCGAAAGAGCGGTTCGCCCACAACTAGGCTTGTATCTCCGGTTACGGGAGATGTGAGGGTGTTGGGCATGGACCACTCGATCGGTGCGGTGGCGCGGCTTGCCGGCGTGTCGGTGAAGACCGTGCGGTACTACTCCGACCTCGGGCTGCTGACGTCACGCCGTACGACGGCCGGTCATCGGCGGTACGAGGCGACCGCGGTCGCGCGGCTGGAGCTCATCCGTACGCTGCGTGCTCTGGGACTCGATCTGGAGACCGTGCGGGCTGTGCTGGAGCGGGAGCGGACGCTGGCCGACGTACTCGCGGCGCATGCCGACGCACTCGCCGTACAGATCCGGACGCTGCAGGCGCAGCACGCCGTCGTATCGGTGGTCGCTCATCGTCACTCGACTCCTGAGGAGCTCACCGACATGACTGCCCAGTTCGAACAAGCACGCCAGACGCTGATCGCCGACTTCCTCACCAGCACACTTGGCGACGACCCCGCTCTCGCCGCGGCTCGTCAGAACCTCACGCCGGTGCTCGCTCCAGATGCCCAGCCCGAGCAGATCGAGGCGTGGCTCGAGTTGGCCGCGCTCGCCTCGTCAGAAGACTTCCGTGCCGCGGTACGGCGCCTCACGGCCGGCTACCAGGTCCTTGCCGGGGACAACCCGCTGCGAGCGGATCCGGAACTGCGCGCACGGCTGATCGACCTGCGTCGTACGGCTGATCCGCGGTGGCATCGGTACGTCGAACTGGTTGCCGTGGTCAACGGATGGGCGCCGCCGTCACGGGTTGCGGGGTAGCGGCGCGTTCCAGCCGCGACGGATCGCGATCAGGCGGATCGTGAAGCAGGTCGCCGCGGCGGCGATCGGGACCCAGAGCGCGTGGTACTCCAGCGCCGACGCGATGACCACGATGCCGGCGCCGAGGAGGGCCGGGGTGGCGTAGATCTCGGAGCGGAGTACGACGGGGACGCGGCCGCTGAGGACATCCCGGAGTACGCCGCCGCCGATGCCGGAGAGCGTGCCCAGCAGCGCGGCCGAGATCGGCGACAGGCCGAACTCGATCGCCTTCAACGCTCCGGTCACGCAGAACAGCGCGAGGCCGGCCGCGTCGAAGATGTTCACCAGCCGTTCGACGCGGCCGATGCCGGGGTGCAGGAAGAACGTCAGCAGGCCGGCCGCGATCGGGACGACCAGGTAGCGCCAGTCCCGGAGGGCAGCCGGCGGGATCTGGCCGATCAGCACGTCCCGGATGAACCCGCCGCCGAGCCCGGTCACGAGCGCCAGCACCTGGATCCCGAACACGTCCAGCTTCTTCCGTACGCCGACCAACGCCCCGGTGATCCCGAAAACGAAGATCCCGACCAGGTCGAGCACTTGCAGCACCATGCGCCAGACGCTAAACCACGAGCGCTGTGGCTCCGTCGCATCTATCGTTCGTGGACATGAGCCGCGCCCCGGACGTCGACTACTCCGCCACGTCGCTGCGCCCTGCCTGGGACTCGTTGCCGGCGGATCTCCACGAGTCCCTGGCCGTTGCCCTAGGCACCGAGATCGCCGAAGTCGCGGCGCCGGTCAGCTCCGGCTTCACCGGCGGGTTCGCCGCACGAGCTCAGCTGGCCGACGGCCACCAAGTCTTCATCAAGGCCGCACCCGACAGCACCCACGCCTACGGCGCCTACCAACGCGAGGCCGAGGTCGTCCCCCAACTCCCGAAAACCGTCCGAGCCCCCGCCATCCTCACCACCGCCCACGCCACCACCCAGGCCGGTGACTGGTTCGCGGTTGTCTCCGAGTGGGTCGACGGACGGATGCCCGGGACGCCCTGGACTGCCGACGACTTCGGGCTGGTGACTGCCGCTTGCGAGGCGATGGCCGACGCATTGCGACCGAGTCCGTTGAGCGGCCTGACGTCCTTCGGGGAGCTGGTCGGAACGGACGTCGCCGTGCCCGCGCAGATTCTGGCGGATGAGCTGGAGATGCCGATCGGGTTCCAGCCGTGGTTGCCGCGGGTGCTGCCGGAGCTGGCCGAGTTGGCGGCGGCCGGACCTGAGATCCTCGTCGGCGACACCGCGATGCACTCCGATCTGCGACCTGACAACCTGCTGATCGACTCGCACGGCACCTGCTGGACAGTCGACTGGAACTGGCTCACGCTCGGGCCGCGGTGGGTGGACTGGGCGGGTCTGCTGCCGATCGCGCAACACCAAGGCATCGACACCTTCGCAGCGATCAAGCGCAGCCCCCTGACCACCGACGTACCAGACGAACACCTCGACGCCTTCATGGCGGTCATCGCCGCCTACATGCTGAAGAACACCGACGCCCCACCACCACCTGGATGTACGCCGGCCTTGCGGCAGCACCAGCGCTTCTACGCCTGGACCTACCTCGACTGGCTCGCCGTACGCCGGGGCTGGTGAACGCCTACTGTTGTTGTATGACCAAGGGACCGGCCACGAGGTTCAAAGTCGAGGTGCTCGATGGTGAGCGGACGTCGCGGCGTGAGGACGTCGTCACCACCGAGGAGCCGCTGGAGCTGCGGCTGGAGTGGCCAGGGCGACCGCCCGAACCACTGGTCGTCACGATGCGCACGCCCGGCTCCGACTTCGAGCTCGCTGCCGGCTTCTGCCTCGGTGAAGGTTTCGCGGTGCGCCCGGACGCGATCCGGACGGTTGCCTACTGCACCGATGTCACACTGACCCGTGAGCAGCAGTTCAACACCGTCACCGTCACCTTCGACGGTCCCCCGGACCGTGAACCACCCCAGCGGTACGGCGTCACATCGGCCGCCTGCGGCGTCTGCGGCCAGCAGTCCCTCGACGAACTCGCCGAGCGCGAGTACGACCCGGTGGACCTGGTCGAGGTCCCGGTCGACGTCGTACGGCGTCTGCCCGATCTGCTCCGCGAGGGCCAGACCACGTTCAACCGCACCGGCGGACTGCACGCGGCCGGCCTGTTCACCGCCGACGGCCGCAAGATCGTGGTGAAGGAGGACGTCGGCCGCCACAACGCCGTCGACAAGGTCGTCGGCTGGACCGTCCTCAACCACCACAGCCGCAAGGGCCTGGTCCTCGCCGTCAGCGGCCGCGCCGGCTACGAGATCGTCCAGAAGGCCGTCGCCGCCGGCATCGGCATGATCGTCGCCGTCAGCGCCCCCTCCAGCCTCGCCGTCGACCTGGCCCGCCAGTCCAACATCACCCTCGCCGGCTTCACCCGAGGCGAACGCTGCGTCGTCTACTCGGCCCCGGAACGGATCACGCGTCCAGCTTGATGAAGGTTGCTTTGGGGACGTATTCGTAGCGGTCGGGCATGCAGGTGAGGATGATGATCTGGCCGTGGTCGCCGGCTCGGCCGAGAAGGGCGCCCATGTCGCGGAGGCGGGCCTTGTCGGACCAGCCGAGGGCGTCGTCGAAGATGACCGGGACGCTGCCCTCGCCGGTGCTGACCAGGTGGCTGATCGCCAGCCGGGTGATGATCGCCAGCTGCTCCTGAGCGCCGGTCGACAGCGCCTCGACGCGCAGCCGTATGCCGTCCAGCTCCCGCTCCGCGACCGCGAGATCGTCGTCCAGCCAGACCCGGAACGACGGCCCGTAGACGCTGCGTCCCAGCGACTCGATCCGGGTCTGCAGCGGTTCGGAGTACTTCGTCTGTGCCTCGGCCCGATGCCGGCTGAGCGTCTCGTACACGCGCCGCGCCGCCTCCGCCCGTCGCTCCAGGCTGTCGTGCTCCGCGCGTACGGCGGCCAGCTCCAGGTCGGCCACGTCCCGCCGGGTCGCAAGCCCGTCCCGGCCGGACTGCTCCAGCCGGCCCTCCGTCGTACGCAACGCATCGCGCAGCGTGTCCCGCTCGCCCTGCAGCCTCTTCGCCACCGCCAACGCGTGCGTCAGCTCGCCCGCGACCTGATCAGCCCCGGCCGCGTCCGCCTGCTCCTGTACGACGGTCAGCTCCTCGAGCACCGCCTCGACGTCAGCCGTCGCCTCGGACTCAGCCGCCGACACACCGTCGTCGTCGAGCACGGCCCGCGCAGCGTCGAGCGCCTCGACCGCGGACTCCAACCGCTCCCCCGCCAGCTCAGACCGGGCACGTGCGTTCTGCGCCTCGGACCGATCCTCGTCAGCCGCCTTCCGCGCCTGCGCAGCCGCAAACTCCGCGTCCGCCAGCAACCGCTCGACCTCGGCCAGACCGCTCCGCGCCTCTTCAAGCACTCGCTGCGCACCCGCAAGGTCGTCGGGGGCCGGCGCGGGCTCGTCGATGTCGTCGAACAACGTGTCGTGCGGCGACGCGAACTCCGCGAACTCCGCAAACAGCGACATCTGCCCCGGAACGCCTTCAACCGCAGGCTTCCCAGACTCCTCCGCCTCGTCCTCAGGACCCAGCCGCGCGGACAGTACGGCGATCCGCTCCCCCGGATCGCCTCCGGCCGTCAGCGACTTCTCCGTCCGGCGAGCCTCATTCAGCTCAGCCGTCGCGGTGTCAGCCTTCCGCAGCAACTCCCGCGCGGCGGCGACGTCCTTCACGCCGGCCTTCTTCAGCAGGTCCTTCTCCCGCCGTACGGCGTCGTCGACCCGCGACCGTAGCGTCGCCGCCTCGCCACCGGCCCGCACGGTCACCTCGAGCTGACCCGGTACGCCGATCACAAGCTCGCCCGAGACGAGCACCTGCGCCGCCTCGTCGAACCCCAGCTCCGACGGCACTGCCCCGTCCAGACCGGTCCCCGACAATTCCACGGGCTCCGCGCCAAGCCGCCGTACCGACACTTCAGGTACGCCGGCCGCGAGCGCCGCGCGGGCCTCGACCACCGCCGCCCGAGCATCCTCGAGCGCCGCAACGATCGCGTCGTCGACCTTGATCCGGTCCAGGATCGTCCCGGCGGCCGCGATCCGCGCACGTACGTCGACCAGCTCGGTCTGCTGCCCGAGCAGCCGATCAAGCTCGGCGCGATCCATCAGGTCCGAGACCCGCCGCTCGGCCGCCTGTACGTCCGTACGCCGGAGGTCCTTCAGCTCGACGACCTCGGCCAGCGCCGCCTCCGCGGCCTGCACGATCTCGGCCGCTGTCTTCGCGACGAGGTCCGCGTCGGCCCGACGAGCGGCCAGCTCGGCCTCGAACTTCGTGAACCGCTCGACCTCGTCCAGCAGCCGCTCGCGATCCAGCCGGGTCCGGGTGTGGTTCTCCAGCCGGGCCCGGGCGGTCTCCGCCCGCGAGCGCACCGAATCGCGGCGCAGCAGGATCTCGTCGGTCGCCTTCTTGCGTTCGCGCAGTTCCTCGACCGACTTCAGGTGGTCGGACAGCCGGGTGTCGACGTCGGAGAGGTCGAGGTTGAGCCGCTCGGCCCGCCGGATGTCGGACTGCACCTCCTCCATCGCCTGCAACGCCTGCGCCGCACCCAGCTCGGCCGCGGACACGGTCTTCGCGGACCGCGCGTAGTCGCCGGTCGGTTTCCCGCGCGGCGTCCAGTACCGCAGGTACTCGTGCTCGACTGCCGTCACCAGCGGCATCGACGCGCCGTCGACCGGCGTCCCCGACTCGGCGGTCACCGCGGTGATCAGCGGCTCTGCATCGGCCGGCGTTGGCAGCACCAACGACTGGCCCTGGCTCACCATCAGCGTCTGCCACAGCACCGGATCGACGTTCTCGTGGAACAGCCGCTCCGCCTCGTTGTGCGCCTCGCGACCGGTCCACGACTGTCGCCGTCCGTCCGGCTCGACGATGGTCAGCTCGGTGGAGCGGTTCTTCAGCCAGCGCTTGGAGTACGTCAGCTCGCGGCCGCCGAGGCTCAGCTCGGCGGTGACCTCCGGGCCGACATCCTGGCCGACCGGCTGGATGTCGCGGATCCGGGTCGACTTCGAGTCGTCGGGCAGCTCGAAGACCAGCCCGAACGCCTCGACCAGGCTGGACTTGCCGACCTCGTTGTCGCCGACCACGACGGTGGTGCCGAGCGCGCGGAACCGGACAATGCGTTCTTTGACGCCACGGAAGTCCCGTAGCGCCAAGCTGTGCAATCTCATCCCGCGTCCCGCGCCAATCGGTGCATCAACGACAACGCCGCACCCGCGCCCTCGTCGCCGCCGGCCAGCGCCTGCCGTAGCTCCTCCATCGCGGCACGGGCCGGACCGCTCAGCTGCAACGACTCCAGGTCGGCCGCATCCGGTGCGGGCCGGACGGTCCAGAACTTGGCCCATCGCTCCACGCTGGCAAACACCTCGCCCTGCGCGTCGATCATCGCGTCCAGCCGACTCAGCAACGGCAGCGGCAACGAGCCGTCGCCGGCCAGCCGTACGTACGTCCGCTCCTTGTCCGGGAGCTCGGCGAACCAGTCCTCGAGCGCCTGGATCGACTCCTCGTCGAACAACTCGACCCGGTGGTCGACCATGTGCCACGCTCCGACCCGCACCGGCTCGACCTCGATCTGGTCACCGCCGATGGTCACCTTCAGCACGTTGCCCGGCGCGTCCTCCTCGGGCGATGTGACCTCCTGCGTCCCGGAGAACCAGATCCGGTCGGTCACCTTCGTCGTCGAGTGCCGGTCACCGAGCCCGACGTACTGCAGCCGGCCGTCCGCGACCGCGGCCTCCAGCGCCGTCTGGTCGATCGTCGGTACGTCGGACATGCCGCCGGACAGGCTGGTCAGCTGACCGTGGGCGAGCAGGATCCGGATGATCCCGGGCTCCGGCGTGAGGTCGGCGTACCCAGGCGCGGCCGGATCCGAGAGCGGGCGGCGCGAACGCCACGGCGCGCCGACGAGCTCGACTCCCGGCACGATCTGGAAAGGCGTCGTTTCGGTCAGGACCGTCACGTGCTCCGGAGCGTGCGCCTGCCACTGGCTCGACGTCCACAGTGAGCCGGGCTCGAGTGCGTCGTGGTTGCCGGGCAGCAGTACGACGGGCACCGGGATCCGCTTGAGCGCTTCGCAAGCGCGCAGGATCGTCTGCCGCTCGACCTGGTTGTGCTCGAACACGTCGCCGGTGACGACCACGAACGCCGCCCCGGTCTGCTCCGCGACCTCGCCGATCCGCGCGACAGCATCCAGCCGCGCCTGGCCCCACCGGGCCTGACCGTCCGGCCCCAGGAACCGGCGCATCATCCCCAGCTGCCAGTCCGAGCTGTGCAGAAACGTGATCGACTCGTCCATTGCGGGATGAACGCTAACCCGAGCCACCGACAGTCGCACACTCAACACTCAGAAGCGCCGCACACCGCCCACACTCCGGACGGTCGTCATCCGGGGAAGTCGGCGCTCCGGGAAAGGTTCTCCCAGGCCGCGACCTCGCTCTGGGCACCGGCGTACACGCCCTGGAGCGAGTCCACGGCGTCCGAGCCGAGCGGCAGGCGCAGCGGTGGTTCCGGGCTTGCGACGGCCGTGAGGATGGCTTGTGCGGCGCGGACCGGGTCGCCGGGCTGGGTGCCGTTGCCGTTGGAGAGGGCGTCGCGGACGGCGCCGACCGGACCCTCGTACGTGTCGCTGATCTCGGTCACGTACAGCGCGCTCGGCTCGTTGAACGACGTACGGAACGCGCCGGGCTCGACGATGATCACGCGGATGCCGAACTGCTTCGTCTCGGCCGCGAGCGCCTCCGACCAGCCCTCGATCGCGAACTTCGACCCGCTGTACGCGCTGATCCCGGCGAACGCGAACCGGCCACCCTGACTGCTCAACTGCACGATCGTGCCGCTCTTCTGCGCCCGCATCCCCGGCAGCACGGCCTTCGTCAACGCGACCGGCCCGAAGAAGTGCAGCTCCATCAACCCGCGCAGTTCCTCGTCGGTCGTCTCCTCCGCCGCCCCGACCATCCCGCGGCCGGCGTTGTTCACGAGTACATCGATCCGCCCGTGCCGCGCGAGCACGTCCGCGACAACCGCCGGAATCGCTTCGCCGTCCGTCACATCCAGCTTCACCACCGTCAACCGCTCGTGCTCCAGCCCCATCGCCTCGGGCCGCCGCACCGCCGCGACCACGGTGTGACCGGCCGCCAGCGCCTCCTCCGTCAACGCCCGTCCGAACCCTGCGTTGGCACCTGTAATCAACCAGACCTCAGCCATGCGAACAGCCTACGATCCTGAGGTGGCGACCTACCTCGAGACCGATCGGCTGACGCTCCGCCGGTTCACGCCGGCCGATGTCGAACTGCTGGTGGCGTTGGACTCCGACCCCGAGGTGATGCGGTTCCTGACCGGTCAGCCGACCCCACGCGACGAGATCGAGAACGTCGTACTGCCGGACATCCTCAAGGTGTACGCCGAACACCCGCAGCTCGGGACGTTCGCCGCCGAGGCCGACGGCGTCTTCATCGGATGGTTCGGGATGCAGCCCACGACCGACGCCAGGACTGTCGGCGTCGGCTATCGGTTGCTTCGGGCCGCGTGGGGCAAGGGCTATGCGACCGAAGGCACGCGGTCGCTGATCGCTCACGCCTTCAGCCTCGGGATGGAGCGGGTCGAGGCCGACACGATGGCGGTCAACCATCGCTCGCGGGCCGTCATGCGGCGGTCCGGCCTGCGATTCCTGAAGATCTACCACGAGCATTTCGACGATCCGCTCCCCGGGACCGAGTTCGGCGAGGTCCAGTACGGCGTCGATCGCGCGACCTGGGAAGCTGAACAGCATGGATGACGAGCGACCGTACGCCGTACTCGATATCGACGCGACGCTGTCCGACACCAGCCGGCGGATCCACCTCATCGAGCGGAAGCCGAAGGACTGGGACTCGTTCTTCGCGCACGCCAAGGAGGACGCCGTACTCGACGAGGGGCTCGCGGTCGCGACGACGCTGGCGGCCGAGCACGAGATCGTCTACCTGACCGGGCGGCCGGAGCGGCTGCGGCGGGACACGCTGAAGTGGCTGAAGGACAACGGGTTCCCGGACGGGAAGCTGTACATGCGCGGCAACACCGACCGGCGCCCGTCGACGATGATGAAGCTCGGCCGGCTGCAACGCCTCGCCGAGCAGCGCCCGGTCGCCGTACTCGTCGACGACGACGTCAAGGTGATCGCGGCCGCGCAGAAGGCCGGCTACACGGTGATGAGGGCCGACTGGGGACTCGATGCCGAGACCCAGCCGACCCTCTTCGAGGCCCAGGAATCCGAGGGCCGGACGTAACTGCTACTTGCTGAGCCCGAGGATCAGCGTGTTCGGGTACGGCGGGTACTGCGGCAGGTAGAAGTTCTGCACCTTCGACCCGTGCAGGAACGCGTTCCGCGCGTAGATCAGCGGCACCACCGGAGCGTCGGCCATGATCTGCTTGTCGAGCGCACCCCACATCCCGGCCGCCTTGGTCCGGTCCGACTCGGCCGTCGCCGCAGCGATCGCGGAGTCCACCGCCGGGTTCGAGTAGCGGGAGATGTTGTACCCGCCGTTGCCGATCTCCGAGGACGCGAACAGCGGCTGGATGTTGCCGATCGCGGACGGGAAGTCCGGCAGCCAGCTCGACACGGTCAGGTCGAAGTCCGGCTTGTTCCCGGTGATCAGGTCGGTCAGCGGCTCGCTGTCCAGCGGCTTGATCGTGACCGTGATCCCGGCCCGCTTCAGGCCCTGCTGGATCGCCTGCGCCACGCCGAGACCGGTCGTGTTGTCGGCGGCCAGCACCAGGTTGAGGTTGGCGGCGCCGGCGGCCGCGAGCATCTGCTTGGCCTTGTCCGGGTCACCCGCCGGCGGCGCCGGGAACAGGTCGAACTTGCTGAAGCCGTCGATACCCGGCGTGATCAGGGTCGTGGCGAGTTCACCGCCGAACTCCGGACCGCCCTCGGCGACCTGGACGGCCTGCTTGTCGACGGCGTACTGGATCGCCTTGCGGACCTCGGGCTTGGCGAGCGCGGGGCGTTGCGTGTTCATCGCCAGGTACATCAGAGCACCGGACGTGGACGTCGCCACCCGGGCCTTCACCGCGGGGTTGCCGGTGACGGTCGGGATCAGCGCGGCCGGGACCGAGGTGCCGGTGGTGGCGGCGGACTTGTCGTCGCCGGCGTCCGCGATCAGGCGCTGGTTGACGACGTCGGGCTGCAGACCCATGTCGGTCACGATCGAGTCCGGCAGACCGGTCCGGGCCGGGTCGGTCGACTTGTCCCAGTTCGGGTTGCGGGTCAGCACGAGCTTCGAGCCCGGCGTGTACGACTGCACCTGGTACGGGCCGCTGGCCATCGGCTTCTCGCCGTAGTGCGCCGGGTCGGTGTCGGCCTTCTTCGGCACCGGCGAGAACGCCGGCATGCTGACGATCCACGGCCAGTCGCCGTACGGCTTGTTCAGCTTGAAGACGATCGTGGTGTCGTCCGGCGTCTGGACCGAGGCCAGGTCGCCGCCCTTGTACGGACCGGTGTACTTGTCGCCGCCGACCAGCAGCGACTTGTGGTAGCCGAGACCGCCGGACAGCTCCGGCGCGAACGACCGCTCGACGCCGTACTTGATGTCACCGGCAACGATCGGCGACCCGTCGGCGTACTTGAGGCCCGGCTTGAGCTTGTAGGTCCAGGTCTTGCCGCCGTCGCTGACCTGACCGGTGTCGGTGGCCAGGTCCGGGACCAGTTCGGTCGGCTTGCTCGGGTCGGTCTTCCACGACGTCAGGCCGCGCAGCACCAGGTGGATGCCGCTGATGCCCAGGTTCTGGCTCTTGGCCGGGTCGTAGCTGACCTCCTTGGCGGTGCTGAGGAAGTGCAGGGTGCCGCCCTGCTCCGCGGCGGCGGTGCTGCCGCCACCTGAGGCGGACTTGTCATTGGCGTTGCAAGCGGCCGCCGCCAGCGCCAGCGCGGCCGCTACCGCGACCGCTCGGGTTATGCGTTTCATGCTTTCCTCTCAAGGGGTGGGGGCTCAGGGAAGTAGCAGGCGGCCCGGTGTTCGGTCGAACCCTGGACGGGCTCGAGCACCGGTCGTTCGGTCGCACACACGTCCTGCGCCTTGTAGCAGCGGGTCCGGAACGGACAGCCGGACGGCGGGTCGATAGGCGTCGGAACATCGCCGGTCAGGACGATCCGGTCCCGCTCCACGCCCGGCTCAGGCACCGGTACGGCGGACAGCAGCGCCTTCGTGTAGGGATGCGCCGGCGCCTCGTAGACCTGCGCGGCGGGACCCTCCTCGACGATCGTGCCGAGGTACATGACCGCGATCCGGTCGGCCACCTGCCGGACGACGGCGAGATCGTGCGCGACCAGCACGTACGACAGGCCGAGCTCGTCGCGGAGGTCGGCGAGCAGGTTCAGTACCTGCGCCTGGACGGAGACGTCGAGCGCGGACACGGGCTCGTCACAGACCAGCAGCTCCGGCTTGACCGACAGCGCCCGGGCGATCCCGATCCGCTGGCGTTGACCGCCGGAGAACTCGTGCGGGTACCGCTCGAGGTACTGCTCGGCGAGGCCGACCTGCTCCAGCAGCTCGACCAGCTGGGCCCGGCTCGGACGGATCCCCTGCGCGCGGAACGGCGTACTCAGGATCGTGCCGACCGACTGCCGTGGGTTCAGCGAGGCCTGCGGGTCCTGGAAGACCATCTGGATCTTCCGGCGGACCGGCCGCAGCCGGCGGCCACGCACCTTGGTGACGTCGGTGCCGCCGATCTCGACCCGCCCCTGGGTCGGGTCGAGCAGGCGCGTCGCCACGCGGGCCAGGGTCGACTTGCCCGATCCGGACTCGCCGACGAGGCCGACCGTTTCGCCCTTGCGGACAACGAGGTTCACGCCGTCGACCGCGCGGACGGCCTGCGCCTTGCGCCACGGGGCGCCGCGCAGACCGAAGTACTTCTTGACGTCCTTGAGGTTCAGCAGCTCTTCGCTCACAAGAGCACCTCCGGCCGTCGGCCGAGGTGGCAGGCCGCCTCGTGATCGCCCTGTCCGGGGCGCGGGGTCAGCTCGGGACGCTCGGTGATGCAGCGTTCGCCGACCAGATGCGTGTAGGCGCAGCGTGGCTGGAACGGGCAACCGGTCGTGATCGAGCCCGGCGTGGGCGGGCTGCCGGGGATCGTGGTCAGTCGCGGCTTCGGCGGTACGTCGACCCGCGGCATCGCCCCGAGCAGACCCAGCGCGTACGGGTGGGCGGCCCGGAAGAAGATGTCGCGGACCGTACCGCGCTCGGCGGCGCGTCCGGCGTACATGACCAGAACGTCGTCCGCGACCTCGGCGACGACGCCGAGATCGTGCGAGATCAGGACCAGCGCCGTACCGAACTCGGCCTGTACGTCGTCGAGCAGGCGCATGATCTGTGCCTGCACGGTGACATCGAGTGCGGTCGTCGGCTCGTCCGCGATCAGCACTTTCGGGTCGTTCACCAGAGCCATAGCAATCACGACCCGCTGCCGCATTCCCCCGGAGAACTCGTGCGGGTAGCTGTCGGCCCGGCGGGCCGCGTCCGGGATGCCGACCTTGTCGAGCATCTCGATCGCGCGCCGGCGCGCCTTGCTCTTCGAGACGTCGTGGTGCAGCCGGTACGCCTCGGCGACCTGCCAGCCGACGCTGTAGTACGGGTTCAGCGCGGACAGGGCGTCCTGGAAGACCATCGCGATGTCGTTGCCGCGGATCTTGCGGAGTTCGTCGTTCGGCAGGCCGATCAGCTCGCGGCCGTCCAGCAGCACCTCGCCGGTCACGTCGGCGTTCGACGGCAGCAGGCCCATCACGGCGGCCGAGCTGACGCTCTTGCCGGAGCCGGACTCGCCGACGATCGCGAGCGTCTGCCCCGGCGCGACGGCGAAGTCGATGCCGTCGACGGCGGGGACCAGGCCGCCCTCGGTGTTGAACGTGACGTGCAGGTCGTGCACTTCGAGAACTGGCTCAGCCATGGCTCACCCTCGGGTCGAGCACACCGTGCACTATGTCCACCACCAGGTTCGCGAGGATGATCAGGAAGGCCGAGAACAGCGTCACGCCGACGACCACGGCCACGTCGAGCGCACCGACCGCGCTGATCAGCAGATCGCCGAGGCCCTGCATGCTGAAGACCTTCTCGGTCAGGATCGCACCGCCGAGCAGACCGCCGAGATCCAGGCCGAACAGCGTGACGACCGGCACGAGTACGCCGCGGAGACCGTGCGTCACGACCACCCGCAGCTCGCCGGCGCCCTTCGCCCGGGCCGTGGTGATGTAGTCGAGGTTCAGCTCCTCGAGCATCTGCGACCGGGTCAGCCGGATGTACGACGCCGCTTGCAGGACCGCGAGCACGATCCACGGCGTGATCAGGTGCCAGGCCCAGTCGACCGGGCTCTCGGTGAGCGGGACGTAGCCGTTGACCGGGACCATGTTGAGCCAGAAGCCGAACACCAGGATCGCCAGCAGACCGAGCAGGAACGACGGCGTCGACACCCCGATCAGCGCGACCCCGATCGCGAGCCGGTCGAGGATGCGGCCGCGGTTCAGCGCGGCGATGACGCCGAGCGAGACGCCCAGCAGCAGCCACAGTACGGCGGCGCCGATCGCGATCGAGGCGGTGACCGGCAGCCGGTCCAGGATCAGCGTGGTGACCGGGCGGGCCAGCGGGAACGAGTACCCGAAGCAGGGCGCGTTGCAGTGCACGGCCGCCGTACCTTCACCGAAGGTGCGGCCGGCGAAGATGCCCTTCAGGAAGCTCAGATACTGCTGCAGGGTGCTCTGGTCGAGCTGCATGAAGTGGCGGGCCTGCTCCAGGCGGTCCGGCGTACAGGGCTTGCCGCAGGCCAGGTGGGCCGGGTCGGCGGGGATCGCGTAGAAGACCAGGTAGACGGCGAGGCTCAGCGCGAGCATCACGAGCACGGCCGCGAACAGCCGCCGGAAGACGAACCAGGCGAGATCGGGCATCAGCTCGTCCTCCGCAACCGGACGTCGAACGCGTCCCGTACGCCGTCACCGAGCAGCGTGAAGCCCAGTACTGCGACGAACAGCATCGTGCCCGGGAACAGCAGGAACCACGGGTCCGCGCCGGTGTACACCCAGGCGATCGAGTCCGAGATCGACCGCCCGAGGCTCGGTGTCGGCGGTGGTACGCCGACGCCGAGGAACGACAGCGCCGCCTCGGCGCCGATGTAGCCGGGGATGGCCAGCGTGGCGATCACCAGCACCGGGCCGAGCAGGTTCGGCAGCAGCTCTCGGGTGATGACCATCCAGCCGGTCGAGCCGACGCTGCGGGCCGCCTCGACGAACTCGCGGGTGACCAGCGACCGGGCCTGGTTGCGGATCAGCCGGGCCAGGCCGGCCCAGCCGAAGAAGCTCAGCACCAGGATCAGCAGCAGCCAGCGCGGGAACCTGGCCGGGATGATGATGCCGAGGGCAATCATGAAGACCAGCTGCGGGAAGCCGAACAGGAAGTCGAGCAGCCGCGACATGACCGCGTCGTACCAGCCGCCGAAGTACGCCGCGCTGATGCCGGCCAGCGTGCCGACGATCGTGGTGATCGCGGTGACGACGACCGCGATGAACAACGACGTACGCAGGCCGAGGACGACGATCGAGAACAGGTCCCGGCCGGTCAACGGCTCCACGCCGAACCAGTGCGTGCCGCTGATCCCGCCGAGCGGACCGGCCGGCGCGTTCCCGCGGTTCGGATCGAGCAGGTCGATGTGATACGTCGTCGCGTCCTGGCCGGAGAGCCGCACCAGCAACGGCGCGGCCGCCGCGATCACGATCAGCACGACGACCAGTACGACGCCGACCCGCGCGCTACGGTCACGCCGCAGCCGGCGCAACGCTTGCCGGGTGGGCGAAACGGTCCCGGCGACCGAGGAACTCACAAGCACTCCCGACTGGTTGATTTCTTACAGCCGACAAAACCTAGGCCGCATCCTTCCACCACCGCCGTTGCATCTCGAATTCCGAGAATCTCGGGTTGGTAACTGTGGATTCGGTTAGCTGGTCAGGGATGGTTACGCTCCGCTCGTGGACAGCATGGTGCGGATCGGTGAGCGGATGGTTCTCTACAGCCTCCACGGCGCCGAGGACGGGCTGCCGGCGCTCTCGTTCAGCGGTACTCCGTCAACCCGCTGGAAGCGGCCGGACGCGCTGGCGGCGATCGAGTCGTCCGGTGTGCGACTGGCTACCCCGGACCGACCCGGCTACGGCGGGTCAACCCGCCAACCAGGCCGGACTGTCGCGTCCGTGGCCGAGGACGCTGCTGCGGTGGCCGATGCGCTGGGCTGGGACCGCTTCGCCGTCACAGGAGGCTCTGGCGGCGGGCCGCACGCCCTGGCGTGCGCTGCACTGTTGCCCGACCGGGTGACGAGGTGCGCGGTGATCGGCAGCAACGCGCCGCCGATCGTGGACGGTCCGGAGCCGACCGAGGAGGAAGAGCTCGCGGACCCACGCCGCAACCGCACCTCGTGGCAGGCGGTGCACGGCGACCTCCGGCCCGGGTTCGAGGAGACGGCCCGCTCGATCATGGCTGTGGTCGAGGCAGGTGGCCCGGAGATCCCGCCGCAACCGGGAGCTGATCCGGGTCCCCCGGCCCGGGAGGACCCGTCGGCGATGGCTCGGCTGACCGCGACCTTCGTCACCAGCCACGACGGCTGGCTGGACGACCACGTGGCCTTCGCCACGCCGTGGGGCTTCGAGCTGGGCGACATCCGGGTCCCGGTCAGCCTCTGGCACGGCTCGGCCGACGAACGTGCCGGCAAGTACGTCGACTTCCTGTCAGCCGCGATGCCGCACGCCGAGCGCAAGTACTACGTGGGCGGTCACATCCCGCCGGCAAATGCGTTCCGAGAACTGCTGCGTTGGCTGACACTGTCGTGATAGACGTCGCACGCCAACTCGTACTGGAGCTGTATCCGGATGCCCGGGCCGCCTGGCTCGGCGGCAGCGTGGCGCGCGGTGACGCGAGTACTACGTCCGACCTGGACATCACTGTGCTGCTGGACGGTCCCCCGGCGCCGATGCGGAAGTCGCTGGAGTACGGCGGGTGGCCGGTCGAGCTGTTCGTGCACACCGAGAAGTCGCTGCGTCATTTCGCCGACAAGGACCAGGCGCGACGCCAGCCGACGATAATGCGGCTCGTCGGGGAGTCCGTCGTACTGCTGGACACGGATGGGTCTGGGGTGCGGTTGAAGGAGGAGTACCTGGCCGAGGTGGCTGCTGGGCCTCGGCCGCTGTCCCGTGACGAGCTGGACCTCCTGCGCTACACGATCACCAATCTGCTGGACGACCTGTCGGATGCATCCGGTGACGTGCGGCTGGCGATCGCGTCGGTGCTGTGGCAGGACGCGGCGCGGCTGTTGCTGACCGGTGCCGGGCGTTGGTCCGGCACTGGCAAGGGGCTGCTGCGGGAGGTGTCGGCGTACGACGCTGCGCTCGCTGCTGCGTTGATGGATGGCGTACGGGCGGAGGACGACCGGCTGGTGGTTGCCGTGGACCACATCCTCGCTGAGTACGGTGGACGGCTGTTTGCGGGCTTCGAGCTCGGAGCGACGATTTAGTCGATCAGCTCCCAGCGGCGCTTCGGGAACAGGCGGACGGCGAGGACTGCGGCCGCTGCGCCGATCAGGACGCCGGGGATGATCCAGCGCCAGCCGGTGAAGACGTTGGTGGTCGCCACCTGGGACTGTGCAGGCGCGGGCGTCGGCGCGGGTGTCGTGACGGGCGCGTCGGCGACCGAGTAGCCGTCGTCGAGGGTGGGGCCGCCGTCGAACTTGCCGTCGAGGATCCGGAACGAGCGGAGCACCTCGAGCAGCCGCTCCGGATCGGCCGCGCGGTGCCAGGTCGGCTTGGCGGGCTTGCTGCCGTCCATGAACTCCTCGGTCGAGATCCACGGACCGCCGGGCGCGTCCGGGTAGACGATGTCGATCCGCCACACGCTCATGTCATGGATCAGCCAGGTCGCACGGACGAACTTGCCGATGCTGTGGATCTCGCTGCCTGGATCGGCGGTGGACGGGGTTTGGATCAGGTTCTGGAGTTCGTAGTACCGCGTGTCGTCGTAACCGACGGCGGTGACGTTGGGCGGTGCGCTGAGCAGGACGCTGGTGGGACCTCCTGCGTGAGCCGGGAGTGCGGTGAAGGCGAACAGTGCAACGACCAAAGCGAGAGTACGACGGATCATGGCGGCGCTCCTTCCACTGGTGGTTACACCGCCGGTGATCAGGAGGTTCCGCTCGCCAGTTCTATTGCCCGTGTCTTGTCGACGCCTTCGAGGCGGAAGGTCACGCCGTCGCGCTCCCAGACCAGCGTGGGGCCGGCTATCCGTACGACGTGCTTGTTCACCAGCACCAGGTCGTGCGGGGTCTTGAACCAGAACGCGTTGATCTCCTCGATGTACTCGAGGCTGCCGTAGTACCGCTTCATGTACAGCGGATCGATGCCGGTCTGGAACTGCTCCAACCGCACACCGGTCCAACTGGTCGCGATGAACCCATTCGACGCCTCCACTCCGATCGGTGGGCCTAGCTGCTTCGGGAGCTTCGGGGTGAAGCCGGCTGTCTGCGCAGCCTGCTCCAGCGACAGGTGGCTTCCGACGGTCGGCACTGGAGGCGCAGTACTCGGGCCGGTGCCGACAGGCTGGGCTTGGACTCCGCCGATTCGCAGCCACTCGGCGACGGTCGCGCGTACTGGTGGGGTTAGTGCGAGGCCGGCGAGGATGACGAGGAAGCCGGCCAGGAAGGTACGCCACCTGTCGCGGAGGCGCTTCCGGACTGGGATGTCGGCGACGCGGGTGAGCACTGTGGCTGTCATGGTGTCGTCAACCGGAGGTACGACGGCAGACCGCCCGACGGCCCGCAGTTCGTCTTCGAGGCTCATCGCTGCACCTCCTTGTCGGGTAGGGCGTCGCGGAGTCTTCCCAGCGCGCGATGCAAGCGTGACTTGACCGTCCCGCGCGGCCAGCCGAGTACGACGGCGGTCTCCTGCTCGTCCAGGTCCAGGAGGTAGCGGCACGTCACCACGAGCCGCATTGGCTCCGGGAGCGTGCGCACGGCGTTCAGCAGCTCAGTACGACGCTCCAGCGACACTGCCGCATCAGCCGGATCCAGTACGACGTCCAACGGCGCCGCCAGCTCTTCCCGCCGCAACCGGCGCCCCCGAGCCCGCACCGCGTTCCGGGTCTCGTTAGCAACAATCCGCAACAACCAAGGCCGGAACGCGGCCCCGTCCCGAAACCCGCCCAACCCTCTGTAGGCCTTGACGAACGCCTCCTGCACCACATCATCAGCGTCCGCCCCAGCCCCCAAGAACACCGCCGTCCGCTTCGCGATCAGGGCATACCGATCCACCAACTCGCCGTACGCGGCCCCATCTCCCCCACGCACCCGAGCCAAAACCTCAGCCTCATCGCCCTGCCCGATCACGCCTCCCATCCACCAACCCAGCCGCGGAGCCCCGCCGAACGAGCCCCCCACCCCACTCGGGAGCCGGGCCCCTCAACCCAGCCCGCCGAGCGGAGCGAGGCGGTTTCTTGTCATTGTCACTACACCGCCCAGCTTTGTCGGGTTCCCTGTATAAGGTCGACATCGTGCCTGAAGTTGACGCGAGCTTCCTCGCCCTCCCCCGTCATGAACTCGCCCAAGCGGCGCTCCAGCGTGCCCGCGACCTCGGCGCGACGTACGCCGAGTTCCGGCTCGAGCGGATCCGGTCCGAGTCCATCTCGCTGCGCGACAGCGTCCTGGAGAGCGCGAAGGACGACGAGGACCTCGGCCTCGCCGTCCGCGTGATCCACGACGGCACCTGGGGATTCGCCGCCGGCGTCGCGCTCACCGAGGACGAGGCGGTCCGCGTCGCCGAGCAGGCGGTGAACATGGCGCAGGTCTCCCGCCCGATCAACGCCGAGACGATCGAGCTCGCCGACGAGCCGGCGTACGACGACGTCACCTGGATCTCGTCGTACGAGATCGACCCGTTCACCGTCCCGCGCGCCGACAAGGTCGCCCTGCTCACCGACTACAGCGACCGCCTCCTCAAGGCCGACGGCGTCGCCCACGTCAGCGTCCACGTCGCGACCATCAACGAGTGCAAGTACTTCGCGAACACCGCCGGCACGTCGTACACCCAGCAACGCGTCCGCATCGGCCCGAACCTCACCGCCCACGCCGTCGCCGAGGACCGCTTCGACTCGATGTCGACCTGCGCCCCACCGGCCGGCCGCGGCTGGGAGTACATGACCGGCACCGGGTGGAACTGGGATGACGAGCTCGCCCAGATCCCCGGCTGGCTCGCCGAGAAACTCGCCGCCCCGACCGTCGAGGCCGGCGAGTACGACCTCGTCATCGACCCGACGAACCTCTGGCTGACCATCCACGAGTCGATCGGCCACGCCACCGAGCTGGACCGAGCCCTCGGCTACGAGGCCAACTACGCCGGCACCAGCTTCGCCACCACCGACAAGCTCGGCACGCTGAAGTACGGCTCGCCGGTCATGCACGTCACCGGCGACCGCACCGTCGAGCACGGCCTGTCCACCGTCGGGTACGACGACGAGGGCGTCGCCGGTCAGCAGTGGGACCTGGTCAAGGACGGCATCCTGGTCGGGTACCAGGTCGACCGCCGGATGGCGAAGAAGAACGAGGACCTGCTCGGCACACCGCGCTCCAACGGTTGTGCGTACGCCGACTCCTCCGGCCACATCCCGATCCAGCGAATGGCCAACGTCTCGCTCCAGCCCGCGCCGGACGGCCCATCCACCGAGGAGCTGATCAGCCGGGTGAAGAACGGGATCTACATCGTCGGCGACAAGTCCTGGTCGATCGACATGCAGCGGTACAACTTCCAGTTCACCGGTCAGCGGTTCTACAAGATCGTCGACGGCAAGATCGTCGGTCAGCTCCGCGACGTGGCGTACCAGGCGACCACGACCGATTTCTGGGGCTCGATGGAGGCAGTCGGCGGCCCGCAGACGTACCTGCTCGGCGGCGCGCTCAACTGCGGCAAGGCCGAGCCCTCGCAGTCCGGCGCGGTCACCCATGGCTGCCCGTCCGCGCTGTTCCGCAGCGTCCGCATTCTCAACACCACGCAGGAGGCCGGCCGGTGACGATTCAGCTCACGCCCCAGGACACCATCGAGCGCGGTCTGGCCCTGGCCGCGGCCGAGGGCGCCGACGGCTGCGTCGTACTCGTCGCCGAGACCTCCAGCACGAACCTGCGCTGGGCCAACAACACCCTGACCACGAACGGCGCGATGCGCGGCTCGAGCGTGACCGTGATCGCGACGGTCGGATCCGGCGAGGGTACGGCGGCCGGCGTCATCGGCCGCTCGTCCGTCACCGAGGACTCGTTGCGCGAGATCGTGTCCGCAGCGATCGCGACCGCCCGGACCGCCGGACCGGCCGAGGACGCGCGTCCGCTCGTCGACGGCACGGTCGGCGCCGACTGGGACCTCGAGCCCGAGGAGACCACGGTCGGCGTGTACGAGAAGTTCGCGCCCTCGCTCGGCGAGTCGCTCAAGCGCGCGGACCTCGAGCGGCGCCGGCTGTACGGGTTCGCCAACCACGAGGTCGTCACGCTGTACGTCGGTTCGTCGACCGGACTGCGGCTGCGTCAGGCACTCCCCCGTGGCTACGTCTCCTCGACCGGCAAGAACGCGGACCTCAGCCACTCGGCCTGGGTCGGCACGGCGACCCGTGACTTCGCCGATGTCGATGCCGGCGCGCTCGACACCGAGCTCACCCGCCGACTCGGCTGGGCGTCCCGGACGGTCTCGGTCGACGCCGGCCGGCACCCGACGATCCTGCCGCCGGCCGCGGTCGCGGACCTGATGACGTACCTGTACTGGCAGCTCGACGGGCGCGACGCCTTCGACGGCCAGACCGTCTTCTCGAAGTCCGGCGGCGGCACCCGTCTCGGCGACACCCTGTCATCGCAGCCCGTGAACCTGCACTCGGATCCGGCGCTGGCCGGTCTCGAGGCGTTCGCGTTCGCGGTGGCGCGGTCGTCCGGTGGGTCGTCGAGCGTGTTCGACAACGGGCTGACGTTGCAGGCGACGGACTGGATCCGCGGCGGGAAGCTCGAGCACCTGATGACGAGCCGGCACACGGCGGAGCTGATCGGCGTACCGGACGCGACGCCCGACATCGCGAACTATGTCGTGTCCATCGACGGCGGCACCGGCTCGACCGACGATCTCGTTGCCGGGCTCGACAACGGTCTGCTGGTGACGTGTCTGTGGTACATCCGGATGGTCGACCCGCAGACGCTGCTGCTGACCGGCCTGACCCGTGACGGCGTCTACCTCGTCGAGGGCGGCGAGGTCACGGGCGCGGTCAACAACTTCCGCTTCAACGAGAGCCCGGTCGACCTGCTCGCGCGGTTCACCAGCGCGGGCGCCACGGTTCCGTCGTACTCGAGGGAGTGGGGCGACTACTTCTCGCGGACGGCGACGCCGCCGCTGCTCGTGCCCGACTTCAACATGTCGAGCGTCAGCCAGGCCAGCTGAGTCATGCAGAAGGCCCCCGCGACGTGCTGTCGCGGGGGCCTTCTGCTGTGTCTGGACTCAGACGGTCGGGTAACCCGGCTCCGCCGGACCGGTCTGCCCCGGCCCGCCGAACCGCTCGGCCGCCTTCGGGTCCGGACCGTACTGGTTGTCACCGGCGTTGCCCTCCTGGGCAGCCAGGACGATGAACCAGATCCAGCCGATACACGGGATCAGGTTGATCAGGATCCACCAGCCGGAACGCCCGGTGTCGTGCATACGCCGGATCGCCACACCGATCGTGGGCAGCAGCACCGCCAGGCTGTAGATCGTCGACAACCAGCCGGACGAGCTGGTCGAGCCCGAGCCGAAGTCGAGCCCGAGGATCTTGTCCAGGATGGACAGGATGATCGAGGCGATCACGTTGAAGAGCACGAACATCCAGTACTCTTTGCGGCGGGCCCGGCCGTCGAACACGGCGTACTTCTTCAGAACGTCGATGTACCACTGCATTGCT
Organism: Kribbella sp. NPDC058693; assembly: GCF_042715335.1. NCBI lineage: Bacteria > Bacillati > Actinomycetota > Actinomycetes > Propionibacteriales > Kribbellaceae > Kribbella > Kribbella sp. NPDC058693. The sequence goes on from NZ_JBHXSQ010000002.1 coordinate 1,645,353, forward strand.
GTATCTCCGATGGTCGAAGGTGAGACGCGGACCGAGCCTGTCGGAACCGGTCGGGTTCGTCAATGCAACTTTTCGCTTTGGTGACCACACCGCAATCTGGCACGCCGATGCGGCAGGCAACTTCACCTGTTCGGAACCAGAACATCTAGAGCCGGCTTCAGCTTTCCGGGCCGGGTTTGGTCATCGTGACCCGCCACATCCGCCGCTGACCTTCGTCGTACGGCGTGGTCTCGTCGAGCTGCCACTGCTCGGACAGCTCGCCCACCAGTGACTCGTCGAAGAACCGCCCGACGAACCCGTCGTGCATCGACAGTCCGTCGTCGAGCCGGTTCCAGTGCCGCGAACACGGGTCGGCCGTCGACCACACGGCGTACACGAAAACCCCGCCAGGACAGAGAACCCGATGGATCTCGGCAACGAGCGCCCGCAACTCGGCCGGCGAGAACGCCATGTTCAGCAGCACATTCGCGAACACCGCGTTGACCGTCGCATCAGCCACCGGCAACGGATCCCGCACATCATGCAACGCCGCCGTCACCCGATCATCGAGCCCTTCCCGCTGCGCCTCATGCCGCAACTGATCGAGCGCCGCCTCGCTGAAGTCGGTGGCATGCACACTGAACCCCTGCCGAGCCAGGAAAAGCGCATCCCGACCGTGCCCCGCCCCCAACTCCAACACATCATCGATGCCCGCGGCCCCAAACACCCCCACAGCCCACTCCGCCGCCACCGAAGGCCCCACTCCATGCAGTCGAGGCCGCCGCGCGTACGCCGCCTCCCACCGCTCCTGCTGAGCCCTACCCAACTCCACATGCCCGCTATTCATCCTGCTCCCCGTGTTCGTCCCACCGACCTGGCCGATCGACAGACCGCAGCAGCCTACGTCAGAACCCCGACCAGACGCACCCGAACGGCAGAACGTTCCCGCTCGGGTCCGCGCCGCGTTGTCGCTCACCATCGACCTCGTGCCGGCGTACCTCGCTTATCCATAGCCTTGTCCACAACCCCAAGCATCTGTGGACAGTCACCCTCCGTACCAACCACCCGTCCCGCCGCTCCTCCGCACTTTCCCACCGCCATCCCGGAGTGGCAGGCCGTCCCACAGGCCATGATCCTGCCGGCCGAAGGGATCCTTGCCTGGCGCAACCAACCGATCTGGATCCACCCAGCCCCCGGCCTCCCCGTCCACCACCACCAACCCACACAAGCCACCGACTGGGTGAGCTCCGTGAAGTGAATCAATCGCCTGCTCGATCCGACGACGCGCTGACCGGACCGCGGACTAGCGCGGTTAACCGCATAATGAATATGTTGACCTCGCTGTGCTGGGGGGCGCGCGCATGTCCGAGACTGATGGCCCAGGACCGGCCGAGCCGTCCATCCTGGTGTCCGTGTTCGAGTCACTCCGGCGATTCGACGGACTGACAGCCAATCACCTCCAGTCGGCGCGCGCCGCCCCAGCTCTGCTCCGTCTCCCGGTCGTTCAGAACCAGGCGGTCCGCAGCGGGAACAAACCGGCAGCGGCGGCCGTCGAGGTCGTCGTCGAACACGTCCCGCAACTCGAGTCCGTCACCGACCGCATCATCGCGGACGCGATCCTCAACCTGGGGATCTACCTCGACCTCTACAGAGAGCACGACATCTCCCGCCGTGCCCTGTATATGCTGCAGCGCGGGGGTTTGGGCAACCGCCGCGAAACGCTCATCGAGCACTGGGAGGCGTTTCACCATGCGCACGACGCCACCTCGACGCCGGATCCACCGGGTGAGCACACACTTCGCGACCGAATAGAGGGCGAGGTCTTCGAGCGGCTCGCCAAGCTGCTGGAGGATCCTGCTCCGGTCGTCGAGCTGATCGAACCGGACGAGCCACCACTGGCACCAGTAGCACGAGGTGCCCGTTCGGCCACGACCGGAAGGGTTGTTGTCGTCGGCGGCGTCGCGATGGACCACCTGTGGCGGATCAGATCGATACCCGACGTGGCCACCTCCACGATGGCGATGAACTACATCCGTTCACCCGGCGGCAAGGGCTTCAGCCAAGCAGTCGCAGCGGCTCACCTGAATCTCGACGTCTCGCTGATCGCGGCCATAGCCGCCGACGGCGCCGGCGAGGAGATCAAGGCACAGCTCATGCGCGAGGGTGTTGACACCTCGCTGCTCAGGACCATCCCTAACCCTTCCGACCAGGAGAGACTCCAAACACCGGCCACCGGGATCCTCGAGCTGCCCGCGGGCAACAGTTCGGCCGTCGTCTGGCGCGACGGTGTCGAGCTGGACAGCTCGGTCATCGATCAGCGGGCCGACGCGATCAAGTCGTGCGACGTACTGCTCCTGACGTTCGAGATGCCGCTCTCCGTCCTTCGACATACGCTCAGCCTCGTCAACTCCAGTTCGACACGGCCGCTCGTGATCGTGACTCCAGGACAGCCGTACGCCGACGGCCATCTCCTCAGCTCGGCGCTGAGATACATCGACTACCTCGTGGCGCACCTGTGGGAGCTCGAAAAGTTCGCGTTCTCCGAGGAGTCCATGTACGACCCCCAACTGCTCAGCAACGAGCTCTTGAGCCTCGGTCTGCCCTCACTCTGCCTTTTGGTCGACCGAGGCGGCACCGTTTACCGGCAAGGCAAGCCGCAACAATCGATCGAGGCCCCGTCCTCGGACCTAAGAGAATCCTCGATCACCCGCGACGCCTTCTGTGCCGCGCTGGCCGCGCGACTGGCAGACCACGCCGAGCTCACGATCCAAGACATCCACTGGGCAGCGGCCGCGATGGCCTGTTTCGCGGAGACCTACCACAGGGCACCCGCTCACCCGCTCCGCGAAACCGTCGACAAGAAGTATCACGAACTCTTCCCGGACGACGACTGACTTGCCAATTGGCAGCCACCGGTCGACCGATTGGCAACCGTGGCTGGTCAGGCAGTCACCTGCACGTGCCAAAGTCCTCCATTTGGTGGCAAAACTCGCCCCTGCCGATCTCAACTGCACGGGCTGACCATGAGACCAGATGCCACCAAGCATCGCCAGCGGTTCGGCAGAGCCCGGAACCCCGGAACTGTCGAACACGCGGATCAAGAATCGAGGGGACATCATGGACGGCAACCAAGCACTCGCACTGCTGCTGATCTTCGCCTTCTCCTTCGCGATCGCCAAGAACTGGAGGAAGGTCCTCATCTTCCTCGGCGCACTGGCAATGACGGCTGTCTGCTTCAGCGTCTACAGCATCGTCGCCATGGTCGACAGCACCGTCGCCCCCCGCCCCGTCGGACCAACCACCTCCGCCCCGACCACCGCCGGCCCCAGCGATCTCCAGGCAGGCCCGGCGGAACGGCCGTCGAAGACAACTAAACAGCGCTGACGAACCAACGAAACGGCGCCGTGGGCACCCGGCCCACGGCGCCCCCGGTAAAGGAGATGGCACGGTCCGATGACCACTACCGGCGACGAGCAGTCGACCGACGTCCTGTTGCTCGCCAACGTTCTCGAGAAACTCCGTACCCGTGCCGGCCTGACGGCCGATCGTCTCCGCTCGGACCGAACCGGTCTGGCCGCTCCGTTGCGAGAGTTGGTCGCCCGACGCCACTTCGGGGAGTCCGCTGACGCGGTCCCGGCCGAGGCCGTGGTCGCGCTGGTCGCCGACTGTGTCCGCGAGCGGCTTCACGGTTCCCAGCGACTTGTAGCGGATGTGATGTTGGCGCTCGAGCTGCACGCCGAGGCGCTCTCAGAAGGCTTCGGCGATCGACTCCAGCGCTCGCTGTACAAGTCCGCGCTCGGTCGGCGTCGGGAGACCCTCCTGGCCAATTGGCAGGAATTGCATGACGCACTCGAATATCCGCGCTCCCCCGCTCCGAGCGACCGGGCTCTTCGCGGCTCCATCGAGGTCGACGTACTGCAGGAGCTGGCCGGCCAACTCATCCGTGCCGATGACCCAGCAGCCGGTAGGTCGACCAAGCCCGCGCCTCACAGGACGTCGGTACCCGAAACGTCGGCAACCGGCCGGGTCATCGTCGTCGGTGGCGCCGTGATGGACGTGAAGTTCCGCATCAAGGGGCTGCCGGCGCCCGAGACGTCGACCGAGGCGCACGGGTTCGAGCGGTCACCCGGAGGCAAGGGGCTGACTCAGGCCGTGGCCGCAGCCCGTCTCGGACTCAAGACGTCGCTGATCGCTGCGGTCGCGGATGACCCCTTCGGCGAAGAGATCATGCACTACGTCGAGAACAAGGGCGTCGACACCTCGCTGATCAAACGCGTCCGGAGCTCCCAGACCCCATTCACCGGTGTGCTCGAGCAGGAGATGGGCGACAGCATCGCCGTCAACTGGCGCAATCAGAACGAGGTCTGTATCGAGGCCAGGGACATCGACGAGCGGTACGACGAGCTAGCGGCGGCCGACGTACTGCTGCTGACCTTCGAGGTACCACGCGACGTCATGCAGCATACGCTCGAGGTTGTCCATCGCGTCCCGGTCCGCCGACCGCTGGTCATCGTCACGCCAGGTCAGCCCTACGCGGACAAGGTGATCTCCTGGGACGCCTTTCCCCGGATCGACTACCTCATCGCGCACGCCTGGGAACTCGCCTCCTTCGCGCCGCATGCCCCGGGTCCGTTCGACCCCGACCCGATTGCTCGCAGCCTGCTCGCCTTCGGCCTGGACACCCTCTGCCTCTTGGTCAACGGCGGCTGCACCATCTACTCGAAAGCCTTCGACGAGCCTTTCAGCGTCCCGAGCATCCCGTCGATCTACAAGGAAGCTTCCGCAGCACGTGACGCCTTCTGCGCCGCCCTCGCAACCCGCCTGATCGACAACGACCGAAGATTCACCGACGAAGTTGCCGTCTGGGCGGCAGCCGCTATGTCCTGCGCGGCGAGCGATTTTCCGCTGGCGAACCCTATGCCCGACCGCAAACGCGTTGACGAGTTACTCGCCAGATCACATCTCGGGCCTCGCTGACCGTTCAGCGCCGAAGAAGGCGGTACTCGCCGGCGGCAACCTGTTCGGTCTCACCACGCACCCTGCTGCAGAAGATCACCGAGTCGAGCAGGCGGAAGCGGCTCTGCTCGAATCGATGCGCGCGATTGTCGGCACTGAGCTGGGCGAGGTTGGCGCCGCCGAAGCGGCTCCGGAGCTGGCGAGGGCTCGCGTAGAGGCCATCGACGTACAGGTACGGCCTGGCCGTGATCGACATCCACCGCTGCCAGTTGGCAGAGCGGTAGCTGGACCCGGTGAAGCCGAGATTCGGGTCGACCGCCGTGGTCAGCACTTGCACACTCGGCAACTCCTGCCGAATTGCCGACCGGACCTTACCCAACAGGTATGAGATCGCGTTGGCGGGAGCCACGTCGAACGAGTACACCCGAGACACGTCCCAGGCCGAACCGAGTGGTACGTCGAATTGTGTCTGCAACTGCCGCGCGACCCGCATCCACTCCAACGGCGACACACTGCACAAGGTCACCGGACGATGGCTCAGGGGCTCGACCAGCGCAAAGTTGACAGACCCGGCACGAGCATTCCGCAGGTAATGGAGCCGGCCGAAGATTGGGTCCGCGACGCTGTTCGTGAGCCGAACGAATCGAAGATCAGACAGGTCGAACCGATCGCGCGGAATCAGCTCACCGACACTCCGCTGATCCTCCCGGAGCCGAACGGCGTGACGGTGCAACTCGGTCTCGACACTCCGTCGGGACACACTGCCGTCCGACCGAGTCAGTCGCGGCAGATGCAAGAGGGTACGGACGCTCAGCGCCCGGCTAGGTACCTTGTACTCGCGGGCGGCGTCGGCCAGTAGGTCGGCGAACTCAGGACTGTTCCTTCGGCAGTCCTCGAGCGAGGGGCGGGACACTGGACCGACCCGGCCGCCAGGCAGAAGCGTCTCGGGTCGCGAAGCAATGGTGGACAAGCGAGCTGTCTCCTGTCAGACCATTGGTGATGTCAGCTCGACCTGACATCACCAAAGAGAGCCGCGCTCAGGCGGCAGTGGACCGGGCGGATTCAGAACCGGCCGCGCCCGACGACGCTTGCTGCTGGGTGGTCACCGATCGGGACCGGACTGCCATCGCCTGATGGAGGCTTCGAAATGCCTTGCGCCAGACCGGGCTCGTAGCCTGATCAAGCGCTATGTATCTGTCCCAGACCGAGTCGCCGCGCAATTCTTCGAGACTTCTTCGGCTGTTCGCTTTGTACTCGATCGACCAATCCGTGAGGTCGCCGTGGTATTCACAGAGCACCGGACGGTTACGGAGTTTCTCAAATCGGCGGAACTGGTCGAACTGATCGAAAGTCAGGTCAATCACCAAACGCCGCGGCGATGCCTCGTCACCTATCTCGACCCAGCAATGGAAAGTCGCGACATCTTTGTCCGCACCGAACCGGACGTCACCGAAGCAGTAACGAGCCTGAGATCGCCAGGACCGACGGAGCCTGGGTATCAGCCAAGCCGAGCTGACTCCGCACTGCCCGACCGACGACGGATCGCCAGGGAGCCGTGGTGTCCTCGGATGCCGGGTGGTGTCGTTCCAGTGGCGCGCAAGCCGATGCCTGCTCTTCTTAAGAGTCCATCTCAGCAGTCCCAGCCTCAGGCCCGAGACCGCTGGCCGGCTGTGCGACACGGCGGCCGGTTCGGCGTCGCTCAGGTCGGTCTCCGGCGAACCATGATCTGCGGGCGAAAGTTCCGCCGCAGCGCGCTCGACAAGCGTCACCCCGTGCACTCCATCCAGGCGACCTTCGAATCGCCGACCTTACAGAGTGAAGCGAATGTAGCAGTGAGTGTCAACTCAGCAACCCTGAGTGGGCGGAACTGCGCGGAAAGCATGATGTGTTGTACCGCTTGCACGCAGCAGCGTGTCAATAGATCGGCGACCGTCTTAATGGTCCACCTCACAGAGGGACCGAGCTACGGCATGTGGAGCGGGTTCGGGATGGTGCCGGTGGACGGGATCGGAGGACGCGTGTCGAGGTCCGCGTAACCGAGGGTCAGGCGGTAGCCGTTCAGGGGATAGCGGCCGAAGGAGTCGCCGAGAAAGGCTGTGGCAGCCAGGCGGGCGGCGTACTCCGGATGCGCAGCCGTATAGCGGTCTATTTCGGTTCGGGCCAGGGTCCAGAAAGCTGCTTCGGGGATTTGATTCTGACTGGCGAGCGGGTTCAGAACACCGAGCAAGAGGGCGTCTACAATGTATTGCCGAAGAACGTTCCAAGACTTTCTTGGAAGGATTCTGGAGTGTGCGTCAGGCGTATTTCCGCGCGCCGATATTTCGTCGGTTGAGATATTGATGTCATCGACCAGATCTTTAATGACCAGGCGAGCCGGAATGCCATGGGAATTGCAGATGATGGCTAGGTTTTCGCCGTGGGGGTTGACGGTTATGCCGTAGTGGTGGAGTAGGTGGAGTAGTGGGCGGAGGAGGGTGGAGAGGAGGTGGCTGAGCCAGGTTTGGGGGTCGGTGCCGGAGCGGGTGATGGCGGCTGAGGTGAAGCCGGGATGGAGTACGGCTGCCAGGGGCCAGACGGTTTCGTCGGGTTGGAGGCGGGGGTCTAAGGGGTCTCGCCAGATGACGCCGAGGGTTTCGGTCCATTGGTAGGGGATGTTGGGGGTTGTGGAGAGTCGGGGGTGGGGGACGGTGACCGAGGCGACTTCGCCTAGGAGTTCGGTGCCTAGGGATTGGAAGAGTTCGTCTCGGGACCAGAGGCCGCGGAGCCATTGGGTGAGCATGGGGGCGGCTAGGGAGCAGTGGGTGGGGATGCCTCGGTAGACGGAGGTGTTGAGGATTTTTAGGGGGAGTTTTACCTGGTAGCGGTCCGGACGGGTGATGTTGACCATGGTGCGGATGGATTGGGTGGGGAGGTACTCGTCGGGCGACTCGCCCAGGATGACGATTTCGTTGGTGGCTAGTTCTCGGGACCATTGGGTGCGGATTACGTGGTCCAGTTGCCAGGGGTGGCATGGGAGCCAGACGTAGGTGTCGGGGTCGTCGAGTTTGGCGCGGAAGGATTCGATGACGGGTGGGTCTAGTTCGCGGGCTATGACGGCGTGTTCGGAGAGGTCTGGGGTGCCGCGGAATTCGGCTAGGCCTCGGCGTACGGCTAGCCAGGTCAGGTGGAGTGGAGTGCGGGCTTCGGGGGCGTAGCGTTCGGTGTCGGTGGCGGAGAAGCCTAGGCGGCCCTTGTTGGCTACCAGGAGAGGGTGGCCGGTTAGGTGGCCTTCTAGGCGGGTGTGGTGGAGATCTAGAAGGTCGGTGGCGGGTATGGCGGTGGAGGCTATGCGTACGTCGGCTGCCAGGGTGTTGGTCAGTTCTGCGACGTAGCCGGCGACAGTCGACCCATCAACAGCTAATACGTCGGCTGCTTCTACGAAGAACTGGATGGGGTCGGTGGCGGGTTCGCTCTCGTCGTTGCCGAGGATGCCGGCGGTTGTACGGCGGATCGAGTCAGGGTCGACGCGCCAGCTGCCGAAGCCGCCGCGGGTGGCTTCGAAGGTGTACGACGCGGTCCCGAGGTCCAAGCGGTTGTCGACCGGTTCCAGCAGACCCTCGGTGCAGAACTGGGAGATCAGCTTTGCCAGCAATGCCCTGGAACAGGCGGTCCAGAGGTTTGTCATCCGGGGATCGCGAACTTGGTGAAGGTGGTGGATTTGGGGAGGGGGAAGAGTTCTCGGGCGGTGATGGTGTTGAGGATGGTGGCGTTGCGGATGGCGCCGAGGCCTAGGTCGGGGGCGGCTACGCCGTGGGAGTGGAGGTCGGCGTTGGCTACGAAGAGGCGGCCGGCCAGGTCGTTGATGGTTGAGACGCTGTGGTCGCGGTTGATGACCCAGCGGCCGGAGGCGTCGTGTTCGATCTGGGGCTGGAGTGACTCCAGGAAGGGCAGGGGGCGGTTGCGGTAGCCGGTGGCTGCGACGACGGCGTCGGTGGTGTGCTGGAAGGTCTTGCCGCTGTCGGCGTGGAGCAGGGTCAGTTCGAGGCGGTCGGCGCGGACGACCGCGGAAACGACCCCGACGCCGACCTGCAGCTCAGCGGGGCTGACACTCAGGTCTCTTGCGTACAGGACGTCGTGGATCTCCTCCAGCGTCTCCGACGAGATGCCCTTGTAGTGGCGCCACTGGTCCTTCACCAGTCGATCGCGTACCGGCTCGTCCAGCGCGTGGAAGTAGTCGACGTACGACGGTGTGGTCATCTCGAGCACGAGCTTCGAGTAGTCCAGCGGCGTGAACGCCCCGGTGCGTGTCAGCCACGACACCGCGGGACCCTCAGCGCGGAGCAGGTCCAAGAAGCACTCGGCGCCGGACTGCCCCGAGCCGACAACAGTCACGTGGCCGGCGCGCCGCAGGTCGTCCCGTCGGTACAGGTAGTCCCCAGAGTGCAGGAATCGCTCAGCAGGCAGCCCGGCCATTGCGGCAGGCACAGCGGGCTCAGTTCCAACTCCAACCACCAGATGCCGAGCCTCGAAGTGCTCAACAGCCTCGCCGCGCTCGACCGTCAACAAGAACGCAGAGCCGTCCCAGACCACGTCACGCACGTGGTGGCCGAAGTGCAGTGAGTCCAGCTGAGCCGCACACCACCGCAGGTAGGTCTCGTACTCGCGCCGCGTCGGATGGAACTTCTCCCGCACGTAGAACTGATAGAGCCGGTCATTCGCACGCAGGAACGACAGGAACGACAGGTGGTGCGCCGGCTCGACCAACGAAACCAGGTCCGCCAGGAACGACACCTGCAGCATCGCGTCGGAGAACATCAGCCCCCGGTGCCAGGTGAACTCCGGCCGGCTGTCCAGCACAGCAACGGAGAGATCGTCCACCTCCGAGGCCAGCGCGGCCAGACCGAGGTTGAACGGCCCACAGCCGACAGCGATCACGTCGTACATGTCAATCCTCCACAGTCCGGGTGCGGACCATCAGCACTGCTGTCTTGTCGGGCAGCTGTAGTTCCCCGACCCGATCGAAGCCCGCCGCGACGAATGCGCGCACGGACGGAATGTTCTGTACGTCGGGCTCCGCCACGACCCGCTCGCACGCCGGGTCGGCCACCAGCAGCGCGTCCGCAAGCGCACGCAACAGCCGCCGCCCCAGTCCCCTGCCGACCCGTGTCGCGTCGCCGATCGCCACGTGCACGCCCCAGTCGTGCTCGCCGCTGGAGTAGTACTCCGCGAGCCGGTCGTGCCGCACCCGATACAGCTCGACGTACCCGAAGTCCTCCGCGTCGACTGCGACCACGCAGGGCACCGAGTGCTCCCCCGCCGACTGCTGCTCCAGCTCCTGGGCCCAGCGTTCGACCGACCAGTCCTGGTGCCACCACTGCCGGATGTGCGGCTGCGCCATCCACAGCGCGATCCGGGCCGCATCGGAAGTGCCGGCCGGTCGCAGGTCGAAGCCGTTGTCCAGGTGGAACATCGGCCGGATGTCACACCTCACCGGAGCCGCAGCGGGTTCGGGATGTCGAGGTACACCGACTGGGCGTCCAACGGCGCCACCACTTCGTCGATACCGCGCAGCCGGGTCAGCATGTTCGCCTTGCAGGGCAGGGTTTCCGCCTCGAGCCATCGCCGCGCCAGCCGGTCCCCAGAGGGTCCGGCAGCCTTCAGCAACGGCAGCGCGAGCGTCAGCCGCTCCCGCACCACCTCAAGGAGCAAGCCCTCGTCAGCAACGCCATCCACTGCCAGACAGCCCACAACGGCCAGCGCCTGGTTGTGCAGCAGGTAGTAGGTCAATCGGTCATCCACAATCGGGTCGTCGACCACCGCCAGCGTCGAGTCATGCAGCCCCGTCACCGCCAAGAGACCACGCAGGTACGACGACGCGAGGTAGTACCCCTGATTGTCGCGATAAGCCCCACCGCGAATACGCCCGGCCCCGTCCAGCCGCACCAGCGTGTTCTGCTGATGCGCCTCGAGCCCGATGCCGGTCTCGGCGTACAGGTGCAGCATCGGCACCAGCACGTTGTCGATGTACGCCGAAACCCACGCAGCCGGATCGTCCGCAGCAAAAGCGCTCAAGCGACTCACCCCGCCCGGACGCGGCGCGACGAGCCCCGCCAGACAGGCGTAACTGTTGACGTCGGCAGGCACTTCCCGGACAGCAACGTCCAGACCGGTCAGCGTAGGTCCACCCTCGTCGAGCGCCACCCACGCCGGATCCCGCACGATCGTGAACCGCGGATGCGCCGTCGCCGTCCCCGCGTTGTGCGCCGCGTCCAGCAGCCGGTTGATCTCCAACCCACGCCGCAGCTCGGTCGGCGTCGACTCGCGCCGCGAGTTGGTGATGCGCAATCCGAGCGACAACTTCAGCATCACCGAGTAGTCCGGGTGAAAGACCGTACGCAGCGAAGAGGTCGGATACCACTCCGCACCCTGCGGACCCAGCGCCTTCACCCGGCCGTCCCTGACCAACGAGGCCACCCGCGGCCGCGAGAGCACCGACGCGGCCTGCCACGGGTGCGCCGGGATCAGCACCCGGCCCGACGACGGGGTGATACCGGCGAGCGCGCCCATCAGCTGCACAGCGTCCAGTCCCTGCAGCGAGGGCGCGCCGGCCACCTGGTCCGACGACACCAGCTCGGCGTCGGCTTCGAACCAGTGCACTGCGAAACGGCCACCGAGCTCCGGCGAGTACGCCGCCAGCTCGGCACCGCTCAGTCCGTCCCGGCTCTTCGGCGCCGGGTGATTCAGATGCCCGAACAGCAACGCCTGCTCGAACTCCAGGAAGCGCCCCGGCCCACGCTCCCCGTCGACTTCGGAGACGAACCGCGAGACGTTCCGCACCGACTCCGCAGTACGTGCCGCCAGATCGTCGATCTCAGCCGGATCGGCGTCCGTAGACAGCACCCGCACCAAGTCCTCGGGAACAACCGGTACGCCGTCCACCAGCACGTCCGTGAACTGGTGCAACCCGGTTCGCGAGGCGTGCGAGACCCGGGCAGTCACCGTCGACGAGCCCACCGAGAACGACAACGGACCGACAGCCACCGGCACGGACGATTCACGGGTGTAACACCGCAGGATTGCGTTCAGATGCGCAGCAACCGCAATACTCACGCCGCTCCTTCACCGGTCAGGACGTCGAGGCCGGTGGCCACGACCTGGTCGAGCAGGTCCTCGATGTCCGTCGCGGTGGCGTTCGGGTTCAGCAGCGTCAACTTCAACGCGACCGCTGCCGGTCGGCCGCCGCGGGCCGGCAGCTTGGTCCGGCCGATCAGCACCCGTCCGGACGTCAGCAACCGGCGCCGGACCTCGCCCTGGAGGGCGTCCGCAGCGGATGCCTCCAGCCCCTGCCCGGCGACCCGGAACAACACCGTGGTCAGGGTTACCGGCGCCAGCAACTCAAGGTTGCTGTCGGCAACGACCCGGGCCGCGGCGGCGTGCGCGAGCTCGTGACAGGTGTCGAGCATTGTGCCCAGTCCGGACCGGCCGTATGCCGTCAGCGTGGTGGCAACCTTGACCGCATCCGGACGGCGGGTGGTCTGCAGGCTGCGCCCGAGCAGGCCGTCCAGCCCGGAGTCGATGTCGTCGGCCGGGTTCAGGTAGTCCACCGACCGGTCGAACGCGGAGAACCGGGTCCGGTCGGCCACCAGCAGCACGCTGGTCGCGGCCGGCTGCCAGCCGATCTTGTGCAGGTCCAGCGTGACCGAGTCCGCCAGCGGCAGCTCGGCGAGCAGCGGCGCGAGGCGCTCGGAGAACAAGGCCCCGAACCCGTACGCCGCATCCACGTGCACCCAGGCCCCGTGGGCACGCGCCAGCGCGGCGACCTCGGCGATCGGGTCGATCGAGCCGAAGTCCGTCGTACCGGCCGTGGCGACCACCGCGACCGGCGTACGGCCGGGCTTGGCGAGCTCGTCGGCCAGTACGTCGGTGCGCATCCGGAAGTTCTCGTCCGACGGGATCGTGATCGCCGCCGACTCACCGAGCCCGAGGGCGGCGCAGGCTCGCTGGACGGAGAAGTGCGCCAGCTCGGAGCAGAAGACGACCGGCTGGACCAGTCCGCCGAGACCGTTCCGCCGTACGTCGACTCCCGCGGCGGCGCCCGCACTGTCACGGGCGATCAGGACCGCAAGCAGGTTAGAGATCGAGCCACCGGGCGTCAGTACGCCGTCCGCCTCCGGCCCGAAGCCGGCCAGCCCCGCGAGCGCCTTCACGACCCACTGCTCGATCGCGAGCGTTGCCGGACCCGAGTCGTACGTGTCCATCGAGGCGTTCGAGGCCGACGCCAGCGCGTCCGCGTCGACCGCGACCTGCAGCACCGGCGGCTGCAGGTGCGCGGCCGCGTGGGGGTGGCTCAGGTCGATGCCGTTCTCGTCCAGCAGGCCCGCGATCAGGTCGAGCGCGGCCGACTCCCCCACGCCGGTCGACGGAATCCGCGGCTCACCCAGCACCTCGGACGCCCGGCGCAGTACCGCACCCGGCGAACCGTGCGGCAACGGTCCACGCTCCCGATCCGCCACCGTCGACGCCAGCGGCCAACGGTCGGTGAACGGATCGCGGACGGGTGTTGGCAGCGCGGTCAGACGCGCGGGCTGCGACATCCAGATCTCCCGGGAAGTTGTCGAGTAAGGCAACCCTTACTAAGGCAGGCCTAACTTTTGCCCGCCTCACCGACCGTGTCAACTCAACCACCCGAAGCGTGAACATCCTCACGAACCGCCGGCGCCAGCCAGTGCGGTCCGGCACTCCACCCGAGCAGCCGGCGCCCGCCACCAGCCGTCCGGCCCTCTGCATCGAAACGCTCCCCCGCGACCACCTGCTGCAACCCGGCAACAGCCGGCGCCAACCGCGGCCCCGCCCGCTCGTCCAGCCGCGCCAGCACCTCACCTTGCGCGGCCTGCGAGCAGAAGCTGAGGAAGAAGATCGCCTGCCGCCAGGCGTACGCCGTGTTCTTGACGCCCGTCAATGTCATCGGCTGAGTCTGCCGCTGCACCGCCCACGCAAAGGCACGGTCAGCCAGCTCCGGAGCGACCTCCCGCAGCCAGTCGGTCAGCTCCAGCCCGTCGACCAGCACGGCCAGGTTGTGCGTGGTCAGGATCTGGCTCTGCTCCAGCACGGTCCCGTTCTGAGCGACGTGCCCGCGGCCGCCGTTCGATGCCTCGCGCGACCGTTGGCGGCAGACCTCCGCGAAGTCGTCCGCGGTCGCCTTCCCCCAGCGCTTGTACCGACGTTGCTCCACGGCCGGCCAGGACGCCGGCAGGTCGTAGTACCGCGCGTACAGCGACCCGAACATCACCCGACTCGCGACGGTCGCCGCACTCCGCCACTTCTCGGTGAACGTCCCCATGAAAATGTCGGCCGCGACCTCCTCGACCAGCGGCAGCTTCAGGTCCGCCTGCGAGGCCAGCGCGCCGAACTCCCGGACCAGCGGATTCGGCAGGATCGTCTGCGGGAAGGCCGTGAATGCCAGAACCGTCGTCTCACGCAGCGACTGTGCCGCGGCTCGCGTCGCCTGAGCACGCCGATCCCGGTACGGCGCCACCGCCGCGATCCACGGCAGCTCGTCGAATCGCACCTGGTGCTCGAGGTTGAGCAGCAGTAGGCTCCGCCGACACCGAAAGGCCGCATAGCTCTGCGCGTACGCCGCGGCGAGCGACGGGTCCTCGATGTTCGCGGCGAGCAACTGCGACGTGACCTGCGGCAGCACTCGCGCGAGCACCTCACCCGAGCTGATCACCCCGCGATCCACCAACTCGCCGATCGGAGCCTCGAGCGCCCGCGCCGCCTTCGCGAGCAGATGCGCCGGGATGGCTGAGCCGGCCGCCGCCGGAATCTCGTCGGCAGTCACCTCACCGTCGATCGCGTCGAGCGTCGGCAGCCCACCGTCAGCCGGAAACCGATCCAGCCGGCAGCTCAGGACGTGCGCCAGCGTCGCGTACGTCGGCCGCGCGGCGACCGCGCTCTGCGTCGTCCGCAAGGCCGCACGAGCCTCGGACCCGGGCGCGCCGTGGGCCTGGATCGTGTTGGCCAGCGAGCGACGGATCCAGCCGACCTCACGACCTGTCATTGCCGAGCTGTCGGACGGACAACGTTCGAGCGCCGCCTGCAGACGGGCGAAATTGCCCCTCGGTTGCCGATGGACCTCAGCAGCGGCACGGAACTCGTCCAGCCACTGAGCACGCCGTTCCGCCCAGTCGTCCGGCCAGACCCGGCACGGCCACCCGCCGACGACCGCGCCGTCGGCGTCCAGCTCCGGCAGCTCGTCGTCGACCGTGTCGCACCACAGCGCCACCAGGCGGTCGTACAGCGGGTTCCAGACCCGCAGAGTCTCCAGCATGGCAGCGATCTGCGGCCGTACCGTTGCCTGCCGCAACGTACTGCGTACCTCGGACACCGGCTGCAGCCGCACCACCGCACCGGACGGCGTCGACGACGGGCTGAAGGTCGGCGTGAACCGGAGCCGATGCATCAGCGGACGCAGCTCGGACGTCAGATCCAGCGCCGCGGCGTACTGCTTCCGCTCGAGCAGCCAGGCGATGATCAGCAGTGCCGACTCCTCCGGCACATCGATCCGGTAGTTGCCGCTCCGCAGGGCCTGCCCAAGTGAGGCGAGCCCTTCGTCGCTGAGGAACCACAGGTTGAGCCGCTCCCGGTCGTTGTCCCCGGGTGCGTCGGAGGGCACCCACGCGAGCTCGTCCTCCCGCAGCGGCGCCTCCGCCAGATACCGCCCGGTCGCGAACCCGCCGTGCGCCACCTCGAGCGTGACCCAGGCGGGCGTGTCCGCGACCGGAGTCCGCGAGCCGACCGTGAGCCGGCCGGAGGCCATGCCGTCGAGAACGTTGCGCCAGGCATCGACCCGGGCGGCTGCGCGCCGTCGTACCGCGAGATCGTCGGAGGTCAGAGCGCGCTCGAGAGCCTGTTCCAGCCGGGCCATCGCATACCCCGCCGAAGCCGTCGCCCGCTGCTCCTCCGCCATCGGATCCCCGTTCCCTGCCTAGCCGTGCAGAGACATGGAGGCAGGACTCGAACCTGCGCCCTCCCGGTCTACAGCCGGGCGATCTACCCCTGATCTACTCCATGCAATGCGTCACAGCCTAACTGCCGTACGGCGTTCTCGTCAGGACAAATGTGGCGATGTCGAGGTGCGAGATGGAGTCACCGTCACGAACGACGCGCAGTTTTTCGCCTGCCAGGTAGCCGTCCCGGCCCTGGTAGACGTCCGGTCCCAGCGGGGAAAGACGCGTGGTCAGACCACCGCTGAGCTGCAGAATGCCCGCGGAGACGGAGATCGTGAGCGGCGTGTTGCCCCAGTACCAATGGCCGAGCAGATCGGTGCCTTGGGCAAGCGTCGGCTCAGGGACCCACTCCTGCGCGATCGGCGGTTCGTACGCCGCCAGGATCCGGACCAGGTCAGGCGCCAGCGAGGCAACCCGCCCGTACGTCGCATTACCGAGCGTCACGGCCCCGATCCGGCGTACCCGGTCGACGAACAGCCCGGCGAGGAACCCGGGCATCGAGCCGGTGTGACCGATCAGCAGATGCGGATCGTCCGCGATCAGCCGCAGCCCCAGCCCGTACGACGCCGTCAGCCCCTCCCGCGGATCCGACGCGACCGGAGCCGCCATCTCCTCGACCGACTCCCGGCTCAGCACCTCGGGCACCGGATCGATCCAGAACGACGCGTACCGGGCCAGATCCTCGATCGTGCTCCACAGCTGCCCGGCCGGCGCCATCGCGCCCGAGTCGTACGCCGGCTCCGGCACGAGCTGCCCGCTGAACGGATGCACCGAGAACCCCTCGGCCGCGGGCGTCGACGGGAAGTACGTCGTACGCCGCATCTCCAGCGGATCGAGAATGCGCTCCTGCGCCAACTCGATCCACGACGATCCGCGCAACCGCGCCACGATCTCACCGAGCAGGGCGTACCCGAGGTTCGAGTAGTGATGCCGACGATCCGCCGGACCGGCCGCCTGCGACTCGTCCATCGCCGCCGTCAGCTCGTCGAACGAGACGCCCGGATTCCGTTCCCACCAAGGGCCTTCGGGCTCGGCGTTCATCCCGCCGCTGTGCGCGAGCAGATGCCGGATCGTCCGGTCCCCGAACGCGATCCCGGGCAGATGCTTGCCCACGGCATCGTTCAGCGACAGCAGCCCGTCGTCGCGGCACTGCAGCACCAGGACCGCCGTGAGCGTCTTGGTGATCGACCCGATCCGGTACTGCACGTCCGGCCCCGGCGCCGCCTCGCCCGCCGTCGCGAACCGCCCGCGCGCGCCGGTCCACACCAGCGCACCATCCCGGAGCACGCCGCCGTTCACCGACGGCAACTTTCCCTCGCTCTGAGCCGCCGCGATCTCGGCGTACAGAGCAGCGGCGGTGTCAGAACGCAAAGACATTACTCGAAGGCCTCCGGTGCCGGGCAGGAGCAGATCAGGTTGCGGTCGCCGTACGCGCCGTCGATGCGGCGGACCGGCGGCCAGTACTTCGAGGCGCGGTCCACCGAGCGCGGGAACGCGGCCTCCTCGCGAGTGTAGGCGTGCTCCCACTTGTCGTTGATCACCGACTCGGCGGTGTGCGGCGCGTTCACCAGCGGGTTGTCCGCGGCCGGCCACTCCCCCGCCGCGACCCGGTCGATCTCGTGCCGGATCGCGATCATGGCGTCGCAGAAGCGGTCCAGCTCGTCCAGGTCCTCGGACTCGGTCGGCTCGACCATCAGCGTGCCCGCGACCGGGAACGACATCGTCGGCGCGTGGAACCCGTAGTCGATCAGCCGCTTCGCGACGTCATCGACGCTGATCCCGGTCTCCTTGGTCATCGGCCGCAGGTCCAGGATGCACTCGTGCGCGACCAGGCCGCTCTCACCCGTGTACAGCACGGGGAACGCGCCCTCGAGTCGCTTCGCCACGTAGTTGGCGCTCAGTACGGCGGTCTTCGTCGCGGCAGTCAGCCCCTCGGCGCCCATCATCCGGATGTACGCCCACGAGATCGCCAGCACGCCCGCGGACCCGAACGGCGCCGCACTGATCGGGCCGACACCGGACTCGGGACCGGCCTGGTCCAGCAGCGGGTGGTTCGGCAGGTACGGCGCGAGGTGCGCGGCGACGCCGACCGGGCCGACACCCGGACCGCCGCCACCGTGCGGGATGCAGAAGGTCTTGTGCAGGTTCAGGTGGCTGACGTCGCCGCCGAACTCGCCCGGCTTCGCCAGCCCGAGCAGGGCGTTCAGGTTCGCGCCGTCGACGTACACCTGGCCGCCGTGGTCGTGGACGATCTGGCAGACCTCGCGCACGCTCTCCTCGTACACGCCGTGGGTCGACGGGTACGTGATCATGATCGCGGCGAGCTTGTCAGCGTGCTCGGAAGCCTTCGCCCGCAGGTCGTCCAGGTCGATCGTGCCGTCGTCGTTGCCTTTGACAACGACAACCTTCATACCGGCCATCACCGCGGAGGCGGCGTTGGTGCCGTGCGCCGACGCCGGGATCAGGCAGACGTTGCGGTCCTCGTTGCCCTGGGCCCGGTGGTATCCGCGGATCGCGAGCAGACCGGCGAGCTCACCCTGCGAGCCGGCGTTCGGCTGGATCGAGACCTTCGCGTAGCCGGTGACCTCGGCCAGCCAGCGCTCGAGCTGACCGATCAGCTTCACGTACCCGGCCGCGTCCTCGATCGGCGCGAACGGGTGCACGTCGGCGAACTCCGGCCAGGTGACCGGCTCCATCTCGGTGGTCGCGTTCAGCTTCATCGTGCAGGAGCCCAGCGGGATCATCCCGCGGTCCAGCGCGTAGTCCTTGTCGGACAGCTTGCGTAGGTACCGCAGCATCGCCGTCTCGGACCGATGCGTGTTGAACACCGGGTGCGTCAAGTACTCCGTTGTCCGCGGTACTTCGATCGCGGCAGCGCTCAGCGTGTCGTCGTACTGCACGCCGAAGGACTGGCAGACGCGAGTGAGCGTGGCGACATCGGTCTTCTCGTCGCAGGAGATGCCGACGTGGTCCGCATCGACGAGCCGCAGCCAGATCCCGTTCTGCCGGGCGGCGTCGACCACGTCGGCTGCCTGACCCGGTACGCGGGCGAGCACGGTGTCGAAGAAGTCGTCGTGCACGACCTCGACCCCGCCGGCCCGCAGCGAGGCGGCCAGCTTGCCGGCGTAGTTGTGGACACGCTCCGCGATCGCCTTCAGACCGTCCGGCCCGTGGTAGACGGCGTACATCGAAGCGACGACGGCGAGCAGGACCTGCGCCGTACAGATGTTCGAGGTGGCCTTCTCGCGGCGGATGTGCTGCTCACGGGTCTGCAGCGCCAGCCGGTACGCCGGGGCGCCGTCGGCGTCGACCGATACGCCGACGAGGCGACCGGGCAACGACCGCTCGAGGCCGGAGCGCACGGACATGAAGCCGGCGTGCGGGCCGCCGTAGAACAGCGGTACGCCGAAGCGCTGCGAGGAACCGATCACGATGTCAGCGCCGGCCTCGCCCGGTGCGTCGAGCAGCGTCAGCGCGAGCAGGTCGGAGGCCACGGCAACCAACGTGTCGCGCTCGTGGGCCGCCTCGATCAGCGGCTTGAGGTCGCGGACGGCGCCGTTGGAGCCCGGGTACTGCACCAGGAGACCGAAGAAGTCGCCCTCGGGCAGGCCCTCGGTGGTGTCGGCGACGACGACCTCGATGCCGAGCGCCTCGGCCCGGGTCTGTACGACGGCGACGGTCTGGGCGAAGCAGTCGGCGTCGACCAGGAAGCGGTCGGACTTGCTCTTCTTGTTGGAGCGGTGGGCCAGTGTCATCGCCTCGGCGGCCGCGGTGCCCTCGTCGAGCAGCGACGCGTTCGCGGTCGGCAGACCGGTCAGGTCGGAGACGACGGTCTGGAAGTTCAGCAGCGCCTCGAGGCGGCCCTGGGAGATCTCCGGCTGGTACGGCGTGTAGGCGGTGTACCAGGCCGGGTTCTCGACCAGTCGTCGCACGATCACGGACGGCGTGAAGGTGCCGTAATACCCCTGGCCGATCATCGAGGTCGCGACGTTGTTGCGGGCCGCGAGCTGGCGGAGCTCGGTCAGCGCGTCGACCTCGGACGCCGGCTCAGGCAGCCGGAGCGGCTCGGCCGAGCGGATCGAGTCCGGTACGGCGGCATCGACGAGCGCGTCGACGTCGGCGTACCCGAGCAGTTCCACCATGCGTGCGACCTCGTCGGGGCGTGGCCCGATGTGGCGGTCGGCGAAGATTGCGGAGAGTTCGGTCATCAGAGGCTCCGTTGCTGACAATGCTTCCGGTCGCCTCCCCCTCTGTCACACGAACGTGCTTCAGAGTCGCCTGAGGCACTCGGTCCATGGGCCTGAGAGGTTCCGGGGAGGAATTGCCCCTTCGGCGCCCGATGACACGGGTCTCTCCCGAGTGCTGTTTACGGCTGAGTCGAGGCTACCAGGAATCCTGGAACAGTTCGGGCAGCAGTCGCCGGGCGGCCGGCTTCGCGGCCTCGACCTGCTCCGCGGTCGCCGACTGCATCGGCCAGCGGACCCGGGTGCCGACGTCGGCCCAGTCCCCGACCGCGGCCAGGAACTTGTCCAGCGCCGGGTTCGACAGCCCGATCTTCTGCAGCGGCGCGACATGGCCTGCAAAGAACTCCGCGATCCGCCGCTCGACGTCCAGATCACGAGCAGTCCGTACGGCGCCGTCGGGCGACAGCGCGGCGACGTTCGAGTAGCTCCCGTGCGCACCGAGTAACGACATACTCGCCAGGAAGTGCCCGGGCACGAAGATCGCCAGTCCGGACTTGGACGCCTCGTCGAACCAGGCTTTGTCACCGCCCGCGGTCTTCAACCCGATCAGAGTCGGCACTGCCTCGGCCAGTTCACGCAACTGCTGGGGTCCGACAGCGGTCTTCGCGTGCGGCGGGTTGTAGAAGACCAGCGGCACATCCCCCGCCACCTCGGCCACCCGCCGGAAGAAGCTCAGCAACTCAGCGTCGTTGAGCGGCAGCCAGTCCGGGGCGATCACCTGGATCGCGCCAGGTGCGAGCTTCGCCGCCCGTTCGGCGCGGGAGAGCTGGACCTGGGCCGACGGATGACTGGCACCGATCTGGAACGGTTTACCTGCCGCCGCAAGGATCGCGTTGATCTGGTCGAACTCGTCCTCGGTCAGCGTCTGGAACTCGCCCGCCGTGCCGTGGGCATACAGGCCGTCGACCGCGCTCGTGCTGAGTGCTTCTGCTTCAAGCTCCAGCCGAGTGAAGTCGAGCGAGTCGTCGGCGTTCAGCGGCAGCAACAACGTCGCCCACACACCACGGAGCGAGTCGGCAGTGAGTGGGCGCACGAAGGTAAAGCTATGTCAGCCCGTCATCCGGGCGCGACGGCGGGCTGCCAGCTCATCGCCGGCGTGGCCGTCGGAGTCGCCTTCGTCGTGGCCGTCGGCACGCTCCGTGGGCAGCTCGGACAGCGAACCCTCGACCTCGCGCCACACGCCGCCGAGCGCGATACCGAACACGCCCTGGCCGCCGGCCAGCAGGTCGATCACCTCGTCGGGCGAGGAGCACATGTACACCGACGCGCCGTCGCTCATCAGCGTGATCTGGGTCAGGTCGTCGAACCCGCGCTTGCTCAGGTGCGCGATCGCGGTCCGGATCTGCTGCAGCGAGATGCCGGCGTCGAGCAGCCGCTTGATCACCTTCAGCAACAGAACGTCACGGAAGCCGTACAACCGCTGCGTCCCGGAGCCGGTCGCCGGGCGAACCGACGGGGAAACCAGACCCGTGCGCGCCCAGTAGTCGAGCTGACGGTAGGTGATCCCGGCCGCGGCGCAGGCCGTCGGGCCGCGGAACCCGACATCCTCCGGCATCGGTCGCAGGTCGTCGTCGAACAGCAGACCCTGGACGCCGGCGGTGGCCGTAGCAGCTGCCACAGCCTCGGCGTGCGCGTCGGACGTCGACTGCGCCGTCAGATCCGTGTCGCCGGTGCGTGTCACGCCTGAGCCTCCCTGGATACCGACTGGAACGAGCCATCTCCGTGGAGTGACAGCACCCCACGACTCCTTCACGGTAAGCCGCCGCCCCAACCGGGTCAACGACAACCGCACCGAGCCGGGAGCGTGTCGCGACCGCCGTACGAATCGTTACCAAGCCGATCTTGTACCACCCGGGGCCAAACCGACGGGTGGGGCTAACTCTTGTCGAAGTCCTCCGGGGTCACCTGGTCGAGGAACTCCCGGAACCGCTCGACCTCCTCTTCCTCCACCACTTCGTCGTCTTCCGTCTCACTCTCCGGGACCGGGATGCCGGCCTCGGCCAGGATCTCCTCCGCGCAGAACACCGGGGTGCCGGTACGCAGCGCGAGCGCGATCGAGTCCGACGGCCGGGCGGAGATCTCGGTCTTGTCGTCGAAGACCAGGATCGCCTCGAACACGCCGTCGTTCAGGTTCACGATCCGGACCTGGCTGAGCGTGTGCCCGAGCACCCGGATGGTCTCGGCGAACAGATCGTGGGTCAGCGGCCGGGGCGGCTCCATGCCCTGCTGGGCGAACGCGATCGCACTGGCCTCGGCGGCCCCGATCCAGATCGGCAGGTACCGCTCTCCGCCGACCTCTTTCAGCAGCACGATCGGCTGACTCGAGGGCATCTCAACCCGGACTCCGACCACGTCGACTTCGCGCACCCCTTCAGCCTACTCCGCAGGGAAGCCCCTAGGTGCCCGGCCGGTTGTTACGGACGCGGCAGGCGGGACCGGACCAGTGCGGTGTGCAACCGAACCGTGAGCGCGGCCAGCTCCCCGGTCTGTTCGGTACGGCGGGGACCGGTGACCTGCTCGATCAGCCCCACCTCCCGATCGGCCGCCGTACGGAACGCGCGCAGGTGCCGGGGCTCGAGCCCGTACCCGGCCAGCTCCGCGGCGACCTGGGCGATCACGATCGCGTCGCCCGCGTAGTGGTTGCCGCTGGCCACCACCAGCCCGTGGCTCTCCAGCTCGCCGAGCAACTCGGCGGAGACGCCAGCGGCGGCCTGCAGCTCGGCCCGGGTCAGCCGCAGCTCGGTGCCCGAGGCACCGAAATCGTCCGCGACCGGCTGACCGGGGGTCTGCGGCAACGAGCTCGGCGCGACCGGCGGCCCCGCGGCGGCGGGTCGCAGGCCGCGGTCGATCGCGCCGAGATGTTCCTTGATGACCTTCAGCGGCAGGTACTGGTCGCGTTGCGCGGTCAGCACGTACCGCAGCCGCTCGACGTCGGCGGCACTGAACTTGCGGTACCCCGACGCCGTACGGGCAGGCGTCACCAGTCCCTCGGCCTCGAGGAACCGGATCTTGGAGATCGTGACGTCGGCGAACTCGGCCTGCAGCAGCTGCAGCACCTGGCCGATGCCGCGACCGTCCGCCGGCCCGCCGGCCGTGGAATCAGCGGCGCTCGGATCAGGCCTGGCCACTGGCGTAGTACACCAGCCGGTACTTGCCGATCTGAACCTCGTCACCGTTGTTCAGCTGGACCTCGTCGATCCGGTCGCGGTTGACGTACGTGCCGTTCAGGCTGCCGACGTCGCGGACCTTCACGCCGTACCCGTCGCGGCGGAACTCCGCGTGCCGGCGGGACACGGTCACGTCGTCGAGGAAGATGTCGCTGTCCGGGTGGCGTCCCGCGGTGACGACGTCGACGTCGAGCAGGAACCGGCTGCCCGCGTTCGGGCCGCGCTGGACGATCAGCAGAGCCGACCCGGCCGGCAGCGCGCCGACAGCGGCCTCGTCGTCGGCGGACAGCGGCTCACCGGTCTGCTCCGGCTCCGGCTCCGCGCCGATCGGAGTCAGCATCGCGGTGTCGGTGACGCCCGGCGTCGGCTGAGGGGTCGCCGGTGCTGCCGCCGGGCGGTCCGCGCCAGGCAGCATCGCTCCGCACTGCGAGCAGAACCGGCTGCCCTCGGAGTTCTCGTGCCCGCACTGGTTGCAGAACGGCATGCTGTGATCCTCCCGATCGCCGGGTGTCCGGCGACGTTTTCGATAGACCCCGTATGAACAGTGTGACGTGCTGGAACAAGATGAGAGGGCCTCAACCCTCGACCAGCGGTTGAGGCCCCAAAACCTATCAGCTCTGGTCGAGCTGTCCCTGATAGGCATCGGCGTCCATCAGCGCGGCGACCTCGGCCGCGTCCTCGACCTCGATGTCGAGCAGCCAGCCCTCGCCGTACGGATCGCTGTTCACCAGGTCCGGCTGGTCGGCGAGCGCCTCGTTCACGGCGGTCACGGTGCCGTTCACCGGAGCGAACAGATCGCTCACGCTCTTGGTCGACTCCAGCTCCCCACAGGCGTCGCCGGCCCGCACCGTGCTGCCGACCTCGGGCAGCTGCACGTACACGATGTCGCCGAGCTGGTCCTGCGCGAAGTCGGTGATGCCGACCCGCACCGGTCCGTCGCTACCGGCCTTCAGCCACTCGTGCTCGGCCGTGTACTTCAGGTCTTCGGGGTACACCTTCGTTCCTCTTTCACTCAAGGAGAACAGCTACTTGGTCGGGCTGGGCGCCGGGCGAGCGTAACGAGGCTCCTCCGGCGCGTGCAAGGCGGCGATCGGGACGGTCGTCAGCTCGTTCACCTCCGCCGTTCCACCCACCTGCGGACCGGTCACCTCGCTGACCAGACCGCCGGGGAAGTTGGCCGCCTCGGCCAGGTTGTGCGACTCCCCGATCGCCTCGATCACGTACGGCGAGTTGACCTTCTGACCGTCGATCCGGATCCCCGGCGGGTCGTCCACGAAGTCGGTGCTGGCGACCACCCGGACCGACCCGTTGATCTGGATCGCCTCGGCACCGGCATCGCGCAACTCCTCGATCGCGTCCAGCAGGTTGCTCGAGGTCATCTTGCCCTGCGGGTCGTTCAGCGTGATCCGGACACCGGGACCTGTCGCGGGCAGCGTACCGGCCAGGATGCCGAGGGTGCGGACCTGGGCCTCCGCCTGCTCGCGCGCCGTCTGTGCCTTGTCGGCGCTGGAGGACAGCGAGTTCTTCCGCTCCTCCAGGTCGGCGATCTCGCTCTCCAGCCGGCGGGTGTTCTGGCCGAGGCCGTCCAGGATCGCGATCAGGTCCTCGCGGCGGGCGTTCTGGTAGCCGTCGTCGGCCCGGTTCACCCGGACCTGGACCACGGCCACACAGGCGACCAGCGCCAGTACGACGGCCACGATCGCCTGGCCGCGGGACGGTTTGAACCCGGACTTGAGCCGCCGCAACGCAAGGTTGGGCGTCTTCGGCTTGGGCATCGGTGTCGGCGTCGCGGGCTGCGGCGCGTCGACCGCTGGCTTGGCCACCTGCTCAGGCTTGGCCGGCTGCTCGGGCTGGACCGGTGGCTCAGGCTTGGCCGGTTGCTCGGGCCTGTCGGGATTCTCGTCAGCCATGTCAGGCCCGGAAGATGTGGCGCCGGATGGCCGCCATGTTGGTGAAGATCCGGATGCCGAGCACGACGACCACGCCGGTCGACAGCTGCGAGCCGACGCCGAGCTGGTCACCCAGGTACACGATCAGGGCCGCGATCAGCACGTTCGAGACGAACGACACCACGAACACCTTGTCGTCGAAGATCCCGTCCAGGAACGCCCGGAGCGCGCCGAACACCGCGTCGAGCGCGGCCACGACCGCGATCGGCAGGTAGGGCTGGGCCCAGTCCGGCACGTCGGGCGCGACCAGCAGACCGATCACGACACCGATCACCAGTCCGAGTACGGCGATCATCTCGATCCCACTTTCGCGTAGCGCAACGCGATGGTCGCATCGGCCGGCACCAGCAAGGAGTCCTCCGTCGTGATCGTCATCCGGACATCGAAGTTGCTGACCAGGTACTGCACCCAGCGCCCGCCCGAGCTCTGCGCGAACCGGGCCGGCATGGTCGCGGTGTCTCCGATCGCGAGCACCGTGTACGGCGGGGTCAGCGAGCTGTAGTCGACCGTGATCGCACTGCCCGCGCCGCGGATCGCGGTCAGCGAGGTGATCCGGTGACCGTTCACCGAGACCGCCTCCGCGCCGGACGTCCACAGGCCGTTGACCAGCTGCTGCAGATCGACGTCGAGCAGCCGGCCCTCTTTGGAGTCGGCGTTCTTCGCATCGTCGATGACCGCCTTCAGCCCGGGACCGGCGACCGAGATCGCCCCGGTCTGCAGCTCCAGGTCGTCGAGCTTCTGCTGCAGCGCGGCGCCGGTGCTGTCGTTGCTCAGTCCGCTCGCCTGCAACCGGCGTACCTCGTCGGCGAGGTCGGACTGGTGGTTGCGCAGGCCGGTCAGCCGGTCGTCGGCCTGGTTGATCCGGTCGATCAGCTCGTTGCGCTGCTTCTCGGCCTCCGGGGCGCTGCGGTAGTTCTGCGAAGCGGCTACCGCGAGCAGGAAGCCGAGCACGAGCGTCGCCGCCACGAGCATGATCCGGTGCCGGGAGCGGAGCGCCCTGGCGCCGTCCTTGGGGCGGGTCCGGGCGGCGACGGCGTACCCCTCGTCGATCGGGTGCGCCATCAGGTTGTTCAGCAGCGACATCGACGCGTCGACGCGCCGGGGCTTCTGCGCCGGTTGTTGGGGGGCTTGCTGTGTCACGGGTCTACCCGGCCGCGTCCTTGATCGGCTTCACCGTCTGGACGAGGTGCCGCAACTGCGCGAAGTACAGCGCGCCGGCCCAGTAGTACAGACCGGTCCCCCAGATCGCGAACGCCCAGCCGAACACGCGGGCGAGCAGGTTGAGGGTGGAGTCGCCGTCGCCGAGCAGGAGCAGCGGGAACGCGTACAGCAGGCAGAACGTGGCGGACTTGCCGAGGAAGTGCACCGGCAGCGCGTTGAAGCCGCGGCGGTGCAGGGCCGGCAGGGTCAGCGTCAGCAGCAGGTCCCGCAGCGGCAGCGCGATCGCCAGCCACCACGGGATGATGTCGCGCAGCGCCAGGCCGACGACGGTCGCGAAGATGTACAGCCGGTCGGCCACCGGGTCGAGCATCTGGCCCAGCCGGCTGGTCTGGTTCATCCGGCGGGCGATCTGGCCGTCGGCCCAGTCGGTGAACCCGGAGATCGCCAGCACCAGCAGCGCCCAGCCGTCCTCCTTGGGGCCGAGCACCAGCCACAGGAACAGCGGCACACCCAGCAACCTGAGGAAGCTGAGCGCGTTCGGGATCGTCCAAACCCGGTCGGACACTTCCAAGTCCGGCACGCGACCCCTCCCTCTCTCACCCTGATACCCGTCGTAACTCTACTGGGGCACCTCGACACGTTTACGTCCGGCCATGCCGGGGCATGCCCCGGCTTTCCCCTGATTACCTGAACGCGCCCGTTCGTGGTCCGCTATGGCTGGTGCGAACCGGTGACCCGATCGATACCCGAGAGTGATCCTTGGAACGGGAGGCCGATCATGAAGTTCTTGGTGCTGATCTACGGGAATCCGGAATCGCGGGCGGTGTGGGACTCGCTGTCCGACGAGCAGAAGCAGGAAGGCATGGCGGGGTACGCCGGTCTGCACGAGGCGCTCGAGGCCCGCGGGGAGCTGGTCGCGTCGGAGTCATTGGACGATCCGGGGCTGACCAAACAAGTGCTTGTGCGCGACGGGAAGCCGCTGACGACGGACGGGCCGTTCGCCGAGGTGAAGGAGCAGCTGGCCGGGTTCTACCTGCTGGACTGCGACTCGATGGACCGGGCGGTGGAGATCGTCGCGCAGATCCCGGAGGCTCCGTTCAGCGTCGTGGAGGTCCGTCCGGTCCGTGATCTCGGCGCGTACATGTGATCGAGGAGCTGCTGCGGGAGCAGGCGCCGCAGGTGCTGGCCGCGCTGGTCCGGCGGTACGGCGACTTCGACGCGTGCGAGGACGCCGTACAGGAGGCTCTGCTGGCCGCGTCGCTGCAGTGGCCTGGTGAGGGTGTTCCGGCGAATCCGCGCGGCTGGCTGATCACGGTCGCGTCGCGGCGGCGGATCGAGGTACTGCGGAACGAGGCAGCGCGGACGCGGCGGGAGGAGGCGGTCGCCGTCGCGCCGGATCCAGAGTCCGCGTCGTCGGTCGATGACTCGTTGACGTTGCTGATGCTGTGCTGCCACCCGGCGCTGACGTCACAGTCACAGGTCGCGCTCACGCTGCGCGCGGTCGGCGGGCTGACCACCGGCGAGATCGCCCGGGCATTTCTGGTGCCCGAGGCAACGATCGGGCAGCGGATCAGCCGGGCGAAGGCGAAGCTCCAGGGCGCGCGGTTCGCGATGCCGCCGGCGTCGGAGCAGCCCGAGCGGCTGGCCGCCGTACTGCATGTGCTGTATCTGATCTTCAACGAGGGCTACACGGCGTCGTCCGGTACGTCGCTGCACCGGGTCGAGCTGAGCACGGAGGCGATCCGGCTGACCCGGCAGTTGCGGGCGCAGCTGCCGGCGGAAGGTGAGGTGGCCGGGCTGCTGGCGTTGATGCTGCTGACGGATGCGCGCCGGCCCGCCCGTACGACGGCGGACGGGGCGCTGGTGCCGTTGCCGGAGCAGGACCGGACGTTGTGGGACGCCAAGGCGGTTGCCGAAGGCACCGAGTTGATCACGTCCACGCTGCAGTCGGCGCCGGTCGGGCGCTATCAGTTGCAGGCTGCGATCGCCGCGGTCCACGACTCGGCGGCGCAGGCCGAGGACACGGACTGGCGCGAGATCCTGATGCTGTACGAACTTCTCGAGTCGACCGCGCCGGGGCCGATGGTGACGCTGAACCGGATCGTCGCGGTCGCGATGGTGCACGGGCCGGCCGCCGGCTTGGCGTTGCTCGACGATGTGGACGCCGCGTTGCAGGGGCACCATCGGTTGGCTGCTGTTCGTGCTCATCTGCTGGAGCTGTCCGGCTCCGCGGTTGCCGCGCGACAGGCTTACGAGCTTGCCGCGCGGCTCACGCAGAGCCTTCCCGAACAGCGCTACCTGCAGTCCCGCGCTGACGCGCTCTAGCGTTGCCTCGTCAGGCCGGGACAACTCCTGGCTTGCCGGCCTCCACGGCCCAACGGGCTGTGGTGGACGACGGCGCATCGGGTACGGCGACCGACGACACCGAACGCTCCTCGGTCAGCCAGCGGGTGTGGTCGACGTCCATCCGCAGCCAGCCGTGGGTGCGGCCGTTGAAGTAGCGAACCCACGGGTTGAAGGCGGCGTTGGACTGCTCGGCGATCGGCACGAACGCCGCCGGGAAGTCCGAGGTGATCGACGTCGAGACGAACTCGCTGGCCACCACCGGCGCGGACGGGTCGTCCACCGTGAGCCGAAGATCGTTGATCCAGGTCGAGTGGATGTCGCCGGCGATCACCACCGGGTTCGCGGCCTTGCTGGCGGCGATCGCAGCGAGCAGCCGACGGCGCTGCGGCGTGTAGCCGTCCCACTGGTCGAGGTTGACCACCGAGGCCGGCGGCGGTGCGATGAACCTGGTCGGCGCCATCATCACCTGCTGCCCGAGCACGTTCCACCGGCTGTGCGACGTACGCAGGCCGTCCAGCAGCCACTTCTCCTGGACCGGACCGGTCAGCGTGCCGGTCACGTTCGTGTCGCCGAGTGCCTGCGGCCCGAAGTCGGACGGCAGACCTCCGGTCGGCAGACCGCCGCCGGGCTGGTCGGTGCGGTACTGCCGGGTGTCGAGCACGTTCAGCCGCAGCAGCGTGCCGAAGTCGAAGCGGCGGTAGATCCGCAGGTCGGACCAGCTGCCACGGTTCGTCGCCCGGACCGGGGTGTGCTCGTACCAGGCCTGGTACGCCGCGGCCCGCTGGAGCTTGAACTGCTCAGGTGTCTGGTGCCACGGCGGGGCGTCCTGCTCGTCGATCAGACCGGCGTAGTTGTTCTCGGTCTCGTGGTCATCCCACGTCGAGATGAAAGGCAGTGCTGCGTGGGCCGCCTGCAGTGCAGGGTCGGACTTGTACAGCGCATGCCGGTTGCGATAGTCGGCGAGCGTGATCAGCTGATCGGCACCCGCAGCGGTCCCGGAGGATGCGTTGTGCTGCCGTACTGCGTTCTGCTGCGGGTCGTACTCGTAGATGTAGTCGCCGACGTGCAGGACCAGATCGAGGTCGGACGCGGCGATGTCGCGGTACGCCCCGAAGTACCCGTTCTGCCAGTCCTGGCAGTTGGCCACGGCGAACCGCAGCCGCGCGGCCGCGCTGTGCGGAGCCGGCGCCGTGCGGGTGTGCCCGACAGGACTGATGAATCTGCCGGTGCGGAACCGGTAGAAGTAGTCCCGCCCCGGCCGCAACCCGGCGGCGTCCACATGGATCGAGTGAGCCAGATTCGCGCGTGCTGTCGCCGACCCGGCCCTGACCACGTGCCGGAAACGCTCATCGGTGGCGATCTGCCATCCGACCTGTACGGCGCGATCGGTGAGGCGAACGCCGTCCGCCGGGTCGCGCAGCAGGCGGGTCCAGAGGATCACCCGGTCCGACAGCGGGTCGCCGCTGGCGACACCAAGGCCGAACGGGTCGCTGCGGATCGGATTCGCGTGCGCCTGCCGTACGTCGACGACGCCGCCGGCCGCGACTGCTGCGCCTGCGGCACCCAACAGCGTTCGCCGCCGGATCGACGGCAGTGTCACTCGTTCGCTCATCATTACCCCTCCCACGATGGCTGTCCGGTCACGAACCCTTGCCGGACAGCCCGGCCGGGTCAATGGCCTGCGGGCATCGGGAAGCTGAACAATGACGACGTCAGGCCAGCGGCCGGCCCCAGCTGAGCTCGGCCTCGATCTTCAGCTCCAGTACGCCGTCCTTCGCGTACGGCCGGACCGCCTCCTCGACCATCGCGTCGAAGTCGGCGGCCTCCTCGGGTGTCATCAGGTCGCGCGCGAGGCTCGACGTCGAGTGGAACTGCTCGATGTAGTCGGTGACCTTCTGGTGATAGGTGACGGGCGCCGTTCGCGCCGTACCGCCGGCGTCGAGGAGGCCGCGGTCCCGGATCGCCTCGACCACGTTGTACTTCGGGTCGTGGTTCTTCTTGCGGGAGTGCCGCTGGATCGCTTGCATGACGCCGTCCCACCAGGGCATGTCGACGGGGCCGTGTTCGATGACGACGAGTTGGGCGTTCGGGGTGAGGTGCGGGACGATCCGCGCGAACGTCTCCTCCCACGGCATCCAGTGGATACTCGCGCCGGCCGTCACCAGCGCGTACGGGCCGTCGAGCTCGGCGGTCTCGATCGCGCTGACCTGCCACGTGATGTTCGGCTGGTCGCCGCCGGGGCGCTGCCGGCCGGCTTCGATCATCGGCGCGGAGAAGTCGATCGCGTCGACGTGTTCGACCCGTGGCGCGAGCGGCCGGGCGATCGCGCCTTCGCCGGCGCCGATGTCGAGCACACGTCGTGGTTCGTCGGTGATCAGGGCTTCGAGGCGGTCGAAGACCTCGTCCGGGTACGGCGGCCGATGCTGATAGGCCTCCGCTACCGCCTCCTGCTGGAACGTCGCCGCAAGCTCAGTCATGCCTCGGAGCCTAGTCCGGGTGTTGCCTCTTGGAGGGCCGGTTCTGCTGCCGGCCTAGCGCGGAACTCCGGCGTCTTCAGGGTCGTTGGTCCTAACTTCCGAGCGGTTCCGGAAGGTGGTCGTCCGGAACTCGGGTTAGCGTGCCCGCATGGTGATCGATGAGTCGCAGGTGACCGTCGTACCGGCGAACGAAGCGTCGTGGGAGGACCTGCAGACGGTCTTCGGTACGACGGACGCGGGACAGTGCCAGTGTCAGCGGTTCAAGATCCGCGGGTGGATCTGGCGTGACTCGACGCTGGACGAACGGATGACGCGCCTGCAGGACCAGACCGCGTGCGGTACGCCGGACGCGCCGTCGACGACCGGGCTGATCGCGTACGTCGACGGTGAGCCGGCCGGATGGGTCGCGCTCGAACCGCGCACGGCGTACCCGAAGCTGCGGACGTCCCGCGTGCCGTGGACGGACCGCAACGAGGACAAGGACGACGAGAGCGTCTGGGCCGTCACGTGCATGACCGTCCGCAAAGGCTTCCGCGGCCAAGGCCTCACGTACCACCTGGCTCGCGCCACGATCCCGTACGCCCGCACCCACGGCGCCCGCGCACTCGAGGCCTACCCGATGTTCACCCAGCCCGGCAAAACCATCACCTGGGGCGAACTCCACGTCGGCCCCCACCAAGCCTTCGAAGAAGCCGGCTTCAAGCAAGTAACCCATCCCACCCTCCGCCGCACGGTGATGCGCATCGACTTCACGTAGTCAGTCGTAGGTGGCTTGGGCTTGCCAGGTTGTTTGGTGAAGGGTGAAGAGCCAGGCTCGGGTGTCGGCGGTCTGGAACTGGAAGCGGGCCTGGCGAGACTCGGTGGTGGGGTCCCACCATCGTTCGGTGCTGAGCCAGGGGCCGGCCCAGGCGGTGATCGGGTGGATTTTGTTGCTGTCGGCAACTTGAACGCCGGGGCCGTTGGTGGGTAGCAGGGAGAACGCGGTCGGTACGCCGGACAGCTCGCCGCGGGCGCTGACCGACACCTGGGCGCCGTCCGCGGCGAACACCTTCGCGGGGATCGGCTCCGGGAAGATCGTGGTCGGTGCCGGGGTCGGCCAGCGCTCGGCGCCGGCGCTTGTCCCAGCGCTCGTCCCGGTGATCGCCCCTGGCCACGGCTGGTCGGGCGGTCGGGCCGGCACCGGCGGATCGCCCCACGGGATCAGCGTCTGCCGGTCCGCGAACCCTCGCCCGCCGCCGATCACCACCGACACCACCGCACCGTGACCGAGCATGCTCTGCACCCTCGACAATGCCCGGTGGATCCGCTCGTCCGGCCCGCCGCCCCACAGCCCGTCGACATGCGCGCCGACCGGATCTGCCTGCTCCGGGATCAACCGGATCCGCACGACCGGCGACGTCAGCTCGCTGGTCGCCGTGCCGCTGCCCTGTAGCTGCCAACGCACCCGGTCCACCACGTCCGCCGCGGTGAACCAGCGCGGGTGCAGCCACTCCCGCTCGTGGATCCGCCCGGACTCGGTGCCGACCTCGACCCGCAGCGTCGTACACACCAGGCCGAGCTCGGTCAGCCGGACGATCAGCTCGTCGGCGATCGCACGGACCGCGAACGCGACCTGGTCGACCCGGTCGACGGACGGCTCGAAGTCGAGCGCCCGGGTCAGCTCCGGCGGGACCTCCCGGCCGGTCACCGGGCGATCGTCGGCCCCGCCGGCCAGCCGATGGGCGAAGGCGCCGCCGGGCCCGAACCGGGTCAGCACCTCCGTCCCGGACAGCTGGGCGAACGCACCCAGCGACCGCAGGCCCAGCCGGCGCAGCAGATCCGTGAGCTCCGGCTGCTCGAGCAGGTCGACCGACAACGGCGCGAGGAACTCCGGTGATCCGCCCGGTGGCACCACCTGCACCCTGGTCCGCGCGGAACTCGTCCGCGCGGCCTGCTCCGCGGCGAACGGACCGTCGGCGATCCCGACCCGGCTGCCCGGTACGTCGAACGTCTCCAGCCGGTCGAGCAGCTTCTCCGCCGCCATCTCCTCGCTGCCGTAGAACCGGGCCGGACCGCGCGCCTTCAACGCACACATGCCCGGCCGGATCGCCTGCACGCCCGGCGTGATCGCCTCCAGGCACGCGATCACCGGGTCGAACGCGCGCGCGTCGATCACCGGGTCGTACTTCAGCACCACCAGCTCCGGGCACCGCGACTGCGCATCCCGGGCCCGCTGCCCGCGCCGCACCCCTTCGGCCCGCGCAGCGGCGGAGGTGGCGAGCACCTTCCCCTTCTCCAGCACGACGATCGGCTCGTCCGGCGACCGCCCAGTCGCCACCGCAGCCGCCGTCACCGGCCAGTCAGGCACCCAGATCACCATCGTCCGAGTGAGTCCACGGCCGGCCATCAGCCCACCGCGCCGATCTCTTCCACCCACTCCTCCTGCCAGCCGGGTGCCTGCTCGCGAGACGGATCGGCTGGGCGGCCGAGCCAGCCGGGTGCCTGTTCGTGGGCGGGCTCGGCGGGGCGGACGGTGCCGTCGGGGGCGGGGAGCCAGAGTTCTTGGCGACGAACACGTACGGCGGACCGGCGACCGGTCACCGCGACCGTCGCGCGGCGGGCGGTGATCAGCCCCTCGCCGTCGCCGAGACCCGTCCAGGTGTTGCTCTCGATCTCGAACCGGGCCTCGCTGCCGGGCCACGACCCGTACGCGATCAGCATCGCGCCGCGGGTCCGGAGCCGGGCGGCGAGCCGGGACGCCTCCCCCGGTGTCACCTCTCCGGGCGGCCGGACGACCACCACCGTCAGCGCGTCCACCAGCGCGGCGACGACGCTGAGCCAGTCCCGGCCGGGATCCGGGACCAGCACGAGCCGCTCCAGGTCGACCCCGAGCCCACGCGCCGCTTCGGCGCCGAACGACGGCACCCCGACAACACCGCACCAGGCGCCCTCCGCCGACGGACCTGCCATCAGCGCCATCACCAGGGCGGCACTGCCACGCACGGAATACACCGAGCCGCCGCGCAGGCTCGCCCCCGCCAGCAGCTCACTCACCGCCGGATGCGTTGGCAGCTCCCGATCCACCCCCGCCGTGTCCAGCGCCTGCTGCACCCGCGCAACCGACGGCACCCGAGTAACCCCACCCCCAACCGAAGCAAGCCGCACCCCCACCTCGCCACGAGCCCCGGCGCCGCCATCGAACGAACCCGGCTCGAGCGATCCCGAGCCGAGGCCTGAGCTGGAGCCGGAGCCGGAGCCTGAGCCGAGGCCTGAGCCGAAGCCGTGGTCGAGGTCGGAGCCGTGGTCGAGGGTGTCGGGGTCGAAGCTGGTGACTGGGGCCAGATGGGTGGGGGTGGGGAGGCTGGGTGGGGGGAGATCGGGCACCTCGAGAAGGTCCTCGGCGGCCGCTTTCTGGGCTTTGGCCTGGGCCAGGAGGAGGCGTGCCTGGTCGAGTGCCGTGACCCGGCTCGTCGCTGCCTTGCTCCCCGTCATGAATCCATGTTCGAACACCTGTTCGAACATGTCAATCCGGTCGTCCACAGGCCCGGGACCTGCCCGATCTGCTGGCCGGGGAGCTGCCCACGACCGCCCAGGCGCAGTACCTCAAGCACCTCGTCGACCAGCGCACCGAGGACGAGCTGGAACACCTCCTCGGCACGCAGGACCTCCGGCCCGGCACATAGGGTGGGAGTCATGCCGAGGACTATTGCTACCAACACCAAGGTCGACCTCGAGGGGCTGCTGGAGTTCGTGCGGCCTCGTCATCACATGCTGCTGATCACGTACCGGGCGGACGGGACGGCACAGGCGTCGCCGGTGTCCGGAGGTGTGGACACCGAGGGCCGGATCGTCATCTCGTCGTACCCGGAGCGGGCCAAGAGCACCAACGTGAAGCGGACCGGCAAGGCCGGTGTGCTCGTGCTGTCTGACGAGTGGAACGGCGCGTGGGTGCAGGTGGACGGCAGCGGCGAGGTGATCGAGCTGCCGGACGCGGTGGAGCCGCTGGTCGACTATTACCGTGCGATCTCCGGTGAGCACCCGGACTGGGACGAGTACCGCGAGGCGATGGTGAAGCAGGGCAAGTGCCTGATCCGCATCACCCCGGAGCGCTGGGGCCCACTCGCCACCGGCGGCTTCCCGGCGCGCCTGGCCGACTGATGCGTACGGCGCTGGTGGTCCACGCGCACCCGGACGACGAGGTGTTCGCCACCGGCGCCGCCACCTCCGTACTGCACGATCAGGGCTGGCACGTCGTACTGCGGGTCGCCACCGCCGGGATGCATGGAGCAGCCGACCATCTGACCGCCTCCTGCGCACTACTCGGGATCGACGAATGGGACTGGCTCGGAGCCGACGGCGCTGCAAAGCCCGCCGGCGGTGGAGGTCGCTGGATCGACGACGGCGGTCTGAACGGACCGCAGACGCCGGCAGCCGCCGATCCGGCCGAGCTGGCCGCGGAGATCGAGACCGCGGTGCAGGTGATCGAGCCGGAGCTCATCCTCACCGTGGGACGTGACGGACTCACCGGGCACCCGGACCACATTGCGATCTCACAAGCAGTCCAGCGAGCACTCCAGCACGTCGACTGCCGCGCGCTCGGTGCACGCGTGAGAGCGCAGGACGTGCGCGCAGGTGAACAACTGGTCCAGCAGCTCGCACCAGGACAGCGGGTCGGCTCAGGCCACATCAAAGGATGCGAAGCGCCTCTCGAGGAGATCAGCGGCGCGTCCGAGCAGCGCAGGCGGCAGGCACTCGACGAGTACTACGACGGTCTGGGCAGCAAACCGCTCGAAGAGCTCATCGGAGTTCACCGGTCGAGCAGCGACGGCCTGCTGCTCCGTGCGGTCTTCGATGCGACCGGCTGGCAGCACGACCAGTTCGAAGAGCTCACGGCTTGGCCGAGCGACGCTCCATCGTCTCGGTGATGCGCTGCATCGCACCTTCCAGGTGTTCACGCAGCGCGGCCTCAGCGCCCGTCTCGTCGTGTGCAACGCACGCATCGAGGATCGCCTGGTGCTCCCGGCGGGTCTGCTCGATGCGGGCCTTGGTCTGCCGGGAGCCGAACCGGTAGCGCTCGCTGTTCTGCCAGACCGGCTCGATCGCTCGCGGCAGCCACCGCGACCCGCCGGCCCGGTAGATGGCGAAGTGGAACTCGGTGTGCGCCTGCCGGGACGCGATGTTGTCGCCCAGCTTCGACAACCGGACATGCTCGGCCAGTGCGTCCCGTGCGGTCGAGGCGTCCGTGTCGGAGAACCGCGTCGCGGCCGCACGCACCGCCAGGGACTCCAGCGCCAGTCGGGTCGCGTGGGTGTCGCGCAGGTCCTCCATCGACAGCTCACGGACCCAGGCGCCCTTGTGCGGGACGATCTCGACCAGTCCGAGCGCAGCCATCCGCCGCAGCCCTTCGCGGATCGGCATCTGGCTCATGTCCAGCCGTTTGGCGAGCTCCTCGAGCCGCAGCGCCGTACCACTGGGAAGCTCGCCGGACAGGATGAGTTCGTGCAGCTCGGCGGCGGCTTCCTCGGCGAGCGTACGACGGCCGGTCGGCCCCCCAGGCGTGAGCTCGAGTCGTCGGATCATCAGTAGCGGGCTGCCTCTCTCCTATTCAGCTCTGGAGGTACCGTAGCCGCCACTCGGGTATCTGCGGGCCTTCGGCGACGGATTGCTCAGCTAGGACCCCAAACCAACGCAAGTGGTCTATGCCAGCCGGAGTGCCGTCAAGTCCAGCAACACCCGCCCTGCTTGCCGATCCAGCGCGTCACCAGCCCGGTCTGCGGCCACCACGTCGTACTCCGCTCGCCAGGACGCCGGTGCGATATCCGCGAGTGCCTGACCGACCGCATCCGGTGTCAGCGCGGTGCGCTGAAGGTTCACCGGCAGCACCCGGAGATCGCGGCCGATCAACTGGTGCAGGTCGATCGTGGTGAACTCACCGGCCTTGTAACCCAGTACGGCGATCCGCCCGCCCGGAGCGATATGCCCAAGGACCCCACCGGTCACCGGACCGCCCATGGTGTCGATCGCCGCGTCACACCACTGCAGCTCCCGACCAACCTGTCCCAGCCCGTCGACGCGAACGATCTGGTCCACCAGCGCACTCGCCGCATCGACGGACGCCTCCATCGCCACCAGACCAATCACCCGCGCCGCACCGGCCGACCGCGCGATCGCAGCGCACATCCGCCCGAGCAGACCATTCACCCCGGTGACCACAACGGTCTCGCCCTTCAGTACGTCAGCCACCCGGCGTACTGCGGTGTGCGCGGTCAACGCCTGCGTCAGCAACGTCAGCGCCGCTCCCGGCTCGAGCGACGACGGCAGCCGATGTACGGCGGCATCCGGCACCACTGCGTACTGACCCCAAACACCTGGACGAGTCACGCCGACGCCGTCGCCCCGGACGAGCACAGCCGTCCCGGCCTCGACCACCTCCGAGCTGACAACCACACCGGTTCCCTCGGAGCCCGGCACGAACGGCACCGACGGCTGCTTGCCGGCCAGCGTCGACCGGTCCAGTGCGGTCACAGCAGCCAGCCGCATCTCCACC
This sequence comes from Kribbella sp. NPDC058693, assembly GCF_042715335.1. Taxonomy (NCBI): domain Bacteria; kingdom Bacillati; phylum Actinomycetota; class Actinomycetes; order Propionibacteriales; family Kribbellaceae; genus Kribbella; species Kribbella sp. NPDC058693. Next base: position 1,683,146 of record NZ_JBHXSQ010000002.1, read on the forward strand.
AACGTCTCACCCGGACCGGCAGTCAGCTCGACCTCTTCGGCCTTCAGCTGCTCACCCGGTCCGTGACTGTGCAACACAGTCCCCCGTGTACTCACGCCTCATCCCCGTTCACGATTTGATATCTGATCACAACCTCGACCAGACAGAACACCCGTCTCACCACGCGGCGACCTCCTTCGCCAGCGGCCGGGTCAGCACCTCGGCCGTCGCGGACCGCGCGGCGGACACCCCGTCGCTGCCCATCGGGAACGGCCAGTCACTCCCGGCCAGCACCCGCTCGGGCCCGAACGTCTTGTGCAGCAGTTCCAGTACGGCGTCGTCGTGCACCAGATCGTCGACGTAGAACTGGCGCAGCGCCTCGGCCACCGGCAACGACACCGGCTGGATCCCGGGCCGGTCCGTGTCGATCCCGCGCTGCCACCGGCCGGCAACGGCCGCCGTCACACCACCCCCATGGCACAAGCAGAACCGGATCCCTGGAAACCGCCCCGGCACGTCGGCGAAGACGAGCGAAGCGGCGGCCACTCCGGTCTCGTACGGATTCCCCAACAGGTTCGACAAGTAGAACGAATCAAGCCGCTTGTCGTCACTGTTGCCGGGGTGAATCAGCGTGAACGCCTCCAGTACGTCGAGCACCCGCCAGACCGGATCCAGCCCGGCATAGCTCGGCGTACCCAGGGCAAACCCGCTGAAGACACCCTCACCGGCCAGTCCGGCAGCCACTGACGGCGCGGTCGGGTCGAGCAGCGGCAGGTGCGCCAGCACCCGCAGTTGCGGTGTGGCGAGCTCCCGCAGCCCCTGGTTCACCAGCTCGGCCCACTCGACGCCGGCGTCGTACCGGAAGAGAGCGGGCGGTACGGAGACCACGGCGCCGTCCAGCGACTGCTCGGTGATCCAGTGCAGCAGTGCGGCCGGGTCGGCCAGCCGACCCAGCGGCAGTCGCTGTCCGTCGACCACCAGCGAACCGCTGTCGACGGACAGCCCGAACTCACCCCGGTGCGCCGCCGACAGTACGGTCGGCGGGATCAGGTGAGTGTGGACGTCCCAACCGGCCATGTCAGCGGGCGTCCTCGTCGTTGTCGTAGAAGTCCGGGCGCTCCGGGTAGTGCGGCCCGTCATACACCTCCAGCAGGACGGAGGTCTCCTCAGCCCGCGTCGGTCCGTGCGTCACGCCCTTGGGGTTCCAGTAGAAGCTGCCCTTGGTCAGCGTGGTCCCGGTCGGCAGGTACACGTACCGGCCGGACAGGCAGAACATGAACTGGTTCGACGCGTGCTTGTGCTCGGACGGAATGCCGGAGCCCTTCTCGAAACGCACCAGAGCGATCGACGCCTCGGTCTCCGGATCCCGCCACAGCATCTTGTGGGACAAGCCGTCCAACGACTTCTCGACCCACTCCAGGTCATCCGTCTGCAGCAGGATCTCCCGCAACGGTTCGTCGAAACTCACGGGACCTCCCGACCAGTCACATGCGTGTACAGCTGCTCGGCCACGCCGGCGGCCATCGGGGCAACGGCTGCGATGTGGCCGTCCGGCCGGATCAGTACGACGCTCTCCGGCGGTACGCCGTACCTGTTGGTCGTGACGCTGCCCGGATCGAACAGGGCGCGGTCACGCAGACCGGAGTCGTGCGGGGCGTCCCACCGGGAGACGGCGTAGTGCTGCAGCGCCGGCGACTGGTTGACCGGGATCTCCGGCCGACGGCGTACGTCGGTGAAGTAGAGCGCCACGAACGAGTCGCGACACAGGTCATGGATCGTCGTGCGGCCGGTCGGACTCTGCAGCACCAGATCCGGCGCCCGGTCCCCCGCCCGTACGGCAGGCGGGGAGGCGGACGTGGCGACCATCGACCAGTCCCCGACTCCCTCCACGTCGAGCCGCACACTGAGCAGAGTCCTGTTGTACGCCGTGGCCCACGCGCCGGTGCCTTCGGTAACAGCACCACGCTGGAACGACATGTACTTCCGCGCGGCCTCGGCCATCTCGCCCGAGCCCTCGATCGCCACCGGGCGCTGCTCCTGCTCGTACCCGTCCAGCAACGACGGATCGGCCCAGCCACGCAGTACCCAGGCCAGCCGCCACGGCAGGTTCGAAGCGTCCAGCGCACCGGTGTTCAGACCGAGCGCCCACATCGGCGTGATCAGATGGGCCGCATCGCCCATCAGGAACACCCTGCGGTCCTTGGTCCACTGCTCTGCGACCCGGTGATGCACGTTGTAGACGACCGAGCCCAGCAGCTCGATCCGGTCCACCTCGCCGATGAACTGCTTCACCTTCACCAGCAGGTCCTCGTCACCCGGTGCGTCGGCGCCCGGCGCCAGCGGGAACAGGAACCGCCAGTTGTCCGGCTGACGGATCAGCACCATCCACTCGGACTTGTCCGCGAAGTACGCGAGGTACGGGTAGTCCCTGGCGTTGTTGACGTCCAGGTCCACCACGACGTCGATCAGCATGTACCGCTCCGGCAGGGTCTCCCCCACCACCTTCACCCCGAGCGCATCGCGGATCCGCGAGCGCCCGCCATCGCAGGCCAGCAGGTACGACGCCTCCAGCTCCTGCGGACCGTCCGGTGTCTCCAACTGCAGCACGACCCGGTCGTCACGTACTTCGAACGACGTCATCAGGTGCTGCGTCCGCACCGGCTCCGGCAGCGCCGCTGCCAGCAGCGGCTCCATCTTCTGCTGCGGCAGGTTGATGACGAACGGGAACTGCGTGTCGTTCGCCAGCTCGGCCAGCTGGACCGAGGCGCGCGGGGTGTTCGTCGCGCGGTCGATGTCACCGATCTCGTCGATGCGCAGTGCGGCACCCAGGATGCGGTCGACCGCGCCGTACCGGTTCCAGATCTCCAGCGTCCGGCTGAGTGTCGTACCGGCCTTGGTGTCGGACGACAGGACCGCGTCCTCCTCCAGCAGCACGTACGGGATGCCGTAGTGCGCGAGACCGAGCGCGGTGGTCAGACCGATCGGTCCGGCACCCACCACGGCGACAGGCAGTTGGTTCACTCGTTCACTCCACAAACGTCGTGAGCTTGGCAAAGGCACGTTCCCGGGCCAGCACCGACCCGGTCATCGCGGCCGCGTCGGACAGCAGGAACAGCAACGGCCCGACCACGTCGTCGGGGTCGCCGATACCTATGGTGTCGTGCCAGTGATCCCGGTCCGCACCGCCGTTCGCACTACGGAACTGCTCGGTGTCGATCACGCCCGGCGCGACCACATTCACCCGGACCCGGTCGCGCGCCACCTCGACCGCCAGCGACTTCGCGAACGCCACCAGCGCCGCCTTGCTCGCCGCGTACGCCGACGCGCCCGCGTACCCGGTCGACGCCAGCCCCGACGTGAACACCACCACCGAACCGGACTGCCGCTCCACCATCTGCGGTACGACGGCCTGGCATGCCCAGACCACGCCGTCGAGGTTCACCTGCAGCGTGCGGGTCCACTCGGCCGCATCCATCTCCAGCACGGTCGACCGCGGCTGCACGGCCGCACCGGCGACCAGTCCGTCGATCCGCCCGTACCGCTCCAGTACGCCGGCAACCGCGGCCTGTACGGCGGACCGGTCCGCCACGTCGACCTCGACGTACTCGACACCATCGTCCGGCGGCTTGACGTCGAAGACGACCGCAGTACCACCAGCATCGTTGACCGCATGTGCCAGCGCCGCACCGATGCCGCGTGCGCCGCCGGTGATCACCACGACCTCACCGGTCGCGTCGAAGCTCGCCTTCATGACGTCTCCTTCTGCTTCGACGTCATCGTCTCGGTGATCCGCTGGAACGCGCCGGCCAGGTGGCTGCGCAACGCCAGCTCGGCCGCATCCGGATCCTGCGCGACGCACGCATCCAGGATCGCCTGGTGCTCCTGCCGGCTCTTCTCGATCAGGAACGCCGTCGGCCGGCTCCCGAACCGGTAGCGCTCGCTGTTCTGCCACACCGGCTCGATTGCTCGCGGCAACCACTGGGACCCGCTCGCGCGGTAGATCGCGAAGTGGAAGTCCGCATGGGCCTCACGGGCACCCGCCGAGTCCTCGGCCCGCGACAGTCGCAGGTGCTCGGCCAGGGCAGCCGCTGCCTTCGTCAGATCGTCCTCACTGAACCGGGCCGCAGCAGCCCGTACTGCGAGACTCTCCAATGCCAGCCGGGTCTCATGCGTGTCGCGCAGATCGGACAACGACAGGTCGCGGACCCACGCGCCGCGGTGCGGGATGATCTCGACCAGCCCGAGCGCCTCCAGCCGGCGGAGTCCTTCCCGCACCGGCATCTGGCTCATCTCGAGGCGACTGGCCAGCTCAACGAGGCGCAGCGGCGTACCGCTGGGCAGCTCGCCGGACAGGATCAGCTGGTGCAGCTCGGCGGCCGCGTGTTCGGCGAGGGTACGGCGTCCACCCTTGCCGCCACCTGGCAGCAGTTCCAGCGGGCCGCTCATGCGCGTGCCACCCTGTTGCGCAACTCGCCGAGCTTGTCGGAGCGGGTGACGACGACGTCGCCGTCCTGGAGGAACACCTGTGGCTCGCGGGCGTTGCCGATGCCGGCCGGCGTACCGGTCAGCAACAGGTCGCCCGGGCGCAGCGTCATACCGAACGAGAGCTCACTGATCAGCGTGGCCACGTCGAACGCCATCTGCCGCGTGGACGCGTCCTGGCGTACCTCGCCGTTCACCAGGCACTGCAGGTGGATGTCCTGCGGGTCGCCCACCTCGTCGGCGGTCACGATCCACGGTCCGAGCGGCATGGTGTCGTCGATGCTCTTGCCCTTCAACCACTGACCGCCGTGCGCACGCTGCAGGTCCCGCTGCGACACGTCGTTCGCCAGCGTGTAGCCCCAGACATGATCGAGTGCGTCGGCGACGGCGATGTTCTTGCCGGTCCTGCCGATCACCAGCGCGACCTCGGCCTCGTAGTCCCACTTGGCGGAGACAGCCGGGTCCCAGGCGATGTCGTCGTACGGACCGATCACCACGTCCGGGCCCTTGGTGAAGAACGTCGGGTGCTTCGGCCGGTCCACGTCCTGGCCCTCGCGCTTGCCCGTGCTCTCCTCGAAGTGGTCCCAGTAGTTCCACCCGGTGCACAGGATGTCCCGCCGGAATCGTCGCAGCGGTGCTCGCAGGATCCCCTCGTCATAAGGGATCTTGTCCACCACGTCGGCCGGTCCGGAGATCACCTCGGTCAGATCCGTTGCCGATAGCAACAGGATCGAGTCCCCGTCGAGTACGCCGGGCACCTCGCGCCCGGCGTACTCCACCGTCACGTACTTCATCTCAGGTCCACTCGACACCGCGCACGGAACTCACCCCCGGTCATGCGACCACTGCGATCGCGTTGATCTCGATCAGGTAATCGGGATGTGCGAGCTTGCTGACCTCGACCATCGTCGACGCCGGCAGCGGCTCGGTGAAGTACTGCGCCCGGATCTCGTGGATCTTGGCGAAGTCCTCCATGTTGCGCACGTACACATCCACCCGGCAGACGTCCGCGAGCGTGCCGCCGGCGGCCTCGACCGCCGCCTTCACGTTCTCGCACACCTGCCTGGTCTGTTCCCGGACGTCCCCGACCCCGGCGATACCGCCGTCCGGCTGCCGGGCGGTCATCCCGGAAACGAACACCAACCGCCCGGTCGCTTCGATCGTCGTGGCCTGCGAGAACACCCCGTTCGGGCTGCGCAGCGCCTCCGTCGACACCTGTGTCTTCCCCATCAGCTCAACACCCCTCCCGCCGGTACGACGGCACCGACCGCCCGCGCCGCCTCCAGCAGCCCGTCCAGTCCGGACCGCTCGATCAGCACACCGTGCCGGCGCTGGTACGCCGCACGCTCGGCCTCGATCTCACCCGGCAGATGCAACCGGTTCACGCCCGGAGCCGTCGCGCTCCCCCGGACCCGCGCCGCCAGCCCGGACGAGCGCAGGCGGAAACTCTCCACGCCGCCCATCAACTCCGGGTCGATCGCCAGGAACAGATGCGCGCAGTCGTTCGGCCGGTCCGGCTCGCGGTACAGCGGGCGGACCTGGTCGCCCCAGCCGCCGCCGCTCAGTACGCCGGTCAGTACGTCGATCATCAGCGCCAGCCCGAAGCCCTTGTGACCGGCGGCAGGCAGCAGCATGCCGAGCACGGCCTCCTCCGGGTCCGTGGTCGGCGTGCCCGAGGGATCGGTCGCCCAGGTCTCGGGGATCGGCCGCCCGGCCGAGGCGGCCAGCCGGATCTTGCCCAGGGCAACCGCCGACAACGCCATGTCGAGGACGATCTCCACGCCGGCCTTGGTCGGTACCGCGATCGCCAGCGGGTTGTTGCCGACGATCCGCTCGGCACCGCCCGGGGCCGGCATCAGCGGGGTGGTGTTCGACATCGCGATACCGATACACCCGGCCTGACCGGCTTGCATGGCCCAGCGGCTGGCCGCGCCGAAATGGTGTGCGTTGCGGATCGAGACCAGGCCGATACCGTACCGGCCGGCGCGCTCGATCGCGTGTCCCATCGCCTGTGGACTGGACAGCTGGCCCATCCCGCCGCGGGCGTCGGCGACCATCGCCGCGCCGGCGTCGAACAGGATGTCGAGCTCGCGCTCGCGGGTCACCCCGCCGGCGTTCAGGCGCTCGACGTACATCGGCACCAGCATCACGCCATGCGAACTGACGCCACGCAGATCAGCCTCGACCAGCGCAGCAGCGATCTTGTCGGCATCCTCCCGATCGAACCGGAGCGCCGTAAACACAGCCGAAACAGTGGCATGCAGCCAGTCCGGCCGGACCAGCACGCGTCTGTCCGCATCCGATGCTTGTGCGGTCATCGGGCCTCCCGGCCTGGACTGAGGAGCGAAGCGACCGGAGCGACGAGGGAAGGGCGGGAGTTACAGCCCGATGACCCGCCGCGCCGGAGGCGTGGCATCAGTAGAGTCACCGCTTCTCCTGGGCCCAGGGCAGCAGCAGGTGCTCGAGTAGCACCAAGCCGTAGAACAGGACGATGCTCATCACGCTCAGGAGCGTGATCGCGGCGAACGCCAGGGTGGTGTCGGCGCTCGCGCCGGACTGCTGGATCACGTAGCCGAGTCCCTTGGTGGCACCAACGAACTCGGAGATCACCGCGCCGATCACCGCCAGCGAGATCGCGACCTTGAACCCGGTGAAGATCTGCGGCATCGCGTACCGCAGCCGGAGCTTGAAGAACTCCTGCGCCCGGCTCGCGTTCAGCGACCGCATCAGCTCGACCAGCTCGGTCGGCGTCGACTTCATCCCCTGCGCGGTCGAGATCACGATCGGGAAGAAGCACATCAGCAGCACCATTACGACCTTCGGCCACTGACCGAAACCCATCCACACCACCAGCAGCGGGGCGATCGCGACCTTCGGGATCGAGTTCACCATCAGCAGCAGCGGGTACACCAGTCGCTCGAGGACGACCGAGCGGACGATCACCAGCGCGATCGGAACCCCGATCACGATCGCCAGCAGGAATCCCTCGATCGTTTCCAGCAGCGACGTACTGGTCTCCGACAGCAGGACGCCCGGCTGGTCGAAGAACTTGACCACCACCTCCCACGGCGTCGGCAGCAGGTACGACTCGATCGAGAACACGGCCGTCGCGCCCCACCACAGCGCGATCGTCGCCGCCAGCCCGATGATCGGGAGGATGATGGCCGCGGCCGGTGAACTGGTCAGCCAGGAACGCTTCTTCATCGCCGGTCCTCGCTGTCCTTCTCCGACAGCAGCCCGTGCAGCCGTGCGCTGATCGTCGCCACCTCGGTGACGTACGCGTTCTGGGCCAGGCTGCGCGGTCGCGGGATGTCGATGTCGACGACCTCCCGCATCCGGCCCGGCCGGGGCGTCAGGACAACGACCCGGTCGGCGAGTACGACGGCCTCCTCGATCGAGTGCGTGACGAACACGATCGTGGTGGCCAGCTCCATCTTGATCCGCTGCAGCTCCTCGGACAGCTCGGTCCGGGTGAGCGCGTCGAGCGCGGAGAACGGCTCGTCCATCAGCATCACCTGCGGGTCGCGGATCAGCGACCGGCACAGCGACACCCGCTGCTGCATACCGCCCGACAGCTCGTGCGGCAGCCGCCGTTCGAACCCCTGCAGACCGACCAGCTCGAGCAGCTGGTGAGCCCGGTCGCGGTACGCCGCCTTGCTGCGGTCACCGCCCTTGTCGATCTCGACCGGCAGCATCACGTTCGACAGCACCGAACGCCACGGCAGCAACGCCGGCCGCTGGAACATGAACGAAACGTCCCGGCGCGGTCCGGTGACGGGTTCATCCGCCACCTGGACCGAACCGGAGGTCGGCGGCAACAGTCCCGCGATCAGCCGGAGCAGAGTGGACTTGCCACATCCGGACCGGCCGATCAGCGTGACGAACTCACCGCCGCGGACGTGCAGGTCGATCTTCTCGAGGGCGGTCACCTGGCCCTCGCGTCCATCGAAGACCTGACCCACGCCGTCCAGGCGAATCATCAGTGGTCAGACACCCCTAGCTCTTCGGAGCCAGGCTCATCGTGACGACGTCGTCCGGGGTGACGGCACCCTTCTGGATCGCCTCGGACTGCTCCAGCAGCGAGATGATCGTCTTGACCCGGTTGACGTCGACATCGCCGAGCGGACCGTCGAAGTTCTTCGGCTTCGTGTAGTCCTTCATGATGTTCAACTCGGCGGTGGCGACGGCGAGATCGGTGTCGGGCACGTACTTCTTCAGGATCGCGGCAGACCCTTCCGGGTCGGTGACGGTGTCCTGCAGGCCCTTGAGCAGCGCGCCGGTGAACTTCTTCACCTGGTCCGGGTGGTCCTTGGCCAGGTCCGACCGGGTGATGATCGCGTTGCCGTACAGCTCCGGCAGTACGTCGCCGTAGGCCAGCGTGACGGGCTCGCGGTGGGTCGGGTCGGCCTTCTGGATCAGCGGCTTGCCGACCACGAACTGGCCGATGCCCTTGACCTTGCCGGAGGCAAGCAGTTTCGGCAGCGCCGGCGGCGGCGAGGGCAGGAACGTCACCGACTTCGGGTCGATGTGCACCGCCTTGGCGTAGACCGGGAACATCACCGTGTTGGTGGAGCCCGGCTGGTCGGCGATCGTCTGGCCGACCAGGTCCTGCGGCTTCTCGATGCCGTAGCCCTTGAGCGACATGATCGCGGCCAGCGACTTCTGGTGGACCATGCCGACCGTGGTGACCGGCAGCTTCTGCTTGCCGAGGGTGATCACGACCGCGGTGAAGTCGCCGATGCCGTAGTCGGCCTGACCGCCGGCCACCAGCTTCATCACGTCGACGGTGCCGGTGCCGGGGGTGATCTTGACGTCGAAGCCGGCGTCCTTGAAGTACCCCTTGTCCAGCGCGACGTACGCGTACGCCTCGCGTCCGAAGGTGTTGAACGACGTCAGGTAGTTGACCTTCTGCAGACCGGTGTCGGCCTGATTGCCTTTGTCGTCACCATTGCACGCACTGACCAGGGCGAGCCCCAGGACCGCCATCAGTGCGATGACGGAACGCCTCAACCTCATATCGACCTCTCTCGTCCCGATATTTGATCAAACATCAAATATGGAAGGGTGGTCAATCCGCCCGCGGGGTCTTCACGGTGACTTAACGTCCGCCGTGCCGGGTCCTCGCAGAGCATGCTGGCCACCCGTCCTGGAGCCGTTCCCCATACCTGTCCGTAGCCGAACGGGCACCCGCCCCGACCACAGACCGTACCTGCCTGAGCAGCAGATCGCGACGCCCCCGAGGGCACAACCGGGCTGCGCAGCGTCAAATTTGCGTAAACCCTCAACTTCTTGGTGAGGCATCCCACTTCCGGGGTGCGGGAACGCAGGGGTTTCCCTGCACTCACTCCGGGGAGGGAGGTGACACTCCCCCGGCTTTGACACGATGTGACCGTGAAAGCAGTCGCGCGCGCGATCGGGAGCCTGTGGCGTACGTCGACGTACCTGCGCTGGGTCTACCTGCTGCTCGGGTCGGCGCTCGTGCTGGCGTTCATCCTGGTCGACAGCGCGCTCGGCGCCGTGGTCGGCGACCTCGGCATGCCGAAAGTTGCCACCGGCATCATCTGGGTGCTGATGGGGCTGGTGCCCCCGGTCGTGCTCGGCCTGCTGCCCGCGGTCCGCGAGGTGGAGGGCATCGCGGTCGAGTCACTGCTCGCGGTGCGGTTCGACGAGCGGCCGCTCGGTCCGGCGCGGACCTGGCCGCAGCGCCGGCGGACCGCGGCCTGGTTCTGCCTCCATCTCGTCGCGGGCGGGGTCGTCGGGATCCTCAGCACGATCGTGTTCGGCGTCGGCGCGATCTGGCTGGCCGCACCGTTCCGGTCGGCCGGAACGCGCGACATCGTGCCCGGCTGGTCGTACGACATCCACGGCAACTGGACCGACCTCTGGATGCCCGCAGCCGCGATCGGCGGTCTCGCCGGACTGTTCCTGCTGTCGGCTGCGGTCGGCGCACTGCTGGCGTACCTCGCGCCGCGCGTCCTCGGACCGACAGCAGCGGAACGGATCGAGCTGCTCGAGCAGCAGACCGCAACGCTTGCCGAGCGCAACCGTCTTGCCCGGGAACTGCACGACAGCGTCGGGCACGCACTCAGCCTGGTCACCATCCAGGCCGCAGCGGCGCGGCGGGTACTTGCCAGCGACCCGGACTTCGCCGAGAACGCACTGGCCGCGATGGAGACGTCGGCCCGGGCGGCGCTCGCGGATCTCGACCACGTGCTCGGCCTGCTCCGCGACGACCGTCGCCCGGGCTCGCGGACCACACCGCAGGCCACCCTCGGCGGTCTGGACCGTCTGGTCGAGGCCACCCGGGCAGGCGGCATCACGATCGAGGTCGATCGGTCCGGCGACCTGGACCAGCTGCCGGCGGCGGTCTCCCGGGAGGCATACCGAATCGTCCAGGAAGGTCTGACCAACGCGATCCGGCACGCCGGACGTCCGGCCGGTGAGCTGGCCGTGGACCTGTCGATCCGGCTCGACACGTCCGGCCTGCGGCTGGCGGTCACCAATCCGGTCAGCGGCAAGTCGGATCACTCCGGCGGCGGCCGCGGCCTGGCCGGGATCCGTGAAAGAGTCGCCGTACTGCGTGGCACGGTCGATGCCGGCCCGGTCGCGGAGGGCGAGGCCTGGCGCTTGGCGGTCCGGCTGCCGGTGAGCATGACGAAGGGATGACATGAACCTGTCGGTGGTCGTGGTCGACGACGAGCCGCTGATCCGGAGCGGGCTGCGGGCGATCATCAACGCCGAGCCCGACCTCACGGTGGTCGGTGAGGCCGGAGACGGCGCGGAGGTGCTGCCGGTCGTTCGTCGTACCGGCGCCGACGTTGTACTGATGGATGTCCGGATGCCCGCGGTGGACGGCATCCAGGCGACCCGGTTGCTGCTGGAGAACCTCGACCCGGCGCCGCGCGTGCTGGTCGTCACCACGTTCGAGAACGACGACTACGTGTACGACGCATTGCGGGCCGGCGCGTCCGGGTTCTTGCTGAAGCGGACGCCGCCGGACGACATCATCGCGGCGATCCGGACCGTCGCGCGGAGTGAGTCGCTGCTGTTCCCGGAGGCGATCCGGGCGTTGGCGCTCGCCCACGTCGGCCCGCAGACGCCGAGCGGTTTGGACGAGTACCAACTGACCGAGCGGGAGCAGGAGGTGCTCCGGTTGATGGCGCGCGGTCTGTCGAACGCCGAGATCGCCGAAGAGCTGATCCTCGGCCTGCAGACGGTCAAGACGCACGTCGCCAACGTGCTGTCCAAGCTCAACGCACGGGACCGCACCCAGGCGGTCATCCGCGCCTACGAGTCAGGCTTCGTACCGCTGCACTAGCTAGGTGCTGGCGGGGTCGTCCGCCTCGGCCAGGGTGCACGCGTTGTGCAGCGGGTCGACGGCGTTGGCCTTCATCGCCACGCGCTGCAGGAGCATCCGGAAGCTGGCGCGCTCCGACTCGTCGAGGATGCCGAGCACCTCCTCCTCGGTGCTGCGCAGGCGGCGCTCCAGGTCGCACAGAGCCTCGTGGCCCTCGTCGGTCGGCGCGATGAGCCGGGCCCGACGATCCGCGGGGTCGGGCCGCCGTTGCACGAGGCCCGCCTTCTCCAGGTCGTCGAGCAGGTAGGTCATCACGGTCCGGTCGACGCCGAGCTGGGCGGCCAGGTCGAGCTGCCGCTTCGGGCCTTCGGAGCTGGTCGTCGCAAGCACCTGGTAGCCGCGCGGGCCGCCTGGCAGGCCCTCGAGCGCCGCGGCGGACGCCTTCGCGTACCGCCGGAACACGACACCCAGCGCCCAGCCGAGGTCGGCTTCCACCGGCGCACCACTGGCGACCGGCGGCTCGACCCCACGGGCGACCCGGGTCGCGACCTCAGGCGAAGTACTGGACATGCCTCCATCGTACGTGGTGTACGCCACTCGGAATACGATCTGACTTGAATATGTTCTGCTTCACAGATTATCTTCGAAGCAGCTCAACATGAGCACGCCCCCCTCAACTCGATGGAGACAGAACCTATGAGCACCCTGCTACGCATCGACGCCAGCATCCGGCTGGACGGTTCGGTGTCCCGTGCGCTGGCCGACAGCGCCGAGGCCGCCTGGAAGGCCGAGCACCCGGACGGTGTCGTGGTACGGCGGGACCTCGGACAGCACCCGCTGCCGTCGACCGTGTGGCCGACGCTGGCCGCCGCCCAGGTGGGTCAGGAGCCGGTCGCCGATTCCGACCGGATGCCGCTCGCCGAGGCCCGGGCGATCGCCGCCGACCTGGCGGCCGAGGCCCGGAACGCCGACGCGATCCTGCTCGCCGTACCGCTCTACAACTACGGCATCGCCCAGAACGTGAAGACCTGGATCGACCTGCTTCTCATGGACCGGGACCTCGCCTTCGGCTCCCGTCCGCTGGCCGGCCGGCCCGCGATCTTCGCCATCGCCCGTGGCGGCGGCTACGCCCCGGGTACGCCGAAGCACGGCTGGGACCACGCCACGCCGTACCTCGAGCGGGTCTTCGCCGACCTGTTCGGGATGAACATCCGCACCGCCGCCGCCGAGCTCACCCTGGCCCCGGTCACCCCGGGCATGGAGGAGCTGATCGACGCCTCCAAGGTCTCCGAGTCCGAGGCCCACGTGGAAGCCGAGAACCACGGCACGGTGGTCGCCCGCGAACTGATCGGCCACGCGGCCTGACCTGTTGCTGATCCGGTCAGTGGTGCCGAGCTCGAGCCGGCATCACGATGACCGATAGCGTGGCTGCCACACCGACAGCGTGACCGCCAAGGTCACCATCACAGGCTCCGGGAGTACTGCGATCCGTTGCAGGAGCTCGCGATAGTTCACGTGCCGCGCGCTCGGCGTCATCAGCACCAACTGCTCAACGGCCGTCCGGTCGAGCCGCATCGTCTCCTCGACCGCCTCGCTGCCGATCCGGACGAACTCCCCCGACAGCGACTCCTGCAGCCGTCGGTCCTTCTCCACGTCCACACTGACCAGTCCGAGTACGTCGACCAGCTCGGCGAGATGCTGCTGGTTCGGTGTGACCACGAGCAGGCGACCGGTAGGTGCGAGGACCCGGGCCATCTCGGCGGCGTTGCGCGGGGCGAACACGTTCAGCATCAGTTGCGCCGATCCGTCGAGCAGCGGCAGCTCCTGCCACGCGTCACACACGACGGAGGCGATCCGCGGATCTACCTTCGCCACCCGGCGGGCGGCGAACTTCGACACGTCCAGGGCGATTCCGCGTCGTTGCGGAGCCAGCCCGAGGACGCCTGCCAGGTAGTAGCCGGTGCCGGCGCCGACCTCCACGACCAGGTCGTCGGGCCCGAGTTCGGTGGCGATGATCAGCGCGTCCCGGATCGCCGCGTAGTGGCCGCCGCCGAGGAAGACCGTCCGGGCGCCGACCATCTCCACCGAGTCGCCCTCGATCCCGTTAGATGCCTTAGGCAACAGATTCAGGTAGCCCTGTTTGGCCAGGTCGTACGCGTGCCCGCGCGGGCACCGCGCCGTACGACCGTCCAGCGCCAACCCGTCGGCACAGACCGGGCAGCGCAGGGCGGCGACGAGATCGGCTCTCACGCAGCCTAGGTTATGTCGCGGCTCGTAATGCGAGCCCAGGCAGCGGTGTAGAACACGGCGACATACCCGGCCTGCAGGAGCAGGTTGCGGCCGATGTCGTGCCAGTACGGCGGGTCGCGGAGCACGTCGGCGAACGACTGCCAGCGATACATCAGCAACCACGGGTGGATCGCGTGCAGCTGCGGGATCGCGGTCATGATGCCGAGCACGATGAACGCGCCGAACGTCGCGGCCATCGCCGCCAGCGGGGTCGACGTCAGCGACGAGACGAACAGGCCGATGGCGGCCAGCCCGAGCAGCGACAGCGAGATCACCAGCGCGATCGCGAGCGCCCGGAGCAGGCCTTCGCCGAGCGAGACGGTCGAGCCGGAGAGCAGGAGTACGTCGCCGACCGGGAACAGGATGAAGCCGACGATCAGGCCGGAGACCCAGATCGTCATCGTCGCGACCAGGCAGAAGACCGTGAGCGCGACCATCTTGGCCGCGAGCAACCGGGACCGGCCGGCGGGTGCGGTGAGCAGGTTGCGCAGGGTCCCGAGGCTGGCCTCACCGGCCAGCGACTCCCCCGAGATGACGGTCACCGCGGTCGGCAGGAAGAACGGCAGCGACAGGCCGAGGCTGGCCACGATCAGGAACAGTCCGTTGCCTGCGACCTGGCCGATGAACCCTTCGGCGTCACCTCCGGAGCCGCTGAGCTTGATCGCGATCCCGATCAGCAGCGGGACGGCGGCGAGTACGCCGAGGCCGACCTGCGTGCGAGCGCGGCCGAAGACGAGGCGCAGCTCCGAGATGAACAGCGCCAACGTATGCCGTCCGGCACTTGGCCTGGTGACCACGACATCCGCGGTCGCTTCACTCGGCGACATCGAAACCCTCCCCGGTGAGCGCCACGAAAGCGTCTTCGAGACTCGGGCGTTCGATGCCAAAGCCGTGGATGCGGACGTCAGCTGCGACCAGGGCCGCGGCGAACTTCTCGATGGGTAGCTCCCCGGGATCGCCCTCGACGGTCTCGGGCGTCGTCTTCAGCTCGGTGACCCCGAGACTTTGCAGCGTTTCGGCCGCGGCTCCGAGGTCCGGCGTACGGACGACCAGCCGTGGGCGGAGCTCGGCGCGGAGATCCGCCACCGTGGACTGCCGTAGCAGCTTGCCGCGGCTCATGATCGCGGCGTGCGTGCAGACCTGCTCGACCTCGGCGAGCAGGTGGGTCGAGGTGAAGACCGTCGTACCGTCGCTGGCCAGGTCGCGGATCAGGTGGCGGACCTCGCGGGTGCCCTGCGGGTCGAGGCCGTTGGTCGGCTCGTCCAGCACGAGCAGCTCGCGCCGTTGCATCAGCGCGACCGCAATCGCGAGCCGCTGGCGCATGCCCAGCGAGTACGCGCGGACCTTCTTGCCGGCTGCGTTCGAGAGACCGACCCGCTCCAGCGCCTCCCCGGCGCGGGCCTTGCGGGTCTTCGGGTCGGCGGTGCGGTCGGCGGCGTCGAAGCGCAGCAGGTTCGCCTGGCCGGTCCAGAACGGGTAGAACGCCGGTCCTTCGACCAGCGCTCCGACCCGCGGGAGGACCCGCAGGTGTGCCTTCGGCATCGGTTCGCCGAGCAGCTCGACCTCGCCGGACGTCGGCGCGATCAGGCCGAGCAGCATCCGGATCGTCGTCGTCTTCCCCGACCCGTTCGGGCCGAGGAAGCCGTACACGCTCCCGGCCGGTACTTCGAGGTCGACCGCGTCCACCGCCACCTGCCCGCCGTGGAAACGCTTGGTCAGCCCGCGGGTGACGACCGGAGCGCTCGCCATGTCGCTGTTCAGCGGGGGGCCTTCGCTGCGGCGGCCTGCAGGGTGTCCGGGGTGACCAGGCCGACGAAGACCCGGCCGTCGTCGGTGATCAGCGCGCTCACCATCTTGGTGGTCAACACCTTGCCCTTACCCCACGAGCCCTGCACCGTCGGCGCCTTCGCCAGCAGTTGGCCGAGCGGACCGGATGCCGGGTTCGCTGCCAGGCCGGCGGCGTTGGCTCCGCGGATCATCGCGACGCTGTCCCAGCCGGTGCCGATCACGGTCGGCTTGTCGGCCTGCGCCGTACCGGGCTTGACCGGCTTGACCGGCTTCGGCGGAACGCTCTTCGGCCGCTCACGGTTGGCCGGCACCTTCTGGTCGGTGACCTTCACGCCCTTCGGCGGGGTGAAGGTGAAGGAACTCGCCGACGGTACGTCGAACGACACCGAGGTGAAGCCCAGCTCGACCGCCGGGTCGTTGCCGGTCCGCGGCATCACGGTCACGTCCAGCGGGACCCAGGTCTTGGAGTCGATCGCCAGGGTCACCGAACCGACGGTCGTCTTGTCGGTCTTCGGGACCAGGCGCAGCTTGTAGGCGTCGCGGCCGGCGACCTTCTCGGTGCCGCTGACCTGGACCTTGGTGGTCGGGTCGATCGCATCGAGGAACTGCTTGGCGACCGCCTGCGGGTCGTACGACTCCGGCAGGGTCTTTTCGGGCTTGGCCGTCTTGTGCGCCGGCAGCGTCAGCTTCGTGGCCTCACGCTTGGACGAGTCGTAGGCCCACGCCGACGTACCGTCCGTGGTCCAGAGCTGCTCGGCCTGGTTGTCGATCAGGGAGACCTTGGCCTTGTCCGGGCTCGCGAACGCGACTCGCGCGGTGTGCTGCCCGCTCAGCAGGTCGGTGAGCTCGCGGCTGCCGGGCGCCATACCGGGGATCGCCGGCAGGCCGAGGTCCGCGTTCGAGCGCACGGTGCCGCTCAGACCGTCCACCTTCGCGGTCTGCACCTTCGCGAGCAGGTCCTGCGCGGAGATGCTCGGCAGCTTCGGCGAGGCATCCGCGACCACCGGCCCGAGTGTCCCCACCCCTGCCACTACCGCGACTGCTGCGATCGGAACCGTCCACCGTCGACTGCGCTGCGCTACGCCCATGGATACAGCCTCGCACCCGGCGGAGGCTGAACCAAGTGTTGTCAGGGTAGGTTCACCCGAAAGAGTGAGACCGGCGTACGACCCAGGTCGTACGCCGACCCTCAGGCGGGACTCAGACGGGCCCCGATCGCGCTCAGGTGGGGCTCAGCGGGACTGCAGCGCGTCCAGCGCGACCGTCATCGCGGCCGCGACGCGGAAGTCCAGGCGCTGGTCCTGGACGGTGATCCGGTAGCGGTCCCGGACCGAGAGCCTCCGCTCCACCGACAGCACCGGCTGACCGGAGCCCGCCTCGGTGAAGTCGAAGTGGAAGATGAACGGCAGCGGGATCTCGCCGACGAACGGGACGAACTCCCAGACCCGGCGGACGATCGCGATCGTCGGGTTCCGCTCGGTACCGCTCGCGTCCACGCCCGGCGCGCTGAGCTGCCAGCTGGACCGGAGCAGGCTCTTGCCGAACTCCTTCTTGAACCAGCCGATCGTCTGCCCGTTCGCGTCGAAGACGTCGTACCCCGAACCGAGGTCGATCGTCTTGCGCGCCTTGAACGAGAACACCGGCCGGGTCTTGGTGTCGTCGGTGTAGAACGTCACCTGCTCCTTGAACGCCATCCGCTTCTGCTGCGCGAACGCGAGCAGCGCCCCGTCACTCCCGTCCGGGTTGGTGGCGATCAGCTCGTACTTGTTCGCCATCATCGTGATCCGCTGCTTCATCGAGAACGCGGGAACGTACATGGGCGGTTGGTCTGTCATGCACGGGAGTGTGTCAGACCACAGGCCGACGCACCGACTTCCAGCCCGCGGGCGAGCGCGGTCGCTTCTTCTGACGGGTCTGCGAGCTGTACGACGAGTTGGCCGACACCCTGCAGGGCCAGGTCGCGAGCGATTTCGACACCGAACTCGACGGCCTCGGCCGGCGTCCGCGCGGGTCGCCAGAGGACACCGAAGTCGGCTTGCGGTTTGGTCGGCGTGAGATCGATGACCAGCGCATCTGCCTGCTGGAGGTCTGCTTTGTCGCCGCCAACGATCAGACGTACGCGCTGGCCGACTGCCTGTACTGCGTTGTGCCCGGCCTGGATCGCGTCCTCGACGATCGAGGCCTCGCGTCGGCCCCACTCCTCGTGGTGGATCGCCCACTCGAGCGGCCTACGCTTCGCCCAGCCTGAGCGCACCAGCTCCGGTGCGGCGGCGAACTCCTCGACGTACCCGACGCAGAGATAACCGACGAGCTCGATGTGTGCGGGCAGGTCGAGGACGTCTGCGACTTCGGCCGGTTCGAAGAACGAGACCCAGCCGACGCCGAGCCCTTCGGCTCGTGCGGCCAGCCAGAGGTTCTGGATCGCGATCGCGGCGGAGAACCACGTGGTCCGTGGATCCGCGTGCCGGCCGAGTACGTGCCGTCCGCCGCGGCCGGGGTCGCAGATCACCGCGATGTTCACCGGGGTGTCGAGGATCGCCTCGATCTTCAGTCCGTCGAACTTCGCGCGGCGGTCGTCCGGCAGCGATGCGGCGAACGCGTCCCGCTGCGCGGTGGCGAGATCGTGCACCTTCCGCCTGGTTGCGAGGTCCCGGATGACCAGGAAGTCCCATGGCTGGCTCAATCCGACGCTTGGGGCTCGATGCGCTGATTCCAGGACTCTGGTGAGGAGGTCGTTGTCGATGGGGAGGTTGAGGAAACCTCGTCGTACGTCGCGGCGCTCGGCGATCACGCGGTGTACGACCTCGCGATCCGCTGGCTGGTAGGCGGGTGCGGGGAGACGGCCGACGGCAACGGTCGCGTTGGCTGAGCGGCGTTTGGGGAGGATGAGTTGGGCGCCGGCGGCCAGGACGGCGGCTTCGGCGACGCTCGGCGTACCTGTGAACCGCTCGACGTGCTCGCTCGGGTTGGGCGGTGTTTGCTCGGCCAGCTCGTTGGGCGGGATCGCTCGGAGCTCGGCATTCAGGTCGTCGGCGAGACGGTGCAGCGCTGGCTCGGCTTCTTTGCTTGTGACGGTGACGATGAGTTGCACGTCGCCCGGGGCTTCCTTCAGCGCGCTGTCCACGAGGGCGCTGAGTTCGGCGTACGGCGTGTTTGCTCGGAGGCCGACTCCTACGACGAGGTTCATCGCTGGTGTGCGCGGGCTGCGGCGACCAGGCGGGCTGGTACGTCGGGGGTGGCGGTCCAGTGCAGGTGCAGGTACGACGCGTGCACGTGCGGGAGCGTGATGCCTTCGACGCCGGCGGGGAGGTGCCAGGCGGGGCGTACGTCGGCGTCGAGGTCGATCGCGGTGCGGTGGAACTCGTGACCGCGCACGCGGCGTCCTTCGTCAAAGAAGTCGGTGCTGGTCGCGGCGACCGCCGTCCGATACCCGAGGGTGAGGCGACTCGTCATCCGCCCGGTCGCGGGCAGCACGCCCGTCATCGGATGCCCGTCGAGCTCACGACACAGATAAAGCAGCCCCGCACACTCAGCAACCACCGGCAACCCGGCCAACGCCTGAGCGGCGACCTGCTCCCTCAACTTGCCGTTCGCCGACAGCGCTTCCGCATGCAGCTCCGGGAAGCCGCCGCCGAGGTAAAGCGCAGCAGTTGCCTCCGGCAACGTGTCGGCCAGCGGGTCGAAGGTCACAACGTCGGCGCCCGCGGCGTCGAGCAGCTCCGTCGTCTCCGTGTACCGGAACGAGAACACCGGACCGCCCGCAACCGCAACCACCGGGCGATACCCCAGGACGGTGGTGGATGCCGGTGCGAGGCTGGTGAGTTCCTCGGTGGGATCCCACGGGGTGGTGGTGTGGTGAGGGGCTGCTTTGGCTGCGGCTACGAAGGCTTGGAGGTCTACGCCTTGGTGGACGAGTTCGGCGGCTGCTTCTACTGCGTCTTCCGCCTGTTCGCGTTGTTCTGTGGCGGGGATGAGGCCGAGGTGGCGGCTGGGGACGGTTAGGCGGGGGTCGCGGCGGAGGACGCCGAGGACGGGGACGCCGGTGGGCGCGATGCCTGCGCGTACTTCGGTCTCGTGCCGGTCGGAGCCAACCTTGTTGAGGATCACCCCGACGATCCGTACTTCGGTGTCGAAGGCAACGAAACCCTGGACGACAGCGCCAACGCTCCGGCCCGCGGCGGACGCATCCACCACGAGCACCACGGGTGCCTTCAGCAACTTCGCGACATGCGCCGTGGACGAGAACCCTTCCGTCCCGAGCGCGCCGTCGTACAGGCCCATCACGCCTTCGACCACCGCGATATCCGCACCCACGGACCCATGCGCAAACAGGGGTCCGACGCGTTCCTCCCCCGACAACATCGGGTCGAGGTTGCGCCCCCGGCGCCCGGTCGCGACCGCGTGGAACCCAGGGTCGATGTAGTCCGGCCCGACCTTGAACCCGGCAACAACGTGCCCGGCCCGCCGCAGCGCCGCCATCAGGCCGACTGCGACCGTCGTCTTCCCCGCGCCGGACGACGGCGCCGCGACCACGACCCGCGGGATCACCACTCGATGCCCTTCTGACCCTTCTGGCCGGCGTCCATCGGATGCTTCAGCTTGGTCATCTCGGTGGCGAGGTCCGCGGCCTCGATGAGCTTGGGATTCGCATCACGGCCGGTGATCACTACGTACTGATGACCGGGGCGGTTGACGAGCGTGTCGACCACCTCGTCCATGTCGACCCAGCCCCACTTCATCGGGTAGGTGAACTCGTCCAGGACGTACAGGTCATGCGTCTCGGCGGCGAGCCGGCGCTGGATCTCACGCCAGCCCTCGAGCGCGTCGGCGGCGTGGTCCTCCTCGGTGCCGGCCTTGCGCGACCAACTCCAGCCCTCGCCCATCTTGTGCCATTCGACCGGGCCGCCCTGACCAGTTGCCTCATGCAACTCACCGAGCGCCTTGAACGCGCCCTCCTCGCCGACCTTCCATTTCGCGCTCTTCACGAACTGGAAGACTCCGATGTTCCAGCCGTGGTTCCAGGCGCGCAACGCCATCCCGAACGCGGCGGTCGACTTCCCCTTCATCTCGCCGGTATGCACCATCAGCAGCGGACGGTTGCGACGCTGGCGCGTGGTCAGGCCGTCCTCGGGTACGGCGACCGGTTGCCCCTTCGGCATGTCAGGCCACCTTCCGCTCGGTCACCGTGCGGACAAGGTTGCCAGCAGCAACGTCTCCGAGATCGAGGTACTCGGCGCCGAGGTCGGCCGCGAGCTCCGCCGCCAGGCCGAGGCGGACGCCGCGGCGCGGTTCGCAGTCCACGACCACGGTCGCGATCCCGCGCTCGGCCAGCCATCCGGCGGATTGACGTGCCCGGGCGAATGCGTTGTCGCCATGGGTGGCGCGGCCGTCGGTGACGAGTACGAGGAGCGGGCGGCGGCGCGGGTCCCGGATCGCGGCGATCCGCAGTACCTCTGCTGCTTGGAGGAGTCCTTCGGCGAGCGGGGTGCGTCCGCCGGTCGGGAGGGATTCGAGCCGTCGTACGGCGGTCTCCACACTGCCCGTCGGCGGGAGCGCGACCGTGGCGGTGGCGCCGGCGAACGTGACCAGGCCGACGGTGTCGCGCCGCTGGTACGCGTCGAGCAGGAGCGAGACGATCGCCGTCTTCACCTCACCCATCCGCTTCTTCGTCCCCATCGAGCCGGACGCGTCGACGGCGAACAGCACGAGATTCCCCTCGCGCCCTTCCCGTACGGCGAGCCGCACGTCGGCCGGCCGCACGACGAGCCCCGGCCCGCTCCGCCCCCGAACCTGCTGATGCGGCGCCGCAGACCGAAGCGTGGCGAGCAGATGCGGCCGCCCCGACTCCCGCCCGACCCGAGCCCGCTCCCCCACCACCCGCCCCACCTCAGTAATAGCCCGAGACCTCCGCCCCGCAACCCCAGCCCCCGCCCCCTGCACACTCAAAAGCCGAGCCTTGTAAGGCGCGGAGCTACCGACAACCTCTCCAACCGGCGCCGCCCCGGCGCGCGCCTGGTCCTCCGAGGCCGAGCCGTCCTGTGCCGAGTCGTCGGGCGCGGACCGGTCCCGCCCGAGGTCGGCCTCCGCCGACTCGCCCTGCACCGAGTCGCTCTGCGGCGAGTCGGCAGGCGTCCGGTCAGCCGGCTGCGCCGGGTCCGGTTCGCCCGCTCGCGACTCATCGGCTCCAGCGTCCTCCCCCGACGACGACTCGCCCGGCCCGCCAGGGCCGGGCGAGTCGTCGTGGGGATCAGTCGGCGG